>JNKY01000019.1 GCA_000702245.1 Lachnospiraceae bacterium C6A11 | reverse complement strand
GCTTGAGGCGAGCTATTTCCTTTTGTTCGTCAGTAGCATAGTTACCGGATCCTCTTACAGGGATATCACCGTCATTATCTCTGTACTGGGATAGCCATCTGGCTAGAGTGGTAATGCTGATACCAAGATTTTTAGCGCATTCGACTTGTGTGAGATCTGGATGCTCTTTAACATATCTTACAGCATCTAGTTTAAACTGTTTGTCGTGTTGTTTGTTTTTACGTGCCATAGTGAGTTCCTCCTGTTTTTTTATATAATACTATGTTTTAGGAGAAATCTCATTTTAATTTGAACTATTTATATACTAACATCATGTATGTAATACTTTTATCTTTAACAATAATTAATGATTACTACATGGGATTTTTAGTTTGCGAATTCATCTTCTTATACTTTTTCTGCCAAAAATTTGAGAGTATTAAAGACCTATTCATAAAGGGTATACGTATTGCATTCTACTCCATTATTTCAGTAGGGTTATTAGCTTTTTCTCTTTTCTCTATATTTATAAACACAGTACAAAAATCACCTTATCAGATTAGTGATTCAAACACACCTAACTTTACTTTTACCTCAGAGTTTATTCAAATATTCAATTACGGCAAAATCGCTCCACCGGCAGTTATTATTGATAAAAATTCCAATTCTACTGTCAATATGTATTGCGGTTTATTATTTGTATTGTTAATTCCACTTTATATATTATGTAAAAAAATTAATCTCTCCGAAAGAATTCGTAAGGTATCTCTCCTTGCGCTATTATTCATTTCGTTCAACAATCCACTCCTTAATTATATTATGCATGGTTTGCATAAACAGGTATTTGTTCCAAACCGTTTTTCACTTTTCTATATATTTTTATTGATAACTCTCATATATGATTTTGTTCAGAATATAGATAGTGATTATAATAAAAAACATTTAATAATCTTTTATGTATGGACCCTATTATTAGGATCATTATTCTTAATCAGTTCAAATACTGCAATGCTATTCCCAACAGTTATTAGTTTGATATTTATTGTCGTATATTTGGTTTTAACAAATATCTATTTCCATAAACAAAAGAGATTATTAATATCAAAAATTATTTCCCTTTTCTTTATACTAGAGTTACTCATCACTGCATTTAATTACACCAGATACACTATCTATAGTTCACATATTAATCTAGAATTGAATTCATATAATAATGTATCTATAATTACAAAAAGAAATAATCTTGATCAAGGACATGTAAGAACAGAATATTTATCATCAGAAAAAAACAGTGCTATGATAATAAATACAGAATCTGTTTCATTCTTCACATCAAGCATAAATCGAACCAATTATAACATGATTGGATGTTTAGGAGTTGATATTCCTGTTGTTGCAAATAACATTGGATATGGATTATCTAATCCATTATCAGATCTGTTTCTTAATGTAAAATACCATATAATTAATCAATATTTTAAGGTTAACGAAACATATACTTTCATGAATAAAATAGATGAAATAAACAATATTTCATTGTATGAAAATCCATATAATGTCGGTTTTGGTTTTCTCATCAAAAATGATAATCCTATTCTTGACATTAACAACAAGCTAGAATCCGGTTATGAATATAACACATTCATTGATCTTCATGATGAAATAGCTTTTAAAATTACTGGGCAGCCTTTGTATGATCAGATTGAATTTGATACAGATCCTGAAAAAATCAATAATGATCCTAATGCAACATATGTAATGTCCGATTATTCAAATTATATAGAGGGAGATCCAAATTCTTTTGTAACAGTATGTATTGGTATTGGTGCAAATTTAAAAGGTGATTTTTACCTCAATTACGGTTATTTCTCTCATCTTTCATCTAAAACAAGTGACACACAGGAAGTGATATATCTTCAGATGAGCGCAGACCAATATGAATACTATCTTGGTAACACTTTTTATCTTGTACGCCTTAATGAGGACACGATGCAAAAACTACATGATACTTTATCCGAATCAGTACTTTATGATGTACATGATGATGGAAATGATATTATTGGTACTATAGATGCACATGATGATGGTATAGTTTATGTTTCACTTCCATTTAGGGATGATTTTAAGGTGTTCGTTGATAATAAAGAGGTTGAAATGATATCCGTCTTTAAGGGAATCGGTATTCCCGTTAAATCCGGAAATCATAAAATCACAATACGTTATATAAATAAAGGAATCAATACAGGTATTACCATCAGCATTGTCACCCTTATATTCTATATACTGTTTTTAATCTGTGTAAAGATTTTTAAAAGAAAAAAGTCAATAACACCTAAATTTTGTAACAATGATAATATTGATGAAAAATGTGAAATAAATAAAAGAAGCTGAGAAAAAAGTTGAAAAATTATGATTAATATATTAAAATATTACAAGATATGTATTTCTAAGGAGGAAAACAATGATTTCAGCAGGTGAAATAAGAAACGGTGTAACCGTAGAGATCGAAGGAAATATCTTTCAGGTAATCGAGTTCATGCATGTTAAGCCTGGCAAGGGTGCTGCATTTGTTAGAACAAAGCTTAAGAATATCAAGAGTGGTGGTGTTGTTGAGAAGACATTCCGTCCTACTGAGAAGCTTGAGACAGCTCATATTGATAAGAAGGACATGACATATTCATACAAGGATGGCGAGCTCTTCTACTTCATGGATCCGGAAAGCTTCGAGATGATTCCTGTAAGCGAGGCACTTATCAAGGACGATATGAAGTTTGTTAAAGAAAATGAAAACTGCAAGATCAGCTCATACAAAGGTGAGGTATTCTCTGTAGAGCCACCTATCAACGTTACTCTTCTTGTTACAGAGTGCGAGCCTGGCGTAGCAGGAAATACAGCTACAAACGCTACAAAGCCATGTACAGTTGAGACAGGTGCTACACTTAACGTACCTCTCTTCGTTAACCAGGGGGATTCAATCAGAATCGATACACGTACAGGCGAGTATATGTCGAGAGTTTAATGCATTTATATTCAATCAACTCAACAACATTTTAATATATTTGGTTATTAATAAAATATCGATTATTATAATTAGTACACTTAATAAGCCAAACTGATAAAGTATAAGTCGCAGATATCAAATTTGATATCCGCGACTTTTTATTATGCTAAAACCTACATAAACCAAAAGCCCCAGAATTTCTCTGGGGCCATGGTATCCATTATGAAATTGTGATTAGCACACTAATCAATTCATTTCTTTTATTAAACCCTACATTCATCATGTAAGCTCATGAAGTGCTGGTTTAATTATAATCTTAAGACGCTGATAGTATTCATTACCCTTTGTATCAAGTACTTTAACAACAATATAAGTATACTCATTGCCATAAGGAGCAAGATACTCGCTCTTAACTTCAAGCATTGATTGTGGCTGTTCAACACCATCAACAACTACAGTTGCATCAGAACTCTTAAACGCTGTATCTTTATCAATCCATGCCAGATAACCTGATGCTATCCAAGGATTATCCTTCTTAGAATAGGTTCCCGATTTATTATATGTCTTATTATAAACCAGTATATGTTTATCATTTTCATGATATTCATCATCAGGATCCTTTGAATCAAAGTCTAGATCGTAATATGCCCATACTTCAGCTATATCTACAGAAATATCAGATGTAACTAAGTAAGAGAACTCCGGAAGGTTGCCTTCAATAATAGTCATCTTGTAGCCGAGTGAACCATTATCTTCAACATTTCCCTTAATAAGGCTTGTTGATTTAATAGTACCATCTGAAGATATCTCCTGAGATGACTTAACACTATACAGATCAAGTGTTGTCATTCTTGTACTCTTTCTACCAACATTAAGAATAAGATTAATGAAGAATCTTCTCTCATCATTATTCTCTCTTGTATGACCTGTTACAACAGTATTACCACATCCAAGATATGTTACAGTTCCGGCATTGTTCCCCTTTGGCTGATACTGATATACAAAGTAGTTATTACCACCATCCTTAGGATCAGCAACATAGTTCGTCGACATTGAACCTGTAGTACCACCTGAAAGTGAATAATACACAATCATGTTAGGATCATCAACCTTTATAGTGAAATCACCATCTACAGTTGGTGTGAGTCTGAGATTATCATCAATAGCGAATGGATAGAAGGTAACTATTCCTTCATTATTGCGTTCTGCACAGTTTGTTACTACATAATTATCAACTGCGAATTTTAACTCATTCTTTCTTGTATGTGTCTGATCCTCTGCTGTAAGACTTGGATAGAACAAACAATACTTAAATGTTGATGACTTGGTTGTATCAGATGTTTGACCAAGGGCATTCGAATATGTAAGCTTTGTTGGGTTAAATGAACCACCACCACCTGATCCGCCAAGCTGCGCTTTAACATCAGAAGCAGTATAAATTGAGCTCGGCATCTCAACAATTGTTGTCACGGTACCATTTTTAACATCAGCTCCGTATTTACCTATTTGTATATTCTGAATATGAAGATTTGCTCCAAGTGAACCGGTCCATTGATTTGAATTTGATACAGTTATATTAAGATTTATAACATGTTCCTTATAACAATCGTCAGGATAATCTCTCTTGTTAGCAGCTGAGTTATCAGAAATAGCAATAGTAAATCCTTCATTATTACCATTTACACCATTGAATACAACATTTACTTCAGATGCTGCAGCATCTATCTCATATTCAGAACCATAGTTAGAATTATTGTAAACATTAGTAAATTTAATTTTTATCTTACCATTATAAACATCGTCAGATAAATATTTAATCTTAGGTTCATCAGGTTCAGAAACCTCCTGAGTCGTTGCCGCATTTACACCAAAGTAAGGAGCAAGCTTTTCTGTCATATGCTTAGTTGCTTCCTTAGATGTCAATGTATTATAGAACAAGAAAGTCTGACCGCCATTGTCAATGTAATTAGTAATCGACTTGATAGCTATATCACTGGTTATATCAGCTCCGCCAAAGTTCTTTGCAGCGCCAAAAACAACACAGTTATAGGTTTGAGTCAGATCTATATTGCCCGAATCATCAACACCTGAAAGAAGCGAATAATACCTGTACATCTTATAGAAGAACTGTTCATAAATCTTAGCATCTCTCCAAAGATAATAAGAATCCGCATAATCTTTAAGCTCAGGAACCTTTCCATTTCCAGTGCTATCAACAGAAAATAGGTCATAATAAGGTCTTTCATCATGGTTTTCATATGAAAGCTCATAATCAACCTCTTTTGCCACTATAGATGCATCTACATCACCAAGTTTATTGCCACTTGCCTTGATTGCTTTAAGCTGTCTTTCCAACTCCGGACCAGCTTCAGCATATTTATCCATCTGATCTTCAAAGCCTGAATATAAAATCTCATTAGCTTTTTCTTCAACATATGCTTCAATCCAACGAGCTCTTTCATCTGAATCGGTACTATCCGGATAAAGCGTTGCATACTGAGTTGCAGCTTCTGCATTAAATGCAATTATAGTATTATCACCAACACTGGTTCCCATCTTAAAGCCGGTAAAGCTAAACATATACTTTTTAAGAGCATTTTCCTCGGCAGATGTCAATCCTCCATTAGCTACAGAATTCTTGTATGTGCCGTTGATTACTTTAACCATACCATTGTAAGCATTCCTAAACTCAGCACTAGCGATAGCAAATTTACTACGAATAGTCTTAACTGATGAAGAATCCTTACCTCTATATATACCGGCAATTAATTCCATTAATTCCTCAAACTCTTCATCATTAACAATATTCATTTCAACATTGTAATCATACTTAACCTGATTGAACCAGTTAGTATTCCAATCATCCAATCCTGTATATTCAGCACCTAAATCAGTTTTATACTGACTATCATACTTAACTATACCAAATTTATGATTATGAACACCAAGGTTGCTATCAACATTAAGATAGAATTCACCCGTCAGACCATAATCAGGCATATACTCTAGATATAGCGATTTATCAGAATTTTGAGCATTATTAATATAATTATTAATCCTGTCAACTACGCCTGTTTTTTCACTATTGGTTAACGGATATCTATTCAACTCAGTATCATTATATCCATCTCTAAAACCACCACTTAGAGTAAGTTCTGTATCTGCATTATACTTACTTATACTTGTTGAAGTATGTCTGTTCGTATAGAGCACATATCTAGACTGCTGACACTCTGTGCAAAGATAAAGCGTTGCCTTATTCTGCTCATCTACTTTTCTATCTTCCTTAGGCATAATCTGAAGAATATCAACCTGCATCTTTTCCTGATCAGTACGTTTAATCTTCAAAACGCCGGTTGTTGAAGCCCTTAATCCATCACCATTTTCAACCTCAACCTTCCAATAGACAACACCATAGTAGTCTTTGTCGAGATTCATAGAAAGAGTACCTGTCGAACCCGTTTCAATATCAAACACTTCATCAGACTCAAAACGGCTGTTTGCGTTATCATCGAAATACAGTCTTGCTGTAAAGTCCTCACCACCTGCAGCCTTATACTTCCACGTAAGATAATGATCTGTAAGCCATGTTGACTCATCATTCTCATCATATGTCTTCGAATTAGGAGTAACAACAAGCTTAGGTCTCTTAGAAGAACTCTTAAGTGCGTTCATAAGATTAGCTTCATTAACGCTTGCAGAATCAATAGTAACATTATTACCTAGGTAATCTTTCAATTCCGTTCCACCAAATACTGTAACGAAACCTTCAATAGTATTTCCATACTTAGAATCCGAATTAAGAACCTTAACCTTATCATCATAATTGAAATTCCATACTATATTAGTCTTACCATCTATATGATCTGCTTCGCATGATTTAAGGAAGCTAAACATATTTGAATTTGGATCAATTAAGTTTGCACCTGTAAGTCCTGAAACAGCATCCTTACCTATAATAACAGGCATGCCCTGTTTCTTATATTCGAGAAGCTCTCTTAATTTATCCTCACTGATGTCATTACCCTGAAGTGTACCAATAGCTCCGCCATCCTTACCATAATACTCATTATAATCATAAGCATCGCCATTCACAAAATACATATTATAAATATTGGCGCTGCCTAATTTTGAGGTTTGATACGATCCTACGGTTTTTATGGCCGAATTATCTCCTCCAATGTATATGGCATCAAAATTGTCCAGAAGAGTCTTTTTGGTACAATTAAATTCATATGTTGACATATGAATGACCCTGACATCCTTATAATCAAGGTTAGCTGCATGAGCCACTTTTGCTCTTGATAATGTCCATGCATAATAGTCTGTAACATTTGTAAGCATATTTGAAGTAATACTATCACCATTCTCAAGGAATGTTGTCAATGATGTTGTTCCATCAAAAGAAATCTCATCAGTAGTAGTATCATCTAACACACCTTGATTACGAAGATAATACCAGCTATTATTTGCAATAGTTGAATACTCTCCCTGGCTCAAAGGTTTTATACGTCCTGTTATTTGTGCAAATGTCATATTAGACTTATATGGGTTATTCTCAAGGGGATCAACTATGTTTTTTATATGATTCCCACTTACATTTGCAAAAAGCGTTGCAAGTTTGGTGTCGATTGGATATGCTGGCTGAACTTCAAGGACAGTATAAACGTTTGAAGTATCATCGTCACCACCACCTATACCTCTGTATGAAGCATAGTTAATGATATCAGCGATATCTTTTACAGCTTCCTTGCTTGTCGCAGCCATGTATGCATCCATCCTTGATTTATTAGTTACAAGAACATTAGAATACTTTGGAGCTTCTGTTGCTGTCATAACTTTGTCGCATACAACATCATAATTCTCACCATAATCTATGTCTGCTCCACCTGTACTAATTACACCTACAAGTGATGAATCATAGAGTATATGCTGATTACTATTCATTGCTGCAACGAGTTTTGAATAATTAGTCGATGAAAGATCAGTTTCACCATACGGTCCCTTTTCAACTATTATTATGTCATACTTTGAATAATCAATAGTATCAAGCTCCGGATCCTTTCCTGAATAATACTCAAAGCTCATA
Organism: Lachnospiraceae bacterium C6A11; assembly: GCA_000702245.1. Classification (GTDB taxonomy): domain Bacteria; phylum Bacillota; class Clostridia; order Lachnospirales; family Lachnospiraceae; genus Eubacterium_Q. The sequence goes on along the minus strand of JNKY01000019.1, from coordinate 153,106 downwards.
AAATCAGGATGATCATTACGGCTAATATAAGCATTATATAAACCCGAATCCTCCGGAACAGAGTAAAGCTTGACATTGTCTTTGTTATAAATAGGAGGAACTTCGTCACCATCGTCAGTTGTCTTCTTCTCGATGAGCCTTACGTCTTCATCATCCTTATTCTTAACATCAATAGTATCAACAGCATCCTCTTCAAGTATTACTTTTCCGGTAAATTCTGTAATACTGTTCTTTACAAGAGTAGAAATACTTCCATCAGTAGCCGATCCATTTATAACAAGAATTCTACCAATTGTGGATGTCTTTCCAGAAACACTATAATAATCCTTATCTCTGTCAAGCTTATCCGCTGGTGTAGCATCACCTTCCGTATGTGTTGGATCAACATCCGGAAGATTCGTAAGGTCGTAATCATCAACACCATAAACCTTCGTCCACTTATCCTTCTGAGTTTTACCATCAATCTGGATATAGGCAGACGTTTCATGTGTAAAATACTGAAGAGCTGTACCTTGTGATTCAGTATTCCATTGATAGGTATACTTCCTACCACCATATTTCTTGAACTCTTTTGTAACAAGTTCTGAATATGACGATGTACTGCTAGAAATAATTTCCTGTGTTGCAATCGGTCCATCAATAATGAATGGAACGAATTTACTTGTCGCTGATGAACAAAGCTGAAGCTTTATTGATTCCGGCAGATCGTTATCTCCCTTGCCAAAATAACTAGAAGAATCATTATGAACATATATAAGGTCTGCCTTTGCTAAAGCTTCGATACAATTATGTTCCTGTAACGAAGACATATTAACAGTATTGAAAGGTTTATAATCAATCATCCCCTCTTTCATACTATCGGCAATTGTCTTGTATCCATTAAAAACATAATCCGTAAAAACCTTTGACAATACAGTAGTATCACTCATTGCGGAGTAATTACCACTTGAACTAACCTCAACTATATGAAAATATGGATCAGTTCCTGAGTTCGAATTTTCCACAATTTTATCGATATTGTAAACTGTAACAACATCAAAGGAAGGACTTGCTTCTACAGTCTTTGTCCCATCTTCCCCGTCTCCACTTGCTGCCATGGTAAACGAAAGGATAGTAACAAACGCACAAGCAATAAGTAGGAGTGATAAAGCAGCTACTAAAATTTTTTTATTAATTTTTCTCATCCATTATCACCTTCCTTTCTATTTAGCATCAATGAAGACATAAGAATTTTTAACGTTTGTTATGCCACTAACATTATACGTCATCTTATTGTCTAAAAACTTTAATTCAAGACTTATACTCTGATTCTCAGTATCTACTGTTGCAATAGCTGCGCTAATTGTTCGAGCGCCATCCTTTAAATAGTTTAATTTTGATGTATAGAGACACGCATCTCTTTCTTCATTACTACTGCTGGTGCTATATGTTGTATCAAGGAGCTTCATATATTTGTATGTCTTGGTTATATAAATCTTATTAGCATCAAATATAATCGTCGCACTACAAACATCCTTGTCAGTTCCAGCCTCAACTTCAACTCCATTATTGAATGCCGAATCATAAGGGACACTATAATCAACTTCAATTCTAGTCAGATACAGTTTCTTGTACTGCGAATCTGAATCCCCCACAGTTTTTAAATATACCTCCTCAGTGGCTTCAGAATCTCCAGGCATTTTTACACCACTGTCCTCAAAGTTCTTATCATCACTAGATTTTTCCTGACCTTTTTTTGTGAAGGCAAGAAGATTAAGGTTATCTGTGGCTCCATACTTATCTCCAACAGTCTTTTTAGGAAAAACTATATCTGATCCATCTTTTGTGACATATCCAACAATTCTGATTTTTGTAGCCTGCATCATTATGTCAGATATTTCATTATAGGTTTCCTGAGCCGAGTTCTGAACAGATATATCCGCTTCATTTTTCTTCAGAATTACTGACTCATGCCCCATCATAGTAACAACAGCTGTTATAAGAAGTGCCAATACAGCACATGCTACGATAAGCTCAACAAGAGTGAAACCCTTATTCTTTTTCTTATTAAGAACCAATTCGATCACCCCCATCACTTCGAGCCATGGCTGCCATTAGCCCTGATATACTTTCTGGCAACTGTTCTTCCATTAGGCTTAAAAAACTCATATTCTCCAACACCAGATACGCATTCCCCGCGCTTGTTAAATACTATATAGATTGCATTTCCCTCATCGCCCGGTTCCTGATCTGTAACAGTTGTACCATCAGCAAGCTTTCCAGTATACTTAATCTTAACATAACTAGAAAGGTTTCTACCCTTGCCACTGTTATTGGTAGCAGTAGATACAAAGCTTGAAGCAATTGAGCTCTTATTAGTATATCCTGTACAAAGATAGTATGTATCACCTTCCTTGTATATCTTGATACAATAGAGAAGATTCAACTCACTTTCATCCAGCTTACCATCCTTGTTAAGGTCAACACCCATCCCTTTAGCTTTCGTCTTAAGGGTTGCTACTTCGGAATCAAAAACCGAAGCAGCATCCTTAGCCTTTGCCGAATGAATAACATTAATCGAGATAAGTGCCATTGTTGACATTACAGCAACTATAGCCAGTACTATGATCATCTCAACCAGAGAGAAGCCCTTATTCTTTAAAATAGTTTTTTTCATGCCCACTCTCCTATTCTGAGTTCTTCATCCAATTGCTATATCTTACAACGTCTGAATAATCAATAGTGTCTATCTTTTTAAGAGTATTATCACCATTATTATCATACTCTATAAGTTTTGTTATAAGCTTTTCAGGCTGATTAGCCTCCTCTGCTGTATAGGTTATCTTTCTGTCATCACAAAGCTTTTTAAGATCCTCTACTGACAGTCCATCATACGCTGAACTATAACCAACAAAAGTTCTTAATACTTTTTCTGCATCTTTATCCTTATCTGTCTGTAACTCGGTCACAATTGCTTTGCAGACTTCAGGGTTTGCTGAAATTGCACTAACATCATTTCCTATGTAAATCTTGTCTCCTGCAACTATAAGCCCCTCAAACCTGTTAACTCCTGCGCCAAAGTATACATCGCCTTTTGTAAGGATAATACCTCTTACAACTCTTTGACCATCAACTTCCTCACAATCGGAAGCTTTAATTTCAACATCTCCATTCGTTATCCATACTTTATAACCCGAGGAAAGCTTTAATACATGTTCAGCTTCCCCTGTTTCACCACCTGATGCGGGTCTGACTTCATAAAGATTCTTCATATTAAAGTATCTATTGAGTGGAGACAAAGCTGCTTCACCATACTTCGCCTCTGAAACAAGTCCATCCACAAAGCTTGCTTCACTTGAACCTGCTGCGAGATCTATAAGTGAGAATTTTAAATAATTATAATGTTTTGTAAAATCACTAGCAAGAATAATACTCTCTGCCGTTGATGATGTACTACCTGCTGCCGTATCGCCTTCAACTGTAATAGGTCTTGTTATTCCTGAATCAGAACTAACAACAACATTATAATTATTCTTTCCGTTTGTTGTAATAATACTTGTTAACGCACCACTCGCATAAACCGGTGCCGAAGCATCCTCCGGCAAAAGAATCTGTCCTGCACTAAAGAGTTCACCACTTGTTACATCCTTATCAAGATATTCCTTGATAGGGCTGAAATTTAACGAAGCTTCTGATGAGCTCTTATTCAGCTCTGCCATATAAGCCGTTGCATAAGCAGCCGCCATAGCCTCCGGACTTTCATATCCCTTATCATCCTGAGCATATATTCTGTCAAAATCAAAGTAATGATAAGTCCTTGTTGAGCCTGCCGGCACTACAGATACGCACGGAACTTTTGATGTGTCTTTGAAGAACGCTTCAAATAAATTGTAATTACTACTATCCTTGACGAGGAGATTCTTTGAAATAGCTATCGTTTGATATGCAACGACACCATCCTCCTTAACGTCTTCATATGTACCGGTTCCATTAGGAATATATATCAACTGGTTACTCTTTACTGATATACTTTCACCTGTTCTATAGTCCTGTTTTGTTGCGTCATAAGTGATTACTTCTTTAGTAACCGCTTGTTTTCCATCCTTACCGGATGCATATACTATTTCACCATTAGCTTCATCAACTTCAACATCCTGATGCTTAGCTGAAAGCTCTACATATGCCTGTCCGGCAACATAAATGCTGTTTGCTGCTGAAAGATCCAATTCAGACTTTTGACCATTGACAACAATAGCACTACTATTATAATGTGATCTATCCTCATAACCTCCGGATGTTGCTTCTTGCAGATAAATATTGTTGTTATTATCGTCTAAAGAGATTAGTGGAACAAATGCTCTCTTGGTCTGGGTACCATTACCATATCCATAATAACTACCAATCAATTCAAATCTTGAATTATCGGCATTTACCTCAAGGTCATCTCTGATATACATGTTTGCAACAAATGTTGCATTGGATCCAACGTTCTTTGTTGTTGTTCCTGAAGGAACCGTATAATTATATCCCCCAAGAATAACGTTATCAGCCCAAACATTCGACTTCTGAATCTTCGTTCCTTTATTACTGTATACAGAAAGATTTGCACCATTCATAACAGCTATGCTGCCCGGTACAATTAATGTATCAGCCATAATAGAAACCTTGGCTCCATTTATATATAATCCTGAATACTTACTATTCTCATTATATCCATTATAGAGAAGACTTTTATTAACATTTATACTGGCTTTATATGCAGAGTATTCCGCTTCTGTTAAGATTCCATCCTGATTTCCATACATCTGATCTGCAAGACGTGCGTTAAAGAGGAATGTGTCTCCTCCTGTAACATGTGTCTTGCTAGAAACAACGTTAAGATTAACCGTAACATCTGCCAATGAACCATCCGCATTTTTAGCATCAACTATTTTTTTACCTTCTGCATACTCGTTCTTCGCTGTTTCATCAGTTACACCATATTGATTATAACCTTTATTATAGAAATCTGCACCTGCATATACATTACCATTAATTAAAAGCGGTGATGCTGCACTTTTATTTATCTCAACTCCGGAATCTGCTATAAGAGCATACTCATAAAGAACTGAGTTTTTAGAATTAACAGTATTAAACTGAACATTAAAATCAGGTCTTGCTATTTCTATATCAGTTGAGATAGTCTGAGTAAAAGTACCATTTGCAGAACTTCTCTCATACTTAGCTGTTCTTCTAAGAACAAGATTCTGGATAACAATCTTTCCAAGTTCAACATCCGATATCTCTTCAAGCATTGTTTCTCCCGGAACAGTCATTACAACATTATTATTAATATCATAATACTTAACCTTCATCTTACTGCTATCAACAGTAACTGATGAATTCGATATATATGACTGTATCAATTGACTAAGATTCACAATGCTTGTATATGTTGTATCGTTCTTGAAGCTATTCATGAAATTATCTTTAAATTTCTTGTTAGCTACCTCATCACCTATATTAACATATGCTTTTTGAGTCGTATCAAAGTAAACCATTTCCTCGACTGTTTTAGTATATGCTTCCTGCATCTTGGATGTAGTTCTTCCACCAAGTCCTGCATACACTTCATCCATAGCCTGTTCTACATAATGGTAATTATCCTTCGCATTATAATCATAAAGCTTAAGCCTATAGGCATACGCTACAGCTGTAAGAAGTGCACCTGCAATAATACCAAGAAAAGAAAGAGCAACTATTACCAGAATAATTCCTGAACCTTTTTCATTTTTCTCATTTTTAAGATTTTTGAAAAAATTCCTCAAATCTAGTCAACCCCCTTTCCAGCGGTATATCTAACATCGTCCATCTTGCCATCAAGCGATTCTAGTATAACAGTAACTGTATAAAGTCTATCAGAAATATTAGTATCATCTGTAAGCTTTAAAAGATTCACTTTAGGATATGAAGCAGACTTTGTTATTTCACTAGGCCATGGCATGCTTCTTAATTCTGTAAGCTGAGCTGCTTTTATATCATCTACGCCGGCTGCTGCTCCTGCATTCCTTATAGTATTATCAAACGAGAACTGATCCCATCCATCTTTATTATAAGAAATATCCAGATTTGTGTAAATCTTGATAACATCCTTAGAGCCTATATCCTCTTCGCTCTTCAAAGCTGCCTGGATGTTGATATTTACAGGCTTTATTGTACCATTATTTTCAGTTACATAATTATTCTTATACTCTTCAGTTGCATAAGCTGTACCATATAATTGGTTTTTACTTGGTTTGATCAAATACAATTTTGAATCAGAAGTATCTGCATCATTATAAACCTCAATATAATCATTATATGAATATAAACTCTTTCCAGCATCTGAAACATAAGGCTCATAAATCAAATAGATATCAGGAGATTCTGAAGTATAGAATTTTTTAGCGTAAACATTATACTTAAGCTTTGCGGTACCGTGGTAGCCTAATACAGTATAATTATCGTAATAGCACACATCACATTTGACTTCATAATAATCTATCTTATTACTTAGATTTTTATGTGCCGTTATCGATACATAAAGAAGCCTTACACCAGTCTCATCATTAGCAAACACTGTATCGTCCGTACGACCGACCTGATTATTCCACTCATCCTCGTCATTAAGTTTAAGAGTATTCATTTTTTGAGAGAATATCTCATTTGTAACCTGGGTATCAAAATTCGAAGCTATACCTTGAATGATTGCAACCTTGGTAGAATCGAGATCCTGGATAAAGCCAAGGCTAACCTTATTTGGATTCACATATGAATCTGCATACGCAAGTGTTCTCTCTTCACATACTATCTCTTTAACGAGATCAGGATAATCCTCACTATCAGAATAATGCTTAACTATTGAACCTTCATTAGTTAACTGATAGCCTTTGCTCTTTAAAGACTCTGTATACTTATTTTTGTCATATACTATACTATAGCCGGCAGCAACCACGTTATTACTCAAATCATCAAGCACTGCCTTTCGCGTATATTCATTTGATTTTGGTCCTAACTTTACATTGTCCAAATCATATACGGACGCATTATAATAAACAGTTTTTTTCACTTCTCCATTTATATCAACGATTTTACACTCAATTTTACCGTCATTATCATAGTATCTTTGATAACCGGTAATGTTGATATCGGATACACCGTCGGAACTGGATTTATCCAGCTCCGACTTGTCTGTTTTTTGAATAAAATTTGTTATGTATTCCGCGTTTTCAATAGCAGCTTGCCTTTCCTTGGCTTTCCTGCTAGTATTAGACGTTTGAACAATCTGAGTCAGGATTGGTGTGATCAATAAACCAAGTACTGCAACGGCTATTACGACTTCTATTAAGCTGAAGCCTAAATTCTTTTTCTTCGCCACTTTCGCACCACTCCAATTCTTTCTAATAAACAGTTACACTGCCACTCTTTGTTCCAAGTGCAAATCTAGGATTGGTTGAGTCATCGCCCTGAACCTTGATATACACTGCTACATCTGTTGAGTTGCTGATATTAACCTTAACTCCGCTAAGGTCCTCTGCATCAACTCTGGCTGTAGAAGCAACAAGAATCTTAAGCTCCTTAGAAAGAAGCTCAGCCTCATACTGCTTGTCACCAATACTGTAAGTTACATAGTTCTTTCCATCTTTCTCCTGTACAGAGATATCAAGTGTTGCCACGTCATTTCCTTCGTATGAAACGATCGTGTCTTCCTTATTCTCATCAGAAGCTACGATAACACTTGCCTTTGTTGTATCGTTGTTTGCCTTTACAAGACCGATTGTAAGGTCATGATCTGAAACGATTGAAGCTCCCTGATCCGAATCATACTTGCCTGTTGTAGCAGGTGTGATAGATCCGTTGCCTGTGAAGATATTTCCAACCCCGTTAGGAACATCTACATTTGGCTGTTCAGGTGTTCTGTCAGGTCCACTTACAGAATAAGCATGAAGTGAAACAGAACCCGTATATATTTCTTCTTTTGTTGTGTCATCTTGATTAACAGTTATATTAAAGCTAGAAATATTCATGAAATATTTATAGTTAGCTATATAATCAAGATACTGCTTTAAGCCTTCATATGAACCCCTATAGTTAATTCCATAAGTGACGCTCTGGCATACATACGAATCACTTCCAACTTCCTGACTGGCAACGCCCGTTCCTGTTGCTGTACCCTGACCGAGTACATAGAATTCCGCCGGTCTAGAGAAGCCAATAGCAACATTTGTAAACTCAAGCTGTTCCTCAACGCCCTTCATAAAAGCAACCGCAGTTTCCTGATTAAGGTCTGCCGGGTACTTTGTAAGTTCTTTGTCAAAAAGCTTATTATATTCATCCGTTTCAGCAAGAAGCTGATCCTTCATCTTCGCTTTCTCCTGAAGTTCATGCAACTGTGTTCTGAGAGCTGCATTTGTATCTTCCTGCTCTTCAAGTTTATCCTTCTCCTTTTTGAAACCAAAAAGATACCCAAGAACAAGGATGGCAATTCCAAGTATTACTAATAAGATCTGAACATCTGATTTTTTCATGTCTATTTCCTCCTTATTCCTGCTCTGCTGATTCTAACGGATTATCAATCTGTAACGGTTTATATACACACGTCAAAGTAAACTGATAAAGCGTAGCACCTGTAGCTTCGTCAACCGATGATGCTATAGAAGATATAAACACATTATCTATACATTCAATCTTCTTAAGATTCATTATCAGTTCGGTTATATCATCGTAACTTGATGCATTGCCCGGAATACTGATTGAAGAATCGCTCGAAGTAAATGCACTAATAACACAATTAACAGGAAGTGCATCCTCAAGATTATTGATAAACTCAAGCGCCTGCTCATTATTATGTCTTGTCATTGCTGACATTGTGAGAACATCGATAGCTTTTCTCTCAGCATCATCATGTTCAGCAATTATCTTGTTGATCTCACTTGCAGCTGCAATCTGTCTTTTAAGATCATCTGTCTCGTCCTCAGCGTCTGTCACCTTCTTATGCTCCATAAACCAGAGAGCTGCTACTGCTGCAACAGCAAGGATTACAAATACAACAAAAGGAACAGTGCTTATTCCACTGCCTGCCGAAGCCTTACCACCCTTAGCAGAAGGGTTGAAGCCCATAGGATCCATAGCCGCACCGATAGGAGCGATCAAATAAACCGGGCTGTAAACCTTCATATCAATCGAAGGATCGAACTTGATATTATAAAGGCTGTCCATTACTCTTGTTGAAACATTAAGCTGGATCTTAAAGAGACCATCGATACCCTTGATAAGAGCTCCGTCTCCTGTAAGGAATACGTCATCGATAGGAGCGTCAGGATTCTTACTTGCATAATAATCCATAACACGACCGATGTTGTTGATAAGGTATCTGAATGCACCTGTCGCTTCGTTGTCATCAAAGTCAACCGTAATGATACGATCATTCTGAAGAAGTGCCATAGCTGTTGTAGCATCAACGCCCTTCTCTTCCATAACAACGTTAACAACCGGATTCGTACCATAAGGAACTGTTCTCTGAAGGAGAAGCTTATCCCCCTGAACAATATTAAGAACTGTAGACTCAGAACCAAGCTGAATAACCATGGTCGTTGACTGCTCAGTTGTCTGTGTCTTGATGAGCTGAAGCATAGCATTACCGATATAATCAAGTGCTTCAACCTTGAGGCCTGCAGCAGCGCCCAGATCATAATATGACCTAACCATAGTTTGAGGAGCAGCAACTGCCATAACTCTCATCTTCTTATTACCTTCCGCATCTGTTACAGACTCAAGAAGTGAGTGAGAGATAACATAATCTTCTACATTTACAGGAAAATACTCAGATGCGTTGGCATTGATGATACCGCCGATCTTATTTTCCTTAACCTGAGGTATCTCCACCTCTCTGTTAACTATCTTTGTTGAGGACATAACAAAGATAGCATTTTTATTTGTAACGCCTGCAGCATTAAGCTGAGCTCTGATTTCCCCTGCTATCTTGTCCTGATCTCTGATCACACCATCTTCGAAACTATCTTCAGGAGTCTCAAACATGAGAACCTTATGGATATTCGTCTGCTTCTTCTGCGAAGCTGAGATTTCGATGATAGTAATACTTTCGTTTGTAATGTCTATTGATAAGACTTTATTACTCTTTGCCATCCTATAGCCTCCCTCGCTAATCAGTAGTTTCTTTTTTATTTTGGCTTACGCCCCTTATTTGTTTATATAGCTGTCAGAGTAGAAAACTACTGACCGCAAAAAACCAATCAAAGGTTTAACCCCTCAATCAGTTATTAAACACTCATTCAAATATTTAAGTTACCTTTATAAAAACTAAAAACAAAATTTTCTTTAATTATGAGGGCTTTATGACGAGTTAAAGCCCCCATATGATTACGCCTTTACACGAATAACGTAATTACTTATACAGCTTGTTTGTTGAAGGCTGAATCTCCCATTCAGAGCTGCTTGCACTCTTAGCAATGTAAACAGTTAACACTTCACCATTGATTGCTACATTGTAATACTTAGCATCTTTCTTTGTGTACTTGATTGGGCATCCTGAAGCAAGTGTAGACTCCATCTCTGACTTAAGGTTAGGACCTGCTGCAGTAACAGTTGTAGTGGTCTTATTTCCCGCCTTAACTGAAACGATGATTCCGCTCTTGCCTGCAACTTCTGAATAGCAGTCCTCATCAGCAAGTGCTGTCTGAACGCCTGTAAGTACTGTACCAGCTGCTGTTACATCATCAGCTCTTCTTGACTTGTCGATGTAACGGATAAGTGCAGGAGCGATAGCTGCTGCAAGGATTGCCATGATAGCAATAACGATGATAAGCTCAACGAGTGAGAAACCTTTGTTTGTCTTCTTCATAATTGATTCTCCTTTTCTTTTGTTTTAGTTTTTTTCATAGTTTTAGATAATATATATATTCCGCTTCTCGTCCAGCGGATTATATCGTAACTATGTGTAACATTTATGTGATCACATCCCCTTCACGATTTCACCTGTAATCTCGTCATCAGGTCTCCATCCTCCGGCTCAGTGTATTCACCCTTTGTATCTTAGTAGCTGTCTACCGCATCGTACATACTCATGATTGGTGAGTAAATAGCAACGACGATAACACCAACGATTGCTGCAAGCACAACCATGATAAGCGGCTCCATAGCTGCCGAAAGCGATTCGACTGCAAGGTCAACCTCTTCCTCATAATAGTCAGCAACCTTAACCATCATATCTTCAATATTACCTGTCTCTTCTCCGATGTGCATCATCTGAGGAAGCATAACAGGAAAAATATCCATATCTCTGATTGGCTTAGAAAGAGGAACACCTCTTGCAACCTGAGCCTTGCAATCCATAAGTTTATCTCTGATAACCTTATTCTTCATGATCTTCGCCGTCTGCTCGATAGCATCGATCATTGAGATACCAGAAGCAAGAAGCGTTGAGAATGTTCTTGCAAAGGTTGCTGCTGCAGTTTTGATTGAAAGGCTTCCGAATACCGGCATCTTAAGTGCCATCTTTCCGAAGAAAGTCTGTCCTGTAGGAGTCGCCTTAAATGCTTTTATACCAAATATAACTGCAACAATTATTATGAGCATCAACCACCATTTATGAACCAGAAAATCCGAGAAGTTAACCAGCATCTGTGTCGCTGACGGAAGTTTTGTTCCCATTTCCTCAAACATCTGAGAGAAGGTCGGAATAACCTTGATCATCATGATTGCTACTACGACGCCGATAACTACAAGTACTACGATAGGATATGTCATGGCTGATTTAACCTTACCCTGAATATATCCATCCTTTTCGAACTGTGTAGCAAGTCTTTCAAAGCAAATCTCAAGCTTACCTGAAACCTCACCGGCTGCCGTCATGTTGTAGAGCATAGGTGGGAATACATCTGGATTCAGCTTAAATGCATCCGCAAGAGTACCACCCTTCTGAACATGAGCCTGAGCTTCTTTCAGCGCCTGCTTTAATACTTTGTTCTCCATCTGATCAGAAAGCATGTCAAGCGCCTGAATGATAGGAACGCCGGCGCGAAGTATCGAACCGAACTGCTTACAGAATACTGAAAGATCCCTTTTCTTGACCTTCTTCTTACCGAAGTTAATCTGAATATCCTTATACTCATTGATATCCAATATGCTGAGTCCTTCTTTTCTCAGTTTTTCCTTCGCAAGGTCGATATTCTGTGCTTCTACGGAACCCTTTTTCTGTTTACCGGTAGAGTCCATAGCTTTGTAATTAAATTGTGCCATACCATTTCCTCCGAACAATTAATAGATTTTTGCCATATCTACGAGAATAATACAACATTACATAATATTTTGCAACGTTTTTGTTAATATTCCATAAATATCGATCAAAAATTCTATATTTTGTATTAAGCAAATCTTAATAATACACTATCTCTTCTTATTATTAATATAAGTTCTTATGCATTGTTGTCTGATCCTGTGCATAAAGGAGTGCATTATCCCTTGTGATGATACCGTTCCTGTAAAGGTCTACAAGTGCGTCATCCATTGTGATCATTCCCATACCCTTTGAAGTCTGGATAGTAGACTCGATCTGGTGGGTCTTAGCTTCACGGATCTGAGCTCTGATAGCCGGTGTTGCGAGCATGACCTCGAAACCTGCCACACGGCCCTTGCCATCCGATGTAGGAATAAGCTGCTGTGAAATAACGCCCTCGATAACCATCGCAAGCTGGATTCTGATCTGCTGCTGCTGGTGCGGAGGGAATACGTCGATAATACGGTCGATAGTTGCTGCGGCACCGATTGTATGAAGTGTTGAAAATACGAGGTGGCCTGTCTCAGCCGCTGTGATAGCGATCTGAATTGTCTCAGGGTCTCGCATCTCTCCTACGAGGATGATATCCGGGTCTTCACGGAGTGCAGCTCTAAGCGCATTATCAAATGAAAGTGTATCCATTCCAAGCTCTCTCTGGTTAACTATCGCCTTCTTATGTTTATGAATATACTCGATAGGGTCCTCAAGAGTTATGATATGTGTTGCAAGATTCTCATTTGCTTTATTTATAACAGAAGCAAGTGTTGTAGATTTACCTGAACCTGTAGGTCCTGTAACCAGTACAAGTCCTCTCTTCTTTTTATAAAGCTCAACTACTGATGGCGGAAGTCCGAGAGCCTCAGGCTTCGGGATGATCGTATCGATCTTTCTGTAGGCAGCCGCCATATTTCCTCTGTCCATAAATACGTTTACACGGAAACGTCCTTTGTCTCTTACAGAGTATGCGTAGTCGCACTCACCTCTGTCCTTAAGTATTGCTTTGTGTCTGTCGTTCATTGTCATTCCGATACTTTCTGCCGCATCCAGCGCTGTAAGCGGTGGTACATCGACATCGATCAGCTGACCATTGATACGAAGCTTTGGTGGTATTCCTGTAGCAATATGAATATCTGATGCATTCTTCTCGATAGCCATGCTAAGGAGTTCGTCCATATCAATCATTGTTGTAATCCCCTGTCCTTTCTTATTTTCTCATATCTTTATATTAATCCGGATTCATTATTCTTTTTACCGGATCGATATACTAATTAGTACTCATCACCTGTTGTATATGTGATCTTCTTCATCTCTTCAAGTGATGTGATGCCATTCAGAACGTGCTTAGCGGCACTCATCTTCAGCGTCGACATTCCTTCCTTAAGCGCCTGTGCCTCAATAACATCTGCAGTAGCTCCCTTGGAAATAACCGCCTGAAGGTCTCTTGAAACCGGCATCATCTCGTAAACACCGATTCGTCCTGAATAACCTGTCTCGTTACAGAGCGGACATCCTGCCGGCTCGTAAACAACTACATCCTCGTCCATATCTTCGATACCGAGAACCGTCTTCTCTTCATCATACGCAAGACGAGGTGTCTTACATGACTGGCAGAGACGTCTAACAAGTCTCTGTGCGATAACTCCAACGAGAGCATCGCCGATGATGTACGGCTCGATACCCATGTCTATGATACGGGTAACTGTCGAAGCAGCTGAGTTTGTATGAAGTGTCGAAACAACAAGGTGACCGGTGATGGCCGCCTGAACGGCTATCTGGGCAGTCTCGCCGTCTCGGATCTCTCCTATCATTATTATATCAGGGTCCTGACGGAGGATAGATCTAAGTGCTGCCGCGAAAGTAAGCTCAGCCTTAACATTAACCTGTACCTGGTTGATACCGTCGATATTTGCCTCGACAGGATCCTCAACCGTGATGATGTTAACATCCTCTGTATTCAGCTCTGATAATGATGTGTAAAGTGTTGTTGATTTTCCGGAACCTGTAGGACCCGTAACAAGGATGATGCCGTGCGGGTTACTGAGGATACCGTCAAATACTTCTATTTCCGAAGGTGAGAATCCAAGTCCTGACTTAGGCTTTGTAAGTCCATCCTTGGAGGTAAGTCTCATAACCGTCTTCTCTCCGTAAACTGTAGGAAGGATAGAAACACGGACATCGAACTCTCTTCTGTCTACCATGATGGTAATACGACCATCCTGAGGCTTTCTCTTCTCAGCTATGTCCATTCCGCCGATGATCTTGATACGTGCGGAAATAGCTGCTGCCAGACTGTAGTCATAAGTCATTACCTGCTTTAAGGCACCATCGATACGGTACCTTACTCTAACGTAGGTCTCCATAGGCTCGATATGAATATCGGAACCTCTCTGTCTAACTCCACCTTCAATGATCTGATTAACAAGGAGAACGATAGGTGAATTGTCGATCTCATCATTCAGCTGGTCGGTCTCAGCCTCTGTAAGCTCTCCCGACTGCTGCTCCTTACGATAAGCCTCAGCAGCCTCCATAGCCTGAGCACTACCGTAATACTTACCGATTGTATTTACCAGGTCCTCTTCAAAAGCGAGCATCGGCTCAACCTGAAGTCCCGAAGAAATACTGATATCATCTACGGCAACAAGATCCATAGGATCTGCCATCGCAACCTTAAGGATATTCGGATTGTTATCATCAAAGCCGATCGGCATAGCCGTGTATTTATTTACAAGGCTGTCCGGAACGAGCTTCAGAACTGCTTCATCTATCTTGACACTCTTGATCTCACAGAAATCAATACCTGTCTGGGCTGTCAGAACTGTTATAAGCAGTTCCCTGCTTATGAAGCCCATGTTCATGATGATATTACCGATCCTGCCGCCTTCCTCTTTCTGCTTTGCAAGCGCTTCCTCGAGCTGTTCCTGCGAAATAGCTCCGGCTTCCACAAGAAGATCACCGATACGGATCCTCTTTCTTGCTCCAGTCATTTTCATTTCTCTACCTCACTTTATGAGGGCAACCCCGCCCAAATTTTTACATAGTTATGTAAATTTTATCATCTTCATTTTACCATAATATCTTTTCAAATAAAAGAAGAAAATAGCGAAATTTAACGAATAACTTCCCTTCATTTCATACATGAAATACAGTAATAATTAGACATCCGACTGATCCTTCATCCTGAGGAGCATCCCCTTCTTAAGCAGCCCCCTGTCACAGGAAAGTGTAACATAAAGCTTCTGCTTAGGGTGCGGTGCCGACGGCATCTCTCTTCCGTATTCATCCTCGATCTTCACGATCTTTGCCGGAATATCGCCGCTTCTAAAGTCCATCACCTCTATCTCATCGCCGACGCAGAACTTATTTTTCTGAAATACGACAACGCGCCCGTCCTCTGTCACCTCTTCAACAGCCCCTAGATATACGTAGTTTCTTATATAAGTATTTGAATCATATATCTGGCTGTCCTGGTCAGGCTTTCCGAAATAAAAGCCCGTCGTAAACTGCCTGTATGTGCACGCCGCGATCTCTTCCATATAATGAGGGATCTTACTCCTGTAAAGTTCCTCCGACTCAAGATAATCATCTATCGCTTCCCTGTAGGTTCTGGCAGCCGACGCAACATAAAGCTTAGTCTTCATCCTACCCTCTACCTTAAAGGAATATATACCAGCTTCTATCATCTCCGGAATATGCTCGATCATGCAGAGATCCTTCGAGTTAAATATATACGTCCCTCTTTCATCCTCCTCGATCGGCATATATTCGCCCGGCCTATTCTCCTCGACAACCGCGAAGCCCATCAGCTCTCCGTTCTCTTTTGCCGCCTTCGCCGCAGAAGGATCCTCCGTAACAGTATATTTCCATCTGCAAGGATGGGTGCAGAGTCCCTTATTCGCATCGCGCCCCGTCAGATAATTCGACAGCAGACATCTTCCTGAATAGGAAATACACATCGCCCCGTGCATAAACGCCTCAATCTCCAGATCCTCCGGGATATTCTTTCTGATCTCAGCTATTTCCCGAAGCGAAAGCTCTCTCGCGCATACAACTCTCTTCGCGCCCATTCCGTACCAAAAGTTGAAGGTCCCGTAATTTGTATTATTCGCCTGCGTACTGACATGCAGCTCCATCTCAGGCATATGCTCCTTCGCAAGCATAAATACACCCGGATCCGAGATCAGCACCGCATCAAGTCCGATATCCTTTATCTCGTCAAAATACGCACCTATTCCTTTTATATCATCATTATGCGCAAATATATTTGCAGTGAGATAGACCTTCACTCCTCTTTCATGCGCATATTTTATACCCTGCTTCATATCCTCCAGCGAGAAGTTGTCCGCCTTCGCACGGAGTCCGAATCTTTCACCGCCGATATAAACCGCATCCGCGCCGTAATCAACCGCGGTCATCAAAGTATCCAGTCCGCCTGCCGGCAGCAGAAGCTCAACCTTTTTCTTATTATCTGACATTCATCTTCCTCCCGTTATTCCAACGCCGAATCACATCAATCCATCACAACCACATCAATACAGTATCTTCTCTTATAATCTTACCATACAAACAACACATCTTCTCACGAAAGCCGACCGGCGCTCAACTCCACATATCCTCACGAAAGCCTCACCGACACCGACATTCCATCCCCAACAGAAAGGAGCGCCGTATAGATCCTCTTATCATCCTTAATCTCTTTCAGGAAGCTTCTCATCCTGTCATGTATCGTCCTGTTCCTCTTCTCCACAAGAAAATGCGATTCCAGTATCTCTCCGCCCGAAAGTATATTGTCACAGATTATTATACTTCCCTTCTTCGTCATTCTCATTGCCTCTTCAAAATACCCCGAATACTGTGCCTTCGCCGCATCGATAAATACCATATCAAACAGCCCGTATTCCTCAACCGTCATATCCTTCATAACCTGATAAGCATCACCACGGAGCAGCTTTATCGCATCCTTACTCCCAAGTATCGCCTCGAAGTTGTCCTGTGCCTCGTCTGCTCTTTTATCATCCAGTTCGATTGTGATTATCTCTAAGCTCTGCACACTGTCATCCTTACATCCCGAATCACATATATAATCCGCTCCGACCGAACCAAACGCCTTGTCAGCTGCACCGATCGTCCCGGCAGCCATCTTCTGCGCCTCATCCATGATCAGCGCCGAATAACCCACAGCCGTTCCGACCTCAAGTATCCTCTTCGGCCCCGCAATAAGAATAAGGAGCCTCAGCAGCTCCTTAGTATTTTTACGTATTACCGGAACACCATTTTCCTGTGCTTCTTTATAAATATCCTTAAGCCCGTCCCTGTCATCCTCTGCAAAGGACTCCAGAAACGAATTAATCCTCTCGAATTCCATCTTATCAGTCGTCCTTATCCTTCTTATCAGTCTTGTCGGTCTTATCCGAACTGCTTTTGCTGCTCTTATCAGCATCCTTATCCTTGCCGCGCAGCACATTGATTATCTGGTTATAGGTCATCGATGCAGAAAGCTTATACTTACCCGGTTTGATCTCGCTACCGTATTTTCCGAGCGTAAGTTTCGCAGCCATAACGTATTTATTCTTGATAACTCCCGACTTATAGATAGCTTTCGCCATATCCATGCTCGACGCATCCTTCTTTATCTCGACGGTCACATAAGTAACCGCACCGGGATCTTTCGCCGAATCGCTGAATACATTGTAAGAAAAGTCATATGCGATTGAAAAGCTACGCACTATAAAATACACAATAAGAACATCAACAAAGAGCGTCAATGTATAGACCATTGCCGACTTCAGTGTCCTCTCTGCTCTTTTTCCCATACTTCTTTTTACTCGTGCCATCTTATCTACCCTCATCAAGATAATCAAATCTTATTCCGTCAGCTGTAATATCCAGCATATCTCTAAGCAGCCTGCAAAGCGCGCCCTCCGCCCTGATATACTCATTCACGATCGAGTTATGCAGGAGTTCGTCATTATCGGAGTAAAGCCTCTCCGTTTCCTCGTAGGCATTTCCGCTGTATTCCTGAATCTCCCTGTTTCTCGCATAAAGCTCCCTGAGTTTCCTCTCAAGATCTTCATTGCGTCTGAGATTCTTTCTGGCGTTAACAAACGTCTTATACTCCTTGGATTCCTTCAGCATATTGTTCAGTTTTTTACATTCCTGAAGCAATTCATCCATTATTTAAACCTCCGAAATGATCGGCAGTATCATAGGACTTCTCTTAGTCCTCTTCCACAGGAACTCACCAAGGCAGTCCCTTATCGCACCTTTAAGCTTATTCCAGTCAGTTGTCGTCCTGCTCTGACATTCAGCTATAGCTTCCTCAACAACTACGCGGCAGTCCTCTATAAGCGACTCCGATTCCCTAACATATACAAAGCCTCTTGAAACGATATCCGGCCCCGCCATAACGATTCCGCTGCCCTTCTCAAGAGTAAGTGCCACAATAATAAGTCCGTTTTCCGAAAGATGCTGCCTGTCTCGAAGAACTATATTTCCAACATCGCCGACGCCAAGTCCGTCAACGAGAACTCCGGCTGCAGGCACTCTGCCCGTCACCTCAAATACCTCATCCGACAATTCAAGCACATCACCGGTCTTCAGTATTTTGATATTCTCCTTCGGTATACCCATCTCGAATGCAAGCTCCGCGTGAGTCTTAAGATGTCTGTACTCACCGTGAACCGGCACAGAATACTTCGGCCTTGTCAGTGCATACATCAGCTTCAGCTCTTCCTGGCAGGCATGACCCGAAACATGAGTATCCTGATAGATAACCTTCGCGCCCTTCATCTCAAGCTCATTGATAACTCTGTAAACCGACTTCTCATTACCCGGAATAGGATGAGAGGAAAATACAACCAGGTCGCCCGGCTTAACCTTGATCTTGTTATGAATAGACCCTGCTATCCTTGAAAGCACAGCCATATCCTCGCCCTGGCTGCCCGTCGTTATGTAAACCAACTGATTGTCCGGATAATCCTTCGCGTTATCGATATCAATAAGCGTATTTTCAGGAATATTTATATATCCGAGTTCGGAAGCTATGCTGATGATGTTCACCATACTCCTACCCTCAACGATACATTTCCTTCCGTATTTGTAGGCCGAATTGATTATCTGCTGAACCCTGTCAACATTACTTGCAAAAGTTGCGATTATCAGTCTTCTGTCTCTGTTATCGTCAAATATATGATCCAGAGTCTTGCCAACCGTCTTCTCCGACGGAGTAAAGCCCGGCCTCTCAACGTTTGTCGAATCCGCGAGCAGCGCAAGCACGCCCTTCTTTCCAAGCTCACCAAATCTCTGAAGATCGATTATTCCTCCGTAAACCGGTGTGTAATCAACCTTGAAGTCGCCCGTATGAACGATGATGCCTGCCGGCGTAAATATAGCCAGCGCAGCCGAATCCGCTATACTGTGGTTGGTCCTGATGAACTCAACCCTGAAGCACCCCAGATTGATGGTCTGTCCGTAGGTTACAACCTTACGCTTAATATTATTTATCAGATCATGCTCCTTAAGCTTATATTCGATGAGTCCCATCGTAAGCTTGGTAGCGTAAATAGGCATATTTATCTGTTTCTCGACATAAGGTATCGAGCCTATATGATCCTCATGTCCATGTGTTATGACAAGTCCCTTGATCTTATCCTTATTTTCTATCAGATAAGTCACATCCGGAATGACAAGGTCGATTCCAAGCATTCCGTCGTCCGGGAAGGACAGGCCGCAGTCGATCACTATGATACTGTCCTCATACTCTATAGCCGTGATATTCATTCCTATCTGTTCAAGTCCTCCCAGCGGAATGATCTTCACCGGCTTACCACTGTTTTTATTCAATTTCAAACCTCCAAATCTATATCGTCAAGAATTTCATCAAAAACCTTAATGACTCCGTCAAGCTCCGCATCATCCTCAACAAAGCTGTAATCTGCATATGAGTCCTCTGCCTTTGAATCATCTCTTAGAACAAGGAATTCTCCGTCCTCATCTTCACTGTCCGTTACCAGAAGATAATTCTTGCCCTGTATCCTTGTGTCAGCGATTATATAAAATTCTACTTTTCCTTCGTCTGTATCAAATACTATCTTTTCTGTTTTATCCATTTTTTACTCTTTCCCGATCGTCCGTCAGCATCTGCTGACCCTTCAATCCAATCAGCCCTATTCAGTTCTGCGTTTTCTGTGAATCCAGATAATTCTGTAATATGATAGCCGCTGCCATCTTATCGATATGTTCCTTCCTTCCGGACTGAGCCACACCGGTCTCCTCAAGTATCCTGTCCGCTTCCACCGTCGTCAGTCTTTCATCCACAAGAATAACAGGAAGCCCTGTCCTTCTTTCCAGCATCTCCCTGAACTCATTCGTCGCCTCCGCTCTTTCACCGAGCGTATTATTCATGTTTTTCGGAAGCCCCAGCACTATCTTCGTCACGCCCTCAGCGGCAATGATCTCTTCAATACGCGCAAGAGTCTTTCTGAGCTTATTTGCTTTTTCACGCACTATGGTCTCGAAGGGCTGTGCGGTGATGAAAAGCTCATCCGAGAGAGCCACACCCACAGTCTTCGTTCCATAGTCAAGTCCCATATATCTCATATCTACTTCAACTTTGTCTCAATATAGTGTTCCATAAGAACCTCGATGATCTCATCTCTTTCCGCCTTCATGATGAGACTTCTCGCGCCCTTATAGCTTGTGATATATGTAGGATCTCCGCTCATAATATATCCTACTATCTGACTTACAGGATTGTAACCCTTCTCAGACAGTGCCGCATAAACCTGCTCGATTATCTCCGGCACCTCAAGAGTAGTATCCTTTACCAGATCAACATCCTGCGTTCTCTGATTATACATCTTATCACATCCTCATTAACTAATGTCTTAATATTTCTTTAACAGAGCCTCCGCCTGCCAAATACATATCATCCGCACGCTCATAGATAAACATTATCATAGCCTATTTCTATTAAAAAGGCAAGTTTTCCTTTTATTCGCGGTAATACGCCCGTAAACCCTTCCCAAGATTCTACAGGAAACTGAAGGTCAGCTGGCCCTGCTCCGGCATATCTCCCAGGATTCCAAGCTCCGCCATCTTCTCCACAACAGTCTTCGATATCTTGGATCTGTCACGAAGCTCGTCCTGCGACAGAAATACACCTTCCTTAGCAGCCGCCTTAAGCTGTGCAGCCGCTTTCTCTCCCATTCCGTCGATGGAAGCAAGGCTCGGCATGATCTTGCCGTCTATAACCTGGAAATACTTATCATCCGCCTTATAAATATCGATAGGCATGAACTCAAAGCCACGGGCATACATTTCCTGCACTATTCTCATATCCTTGATGCTGTCCGCATCCTTCGCAGTCTGATCCTTTTTATCTATTTTTCTCAGCTCCGCCAGGTGTCTGTCGAGTATTTCCCTTCCCTGGCACATCTGCTCATAGCTGAAAGCATCCGCACGTATACTGAAGAAGGCAGCATAATAAGCAAGCGGCATATAAATCTTATAATAAGCGATCCTCCACGCCATCATAACGTAAGCTGCGGCGTGAGCCTTCGGGAACATGTATTTTATCTTCTCACAGGACCAGATATACCAGTCAGGAACGCCGTGAGCAGTCATCTCTTTCTTCCACTTCTCCCATTCCTTACACTTTCCGCCTGCGACCTTACCCTTACGTACATTCTCCATAATACTGAAGGCAGTACCTGATTCAAGTCCCATATGGATGAGGTAGACCATGATATCATCACGGCAGCAGATAGCAGAAGAAAGCTTACACTTACCTTCCTCGATAAGAGTCTGTGCATTTCCAAGCCAAACGTCGGTACCGTGAGAAAGCCCGGATATTCTTACAAGATCCGAGAAGCTTTCCGGCTTCGCGTCGATAACCATCTGCATGGCAAAGTCCGTTCCGAACTCCGGTATACCCAGACAGCCAAGAGGTGTTCCTCCAATATCCTCAGGCTTTATGCCAAGCACATCCGTTCCGTGGAAGAGACTCATAACCTTCTTATCATCAAGTGGGACCTTTGTTGCATCGGTTCCGGTCAGATCCTCCAGTCTTCTGATCATGGTCGGATCATCATGACCGAGGATATCAAACTTCAGCAGATTATGGTCGATGGAATGATACTCAAAATGAGTCGTCGTTATATCGGTTGTCATATCATTTGCCGGCCTCTGAATCGGAGTAAAGCTGTAAATATCCTCATGTGCCGGAAGAACTATGATTCCGCCCGGATGCTGGCCGGTGGTTCTCTTAACACCGGTACAACCCGCCGCAAGTCTCTCTATCTCGGCACGTCTCTTTATAATATTTCTCTCTTCAAAATACTTTAATACATAACCATAAGCAGTCTTCTCCGCAAGGGTGCCGATGGTACCTGCTCTGAAGGCCTTGCCCTTACCAAATATCTCTTCAATATATGCATGCGCTCTCGGCTGATAATCACCCGAGAAGTTAAGGTCGATATCAGGCTCCTTATCACCCTTGAAGCCCAGGAAGGTTTCGAAAGGAATATCATGCCCTTCCTTCTTCATCTTCGTACCGCATTTCGGGCAGTTACAGTCAGGCATATCACAGCCCGACATACCGCTGAAGCTCTTAACCTGCTCCGAATCAAAATCAGTATAGAAGCAGTTCGGGCATATGTAATGCGGCGAAAGCGGATTAACCTCCGTGATACCTGCCATAGTAGCCGCAAAGGATGAACCTACAGATCCTCTCGAGCCTACCAGATAGCCGTCATCATTTGATTTCCAAACAAGCTTCTGGGCTATGATATACATAACCGAATAGCCGTTACCGATGATAGAATTAAGTTCCTTATCAAGTCTCGTCGAAACTATCTCCGGAAGCTCAGGTCCGTAGATCTCATGTGCCTTGTTGTAGCAGATGTCCCTGAGTGTCTTATCCGAATTCTCAATAACAGGAGGAGCCTTATCCGGACGCACCGGACTTATCTTCTCTATCATATCATTTATCTTATTCGGATTATCTATTACGATCTCACGTGCCTTCATGCCGCCCAGGAAACTGAACTCTTCAAGCATTTCCCCTGTGGTTCTGAAGTAAAGCGGCGGCAGTGCCTGCTCAGTCTCTTCACCGTTCTCTGCAGCCTCCTTAAGAGCCTTCTTCATAGAGCCCTTATTCATATTTCCTTCCAGAACTATCTCACGATATATAGCATCGTCCGGATCCAGAAAATGCACATTTCCGGTTGCAACAACCGGCTTACCGTACTGCTCACCAAGCTTAACAATCTTCCTTACTATATCCTCAAGATCCTCACGGCAGGTTATTCGACTCCTGTCATTTCTGATCATGAACTCATCATTTGAAGGCGGCTGCACCTCAAGATAATCAAAGAATCTTACAAGCTTCTCGATGTCCTCATCGGAAGCACCGTTTAGAAGATATTCATAAAGCTCACTTCCGGAGGTTCCCGAACCGATCAGAAGTCCCTCGCGGTATTCGTTCACAAGGCTCATTGGCATACGCGGCTTCACATTGAAATACTCAATATGCGAGTCGGAAATAAGTCTGTACAGATTCACACGACCCGTATTATTTCTTACAAGGATAGTCGAGTCATAAACACGGCCCTTTCTGATCTTATCCGCAGAAACGCTTCCGTATTCATTGAGAGCCTGAACCGTCGTTATACCCTTCTCCTTGATCATATCCATCATTTTGACAAATATCTTGCCGGTAACGTCAGCATCGTCGCACGCCCTGTGGTGATGCTTATTTACAACATTAAAATATTTGCAGAGTCTGTCCAGATTATATCTTCCGATATCAGGGATAAATACCTGCGCCAGCGTCATCGTATCAAGCGCCGTGAAATCATATTCATAGCCGAGACGCTGCGAGAATTCCCTGATGAAACCGGTATCGAATTCAGCGTTATGCGCAACAAGTACAGCTCCCTTACTGAATTCAAGAAACTGTGGAAGTATTACTTCTATGGTCGGCGCGCCGGAAACCATGCTGTCCGAAATCGATGTCAGCTTTTCGATATTGTACGGGATTGGAACCTCAGGATTTACAAACTCCGAAAACCTTCCGATCTCGTTACCGTTCTTATCTATCCTTACCGCACCTATCTCTATGATCTTGCAATGTTTAACCGAAAGACCTGTTGTCTCAATATCAAATACAACGAATTCAGTATCATCCTTCTCGAAGTCCTCACCATGACCGTTCAGAACAAGGGACTTCATATCATTTGCCAGATAGGCAGTCACACCGTAGATAAGTTTAAAGTCCTCATCCATCGATACCTCATGAGCAGCGATCGGAAAGCCCTGAACTACACCGTTATCGGTGATGGCAACAGCCTTGTGTCCCCACTCCTTGGCACGCTTGATCATCTTCTTTATATCAACAACCGAATCCATCTCACTCATAAGAGTGTGCATGTTCAGCTCTATACGTTTTTCAGTTTCATCATCATGTCTCGACTCTCTCCAGTCAGCCGCATGCTTAACTCCGGATATCGATGTTATGTTAACCTCTTTTGCGTAAGGGTCATAAGCAGGGAAGCCCTTAAGCTTATAGAAACCTCCGTTCTTAAGATCTTCTCTTATAGCTTCAAGGTCATCCGGCTGAATAAAAAGCTTGAAGGCTATGGTATCCGTGAAATCACTTATATTTGCAGTGATAAGGATCTTACCGGTCCTGAGTTCTCTCTCTTCAAGGCCGATTATCTGACCTCTTATGCAGACCTCACCCATATTGTCTTCGATATTCTTTATCTCTATCGTCTCACCGTCGCAGTTTCTTCCATAGAAACATTCCGGATCGTTTGAACGGTGCATCTTGCTGCCCCTGTTTGGTCCTGTCGTACCCGGTTTCTTCTTATCTTTGTCACCCGCTTTCGCAGCAGGCTTTGCTTCAGCCGTTTTATTATCTTCCTTCTTTTCTTCCTTCTTCTCTTCTTTCTTTTCTTCTCTCAGAGCGCTGCCTGTCATAGTAGCAGAAGGTGCTGCCTCACCACTGCAAATGTCCGCAGCCATATCACCACTCTCTGCATCAGCCATCATTCTGTCATAGTAATCATCTTCACCGCTGTCAGAATATGCCGCTCTACTATCATCAGTTTCCTCGTCATAAGACACATCGTTTACCGGCGCCTCAGGGAATCCAAAGCTCATACCGTTATCCGAGCTCCCACCAAAGGTTCTTCCACCAACAGTAAATGCATATTCAGCCGTATCAGGCACAATAAAAAAGCCTTCATCCTCGGCATTCCTGCTATTATCCGCAGTCTTCCTAACAGGTGGCCTTCCTGCCGAAGCTCCTCTGAAAGCACTGCTTCCACCTGCACTTTTAAGAGATATTTTCTCGTCTTCGCTATATTCAAAGGAGACATTCACATTCATTCCGAATCTCTCGAGAAGTGTTTTTTCAAAATACTCCCTGATCCTCTCGGTCCTGCCCTTCGCAACAGGATTACTGCTTATCGTAAATACGATACTATTCTCTTCAACCCTGTAATTCTTCCTCCTAAGAAGCTGCATATCAAAAGAGCTTTCCCCCTCAATCTCGAGAAGAAAGCTTTCAAAATAAACATCCATCAGATTCTTAAGATTATACTGATCCGACAGGAGATACCTCTCCTTAAAGCAGACCTTGATCCTGCTTCTGGAACCAAAAAGGTGCTCCTTAAGCACCTCTTCAGCTCTGTACATCCATTTTTTTTCAATAAGCCTGTCAGCCTCTATATGAATGACGAATCTCTCCGCCTTCTCATCCTTAACGATCTTTATAACGCTGACATGCCCAAATATATCCGAATATTCGTCCTCCAGCCTTATTTCCGGAAAGACGTCGTAGAATTTCTTTCTTTCCAACTTAAACATCCTCTCTATCCGATGTCCGATATCTATCAAACAAAACTAATCTGTTATTTTCCCCAGTTATCAAGTTCCTCTTTCAGGGCATTAAGCAGCCCATCAGCCGGCACCTTTCTTATGATCTCGCCCTTCTTAAACAGCAGTCCTTCATTCTTTCCGCCGGCTATTCCAAGATCCGCCTCACGTGCTTCTCCGGGTCCATTGACCACACAGCCCATTACAGCGATCTTGATATCAAGATTCTCATAGTTTTCCAGCATGGCCTCAACCGATTCAGCCAGCTCAATAAGCGGTATTTCCGTTCTTCCGCAGGTCGGACATGAAACAAGGGATGGTCCGCCGGTTCTAAGACCAAGTGTCTTAAGTATAAGCTTCGCTGTTCTGACCTCCTGCACGGGGTCACCTGTAAGAGATACTCTGACAGTATCTCCTATGCCCTCCGATAATATGATACCAAGTCCTACCGAAGACTTGATATTTCCCGAATAAACAGTTCCCGACTCGGTTATCCCCACATGAAGAGGATACTTCGTCATCTCACTTATAAGTCTGTGAGTTTTTACAGTCATCAGAACATCCGAAGATTTGATACTGATAACTATGTTATCGTAATCGCATTCCTCGATCATCCTGACCTTATCCATCGCACTTTCAACTATTCCTTCTGCAGTAACACCACCGTATTTCTGCAGTATATCCTTCTCGAGGGAGCCGGAATTAACTCCTACGCGGATAGGAACGCCTCTCTTCTTAGCCTCGTTAACAACCTTCACGAGGTTCCCCCTGCCGCCGATATTTCCCGGATTGATCCTGATCTTATCAGCACCATGCTCCATCGCACGGATAGCAAGTCTGTGATCAAAATGAATATCCGCAACAAGAGGAATATGTATCCTCTCCTTAATTGCATCGAAGGCGTCAGCTGCAGCCTCGGTATTTGCCGTACAGCGTATGATATCGCATCCCGCAGCCTCAAGGGAGAGGATCTGCTCAACCGTCTTCTCCACGTCCGCAGTCGGAGTATTTGTCATGGACTGGATGGCAATAGGACTTCCTCCACCGATCGTAACACCGCCGATATTTATTTTTTTAGTATCATCCCTGTATGCCATGTCGCCCTCCTATTTTAGAAGAATACATTTCTAATATCATTAAAGAATACAAATACAACCAGTATCATCAAAAGCACGAAGCCTATCGCATTGACAAGCGCTTCTTTTTCCTTCGGAATCTTCTTTCCGGAAACCATCTCAATAAGCACGAAGAGTATCCTTCCGCCGTCAAGTGCCGGAATCGGAAGCAGATTCATAACACCGAGATTTGCACTGATCAATATGCAGAAGTTGAGAATGTTAAGTATAACATCACCGAAGCCTCCCTCTTCCTGAGCCTCATCGATAACCTCACTCATATAGTTACCGATTCCTACCGGCCCCATGAGATCGTTCATTGAAGCGCCGCCGGTGATCAACATCTTGATTGAAAGGATCGTCGCCTTTATCTGCAGCCTGCACTCGAGGAAACCGTATTTAAGCTCCTCCCAGAAATTCTTTGAGGATCTGTAATCTCCGTAAACGCCGAAATAATATCTTCCATCCTCTTCGTCATACTTTGGAGTAACCGTAACCACATGCTCTTCACCGTCTCTCCTGTAGGTCAGCTTGAAGGATGTACCCTTCTTCTCCGAAATGATATGGTATGAAAGCTCGCGGAAGTTGTAGATATTCTTGCCATCAATCTCAACTATCACGTCGCCCGCCTGCAGTCCTGCATCCTCAGCCGCACCGCCCTCAACCACTTTCGCGATCTTCGGCGGATCGATTAGGCAGAAATGACATATTATAACGCCAAATATAAATGCCAGAATAAAATTAAAAAAAGGTCCTGCAAAAAGGATCGACAATCTTGCAAGGCAGGATTTATTACTGAAAGCTCGCGGATCGTCGCTTTCCTCATCCTCACCTTCCATCATACAGTATCCTCCGAGAGGAAGCGCCCTGAGCGAGTATTTCGTTTCCTTTTTGCCCCACTGGGCAATCGCCGGTCCCATTCCGATCGCGAATTCAAGAACCTTAACCTTGTTCATCCTTGCCGCAAGGAAATGTCCCAGCTCATGGATAAATACAACTATTCCGAAAACCAGAATGATCGCTATTATCTTAAATACTCCACTCATACTCCGAATCTTCCTCTGATCACTTCCTCTGTTTCCTTCTGTTTAGCAAGTATATCCTTTACAGTCGGATCAGAAATATTCTTTACGTTATCCATTGCAAATTCAATGATATCGTATATCGTAAGGAAAGCTATCTTCCTTCCCAGGAAGGCAGCCACCGCATATTCATTTGCCGCGTTAAATATGGTTGACATAACTCCTCCTTCATTAAGTGACCTGTATGCGAAATCAAGTCCTCTGAAGGTCTCTCTGTCCACCGTATCTATCACGATCTGCTTCATCTTCGTAAAATCAAGTCTGTCTCCCGCAAGATATCTCCTGTCAGGAAAATACAGTGCATACTGTATCGGCAGCTTCATATCAGGCGTTCCCAGCTGTGCCATAACCGCACCGTCTACGAACTCCACCATCGAATGAATGATACTCTGAGGTTGAACAACAACCTCTATATTCTCCGGCTTAACGTTAAAGAGATGCCTTGCCTCAATAACCTCAAGCCCTTTATTCACAAGTGTTGCACTGTCTATTGTTATCTTACTGCCCATGCTCCAGTTTGGATGCTTAAGAGCGTCCTCAACTGTAACATTCAACAGCTCATCTCTTGTACGTCCCCTGAAAGGTCCACCCGACGCCGTGATAAGCAGCCTTGCTATCTCATTTGGCGTGCCATCAGCCTTCTTACTTTGGCTTATGCACTGAAATATTGCCGAATGCTCCGAATCAACCGGGAGTATGCTTACACCCTTCTCCTTAGCAAGCGGCATGATGATATGGCCCGCAGTAACAAGAGTTTCCTTATTTGCGAGGGCAATATCTTTTCCGGCGTTAATAGCAGCTATCGTCGGCTCAACACCTATCATTCCTACTATTGCGGTAACAACTATGTCAGCCTCCGGAACTGTTGCCGCCTCGATGAGGCCCTCCAGTCCGTACACTATCCTTACGCCGGAAATATCCCTTAATCTGTCCCTGATATCGGCAGCAAGCTTTTCATCTCCAACTGATATCAGACCCGGTCTGAACTCTCTTACCTGCTTCTCAAGAAGTTCGATGTTCCTGCCGCAGGAAAGAGCCACGACCTCTATATTCTTATTTGCTCTGACTATATCGAGAGTCTGGGTTCCGATGGAGCCCGTCGACCCGATGATCGATATTTTCTTCATTATGTTCTCCTGACTCACGGCAACTCCGATTCACAGCTGCAACTACCATGCCATACCGTCCGTCACTCGTTACACAAAGTACTTTACAAGATAAAAAATAATTGGTGCGGTAAAGATCATACTGTCAAAACGGTCGAGTATTCCACCGTGACCAGGTATAAGCTTACCGTAATCCTTAATATCATTATTTCTCTTTATGGCAGATGCCGCAAGATCACCGATAACCGCCGGAATCGCACCGACTGCTCCGATTATGCCAAATATGAGCCATGCATTGTCAACAGCTTTCACATGCTCATTGTAGATGATGCCGAAAATAGCACCAAGTATGCCGGCACCGAGTATTCCTCCGATAAGGCCTTCTATGCTCTTCTTAGGGCTGAGCTTCGGAGACATCTTATGCTTTCCGAAGAGACGTCCTGTACAGTAAGCAAGCGTATCGCTGCCCCATGAACATACAAATATGAGTATAACCAGATATCCGCCATGTGCTCTCTCTCTAAGCAGATAAACATATGAGAGCATTACACTGACGTAAAACAGCGATGTAAAGGCCGCCATAACCTCATGATCCCTGAAGGTCGGATATGTAAGTACATAAACCGCAAGGATCACCAGAAGATATCCTATGAACATCGGAATGATGAATTCCTCTTTCTCAAAATAAAGCAGTGCATAATATCCTATGGTTCCGAGATATGCAATTACTGCCGGAA
This sequence comes from Lachnospiraceae bacterium C6A11, assembly GCA_000702245.1. Classification (GTDB taxonomy): domain Bacteria; phylum Bacillota; class Clostridia; order Lachnospirales; family Lachnospiraceae; genus Eubacterium_Q. The sequence goes on along the minus strand of JNKY01000019.1, from coordinate 122,896 downwards.
GCTTCTTATGAAGCTTGTACACCCTCATCAGCTCAAATACTCCGATAAGAGATATCATAAGTGTTACAAGGCAGGTTACCTCACCGCCAAAGTAAAGAGTTCCAATTGCAAGGATCACAAGCACGATCCCGCTTATAAGTCTTGTCACAAACATTATTTCACACCGCCATATCTTCTGTCTCTTTTTGTATAATGCCTTATCGCCTCGATAAAGGAATTCCTGTTGAAATCAGGCCACAAGGTATCTGTAAAATAAAACTCCGAATAAGCAAGCTGCCATGGAAGGAAGTTTGATATCCTCTCTTCACCGCTGGTACGGATAAGAAGGTCCGGATCCGGTATTTCCCATGTGTCCAGATGAGAGCTTATCACCTCTTCGGTGATATCCTCCGGACTAAGCTTTCCGTCCTTCACCTCTTCGGCTATCTTCTTCATAGCGCGGGCTATCTCGTCACGTCCGCCATAGTTCAAGGCAACATTAAACTGAAGCCCCGTATTATTCTTGGTGGACTCCTCGAGATTTTCAATAGCCTTGATCATATCCGGAGCAAGCTTCGACCTCTCGCCCAGTACTCTGACCCGGACATTATTCTTGTTTGATTTTGGAATAGCGCTCTCGAGAAATTTTCTGAAAAGATTCATCAAGCCGGTAACCTCTTCCACCGATCTCTTCCAGTTCTCAGTCGAGAAAGCATACACGGTAAGATATTTGATCCCAAGCTCATCGGCATCCTCCAGCGCCTGTTCAAGAGCATCAGCTCCTGCCTTATGTCCGAACCCGCGAGGCATGAATCTCTTCTTTGCCCACCTTCCGTTTCCGTCCATAATGACAGCTATATGCTCCGGAACATTCAGCTTTTCGCCATCAATTATTCGTTCCATAAACTCTCCGTCCCGGGACTATACAGTCATGATCTCCTTGGTCTTCTCATCAACCATCTTATCGATGTCAGCGATATACTTATCTGTAGCCTTCTGGATCTTATCCTCTTCGTCCTTCTGCTGATCCTCTGAGATCTCTCCTGCCTTCTGCTGCTTCTTAACAGCTTCATTAGCATCACGACGGATATTTCTTATAGCTACCTTTGCATCCTCGCCCTTCTTCTTGATGTCCTTGCAGAGTTCCTTTCTTCTGTCCTCTGTAAGCTCAGGGAATCTGAGGAATACACTCTTACCATCGTTGCTTGGTGTGATACCAAGATCAGATGCAAGTATAGCCTTCTCGATATCCTTGATAAGCTTGTTCTCCCAAGGTGTGATAGAAAGTGTTCTTGCCTCAGGAACAGCTATATTTCCAATCTGCTGAAGCGGTGTAGGTGTTCCGTAATAATCTACCTTGATCTTGTCAAGAAGATGTGGATTTGCACGTCCTGCTCTGATTGATGAATAATCATTTGCAAGGCTGTTGATAGCTTTAGTCATTTTCTCTTCGTATTCTTTCATTGGTTTGTACCCTCCTGCACTTTGTGCACCTTTCACTTAATTTATTCTGCTGTAACTATAGTTCCGGTAAATTCACCTGAAACGGTTTTGATGATACTGTTCTCTTTATTAAGTCCGAAGAGCATCATCGGCATCTTATTTTCTGCTGCAAGAACAGCTGCTGCAAGGTCAATTACCTTAAGCTGCTTATCAACTATTTCCTGCATCGACATCTTTTCTATCTTCTTTGCATTCGGATTCTCATTAGGATCACTGTCGTATACTCCGTCTACAGCCTTGGCTGCAAGTATCACATCAGCCTTGATCTGAATCGAGAAGAGGACCATACCCATATCTGTTGAGAAGTAAGGATGTCCTGTTCCTCCTGCAAAAAATACTATATCACCTGCTTCAAGATAGCTGACTGCCTTATCCTTATCGAAAAGCTCTGTCATGCTTCCACACAGGAACGGTGTCATTACGTGGCACTTCATTCCGGCAGCTCTGAAGATATCTGCGGTGTAAATACAGTTCATAACTGTCGCAAGCATACCTATCTGATCAGCCTTAACTCTGTCCATATCATTTGAGGTTCTTCCTCTCCAGAAGTTTCCTCCACCGATAACAACGCCTATCTGAATACCTTTATCATGAACCTTCTTAACCTGCTCTGCAACTCCCTTGACTGTCTCCTCTGAGAAGCCTGTCTTCTTGTCGCCCGCAAGAGCTTCACCGCTGAGCTTGAGCATTATTCTGTCCATTTTCATCTTTTCTTTTCACCTCCGGGTTACTATTTTGATCTGTTATTTTTTGATTTATTTGATGTATTTTCAGAAGCTTCCTTCTTTTCTTCCTTCTTGTCTTCCTTTTTATCTCCGGATGAGAACAGACTGTCAAGGTCTATCTCGGCATAATCCTGTGAGCAGTAACCCTTGATGACTGCACCTGTATTTACCTGAACTGACATAGTCTTGACATTTCCGACAACTATCGCAGAGGAATCGATCATAACAGGTCCGTTAACATCGATATCACCCTTAACCGCTCCTGCAATAGCTGCTGAGCTTGCTGTTACATTTCCTTCGATAACGGTTCCGCTTCCGACGGTTATCGCGCCATCCGAAAGGATCTCTCCGATGATCCTTGCCTGTCCGGCGTAGATCTCTCCTGCATGAACATCACCTTCTATGGTACCGCCTACTATAAGCTTTCCGGCACAGGTCACATTACCCTTAACGGTTCCGATGATATCGATAGAACCATCCGTTTCAATATCACCCTTAATAACGGTTCCTGCTGTAATATATGTTGTGTCAGCCGTAAGGCTGTCGGTAACCTCGGTTGTATTTATCTGTTCTGTTTCGATCTCAGCCACTTTTGTTTCCTCGCTTTCCTGATCATCGTTAACTGTTTTATCACTCTCTTCCGGTTCTTCCGGCTTAACCTCTTCTGCTACAGGTTCTGCTACAGGTTCTTCTTCAGGTACCTCTTCCTGCACGATTTCTGAAACCTCTGCTGCAGCTTCAACAGCTTCCTCTGCCGGTGGATAGGTACCCTCTGTATCCTGTCCGTTACTTCCCTCTGTATAATACTCTGCCTTTGGTTCAGCATCAGCAACCTCTACCGAAAAACTCTCCTCAGCCGGCGCTTCAGGATTATTACTCTCAAGCTCCTCATCGATTATGGCACTTTCTTCCTCGGAACGCTGTCTGATCTTCTCCATAGCTTCTTCAGCCTCACCTCGAAGGATTGATTCCGAAACGGCTTCCTTTATGGACTGCTCCTCGAGCACTTCAGGCTGCTCTAAGGGCTGTTCTACCGGCTGTTCTGTATAAGCCTCAGCAGGCTGCTCACTGTAAGTTTCCTCCGGCTGTACCGGATATGTATTCTGATCAGGATAATACACATTCTGCTGTTCCGGATAGTAAGCGCCCTGTGGCATCTCCGGCTGAACATTATATGCATCGACCTGATAATATTCTTCATCTTTTTTCTTTTTCTTCTTTTTTTCTTTCTTCTCGGATTCCGGTTCACCCTCCGGCATGATCTCATTCACTGCCTGGGCAAAATCTCTTTTAAAATTCTTTATGAAACCCATCTGTATTTCCTCCTGAACGGTCCACGTGATGTACCATGACATTATAACACAATGATATGTTTTGTTCTACTAAACTTTTATATTATTGACTTTCTTTCAGAATATGTTATATTGAAAATACAAAAGGGCGTTAACCGAATAGCGGTTCGCCTTGTGTATAGTTACTTAAGGAAGCAACCTACTCTTGGCTTGGGCGGTTGCTTCTTTTATTTTCTGTATTCTTTCTGCTATGACCGATAGCTATGCTCGTTAGAACAATATCTACCACTGTGAGAATAATACTCATCACAGTCGTCACAACATTGATCACATCCAACAAAATACTTAACCTTTCTTCAGTACTTTCCCTCATCGGCAATCACCTCCTTGATGGAAGGAAGCCCGTATGAATACTCATACGTCAAAAAGGCGAACCGCTATCCGCTATGGATAACGCCCACGGCATAATGGTGTCATAGGATCTGAGTATCGCAATGCCGTATGGATATGATAACATATAGTTGCTTGGAAATGCAAATCGCGGAGGTGGGGAATTTGTTGCGCAACAAAATGAAGACAATATTAGGATAATTAATACAACAGCATGGGCAACTCGCAAGAGTTGCCCATGCTGTTGTGAGGCTCACGCATTCTGCCAACCGGCAGAGGGTGATTGTGTAACGCCCCTGATCACACATACATTTACATACATAAATCAATGCTTAACAATACGGTCACACGCACTCATGTGCCTCCGGCACATTCATACAGCCAGCCACAACCGTTGATTTACGTGCAAGCACGTATCACCGGCCGTGGCCTGCCGTACATGCTTCGCATGTGTGCGTGTTCTTGTTCTCGTGAAGGATTTATTCGTCGCATGTATGTGTGATCAGGGGCATGAAAAAACCGTTCTGCCGGTTGGCAGAACGGTTCGCGAAATACATATTATCTTGGATTATGTGAGAGAATCATGAAAAAAACTATGGTTTAAATATAAACCCGAAATATGAACAAAGTATGAATATAAAAAAAATATTTTGTAAAAAGTACAGAAATACGCTACATTATTCGGTTTTTTACGTCATCATAGTCTTTTTTTATCTCTTCGGAAACATCCGGGGTGAGGTGGCTGACGATTATTATCACCAGTGTTGAGAGAACGAAGGCCGGAAGGATCGGGCTGAGGCCTGTCAATTCTTCCATATCAATAGTCTCTGCGCCATCCTTGAAGAAGCTTCCAAACCTCCATAGGAATGCAAAGAGTGCGCCTGTTATCATCCCTGCCGATGCGCCGTATTTATTCATCCTCTTTGAATAAAGCGAAAGCATGACACATGGTCCGAAGGCCGCTGCCACCACTATTATTGACGACTCAATTATGAGCATCGGATCGATATCAATAAACGAAAGGCCGAAAACAGCTCCTGCTGTAACGAAGGCAGTTATCCTAAGTGCCTTAATATTTTTCTTGATCCTGAATTTCCTAAGTACACGCGGTCTCATTATTGTACAGTATGAAACGATACATGCATTATGGATTGCATTTACGATCATCGAAACAAATACCGCCAGCAGCCCTGCAAATAGCACTCCCCCCGCTATCTTATATCCCAGCTTCATTTTCAGAAGCTTTGTCACCGCCTTGGACAGGAAATACTGATTATTCAGATTCTTCAATATCATCGGATATAAAAACGCTCTGTACAGAACTCCTGAAACAACGGTAAAGAACAGCGCAAGAAGTGTAAAGAGTATAGCATGTCTGCCACCATGCTTCGCAGTTCTCGCCTTGCCTATCGACAGAAATCTTATCATAAGTCCCGGCATTCCCATAATGACCAGTCCCCATGAAAGCTGGTTCACTATTTCGAAAGGACTTATCATCCTGCCGCCTATCCTGAAAGCATTCAGATATCTGCTGGCGCCACCTGAAACACGGCTGTTCATTATCGCAATGATAAGTTCATCGGCTTTGAATATGAACATTGTGACAATCGGCAGTGTGACGAGCGCAGCTATAACTATCCCTGCATTTATCTTGTCCATATGCACCGAACCCTTGTAGCCGGACAGCATAATGAATCCCAAAACAATCGTTACGATGATCGCCGACAGAAGTCCCGTATCCATTCCTGTAATATCCGCAACAAATATCGCAAGGAGCTTTACCAGTGCTGCCGCAATGACCAGGTCAAATACGATGCTGATCATGGCTGTATTTACCGGAAGGAAGTCTCCTCTTCCGAATCTCCTGCCGAAATAATCCGGAACCGAATAAACATTTTTATATTTGAGCGAATACCTCATAAGTCTGTAGGACATGAGATACCATATAAACATAGTTCCGACGAAGAGTCCGATCATCGTCCACGCCTTACCGAGTCCAGAAAGGTAAACGCCCGCCGGTATCATGATAAATATAAAATAACCCAGCTCTGAAAGCTGTCCCGAAAGTCCTACCTCGGAGGCGCTCGAAATCCTCGCACCGATGCAGAACTCGTTCAGGGTATGCACCTTCCTGAAGCCGAGTATTCCTACCAGCATTAATACTGTAACATATACTATTGTCGAAATGATTATAACTGTCATATTTACACCTTAAGCTCCCGCATTAACCCGCAGGATCCTTCCGGTTCCCCTGTAACTCTATAACTACATCGTTTCGATAACTATAAGATAACCTTCATCAACAATAACGCTTCCATTATCGGAAATAAGCTCGTTCGACACGCCGAGACTGCTTCCCTGAATCAGTGTGATACCATCCGCATCATACTTAAAGCCCTTTATATTAACACCTGAAACTCTGTCCCCGAGAGGAATAAGCGAAATATACTTATACGCCTCTTCATCCCTCGTAAACTCTATGGTTTCCGGTCCTTTAAATACCCTTATCCTGTTTCCTGTATCAAGCATCTCTGCAGAGATGCCCTCATCACAGAATTTCTTCATAAGTGAAAGATTGGCCAGCGTATGGTCCATCCTGCCGCCTGTTCCGCCAAGGATGATAACCTTACTTTCAGGAGAACTTGATTTTACAGCCATATCAACGGCCGCTTCACCATCAGTAAAATCCTTCACGCTGTCGAACCGTATCAGCTCATCGCTCCTGTATTTATCCAGAACATCGGCGTCAACAGAATCAAAATCGCCCATGATGACATCAGGCTTAATCCCCGCCTTATCAAGCACTTCAAGCCCTCTGTCGGCCGCAATGACCACAGGATCATCAGTTTTATAAAATATATCCTTCAGCTGAGAAACCGATATTTCTCCGCCGAGAACTATGATCATATTTTTATTCATCTGCGCCAACCCATTCTAAGCTTAAGCATCTATTTCATAATACTTCTGAAATCCTTCACATTCTTCGCGATATCATTCTTAAATATAGCTGAGCCTGCCACGATAACATTTGCACCGGCCTCAAGTATACTCTCAAGATTCTGCAGTGAAACCCCGCCGTCAACCTCAATATCACAGTTTACTCCGGCATCCATAACAAGAGCCTTTGTCTTCCTCAGCTTATCGTAGGCCACATCCATAAAGCTCTGGCCGCCAAAGCCCGGTTCAACACTCATGATAAGTATCATATCTACTTCACTAATATAATCCTTAAGCACACTTACAGGAGTTGCCGGCTTTATCGACAGTCCAACCTTCATACCGGCCTCTCTGATAAGCCTTATGGTTTCATGCACATCCTCAGTGCTCTCATAGTGGATCGTAAGAATATCCGCGCCGCACTTTTTAAATGCATCGATATATCTCTCAGGTCTGTCTATCATAAGATGCACGTCGAGAGGCATATCACCCGCCGCCTTCTTCACATATTCGATCACAGGCGGTCCAAAGGAAATATTTGGCACAAAACTGCCATCCATTACATCAACATGGATGTAGTCCGCCCCCGCGTCCTTAACCTTCTTGATATTCTCTTCAATATTTCCGAAATCAATCGAAAGCATGGATGGTGAAAGCTTATTCATTACCATTTCCTCCTCGCTGCCAGCTCATTATATATCAGCTTATAATTCTCATATCTTGTTTCATTTATCTCCCCGGAAGCCACAGCAGCCTTTACCGCGCAGTCCGGTTCATTTATATGATTGCATCCATCGAACCTGCAATGTCCCTCAAACTTCGCTATCTCAGGATAATACAGCCTAAGTTCATCCTTCCCGATGTCCGGCACTATGAGCGAAGAAAAGCCCGGCGTATCCATGATGAAGGTATCCTCATCAACCTTGAGCAGCTCCGAATGCCTTGTGGTATTCTTGCCTCTCGCTATCTTCTCACTGAGGTCTCCTGTTTCGGCTCCCGCATCAGGGATGAGCGTATTTATCATCGATGACTTGCCGACTCCCGAAGGTCCCGCAAGTATGGATGTCTTACCCTTTATCACATCCCTGAACTCATCTATCCCTTTCCCCTCCTTGACCGAGGCTGAAAGCACCTGATAACCCGCCGAGCTGTACATTTCCCTAAGAGTCTCCAGCTCGTCATCACCCGCAATATCCTCTTTATTGAAACAGATGATAGTCTTCACATGCTGAAGGTCCATAAGTATCAGGAACCTGTCCAGAAGATTCGTGCTCGGGCGCGGCTTGGAAAGCGCGAAAATTATAACCGCCTGGTCAGCATTTGCAGCCGCCGGGCGGATAAGTTCATTCTTTCTGTCATAAATTGCATCAATATTTCCGAGGAGCTTTTCCTCATCGAGAATACTGATCTCGCAGTCATCGCCCACGAGCGGCTTAAGCTTCATATTGCGGAAGATTCCTTTAGCCTTGCATTCATATATTTTGTTATTATCGGCGGCCACGTAATAGAAGCCGCCGATACCCTTTAATATTTTGCCTTTCAAATACTCTTTCCTTTATTCGGCAGTGTATGTTACGTTTCTAACCTTATCAACGTCGAACATACTTGTGATCTCATTACCTGCCTGATCATTGATTATGATGAGTACACTTCCTTCATTTCCCTCAAGACCGGTGAATGTCTGATTTACATTGAATGGGAATGAACCTGCATTAAGATCCTGGTCAACTATCGTATGCTTTTCCTTACCATCATCGAAGGAAACTACGATATGGATGGATCCACCTGACTCCTGGATATACTTGCTTACAGTACCGCCGTCATAAGGAGTGATCTCGCCGCTTACTGTTGCCGAGAAGGTCTTAACAGCTCTTCCCGTACTTACAGTGAAGCCGATCGGCGTTCCCTCAGGAACGCTTGCGGATGGATCGATAGTCTGGCTTATGATCCTGCCCTCCGGAACCGTATCACTAGGCTCACGCTTAACCTCGCCCACAGCAAGCTTAAGTGATTCGATAGTACTTACGGCTGCCTCCTCTGTCAGGTTCTTGACATCCGGAACCTGAACCTCCTTAGGGCCGTTACTTACTATTATCTTAATCGTACTGCCCGATGCAGCCATAACACCTGCTTCAGGATCAGTTCTGATTACATAGTTCTTCTCTACAGTTTCTGAAAGCTCATAGCCGTGTGTAACATTGAAGCCCGCCTCAGAGATCATGCTGTCAGCCTCTTCTACAGACTTGCCTGCAACATTCGGAACAGGCAGCTCAGCAGCTCCAAGACTTACAGTGATAACGATTTCTCTGTCAATCTCAATTACCTCAGCCTCTGCCACACTCTGCTTAATTACATAGTTTTCAGGAACATTATCATCATTTACTTTGTCAACTCTGACATTTGTAAAGCCTGCCTTCTCAAGCTGACTCTTTGCAGCACTCTCACTAAGACCTTCAACATTGATCATCTTCTTTGTCTTCTGCTCAGTTGTTTCACTGGTGGTCTCAGAGGTTGTCTCTGTAGTGCTTGAATCACCTGTATTTTCTGTTGAAACGGCTTCAGTCGTAGTTGTTGTCGGCTTAGCTGTTGTCTTCTCGTCACTGCCCTTGCCGAACTTGAACCATCCGAGAACATTTCCGAGAAGTATAAAAAGGATAACTGCAATAATAACTGCCGCTGCAATTCCGGCTATCATAACAACCTTCTCAAGCTTTGGATCTACAGCATCATCGTCGTCTTCCTCAGGCTCCTCATATCTCTCCTGTCTCTCTTCAGGATACTCATCATAGTCATCCTCGACCTTCTTGATACCCTTCTTCTTTACAGGAGTTTCAGGAACATCATAAAGCGAATCATCCTCCTCCTGCATAAGCTGGTCAAGCCTTGCCCTGTTGACCTGCGGTACAGATGACTGAACCTGCTGGCCTGCATAAGGTTGCGCTGCGCCCGTATACTGCGGAACATTCTCAACATTCTTCAGTCCGCTCTCTCTCTTGATTGCCTGGATATCATTCTCCGTAAACTCTCTTGTCGGAGAATTTGTAACAACCGAAGGTGCAACTATTATATCTATATTAGGATTATTCTTTACTCTGTTAAGATCTGCGATAAGTGCATTTGCCGTAAGATATCTTCTTTCAGGCTTCTTCTGTACAGCCTTCATGATAACCTTCTCAAGGCTTGAATAAATATCCGGATAAAGCCTTGTCGGCGGTATTATCTCGTTCTGAATATGCATAAGTGCGATGGAAACGTTTGTATCTCCTTCAAAAGGAACACGGCCCGTAACCATCTCATACATTGTGATACCAAGTGAATAAATATCACTTCTCTCATCACTGTAGCCGCCTCTTGCCTGCTCAGGTGAAATGTAATGGACGCTGCCCATATTTGTTGTGGACATTGTATTTGAAGTAGCAGCCTTGGCAATACCGAAATCCGTAACCTTAAGGGCGCCGTTACTTCCTACGATTATATTCTGCGGCTTGATATCCCTGTGGATAACATGGTTTTCATGCGCAGCAGCAAGACCTGAAGCGATCTGTATCGAAAAATCGATAGCAGTATTCATATCAAGTCTGCCCTTCTGTCTGATGAAATCCTTGAGAGTTATACCCTCAACAAGCTCCATGACGATAAAATACTTTCCATCGTCCTCGCATACATCATATACATTTACAATATTAGGATGTGAAAGCGCTGCAGATGCCTGAGCCTCAACCCTGAACTTTGAAACAAAATTCATATCATTACTGAACTCAGACTTCAGAACCTTAAGAGCTACGCATCTCTGCAGTCTCAGGTCCTTCGCCTTGTATACGGTGGACATTCCGCCCGTACCCACAACCTCAACTATTTCATATCTATCATCAAGAATTAATCCCGGATTTAGCATTTTTACACTCCTCGCTAATTAGACACAACAACAACGGAAATATTGTCGTTTCCGCCGTAGTAGTTCGCTCTGCTTATCAGATATTCAACCACTCGCTCAAGATCGTTATCATCACTCACGATGTCACGAATCTCATCATCCTCTACCATATTTGAGAGACCGTCCGAACACAGAAGTATACGGCTGTTCTCCTTCAGTGTGATCTGGAAGAAGTCCGGCATGGCTTCGTCTCTTGAACCCATGGCTCTCGTAATGATATTTTTCTCAGGATGATTCCTGCCCTTGTTCCTGTCTAACTGTCCGTTTCTGATAAGCTCTTCAACAAGAGAATGATCCATCGTGATCTGCTGTATATCATCATCAATAACATACAGCCTGCTGTCGCCAATATTTCCGACATATAGTTCAGACCCGATCACAACCGCTGCAACCATAGTCGTCCCCATACCATTTTTATATTTATCTTTTTCCGCTTCCTTATATACCTCATTGCTTGCATATATAAATGCTCTCTTCAGAAGAGATATCGGATTTTTAACGGTAGACCTTTTTATGAAGTCAACCACAAGTCGTATCGCATATTGTGAGGCAAAGTCACCTGCCGCATGGCCGCCCATGCCGTCGGCAACAATATAAAGATTAGGTAACGGCCCAACCGGAGAATCCGACAGATAAATACTATCCTGATTACTGCTCCTCTTAAGGCCGGTGTCAGTTTTTCCGAATGATGTCATCAAAAACTCCTTGCCTGTTATCTGTTAGAATATTTTCTTCTAAGCTGTCCGCAGGCAGCATCGATATCGCTGCCCATACCTCTCCTAATAGTAACATTAATTCGGTATTTTTCAAGTATATTTTTAAAAAGCTCGACCCTGTCGGCCTCTGTAGCCTTGTATTTGCGTTCTTCTACGGGGTTGACCGGAATGAGATTCACATGGGCGTTCAGACCCTTAATAAGGGCTGCCAGACGCCTAGCATGATCCTCACTGTCGTTCACACCACGTACCAGACTGTACTCAAAGGTCAGTCTTCTACCGGTCACGTCAAAATAATACCTGCATGCATCAAGAGTCTCCGAAAGGCTGTATCTCTCCGCCACAGGCATAAGTGCCTTCCTCTCCTCGTCAGTCGTTGCATGAAGTGATAACGCAAAGGTTATCGTCCTCTTCTCGTCAGCCAGCTTCTTTATCATCGGCACCAGCCCGCAGCTGGATACAGTTATATTTCTCTCGCTTATGTTATAGCCGTTCTCATCGGTAATAAGATCAAGGAATCTTATCAGATTATCGTAATTATCGAGCGGTTCACCGGTACCCATAACGACTATATTTGATACGCGCTCTCCGGTGCTTCTGATGGCATGATATATCTGATAAAGCATCTCGGAAGGCTCAAGGTTTCTGACCAGACCTCCTATAGTTGACGCACAGAACCTGCAGCCCATCCTGCAGCCTGCCTGCGAAGATATGCATACCGAGTTTCCATGATGGTATCTCATAAATACAGTTTCGATCATCTGGCCGTCAGGCATTTTCATAAGAAACTTTATGCTTCCGTCCTTCTTCGAAACCAGATGAGTCTCCTCGGTTATAACCGGAATCTCCGCAGCTATATCCTTACGCATGTTTTCCGGAAGATTGCTCATCTCGGAGGTGTCGAAGGTCTGCTTCTTGTGGAGCCATTCGTAGATCTGCTTCGCGCGGAAGGCCGGGTAGCCTTTCTGCTTAATATATTCAGTTAATTCGGATAACGTCATTGATGGTATGTCCATTATTTCACCTACTAATTTATCGGACGGAATTGTAAATTATTGATTAATCATTTTTACGAAAGATTGAAAAATAGAAGCCGTCTGTATAATCGAGTCCCTGAACGAAATGATTCTGAGATTCTATTGACATATCACCCTTGAACTCATCCAGCAGCCATCGAGCATTCTCCTCATTCTCCTCAGGGAGGATGGTGCAGGTTGAGAAAAGAAGCTTTCCGCCCGGCTTAACGTAACGGACGGCATTTGTGAGGATACTGCGTGAAAGCTCTGAAAGCGAGGCAATATCTTCCGGCTTGAGTCTGTATTTGATATCGCTCTTTCTGCCCATGACACCCAGACCGGAGCACGGAACATCGGCGATGACGATGTCGAAACTGCCACTCAGTTTCTCATCAAATACTGTGGCGTCCGCCTTTTCTACCTTCATATTTGCCAGTCTGAGTCTGGTCATATTATCACTTATCTTTTCTATCTTATCATCGGAGATATCTCTTGAAACAACCTCTCCGGTACCTCCTAGAAGCTCGGCTGTATAAAGACTCTTACCTCCCGGAGCTGCGCAGAGGTCAATGACCTTCATACCCTCCTTAATCTCAAGGGCTTCAACAGCTCGCATCGAGCTTTCTGCCTGAACCGAAAAAAGCCCCTCCTTATATCCGGGAAGCCTTCTAACAAAATCTATATCACTGATCTGCAGCGCAGAATCACTGTATTTTCCATCCGAAACCGCTATACCTTTCTCGGTAAGCTTATCCCTTAACTCTTCTTTTGTTGTCAGAGTTCTGTTATATCTGATAGTCAGCTTCTTTCTCGTAAAAGAGGCTGACAGTATCTTCTCAGTTTTCTCTTCTCCATAGATACTGCTGAGCTTACTTACCAGCCATTCCGGAGCGGAATACTTTTCTGAAAGAGTCTTAAAACCAAATACCTTTGCGATCCTTTCCAATCTTATGAGTTCTTTTTCAACCAGTAGTTCATTACTGATCATTGCATCACAAGTTGTATTCTCATTCGACTCCTGCGTCGATTCAACTTTGTAGTAGTCCTCTTCTGTAAGCTTTCTGTCTACACTTCTGAGAACAGCATTAACAAAGCCCGAAAGCTTCATCATATTGTGAGCCTTGGTCATATTTACGCACTCATTGATGGTTGCTCTTGATGGTACAGAATCCATGAAAAGCATCTCATATATGCCAAGACGTAGTATATTTCTGATGATCGGTCTAAGCTTTTTGACCGGAGTTTTCGAGAAGCCTCCGATGATCTTATCAAGAGAAAGAAGGTATTCACTTATACCCTCCGCTTCTCTCGTGATAAAGCTTCTATCCTTCTTATCAGCAAACTGCATCTTGCGGAGCGCCTTATCCAGAGCATCGCCCAAAAAGGTGCGCTGCTGCTCCATATCCAGAAGGATATCTATCACTACTTTTCTGTTGTTATCCGATCTGTTACTACTCACTTGTTTAATCCTTCATCTCATTCAATAACATGACTCGCCAAAATACTCCCTATTCTGGCATCATGTCATTAACTATATTCTGATCAGTCACGGAGCACTTTATTCTCCGAGTTTCATTCCGGCCTCGACCTTATTCCCATTAAGAAATGCGACTGAGTCCATCTCTTTCTTGCCCTCCGGCTGAACCGAAAGTATCTTCAGAGCGCCGCTTCCACACTTAACCGTGAAGTCCTTCTTGGTCCTTACAATGACCTCTCCCGGAGCAGCATCGGTATCATCCTCCAAAACTGCAGCCTTAAATATCTTCAGGCTCTTTCCCTGAAATGTTGTAAATGCAGTCGGCCAAGGCCTCAGACCTCTCACAAGTCTGTCTATATTTATTGCTGGGAGGCTCCAGTCGATCTGGCCCATCTCCTTCTTCAGCATCACTGCGTAATTAGACTCTTCATCATTCTGAGGTGTTCTGGTATATTTACCCGAAAGGATCTTATCCATCGTACTTATTATAAGCTCGGCACCCATAACCGTAAGGCGTGCTCTCAGCTCCTCAGCTGTCTCACTCTCACCGATCTCGGTTACAGCCTTCTCGATCATGTCTCCTGTATCAAGCCCCTTCGCCATAAACATGGTCGTTACGCCGGTCTCCTTCTCGCCGTTTATAACGCACCACTCGATAGGCGCCGCACCTCTGTATTTTGGAAGCAGCGAAGCGTGAATATTGATGCAGCCGTATTTCGGAATATTCAGTATTCCCTCCGGAAGTATCTGACCGTAAGCCGCAACAATTATCATATCCGGATCCATCTCTCTTATTATCTCAGCATTCTCGCTGTTTCTGAGCCTGTCAGGCTGAAATACAGGAATATCATACTTCACGGCACATTCCTTAACCGGCGACGGAACAGGCTTGCCGCTTCTGCCCTTCATTTTGTCCGGCTGGGTAAAGCATGCTGCAACATTGTAGCCTTCCTTCACTATGGCTTCGAGAGGATCCACAGCAAACTCCGGCGTACCCATATATATAATCTTAATATCTTTCTTATCCATGAATCGTCATCCCCTTAATATCATCTTTCGGTGCTTAATTCACTATACATATTGTCACTCACGAATAATCATGCAGAATGATCTTCGAGATCACTTCTCATCCACCTTCAAATAATATATTCATTATCTGATACTTTATTCAGCTTTAGAATCAGCATCTGGCTCTGCATCTGCTTCGTCATCAGCATCTTCATCATTTTCCACCTCATCATCAACCGGCGGAAGATCAACTCTGTGAAGTGTTCCCTCGTGTACGATGTCCTTATAGAGCTTGCCGTCAAGGTGATCAAGCTCATGGCAGATACATCTTGCCAGAAGCCCCTCTCCTTCTACTGTAAACTCTTCCATATCTTCATTAAGAGCCTTGCAGACAACATGAGCCGGCCTGGTTACCTCTCCCGAAAGGCCAGGCAGACTGAGGCAGCCTTCCTCACCAATCTGCTCGCCGTCAGCTTCGATGATCTCAGGATTGATCAGAACGAGCGGATTGTCATCCATAACATCAATAACAACTATTCTCTTGAGAACTCCGACCTGAGGCGCTGCAAGTCCGACACCATTTGACTCATACATGGTATCAAACATATCATCGATCAGTGTGAGTGTCCTCTCGTTCATCTTTGTAACAGGCTTGCAAACCTTTCTAAGTATATCGTCTCCGTCAACTCTTATATTTCTTATAGCCATCTTTCCGCTCCTTTTTAATAACTATCTGTCACCCAGGCAAATACAGCTTATACGTTGCCTGTCTCTCTCATTATTTATCTTTCATATAAGTTTCTATACAACATTCATAGGGTCCATATCGAACTGTATTTCCGCATCCGTTTCACTGCTCAGCTTTGCGAAAATACCATCCACCTTATCTATGACCATGGTAAGTTTATCATATTTTTCATCACGTGCATAGATTACTCTTCTGTAGCTTTCATTGATCCTTCCGATATATGCAGGTCCCGGTCCTGTTACGACCGCACCCTTCTCATCAGACAGAAGCTCTCTAACCTTCTCCGCCACCTCAGCAGACAATCTGTCCGCAAGCTCTTCATCCTTTGAGGTTATGAGAATACCGAGCATATGTGACGCCGGCGGGTATTTCATAAGTCTTCTGTAGGATATCTCCTGCCCAAAGAAGCTGTTATAATCCTGCTGTGCCGCTGAGCTTATAGTATAATGCTCCGGCTGGTAGGTCTGGATCACTACGTAACCCGGTTTATCACCTCTGCCTGCGCGCCCTGCCGCCTGCGTGAGAAGATCAAAGGTCCTCTCAGCCGATGTATAATCATTATCGAAGAGACTCAGATCCGCCAGTACAATTCCGACGACTGTGACATTTCCGAAATCATGCCCCTTAACTATCATCTGGGTACCTATCAGGCAGTCCGCTTTATGCCTTTTAAAGCTGTTAATTATCCTTTGGTGTGAATCCTTCCTCGTGGTCGTGTCCTTATCCATACGAAGGGTTCGGATATTCGGAAATATACTCTTCACTGCCGCTTCAACCTTTTCGGTTCCGGTTCCATAACCGCCGATCAGCTTAGACGAGCAGGAAGGACATTTATCCGGCATCTCAGCCTGATAACCGCAGTAATGACACATAAGTTTATGATTTCCGTGCAGTGCCAGTGTCACATCACATTTCGGACACTTTATAACATGTCCGCAGCTTCTGCAGGAAACAAAGCTGCTGTAGCCGCGCCGGTTTATGAATAGCATAACCTGTTCACCGGCATCAAACGCCTGCTCCATCTTGGCTGCAAGCTCTCTTGATATTATGCTCCTGTTACCACTCTTCAATTCTTCTCTAAGATCTACTATGCTCGTTGTCGCAAGCGCCCTTCCCATAACTCTGTCAGGAAGGCTCCAAAGCTTATACTCACCCGAAAGCGCTCTGTAATAGCTTTCTATGGACGGTGTTGCCGAACCGAGAACTACCGATGCTCCTTCAAGTTCAGCACGCTTCATTGCCGTTTCTCTTGCATGATATTTCGGCGTCGTTTCACTCTTGTAAGCCGTATCATGTTCTTCATCTATTATTATAAGTCCGAGATTCGAAAATGGTGCAAAGAGTGCGGATCTCGGACCTATTATAAGATCCGTCTCGCCTTTTCTTGCCCTCTCAAACTCAGTATATTTTTCACCCTTACTCAGTCTGGAATTGATGATCGATATCCTGTCTCCGAATGCAGCTTCAAATCTTTCAACCGTCTGAAGTGTAAGAGATATCTCGGGTATCAGTACTATGGCTGTCTTGCCGCACCTTACGACCTCTTTCACAAGCTCGATATAGACCTCAGTCTTACCGCTTCCGGTAACACCGTGAAGCAGGTATTTCCCTCTGACACCTGTTTCAAAATCATCGCAGAAGTTCTCGACTATTTCCTTCTGTTCGCTGTTAAGCTCAAACTGATCCGCTTCATGTTCTGTTTCAGGCTTCCCGGCTATTATTTCTGTAGTCTGCTGTGCTCCACTCAACTGCTGTGCGTCAACTGACGATTCTGCCGACACATCACCTGTCATCTCTTCGCCAACACTCTCCACGTCCTCAGTTGCAGTCTTCTTCCTGCTGACTTTCTTAACCTTCTCCTTTACAGGAGTTACAGTCTTAAGAGCCGCTATCATGGTTGAGCCGTAATGCTCCTTCATCCAGCCGGCAAGCTCAATCAGTCTGCTCTCTATGGAAAGCTGCTTCTCCGGAACCTCAAGTATTTCCTTGATCTTACTTTCTTCCCACTGAGCCTCGTCCGATATGCCGACTATATAGCCCTGTCTTCTGGTATTTCCGCGTCCGAAAGGAATCGTAACAGGCGTTCCAATATTCACTTTTCCCTTTAACACGTCAGGTATCCTGTACTGAAATACCCTGTCGACCTTCTCATGCGAGATATCGATTATGACGTCTGCATATCTTCCTTCCATATTTTCTCCCAAAGACAGTTTATTCATCAAAAAGTCTGCTCTGTAACAGCTTATTCATCAAAAAAGTCTGTTCTGTAAAAGCTTATTCCTCAAAAGGCTGCTCATTAAAAGCTTCCTCTTTTCAAACACCCTCATAAACGCAATACAGGCGGACCGTTAAGCCCGCCTGATATGTCTCAAAATGATCTCTAATCATCCTCTCCGACTATCTTAACCTTGCCCTGATACAGTTCCTCAACAGCAGCAGAAAGTGGTTTCTGATCCTCACCATTTTCAACAAGTGGCTCATCTCCAGCGATTATCTGTCTGGCACGCTTAGCTGTTGCAAGCACGATTGAATATCTGCTCTGTACTACAGGCTGCTCGCCTGGCTCAACTTCACTGTTAACAACTGCCATAAGATCTGAATAAGATGGATGTAACATATTTTATCTCCTTCCAAATACCGTATTTACCATACAGGTATTATCATAAACATTATTACCTTCTGAAATCATCTTTCAGCGCGGCAATGAACGAAAGATTATTCTCTTTCGCACACTTCCTGCTTAATATAACAGAATTTACCGTATCAATGCAAGTATTTATATCATCATTTACGACAATATATTCATATGAATCGATACTCTCAGCTTCTTCAGCCGCTCTCTTAAGCCTTTTAGCTATGGTTGCATCATCCTCTGAGCCGCGTCCTCTGAGTCGTGCCTCAAGAGTATTTCTGTCAGGAGTCGTGATAAATATAAGTACCGCGTCAGGATACTGGCTCTTAACGTTCATAGCTCCCTGAACCTCGATCTCAAGGATGACATCTCTGCCGGCATCGATCTCGTCCTCAACGAACTTTCTCGGTGTTCCGTAGTAGTTGTCAACGTACTGAGCCCACTCGATGAAACCGTTGTAATCTATAAGATTCTTAAAATCAGCAACCGATTTGAAATAATACTCTCTTCCGTCTACCTCGCCCGGTCTCGGCTGTCTGGTGGTTGCGGAAACCGAAAGGCTGTAGCCGTATTTTTCAACAAGGCCCTTAACTACCGTTCCCTTTCCGGCACCGGAAAAGCCCGAAATTACTATGAGTTTTCCTTTATTATCCATTATTATCATTCCTCCTGTTCTATGTTTCCGCAGCCCTAACCGTCGAATAGGACGTCTTCGACGTCCATCGCTCCTACGGGGCTTCTGTTCGACGATAGATTGCTTCCTACTCCAAGTTCTGAATCTGTTCGCGTATCTTTTCTATGCAGGTCTTCATCTCGATACCGATATCGGTTACAGCAAGAGAATCCGACTTCGAAAGTATCGTATTTGACTCTCTGTTCATCTCCTGAACTATGAAATCAAGCTTTCTTCCCACATCGCCGCCATCGTTAAGAATCTTTCTGACAGCATCGATGTGACTCTTAAGCCTAACTATCTCCTCGTCAACACATATCTTATCAGAATAGATAACAACCTCTGCAGCAATCCTTTGATCATCAACCGCACCGGCCTCAATAAGCTCCTTAACCTTCTCAGAAAGCTTAGCCTTATATGCAGTGATAAGCTCCGGTGACATTCTCTCTATCTCATTTACCATGGCAGACATCTCGTCGAGCTTGATAAGAAGATTGTTCTTGAGATTCTCTCCTTCCATGGCTCTCGCATTTGAGAAGCTCTCTCCGGCCTCTCTCAGTGTCTTCTCAATATCCTTGTAGAGGCTTTCGTCAATCTCTGACTTCTCCTCAAGAGAGAAAACCTCTGGGAAATCAGCCACAACAGTCGGTCTAAGCTCCTCCTTAAGTCCGAAATCATCTCTCATCTGCTCAAGATAATTGATATACTCTGAAGCGATCTCCTTATTGTATTTTACCATAAGATTTGACTTTGCAAAATCTTCATAGGTAACAAATACATCAACCTTGCCTCTTACGATATAGTCCTTAAGGACGTTTCTCATTGCAGGCTCAAACTGGTTGAACTTGCGCGGCATCTTGATACTAATGTCGGAATATCTGTGATTAACCGACTTGATTTCAATAACTATCTTCTTGTTTTCGTCTAACAATTCGCTTCTTCCGAAGCCTGTCATGCTCCTGATCATTTTCTTCTCCTGTTAATCTTTTGTATTTTCGGCTATCTCGTCGTTGTATTTGGCCATAGGTGTCTTGAGAACACTGGAATTGTAGCTGATATCTCCTGACGAAATAAGCTTTGCTGCTGCATTCCTGTTATTCGGGGTATACCAACTGTTAACCGCATAGTCATACTGGATATCTTCATCACAGCAAAGTGTTACAATAATAAGTGCTGCAAGTCCTTTGTTAGGACAGGTTTCAGCCACACCTATGTATGCGCCGCCCCAGTGATGGTACTCAGGTCCCGGGCAGAAGCACCATTCCTCCGTTGAAATACCTGCGATTGTATAATTGATCAGCCAGTCTCCGCCAAAATACCCGAAGACATTTGAGTTCATATAGTCGTTCCATTTCTGGCTCCACATATAATCATCAGTGCCGAGAGCTATATATCCGTTATTAACGAACCTGTCTATCTGCTGAGTGCTCTGAGCTGGAAGATTAGGATCATTCAGATCATATCCATAGCCTCTTGCAAGATCGCCCTGTGAGGCCAGCATATAATATCCATTATCCTTCATCTTCGCAGCAGTATCCTCAAAAAGATCCCATGTACAAATATATTTGTAAACCTCGTCAGGATCACTTGTTCCGAGAACCGCTTCAGCAATATCCTTTCTGTAGAGGAAGCCCATCGGACATACATAAGGAGCCATACCCTTCAACTCTCCGCCGAATGTAGCATCTGTCTTGGTGTACCCGTATGCGTCCTTATAATAAGACTCAACTCCAAGCTCACCCATCGTAGCATATCTGCTGTCTGCAAGCTGTCCCGCACACTCCCCATCATACATTACCATAGAAAGCGGCTTGTTGCGATTGGTCATTCTTGCAAATACAGCGTCAAAATATTCCTGTGAGTTTCCGCTAAGTCCCAGATTCTCAAACTCGATCAGATTGCTGTACTCAGGGTATTTCTGCAGGAACCTTTGAAGAAGATCGCCGAACTCCGCATTCCATGAATACAGATAGATCTTTTCACCTGTGATTGGCGGAAGTCCTGCTATCGGATTCTCCGTGGAAGTTGTATTCCCGCTATTATTCCCGCTATTATTTCCGGTATTGTTTCCGGTATTATTGCCTGTGTTATTTCCGGTATTATTGCCTGTGTTATTTCCGGTGTTGTTGCCTGTATTATTGCCGGAATTGTTTCCGGTGTTATTTGCAGTATTATTATCCGGTTCCTTATTCGTCTTGAAGCTGACATTTCTTCTGTCGATCGAAAGACTTATCTCATAATCAGTATCTCTGTAATCAGGATCAACATCGATACCGCCGTTGATCACAATGTATCCACTATACTCTCCGTCACTTGTCACATTGCTGATATCATAGGAAATATCAAAATAATCAACCGAGTCATCAGTCGCTCCAACCGAAGATGTTTTAACACCAATTACTCTATTTTCATCAAATCTGTCAAGACCGTATTCATTATTGTTACCAAGCTCATATTCAACCGCTCTCTTGATAAATAAATCATTTAATGCAACTATCTTGTTCTCATTTTTATCAAGCGGTGCCAGTTCAACCTTATCTATATTCCAGTTTCCAGCGATACCTGAAAGCTTCAGATCAGCATAAACCTTTCTGGTCATGTACTCGTCTTCTGTCGTAAGAATGACTGTTGCTTTTCCGCTGAAGAAGCTGTACTCCGAATCAACTATTTCAACATCTGTGATCTTGCAGTAAGTGCCATTCTCACCAGTCATATGCTGAATATAATACCATAAGTGATAATACTCCGGCACACCTGCAACGTTTTCATGTTTAGGATCCGGTCCTGTGAAATAATCCTTCAAATACTCACGGGTTGGCTTACTGAAGCCAAGGAAGTAAGTAACCACGCATGCAACTATAAGAGCTGCTGCTATCGAACAAATAACAATAATCTTTTTCTTCTTT
The DNA here is from genome assembly GCA_000702245.1 of Lachnospiraceae bacterium C6A11. Taxonomy (GTDB): domain Bacteria; phylum Bacillota; class Clostridia; order Lachnospirales; family Lachnospiraceae; genus Eubacterium_Q. The sequence goes on along the minus strand of JNKY01000019.1, from coordinate 100,960 downwards.
CCGCCCTTTTTCTTTTCCTTAATCGGTTTCGGCGGTTTTTGAGGTTTCGTCTGCTGAATCCGGCCAAACTGTGCATTCTGATTTCCCTGCATATTCTGACCATACTGTGCCTGACCGTTCATCATCTGCACATTGTTCTGAATGTTCTGGCCATACTGCTGGGCATTCTGACCGCCCTGCATCTGACTGTAATTCTGCATATTCTGTCCGTACTGCTGGGCATTCTGACCGCCCTGCATCTGGCTGTAATTCTGCATATTGTGTCCATACTGCTGGCTGTACTGACTGCCCTGCATCTGGCCGTAATTCTGCATATTTTGTCCGTACTGCTGGCTGTACTGACCGCTTTGCATCTGTCCATAATAGTACTGCATGTTCTGGTTGTACGGCATCTGACCATACGCCTGCATATTCTGGCCATAATTCTGCATGTTCTGTCCGTTCTGACCACCCTGCATCTGTCCATAATACTGTGCATTCTGACCGTTCATCTGGCCATAACCGTTCTGGTGCAGCTGTGAATTATCAGGTGTATTTACCTGTACATCCGTCTTATTCTGTATATTCTCTGTAACAGGCTTGTTCTGTGAATCTCCTGTCAGTGCTGTATCTGATCCTGTCAAAGTAACTTCAGAATTCTGCGTTGTCTCTGCCACCGGTTTTTCCGGAGCAACCGGTTCTTTCTGAGCACTCTCTGACACCGGTTTTTCAGATTTTTCAGGCTCATTCTGTGCTGCCTGATTACTCTGTGCTGACTGCGGCTTTCCACAAAAAGCGCAGAACTGATCTTCATCCCTCAATTGTTTTCCGCAATAAATACAAAACTTCATATAAATACCTCTCTAACCAACCCAGGCATCCGTCAAATACTACTATAAAATCAGCATAAATATTTTACTCTTCTTTATTATACACTGTCAATTATCTGTTTAAGCTTACTTATGTCCGGTTCTGCCATCATCGAGTAATTTGTGTGATAGATAACATAGCCCGGATTGGCATGTGGCGGCTTCTTCAGATTCTTACGCTCCGTATAATCGATCTCAACCTTCGGAGCATCCTTTCCCGAAGAGTAATACGCCGCAAGCCTTGCAGCCTCCTCGTAGGTTCTGTCCGGAATATCCTTTTCATCCTTCTTTTTTACTATTACGTGTGAGCCCGGCATTTTTTTTGCATGGAACCACATATCATCCTTGCCGGAAATCTTGAAGGAAAGCTCATCATTCTGGATATTATTACGTCCAACATACATATCATAACCGTCTGAAGAGACAAAATGCAGCGGTTTCGATCTCTGAACCATCTTGGTCTGACCATTCTTCTTCTGACCGGACAGCTTCATACTCTTGCCAAGCTTTGCATAGCCGGTCTGAACAAGCTCAAGCCTTATATCCGCCAGCTCCTCCTCAGTCTCCGCCAGACTCAGCTCTGTCTGAACCGATCTCAGATAATCCAGTTCCGCTTTCGTCTCCTCTATCATCCCCGAAAGAAAATCATAGGTTCTCTTTTTCTTATTATATTTTGCGTAGTATTTAACACTGTTTTCCGAAGGCGTCAGCATCTCGTCGAGTGGTATCGTAATCTCATTACCATCGTAGTAATTGGTGCAGACAAGCGTCTTGTCGCCCTTCGCCGCGCTGTAGCCATAGGTATTTATCAGTTCACCGTAAATACGGTATTTCTCCCTGTCTTCAGTATCCTTAAGCTGGTCTCTCTGCAGGTCGTATTTTCTGGCCGCTCTCTCGACCGCATTTGAAAGAAGGTGCCTGAGGTCCGCCGACCTCGTGCTTATGCGGTTCTTTGCAGCCTTCGCTCTGTAGAAGCTGTGGATCATCTCCGAAGGGCTGTCATATTCTTCAGCTTTATCACCTTCATAAAGCTTAAGCGGAAATACAGCATATTCCACCGGGTTGTCATTTTCCGAATATACTACCGGCCGGAAGCTTCCTTTCTCAATAATCTCTCTTACTCCACAGAAGCTCTCCCACAGGTCGTTCTTCTGAGTATCACTCAGCTCTGCAGCCGGCTTCTTTGATTCAATCCCTGCCCGCAAGACTATTTCCTCTGCAACCACAGGTGAGAAGCCGTTCAGTGAGGTATAAATCGCCTTCACAACAGAGCCCTTCTTTGACTCGAGAGCCGCCCTGAAGCCTTCCTCACCAATCACCATCGGATCGGTCTTTCCTTCGGCAGGTGGGTAAAAATACTCTCTTCCCGGAAGAACCTCTCTGACCGAGCTCACGTCACTTGGTACTCTCTTGATGCTGTCGAGCACCCTGCCATCCTTATCCACAAGGATGATATTACTGTGTCTTCCCATGATCTCTGTGATAAGCCTTTTCTCCTCGATATCGCCCATCTCATTACGATGCTCGATGATGATCTCGACTATTCTCTCGAAGTTAGGCTGTCTGATATCTATGATCCTGCCGTTTCCAATGTATTTTCTGAGAAGCATACAGAAGTTAGGTGCCGTAAGCGGCGCCGTTTTATTTTCATCTGTTATATAAATAAGTGGCAGCGAGGCATCTGCCGTTATTATGAGCTTCAGATTCTCGCTTCCCTTGATCGTAAGATAAAGCTCCTGATCGTCAGTCTGCTGTATCTTAGACACTCTTCCTCCCAGAAGCTTGCCGCGAAGCTCTTTCACTATACTGTTTATCGTAATTCCATCGTAAGCCATATCTAACCTCGTATTTTCTAAGCATAACAAACGCCATCTGAAATACAGACGGCGTTGTCATATATAAACTATCTTCTATTCTACAGTTCGTTGTACATCTGCTCGTAGATCTTTGCCGATGTATCCCAGCTGTAATTCTGCTCCATCGCACGCTTCTGAAGTCCTGCCCATGCATCCTTATCATCGAAGAATACCTTCTTAGAGTAGTTTATGGTATTCAGAAGATCAAATGCATCATAGTTTGCAAATGAGAAGCCCGTACCTGTTCCCTCATATTCATTGTAAGGAATAACTGTATCCTTCAGACCGCCGGTCTCTCTGACGATCGGAAGCGAACCATATCTCAGAGCCATAAGCTGTGTAAGTCCGCAAGGTTCAAACCTTGAAGGAACGAGCATAGCATCGCAGGATGCGTAGATCCTGTGTGACAGATCATCACTGAAATAAATATTTGCAGATATCTTTGCAGGATGGATGCCTTGATAATATCTGAACATATCCTCATAACGTCTGTCGCCGGTTCCGAGAACAACAAGCTGTGTTCCGTCAGTCATGATATCATTCATGATGCGGTCAATAAGGTCGAGACCCTTCTGATCGGTAAGTCTTGATACAAGACCTATCATATATGCATTCGGATCCTCAGGAAGTCCCAGTTCTCTCTGGAGCGCAAGCTTATTTGTAACCTTATCTGTCCTGAAGTTGTCTATGTTGTAGTTCTTAAATATCTTCCTGTCGGTATTTGGATCCCATACCTGGTAATCGATACCGTTTACGATACCCCAGAGTGACTGCCATCTTGCACGGAGAAGTCCGTCAAGTCCTTCACCGTAGTATGGTGTCTGTATCTCCTGAGCGTAGGTATTTGAAACCGTCGAGATCTTGTCTGCGTAAACAAGGCCACCCTTCAGCATACTTCCGTCCTTGTCTATCTCAAGCTTATCAGGCGTGAAGAGATAGCCCGGAAGCCCCGAATACTCCATAAGTGTTTTGATATCCCATCTTCCCTGGAACTGAAGATTATGGATAGTCATAACAGACTTCATATTACTGTAGAAAGGATTGTTTGCAAAGAGAGTCTTAAGGTAAACAGGAACCATACCTGCCTGCCAGTCATGGCAGTGAACAATATCAGGCTGGAAACCGATTCCCGGAAGGATTGAAAGAGCCGCCTTGCTGAAATAGCAGAACTTCTCGATATCCCACTTTGCATCTCCATAGATGTTGAATCCATTGAAATAATACTCGTTATCGATAAAATATACCGGAACGCCTTCATACTCCAGATACATTACGCCAACATACTGCTGTTTCCAGCCGATGTCCATCTGGAAATGAGTGATATACTTCATCTTGCTCCTGTATTTGTCAGGAAGACACATATAATTCGGCATGATGATCCTGACATCATACTCTTTTCTATTGAACTTCTTTGGGAGTGTTCCCACAACGTCCGCAAGACCTCCTGTCTTGATAAAAGGAACACATTCTGAAGCAATATAAGCTATTTTTTTCATCTGTAACCCCTCCAGGTTCTATATTTGATTTCCGGTCTGGTCACTCGTTTCGGCCGGATAATATTCCAAAAAAATACTTTAAATTTCCCTTAAACCCAACATATCGATTTTATCATAAAATGGTATGTTCTTCAATGGAAACATGAGGTTTATGCCCTGCAAAACTACTTCTTTTTTACGCTCCGGTTTTAGATCACATCACCGTATCTGCAGTTGATGAATTTCTTTATCTCTTCTGCACATCCGCTTATTCCGTACTTCTCGGTACTGAGTGATATGTCGTAATATCTTGCATTCTTCCAGTCATGACCGGTATAGTACTTGTAATAATCCGCTCTGTGTCTGTCCTTACTATTGATGTAGGCGATCAGTTCCTTCTCAGGCATATCATGAACGTAGGATATTCTTCTTGCACGGTATTCGATCGGAGCATGAATAAATACGCTCACAACATCATCCCTGTCCTTCAGGATGTAGTTTGAGCAGCGTCCGACTATAACACAGGACTCTCTGTCCGCGAGAGCTCTGATGATCTCAGACTGATATTCGAAGAGGTCCCTCATCGAAAGGAAATCATCGCTTTCAACCGGAAACTCCTCGCCCTCATGGCTCTTATACTGATCCTGTGCAACATTAAAAAGAGAGGTTCCCTTGATCCTGTCATCGTGTGCGACATGATTGTCTCTTAAATTCTTACTGTCAGAAACCAGCTGGAACATCTCACTGTCGTAGCAGTTAATACCAAGATCTTCGGCAAGGCGCTTACCAACCTTAAGGCCGCCTGAGCCGTGCTCTCTGGCAATAGTAATGATGATCTTTTTCTTCATAGAAACCTCCTTTTATGCAGGTATATCAATAGTTACAATAACCTTGCGAAGTACCTTACGGCGTATTTAGATCAGATATCTAACAACGTATTTAGATCAGATATCTCGCGCCGCATTTTTCGATACACGTCCTGGTAAGAACATTCAGTGCATCAATATAATAATCCGCACCAAGCTCGTAGTTTACATTAAATACAGAAAGCTCTGTACAGGCAAGTATCACTGCCTCACAGCCCTGATCTCTGAGTGGAGCAACAACCTCCATAAACTTATGTCTGTCGCCCTTCTCCCCGGCCTTGATCTCGTCATAGATAATAGACATGACCTTCTTCTGACCTTCCTCATCGGGATAAACAGTCTCTATTCCGTGTGCCCTTAGAGCCTTGCCGTACATATCATTCTGAACCGTTCCGTCCGTAGCCATAACGCCAACCTTCTTAACGTGGCGGGCTGCCGCATAGCTTGCAGTCTCCTCAATCATATTGATGAAGCCTCCACCTGTCAGCTCATCGAATTTGTTTGCAAAGAAGTGACAGGTATTGCACGGAACCGCAAAATATTCACAGCCTGCACCCTTCAGTATCTCGATATCCTTCTTTAGGATATCCCATAGATAATCCTGCTTTCCGCAAAGGATGCATTCTGTTCTGTCCGGTATCGTAGCGTGTGAGAAGATAAGAATATCAAGATGATCCCTGTCTCCCGAAACCGCTGTTTTTTCTATGATCTTTTTATATAATATTTCCGTCGCCTCAGGGCCCATACCCCCGAGTATTCCAAGCATTTTTCTTTCCATTGTCCTTGTCCTGTATTTTCATAAAATTCTGCTACTTTTGATTATACCAAACACAAGACATCTAATAAATATTTTTTTACTCAAGTTTTCAAAAACTTATTGTTATCGTAACATCCCTGTTGCGGGTATTTGCACCGCATTGCTCATCAACAAAGTCATCATGCTTAACATAGCTTCTGCCTGCAGCATGTGTCATGGTCTCATGGCTTTCCGGCGCATTTTTATAAATCTCCTTCAAATGATAAAAAGCATAATCTGCTTTATTAAAATCGTGATCATTTTCTATGATCGTAAGGAGCTTTTCTATGTAGGGTTTTCCGGCATATTTCCATGCTGCCATGTAATGAGATATACCATAATAAGTACCGACGAATTTCATGTGTCTCCACCCATTGAAAGGATCGTTCATCAGCATATCAACTGCTGCATCTGTCATTTTCTTCTCAAGCTCCGAACCATCTATAAGTTCATGAAGCCTTTTTCTGTCAAGATCATGAGAATTCCCTTTCATGCAGTATTCAAGGAATAATTCTCCGTCAGTGATAGCACCGAGCATTCTTTCCCTTACCATAGTACTGCTCTGTCCAAAAGGCAGATAATCCTTCGTAAACTCTTTATATGCCAACAGCCGTGTCTCATCACTTTTCAGACTCTCATATGCCCTAAGGAAGTTTAGCGGATCATTCTTCTGCTTCATCTTGATCCTCATAACCTCAAACGCTTCAGTTTCCGATGCGTTTGATATAGTCCTATCGACCCACTTGGAATCAGCATATCCTCTTACTTTATTATCCTCTGATTCTCTAAGCTTATCTATAAATTCGTCACCCAGAAGCTTCGCCGCATCAAGCGCAACCGAATTCTTAGAAAGCGCAACTTTTAAAAGTCCTTCTGTGCTCTTAATCTTCTTAAATGCGATGGTTTCCGATCTTATCTGATGACCGCCATGACCTGACACGATAAACTTAACCATGTCCTTTTCATTTCCATCCATCCTTTCAAGTATCGCACAGGTCCATTTTATCCACAGACTCTCTTCCTGATCCGGCTGTCCGTATGCATTGTTCTTAAAAGAACCTCTCGGAATATCCCTGTAAAGAAGACGCGCGAGTGCCCTGTTATCCTGAAGCTTTCTTATGGCAGCCCAGGCAGGTTTTCCACCTGAATTTCTCTCATCAATATCGTCACATTCTTTTGCAAGCTTTTCCAGCTCCTCTTCCGTAAAAACATCATTTTCGATAGCGATCACCTTCTGTGCAGGTTCAAGAAGCTCCATGTATTTTCTTGCGTATTTTGCTGTGTCCAGCTCCAGAAGGCGGCTCTTTGCATACTTATTCCCGCCCTGTGCAAGAAATATCAGCAGGTCCTCGTTGCTCTTATCAAGTGCCTTGATCGCTTTAACTCTATAGGTTTCATTTCTGCATTCATTTATGATACGGACGCACTGATCCTGCTTAAAATACAGATTTTTGGCAGCCAGTTCAGCCAGGCTCTCGTCCTTTCCCTTAAGGATTATATCCATGAGAAGCTCCTGGTCCCGGAGTTGCCTGACTATATTCTTTTTAAGCTGTATCTCTGAAGCAGCACTGAAGGCCTCGCGAAGAAGAGACGCTTCCGAGATATCACCCATCCATTCATCCGTACCGTCAATGTAAATATCCCCCTGAACCTTATATGCAGCAACAATATTTTCGGCAACCAGCTTTCTTCCTTCATCAGACCGAAGAAGGTGAGCTGACATACATCTGGCAAATGGAGACGGCGCATTATATGCTATATCTCTCATAACACTAAGCTTCTCCTCCGATGGATCAAATCTTTTTATATGATAGATAGCACTGCGGATAAGTTTCAGTCCGTCCTTATCATAAAACGCAGTTTCCATAACAAGTCTTTTCAGCACATCGAGAGAATCCGTTTCCTTCTCTTTTGCCTTAGCCTTATTAATATCCTTAAGCCACCCCGGTGTAAAAAGTCCCATAATCCTACTCCTTCCCGATATTCTCTGCTATCCTCCGGAAATACTCTTTCCTGTCCGAACAGTCAAAATCCCCACTATCCACGTTACTATCATTCTTCACCCATGCCTTGCATATGCCTCCGCATAGGTATCTCACTTCACAGTATTTACACTTTTCATTTGTATCCACATCATGCCGGGTGTATTTAAAAAGCCCGTCCTCCGTCAGAATACTCCTGAGTGTTTCACCCTTCAGATCTCCAAGCTTCGTTTCCGATTTGCACCAGGCATAACATGGAAATACACTTCCGTCCGGCTTCACAAACAGGTTATGTCCCAGCCCACAGCTTTCTCTTATGCAGAAGCTGTCACTCATAACCGCTTCATCCGTACATTTCTGCCATTTCTCCTGCACCGTTCCTTCGGCTCTGCCAAGAGGAAGCTTATTCCTTATACGCAGTTTTCTGATACCAAGTTCTCGGGCAAGTCTGCTTACGCTCTTTCCGGCCTCACCTTCTGCTTCCTCTTTGCTAAGAACAGCCGCAATACCAACCTTATCTATAAGCCCCATTTCTTTTATCAGCTTAATCCGACCGACCGCAATGTCATATGTTCCGCTGCCCCTTCTCCGGTCATGCGTTTCTCTGTCACCGTCTATACTCACTATAACCTCATCAAACAGGGCGCATACCTTCCTCAGCATGCTTTTCTCCACGTTACTTACCAGCGCGGTTCTGAGAATAAGTTTCGTCCCCTTCATATCCACCTGGCTGAGCATATCGCATAACTCTTCAAAGTGCGGATATAGGAACGGCTCTCCGCCTGTGATAACAACACTCCGAAAACAGCTGTCCGCTGCTTCTTTGATAATATTTCTGTATTTTTCCGGAGATAGTTCGTCACACTGAGCTTCTCCGCCTCTTATATAACAGTGATCACAGCGAAGCTCACATCTGTAGGTTATATGAAGATATAATTTATTCAGCTCATTAAAAGGATAATGATTTCCGCAAAGTTCCTTGGGCTTCCCCTGCATTTTCCCTGCACGAACAGCATAGCTTAGCAGTTCCTTTGTTTTTCTGATATCTGCCGGATGCTTATTCTCACCCGCCATGGCAAGCACTTTTGCCTCAAAGTTTTTGCCAAGCATTGATGCAGCCATTTCACCGGCCATATCCTTCTTCATAGCATCAAATACAGCCTTATATGCTTCGCAGTACGGATCCTTAATCATAGTACGTTTCGAAATTCCATCATCGAAACCATTATCTGTATCACTACTTACAATTGATCTATAATCAACAGCTGATCGGTTATGCGAACCATCATATCGACCCAGAGCCATCAGCGCATTATACATACATCCGCCCTTGCATATTGCAAAATGCTCGCAGTTCGCGCATGTGTTATGTAAACTACATTCCAATATTTTTAGTTTCTTATAGCCCGGGCTTTCCGTTATTTTTTGACCATATGGATCTTCAAAAACATTCCCAATCTTATACTCTTCATTCCCCACAAACCTCTGGCAGGAATAGATATCCCCCTTTGGGTCAATGACCGCAAACTGCCCCAGACAATCCGTAAATGTACACAGCTCGCAGCTTCCGTGTAACATTCCTTTGGCAATACTATCAAGTGTCAGCACATGATTGTGTGAAAGATCATTCTTATATGCTTCATAAGTATCGAGAAGAACGTTCTTTAGTCCGACCGGTTTCAGCACAGTATCTGTTGTATCATTGTCATAAGATATTTCATCCGGCTTCAGAATCGGTACAGCAGGATGAATAGCATAAGAAAGCCTACTGCCATCGTAAACAGCAGCCCCCATATTACTGAATCCCTCAGTAAATGTGGCTATAGTTTTTACTGCAACGCCGTGCCTGGAGAGCAGCTCCATCCCGGCCATAGTCTTGTCATAATAGCCTGTCCCTCTCTGTCCGTCACACATATCCTTAGGACCATCCAGGCTGGTTCCGACAGAAACCATGTATTTTGAAAAAAGCTCCGCAAACTCATCATCTACAGCCCATAGATTTGACTGTATCCCAATATGAATACCGAGCCCAAATCTTTCACGCAGTATCGGCAGTATCCATCTGTAAAAATCCTTCCCTGCCAGAAGAGGCTCTCCACCATGAAAAGTCAGATTAAAATCCGTTTTCACCAAATCTGAAATATACTCAATCACCGCCTCAGCCGTCCTGCGTGTCATTACGTCTCCCGATTTTTTTGCAAAACAATATCGGCATGACGCCTGACATGCCATGGTCGGAAGGATCATGAAGTTTTTAGGATAAAAGCTTTCGTTTTTACTCATATAGGGTCTAATCCATTAACCTCGGATCTTCTTCATAATTTGTCGTCTTGATCACATTTCCATTTTCATCATAATCTGTAACTGACTCAAGATTTCCACTCGAATAATATGTACTGTACGAAGTATACGATCCGTCGGATCTCAGAATCGCATGCCACCGCTTAACGTTATTTTTGTCATATCCGGTCTTGGTCACAACAAAGCCATCAATATGATATGCATATTCAATATATTCACTGAGTTCACCATTATCATCCATGATCTCCTCACGGATAATCTTCCCGTTATCATCATAAATAAAGTTTGAATTTGCGTTATCCGGTTGTACCGGCTGATCCGCTATATCTGACTGTCCATAGGAATCACCGTAAAGAAGCTTCATAGTCTCGTCCATAACATCCACAGCAGCCCCGTTTGAATCATAGATATAAACTCTTTTCTTGTTTTGATCCAAATAAGTCCTGTCATAAGACATTGATTCCGGTTTTGCGTAAGCACGTTCCACTGTCTCCCAGCCAAGCAAAGTACAGTCCGGATAGTTATAGAAGGATACTCGCCAGCCGAGCTGGTATATTGCCTCCTTATTGCCTGACGGCGAAACATAAACAGCACCCTCGGTATAACCTGTACATTCAACAAAGGCGAATACAACCGGCTGCTTCTTTTTCTGAAGCTTTGTCAGCTTGTCATCAGATAAATATTCATCAGGTATCCTCTCTGCCGAATAGGTGTATTCCGCTATTTCAATATCATCAGGGAACTTTGGAGCTTTTAGGTAATCCTGTATTTTTTCTTCAGGAATAAATATCCGGTTAAAACGATTGTCACTTTCGTCTGACCTAAAGCAGAGTATCGGACCTGTAAAATCCTCCGGCTGTATAAGCCCTGCATGCGTTTCCATATTCAGTTCTTCAGGAAAAGCTGCCGCAAGCTTCCACCTGATATCCTTGGTGTCTATATTATCAAGTGCCGCTTTATCCCACGCCTCATAAAACATTTTAGGATTATCCGTAAGCTTGGGATTCTTCTTTTTTTCCTTTCCACACCCGCTCAGCATAAATACAGCCGCAAGCATCGTGATCGTTATAATACTTTTAATTCCACGTTTCATATCTATCCCTCATATATTTCATTAAAAACACGTCAGTAAACTCCCTAAGTTGATTATGACGTATTTTCCTGAAACAATCAAAGTATATTTTTACCAATGCCACAAAAAGAATTAAATATAGACAATCCCCCGATAATATGCTAAAATTTCAGCAGTTTGTGGAAGGTCAGAAAGGTACACTTTTCCGAACTATCCCGACGCATCCCCACTTCAGATTGGGGAAATTTTTATATAAGGGGAAAAGCGATGTTCAAATATCTACTCCGCATATTTCGCGGTCTCAGTCTGAAGAGAATCGCGAAATGCGTTAACGAAGTTAAAAAGAAATCCGGCAGAAAGAGCAGAAATCTGATCCTTCTGGACATGATCGGCTGCGGAATCAAATACGGTGCCGGCTTCCACGATTATCTCATTTTTGAGTATTACAACATGAAGAGAAAGGAACGTAAGACCTACATGACGCGTGTCAAGAACAAGCGTCTTCACCAGCTTCTGAACGATCCTTCAAAGACAAATATTTTCGATTACAAGAACCAGTTCTACGCTCACTTCAAGGACTTTATAAAGAGAGATTTCCAGGATCTTTCGGTTGTAACCGATGATGATATCAAGGATTTTATCAAGAACAGAGAATATATCATCGCAAAGCCAAGCCTTGGCGAATGCGGCAAGGGAATCGAGCTTATCCATATTCCGGACTTCTCCTCTATCGATGAAGCACTTGCATACATCCGCAAGCCTGAAAACGGTTTCGGCGTTATCGAAGACCGCGTTGAGCAGCATCCGGAGCTTTCAAGGATCTATCCATACTCCATTAACTGTATGAGAATAGTGACTGTTTATTGGAAGAAACAGCCTCACGTTCTTTATGCTGTATTTAAAACAGGAAACCATAAGAAATTCGTTGATAATATGGAGAATGGCGGATACGCTTGCCATGTAGACATAAATACAGGTGTTGTGGTTGGTCCGGGACATACATCAGAGCTTGATATCGTCGAGGAGCATCCAATGACCGGCGTTAAGTTTGAAGGCTTCAAGATTCCTTATTTTGAAGAGGCTAAAAAGCTTGTTATGGAAGCTTCCAAGGTTATCCCTCAGGTGCGTTACATCGGTTGGGACGTTGCAGTTACTCCAAACGGTCCGCTCATCATCGAAGGAAACAACTACGCAGCTTACGACTTTCCACAGCTTCCTGACAGAAGCCAGAAGAGAGAAGGACTCCTTAAGCAGCTTCAGGATCTCGGAATCCCTGTATAATGAAAGAAGAAAGCAGTTATGCACCGGCATAGCTGCTTTTTTGATAAATACTTCTCTCGCACTTGCATAACTATATAATTAATGATAAATTATACCTGTTCTAAATAACAGGAAAGGAACAATACTATGAAAAACGTGATCATAGCTCAGTCCGGAGGCCCAACCTCCGCAATAAATGCTACACTTGCCGGTGTCATAAGCGGTGTCAGAAAGAGTGGCAGATTCGGTAAAATCTACGGTTCACTTCACGGTGTTACCGGAGTTCTTGAAGAAAACTTCATCGACCTTACAGATGCTTTCAAGGCAGATTCTGACGATACGTCAAATACAGGTGACTTTACACAGCTCATCTCAACACCGGCCATGTATCTCGGCTCATGCCGTTATAAGCTGACCGATCCTATGGAAGACCCGTCAGATTACAACAGACTGTTCGAAGTATTTAAGAAGCTGGATATCGGTGCCTTCTTCTATATAGGTGGTAACGATTCCATGGATACAGCAGCTAAGCTTGCAGAATACGGACGAATCCTTGGCAGTGACATCAGCTTCATCGGTGTTCCGAAGACCATAGACAACGACCTTGTCCTGACCGATCATACTCCGGGCTACGGTTCTGCTGCAAAATACATTGCAACCTCTATGCTTGAGATTGCACACGACACCTATATTTACGGCATACCATGTGTTACCATAGTTGAAATAATGGGACGTGACGCAGGCTGGCTTACCGCCGCTGCTGCTCTTGCAAGAAATGAATATAACGAAACACCTCAGCTGATCTATCTTCCTGAGGTTCCTTTCAGCATAGATAGTTTTCTTAACGATGTCCGCGAAAAGCTCAAGATCCACAACAACCTTGTAATTGCTGTTTCAGAAGGCATCCGTGATGAGAATGGCATCTACATCACCTCCACTGCTGCTGCAGCCGACAAATTCGGACACGCTCAGCTCAGTGGCGCAGGTAAAGCTCTTGAGATAATCGTAAAGAAAGAGATCGGTGTTAAGTGCCGTTCAATAGAGCTGAACATTCTTCAGCGCTGCGCAGCTCACGTTGCATCATCAACTGACCTTAAGGAAAGCTTCGAACTTGGCGAGGCCGGTGCAGCTCTTGCCGCCGAAGGTAAGACAGGTCTTATGCCTGCAATCATCCGTGACAGTGACGAGCCGTACACCTACCACATCGATGCAGTCGATACAACGCAGGTTGCCAACAAGGAATCAAACGTTCCTGTACCGTGGATCACTCCGGCCGGCAACGATGTTACAGATGAGCTCATCACCTACATCAAGCCGCTCATCCAGGGTGAATCCTTCCCAACCTTTAGGGGCGGTTTGCCAAGCTATATGAATATTTCACACCTTTCCAAATAAAAACTCTGTGAATGTTGGATCATAGATTATTTACTTACCTTGTAAATAATTTATGATCCCTTCGATTATCTGAGGATCGCTGTAACCTCTTCCGTCCAGCCCGTAAACCATCGCATAGCTGAAATTGTCAGCCATACATTCCTCCGGATCGATGACGTAACTTGTATTTAAGCCGAAAACATTCCACAGGTTATCAACCTCATTCGACAAATAATAGACGTCACTGCCGTCAACAGGGACAAGCGCCAATTTCATATAATCTAATAACATGTCTCCTTCTTTCTCAAACTGCTTTGTTACAACAGTAATCGCAAAGCAATCCTTTTCTTCTCCGTTGATTTTGAAAGTTGCATATGCATTATGATGCTCAACATCCGGATTTGAACAATAATATTCCAGCGCCGATGGTGGGGTCGTAAAATCCCGATCCTGTACAGTAAACCCTATAATGCTGTACATTTCTTTTTTGAAGTCAGGATTATTCCTTGTAATGCAATGGAACAATTCATGCCACATGTACTCTTTTCCTCGTAACCTCTCTTTCTCGTTATCAGAGCATAAATAATCTACCACTATTTTACCGAGATATATCTGATTTCCATGCGTATATGCAGCACTTCCACCCTCCTCATCCTGAGTTGATTTGATCAATGTTATTTCTCCTACATCAGGAAGCTTATATCCATTGGTTTTAAGCACTACCTCCATCTCAACAAACAGTTCATCGATAATTTCTTTCTCACTACTGCTGAATTCCCTCATCTGAGAAGCTCCGTATTCCTTTAACTCATCGATCGTTCCGTTTTTATTCTGTGTTCTATACTGGATATCACTTATCTGCATTCCGCTAAAATACTCTTCATTTGAAAGATAGCAGGAAACCGCTTCATCCTTGTCAGCATAGTGATATTTAAGTACTTCTTCGCCCGGATTGATCGTTACCGCCGGCTGTTCTGTTGTAGCTTCCGTTGTAATTTCTGTTGTGGTTTCCGTTGTGGTTTCCGTTGTGTTCTCGGTTTTTTCAGTTTGTTTTTTGGTTGCGCCATTATTAGCCTTTTCCTTTCCACAAGCCGTAAAAGCCATAACAACCAGTAGTAACACAAGCACACGTAACCTTATTTTCATTTCTAAAACCTCGCTATAAACTTACTTAAATATTATCCTTATTACTCCGTATCCGCTCAAGAAGCGCCTCTGTCTCGACATGCCCCATGCGAATACTGATCAAATACGGCTGCCTTTATGAGTGTGAATCTGAAATCCCCGGAATCGTCCCAGTTTTAAATTAATGACATTGGGAATCGTCCGGGGATTTTTTTACAGTTTATTCATCCAGTATATGAAACTTCTTCTTAGGCGAGTACGTTGTATGAAGCAGCTCCTCAGCCTTCTCTGATCCCGGCTCACCCAGGAACTCCTTATACAGCTGCTGAACCTGTGCATTGTCCATCGATACTCTCTTTGGCATCAGCTCATCCTCGTCATAAAGTGCCTTCATTCTCAGCTCCTTATAACCATATCCAAGCTTTCCGTTCTTAACCGAAGAAGGAATGATCGACTGACCGCCGCCGTTGATACATCCACCAGGGCAGCCCATGATCTCGATAAATACATATGGTGACTTGCCCGCCTTAACATCCTCAAGAAGAGGCTTTGCAGCCGACATGCTTGAAGCTATCGCGATCTTCAGCTTCTTGCCTCCAACCTCAACCTCAGCTTCCTTAACCTGCTCCATTCCTCTGCAGGCCTGGAAATTAACATCCTCTAAGATCTTGCCGTCAAGCTTCTGCTTAACAGTACGGATAGCAGCTTCCATAACACCGCCGGTCGCTCCGAAGATTACACCTGCGCCGGTGTATTCTCCAAGAAGATCCTGATCGAACTCATCATCGTGAAGGTTCTCCCAGTCGATACCATACATCTTGATAAGTCTTGCACACTCTCTTGTTGTGAGAACCGCATCAACATCAGGGTATTCGCCCTTATTATTTTCAGGCTTAACTATCTCAGACTTCTTAGCTATGCAAGGCATAACAGAAACCACAAATACATCCTTAGGATCAACACCATTCTTCTCGGCCCAGTAAGTCTTGCAGATCGCGCCAAACATCATGTGTGGTGACTTAGCTGATGACAGATGTGGAAGAAGTTCCGGATACTGATACTCAATATATCTTACCCATCCAGGTGAGCACGATGTAAACATCGGAAGAACGCCGCCATTCTCGAGACGCTTCAGAAGCTCTGTACCCTCTTCCATGATAGTAAGGTCAGCACCGAAGTTTGTATCATAAACTCTGTCAAAACCACATATTTTAAGAGCTGCAGCCATCTTACCGGTAACTCTCGTACCGATCGGCATACCGAACTCTTCACCGAGAGAAGCTCTTACTGCAGGGGCAGTTTGGATGATAACCTTCTTTGAAGGATCGTTCAGTGCCATGATAACGCTGTGGATATCCTCCTTCTCGGTAAGTGCACCAACCGGGCAGTTGATAACACACTGACCGCACTGCATACAGTTAACATCATTGAAGCCCTTATCGTAAGCAGGGCCTACTATCGTATTGAAGCCTCTGTTCTGAAGACCGAGAATACCCAGTCCCTGAACCTTCTTGCAGGTCTCGATACAACGTCCGCAGAGTACGCATTTGCTGGTATCTCTGACGATTCCCGGACTTGCATCCTCGAAGGTAGGCTTTGTATGCTCGCCTTCATATTTATTTTCTCTGATGCCCATCTCCTCACAGAGAGTCTGCAGCTCGCAGTTTTTGTTACGCTTGCAGGACAGGCAGTTCTTGTTATGATTTGACATTATCAACTCAACCGAAGTTCTGCGGCCTCTAATGGCACGCTCTGAGTTGACAAATATTTCCATACCCTCTGAAACCGGAGTTGTACAGGCTGAAAGAAGCGCACGGCCGTTCTTAACCTCTACAAGGCATACACGGCAGGCGCCGGACTTATTTACGTCCTTCAGATAGCACAGTGTCGGAATATGGATACCGTTCTGACGAGCAGCCTCAAGGATGGTGCTTCCGGCCTCGGCAGTTACTTCTCTGTTATTTATTTTGAATGTGACTGTTGCCATTTTTCCACCCCCTACTTTCTCTCAACCGCTGCGAAGCGGCAGGCTGCTATACATGTTCCGCACTTGATACACTTGCTCTGGTCGATAGCGTAAGGCTCCTTGCCAGGAACACCGCTGATACAGTTAACAGGGCAGTTACGTGCACAAAGTGAACACTTCTTACATTTTTCAGGGTTGATATGGTACTCAAGAAGCTTCTTGCAGACACCTGCAGGACACTTCTTCTGGAGGATATGAGCCTCATATTCCTCACGGAAGTTCTTGAGTGTTGAAAGGATTGGATTCGGAGCTGTCTGTCCAAGTCCGCAAAGAGCGGTATCCTTGATCTCAGCGCAGAGCTCTTCCATCTCGTCGAGCATCTCCATAGTTCCCTCGCCCTCAGTAATCTTGGTAAGCATCTCAAGAAGACGCTTTGTACCGATACGGCAAGGTGAGCACTTTCCGCAGGATTCATCACAGATGAACTCCATGTAGAACTTTGCAACGTCAACCATACAGTTGTCCTCGTCGAGAACGATCATACCGCCTGAGCCCATCATAGAACCTGCTGCTATAAGATTCTCGTAATCGATAGGTGTATCGATATCCTTCTCTGTCAGACATCCGCCTGAAGGACCACCGGTCTGAACAGCCTTGAACTTCTTGCCGTTCGGACAGCCGCCACCGATATCAAATACGATCTCACGCAGAGTCGTTCCCATAGGAACCTCAACGAGACCTGTATTTACAATATTTCCGCCAAGGGCAAATACCTTGGTTCCCTTTGATTTTTCGGTACCGATCGAAGCATACCACTCAGCACCCTTGTTGATGATCTGAGCAACATTTGCCAGAGTCTCAACATTATTTATAGATGTCGGCTTGCCCCAGACACCCGCAACTGCAGGGAATGGCGGCTTAGGTGATGGCATACCTCTCTTACCTTCGATCGAAGCGATAAGAGCAGTCTCTTCACCACATACGAAAGCACCTGCACCAAGTCTGATCTCGATATCAAAATCAAACTTTGAGTCAAATATATTTTTGCCTAAGAATCCAAGCTCTCTTGCCTGGTCAAGAGCAATACGAAGTCTGTTAACCGCGATCGGATACTCTGCACGGATATAAACATAACCCTTGTGAGCACCTACTGCATAAGCCATGATAGCCATACCTTCGATGATTGCATGTGGATCACCTTCGAGGATGGATCTGTCCATGAATGCACCCGGATCACCTTCGTCCGCATTACAGATAACGTATTTCTCATTACCCGGCTGATCCTTCTCAAACTGCCACTTAACACCTGTAGGGAATCCTGCACCTCCACGTCCTCTGAGGCCTGAAGCCTTCATAACGTCGATTATCTCCTGCGGAGTCATCTCTGTAAGAACCTTACCAAGTGCCTGATATCCGTCAACGGCAATATATTCATAGATATCCTCAGGATTCAGCTTACCGCAGTGGCGAAGCGCGATACGTCTCTGTTTCTCATAAAACTTGATCTTATTAATATCAAATATAGTTTCCTTTGTCTCCGGATCGATATCCGTCATCTGAAGATCATCACATACAACGCCGCCGATAAGGTGGTCTGTAACAATCCTCTCCACATCACTTACCTGAATGTGATTGTAGAAAATCTCATCCGGATATACAGCAACTATAGGTCCCTTCTGGCAGAGACCGAAGCATCCGGTCTTGACAACACTTACATTGCCTGCGATACCATGTGCCTCACAGGACTTCACAAGCTCAGCCCCGATATCAGCCGAACCTGAAGCTGTACATCCTGTACCTGCACAATAAAGCACAGTATAATAAATAGGGGTCTTGCCTGCTCTGGCAAGCACGTATTCCTCTTCCTTCTCACGAAGCGCAACCTTAACGAGGCTGCGTTCACGTAATTCTTTTAATTCCTGCACGCTCTTCATAACAGCCTCCTTACATATTTCCTTGTTTCTTCTCTTCTTCAATGATGAGCTTGATAGCCTTCATCATCTTTCCGTCCTTGGTTGCATCACCGTAAACCATTCCGTCGATAACTGCAACCGGCGCAAGACCACAGGCGCCCAGACATCTCGTTGCATCCAGCGAGAACATTCCGTCAGCACTTGTTCCGTTCAGCGGAGCTCCCGTAAGCTCAACCGCCTGATCTATGAGCTTCTGACCACCCTTAACGTAGCATGCAGTTCCGAGACATACATTGATAACATGCTTTCCCTTAGGCTCTGTTGTGAACTGAGCATAGAACATAACAACCCCATAAACCTCAGCCACGCTGCTGTTTGTTGCATCAGCTATTTTCTCCATCGCTTCGAACGGAACATAGCCAAGCTTCTCCTGAACATCATGCAGCATAACGATTATCGGGCCCGGTTTATCCTTATGCTCTGCCACTATGCGGTCTATCTCCGCAAGTGCTGCTGCATTTAATTTCTGCATCAGATTTTCCTCCCTTTACATTATAGTTATTTTCTTATTTTTCCTTCCAAATACCGTCGTATCTATCCCGCAATTTCCGCACAAATACACATCATAATTTTACTATAAACCGCACAAAATATCAATTAAAGTTAGGCCGTTTTTTTGCAAAATATACAAAAAAGAGACCCGTTTTGCCGAGTCTCCTTAATAGTTTATGATTATATTTTCGATTTATATGTGACATCCCGTAATAAACATTCCTATGCACTATTTTGTATGTCACGAGCTTTCTTTAGTCATCCTCTGACAGGTCGATATCTCCCCAGCTTCCTGTTCCGGTCTCATCGGTAAGGGACGAGCTTATTGACTGAACTGTTGAAGAAGGAACATAGCCCTTCTTTCCGAAGAGGAATTCGTGAAGCGCCGAAACGTTTTCGTTAAGGTCAGCTGCCGCAATACATGAACCCTTACTGTCTGAGCTGTAGAATTCATATCTGAATGGGAAGCCTTCGTTGCCGGCCATATCGTATTTCAGAACCTTCTTGGCAAGTGAATAGATATCATCCTCATCCATACTTGTATATACGCAAGGAAGTGCAGCATCGATAGACTTATCAACTGTTGACCAGCTTGAATTCTTAAGCTTCTTGACCATCGCGTTGATGATAGTTCTCTGACGTTCTGTTCTTGTGATATCACCCTGGTCGGTACTTCTGATTCTCGCATAAGCCGTTGCCTGAACGCCGTTCAGAGTCTGCTTGCCCGGCTCAAATACGCCATCCGAATATATGCCTGTTGTATCGATAACATGAGCGATGTATTCGTTCAGCTTATCGATCTCATTCTCTTTGATCTCAATATCTATTCCGCCCATGGCATCGATTGCCTTGGTAAGACCTGTCCAGTTGATTGAAACAAACTCGGTTATATTTAAGTCAAGACACTCATTAAGTGTATCTACAGCCATCTGTGGTCCGCCATAAGCGTATGCCGCATTGACCTTTGTAGTCTCGCCATCCATACCGCTTATAGGAAGAAGTGTATCTCTGTAAACAGAAACCATCTTGATGTCGCCCGTGGAATTGTTGATGCTCACAATGATGATCGAGTCACTTCTTGTGCCGTTTTCGAGGGATTCTGCGCTCTGATCACGTGCATCGAGACCAAAGAGAGCTATATTTGTATAACCCTTCTGCGCCTTTTCTACACCATCATTGACATTTACCTCAAAATTGTCCGCATGCTTTACGAGCGCCATTTTATTACTTATGTAAACTCGAATATTAGCCCACACAAGAAGTATTATCATGATCAGCTCGCATAAAAATGCGATCGCCCACTTACCATTTGAGTGTTTCTTCTTTTCTTCCATAACACCTATTACCTTTCGCTGTCAGTTAACATAACGACAGCTGCTATCCAACTTATTTTACAGTATTTTTGAACTTTCTTACTCTCTGACGGATCTTCAGAGTATCGGAGATCATATTGAAAATACTGCTGATCTTGATCTTTGACCTGTTTCCGGCTTTCCTGCTGAAGGAAAGAACGACAGGCATCTCGATTATCCTGTAGCCGAGACTTTGTGCAAACGCAAGAACCTCGATATCAAAAGAGAAGCCCTCAGTCTCAACATGCTGCAGAACCTCCTTGATACAGGCGGTCTTGTAAAGCTTGATACCGGTCTGGGTATCCTTCAGGTTCATCCTGAAAAGAAGCTTCAGATACATATAATATCCGTAGCTCATCACCTTACGGATGAAAGGATATTCTATCTTGGAATTCTTATGCATCTTCGAGCCGATAACTATATCCGCACCGCTCTCCCTAAGCGCTCTCGCATAGGATTTCAGCATCTTAGGAGTAAGCTCGAGATCCGAATCACAGAAAGCTGTAAGCTCCTTCGCCGAGGTCATCATACCAAGCTTTACAGCATAGCCCTTACCATGATTCGTGTCATAGTAAACAACTCTGATATGATCATCCACCTTCATGGCGCGTCTTATCTCGTCAAGACTGTTGTCCGTGCTCCCGTCATTTACGGCAATTATCTCGTAATCCTTGGCAAAACGTCCAACTATCTTTGACGCCTGAAGAAGATTGTTGTAGATCTGCTCCCCCTCATTATAGACAGGCATCACTACCGCAAGGCTCTTTACAGTTTTATTCTCTTTCTTTTCCACCAGTGCATCCATAGTTACTACAGTTTCTCTTTTCTATTCCGTTTACGGCCATATCTTTGCCACTACGGTATTTATCATTTAATGCTGTTTACAGCATCTTGTCGAGCTCTTCAGTTATCATCTGATTTGCTGTTGCAGGGTCACATTTACCCTTCATTTCCTTCATGACGAAGCCTACCATAGCACCGGCAGCCTTCTTCTTTCCGGCCTTATAATCCTCAACCGCCTTAGGGTTAGCCTCGATTGCCTTCTTAACTACGCTGAGAAGCTCTCCGCTGTCCGCCTTGGTTGAAAGATTATTTTCCTTTACGTAAGCCTCAGGATCGATATTTTCGGCAAATACCTTCTCAAATACCTCCTTAGCCACGGCATTGTTGATCTCCTTCGAATCATTAAGCTTTATCAGCTTAACAAGATTCTCTGCGCTGAAGGAAAGGTCTGTTGCATCAACGCTCTTCTCCTTCATGAGACGCATAGTCTCGCCCATCAGCCAGTTTGAAACCTTCTTAGGATCGGCTCCAAGGCTGATAGCCTCCTCAAATATATCCGCCATATGCTTCTCTGCAGTTATCTGATCGATATCATAATCAGGAATGTTGTATTCTTCCTTATATCTTATCTTCTTTGCTTCTCTGAACTCAGGCTCAGCCTTCTTAATCTCATCGATCCACTCCTCGGATACGATGATAGGCACAAGGTCAGGATCAGGGAAATACCTGTAATCCTGAGCATCCTCCTTGGAACGCATAGGATAAGAATAACCCTTGTTATCATCCCAGCGTCTGGTCTCCTGAGTAACGCCCTCACCTGACTCGATAAGGTCTATCTGTCTGGCTGTCTCATTCTCGATACATCTCTTGATAGCTCTGAAAGAGTTGAGGTTCTTTGACTCAGTTCTTGTACCGAACTCAGCAGCACCCTTCTCTCTTACCGAAAGGTTAACGTCCGCCCTCATAGAGCCCTCGTTAAGCTTGCAGTCTGAAGCGCCGAGGTACTGGATAGTCTCACGGAGCTTTTCAAGATAAGCGATAACCTCATCTGCCGAACGCATATCCGGCTCAGAAACTATCTCAATAAGAGGAACTCCCGAACGATTGAAATCAACGTAGGTCTCATCGGTGAAGCTGTCATGAACAAGCTTTCCCGCATCCTCTTCCATATGGATCTCATGTATCCTTACATCCTTCTTTGTACCATCCGGAAGGCTTATCTCAACTCTTCCGTTTCTGCAGATTGGATAGTAAAGCTGCGAGATCTGGTAGTTCTGCGGATTATCAGGATAGAAATAATTCTTTCTGTCGAATTTGCTGTTTCTTGTGATATCGCAGTTTGTTGCGAGGCCGACTGAAATAGCTTTATTTACAACCTCTCTGTTAAGAACAGGAAGGCTTCCCGGCATACCTGAGCAGACCGGGCATACATGTGTATTTGGAGCTCCTCCGAAGGCTGTTGAGCAGCCGCAGAAGATCTTTGTCTTGGTATTAAGTTCAACATGAACCTCGAGGCCTATTACAACTTCGTATTCCTTACTCATTTTAATATGCCTCCCTTCTAATTACCATTAAAGCTTTTATTAATATCTGCTGAAGAATTGGCAAATCCTGCCTTCTTTGCCTCAGCCTTAAACTGCTGTTCAAAGGTATAAGCAGCCCTTATTATCTTCTTCTCATCGAAGGTCTGTCCGAGAAGCTGAAGACCGATTGGAAGTCCGTTCTTGTCATATCCGCAAGGAAGGGAGATACCCGGCAGACCTGCAAGGTTTACAGCTACCGTGTAAATATCGCCAAGATACATCTTGATAGGATCTGAAAGCGACTCACCGCACTTAAGTGCAGTTGTCGGTGCAACCGGTCCGAGGATGATATCGTATTTCTCAAAAGCCTTGTCAAATGCCTGCTTGATAAGTGCCTTCACACGAAGAGCCTTAACATAATATGCATCATAATAACCTGATGAAAGAACGAAGGAACCAAGCATGATCCTTCTCTTAACCTCTGCACCGAAGCCCTCTGAACGGGTCTTCTTGTACATCTCGTGAAGGTCGTTGTAATCCTTTGTTCTGTAGCCGTATTTTACTCCATCAAATCTTTCAAGGTTTGATGAAGCCTCGGCGCAGGCGATAATGTAATATGCAGGGATGGCATACTCTACCATACCGAGATCGAACTCTTCAACCTCAGCTCCGAGAGCCTTATACTTATCAGCCGCAGCAAGAACCGCAGCCTTAACATCTTCATCGATTCCCTCAAGGAAATAATCCTTAGGAACGCCTATCTTCATACCCTTTACATCCTCAACCAAAGCTGATGTAAAGTCTGTTTTCATTTTTTCATCTGCAGTTTCACCTTCTGTACCTACGCTGGTAGAATCCTTAGTATCCTTGCCTGCGATTATCTCAAGGATGGTGGCACAGTCAGTAACGTCTTTACCGAGAGGTCCGATCTGATCAAGTGATGAACCGTAAGCGATAAGTCCGTAACGTGAAACTCTTCCGTAGGTTGGCTTGATGCCTGTAACGCCGCAGAAGGACGCCGGCTGTCTGATGGAACCGCCTGTATCTGAACCGAGAGCTACTGCACATTCATCTGCTGCAACTGCAGCTGCAGAACCGCCTGATGAACCGCCCGGAACTCTCTCTATATCCCATGGGTTGTGTGTTGCTCCGAAATACGAGGTTTCTGTCGTACTTCCCATAGCAAACTCATCCATATTTGTACTTCCGAGATTTACCGCACCTGCTGCAAGGAGCTTCTCTACAGCTGTACTGGTATAGGTCGGATAGAAATTGTCAAGTATGTGTGATGCACATGAAGCAAGCTTTCCTTCGATGCACATATTTGCCTTAATCGCAACAGGAACACCTGCAAGAGGGCCTGTCAACTCGCCTGCCGCAATCTTCCTGTCGGCTTCAGCAGCCGCAGCAAGAGCACCCTCTTTATCTACGGTGATAAATGCATTTATATTCTTTTCAACCGCTTCTATCCTTTCAAGATAGGCAGTAACAGCATCGACGGAGGTAAGCTCACCGGCTTTGATCTTCGCACCGAGCTCGACTGCGGAAAGCGCGATTATTTCGTTGTTTTTCATGTTATCTCCTTTTTGTACCATGATTCTGTTTCACAGAATCATGCCCGGATGCTTTGCATCCGTGGGCGTGTTTCACACGCCGTATCCTCACTTCGTTCGGATTCCGATTTGCTCTGCGAATCGAAACCTAATCGAATGTATGTGGAACAATATAACTGTCATCTGATCGCTCAGGTGCATTCTTCAGCATATTTTCTCTGTCGTCGGTATTTGTAACCTCATCCGGACGCATAACATTTGATACCGGGAAGCTGTGGCTCATCGGCTCAACGCCCGTAACGTCCAGCTCATCAAGCTTGCCGACGTAATCAAGCATTTCCGACATATCCTTCTTAGCCTGCTCCTTCTCCTCAGGAGAAAGGGAAAGCTTCGCAAGAATACCTACATAATCTATCGTTTCGTCTGTGATCTGCATTGTTTATCCTTTCTTTGTGGATGCAATCCCGTGGCTTTTTGGTACCAGTCTTCTGCTTCGCAGAATCCTGCATGAGCTTCGCTCGCGCAATCCCGTGGCTTAATCCCTAACTTTGATGTGTGTCTCGCGGAGCTGCATCTCGGTAACTTCGTTTGGTGCGCCGCACATAAGATCCTGACCCGTTCCGCTCATTGGGAAGGCGATTACTTCACGTATATTTTCCTCGTTACGAAGGAGCATTATCATACGATCAACACCCGGAGCCATTCCTGCGTGTGGAGGTGCTCCAAACTGGAATGCAGTATAAAGCGCTCCGAACTTCTTCTCAAGTACATCCTTTGAATAGCCCGCGATCTCGAACGCCTTCTCCATGATCTTCATATCATGGTTTCTTACGGCACCGCTCGAAAGCTCTACACCGTTACATACGATATCATACTGATATGCAAGAATATCAAGAGGATCCTTAGTTTCAAGTGCCTCAAGTCCGCCCTGTGGCATTGAGAATGGATTGTGTGTGAAGCCTGGCTTCTTGGTTTCCTCGTCGATCTCGTACATTGGGAAATCATTTATGTAGCAGAACCTGTATGCATTCTTCTCGATAAGCTCGAGTCTTGCACCAAGTTCATTTCTTATCTGTCCTGCAAAGTTAGCAGCCTGTGCTTCCTTATCTGCTATGAAGAAGATTGTATCTCCGATACTGAGCTTAGCCTTCTCACGAAGTTCGTCTTTAAGTTCATCAGGAATGAACTTATCGATAGGTCCCTTGTAGCTGCCATCCTCAAGAACCTCAAGGTAGCCAAGACCGCCCATACCGATTCCTGTTGCGAACTTAAGCATCTTCTCATGCTGGCCCTTTGAAAGCTTTCTCGGAACATTGATCGCACGTACAGTTTTGCCGTGGAATGGCTTGAAGGTACATCTTTCGAAGAACTCTGAAAGATCGATTATTCTAAGTGGATTTCTGAGGTCCGGCTTGTCTGAACCAAATTCAAGCATGGACTGCTTGTAGCTGATGATAGGATAAGGTGCCTCTGTTACGCTGTAGCCTTCAGGTGCAAACTTCTTGAAGGTTTCTGTGAGCACTTCCTCACCAACCTTAAATACATCCTCCTGAGTTGCGAAGCTCATCTCAAAGTCGAGCTGATAGAACTCTCCAGGTGAACGGTCTGCTCTCGCATCCTCATCTCTAAAGCAAGGCGCGATCTGGAAATACTTGTCAAAGCCTGAAACCATGAGGAGCTGCTTATACTGCTGTGGTGCCTGTGGAAGAGCATAGAACTTGCCCTTATATCTTCTTGAAGGCACGATATAATCTCTTGCTCCTTCAGGCGATGAAGCGCAGAGGATAGGTGTCTGGATCTCTACAAAGCCCATATCCTCCATCTTCTTTCTGAGGAAGCTGATAACCTTTGATCTGAAGAGGATGTTATCCTTAACCTTGTCGTTACGAAGATCGAGGAAACGGTATTTAAGTCTTACATCCTCACGAACCTCCTTAGAGGTCATGATCTCAAATGGAAGCTGCTCGTAAACCTTTCCGAGAATATCGATAGAATGAGCTTCAAGCTCGATAGTTCCTGTAGGAATCTTAGGATTGTAGGTTTCCTCGTCTCTATGCTCTACAAGTCCTTCAACCGAAATAGCCTGTTCCTTTGAAATATTATCAAGAAGTGTTGTATCCCTGAGGACAACCTGCATTACTCCGTACATGTCTCTAAGGTCGATGAATGAAACCCCGCCGTGATCGCGGATATTTTCAACCCAGCCGGCAAGTCTTACTGTACTTCCGACATCGCCCTCTGTCATCTTATCAATTGTTTTGTCTCTGTAAATGTTCTTCATTTTTATGCTCCTGATCTATATTTTTTCTTATAAAATACCTTCGGATTATTCTGTGACTCTTCCGCCTCTGATGTAATAAGTATTACCGCTCACGGTCACATAACCGTAGTAGTCAAACATAACCTTACCACCTTCAACATACCAGTCACCGTACTGATTTCCTACTATACCGCGGAAATTGAAATCAACTCTTCCGCCTCTGCAGTACCACCAGCCGTAGTTTCCCTTTGCAAGTCCATTGAAGTTGAAGTCAACCTTGCCGCCTCTGCAGTACCAGTATCCGTTCTCATTCTGAGCGATACCGTTGAAGCTGAAATCAACCTTTCCATTCTTCAGATACCACCAGCCGTGCTCATTCTTCGCAATTGTATTACTGTTAAAGTTGACCTTACCGCCTTCTATTCTCCACCAGCCGTACTGGTTCTTTGCGATACCTGTATATGAGAAGTCAACCTTACCCTGTTTGCAGTACCACCAGCCGTTTTCATTCCTTGCAACTGTATTATCGAAATACACCTTGCCGCCGCGAACTGTCCACCAGCCGCTCTGACCATTAACTGTACCCTTTATAACATTTGATACAGAAAAGTCAACCTTGCCGTTTATGCAATACCACCAGCCGTTCTCATTCTCTGCAAAACCGGTAGAGAAGCATACCTTTGAGCCCTTTACATTCCACCAGCCCTCGGTATTTCCAAGCGTTCCTTTATAAACTCCGGTGTGATTGAAATCAACCTCGCCGTTCTCGATATACCACCAGCCGTTCTCGTTCTCAACAAAGCCCTTGAAATCAGCTACGACCTTACCTTCACGAACACAGTACCAGCCTGTCTTGCCGTTATAGGTTGTCTTAACACAGTGATATTCTGTATCGATCTTTTCCTTCTTGTACCAGATATCCATGTCAACGTTTTCCTCTATGCCGTCAACATGTCCTCTCTCCGAATACTGCCACCAGGTGTATTCGCCCTCATAATCTGTATAATCCGTGAAATGAGCCAGCCAGATAGCCGATGTATTGTAAAGCTTATTAACATCAAGCTGATCCTCAAGGAAACAAGCGCTTCCGTAAACACAGGCGTCGAAGCCTGCCGCCTTGATCTCTCCGATGAATGCCTCAGCATTTCTTGTTGCCTGTTCCTTTGATATCTTTCCGGCAACAAATCTTCCTGCATACGATGGACTGTATTCATAATCCATAACGATTGGAAGAGTGATCTGATTTCGATACTGCCAGATACCGCCCTTCAGCTGATTGTAAAGATCCGTACCCTTCTGCGGATTCATATAGGTAAGCACTCTCTGAGCTTCAGCCTTCGCTTCCTCAACCGTGAGTGCCTGTGAGTAAAAATACAAGCCGACCTGGATATTATTTGCGAGAGCACCCTTGACATTCTGTACAAAGTTGCTGTCGAAATACATATTTCCACTTGAGCCCCAGCCGCGTCCGCCGATCCTGATGAAAGCAAAATCAATTCCGGCCTTCTTAACCTTTGCCCAGTCGATATCTCCCTGATGTTCAGAAACATCGATACCATCCAGCTTCTCAACACCCAGATACTTCGGAGCATGCTGTACCTTATACTGTTTTTCTGCGACAGGACAGGCAGCAAGTACACCTGTCTCATTCAACGTCACTACCGCACAGATAACAAATGCGATAACCGATCTTTTTAACCCTCTGAATAACTTCATTTACACGTTTCTCCTTGTATAACTAATAAAAACGTTTATAAATACCCCAATAATATTTTTAGAGTTTCTTGATCCTGTCAATTGCTTCTACTGTATTTTCATAGCTTCCGAAAGCTGTCAGTCTGAAATAACCCTCTCCGCTCGGACCGAAGCCTGAACCCGGAGTACCTACAACATTTGCGCTTTCAAGCAGGAAGTCAAAGAAATCCCAAGATGTCATCTTGTCAGGTGTCTTCAGCCAGATGTACGGAGCATTTACGCCGCCGTATACGCTGTAGCCTGCTGACTTAAGGCCTTCGAAGATGTATTTTGCATTATTCATATAATATGCGATCTGCTGCGCAGTCTCAGCACGTCCCTCATCTGAGTAAACTGCCTCGCCCGCCTTCTGTACGATGTACGGAGCACCGTTGAACTTGGTTCCGTGCCTTCTTGCCCAGAGCTGGTGAAGTGTAACACCGTCAGCAGTCTTGATGTCCTTAGGAACAACCGTGAAGCCAAGACGTGTTCCTGTGAAGCCTGCATTCTTAGAGAAGCTTCTGATCTCTATAGCGCAGGTTCTTGCACCCTCGCACTCATAGATTGAGTGAGGAACATTCTCCTCGGAAATATATGCTTCATAGGCTGCGTCATAAACGATGACTGAGCCGTTCTTATTTGCGTAATCAACCCATCTCTGAAGAGCATCCTTTGTTATTGATGCACCTGTCGGATTGTTTGGATAGCAGAGATAGATGAGATCAGGGACTTCCTTTGGAAGCTCAGGTGAGAAGTCATTCTCCGCAGTACATGGCATGTAGATCACATTGCTCCAGAGGCCTGTCTCGCTGTCATAAACACCGGTTCTGCCGGCCATAACGTTAGTATCAACATAAACAGGATAAACAGGATCACACACAGCAACCTTAGTATCCTTTGAGAATATCTCCTGGATATTTCCGGAATCAGACTTAGCGCCGTCACTTACGAAGATCTCGTCAGCAGCTATATCGCAGCCTCTGTCCTTGTAGTCCTTCTGGGCAATTGTATTTCTCAGGAAATCATAACCGAGGTCCGGTGAATAACCCTTGAAGGTCGACGCATCAGCCATCTCATCAACTGCACTGTGAAGCGCCTTGATAACAGCCGGACAAAGCGGCTGGGTTACATCTCCTATTCCAAGTCTTATTATCTTCTTATCCGGATTGGCAGCAGAAAAAGCTGCAACCTTCTTTCCGATCGTAGAAAAAAGATAGCTTCCCGGAAGCTTTAAATAATCTTCATTAACTCTAAACATAGTATCAGTCCTCCTTATATTTCCCTGCAGGAAGTTTTATTTACAAATGTAATACTTTCGTAACAAACACAATCTGTGATATTATAGCACACGAAAACCGATAATAAAAGGAAAACTTGCAGGAAATATAGGTTTTTAGCCATTATTCTGCGTTTTTTTATCAAAAAAAGAGCCCGGGCTTTTTAATCCGGGCTCGTAATCGCTTCTTAAAATACGATTTACTCAACTACGTATGGAATAAGTGCGATATGTCTAGCTCTCTTAACAGCAACTGTAAGAGCTCTCTGATGCTTTGCACAGTTTCCTGTGATCCTTCTTGGAAGGATCTTACCACGCTCAGAGATGTATCTTCTAAGCTTATTCACATCCTTGTAGTCAATGATGTTGTTCTTATCAGCACAGAAAACGCAAACTTTCTTTCTTCTGCGTACTGTTCTTCTCTTCATTGGAGCAGCACCCTGCTCTGACTTATTATAAGGCATTTTTCTCCTCCTTCATAAAGTCTCACGTTACTACGTGAACTTTCGAACTTCGATTTACTTGAAAGGAAGGTCACCCTCGATGCCCTCAGGGATGCTCATGAACCCTGCTGCATCTGCTGATGATGGAGCAGGAGCACTCTCTCTAGGAGTATAACCTGTACTGCCATCTGCGCTTCCCTTGCTCTCAGCAAATTCCTGTTCCTCTATCACTACGTCTGTCGTATAAACCTTCTGACCATCCTTGTTAGTATAGCTTCCGGTCTGAAGACGACCTGTAACGGCAATCTTAGTACCTTTCTTAAGATACTTCTCAGCAAACTCGCCCTGTCTTCCAAATGCTACGCAATTGATGAAATCGGCTGTCTGCTCATCCCCGCCATTTCTTCTTGCAAATCTTCTGTCTACTGCAATTGAGTATCTTGCAATAGCCATCTGCTCGCCATTCTGACCCTGTGAATATCTAACCTCAGGATCGCGAGTCAGTCTACCCATTAAAATAACCTTATTCACGCTGGAACCTCCGTTTCATTACTCAGCGTTTTTCTCCGAGTACTAAAGTACATGGATTATCTTATTCAGCATCCTGCTTAACAACAAGATATCTTAACACGTTATCCATGATACGAAGATTAGCCTCAAGCTTAGCCGGTGATTCAGAATCGCCTTCGAACTGGATGAAGTAGTAATAACCATCCTTCATCTTCTGAATCTCGTATGCCATTCTCTTCTTGCCCCAATCATCAATGTTTGTGATTGTGCCGCCTGCTCTTGAAACACGTCTCTTAACCTTCTCAAGAACTTCAATTCTGGCATCATCTTCGAGCTTTGTACTGATAACTAACGCTATCTCATACTTGTTCATGTCTTGCACCTCCTTATGGACTAATGGCTCCTGAGTGGCCGGAATCTCACCTGCCTCCGCAACTTCCTTCAGTTACTCAAACCGAGTGCTTTCAGGAGCAAGGAATATAATTGAATATATCACGAGCATTTACTTTAACATACTTCATCGGTAGATGCAAGCAGAAATTAATAAATACACATGTATTCGCTCAGTTGTAGTAAAATACGCCTTCGCAAACACATGTGTATTAAATAAAATAATTATATTTCAGCGATTGCTTCCATCTCGATGAGGACATCCTTCGGGAGGCGTGCAACTTCAACGCATGAGCGTGCCGGATAGTTTCCTGTGAAATACTCTGCATAGATCTCATTAACCTTGGTGAAGTCGTTC
Organism: Lachnospiraceae bacterium C6A11; assembly: GCA_000702245.1. GTDB lineage: Bacteria > Bacillota > Clostridia > Lachnospirales > Lachnospiraceae > Eubacterium_Q. The sequence continues at coordinate 69,392 of JNKY01000019.1, read as the reverse complement.
ATATCCTTTATAAATACAACTGTCTTAACGATATTATCCATACCTGCACCTCTTGCAGTAAGTATAGCTTTAACGTTTTCCATAACACGGCGTGCCTGAACCTCGATACCGCCCTCTACAAGTGTATTTGTTGCAGGGTCGATTGGAATCTGACCTGAAGTGAATAAAAGGTTTCCAACCTTAACTGCCTGTGAATATGGTCCGATTGCTGCAGGAGCCTTATCTGTACTAATTATTTCTTTCATCTTTTTTAACCCGGTACTGTCTGTACCGCCCTTTCTTGATTCTTATCTAAATCACGTTTTGTATAACGTTTTTATCACTTAATAATCGTATGTAGGAATGTATTACCGCTTCATCGCTTCTTTATTCAACGATACGTATCTTGCCTTCCTCGATAACTATCTTCTTCTCCTTCAGGAGATGTCCGACTGCTCTCTTAAATGCATTCTTGCTGATACCAAACTCTGTCCGGATAAGTTCCTTATCTGCCTTGTCATCAAACGGAAGAGTGCCACCGTAGCTCTTTATAATATCAAATACCATCTCTGAATCCGATATTCTCTGTACATAAACCTCCTCGCGCAGAGCAAGATCAGTCTTGCCATCAGGGCGACGCTTCACTACTCTTGCATGAACCTCATCACCAACCTCAACCCGGCTGAACACTTCAGATTCATGTATCATTCCGTAGTATTCATCATCGATTGCCACGAAGGCTCCGAGACCCTTTCTGTATTCATAAACCGTTCCGGTAACGTGTGTGCCCTTCTCGTATTTATCATTCTGCTTAAGGAAACCATAAAGCCTCATCGATGCACAGAGCCTGTGAGTCTTGTCCTCATAAAGCCTTACGAGATAACTTCTGCCTTCTTCCACCTTTGCAGTCTGCTCTTTATACGGAAGAAGAAGGTCCTTCTCAAGCCCCCAGTCAAGATAAGCACCGTGATTAGTTACATTCTTTACCGTAAGCTTTTTTATCTGTCCAAGCTCGATAAGCGGCTTATTGACTGTCGAGATAAGTCTGTCCGAAGAATCTCTGTAGATAAATACACTCAGCTTATCTCCATCCTTAAATCCTGCCGGAACCTGCTTTAGCGGAAGAAGCACCTCCGTCTCGCCATCCGTAAGATAGATTCCAAAATCAGTCCTTTTACTGAACTTCAGCTCATTCCATGTTCCAAGTACCATGCCGTCCTCCTTTTTGTATATTCATATATACTATATTGTTATGTGACATCCGAAAAGATTTCAACACTTGCACCGTATTATAGCACGATTACAGCCATATAACAAACAAAAGAAGAATCCCCGAAAAATATCCCGGGGATTCTGCCACAAATACAGCTTATTAATACCTCTTATTTGCTAAATGATGAGCCTCTGCTTACACTCTCTTTCTTATTCGTATTCTTATTGATGATCAGCGAATTATCCTTCTTAGGTACCTCGTTATCAAGGTTATTAACGCTTCTCGCAACCTCTTTCATCTTCATCTCGTTTTCAGCCATCTCAGCAACCTTCTGCGAAGAAATATATTTCTTCGGATCATTCTTCGAAATAAGCGTCTTCTCAAATTCACCGGAAGCCATGACTAAAATGATATCATCATATTGATAACAAATACGCAACAAAAAACCCCGGAAAAAATTCCGAGGTTTGATAGCTGGGCTACAAGGATTCGAACCTTGAAAATGCTGGAGTCAGAGTCCAGTGCCTTACCATTTGGCGATAGCCCAATATTTAATTACTTTCGCAACAAATCGGATTATATTACAACCCGCTGTAAAATGCAAGTAATTTTTTTAACGTGCGTTAGAGGATTCGAACCCCCGACCTTTTGGTCCGTAGCCAAACGCTCTATCCAGCTGAGCTAAACGCACATTTGTCAGTTTTCCCTGACAGCCTTGTTATTGTATCAACGTTTATCATCTCTGTCAAGAGGTTTTTTCAGACATTTATTTAATCATTCCGCCCTTAACACTCTTTTTCTCTTCATCATTCTTTAATGACGCATTTTGTACTTGTTGCCCGTTCTGTTTCACTTCAGGCTGTTTATTCATCTGACCCAGCATCTTCTGCTTCTCAACCTCATATTTATCTCTTATTTCCTTAGCTTCCTTTTTACCCTTCTTCTTTATCTCTGGAAACTTAGCCGCCTGTTCATCCATAAGATTCGATTTCACAACCATTTCCTCCAGGGCTTTTTTACAGCTCACAAGATATTTCTTCGAGTCATTTGCAAGCTTAAGTCTGATATAAGAATTGCTTGTTTTCGACTTTTTCATTATCTTTGCCGTATCCTTGGTAGCAATATAATCATCACAGCCCTTTATAGCCGTGTTGATTTTTTCCATAACCATATCAACTGTGGCCTCATTCACACTCACCATTCCATTGCGCTTCTGAACTATAAACATTCCGGCACTGTTATTGATTGATCTCATACAATCATTCAGTGTATTTCTTACATTGTCAAATGCCCCGGAAGGATTGTAGGTTTTTCTGCTACTCTCATCCATAGCCGTAACAAGCTTATTCATCTCCATCCTGGCTGTTATATGTGTATTTGCGCAGTTCTGAAATATATTTTCACGCAGATTCATAATCCCGTTGGTTAAAGCAAATCCATTGATTGACATTTTTGCGATAGTCTGGAAGAGGTTCTTATTTTTACTTCCCTGTTTAATATTTTTACTGTCATTAAGAGGCACACCAAAACCAAGCTCGCCAAAAAGTGAAAGCCGACCAAGTTCATCATCGGTCACAACCTTGAGCCTGCCCTGTTCTACATAACCAAAAGGCTTATCTTTAAAATACTCTTTATCAGCTGTGAGCTTTGCCTTCAGTTCATTTAGTCTTTTAACAGCGTTATTAACCTCCTGATTGTTCAGGTCATAACCGTAAAGCATCAGCTTAAGCTGCTCCTGATCCATTGCCATTACCATATTGGCCGTTTTCTCCGGTATGACCATCATGTTTTCAAGGTGATAGCCTGTCTGAACCGCTCCGCTCTGCCTGCGTCCAAAGCAGGCATCATTATCAATACCCATAAGTCCGATAACATTCCCGTTATCATCGAACTTATAGAACATATTTCCCTGGTGTCTGTCAACATTGCCACACAGCCAGTCAAGTATCTGAAGATTTGCAGTATCTCTGTAGAGCCCTATTGATCCTTCAAGATTGTTCGGTGTTAGTCCTCCCATCTTCTTTATATCATCAGCCTTTGAAGAGAAGCTGTCCACACCCTCTGCATTCTCCATAAAGGTTCCTGAAAATACCTTTCCCGTAGCCTTGTCTCTTACATGAAGATTCTTCGATCCTGCAACAAGCTTTCCACAGCCAATAAGCTCTGCCATCATTGACATCGCCGAATTCCTCTTATCAACCTTGGAAACAGCATTAATACCGGCAACTTTCTGGATACCAAGTGCATTATCTATCTTCGCCGTTCCACCCAACAGATCCAAAAATGCCATATAGCTTTCAGGATCAGTGATCTTCTGATCTATTGTCCGAATACAGATGTCCTTCTGAATTTCGGTTACATCCTTTATCTTAAGTTTTTTGAAAAATGTTTTAAGCTTATTTTTTGCCATTCCCAGTTCAAACGGGTCTGCGCCTTCAAGAAACATCTCGTCTTTTCTGAACATCGCCTTTCTGCAAATATCACGTCCGTAATTCACAAGAACATTCATCATAAGATAACCATCCGAATTACAGAATCGCTTTGCATATTCACCGTATTTATCGATCATCTTCTGCTGATGTTCATTCACACTTGCAGTCAGCGTCTTGCCCTTCTTTGAAACAGTAAAGAAGCCATCCTGCTTCTTTCCACCCTCTCCATCCAAGGAAATCTTAAGGCGTTCACTCATTCCTCCACCGAACTTCTTTGCATCCGAAAGATCAAGCTCTATGTAATCCGCTCTGGAATTCTCATAAAGCTGGGTAACTGTAGGATATTTTTTCTCCTTTATAGAAATATCTATGACCTTCAGGTCCTTACTCATTGTCTTTCTGAGCTTTGAAAGATAATCATACTCAGCCTTACTCTTTTTCAGCTCCGCCTGATTGTTCTTAATATTCTTAAGGTTTGTATCAAATGTATCAAGCCTTTCACTGACAATTGTTATAGCACTTATATATTTTGTGCGGAGATTCCTGATCTCCTCTTCAGTGAGTGGAGTCTTCCTCTTTCTTGGAGGAATGGCAGCATTAAGCTCCCTGAATCTATCCTTCATAACGCGGTCTCTCTTCAGGGTCTTCTCAGCGCTCCTGTATGCTTCTTTTCTTTTGCCTATTATAGTATTTCCACTCATCTTATCCTCCTTATATACCAGCATCATCAAGCCTACACGAACATTATAGTCCGTAATATATAACAAAAGCGCAACAAAAAAGGAATACGCACTCTCCGTATTCCTATAAATGACTATTCTTCCTTATTCTCCTCAAGCATCCTTTTCTTGAAGTTTATAGCTCTTACCAGCATAAACGCGAATAAAAGCATAAATATAAGCGAAACGATTATCAGTATCCAGGCCGCAAGAACCGAATCCGTTGCATCAATCGTAAGATTATATACCGTCGTGTTCCCCTCATCGCCTACTCCAAAGTATCCAAGTGTCTTTGTATAGTAATCCTGGATCTCATCATTCATCTTTTCGATCTCACCGGTCACAGTAACCGTGCCACGTGCCTTGCCATTTTCAAAGCCCTCAAGCTTATCGGCAATATCCTTTCTAACCGAAAGTGAAATATAAGCGCCATTATCAAGCTGGAATATATAATAATACTCCCTACCCGACGGAATGATGCCATAAAGCTTGTAGTTAGCCTCGGCATAAGCCATAGGCTTGTCGTACATTGCCACTTCAACCGAAACATAATCGCCGGCATGAGGCTTACCGCCCTTCTTAACAACACTGTTAAGATCCTCAGGCTTTACGAAAAGTCTGTTAAAATCAATAATAACAACCAGAAGCATGATAACAAAGAATACCGACATACCGATGATGTATGTCCCTGTATTGTATTTTCTTGTTTTTCCGGTTGTTTTTTTCATATATCTTATCTCTCTTCTTTTTATCTGATATTTCGCGGTTCACGGAGTTTGCGCAACCCTTTTACTATCAACAATATTATAACATTTATTCAGAAAATATACATCCATAATATTGTATATATTTTACTGTATTTTTTTGGATATTTTCCGCACAAACAGCCACAGAATAGTCCATTTTATCGTTTCCCTCGAACTCATAGCATAGAAACCGCGCTTTGTTCATGCCAAATTCGGGCAAGGCAGAAATATCCACTGTATCTCCGATCGGATCAACAGGAATCTTTTTAAGAGGTATTGACAGTCCTGCTCCAAGAAGCTTGATAGCGCTCTCCTTCATGGTCCATATCTTCCTGAATCTCTTCTGTACCTCTATGTCAGACCACTTTATAATATCCTGCTCACTATATATAGAACCATCTCTATCTTTCTGTTCATCGTTGCCATCACTTTCTTCTACGCCGTTTTCGCTATTGCCTTGAATAAAACGTGTCTCTTCCTCCGTGAAGAAGCGCTTTGCAACACGTCCTCCGCGGTCATCCTTGTATTCTATATCAATACCGATCTTCTTATCAGATACAGCCAGAGCGATGTATTCGCCTGAATGCGAGATATTGAAGAACACCTTGTCCGACTCAGGCTTGCCGCTTGGCCCTTCCTTTATATCCAGCCCCTCAGCGGAAATACCGTATTCCTTATCAAGGACATGATAAAGCAGGCTTCCTGCCGCAACAGAAACCACCTTACTCTCGGTCCTCCGAAGCTTCTCAGCCTTCTTCCTCCGCCACTCCGGAAGTGCCGCGATCAACTCATCAAGATGAGCCTCAATGTATTCTTTTTCAATTCTGTATATGTATATTCCTGTGTTCATTTTGTATCTTAACATGACTACAGACCGAGAAGCTCCCGGTCTGCAATCATATATTATTTGTATTTAGCTGAGTTTTCTGTCAAGCTCTGCAAGCACCTCAAGAAGAACGCCAAGCTCCTTCTCCTTAGCTATTGCAAAGTAAGATTTGAACTTCTGTGCCTCAGCAACATTTCCATTGATAGAAATCTTGATGAGGAGGTTACGTGCTGCAAGCATATTCTTAACTACTACAGAATATGACTTAATAAGGTCTTCATTGTAATCGAGATAGCCATTTGCCATAAGGTATTTGATTCTTTCAAACATAAGCACCTTATGATCGTACATCAGATGAAGCGCTCTGATATCGAAATCAGGCTCATCCTTTGAGGTCTGCTCGTTTATTCTTGCAAGTACGCGGTCATAAACATTGATTCCGAAGGTTGTATCTGTGAATCTGTTTCTCATCATCCTGAAATGATTCTTTGTATCTACGGAATTAAGATACTCGCGAAGTGTATCTCTGATGTAAGAAAGATCAACATCATAGTAAGGTGTATCACTGTTCTTGAAAATAACATAGAGACCTCTTGTTCCCTTGTAATCATCCTTGAACATGTGATCATCGCCTGCTGTAATAACACTGTAGCCCTTCTCGATATCCGCGAAAGAAACAGTATTATATGAATAATGATCCTTGAATGTGAAGTCGCCTACATAGAAAACTTCCTCATCCATATTGTAACCATAGATGAAAAGCTCATGAGGGAACTTGTAATCAACATCGTAATCACTGAGAATCCTTGCCTCATCAAATACACCATATACATATCCATCAAGATCGATGGTCTTAATGATGAAATCAATGATATTTCCTGTATAGCTCTCAATCTGCTGCTTTGTCATGATCGATGTAATGAGATAAGGACATTCCTTAAGAGAACTGCTTCCAGGCATAATGTCTGCAAGGAGCATATCATCACCCGTAAATATCTCCTGAATATTGTAGCATCTCAGCTGGATATAGTTACTGAATATCCACTTCTTAGCATTATCATCATCCGAAAGGATTGAGAAAAGTGTAGCATGCCACTGCCACGAGGTGATCATAGGGTAAGTAACCGGTAGTTTTTTGATATTTGCCATAGTCTTATGCCTCCTCCTAATTAGTCAAGATCGTCCATCTTCTTGCTGAGCAGATCTGCAAAATTACGGAATGTAGAATAGTTATCCAAAGCCAGCTCGTAATCTGTAAACTCTACTCCAAACTTATTCTCTGCTGCAACGATGAGCTTTATGATCGATATCGAGTTAACCCCATATTCCTGCTCGATATCCGCATTAAAATCAACATCTTCGATCTCCGGCATTACTTCGCCTATAAGTTCTTTAAGTTCCTTCTCGATCTGTTCTTTTTCCATTTATTCGCTCCCCTTCCATATATAATTTTTTAGCTATAATATACAATTTTTGATAGTAATATTGTACTAAAATACAAGAGTAAAATCAATAAAAAAATGAAAATAAAAGACCTCACTTCCCGCTGTGCGAAAAATGAGATCTTTTATTAATTATATATCTGTTACAAGCTATTATTTATCGCTGAACTTAATCGGATTAAGCTTGATTCCAGGGCCCATTGTAGAAGTGATTGTTACACTCTTAAGATACTGACCCTTAGCAGCTGATGGCTTAGCCTTGATAAGTGCGCCCATAAGTGCGCTGAAGTTATCAGCAATATCAGCCTCTGAGAAAGAAGCCTTTCCAACTGGAACGTGGATGATGTTTGCCTTGTCAAGTCTGTACTCGATCTTACCTGCCTTAACATCCTCGATAGCCTTTACAACGTCCATTGTAACTGTACCGGCCTTTGGATTTGGCATAAGTCCCTTAGGACCAAGAACACGACCAAGACGTCCAACAACGCCCATCATGTCAGGTGTTGCGATAACAACGTCGAAATCAAGCCATCCTTCGTTCTGGATCTTTGGAACGAGCTCGTCGCCACCTGCGTAATCAGCGCCTGCAGCAAGTGCCTTATCAATGTTATCACCCTTAGCGAAAACGAGAACCTTAACAGTCTTACCTGTTCCGTGAGGGAGAACAACGGCACCACGTACCTGCTGATCTGCATGACGTCCATCAACACCGAGTCTTACGTGAGCCTCGATTGTCTCATCGAACTTAGCGTTTGCTGACTTCTTGAGAATAGCAACTGCCTCATCAAGATCATATAATTTTGTCTTCTCTACAAGCTTTACAGCTTCCTGATATCTTTTACCTTTTTTCATTACGAATCCTCCTGTGGTTTTATCGAGAGATAACTCTCTTCCACTCTAATTTATTTTGCGATTAATCTTCTACAACGATACCCATTGAACGTGCTGTTCCGGCGATCATGCTCATAGCAGCCTCGATAGAACCGGCGTTCAGATCTGGCATCTTCTTCTCAGCGATCTCTCTGATCTTATCCTTAGAGATCTTAGCAACCTTATCCTTGTTAGGCTTTCCTGAACCTGACTTGAGGTTGCAAGCCTGCTTAAGAAGAACGGCAGCTGGTGGAGTCTTTGTGATGAAGCTGAAGCTTCTATCAGCATAAACTGTGATAACTACAGGGATGATTGTATCTCCCATATCAGCTGTCTTCGCATTGAATTCCTTTGTGAACTGTACGATGTTTACACCGTGCTGACCAAGTGCTGGTCCGACAGGTGGTGCCGGAGTTGCCTTGCCTGCAGGTATCTGTAATTTAATGTATCCTGTTACTTTCTTCGCCATTTTAGCGTACCTCCTATAAGTGGTATTAGCGGAATACCCTTTCGGCATCCCTTCCACATTTTATGCCTTTTTTCAGGCTATTTTACAATTTCTCAATATCACCCAGACTGATCTCGACAGATGTTGTTCTGCCGAAGATGTCCACATCAATTGTGACTGTCTGCTTACCGGCATTGATGCTCTTGATGTTTCCTTCTGTTCCTTCCCAGGCACCTGATACAACCTTGATGAGATCTCCGACCTCAACATCAATATCAAATACCTCATCCGGTGTCTTAACACCAAGCTTCCTCATCTCTGCTTCCGTAAGTGGAACAGGTTCTGATCCCGGTCCTACAAAACCGGTAACACCTCTTGTATTTCGAACAACGTACCATGTAACGTCATTCTTGATCATGTGAACGAGTACGTAACCCGGGAAAAGCTTCTTTGAAACAGTCTTCTTCTCGCCGTTAGACTTGGTCTCAACGACATCCTGAAGAGGAACCATAACCTCAAGCATCTGTCCCTGAAGTTTTCTGTTCTCAATGGTCTTCTCGATATCGGCCTTAACCTTGTTCTCATAACCAGAATATGTATGTACTACGTACCAGTGAGGCTCAGTATCCTCAACCTGCTTAAAACTGGTCGATGTCCTAACAGGTACTTCAACTGTTTCTTCGTTGTTTATATCTGCCATATTCTCACCGCCTATACAAGTATATACCCTAAACCGAATGAGATAAGGTAATCAAGTAATACGATCATAACGCCTAAAAGCACAGCTACTACTATAACTGCTACCGACTGTCTGAAGAGATTCTTCTTTGTCGGCCATGTGATCTTTCCGAACTCGGCCTTGAGCTCCTGGAACCAACTTCTCTTAAGTGCAGGTGTATTTTCTTTCTTATCTGCCATTCTTAACTCCGTTCCGTAAATAAATTACTTTGTTTCCTTATGAGTTGTGTGCGCCTTGCAGAACTTACAATACTTCTTTGTCTCAAGTCTCTCAGGATGGTTCTTCTTCTCCTTAGTCATATTGTAATTACGCTGCTTGCATTCAGTACATGCCAATGTAATCTTAACACGCATGATCTATACCTCCATACTATTTTGATACTGCTGCACAAGAAACCTCGTGCAGTACCGCCCGAACCCCTCAGGGTCCCCGGTCGATCAACTCTTACTTCAAAATGTAACTGTATAATACGGGTATATCCGCCCTTCTTTCAACACGTCTGTATCGGGCAGACTATATACTAGTTACGCACAACTAATGGGCGAAATGCATTGTTGGGGATGCTTTATTTTCACCACTTCGTATGCCGGGCTATATATTTGCTGGTAGCACAACAAAAAAAGCCCCGAAGGCTTACGCAGGAATCATATTAGCATATGGGTATACGTAAGTCAAGGGGATTTTTTTTAAGCCTTGAGCGCTTTAAGTTCTTCCTCTGTCAGTTTTCTGTATCCGCCTTCCTTAAGCGTTTCGTCAAGCTGAAGACTTCCCATACGGAGTCGTTTCAGATAAACAACCTCGTGTCCTCTTTCAGAGAACATCCTTTTGATCTGGTGGAAGCGGCCTTCTGTAAGCGTAACCTCTGCTTCTGACACAAGTTCCGTTATCGTCTGCAGGTTCGCTCCCATGTCCGTTACAGAAGCTGTTTTACCATCATCCTTCAAAATCGTATCTACACCGATCTCAGTGTTCGCCTCCGGATCTAATACATCATTCTTAACAAAGAGCTGTGCTGCGGTATTGTACATGCCGATGCGTTTTATCTCAAGCTTCGCCGGTTTGGTCAGCTTCTCATCACCGATATCCATACCCTCTTCAAAAGCACTGATATCCTCTTCGTCAAGCTTTCCCGTAACTCTTACAAGATAAACCTTCTCAACATGTTTGCCCGGAGCAAGCAGTTTCTGCGACAGCCCTCCATCATTAGTTATTAGAAGCAGTCCCACTGTATCCCTGTCCAGCCTTCCAACAGGAAAAAGGTCACGCCTTTTCTTCTCTGAGATTATGTCAACCACAGTCTTCTCTCTCTCATCCGTCGATGCGGAGATGATTCCCGCCGGTTTATTCAGCATATAATATTCAAATGTCTCATATTCTACAGCTTTGCCATTAACCGTAACAACCGAATTCTCTGTATCAACCTTTGCATCCGGCGACTTCACTGTTATTCCATCAACCGTTACCGCATTTTTCTTTATCAGCTGCTTAACCGTACTTCTAGTTCCGAAGCCGGTGTCGGCAAGATATTTATCTAATCGTATCAACATATCTACCGCTCCATTTTTAAAATTTAAAATAAGATCAATGTCACTGCATCATAATAATCATATCACTACAGTATTTATTTTACAGCTTCATCATAACACATAAGGGTGTCTTCATAAATCATTTTCATTTATGAAAAAAGCTTCCTGCGCAAAAAACCTCACGCAGAAAGCTTTAATCCTAAACCAGTGTCTTGATTCCGAAGTAAGCAAGTACGATGATACCCAGTGCTATTCTATAGTAACCGAATACCTTGAAATCATGCTTTCTGATATAGCTCATCAGGAGCTTGATAACAAGGAACGAAACAAGGAACGCAACAACCATTCCGACTGCCAGCCATACAAGCTCTGTGCTTGTGAAATCAAAGCCGAACTTCATTATCTTCACAAAGCTTGCACCGAACATGATCGGTATTCCGAGGAAGAATGTGAACTCTGCAACAACCGGTCTGGCAACACCAAGGGTAAGACCACCGATTATAGTCGAACCTGATCTTGAGGTTCCCGGTATAAGCGACAGCACCTGAAATGCACCTATTCCGAAGGCCTTTTTATACGAAAGCTCATCGATGCTGTTCACCTCGAACTCTTTGCCCTTATTTCTCTTCTCAATAACAATAAACCAGATACCGTAAACTATAAGCATGATCGCAATAACGACCGGTGTATGAAGGTTCTCATCCAGCCAGTCATCAAGGAGTATTCCCAGCACAGACGCCGGAATACATGCGACAATAATCTTAAACCACATGATCCATGTATTCTTCTTGGCGATGACTCTGCCATCCTTCATACCGAAAGGCCACAGCTTTTTGAAATATATTACAACGACCGCAAGGATTGCGCCCAGCTGTATTACCACGAAGAACATATCCTTGAATTCCTGCGCCGCCTTCAGCTTGATAAACTCATCCGCAAGGATCATATGTCCGGTACTGCTTATCGGCAGCCACTCGGTTATTCCTTCGATAATTCCCAGAATCACTACCTTGATCAATTCAATAATATCCATCTTTCAACCTCTTCCACCTTTTTTTAACTATTAATCAGCAAATACAGCCCGCCGATCTTTTCCAGCTATCGAATATATCATATATCGCGCTGTTATTTTCTTAATATATAATAAATATTATAAAACTCCTGCTTTCCTTCGATCACTTCACCGTAAGCTCATCATATATATCAGCTATCCCGGCTATTTCGCCGTCAGCTCGTCGTATTTATCAGCGATCTCGTTCACATCACCGATTGCCGTTACCGTGCCCTTCTCCAGGATAAGAGCCTTATTGCATATCCTTCTCACCTGATCCGTATTGTGCGAAACAAACAGCACCGTAACACCCTTCTCGATCAGGCTCATCAGTCTCTTCTCGCTCTTCTTTCTGAACTTTGCATCGCCTACAGACAGTATCTCATCAAGTATGAGTATATCCGGCTCGACAATAGTCGCAATCGAAAAGCCTAACCTCGCCCTCATGCCTGACGAATAATTCTTAAGCGGCACATCGATAAAGTCCCTCAATTCCGAAAAATCGATAATCTCATCAAGCTTCTCGTCGATGAACTTTCTTCTGTAGCCAAGCACCGCACCGTAAAGGTAGATATTCTCGCGCCCGGTGTACTGCATATCGAAGCCCGCGCCAAGCTCTATCAGAGGTGCAAGCACACCTTCTCTTTCCACAGTACCCTCTGTCGGCTTAAATACTCCCGCAACCACCTTTAGGAGCGTACTCTTACCCGCGCCGTTCAGCCCGAGTATTCCAAGCCTGTCGCCCTTCTCCAGTGAGAAGCTCACATTCCTGAGCGCCCAGAACTCATCGTATTTCAGCTCTCTCTTCGCGAACTTAATGAAATACTCCTTCAGGCTGTCGACCTTTTCCTTACTGAGATTGAAGCGCATGCCGACATTATCCACCACCAGCGCTTTACCCAGGGCATCATTATGGATTTGTTCTTTTGTATTTCCCATAATTATGTCTTTCTTGTTTATATATTAAGAATAAATCTATCCTCAAGTTTCTTGAACATCAGAAGCCCGATCACCACTGTCGCAACTCCAAAACCAAAGGAATACAGCACATAATTCATATTCATCGCTTCACCGAATATACAGCTTCTGAAGTTTGAGATGATACAATACAGCGGATTGGCCTTCAGTATCAGCGCATAATCACTCGTAAGAAGTCTCTCCGGCTTATAGAATATCGCGCAGGTATACATGATAAGCATCAGAAATACATTCCACAGATACTCCATATCCCTGAAGAAAACTCCTATCGTCGACAGCATAAGCCCGACGCCGGTCGTAAGTATCAGCAGGTTCAGGAGTGGTACAAATATCTGCACCAGATAGACTGTCGGATAAACCTTAAAGCACAGCGCCACCGCCGCAAGAACTACCAGCGAGATAAGGAATATGATATAGTTAAAAAGCACTCCCGAGATCGGATAAAGCAATTTATTTACATATACCTTCTTGATCATAGAGCCGTTCGCTCTGATGGATCTGAGGGCTTCCTTACTGCCCTGCGAGAAGAATCCGTAAAGCAGTCTTCCTGTCAGAATATAAACCGGGAAGGTCTTCTCCTTCACATTAAAAAGCGTGCCAAAAACTATGGTTAGAACAACCATAGTAAGCAGTGGTTCAAGAAGCGACCAGAGGATTCCGAGGTAAGACCTTCTGTATTTCAACCTTATCCCCTTCCTGACCAGCTCCTTCATTATGAAAATATCCTGTCCAAGGCTTTCCTTCATGCAGATACTCCCTTAAATATTCAAGGCACATTCTACTACCCACAGTTGCTTATGTCAAATGTAGCTGTTATACTGTAGGTGTAACAAGGAGGTTATTTATGAACGAATCAGATGAACGCTACAGCACGGCTGAGGATGCCATATTTGATGCATTTTTCCTTCTGCTTAAGGAGAAGGACCTCGAGAAGATCACGGTTTCCGATGTCATCAAGAAGGCCGGCATCGTGCGCAGCACCTTCTACAATCATTATGAAAATATCCCCGCACTGATGAATTCAGCCGAGGATAAGACAATAAAGGATATATTTACTTTGATGGAAAGCTTCCATCCAAAGAACGACAAGGATATGTGCCGTTCTTATTTTCTTGCGATCTGCAATTATACTAGGAAGAACCCGTTCCTGGCCAACCTTCTTCAGACGCCGCGTGGCGACGCTTTCTTCGAGAAGGCCATAACCATGTTCCATCGCTACGTAACCGAGGTAACCTACACATCAACAGGCGAAGTCGCTGTTCAGGTCGAGTTTTCTTATTTTATAGCCGGTGCCATCGGCAGTACCATCGGTGTCCTGCATAAATGGACGGCGGAGGACTTTCAGACCCCCGCCGAAAAAATAGCCGATATACTATCTCAGATATTCCTGACAGGTGTCCTGCCATATCTTAATACCGAGAAGTGATCAATCGCACACAACCATCCCTGTTCATCGGGGTGATTACTCATCATTAACTATACCCCTTCCCCGGGGTGATCAATCATCAATCTCAGCTTCCGTTCTCTTGATCTTGCCCGTGGCATTTCGATGGAACGGATTTTTTCTTATGACAAGACCTGTTATCTGACGATAGGTAGGCTGGTCGCTGTTATATGTATCAAGTGTACTCTGTATATTGGTCTTAATCTCTTCCTCGCCAAGTCCCTTCACCTGAACCACGTCCTGATCAGGATAAATACGTGCTGTCAGTCCGTTATTCTCACCGGTTACAACAACCTCACCAACAATCGCACTGAGTGCAAGTTTATTTTCTATCTCCTCAGGTGAAACATTCTCACCATTTGACATGATGATAAGATTCTTAACACGACCGTTGATGAAAAGGAAACCATCTTCATCGATGTAGCCCTTGTCTCCGGTATGAAGCCAGCCATCCTTCAAAGCTTCAGCAGTTTCTTTAGGCATCTTATAATATCCTCTCATAACGCTGCTGCCCTGAACAAGTATTTCACCGTTCTCAAACTTTATCTTTGCATTCTTCAGCGGACGTCCGATAGAACCTGCCTTGTGGTCGCCCGGCATATTGCTGCTGATGACCGGCGAGCATTCTGACATTCCGTATCCCTCGAGGATTTCAACACCGTATTCTTCAAACTCCTTGATATAGAAAGGATCAAGATGAGCCCCTCCGGTAAATATGATCTTCAGATTACCGCCAAATACATTTTCAGCCAGCGCTTTCTTCGGGATTGCCGGATCGGCCGCTGCCAGCCTCTTGTAGATAGTCTCGATCATGAGCGGTACCATAAGCATAACTTCCGGCTTGAAAATACTCATATTCCTTACCATGTGCATGAAGGAGTCATTTATACAGATGACTGCTCCAAGCGAAAAACCCTTCAGCCAGTCCATTACAAGGCAGAATGCATGATGTACAGGAAGCACGCTCAGAAGTACGCAACCGGATTCAGATGTGAAAGGTACATTTTCCACATTCTCCGCCAGATTCGTCTGGGTTAACATAACGCCTTTGCTCTTCCCTGTAGTTCCGGAGGTAAATATAATTGTTGCAACCGAATTCTCATGACTGTTTTCTGCCTTAACGCCTATATTTCCTGCGGCTTTCAGCGAATTCAGCGTTTCTATCGAATCCTCCACACCATCCTTAAGTATCCATATTTTGCGGATCTTTCTGCACTGCAGTGCCACTCTCTCCGCAAGAGAAAGGAGCTTAGGACTGAGGAAGAGTGCCTCTGCATCCGACCTGTCAAGCATATCCATAAGATCCTCAACCGGCAGACCAGCATCAAGCGGAACCGCCGCATTGTCTCCTGTGGTGATTCCAAGATATGCTGCTATCCACTCTACGGAAGCTGTTCCGATCAGTGCGATATGTGCATCATGGAAGCCCAGTGCCGAAAGCCCGTTTCTGATCTCTCTGATCTCATCTCCAAGAGCCTTGTAGCTTATTTCTTTTATTTCTTTTTTCTCCAGCCAGCGTACTGCCGGAAGCTCTGCATAGCTCTTCTCGGCATGCGCCCAGATATCCGCAATAGTCTTCATAATACTACGCTGCCTCCGTTAAGGAAAGAAGCATCTCAAGTGCCTCACCGATAGTACGAACCTTTACAGCGTTCTCCTGCTCAAGCTCAACATCAAATTCATCCTCAAGTTCACCAAGAAAAGACATAAAGTCCAGTGAGCTGAGTCCGAGATCCTCGCGAAGTCTCATATCATCAGTCATATCCTCTGCTGCCACATCACAATACTGTGCAACAAGTTCCTTGAATTTAGTTACGTTATCCATCTTTCTACCTCCTGTATTTCAACAATTCTGCCTTTTTTGTTTTTTAGCATTACACCTGCTCCATGATCTCCGACAGCTTCATATCCGGATGTGATATACCCATAAAGAGTATCCTCATCATGTAATAATACAGAAGCTCCATATCCTTCTCATTAAGACATACAGTCTGATAATGATATGAGAAGTTCATTCCACCGTTCTCTGTATGTGAAACCGTAAGATACATCTTCTTGGTAGCCGCACCATTTGCAAACCACTTCGAATGCATCAGAATATCCTTCAGGAAAGGATTGTCCATACGTACCGGCATAGGCTGATATGTCAGATAGCAGCTTTCGTAGGTTGTATCGTCCGGTGTATTATAACGCTTCTTCATCTCCTCACGGATAAGCGCCGGATCATAATTGCTGTGCATGTATATACGGTTCTGCACATTCTGTATTTCATAGGCTGCGGAAAGGAAATCCGTATCACCGCTTATTACAGTTCTGCAAGGGAACATGATCGTTCTGCTTCCGCCCGAGGTCCACTCATCATGAGTTGAACGTCTTGAGATGAAGTTTTCTATCGTAATATCCTCCTGACCGTTATTTACCTTCGAGAGGTAAGTACGTATTCCCAGGAGAAGAAGGTTTGTCATCGAAAGCTGATGATTCATACAGAAATCCATAAGTCCCTTTGTCGGTTCCGGCTCAAGCACATAATCCTTAACCGCTACGAAAAGCTTTTCTCTCTCGATATCCGCTGCACGAAGGTTTGGATCATTATGCTTCTTCCTTGCTTTCTCAAGTACCGATGGTCCCTGAATGTCCGAATACAGCGGCTCACCGAGTGCATCCAGCTGATCATCCCAGAACTTCTTATCCTTGGCAAAACGCTTCTCGTTGCTTGCCTTCGCCAGATCAGACTCAAGAACCTTCTCGAAATCGGCCAGGTCTGCCGGATACTCAGACCCAAAACGGTAATGTGTGTAAAGCTGCATCAGGTCGTTTACCATTACCACAAGTCCGCAGGAATCAATAAGTCTGTGATCCATGTGGATAAAAAATCCGTTGTAGCCCTCAGGAAGCTTTACCATCATGACCTCGCACATCGGCCTGTTGTTGCCGTCCAGCGTCTGATATGCCATATTCTGCATGATCTCATCAGCCTCAGCCAGTGTCATTCCTGTAAAATCCTTCAATTCTATATCACGGGAGTCATGCTTAATGAGATACTGCTTTATATTTCCGTCCTTATCCGGCTTAGTGAATCGAAGCCTCATACATCCGTATCTTTCGATCTCCAGCTGTATGCACTTCTTCAGCAGCCCGAAATCCAGCTCTGCCTTAAGTGATGCCACGATACTGACACCTGACACCTGCTGTGTCTTATACTCTCTTATCCATTGATAATGCATGTTCTGCGCCGCCGTAAGCGGATACTCTTTTCTCATCGCGTAACTCCTTATGATCTTCTCTCTTCCACCGTTTCATCTTCCCACTGAAGCGGTCGGAATGTATTTCCCTTTGACATCCGGGAACTTATCATAAGTAAAAAATAAATACTATACCCCGAGCGACTTAATGAACACATCCGCACAAATTGACCGACACATATCAAACACTCTTGCGAAAACTGTTCGATAAACGAATTTCATTATGCGGACACACTCTTATAAAATCTGCTCGATCAACAGATTTCATTATGCAGACACACTCTTACAAAATCTGCTCGATCAACAGATTTCATTATGCCGTCAGGCACATAAAAAAGAGCGCCGTATCAGCGCTCTTAAATCAATTCGAAAAGTTATATTTCAAGATTCATTCTTCCTGAAGAAGCTCATCAGTTTTCTCGCATACAGTTCCGGATCAGCATATGAACAGCAGAGGTGTCTCGCACCCGGGATCATCACAAGCTCCTTTTCGGAAGCACACAGTTTATAGTTTCTCCTTGAATTCTCCGGAAATACATATGTATCCTCTTCTCCGTGGAAGAAAAGCATCGGCAGCCTGCTGTTTTTTAGTGCCTTGGTTGTATCCGTCTCCTTCATGGAGAAGCCTGCAAATATTCTGCAGAAGAGATCAACTCTCATAAGGAGAAGCTCTATCCAATGCAAGTGGAACCAACCCGAAGCAATATCACGCAACTGCTGCTTCATCGAATGATAACCACAGTCCGCGATCACTCCCTTAACATTTCCATAGACACCTGTTTCCTCATTGTTACCCAACGATGAAACATCTTCAGTATATTCTTCTTCACCCCGGCTTATACGCTCCCTACATTTAGTATTTCTCTTCAATCCTGTACAGCCGGAAATATGACCTGATGCAAGTATCACAGACGCTGCTCCCATTGACTGTCCGTACAGATATACCGGCAGCTTAGATACATTCTCCTCTTCAAGCCTTCTAAGCCAGTCAATAATATCATACTGCTCCTTCGCTCCGAAGGTGATGTATTTTCCTTCACTTTCACCGCAGCATCTCTGGTCTATCATAAGAAGACTGCAGTTATTCTCATGGAGAAACTTCGCCATATGGCCTGCGCTTCCGAAGCGCGTACCCTTATAGCCATGACACATCACGACTATACGTTCCGGCTTCTCTGCAGGTAAATACGATGCATGAAGCTGAAAGCCATCCCTGCTCTTAATATACCATTCATGGTAAAGCTGAGCCTCGCACCAGGCACGTGAAGCCTCATACTCCTCCAAAAACCCGTGCTTGGGATGATTGATCTTTGTATGCTTCAGGGAAAACCATTTTTTACTGCTCTTCTTACGCCTCTTGCTCTTTTTCTTTCCAGCGTATGCTATGAAATGAAAGAACGGCCAACCCATTGCAATAAAAAAGGCAGCTCCTGCAAAACCGACAGCCACCAGCCTGCCGATCATTTTATTATTCTTCTTCAAAACAATACCTGTATTTTTCATACGAATCAAAAGTTCTTTTCATGAAAATCACCCCGGACGAACCGAGGTGATTCAAATTCATATTTTATATTACTCGATAACTTTGATCCAGCCCTTAGGAGCTTCGATCCTGCCCATCTGGATGCCTGTAAGTGTATCGTAAAGCTTCTTGGTTGTAGGGCCCATCTCTTCCATTCCGCTTGGGAAGCAGATGTCTCTTCCATGATCATTTATCTTACCAACAGGTGAGATAACTGCAGCTGTGCCGCAGAGACCGCACTCATCGAAGCTGTCAAGCTCGTCAAGATAAACTTCTCTCTCCTCAACCTCCATACCGAGGTAATCCTTAGCAACAACCTCAAGTGAACGACGTGTTACTGAAGGAAGGATGCTGTTTGACTTTGGAGTGATGAACTTATTACCCTGAATGAAGATCATATTTGCTCCGCCTGTCTCCTCAACCTTTGTTCTTGTTGCAGGATCAAGGTACATATTCTCATCGAAACCGTTCTTATGAGCATCAACGATTGCATGAAGGCTCATTGCATAGTTAAGGCCGGCCTTGATATGACCTGTTCCGTGAGGCGCTGCTCTGTCGAAATCACTTACTCTGATGTAGATTGGCTTAGCGCCGCCCTTGAAGTAAGGTCCAACAGGTGTTGTAAGAATTCTGAACTGATACTCATCAGCAGGCTTAACTCCGATTACGGAATTTGAGCCAAACATGAAAGGTCTTATATAAAGTGTTGCACCTGAACCATATGGTGGAACCCAGTCGATATTTCCCTTAACAACCTTCTCTACTGCATCGATGAATCTCTCCTCAGGAAATACAGCCATTTCCAGTCTCTTACATGTATCCATCATTCTCTGTGCGTTAAGGTCAGGACGGAAAGTAACAATATGTCCATCCTCTGTTGTATATGCCTTAAGTCCCTCAAAGCATGACTGTGAATAATGAAGCACGCATGCACACTCACTCATAGTGATAGTATGGTTGTCTGTAAGGACACCATCATCCCATGCACCGTTCTTGAAGTTGGAAACATAACTAACATCTGTCTCCATATATCCGAATCCAAGGCTTCCCCAGTCAATATCTTTCTTTGCCATAACAATTCATCTCCTATTCTTTCGATTAAATCTGATCCGCCGCATGCAGCCATCCAGAGTATCATAATGCCCTCAGATATCACCGCTCCGGCTCATATAGCTACATTTTACTCTTATTATTCATTCAGTCAAGAAAAAACAGCATTTTTTTACCAAAATGCTGTTTTCACTCATTATTTTGTCGCTAAAGGACCTATTTACTTAAAATAATTAGCCTTCGTAGTTATCTGAGATGGTATGCTTAACCTTGTACTCACTGATACGTGCCTGGATTCTCTCAGACTGATCAAGAAGATCGCTGATAGAAGCGTCATGGTTGATGTGGTCGATAAGGTAAGCGATGTATTTACTCATATCTGCTGACTCATACCACTCTCTGTCGAAAAGCTCAGGCTTCTGATAGGTTACATTTGTTGTGATAACCTTCTCGATGACACCGTCCTGCTTAGCCTTATCAAATATCTCAAGACCTGCAGTAAAGAGACCGAAGGTTGCAAGGCAGTAAACTCTTCTTGCCTTTCTGTTCTTAAGCTCTTTTGCAACATCAAGCATACTCTCGCCTGAAGCGATCATATCGTCGATGATGATAACGTCCTTGCCTGCAACATCGTCGCCGAGGAACTCATGAGCTACGATAGGGTTCTTGCCGTTAACGATCCTTGTGTAATCTCTTCTCTTGTAGAACATACCTACATCAACACCGAAGTGGTTAGCGAAGTAGATAGCTCTGTGCATAGCACCCTCGTCCGGACTTATGATCATGAGATGCTCTGAATCAAGCTGAAGATCAGGTGTCGTACGGAGGAGACACTTGATGAACTGATATGTAGGCATAACATTTTCAAAACCACTGAGAGGAATAGCATTCTGTACTCTCGGATCATGTGCATCAAAGGTGATTATATTTTCTACACCCATTCCGATAAGCTCCTGAAGTGCGAGTGCACAGTCAAGGGACTCACGGCTTGTACGCTTATGCTGTCTGCTCTCATAGAGGAAAGGCATGATAACATTTATCCTTCTTCCCTTACCTCCGACTGCTGCGATGATCCTCTTAAGATCCTGATAATGATCATCCGGTGACATTGGCTTCTTGATACCGCTCTGTGTATATTCTATGCTGTAGTTTCCGACATCCACCATAATGAAGATATCTTTACCGCGGACTGAACCCTTAAGAGTTCCCTTAGCCTCACCTGAAGCAAATCTTGGGCAGCTTGAATTGAGGATATAAGTATCCTGCTCGTAGCCGTCAAATATAATACTCTCCTTCGGTTCCTTGGCAAGTCTTTCCTTTCTCCACTTAACTAAATAGTTGTCGACCTTTTTCCCTAAAGAGAAGCTGCTTTCAAGTGGTAGCAGGCCTAACTGACCTACAGGGATCGTACTGAGTTTACTTGCATCTGGCATTTTTCTTTTCCTCCGTAAAATGAAATATATATTAAAAACTTTTATTACCGTGTTATTACTGCGCCTTCTGGAGCATACGCTTCTTCTTGACCATCCTTATATTCGAGCCGAAAATATTGTAGAAATCATAATTCTCCGCAATCCTCGAAGCAAAGCGCTCGGTATAAGTATCTCTGATATCTTTGATGTCAAGGTTTGACGAGATGATCGTCGCCTTGCCGTTGGATATTCTGGTATTGATGACTCTAAACATCTGGGTTACGCTCTGTCTGTTAAGAGGCTCAGTTCCCAGATCGTCGATGATAAGAAGCTCAGCCTCATAAACGAAGTCATAACGCTCTCTCTTATCCATGTCATCCTCGCCGTCATCCTTCCTGAAGAGATAGCTGTTGATGATATCATCCACTAGCTCTCCTGCCGAAAGGTAAAATACGCTGTGTCCCGACTCCAGTATTTCCTTCGCAATACAGTTTGTGAGGAAGGTCTTGCCTCTTCCGCTCTCGCCGAAGATTATTATATTTCCTCTGTCTCTGTCGAATTCACGTACATAAGCCTTGGCGCGTTCAAGTATATTTTTTATATTATCATACGGCGAAACATCCTCTCCAGGATATTTTTCCATACTGTAATAACTGATATCAAAGGTTTCGAAGTTTTCCTCCGAAAGTCTCTTGCTGAGATTCGACTGTCTGTACCTCTCCTCGGTAATGAGCTGCTTCAGACATCTGCATTTGCCGCCGTCAACATATCCCTCATCCTTGCATATAGGACAGAAAAACTTTCTTTCAAGATAATCCTCATCGTAACCGTTTTCCAGAAGAAGTCTTTTCTTCTTCTCTGCAAGCTCCTCGTTCTTCTTCTGAAGCTTTGCAAGTGCAGCGATATTTTCAGCAGGACGCATCTCGTCGTCCACACTGTCACGAAGATTCTTCCTGATGGCAAGAAGAGTTCCTTCTCTCATTTCATCATCTATTTCTTTTATCTTTGGGATACGCTCGTATACTTCCTCGCGTCTCTTATCCTGATCTCTCTTCGCCGCAGTTCTTCTCTGGTCAAGCTTCATCAGGATACTGTCCATGTCAAATGCATAACTCATTATTTTCTATTGACCTCTTTGATGTACATTTTTGTAAGCTCGTCCCATTCCTCATCGGTACTGCTCTGCTTATAATTGCCGAAAGCTCCAAGTCGTCCCTCTGTTCCGGTACTCTTCTTTTTCGACTTCTCAAATCTGTCATCAGCAGCTTCAATATCCTTTAGAGTTTTTACATTATCACTATGCCATTTGTCAAGTATTCCGTTAACATATGCAAAAGTTGCTGAGTTTGGTCTGGTAATTATTGCCCTTCTGCAGGCCTCTCCGATTATATCCTCTCCATAGCCGAATTCGTTCTGCCACATCTTGATATAACCCATTTCGGCCGGTGTCGGAACCGCACGGTTTGTGATACCAAGCTCTTTAAATATCATCCTATAGAGCGAATTGAAGGAGTCTGTATATTCCTTAGCAGCCTTTCTCTCGCTTATTCCTCTCTCGTACCAGTTGACCGCAACGGCCTGAACATAATTCGGCCTGGTCTTGCCTATGGTCGCGCAGTATTCAAGGAGGTATTCGATAAGATCAACCTCGAACCCGAGATCATCATATACATAGATAAGCATATCTGTGTCAG
This sequence comes from Lachnospiraceae bacterium C6A11, assembly GCA_000702245.1. Classification (GTDB taxonomy): domain Bacteria; phylum Bacillota; class Clostridia; order Lachnospirales; family Lachnospiraceae; genus Eubacterium_Q. The sequence continues at coordinate 46,059 of JNKY01000019.1, read as the reverse complement.
CCTGCGATGGAGTTCTTTTAAAATACGCCTCCGCCTGCAGCATAAGATCTCTGAAGTTCTCATCCTCCAGCTTCTCATTTATAGCCGCTGCATCAAGCTTTTCCTTAACCGGAGCCTTTGAACGTTCCTCTGTGACACCCGCTATATCATCAACCTCGGCAATATGGCTGATCCTCTCAACCTTTTTCTTTCTCTTATCAGTAGTCTCTCTCTCAACAAGCTGGAGCATATTACTGTTTTCTTCCTCTTCCTCATCGAAGGAAGCAGAATAATTGTTCAGCTCCAGTCCCCTGTCAGGAGCCGAAATATTCTTCAGGACTATACCTGAAATATTTCCCTTTGTATCATAAATAAAACTGAGTACATCAACTGATATCCAGTACCTGATGGCCCGGCATACATCCTTCTCCGTACATCTGAAATAATCGGCAATATCGCTTACCGAAACCGGTCTGCCGCAAGAATACAGCCTGACCAGATAGAGATAAACCTTTACGAAATCACCGTTGGCATCTGCCATGTAGTAATCAATAAAATTGTTGGAGATCTCTGAAAATGTCTCTCTGTTTTCTGTAGAAATTGTAATGTTCATAGCTGCTAAATATACCTTCCGTCCACATGTTTAGTCTACCCTCAAAAGTCATCCCCCGACAGACTTTCTCCAAGGGTTCTTACAGTATAACACAGCTTATTTCTTTTGCAACCGCTCATCCCGCCTCAGGACATCTATCGAAATTTTGTGGAAACTGTTGATAAATACCCCTGAATTGACTGACTACTTTCGAAAGACCGCACAGCTTGTAACTTCCGCAGATTAGTCAGACTTTTTATATGCTGTTGATAAAAACAAAATCATCCGCAATATTTCAGCGAATGATTTTGTGGATATTGTGGAAAACTATTTTTTCAGCAGAGAAACACCGACAGAATCTATATTTCCTGCTCCCATAGTTATTAACACATCATTTTCTTTTGAGTTTTTTTCAAAATATTTTTCTATTGACAAAAAGTCTCCGAGGTATACTGCATCAACGCCCTTTTCACGGAGTAATCTTTCGATATCCTTAGACGAAACTCTGCCGTCATCCTTCTCTCTTGCGGCATAAATATCTGCAAGGAGAACATGGTCAGCAGATGAAAGCGCCTCTGCAAAATCAGGCAGAAGTGAATAAGTTCTGCTGTAGGTGTGAGGCTGGAAAGCTATCCAGAGTTCACCCTTCTTAACCTCATTTGCCACCTTGAGGGTTGCAGCGATCTCAGTCGGATGATGTGCATAATCATCGATGATTATCGCACCCTTTTCAGTGGTTCCCTTATATTCAAATCTTCTCTTAGCGCTGCTGCTGAGTCCGAGACCTTCAGCTATATCCTCAAAGGATATACCAAGCTCTCTTGCTGCAGCGATAACAGAAAGTGAGTTAACAGCATTGTGTCTTCCTGTAACCTTAAGCTTGATCCTTCCAAGCTCCTGACCTCTCTCTACAACCGTGAAGGTAGGTGCGCCGGCTCCGTCAAGCTCGATATCCTTCGCATAATAATCATTCTTCTCAGAAAGTCCGAAGGTAGTCACTCTGCACTTAAGGCCTTCCGTAACCCTTCCGACATACTCCATATCACCGTTAATAACAACCATTCCTCCCGGAAGAGTCTTACCCGCAAATACCTTAAAGGATTCAACGATATTGTCCAGATTCTTGAAGAAATCCAGATGATCGTTGTCTATATTAAGAATGATACTGATGTATGGTTCAAATGAATGGAAGCTGTTTGTATACTCGCAGGCCTCTGTTACAAAGTAATCCGAGCTGCCTACACGTATATTTCCGCCGATCATATCAAGCATACCGCCGATGGAAACCGTCGGGTCCTTCTCGGCCTTAAGAAGTACGCCTGTCATCATTGATGTGGTAGTTGTCTTACCATGTGTTCCTGCAACAGCTATACTATATGGATAGAAAGCCATGATCTGACCGAGAAGCTGTGCTCTCGTGAGAAGCGGTATATTTCTCCTCTTAACCTCAATAAACTCCTCGTTGTCCTCTCTGATGGCTGCAGTGTATACCACAACATCAATATCGTCCTCGATATTTTCCTTAACCTGTCCAATCTTAACCAGTGCGCCTCTTTCCTCGAGCATCTTAGTGATGTCGGACTCCTTCATATCAGAGCCGGATACGCGAAAGCCCTCCTTAAGGAGTATTTCCGCAAGGCCGCTCATACTTATTCCGCCTATACCCATAAAATATATGTGGCACGGTTTACTAAAATCTACCTGAAACATTATTATGCTCCCTCCGCATATTACGTTTTCCGTTATACTTTATCATAATACGCCACCAGTGTGTTTACGTTCAAAATACACTCCGGTGCATATCTTATTATCCAGTTTATGTATTATAGCCACATGAGAAGTCATAGTCAAATCATGTTTTCTTAAATACAGCCGCCGGAACGGCTAAGTTTTACTGCCCCTGCTTCTCAAAATCAAAGGTGAACGGCAGTCCCAGCTTATCTCTGATGGCTATGATATCCTTCTGTACGCCCTCTCCAACAGGCACGCCCTTATCCTTACGGAACTTCCATACCTCATATTCCTTCTCGCCCGCGGTATAGATCCTGTCCTCACCCGGTGCCTTCTTCGATGCACGGAGTGCCCTGCATATATCTCCGGCAATCTTCTTAAATTCTTCCCTGCCCATAAAGGCATCAGGATCCACAACAAAGAAGAAATGCCCCAGATGATACATCCTCGGCTTACCGTTCTCATCTATGCCGGACAGTGCCTTCATAAACTCTCCTCCGGAAAGTGCTGCAGAAAGTATTTCAACAACCGCCGCGTAGCCGTATCCCTTGTAACCGGCCAGCTCTTCTCCTATCCCTCCGAGAGGCGCAAGTGCAGCTGTTCCATCCACAAGTGCCTTCAGTATTTCCTTACTGTCTGTAAGTGCCTCGCCCTTCTCGGAAATAACTGTGCCCTTCGGCGTCTCCTTACCGGCACGTGCGTAGTATTCTATCCTGCCTCTCTGAACGATTGAGGTCGCACAATCCAGGCAGAAATCAAACTCCTCATCCGTCGGCAGTGAAAATGTGAGAGGATTGGTGCCCATCATATTTTCAACTCCGAAGGTAGGCGCTATGGACGGTCTGGCATTTGTTCCTGTCAGGCCTATCAGGCCTTCTTTACTTGCCATACTTGTCCAATACCCTGCTATTCCGTAGTGCGTCGAATTCCTTATGGCGCCACCTGCCATTCCGTAGGTTTTAGCCTTCTCTATAAGCTTCTTCATCATATGGTAGCTTGCGACCATCCCCATACCGTCGTGAGCGTCCATAACGACCGTAGTCGGTGTCTCCTTGATGATCTCCAGCTCTGTCACCGGAAGGAGGGTTCCCTTCTCGATACGGTCAATATAAATCGGTTTAAATCTATTACAGCCGTGGCTTTCTATTCCTCTTCTGTCCGACTCAAGAAGAACGTCCGCACAGATTGCTGCATCCTCAGCCGGAACGCCGTACCCCTTAAATACTTCTATCATAAAGTCGTTCATCTGCTCCCACGGAACAAATGGTCTGGTTTCGTTTATTTCGCCCATAAGTTGCACCTCCCCGTGTACATATATATCTATTTTATATCATTAGATAATTACATGCAATTGATAAAACAATATAATGAATACCATAAAACGAACGCCTCGCAACAGACAGACGCTAAGCTCTCACTTCGCTAAAAAACAGCTCGTGAATCGCTTAGCGCTGAGACCGCATACGGTCTCGACAGGCATCTGTCAGCTTGCTCGGCTGACAGATAAAATGTCTAAGAATTATGGGTAAAAATCTCTAAAAATAAGGACATTGTCAAGCCTCAAAACCACCACATATTCTTTGACGCAATATTGATATTAAGATATAATGAAAACGATAATTATCAATTAAACTAAGTATAAAAGAAACAGGTAAATATATGTACACAGAAATTAAAAAAATATTTCCGGAGCGCAATGTCACTCTGACATCTTATTTTATTGACAATTCAGGGGAGTTTCAGCAGGGATTTAAACGTCCGATGGTTATAGTTTGTCCGGGCGGCGGTTATTCCTTCCTTTCGGACAGAGAGGCTGATCCGATCGCTATGAAATATCTTGCGGCAGGTTTTCATGCTGCAGTTCTGAGATATGGTATAAATGAATATGCAGTTGCACCGGGACCGCTTAAGGATATCGCTGCTGCAGTTGCATACGTAAAGAGTCTTTCGGATGAGAGATTCGTTGATAGAGACAATGTATTTGTCTGCGGTTTTTCAGCAGGCGCACATGTTGCCGGACAGCTTGGTGTATTCTGGAACAACAATGAACTTCTTCCGGAATATGACGGAAGGCATGAGGATATCAGACCTGCAGGAATGATACTCGGATATCCAGTGCTTGATCTCCATGCATCATGCTCAAGACTTGATATCTGTGCCAAGCCGGGTCAGAAACCTGAAGATATTGAATTCGGTCAGAAGCATCCGAAGATGCCTCTTGAAGAGATGTTCATCTTTGATGAAAAAGAGAACCGTTATCTTGTAAACTTCGAGAAGGCCATGAATGCATATATTTTCGACGGAGAATACACTCCTGAGCAGGAGGATTTCTACAGCCTTCAGAACCAGGTAAACGAAGATACGGCAGAGGCCTTTATCTGGCATAACAGCGATGACGGACTTATCTTCCCGTCGAATTCGATATGTTTTGCCGATGCGATGCAGAAGGCCGGCAGACCTTATGAGCTGCATCTATTCAGTGGCGGAGGTCACGGGGTTTCACTTGGCACTCACCTGACAGCAAACGACCGGTATCAATACTGGCCTCACTGTGATAAATGGATGGACCTTTCCATTGAGTGGATAAATACACTAAGTGGATATAAGAACCGTATTTTGAGTAGATTCATGCAGGAATTGCCGGAATAAAAAATACTGCATCAACCGATCAGTATGTTATAATACAGATACAATTTTAAGTTTTAGAGGGAATTAGATGTACAAGGTACTTATAGCAGACGACGAAAAGATAATCAGAATGGGTCTTCGCAGCGTTATCGACTGGGAGGAACAGGGCTACACCATAGTAGGGGAGGCATCAAACGGAAGCGAGGTCATAAGAGCGATCGACGAGCTTTCACCGGATGTCATCCTTATTGATATCCGTATGCCTAAGATCAGCGGACTCGACGCCATAAAGCAGCTCCGCGAGGATGGCTTTAACGGTCGTTTCATCGTGCTTTCCGGCTATTCTGATTTTGAATACGCCCAGACTGCTATCAACTACAATGTCACCTCATATCTTACTAAGCCTGTTGATACAGGCAAGCTTACAGAGGTTCTCGGCCGCATCAGAGAAGAGCTGGACAACGAAAAGGAAGCAAAGCAGTCCAGAGACGACTTTATGTCCAAAGCCCGTAAGCAGCTTCTCCGCGGTCTTCTGACCGGCGAGATCAAGCTCAGTGATAACGAGAAGAACGACCTCAGCCTTAATCACAGCAGCTATCAGGTTATCTTCTGTGAGAAATACAGCCACGAACTTGAGGACCAGTCCTACGACCTTTCAGACCTCCTCAGAGTGACAAATAAGAACGAAAACGAGATAGAGAACATCTCTCTCGACGGCAGGAATGTTATCCTCCTTAAGGGCTCTCATCCTATCGAGAAGCTGAACCTTATGCTTGATAAGTTCAGCGGCGACTTCCCTCCTGAGAAGAACTCTCCGCTCGATTCTATATTTATGGCCTGCGGCAGTGTTGTTACTGAAGCTGACGAAATACCTCAGTCCTACAAGGAAGCCATGAGCCTTCTCATGCACCGCTTCTTCTGCGATAAGAACCAGCACAGCATGATCTATTCTGACAGCAAAGAATCAGCTTTCCCGGCAGATGAGACAACTCTTAGTGCCGCAGAAAAGCAGTCACTTCGTGATGAGATGATTGAGAACTACTCTTCTCTCCTTGTAAATAACATACAGGTATTTAACAGAAACAAGATTGCCGAGACGCTGAAGAACCTTCAGAACGATCTCTACAAAGCACCACTTTCGATACGTGAGGAGAAGGATCTTCTGGTTGACATCTACCTCAAGATCAAGGAGAAGCTTGTAATACTTTTCAGCCAGACCGAAATACCTTTTATGACCAACTCAGAAGCCCTCAGCTTTATCATAAACAGCCACTATCTCTACGAGATAATCCTCTTCCTTTCAGAGCAGGCTGATATGGTCATGACCTCGATCGGTTATTCGTCAAGAGACAGCATCATCGACGATGTGATCTACTACATAGAACACAATTATTCTTCAAATATAACCCTTGAAAATATCGCGCCGCTCTTCGGCTACAACAGCTCGTATCTCGGCAAGATATTCAGCAAGAAGCTCGGCACGAACTTTAATTCATACCTGGACAGCGTGAGGATCGACAAGGCCAAGGATATACTTGAGCGCAGCAAGATCCAGGTTTATAAGGTTGCCGAGATGGTCGGTTACAAGAACGTGGATTACTTCCACATCAAGTTCAAGAAAAATACCGGAATGAGTCCGGCCGAATACCGTAAGCAGAATTCGTAGCTATCAGAAACATATAACGTACGACATTAAAAAAACATGTCCCCTCGGCTGTAGCAAAATACACCATCGGGACATGCTTTTTTTGTCCGTTTTTAAATTACTTATAGAATTATCTGACTACATTCTGCGGATTTATTCTCAGATTGTATCCTTGTCTTCATTCGGATCGTCATAGTATTCTATGCCGTCCTCTGTATTTTTCTTCTCTATATTTCTGAAGATCGGGCGGGCGAACATGCTTATGGTAAGTATGTAAGCAGACGGTCCGATGATCAGTCCTATGAACATAAGTGTCAGATTCCAGATAAATGTACATGCAAGGATTGCAAGTACGATTGCAAGGAGAACTGTTCTTCCTGCATATCTGGTCGCTATCCTGAAGGAATTCGATATCGTATTCTTTAGTGTATTCACGTATCTTGCAGAAAGTGCGAAAGCATATACGAAAGCACAGAAGAAAATAGCTCCTGAGAGGAATCCCCAGATAAGAAGGAATATCGATGCATTCTCAATCTTATGGAAAAGCTCGAAATCAAGGTATACCGTGTAGAAGGCAACTGCTGCCATCAGTCCGAGAGGAATACCCTGCTTTAGATTCTTCTTATACGCTTTAATAAACTGTCTTGCAACATAACCCTCTTTATTCTCGACCATCTTCAGCCCGACATCGAAGGCTGCCACAGTTGAAACGCCGACCGTTAAACCAAGTCCTATAACAGTTCCGATGATCCAGCAGAAAGAAAGCACGAGCATATTCGTGAGTGTAAGCATCATCCTGTAAATAGGTCCGTCTATATCAAATATTCTCATCATTTTCTTCCTCCTTTTCTGATATCAGTCACGGTCTCATCGCACTGCTATCCCAACAATCGTCTATTTATAATACGATCGACCCGGAAGGTACCGGGCCGATCGATGAACACACATAATACGTGAACTTTAAAACCTTAGTTAGATGCTGCATCCTCTGCAGCCTTACGTGCTTTTGCCTGTTCATTTGTCCAGTCCCAGCACTCCTGATAGCCATAACCCTTAGCCTGTGCCTTCATACCGTTGACAATCTTAGTATACTCTGCATCAGACTCTGCGTAAATAGCCTTCCATGAATTTTCACGGATACATTTTGTAACCTGTGCCCAGGTTGTCTTAAGCTCATCAGACTTTGCAGGCATAACGTAGTCAGAACCAGGTGATACTACATAGTTTCCGCTGAGCATATATTCGTTAGTTGTTGTACATCCTGTATGATCTCTCCAATCCTGATCAACATCACAGAGAGCATCTGTCTGGTTTGACTTCCAGTTCTCATCATTGTAAGTCTCGCCGTTTGAATCAGGGTTTGAAGCATCAAGTGACCATGTGATCATATTGATCTGGCACTGTCCATCTTTGAAGGTTCCTGAGAAACCATTGCCTTCAAGTACTGTAGATCCATCAGAGTTTGTCTTCTTACCAAGCTCTGTGAAGTAAGTATTTCCATCCTCATCATAATCCCAGGTAACGCCCTTAGGACCATACTCCATCGTCATACGTCCTTCAGGTGTGCAGAAGTAATTGATAACTTCCATACAAACCTCAGGATACTCTGCATTTGCGCCGATTGCCCAGTAGTTGTTGCTTCCGAGTACGCTCAGACCGTAAACGATAGGTGAAGCATTCTTAGGTGTAAGGCTTCTCATCATCTTTCCGTCAGCCATGTGATCAGGTGTATTGTAAGCAAGACATCCTGCATAGTTGAAGATTGAGAAGAATGTACCACTACTCTTAACCTTCTGGATCATTGTATCGTAAGTTGTTGTCATTGAATCCGGATCAAGAAGATCGTTCATATAAAGCTTGTGATAGAACTCAAGCATTTCAAGGTATGGAGAACCTTCATCGAGGGCACCGTGGAACTCACCTGTTGAAGGATCGTAGAGACCGATACCAAACTCATCATATCCGTAGTAAGCTGTTGCTGTAGACTTAACATACATAACCATGTCGCCGTCCCAGTCAGGCCAGAGTGAAGCTGCGTAAGTTTCCTTACCGTTCTCATCTGTTGGGCAGATCTCTTTCATCTGCTTAAATACTTCTACGAGGTCATCCATTGTATTTACCTCAGGATATCCAAGCTCTGCATAGAGATCCCATCTGATATCCCAGGTATAGAAGAAGCTCTGAAGGTCATTACTGTTTGTAGCAACCTCGTAACCAAGTCCGTAAATCTTGCCGTCATCGCTCATGTTTCTGTTCTTCTCAAGAGCGTAAGGCATATGCTCTACGATGTATGAACCGTAATCCTGAAGGATGTTATCCTCTTCCCAGTCGAAGAGGAGTCCCGAATCACGTGCCTGCATATAGTCATTCTCTGAACCGAATACTACTATGTCACCGAGGTTTCCTGATTCCATTCTGGTATCAAATACTCCCTCGCCGTTTGGAACGATGTTAAGCTCAACATTGAACTTATCCTTAAGAATCTTAGCCATCCAGCCTTCCTGCATTCCGGAATAGTTTGCTCTCTCCGAAAATACAGTAAGTGTAACTGCAGGTCTTGACGAATCGTTTCCTCCGGTGCTTCCGCCGCCCTCTGTGCTGTCTCCGTCATTCTTCTTGCCGCAGCCTGAGAATGATCCCAGCATAGTCATGGCAGCAAGTCCGACTGCAGCAGTTTTTCTAAGCGTTTTCTTTGAAAAAAGCTTTTTTAACTTCATGTTATCCCTCCGTTTTAAACATTAATATATCAAAATATCATACAAGCTTTAACCCTTGACAGCTCCGAGCATGATACCTTCCTCGAAATACCTCTGCATGAAAGGATATACGAGAAGAATAGGTATTACCGAAACCATCGAAACTGTATACTTTATAAGCATACCGTTATTTGCATAATCAAGAGCTGCATTGCTGCCTGATCCGCCCTTGTTCATTACCGCACCGAGGTTGTTACTTGTGGTGAGGTAGATATACAGTCTGTGCTGCAGTGTGTAAAGGTTAGGTGAATCTGACATAAGGATCAGGGAATCCTGGAAGCTGTTCCAGTTTCCTACCGCACCAAATATCGCGATGGTCGCAAGTATAGGCTTTGAAAGCGGCCATACTATCTTCCTGAATACCTGCATGAAGGAAGCACCATCGATAAAAGCACTCTCCTCCAGCTCGGCCGGTATTGACTCTATGTATGTCTTAACAAGTATTATGTTATATGGTGCAACTATTCCCGGTATGATGTATGCTGCGAAGCTGTTTGTAAGTCCGAGCATCTGCATATTTAAGTACCATGGGATGAGACCAGCATTGAAATACATTGTTATAACAAGGAATCTGTAGAAGAATTTTCTTCCCCACATCTCCTTCTTGGTTACGAGGTAACCTACGAAGGCTGATGCAATTACCATTATGGCTGTTCCGAATATGGTTCTTGTAACAGATACCAGGACTGCATTTCCAAGGTCTGTTGCATTTCTAAGTGCCAGGTAGTTCTGTATATTTATTCCGCGCGGTATGAAGTTGATCGAACCGCTGCTTACCAGCTTTGCATCAGAAATCGTGTTGATGAAAAGATAGTAAAATGGGAAAATACACGATATTGTAAAAATTATGAAAAATGAATAATCAAATATGTAAAATACTATATCTTTGCCGCTGTATTTGTGTCTTGCACTCTTTGAATTGATCTTGATCGTCTTTCCATCAGGTGTTGTGGCAAGGACTATTCTTTTTCTGTCTCTTTTGCTTAAGTTTTTCTCTCCGACTTCCACTTAACACACCTCCTTATACGATACTTTCGTGTCTAACGACCTTAGATACACCGTTGGCCAGGAAGAGCAGGAATACACTGACAAGTGATTTCGCCATACCTATAACCGTCGACAGCGGTATACTTCCGCCTCCGAAACCTAAATGATATACATAAAGGTCGAGGACTTCCATGTGCTCCATATTTGAAGCGTTTGAGAATACGAGGTACTGATCCAGTCCGTTGCTGAGCATTCCGGCAACTGAAAGAAGGAGCATAACCATGTATGTCGGCATAAGACCCGGAAGGGTTACATGCCATATTCTGTGCCATCTTCCGGCACCATCAACTCTTGCCGCTTCGTAAAGCTGTTTATCGATACCGGCGATACCGGCGATGTAGATGATTGCACTCCAGCCGACACCTTTCCAGATTCCCCAGATGAGCATCTTCAGCCAGGTATTTGAATCACCCATAAGGTGGTTGCCTGATGTTCCGAAGATCATATTGAAGAAGCCGTCTGTTGAGAAGATTGCAAGTGCAACTGTATAAACAAGGATCCAGCTTATGAAGTTTGGAATTGTTGTAAATGTCTGTACTATTCGCTTGAACGGTCTGCTCTTGATTTCTGTGAGGAATACCGCAAATGCCAGTGGAATCCAGCTTGTGAGTATTCCGAGTCCGCTCATCGCGAGTGTATTTTTAAGAACTCTTACTATATCTCTCTTGGTTGCTTCATTCTCGAAGAGATACTTAAACCACTTGAAACCTACGAAGGTCTTGCTTGAAAGCTCGCCGCCGGCCTTGTAATCGAAGAATGCATATCTCCATCCCCAAAGTGGCAGGTAGCAGAATATAAATGCAAGCATTGCAAATGGTATAAACATAAGGAAGAGTTTGAACTTTGTTTCCATCGCGAACTTTGAGCCTTTTTCTGCTTTCGGTACGAGGAAAAACTCTACAATTGTAAGTATGAGTATTATGGCTCCGAGTATTCCGTATATTATGATGCCATTTGCGAAGGATGCCTGAACCTTATCCTGCTTCTTTGCATCTTTGAACTGCTGGTAAGCCATATAGATAACAACAAGTCCTACTGTAAGAAGTACAACACCTGCGATGGAAACGATAAATGAAAGTCTCTTACATTTTGTATTTCCAAGTGACAGGCACGCACCTGCTGCTATTACGAGAACACCTACGAGAGCTAAGATAGAACCTATGAAGAGGATGTTGAAGGTTCCTTCCTCAACCCATCCCATTCTGAAGCCACGTCCTACATTCTCAGTCAGGCTTCCGTATGATATTGCCGAGGTGAAAAGTGACAGGTTGTTACTTATGAGAGCTGTCAGCTTTGCCGGGTTCATACTTGGCAGAAATACCATGAAGAACATCAGGAATGCTACTATTCTCTGGGCTCCAAATACCATCCATGCCGGTTCCCTCACCTTTTTCTTTTTTGTGTCGATCTTCAGCACCTGTCTTTCGAGTTCTTTCTCTCTAGACATATCTACGCTGTAAGATTCGCTGGCTTTTTTGCCGGCCTGTTCTGCAGCCATTTTTTCTTCTACTGCAGTTCTTCCTCCGCCGTACAATTCATTTTCCTTTTCGGACATTATATCCCTCCTTACCGCACATTTATATCCCAGTGGAATCATCCGATCTGTCCAGGTTTCCGGACTATTCCTTCATTATCTACAGTATATATTCATAACCTGTTTTTTAATACCTCAATAAACAGTAATAAAATACCTTTAAAAATAGACTGTGCCTAATTATTTGGCTTATTTTCCATGCATAAAGAAAGGGACAGTGCACAAAAAATATGCACTGTCCCAGTTTTATGATTCTCTCTTTTTTACTGTATTCTCACGAATTACTCGTTCTTCTTTTTCTTGCTCATAACGATGCCGCAGATAGCTCCGAGAAGTACTACTACACCACCGATGATTGCTGCGATAACGCCGCCGCTGAGGCCTTCCTTCTTGTCGTCCTTCTTATCATCTGCTGCTGGTGCTGCAGTTGTCTGATCGTCCTTTGCCTCTGTGATGGCCTCTGTTGTAGCCTCTGTAGCGCCCTCAGCATAACCATTTGCCTGGAGGTAAGCTTCAAGATCTGTGTCGCCTGCTGTACCAACACCTGTTCCTGTGATAGAGAATACAACCTTAACTTCCTTCTCAGGTGTAAGAGCTGCTGTATCACATGCAGGATTCTCAGAGATTCCTGTGCCTGATCCATCATATGCGTTAGAGATATCTATACGGAATCTTCCGTTTCCTTCGATATCACCAAGAACGAGGTTGTCGCTGTTGCTTGTGATTCTCTGTCCGTCAACAAAGATTGCAACCTTAACCTTGGCATCTGTATCCTTAAGCTCTTCCTTGTCGTTCTCTCTAAGAGTACCAACAGACTTCATTGCCTTGCCCATTCCATCGATATCAACGAGGAATACAAGTGCTCCATCCTGAGGATCAGCCTTTGTTGTAGCTCCAACCTGTTCAGCTGTAAGAGATACTTCATAAACGCCATCACCGGTAACCTGTACTTCGTTACCAACGCCCATGTTGTAATTCTGCCATGAATTATCAAGACCATCTGCAAACATAAGGAATGCTGTCCAAGGACCTGTTGTATCAACTTCTTCCTCAACTGTCTCAAGGTATGAACCGAAAGGAATTCCTTCTGCTATAAGCTCATATGTTACTTCGATTGATGTGATGTCCTTATCTGCGAAAGCTGAAACATCAACAGGTGTAGGTGTTACACCAGCAGTACCATCAGCTGTTCTTCCGCCGAATGTCTTATCCTCAACATTAACCCATTCATTGTAAAGGTTTGTTCTTGTGTTGATTCCGTCATCTGATGATGTATATGTTCTTCCTGTAAGAGCAATTTCTTCACCGTTGATCTTTACAGACTTAACATTCATGAAACCATAAGGGAAATACTTCTCACCGTCTTTGATCTCGATATCGAAGAATGCAAGTCCCTTTGCAGGTGCATCCTCAGTAGCCTTGATCTCACAAGATACTGTGTACTCGCCTTCGCCCTTAATTGTAGCCTGGTTCATGGTTACTGTTGGATACTCATTACCATCATTCCACCACTGATTTGCCCAACCGGTATCAGCGAATGTGATATAAGTAGGTGTTCCTTCTTCAGGAAGTGGCTCTGCAACCTTATCCTTAACGATAGGTGCATCCTCGTGCTCACCGAAGTGAGAAACTGTAAATGTTACTTCAAGTGACTTAACGCCTTCAAGCTGCTCAGCCTTCCAAAGCATTGGTGTAGCTGCTGTAGCGTCCTGCTCACATCTTGTGTCTGCTGCAACTGCGCCTGTGTCGTCAGTTGGCTTGTTCCACTCATTGTAAAGGTTAACTCTTGTGGTTACGCCTGCACCATCTGCAGAACATGTGTAGCTGTAACCCTGAAGCTCGATAGCTTCACCGTTCATTTTGATCTCATCAACTGTGATGATAGATCTGTTACCGAGAACAGACTCTCCGTTTACTACCTCAAGTGCATTAAACTGAGCAAGGTTCTGAGGCTCTGCTGCCTCCATAGATACTGTGTAAGTACCGTCGCCTGTGATCTCTGCATTTGTCCATGTTGCTTCAAACTCGCCCCAATCAGAATTGTTGATGTTAAGATATGCTGTACCATCTGAAAGGCCCGATGCATCCTGTGCAGCCCACATTGATCCGCCAGGGATCGTAGCTACTGCAAGGATTCCTGCGAAGAAAGCAGCTGACAACTTCTTAAGTAGTTTCTTCATAGATATCCTCCTTTTTTCTCTTAGAATGCTTACTGCATCTTTGGTTACTCAATGCATGCAGCATTCCAAAAATACATAATGCTCCTGCATTTGTTCAAATTTTACCAACAAATACAGTGGAAAAATACCTAACATTTTCAATCTATAATGCTCTAATTATTAGTGTCATATTTTATTAACATTTCATAGTATTAAAACACGTGGATAAGTGCGCCCCTTCAGTTGTAACAAAATACGCCTTCAGGAGCACACTTATCCACGTGTTATTTACGCTGTGTTTCTATTATTATGCCTCGATTAATGGCATGCGGATCTCCACCTTGGTGCCTTCGCCGTATTTGCTGCTTATCCTTACGCCGTACTCTTCTCCGAAGCGGAGCTTGATGCGCTGGTTGACGTTTACGACACCAATATGGGTTCGGTCGAGGTTTTCGAAATCATTCATGTCGGTCAGGATATTTTCAAGTTCCTCGTCGGTCATACCGTGGCCGTTGTCCGCGATGACCAGATACATTGCATCACTTATCTCTGCAGTGATGTCTATACGACCGCCCTCCTCCATCTCTTCCATAGCGTGGACGTAGGCGTTTTCGACAAACGGCTGGACAACGAAAGGCATTATGAGATATTTCTCTGCCGCCTCCTTGTCGAAGCTGATTGATGATGTGATACGATCGCCGAAGCGGTAATCCTGGATACCGAGATAGCAGTCAACCTTGTCCATCTCCCAGGCAAGTGTTTTCAGTTCATTTCCGACCTCAAGCGAGCTTCTGAGAAGCCTTGTAAGTCTGACAGAGATATCCTCTATCTCCTTCTCTTTATTTATAGCTGCCAGCATACGGATATTTTCAAGTGTATTATATAAAAAGTGAGGGTTGATCTGGGTGGCGAGCATCTTGAACTCAACCTCCTTCTCCCTGGAGTAGAGCTGTTCCTTCTGAAGCCTCTCTGCCGCTGCCGCATCGCTGAGCTGCTGCATGTCGGTGACCATCTTATTCATATCGTTGTAGAGGTCCCATATCTCATCCTTCGCATCACCGATACCGGTGCTCTTTATCTCCTCATATTTCTTCTCGGTAACGCTGTGCATGGCTCTTCCAAGAGCTCTGATACGTCTCGAGAACCAGCTGTTCAGAAGAGTTATGGCTATGGCCATTACGATGATCGCAATAAATATAGGAAGCACCATTCTTCTCGCGTTGCCCATGACGGCATCATCTATATCATCATAGGAACGGATATTTATAATGTCATAATGATCCTGCGAATATCTCGGACTGATACTTACACCCGAAATAAAGCACTTTGAACCTCTGAAGCTAAAGTCCTTATTCTTATCCTCGCTCGCCTCAAAAACAGCTTTCGCCTCATCCTCGGAGATGTTAAAATTTGAATGAACTATCTCTTCTCCGTTAAGCATCATGACCGCATAACCGTCCAGCTCGCTGACGAGATCGTTTGTAAGCGAAGGATCTATGGAAATACTGATGATTCCGGCCATATTTCTCTGCTTGGTATAAAGTATCTTGGTAAGTCTGATACTTCTCCTTCCGGTACCGAGGTCCGTCAGGTAAGACCAGCTCGGAAGACCGTCGTTGGCCATGGTTTTCTTGTACCAGTTTTTCTCCCTGATGGTATCGGTTATGAGTCTGAAATTCCTGTTATCAACTCTGTCCACCGTACCCTTATTTACATATATACATATGCTGGAAATATTCTTATAATAACCGCCAACATATTCCGCCAGAACGTCAAAGCCTCTGTAATCAACAAGGATATCACTATCACTACCGATACCTGTGACTCCTATCTTCTGGCTCTGCGGTTCAAAATACAGTCTTTCGGAAAGTTCTATCGCGTGGTCCATAGTGGACTCGATCTCTTCCTTTTTTTCTTCAAGCTTGCGGTTTTCATTCTCGGTCTGAATATTTGCAAGAGACCTTCGCTCCGAGTTGAACATATATATACTCACGAGAATAAGCGGCAGGAAGCATCCTATCGCATAGACAAGAAGCATTCTCTGTCGCATCCTCAAATTTTTAAATACGCCGAGTATCTTTCGGATCATATTCCGGTCCTACCTCCGAGTTAATATCTCCGATTTCAGTTCTGTCCGATCAGCACACGGACTCAATGATCATAACATCCTTCGGATCCAGTGTCAGCTTATCGCCGGCACTATAAACAGTATCCGACAGGAGCTCGGTTCCGTCAATATCCAATTCTATATTTTGCTGCTCTGCTGTCATATTGACGATGAAGGTATAGCACTTGCCATCGCCGTATCTTCTTGTTACATCGAGCTTGTCGAATGCGATTCCGGTGCCATCATTCTTGTCCTCTTCATCAGCCTCTGCAGCTGCCACAGCCTTACCGTCTTTTTTCAGCGGATCCATCACGCCTGTGGCGCCCTTCTCTTCTGTGATATCCTTGATCAGGCTGTCATAGAAAGCTTCATCAGAACTGGCTCCGATATAGTAAGCCTTGCCCTCTCCAAAGCTATTTTTAGTGATGACCGGTGTTCCTGCATAGAAGTCGCTGTCATAAACAGAAAGCACCTCAGCCCCTTCAGGTCTGATAAGATCAAGGAGTATCGTCGCATCTGCTGTTCTTCCGCCATATTTGAAGCTGTTTTTCTCGCCCTCAGGAAGTGCATCACTTTCTTCAACCCAGATGCCGAGTATGTCACGAAGCTTGCCCGGATACGCACCAAAAACAAGATCGCTTTCTCCTGCATAGCCACTGAAGTAGGTTGTCACAAGGCTTCCGCCTGCTTTTACAAAGCTTCTCAGCTTCTCGTCATAGCCGTCCTTAACCATATAAAGAACAGGAGCTATAACGACGTCATATCTGTCCAGACTGTCGTTTACACTAATGATATCGCAGGCGATATGTCTCTTGAAAAGTGCCCTGAAATATTTGTAAACCTCATCATGATAATTTATAAGTATGCTTGGACCTGATGAATACGAGGTTGCCCACCAGTTATCCCAGTCAAATACGATCGCAACCTTCGGCTTCTCTACCGAACCAAGTATCTTGTCGCCAAGCTTATCAAGCTCTGCTCCAAGCTCTGTAACCTCCCTGAAAGTTCTTGTATCAGCACGTCCTGCATGATCGATAACTGCTCCGTGGTATTTCTCACAGGCGCCTATACTTCTTCTCATCTGGAAGAACATTACCGTATCCGAACCATGAGCCAGCGCCTGATAGCTGAGCATTCTCATCTCGCCCGGTCTCTTCAGCTTATTATATGGCTGCCAGTTCTGTACGCTCGGAGTCTGCTCCATAAGGCAGAATGGCTGATCTCTCTTCAGACTTCTCATCAGTTCATGTGACAGAGCAATATGGCTGTCCGGTTCGCCCGGCCATGGATAGCTGTCCCATGAGATAAAGTCCATGTACTGAGACCACTTCTGATAATCCAGCGGGAAGTAAAAGCCCATAAGATTTGTAGTGATCGGCGTATCCTTAACGTGCTCCCTGATCGCATCATATTCAAGCTTGAAGCAATCCATGATATTTTCAGAATTGAATCTCTTATAATCTATGGTTATTCCCTGGAAGGTAGTCTTCTGCTTTCCGTAAATAGTAAACTCCTCAGACAGCTCACTTGGAACAACTATATCCTCAAAATCATAGAAGGTATGTCCCCAGAAGGATGTATTCCAGGCTTTATTTACCTCTTCGATAGTCTTGTATTTTGCCTTAACCCACTCTCTGAACTTTGCAGCACAGTTCTCGCAATAGCATTCGCCGCTGTACTCGTTTGAAACGTGCCATGCTATTACTGCCGGATTACTTCCATATCTTTCAGCAAGCTTTCCTGCGATACGAGCAGCGTATTTTCTGAAAGTAGTACTGCTTGGGCAGAAGTTCTCTCTTCCGCCGTATTTCAGCTTTCTGCCCTGATGATCCGTTCTCAGCATATCAGGATATTTTCTGACCATCCATGCCGGATTCGCGCCTGTAGATGTTGCAAGGCAAATCTTCAGCCCATTATCTGTGCAAAGCTTGATTATCTTATCAAGCTTCTCAAAGTTATATTCATCCTCCGAAGGCTGAAGCGCAGCCCACGAAAATACATTAAGTGTCACTATATCGATATGAGCCTGCTTAAAAAGCTTCATATCCTCCTGCCAGACCTCCTCCGGCCACTGCTCCGGATTGTAGTCTCCACCGTATGCTATCTTGTTGTGGTTCCATATCCTTTTCATATCTGTCCTCCTTATACCTCTTATGGACTTATTTCATGCTGACTATTTTACCATATCTATAACATTTGTAATACATTATAAAGTACTCATTTTTTACTAATTATTTTTCACATTATATTCATCGCTCATACTATTTGATTTATAACGTACCTCAGGCTGCAACACTGTTGCAGCCTGACTGTTTTTCGATAATTAATTTATAACAGATTAAACGCGTTTGAATACAGGAATAACATCAAGTGGTGCAGGAACTGTGATGTCGCAGCCAGCGCCGGTGTTATCGATCACTTCGCCTGTTTCAAGGTTCTGCCACTTTCCTGCCGGAAGGTAGAGAGTTCTTTCGGTAGCGCCTGCCTCAAATATAGGAGCAACAAGATAGTCCGGCCCAAACATGAACTGGTCAGGAAGGCTCCAGCACTTCTCATCCTCAGGGAACTCATAGAACATAGTTCTGATGAGAGGTGAACCGTTCTGAGACGCTTCCTTCATGAGGCCGCTGATGTAATCCTTGAGAGAAAGTCTCACATCAAGGTATTTTCTCATAATCTTGTATGCTTCATCGCCATAGCTCCAAAGCTCATTTGGCTGACCTGTGTGAAGATATCCGCCACCGAAATCTCTGTTATCAAGAGGCTCGATATCGAAAGGTCCTCTGTCGCCGTGCATTCTGAAGATCGGACAGAATACACCGTACTGATACCATCTGATAAGCAGCTCAACGAATTCAGGATCATTTACATTCTCTGTCATGAAACCGCCGATATCAGTTGTCCACCAAGGAATACCTGCAAGACCCATATTCTGGCCTGCAACAACCTGATCCTTGAATGCGATGAAATTACTCTGAACATCTCCTGTCCATACAAGTGTCCTGTATTTCTGGCTTCCAACCCATGCCGAACGAACAAGGTTTACATAATCCGTTCTGCCTTCAGCTTCCATTCCGTTGAAGAAGGCTTCTACGTATTTCTTAGGATATTCACAGCTTACCTTCGTAGCACGTCCTGTGTAATATCTATAGTTGTTAAAGTCATATGAAACAAGATCAGGCTCTGAATTATCCAGCCAGAAAAGATCGATTCCCTTGTCCAGATAATTCTTCTTACATCTGTTCCAGATATATTCCTGAGCTTCCGGATTGAAGAAGTCGGTTGTACCACAGTCGCCCTGGTAATCATATGTCTGCTGTGAACCGTATTCTGTAGTAACAAGAAGGCCCTTCATATCCATCTCGTAGAAGGTCTCGCCTCTCTTATCAACCGAAGGCCAAACTGAAACCATGACCTTTGTGCCCATGCCGTGAAGCTCATCGATCATAGCCTTGAGCTTATCATCCGGCCAATAGGTCTTATCAAACTTCCACTCTCCCTGATATGGCCAGTGGAAGAAGTCGATTACGATAACATCAAGCTTGATACCAAGCTCTTTGTATTTACGAGCAACACTGAGAACCTCTTCCGGTGTACGGTATCTCAGCTTGCACTGCCACAGACCGAGGTAATCGTCACTCATCACCGGTGTTCTGCCGACGCAGGCTGTGTAGTTTTCAACCAGCTGCTTCGGTGAATCTGCAACTGTGATCCAGTAATCAAGTGCATCCGTCTCATCAGCAACCCACTTGGTTATATTTTCGCCAAAGGTAACCTCACCTGTTGCCGGGTTGTTCCAAAGCATACCATATCCGAGGCTGGATACGAGGAACGGAACTGAAACCTGAGAATTACGCTGCTCAAGTGGAAGTGTGCAGCCCTTGATGTTAAGCTGTGGCTGCTGGTACTGACCCATACCGTAGAGCTTCTCGCCCTTATTTGCCTCAAATCTTGCAGTCAGCTTGAATGAATCCGATGCAAGTCCCTTAAACTCTCTTGAAACTATCTTGAAGCAGATAGATTCCTTTCTGATTGAGCCGCCGTATAAGCTGTAATACTCCTGGAGGATGAGCTTCCACTCGCCCTTTTCGTCCTTCTTGTAGAAGCAGATGATGCCAACCTCATTTACGGTAGCCTTAATATTTCCATTAACTATCTCTGCATGTATGCCATCAATCTTAACCTCAGCACTATGTGCAACCTCTTCGGTAAGTGCATGGTCTGTATCAGGCAGGTTTCTGAGGAGGGTCGATCTTACTCTCAGAGCATCCGTTCCCCATCCTTCAATCCTTAAGGTTTCTCTGTGAAGTCTTCCTATAAGGGCATTGTTTTCAGCTGTAAATCTCATCTTATGTCCTCCATGTTCAAATCTTATAATTGATAACCCCATCGTTCATAGCCTACAGGGTCAATATAAATATCTTGCTATATCTTTCTGTTACAATGTTTCGTTCTTGACAACTTATTGCATCAGTATGATTACAACGTCTCAATTTTGATAACTACCGGCATTTCCTTCTTCGCAGCTTCGCCCTGAACTATAAGTCCTTCGTCAGTCATTTCGAACTGCGGCTTACTACTGCTTCCGAGTATCGACACATCCTTGATAAGTCCGAAGAATGCAGGCTTGTCTTTATCACCCGATCTTCCAAGGGACTTTATCATCACCTTTCCGTCTTCAGGGTATTTCATAACAAAGGCATATATGCATCCATGACCAGCCGTGAATCTTATATCTTCAGAGGTATAAACCTTCTCGTTGCCGTCAGCAAACTGTCCGTCACTGTCGTGCACAGGTCCTTCCTTAGCCACTCTCCAGACGCGGCTGTCATTTATCGCTTCGCTGTTTATCTTCATCCAGTCTGCAAGGTCTGTAAGTATTTTTCTATCTCCCTCAGGGATGCTTCCGTCGGCCTTAGGTCCTATATTCAGAAGAAGGTTTCCATTCTTACTTACCACCTCGATCAGAGTTGCTATTATCTCGTAGCTACTCTTATAATCCAGCGAATCCGTGTAGCACCATGAATTATGTGCCACCGCTGTATCTGTCTGCCATGGGAATGCCTTAACGTCCGCAAAGCAGCCTCTTTCTATCTCAACAATTCCGGTACCAAAGGAAAGCGCATCATGCTTGTAGCATACCGCAACCGGTCTTCCCCACTCCTCGCCTTTATTATAATAATATGCAAGAAGCTTCTTCATATATGGCCTGAAAGCCTCATGTATTATCCACCAGTCAAAATACAGCAGCGCCGGCTGGTATTTATCAATTATCTCAACAGTCCTGATCAGCCAGTCCGTCAGGAAAATTTCATCAGGATAAGGCTCGCTCTTCATATCGAAGTTATCCGGTTCCGGATTTGCCGGCCAGTAGAAATCCCCAAGCTCCATCGGATCCTTAATATCACTGTCAAAATCCCTGCCCGGTCCCATGAACCACCAGTGCTCAGCTCTGTGACTTGAGGTGCAGAAGGTCAGTCCCTGTTTCTCTGCCTCACTCTTCAGCTCACCCAGTACATCGCGGTGCGGTCCCTTCTCATAAGCATTCCACTCTGACAGCTCACTCTTATACATCTGGAAACCGTCGTGGTGTTCAGCCACCGGAAATACATAGCCTGCTCCTGCTTCCTTGAAAAGCTTTATCCATTCAGCAGGATCAAACTTCTCGCCTGTGAGCATCGGAATAAAATCCTTGTAGCCGAAATCCTTATGCGGTCCGTAGGTCTTGATATGATGCTCATATTCCGGACTTCCGACCACGTACATATTCTTGGAATACCACTCATTATTAAATGCAGGTACGCTGTAAACTCCCCAGTGGATAAATATTCCAAAGCGCTTTTCTCTGTACCAGTTCGGCACACGGAAACCACCGAGGCTGTCCCAGTCCGCTGAATACGGCCCCTGTGCTATTCCGTCTTCTATATGTTTAAGCCATTTCTCTCTGTCGTATTTCATATGTTGTTCCTGTAAATACTTAGTTCTTGCTGTTAGCATCGTTTGGTGAGATGCCCTCTTCACCCGGACGATATTCGAAGGTGATCTCAAGAGTCTTGATCTCTCCAAGATCCTTCTGGTCAAATACAGTTGGGCTGCAGCCTGTTGTTCCACCGCCTGATGTACGTGCATCATCCGGAATTGCAGGAACCCACTCATTGTAAAGGTTACTTCTTGTGCAGAGTCCGTCATCTGAAGATGTGTAGTTTCTGCCGTGAAGCTTGTATGGCTCACCATTGATCAGAACTTCCTTGATATTGATAACATATCCAGGGAAGAGCTCCTCTGCATTTGCGATACCGATAGCTGAAAATGCAGTGCTTATAGAAACGCCTGCGTCTGTTCCTGTAAAGTCAAGTCCAATAGTATATGTACCTTCACCAGTAACTTCAACATCAGTAGCTACGATACCTGCTGTCTTGCTGTCAGGATCGTAGGTATCGCCAACACTGTAAACTATATTCCAGTCCTGTGAATCCCACATGATCCATGCAATAGCTGTTCCGTCGCCTGCAAGCTTCTGATCTGTATCGAAGGTCTCAGGTGCTGCTGCAAGTCCTTCCTCGATAGTCTTGTCAGCTGCTGCCTTTATCTCATCTTCTGTCATATTCTTTCTTGAATCATTGCTCTGTGAAAGAACGAAATCTCTTATCTCATCCGAGAACCATGAACCATCCGCCTTCTTAATGATATTTCCGGTGTCCCAAAGAAGCGGAACGAAACCGTATTTGTCACAGTTAGCGTAGAAGTTCTTGTACCAGAGAAGTGTGTTTGGCTTAGCCTCGCCATTTGAAGTTGGAAGTACGCCGCACTCACCAAGTATTATTCCGTAATCCTTACCGTAAGCTTCGTAAAGATCGGCAAGAAGTGTATTCATCTCTTCGTAGTTTCTCTTTGTACCCCAGGTTGATGAGCCTGTGCTTCCACAGTAGCTCCATGGAGTATAGTAGTGGATTGAAAGGAAAAGCTTTCCGGGAATAGTATCAGTCGGCATATGCCATCTTGAATCAAGTGTCTGTGTAAGGTCTGTACCATAGCCAGGGATCAGAAGGAAACGGTTTACGTTATTTCCGCCTGAGCTTCTGACGATATCTACAAAGGTCTGGTTGATCTCGTTAGCCTTAGCATAGCACTCATCCTTTGTGAGGACTGCGCCGTCCTTATTCCAGTCAGCGTTAATGTCGTTAAGTCTGTCGCCAATCTCTTCATTTCCGCCTTCAAATACGAGTCTCAGATCGTAATCCTTGAAATACTCTGCTATCTGGGTCCACATAGACTTGTACTGCTCCATGGCAGCCTCTCTCTTTGCAGGATCAGCCGAACCGAAAAGCCCCCACCAGCCACCATCCCAGTGGTCATTAATGATAACATAGAGGCCGGCATTATAAGCCATATCAACTATCTCTTTAACTCTGGCAAGCTGAGCCTCGTTAATGGTATAGTCGCCGTTCACGAAGTCCATTGTATTTGCCCAGGCTACAGGAATACGAAGTGTATCGAGGCCTGAATTCTTGATGTCGTCGATCATCTGCTGTGTTGTGATCGGCTGGCTCCAGAGCGTCTCATAATATGAGATCTCGTGGTGTGGATAGTCGCCCGGTCTTGTAGCGTCAGCGGCCTCCATCGTATTTCCAAGGTTGAAGCCGTTGCCCATAAGGATAGCGTATTCTTTCGAATCAATCTTGGCAAGATCATCAATCGAATTGCCGCCGTCCTCTGTCACCTCTTCGCCTGAGTTGCCTGTTGCTTCTGTTTTTACCTCAGTTGTATCACTGCCTGATTTCTTATCATCCTTCTTGCCACCGCAGGCTGTCATGCTGAATGCAAGCATAAATGCCGCAACACCCGCAGCAAGTCTTTTAAGCTTATTCTTTATCATATTCATCCTCCAAAATATTATCCGTACTGTCGGTCATATTTTTCCATCTTAATTAGGAGTTTATGATATCGGAGCTGTTTTCGAAACATGCCTTTTTAGTATATCTATACAGTAATTTTTCGACCTTGACTTCCTGAAGCCGATTGTCTTGTTAAATGTAGGCTTTTTATGGTTCTGTATCGCTAATTATCGCGGTTGTTATTCTTCCAAATATGATGATATATATGTCTTAAATCAAACGTTGTGAATCATTCCACACCTATCTCGACTCAGTTTGTGAAATTTTTAAGAAATAAGAACACATGCGGTCTCGTCAGGTATAGCATGACCACACAGATGATAGAATCACTCTAGTATAGTACAAGGAGCAAATAAACATGAAATATAGCAATCCAGTAATCAGCGGGTTTTATCCGGATCCGAGCGTTTGCAAAGCCGGTGGAAAATACTATTTGGTGACAAGTTCGTTTCAGTACTTTCCGGGAGTGCCTCTTTTTGAGAGTAATGACCTGGTGAACTGGAAGCAGATCGGTCACGTTCTGACTAGAAAAAGTCAGGTTGAATTAGATAAAGTCAGAAGCTCGGGCGGTGTATTTGCGCCGACGATCCGCTACAACAACGGCCGCTTCTACATGGTGACAAATAACAATTCCACCAACAGGAATTTCTATGTTTATACGGATGATATTTACGGCGAGTGGTCGGAGCCCGTGGAAATAGATATGGACGGCATCGATCCTTCGATACTTTTCGACGACGGGAAGGCGTATTTTATCACGAATGGAACTGATGAGACCGGTGTTTCAGGAATCGTTCAGTGCGAGATCGACATTGAGACCGGCAAGAAGCTCAGTCCTGCCACTCTTCTCTGGAAGGGTTCGGGCGGCAGATATCTTGAGAGCCCTCACATGTATAAGATTGGCAAATACTATTATCTGATGGTTGCCGAAGGCGGCACGGAATACGGCCACATGGTTACCTACGCACGTTCGGAAAGCGTCTGGGGACCTTTCGAAAGCTACGAGAAGAATCCGATCCTTACCAACCGTAATAAGGCTCCTTTCTCGATACAGGGAATAGGCCACGGTGATCTTATTCAGACCGATAGCGGCAGATGGTTCATAGTAACCCTCGGCTTCAGGCAGATCGACCTCTGGGAGCCTTACCACAATCTCGGCCGTGAGGTTTATCTTACACCAGCCCACATCGACGCCGACGGAAATATCAGCTGCGGCACCGATGGTACAACTGACTATACCTACGAGATTGAAGGTGATTTCAGCCAGAATAAGAAGAGCTCTTACACCTTCGAAAATACAGATTGGAATATTGACTGGGCATATCTCAGATTCCCTGAGCCTGCAAATTATGAGCTTAGCACAGACAAGCTTATACTTCACGGTTCGGATATAACACTTGATGACGTTGACTCTCCTACCTTCATAGCTCTTCGCCAGAAGGACTTCATGATGGAGGCCACTGTTGATGTTGTATTTTCAGATGTTAACAAGGTTGTTTCACCTGCCCAGGAATCAAATAATTATTATAAAGCAGATCACTGCGCGGGCATAACAGTATATATGTGCGAGAATGAGCATTACGACATCGAGTTTTTCAGAGATGCTGACAGCCTTGGCGCTCAGCTGAAGCTTAACATCGGTGGCATCAAGCACGTTGAGACCGTCGTAAAACCTAACCACCAGAGAAATATAAAAGGAGCAAGACTCATCATCCGCTCCGGCAATCTGAAATATGATTTCTACGTTCAGTTTATACATAATGATGGTTCCGCATCAGCCGAGATCCCTCTTGGCAGTGCGATGACCAAATACCTCTCCAGCGAGGTATCCGGAGGCTTCACCGGCACAATGCTCGGCCTCTACGCAGTCGGCAGCTGCACCGCAGAATTTACAAGCTTCCGCTGCAATTACTTTTAACAATCATTCCAATATATAATACCCCCCACTACAAAACGCCTGTGTTCCCCACAGGCGTTTTAACTTAGCTTATAATATCAATCTTCATTAGTCCCACAACATCCAGAAGTATTCAGAAATTTCATTGATAATATTCATGAACATTGGAAGAACAATACATTCCGAAGTCGTATTTACCGAAACTATGTACAAGATACCATTATTCGGTATTGCCATAACAGGCCAAAAAAATAAGCATAAAAAACGACCGCAGCTATTACGCCCCGGTCGTTTTGTTATCTTTTCCAGGGATTTATCGCCAAAAGCTTCCCGGGAATAGTCACTGCCACAAACTGCTGTCGAACAAAGTAATGGCTGTCATTCCCCGGGGACAAAGGTACCATAGCCGGCAACTGCCTTATCTATATCCAGGACACCGGTTCCAACCCTGTAAACTGCCTGTCTTAACTGTATAACCGCATCATCCGTCAGCCCGATCACCTCAGGCGACAGGATACGGGATTCCGGAACAGCCTCAAATGCAGCATACATATTGTTAAAGGACAGATCCTTGGTCGGTGACATAAGTCCCTTTTTCTGTGCCATCCTGCTCAGTTCCTCTGATGTTACCAGGAATCTCATAAACTCGTTGGCCATGTTCAGATTCTTGCTGTCTTTGTTGACGGAGAACTGCAGATTCGGCATGTCAAGGAAATAAGCTCCTTCATCCGACATAGGGATCGGAACGAAGGTATAATTAAAGGGAGAGGCGATAAATGCCTCGGAACGGCTCTCACGTTTCTTTGTTCCCGAAACGGTATCTCCCGAGCAGGTCATCATAGGTACGTCGCCTTCAAAAAAGCGAAGGATTACTGCGTCATAGTTATTCTCGATCTTTCCGCAGGCCTCCAGGTTAACGCAGCCATCATTCAGGAACTGAACGATCTTCTCAAGAGTAGGACGCATATATTCACCGGCTGAGGGATCAAGGGCATTGAGATTTTTGACAGCCTCCGCGTCATTCGCTACTGTACCGCAGAAATAAGGATATGTCGACAATGTGAAGAGCGATGTGGTCTCCTCTTTGGTAAAGCCCATAATGGGACTCTCATACCCCTTATCACGAAAGGCTTTGCACACTGACACCAGTTCCTGATAGGTTTTTGGAACGCTTAAGCCCTCTTTCTCAAAAAGACTGTTGTTTACAAGCATACCATAGGTGTTTGAGAAAACAGGAACCATGGGAAGCTTGCCGTCATCCGTATTAAGAATGATATTGCTGCGGATACAGCTCAGATCGAGTCCCAGCGCAGGATCCGACAGATCCTCGGCATGATCTATGGATGATTTATACTGCTCCCTGCCATACATCCAGGAGTAATTAACATAGATGTCAGGGGCATCATTTCCGTTCAGTACGGTACCAATCATATTGTTATAGTCATCTATCTTCGTATATTTCATTTCCACATTGGGATAGAACTGGTTAAATCTGTCGAATTCGGCCTCCAGGGCCTCAAAGTTGTCGTAACCGCCGGCAACGTTGATGTGGCAGCTGGTAGAAGTATCCAAAGCCGGCTTGAACCCTTGTTCAGTCGTGGTTTTCTCCTTCTTTGAACCGCAGGATGCCAGTCCCATAACCATCATCCCTGCTAAAACCATGCAACATACTTTCTTTTTCATGATTGTTTCCTCCCCTCCAATATTCTACGTATCTCTTTTATAACTAATTTAATATCCACAGGCTTTGCTATATGCCCATTCATTCCCGCATTCATACACTCCGTGATATTTTCCGAGAATGCATCTGCCGTCATGGCTACGATAGGAATTGAGGCTGCAGCCGGATCCTCCAGGCGCCTTATAGCCCTGGTTGCATCGAGTCCGTTCATTTCCGGCATCTGTATATCCATGAATACCAGTGTATAGCTGCCTTCCTTTGCTTCGCGTATCATATCCACACAGATCCGTCCGTTCTCAGCACGGTCGGCAGTGATGCCAAACATGGAAAGCATGGCAGAGATGATCTCCCAGTTGATATCATTATCCTCGGCTACCAGAATATGCAGGCCCTGCAGATCGGAATAATCATCCTCCGGCTCTGTGGATCTGGACTCTGTCCCCATAAGATCATTGATCTTATCAAAAAGTGTGGACCGGAAAAGAGGCTTACTTACGAAGCCGTTTGCGCCAGCCTCCTTAGCCTTATCTTCTATGTCTGACCAGTCATATGCGGAAATAAGTAATATCGGGATAGTAACCTCTATCTCCGAGCGTATCCTTTTGATGGTCTCAATTCCGTCGATTTCCGGCATCTTCCAGTCTACAATGATAACACCGTAATCCCGTCCAGACTGATGTCTGTGCTCGATCATGCCGAGTGCTTCAAGTCCGCTTCGCGCCTGCTCTGTAGAGGCACCAAGAGACTCAAGGGTATCAACAGCCGTCTGAAGCATGATCTCATCATCATCCACTATCAGAACATCAACGGGATCGAGCTGCATATCTTCTCTCTGCTTATCTGCTGCAGGAATATCCAGTGTTACGGTGAACGTTGTGCCCTCACCCTGCGCGCTCCGGCATTCTATCAATCCGCCCATCAGTTCAACCATCTGCTTTGTAATTGCGAGACCGAGGCCTGTTCCCTGTATACTGTTGACACGGCTGTCTATCTGACGTGAGAAAGGCTGATACATGGTTTCCATGTATTCCTCACTCATTCCGATACCCGTATCTTCTACCACATAGACCATTTTAACACAGCCGGGTACGGCACTGTCCTCTTCCCGAAGATCTACGCTGATCCGCCCTCCGGGTTCCGTGTACTTGATGGCATTGGAGAGAATATTGATATAAATCTGGTTCAGACGAAGCTGGTCTGCATACAGATATTCCTTTTCCATACGGTTGATATGGAAGGTGAATTCAAGATTTTTTTCCTTGATCATCGGTTGTGATATATTCACAAGATTCTCAACCGTTTCCACTATGGAGAAGGTGAGGGGACTCAGTTTCAGTTTTCCACTTTCCACCTTGGATATATCCAGAATGTCATTGATCAGTGTCAGAAGATGATTACTTGCAAGACCTATCTTTCGAAGGCTTTCTCCTGTTGACTCCACATCTCCGAGATTTTTCTCTGTAATAGTTGTAAGGCCTATGATGGCGTTCATAGGAGTTCTGATGTCGTGGGACATGGTGGACAGGAAATCTGTCTTTGCCTTATTTGCGGATTCGGCTTCCCTGGCCATAACCTGGAGGCGCTTGTTCAGGAAAAGCATATGACACAGGTCAAGGATGAACAGAATCAGCAAACCGACTGATACAACGCCAAACAGCAGCCAGTCTTCTTTATCCACCTGAAGATCTTCCGCCGGAACGAAGCCCAGCAGTGTCCACCCGGAAGTGGCAGCGATAGGTGTAAATGCAAGTATGCACTCCTGTTCGTGGGAATCAAGCATGGAGACAGAACCCGTCGATGAAGTAATCCTATCGAACAACTCCTGCGACGTTTTGGGGTCCGTAGAATTATATGATTTATAGAATTCAAAAAAGCTGGAATTCTTAAAGCTATACCCCTTGAGAATATAATTTCCGTCGGAATCGATCATCGACAGCTCGGCGTTCACAAGCTCTGTCTGCGGAAATACCCATTTCTGTTCAAGCTCAGAGATGGGGATCACCCGAAGAAGTACTGCAGTTTCGGAAGTACCGTTCTCCGGATCATACAGTGTAACCATGTTGCAGAAAGCCAACGATTGTTCGCCGTTCATCGGATTGGTGTACGCCCGGGTAATGTTGATGGACTTCCCGATCTCATCAACCCACTCCATGTTATCCAGAACGTCCACTCTTTTATATGATACAGCATAGTCGTCTGTTGACCCCTGTTTTGGGCGCGTGGAAAGACCGGTGAGTGTGTCGGAGGAGATCAGATGGGCCGAAGTATTAACAAGTACATGGGAGGTACGGATATATTCAACAGCCTCTTCCATCGTCATGTGCTTGTTATTGATATAGTTCGCCCATACATCACAGATTCTCTGCTCACCTTCCAGGTAATTCTGCGTCACCTGCTCCATGGTTACCGTTATATTTTCAAAGTGTTCTATCTGCCTTTGATAAGAATCCCTGCTTGCAATTCGGGAGTAAATAACAACGAAGGCCAATATGGCTGACATAATGATCACGTTGACTATGATAATTAAAATCTTTTTCATATTTTGATTTCCCCAATACCCCGCAGTTTTAAACTATTAATATAATTTTAATTAACACCCGTTAGTTCGTCAACTATGAAAACGAAAGTTCCTGTCCGGAGTTATGCCGGGCAGGAACCATTTTTCCAGTAATTTACTACATAGCCTTATTTTTTATAATTATTCATGGGCTTTTTGATTTTCGGAGCTTTTCTATTTTCTGCTCAATTATCTTCTCTTCAATTTCACCTTCTTTTATATCTTCTTTTTAGAACGGTTTTAATCCAATTACTATATGATGATCATCTTTATTCTTTGTACAAAGAGTATGGAGTGAATAGTTAACTTCTCCTTCGCCGGAAGTCCTAGCGAACCTTAAGATTTCAGCATCATCTACGTTTATCCATTTCATAAGATTATCTTTTTCAAGTGCCTCTGACAATGCCTTAAAATCACTTTCTCCGACATCCTTAAGAAGCTTTTCCCTGGCATCCGTAAAGAAATCCGCTCCTCCTGAATATATCTGAAGCTCTCCATTTTTACCCGAATAGAATTCAAGATAATAATATGTCTGTATATCAATATAGTAAATGCTCTCAAAATCATAAGTAAGTGCCTTGGATATACTCATGTGATTTTTTCTGATATTTACTATTTCTTCCTTATCCTGCTTCTTTCTCTCTATCAGGAATTTCTCGAACTCGCTGCACGGAACAGGCTTTGAGAAATAGTAGCCCTGAACTATATCACATCCCATTGCCTTGAGAGTCATATACTGTTCTTTGGTTTCGACACCCTCAGCAACTACAGGTATATGCAGATAATCTGCTATATCTATAATTAGTTCAATTATTCTCACATCTTTGTTCTCGCCAAATGCATTTCTGACAAATGACATATCAAGCTTCAGAACATCTATAGGAAGATTTGAGAGCATACCAAGAGATGAGTATCCCGTACCGAAATCATCCATCTCTATACGGAATCCCATACCCCTTAATTCTCTGGCAGTGGATATAACCTGCTCCGAATCACCTGTATAAGCAGATTCGGTAATTTCAAGAATAATATCATCCGAAGTAAGTTCATACTTTCCGGTAATATCCTTAAAGATTTCCTTCAGATTCGGCATAAGCATATCAATTCTCGAAACATTTACTGAAACGGGAACAGAAAAATCATATTTATCCTTCCAGCTTCTGATATGTATTGCGGTTTCTTCCCATACATATCTGTCAAGACTGAGTATCATGCCATTATCCTCAAGAAGCGGGATGAATACTCCCGGACTGATCATACCAAGCTCAGGATGCTTCCATCTGACAAGAGCCTCTGCACTTGAAAGAACAGGGATGTCCGGACGAATATCAAATTTAGGCTGAAAATAAACCTCAAAGCATTTCTGTTCAAGATTCTCTTTAAAATCTTCAAGAAGCCTTTCCCTGAAGAGAGCTGATTCATGAAGCTCGGAGTCATATTCACCGACTGAAACAGCATAATTCCCCTTAATACTGTCAGCAGCTATCTTCGCTCTGTCGAAGCGTCTCTCTATTTCAAGCTCTCTGTCGACATTGTAATATACACCCATACGAAGCCTGACTCTTCCGGACTGGTTTTCACCGCTGTCCAGCTCATCTGTCAACTTTTCAAGTATCTCTGCATAGTCTTCACGATGAGGTGCATATATAAGAAATGTATCAGCACCGCGTCTACAGCCAACTCCTCCCATTTTTCTGGCAAGCTGACGAACCCTCTCACCAATCTTACGAAGGATTGTATCTCCATATTCCTTACCATAACGTTCAGTTATCATATGGAAACGGTTAACATCTATAATGACCGCATCCATTTTCTGATCTTCATAATACTGATCAAACATCTTGACGTAGCTGATAAAATAATCTATGTTGAAAAGCTTTGTCAGGCTGTCACGTTCTGTGGACTGTATGATATTTCTGTCTTCTGAAAGTTCAATACACTTATTGACTCTGGCCTTTATGACTTCAGGTGCCGGATATGGTTTATGAAGGAAGTCCATTGCTCCAATCTGAAGACATTCAACCTCAGACCTCTGATCTGCCGTAAGTACGATGACAGGGATAGACTTAAGATCTGCCTCACCCTTGATTTTTTCCAGAAATTCTGTACCATTCATTCGCGGCATCATAAGATCCAGAAGAATCAATGCCACATCCTCTTTATGCTTCTCCAAAACTTCTAATGCTTCTATTCCATCAGAGGCAAATAATAATTCATAATCCTCAGACAGGATATTTCCCAGCATCATCTGATTTATATCCTCATCATCCACGACAAGAATATGTCTTCTTACATCGATTATGGATTCCGCCTGCTGTTCTCCTGACTCCGGCTC
The DNA here is from genome assembly GCA_000702245.1 of Lachnospiraceae bacterium C6A11. GTDB lineage: Bacteria > Bacillota > Clostridia > Lachnospirales > Lachnospiraceae > Eubacterium_Q. The sequence continues at coordinate 13,516 of JNKY01000019.1, read as the reverse complement.
TGCATCAGTCGTTTCATCTCTCGTAATGGCTCCCATGCTTTTCAGGAGCTTCTTTTCTTCATACATCAGTCCGTCTGCACGTTCAAATACAGAGTGGAAATCCTTGTCCTCATCACGAATATAATCTGAAAGTCCTCCGGATACCACAACGCCACCGGAAGCTATATGCACAGCTGAACGGTCATGAAGAAGCTGCATCAGTCTGTGTCTCAATGTGAAGTCCTTGTTGGTCAGTACTGCAACAAATTCATCTCCTCCGATTCTGAATACAGGACTGTACTGGAATATCTCGCAGACCATTCTGCAGGCAGCTATTATATACTCATCACCGGCTTTTTGTCCCAGTGTATCATTGATTTTCTTAAGTCCATTTACATCACAAACAACAACTGCAAAATCCTGTGCTTCTCCCTGTCTTATCTGCTCCTGAATTCTTTCCTCAAACTCTGAAAAGGCCGCCTTATTCTTGACGCCGGTCATCTCATCCCTGTAAGCTTTTTCATTGGCAAGATGAAGCTGTTTCGCAAGTTCACGTTCCTTCCGGATCTCCTTATCTATATTCATAATGCCGACTATAAGATGTTTATTGTCTGTGGCCCATATAACAGAAAGACGTGCATACATGATCTTTTCCCCAACAAGAATACGGTATGTGTGGGTTATCATGTGCTTTTCATTTAACATCCGGATCAAAGACGACTTATCAAGAATATGCTGAAACTCTGCCCTGTCTTCAGGGTGTATAACACGCCCGATATTTGCAAGAGATTCGCTGAAAAAATCATCTCCGGATGGCTGTACATCAAGGCTCTTATATATGTCAGTTGATGAAAATTCTATATAATGATCATTCAGCATATCGACATAGTAGATAGTGTCATACTGATTGGCAAGGCTTTCGGCGATCTGTGAAAAAACCTTGTTTTGTTCGGAAATTCCCTCAAACTCTGCCTGGTTCCTTTTCTCGCTGTCAATATTCTCCAATGCGATGATAAGGTTCTCGGAATCCTCGGTACGCACAGCATTAAGCCTTACATAACGCGTACCATCCTGCATTAACAGTCGATAATCAATCACGAATTTCTGGCCATTTTCCGTAGCAGAAATCATAAATGCCTTATCAGCTATTCTCTGAACGCTTTCCAGATCTTCAGGGTGAATCACACGCTGTATATTATTGTATGACTCAGTGAAAAAATCCTCTCCCTCAACGGGTACATTCAATTCCTTATAATCATCACTCGCAGAATATTCCACGTAATGATTAGTAATTAAGTTTACATAATATATCGTTGCGTAACGTTTGGCCATTGTTTTTGCTATTGATGAAATATTATTGTCCAATGTAATCCCTCCCTGTCTTGCGTTTTCTATTAGTGCTTCACAAATCCTTCAAGTGTTGCGTAGAGTGCATCCGGTTCAACCGGCTTGCTGAGATGTGCATTCAGACCTGCCTGAAGACTTCTCTGTACATCTTCATCAAATGCATTTGCAGTAAGCGAGATAATCGGTATCTCAGATGCATCCTCACGGTCAAGAGCCCTGATAGTTCTTGTAGCCTCCAGTCCATCCATTACAGGCATACGCATATCCATCAGAATTGCATCATAGTATCCCGGTTCATGCTTTTCAAAGCTTTCAACCGCAAGCTGACCGTTTATCACATGATCAACCTCTACATCTCTCATGGATAGAACCATAACCATTATCTCTGCATTTATCATTACATCCTCAGCAAGGAGAACTCTGCAGCCCTTGAGAGATACGGTATTCTTTTTTTCGTTACTGTTCTTTATCTTAAAGGCTTCCCTGAACTCATCCATGACATTTGATGCAAGAAGCGGTTTCGGAACAAAAGTATCCACACCTGCCTGCTTTGCTTCATCCGCAACATCATCCCAGTTGAATGATGTAAGAATGATAATCGCTGACTCCTGTCCGATCAGCTTTCTGATCTCCCGCGTAGTCTCTATACCGTCCATTTCCGGCATCTTCCAATCAACAAGAATAAGATTATATGGATCACGTCTTGCCTTACGTACCTTAACCATTTCCAGCCCCTGAGCTCCCGAGAGTGCGATATCACAGCTTATACCCACCTGACCAAGAACCAGCTTTGCATGCTCACAGGCCACCGGATCATCATCTATAGCCAGGACAGCCATCTCATGAGGCGTAAGTTCCTCGAAACCATCATCTGTCTCCAGCCTGTCAGACTCTTTAAGCGGAACTGTAACTGTAAATGTAGTTCCTTCACCCTTCTTACTTTCAACTTCAATCTGCCCATTCATCAGCTCTACCAGACTCTTTGTGATCGGCATGCCCAGACCTGTACTTCCAAACTGATTTGTTGAGGATGAATCCTCCTGGGAAAAGGCATCAAATATCCTCGGAAGATACTCCTCACTCATACCTATACCATTATCCCGTATAACAAATCTCAGTGTCGAATTACCCTCATATTCAGCCTGTTTTTTAACTGTAAATGAAACCTCTCCACCTTCCGGAGTGAACTTTACAGAATTTCCAAGTATATTAATGAGTATCTGTTTCAGCTTCATATCATCACCGATATAATACCCACTCACATCATCACTTATACTATATTCAAATTTCTGTCCCTTGTTATGGCACTGTCCTCCGATAATGGTCGTAACCTGATCCATTATCTTGGAGAATAAGAACTCCTCATTATTGATTATCATACGACCGGATTCTATACGTGACATATCCAGGATATCATTTATGATACTGAGCAGATGATGCGCTGATGTGCCTATCTTCTCCAGATAATCTTTTGTTTTAATTGATATCTCCACATCCGAAAGAGCTAAATTATCCAGTCCGATAATTGCATTCATAGGGGTACGGATCTCGTGAGACATATTTGAGAGAAATGCCGTTTTTGCCTTATTGGCCTGTTCTGCGGCAACAAGTGCTTCGCTGAGAGCCTTGTTCTGAGCAAGACTTTCTCTGGTTTCGGCATCAACGTCAGAGAAACAGGCACCTACTGCATGTACTATATGATCATCTCTGCCCTCAGGATGACGTACTCCGGCAAATCTGACCATTTCATATTTTTCCTTACCATTTCTGTTTATCATATACCTGAAAGATATAACCCGGTTCTCTCTAAGACCGACACGAATAGAATCAGGCTGAATAAACCTGATAAATTCATCTCTGTATTCATCAGTTATATTATTTTCAGCATAATTAATAAATGTATTCAGATACCTGAAATGTTCTCCAACCTTAAGTGCATCATTCATATCCGTATGAGCCTGATAGCATACACCTTCATCTGTATCCAGCTCTATATAGTAAACACTCCAGTAGTCAGAGGCGAGAGCTGTTATCAGCTTGTTCTGCTCTTCCCTCTGCTTTTCATCCTCCTCTATGAGCCTTAAGCTCTCCTCTCTCTTTTCCGTAATGTCGGAGATAAATACATAATAGATTCCACCGTAGGCATTCGTATGTGTATAGTGTCCATAGTCATCAACCCAACGGAGACTTCCATCCTTACGGACTATACGGTATTCCACATAATCAAAATTATCATCATTGTTTTTCACCTGCTCATCTATGGAAGCCACTATATTCTCATAATCCTCCGGGTATACCATACCCTCAAAGGTATAACCGGTAAGTTCTTTAAACTCATCCATGGTCTCACATCCATATATATCCAGCGTTGCCTTGTTAGCATATAACAGTTCTTCCGGTTTGACAGCCTTATATATGAAGAAGCCTCCCGGCATATGACGTCCTATCTCTTCAACTATGGTCATAGTCTGTTCATTTAATTCAAACTTTTCTCCAAACATATGCAGCCTCCTGTTCTACTTTTCTGCCAGCACTTCTGATATCGTATCTATCATTGTCTTTATATCCAGCGGTTTTGGAATGTGCCCATTCATGCCGGCATTTTCTGCCGCCTGTATATCCTCCTGAAATACATTCGCCGTCATGGCTATTATCGGAATACCGGACAAAACCGGATCATCCAGAGAACGGATAGCTCTGGTTGCCTCATATCCGTTCATAACAGGCATCTGGATATCCATCCAATAGCTGATCTGCCAAGAAATGGTATTCCCAGAGATATGCATCCAATCAGCCACAGAGCATTTGCAGGTACACCTCTGTCATTTATTTTAGAAAAGCGTTTAGGTAAAACATCATCCTTTGATATTGCATAAAGAAGACGGCTGAGTGCAGTAAGATTCCCCAATAGACTGGAAAGAATAAGCGCAAACAGCGTTATCAGAAGTAAGATAAAACCTGTATCTCCCATATAATACTTCATGGCATAGAATGCAGGAAGCGAGTTGATGCCCTTTAGATTTCCTATATTCTTTATATATTCAAGCCAGTTAGAATATTCCGGAGGATATGCGCTGATAGATATCAGAATCATACTGATATAGACAATTGCCGAAATAATTATAGAAATGTTCATAATCCGTGAGGACTTTCTGACAGGAAACCTGAATTCTTCAGCAGAATGAGCAATACCCTCAAAGCCTATATAAGCCCAGGGAGATATAACAGCTATCCTGATTATCTGATGGAGAGCCGTGCTGTCAGGTGTATATTCAGGATGTTTCCTTTGCATATGCATACGGACCACCTGCATCAGGAATGGAGTTCATCATATAATTATAATTCCGTGCGATAACGATCATGATGAGTGCGCCTATCAGAAGACCTATAATACTTCCTTTCGGTCCGGCCTCCGCCAGGTATGTATTACTGTAATAACCACCAGCCCCCATCCGAGAACAGTACCTATTGAGAAGGCCCACGCTCCAATCCCCGACATATAAGGCGTAAGAATACTATTTTCTTTACTGTCATTCCCCATAAGCTTTAATACCTACCTGCACATTTCAGATAATTCATCCCTCTTCTCAAGGATTCTGCTTTTCAGCTCCGAATAATCCATATCCGTCCTGTTTCTGAGAAGCTCTGTGATTTCCACAACAGGATCATAGATCGGTGTCAGTGCCAGATTGCCTGTTACACCCTTCAGACTATGTGCTGCCTCAAATGCCCCTTCCAGATCATTTGAATCAATGGCTTCAACCAGCTTATCAAAAGAATTGTCCCCAAGAGATTTTTCAACAAGTTTCAGATAAAAGCCTTCATTATTCATACATCTTTCAAGTCCGCTCTCCACATCTGCTCCAAACTCTCGAAGTTTATTTATATCAAGCATATTGTATCTCCTTTATCATATACTATAAATCACTTATCTCTCTTTTTCCTTTTTTATGAAGGTTACAAAATCTTCCTGCTCTTTTCGTCCTTATTCAGTATGAATCCAATAACTCCCCTCATACAACAATTTGTCTAATGATATCACAAATCCATAATACTTTCAATCGAAGCCTCTTGTCTTATGTAAACCATGTTCTCTCAATCAGTATAACCAACCTCTATGTAAGCATCCGCTAACTTGATCCATTCCGAAGTATTCCAATTACAACTATTCCACGAAAAGTCTCTTCATGTACTGAATCGCTTCAGATACCATGGTACTGCCGGTTGTTCTGCTGTCTATAGCCTTCGGGCTGTTCGTTCCGATATGCTCGATATGGACGACCTCCTTGGAAACCGCATCAAAGATAATAACATCTGTTGAAATAGTAGTTCTGTCAGCACCTCCGCTGTAAAAATTTTTGTCCACATGCGATTTAAGTCCCGTGTACACCACGTAATACTTACATTCACCTCTCGAATTCGCAAATATATCCGAAGGTATTCCGCTTCCGCCTTCATAAGCATATGCCGGTCTGTTTGGATCAGCAATCTCAGGCTTAAATACCCTGTACAGATTCTCACTACTGTAGCATCCCCAGATACACTTTCCATCCGGTTTGAAATCGTTCTCTGCGTATTTTGCCTTTGCCTCAGGCGAGCTCCACGCTATACCCTCCGTCTCAAACTTGAAATACTCATCCTCACTGATATCACTCTTACTTACAGCACCTTCCGCATATAGCTTATCTATCGCCGTTTTCCAGATATCATAGGCCCATTCACCATCCGAGAGATTTGGATCGTCCGCTGCAGGATTCAATATCACCGGTTCCTTCTGCTTCTCCTCCTTATTCTCATCCTTCTTACCGCACGCTGAGAACAGCCCTGCGAAGCATATCAGCATTGTCAGTATTACCGCTATTCTTCTTTTCTCATGTTTTTGAAAAAAAACGTATTTATTCATATTGTACACCGTCCAAACATTCACTATTCATATGCAGCACCCCAAAAATTACATCTGTCGGTAAATCTTCAGACCTTCACAATCTTTGACTTACCTTAATCATCAAATTTAAAGTCCTTTAAAAGATCAGCCAGCGAGGTTCCTATACTTTCAGATTCTGGGATTATCACTTCTTCCTCGGTCTCCTCTTCTTCCGGATTATCCAGAAGCGCCTTTATCGAGAGCGATATCTTTCCGTCCTTAATTTCGATAACCTTAACATCAACCTCCTGACCTTCAGTCAGTACAACCTTCGGATGCTTGATCCTCTGATGTGATATCTGTGAGATGTGAACCAGTCCGGACATACCATCTTCAAGGTCGATAAACGCACCATAATCCTTGATGGTTCTGACTACGCCATGAAATACCTGGCCGATCTGAATATCGGATATCTTCTTTTTCCTGCTGGCTTCCTGTCTCTCCTTCAGTATTTCCTTGGCCGAAAGGATCAACTTGTCCGCCTCCATATCAGCTTCAAATACTCTCACCTCGAGCTCCTTACCCAGGAACTGATCACAGCCCTCTATCCTCTCAAGGGACAGCTTCGAAATAGGAATAAACGCTCTGATTCCCTCGAAGTCTGCAACAACTCCACCTTTTACGACCTCAGTGACCGTAACGATGATATTCTCCTGCGACTCCTTCAGCTCCTCAGCCTTTCTCCAAGCCAGAAGTGTATCCGTGTCATGCTCACCATCGCCCATCAGGCTGTATGATGCCTCCAGTAAATCCTCATAATCCTTCATTGATTCCGCCATCTTACTTTAACCTCCTCGTCATCTAATAGCTATCCATATTTTATCGTGCATACACTTTTATTTCAACACATCTTTATATGCCCGTAAATGAACGCCCGCATCTTCTGCAGGCGTTCCGGTTAATCCTTATAGTTATAAATTCCAAGCTTATTTGCTCTATTTCTTTGATGCCGATTTCTTAACTTTTTTTGCATCCTCGGCAGCTTTCTTCTTCGCCTCATCAGCTACTATCTTATTCTCGTGGCGCTGATACTTTTCTTCAGCCGCCTTCTGCTTAGCCGCCCTGTCGTTCAGCTTTCCTTCAAATTCCTTGATACTTTTTTCTGAACTCTTAAACCTTCTCATGATGCCATCGCCCGTCAGCTCTTCTGCCATCTTCTTCGGCGTCATGGTTTCGTCCTTCATATAAGTATCCATCATCCTTTTGAATTCACTGCCGTTAACGATACTGCTCTTCATAACATCAAAGCCCATATCGTTGAAGACCTTACCGCCAACTGTATTTGAGGCCGCAAAACGTCCAACCATTATATCGGCAGCCATATCGATTATCTTCTTTTTAGCCGCAGGAGTAATAGGCATAGCATTCATTGCCGCGAGCTTCTGAGTTGCCGAACTCATCCTGTCAACAACAACCGCCTTTCTGAAATCCTTTATGTCAGAATAAGCCTTGGTCACTCCCTTAAGCTTCTCCATGATGTCAAGCTTCTCTCTTGAGGCAAAGCTGAAAATATCCTTTGCTCCACGGAGTCTCTCCTTACCTCCCTGGGTCGAAGCCCCGGTTCTCGCTTCCTGATAAAGCTTTGAATAATGCTGAACCGCATCCAGCTTTGCAAGATATTTGGCAGAGTATTCAACAACCGTCTTCTTATCTGCATCATTTGCCGGAGCCGGATTATCCTTGATAAAGGTCTGAAGAGCTTCTGCCGCCTTGCGCAGATTCTCATGAACCGTACTTTCCTTACTCCACCATTTATCGGTTCTTGCGGCAGTAAGGTCGCTCATGAAAGTAGCTATCTTTCTGTCAGGCGATGCGATCACCGGTTCATTATAATATGCCGGTTCCCTACCCATTCCGATATTTATGCTCCTCTCAAGCTGCCTGTTCTGAAGCTGTTTAAAATATCTGACCTCCTGCATAGTCTTTCCATCTGAGAAAAGCATCCTGTTTTCAATTCCCTCATCGATGAGACTGATCATCTTGTTTATGAAATAATCTCTATCCTTGGCAGACTTTATAGCCTTAGTCTTCATTTCCTCGGACAGCTTTCTCATCTTATCAAAGTACTCTTTCTCCTGCTCGCTGGCATATGCTATCGGTTCCTTTTTTTCATACCCATCAAGCTTAAACGTAAGACCAACCGTTACCTTAACATCCTTTCCAAGAACGATCAGATTAAATGCAGCCATCATTGGAATATCATCAAGAGCCCAGCCATTTTCAAGTCCTGTTTTATAGGCATTCAGTGAAGCACACAGAGTCTTCGCTCCTCTCTGTGCAGCCGGATGTATACAGAACTGATCATCCATAATGACCTTATCCTTCTGAAGTTCATCATGTATCTTCCTATTTTCAACCGAAGCAAATACCTTGTTCATCATAGGTAACATCATAACGGTCTGATCATATAGCTTCTGACGGTATTCCTTCTCCTTCTCCGGACTAAGTGTGCCTCCTGCCTTTTCCTTCTCATCATAATAATCGGCAAGGGTCTGAAGTTGTCTTTCACCTTCGACAGCAAGCTTAAAAACAGGGAACCTATCCTGCCATTTCTTTATGTTATTGCGAAGGAAATCATTTTCATGCTCGACCCATACCGCATCAGTTACACAATTAATTCCATTGCCTAAAGGTGTTTTATTGACAAGCACAAGATTTGACCGTCCATTAGCATTTCGTCTTAAACGATCAGATATTCTTGCCTTGATAAAAGCCTTTATCTCTTTACCTATCTCATCATCCTTATAGTATTCATTCATCTTTTTATCGATGAAATCGGCATTTTTAATATAATTCTCCTTAACCTTCTTATATACTGCCTTATCCCGAACGACTTCAATACGCTGAGGAACGCCCATTGGAACCTCAAGTCTTCTGTCAGCATCATTATATGGCACAAAAGCCTTGTCATTCAGAGCTTCGCCATTACCCTGATTATCAAATTCATCCAGATCCCGATAAATATCAGAGTCCTGATATGCATCTTTATCAGCTTCCCTGACTCCTGATCTGATCTGCATTCCGTATCTGTTTGTTTCGATAAAGGTTGAAGTTTTTAACTGATCATTTAAATACTTACCCTTTCCAACCTCTGTTCTGAATACCCTTCTACCCTTAGCCTCGTCAAAAAGCCATTCGATAGAGGCCGGACCTATATTTTTAAGAGTTCTCTTCCTGAAGCCGTTGATAAGCGTCGTATACTCCTTAACAGATTCCTCAATGCCAAGAAGCTTCGCCATTCTGTCCTCAGGTGAAGTCACCTTCTTATTCATAATATTCTCATAAGCAGACTTCATCTTCTTCTTGATACGCTTTGCAGCATCTATTTCGGCAGCATTAAGCTTCTTGCTTGCATTCGCTGCAAATTCATCAACATCCTTTTTCATCTTCTTCAGCTGATTAAGGAAAGTTATATCCGCTGCCGGCCATCCTTTATCCATCAGCTCCAGATTGCCTGTAGCGGTAGCAAGTATGTGCTGCCCGAATCTCTGTCCCTTCCAGTTCATTTCAAACTGAGACTTATTGTTACATACCTTATTTGCAGCGATCTCCGGATCATTCTCATGTGTATAACCTGTTATCTCTTCATAATACCTCTTCTGCCTCATCATATGACTTGCATAAGCGGCATTGTATCTCTCCGCATCAACTGCAGTTAACTTACCTGCGCGCTGCTTTTTGGCATAGGGAATATACTCATTCATGAAGAAGTTCTGCTTATCCTCGAGCTGTTCAAGAAATACATGATTCTTCATGAACTCTCTGTAACGAGGAATATCAACGCTATAAACCTTCTTGCCGTTTCTTATCTCCGACACAAATTCCGGAGAAGGCATATCCATAACCGAGGTTTTAAATGTAAACAGATATTCTGAGAAGCCGGAAAACAGTTCATACGCATCAGGATCCTTCATGATATCTGCATTATTTTTAGCGATCTTAAGTAAGCGTGCCTCAAGTGGGAACTTATCCGGAGTATAAACCGCCCTTATCTTCTCAAGATGTGCGTCATACTTTGCCTGATAGTCCTTCATCTGCTGTACGATATTCGGATCACTCACAAGATAAACCGCATCATTCTGCGGATTAATATCCATATTAGGAAGATAAACCATGTTTTTCTTCATCTTGGCACTGTTCGCAACAAATGTATTGAATTCAACGCTGGTGCCTATTATATCCGGATCAAACTCAGGAAAAACCTGAGAGATTGCAAGTATACCCTTAGACATATGTTCGTATAGCTGGAAGGCTACCGTCGTATTCGGATCTATTTTATTTTTAAACTTGTATTTGTCGATGAAATCATTATGGAATTCTTTTTCATTAAACTCATCTTCCTGCAACTCATCATCGTCATCTATTACTTCATTATTGCCCGGTCCAACTTCGATCTCTTCATCTACTTCGTTAACTTCCTTCATGTTTTTTACCTCCCGATTTACTTAATCACAGACAGCTTATTAATCCGAACTGTTTATATCTCACTAAAACAAGCTTTCCTGTTACATTCTCAGTACTTCTTACCCCATGATACCATATAAAAATAACAAAACCGCAACAAACCGGATCAATCTAACAAGGAAGATTAAACCGTCCCCTGCTCACCGTGTTACCCATAAGTAAACGCCTGCGTTTCCACAGGCGTTTAAGTCTTTCATAATATTCTACTGTGGTATTATTATTCCTCCGAAATACTCCGGATGACCGTTCTGGTCATTAAGTACAAATCCTCTCGGTTTAAGGATCACATAGGTTCCGTCCGCCTTACGAGCACGGTAACTGATCGAATACAGTACTGCATTTCCCGTAAGAACCGCATCAACAGCCTCCAGGTATCTGTCCATATCGTCCGGATGTATGTGATCCTGCCAGATCTTCTCAACGTGGTACATATATTCAGACTTGATACCAAAATCATTGATCAGCGAAAGCGACCATCTCGAGTAATCATATTTCAGATCAGTCAGGAATATGTATCCATCCCCCGCCGTGGTGATCAATGCGCCAAACAGCTTATCAAGTATCTGTCTTCTTTCATCCGGAATAAGGACATTTACGCCTTCAGGCTTCTTGATCGATTTGACCAGTGGTCCGTTTTTGAGACGTTCCTTATTATCGTACATGCGCCCATCCGCACGCTCAAATACCTCGTTAAAGCTCATATCAACGCCCTGATGATAAACAGCCATACCGCATGCAATTACCGGGCCGGAACGCAGCCGTCCGTTGGTTTCAGACTCTTCCTTCAAGCGTTCAAGAAGCTGTGCTCTGGTTTCATAATCTTCACCCACGAGTATTACGACAAACTCATCTCCACCAATCCTGTACACCGTACTCGTCTTGTAAATACCGCAGATAATACGGCATGCTCTCTGAATAACCTCATCACCGAAGCTGTGTCCTCTTGAATCATTGATACGCTTCAGATCATTTATGTCGCACATGACAACGCCGAACTGAATCTCATCGCCACGTCCGATCATATCGTCGATCACGCTTACATGCTCCGTATAAGCATTCTTATTCTTGATTCCCGTAAGCTCATCAAGTCTTGCCAGTCGTTCGGTAGACTTCATAAGCTGTTCCTGCTTTTCTCTCTCCTGATACTCTTCTTCAATATTTCTTATGCATCCCAGAATATGCTTATTATCATCGCACATCATGCAAATATGACATATGTGCATGATCTTTCCGTCCAGAATGAATCTGCATACTATCAGACTGGATCTGCTAAGCGAGAGTTTTTTCAGCAGTTTCTCTTTATTGATCAGTTCCAATACAAAGCTAAGGTCATCAGGATGAACTATCTGCTTGGCCCGTTCGGTCAGAAAGGCGAAGAAATCAGTTCCCTGCTCCGGAAGTTTCAAGTCACTTAACATCTGCGAATGGAAAAATTCAATAAAATTATCGGATTCGATATCTACGTAATACATGCTGTCGTAATGCTTTGCAAGCGTTGTTGCTACCTGCCCAAATGCCACCTGATCAATATTCATACCAGTAACCTCCTATCCTTATATGTTTAGATCCAAAAATCCATTAATATTATACCATACAAGGCATAGGAACCGCTACAAATATATACAGTTTTTGTACTAAAAATTAGTACTTTTTACTTATTTATTCGGTGATATTTTATCGCTATTCCTAACATTTTTAAGACTAGTAAAATACAGGTATGATTTTGATCACAGCAGTCTTCTGATAGCAAAGAGTTTCGTTATGTATAAAGGCTACAACGCCCTCCGTATCGGAACATAGTATCTCATTTACATCACCGGTCATCGGATCTGTTATTACAGCAAGCTTCTGTCCTTTTTCAACCCTATCGCCTGCATTTACCAAGGCTTCAAAGAAACCGGCCGTATGACTTCTGACAGCTTTAAAATCAGTGCTTTCAACAACCCTCGAAATATACCCTTCATCTCCGCGGTAATCAATAACGCCGTTCTTTGACATGAAATTAAGTATTGCTCTCATACCTTTATTTGCTTCTGATTTATTTATCGCACCGGTGCTTGAGGTATATACCGAGAAAGCATTGGTCTCCCATATCTGCCAGTTATAGTTAAGAGTAGCCGTATCAAAAGGTCTCGGGTGATGAAGAACCACAAAGGGAAGGCCAAACTGCTTTGCCATTTCTACGTTTTCCAGTCCCGTCTTCATTATACGAACCTGTGATACGAAATCACCGGGCATATAAAATGAAGCCAGTTGAATACCCATCTTGTAATCTTTAACATTCCTGAATATTCCGTCAGCTATCCTCTGTGTTGTCTCACCCTTATCATACCCCGGAAACATACGGTTTATATCGGTATTATCAATAGTCCAGAACCTTTTTTTTACGTTTATAGAATAAGGATTCGCACAGGGAACCACAAGTATCTTCTTTCCTTCAGCTATCCTTCCTGATGTTAGTATATAAATAGTTCAAATTAAAATGAGATTTCTCCTAAAACATAGTATTATATAAAAAAACAGGAGGAACTCACTATGGCACGTAAAAACAAACAACACGACAAACAGTTTAAACTAGATGCTGTAAGATATGTTAAAGAGCATCCAGATCTCACACAAGTCGAATGCGCTAAAAATCTTGGTATCAGCATTACCACTCTAGCCAGATGGCTATCCCAGTACAGAGATAATGACGGTGATATCCCTGTAAGAGGATCCGGTAACTATGCTACTGACGAACAAAAGGAAATAGCTCGCCTCAAGCGTGAACTCCGTGATACTCAGGACGCTCTTGATGTCCTA
>JNKY01000018.1 GCA_000702245.1 Lachnospiraceae bacterium C6A11 | reverse complement strand
GCTTGAGGCGAGCTATTTCCTTTTGTTCGTCAGTAGCATAGTTACCGGATCCTCTTACAGGGATATCACCGTCATTATCTCTGTACTGGGATAGCCATCTGGCTAGAGTGGTAATGCTGATACCAAGATTTTTAGCGCATTCGACTTGTGTGAGATCTGGATGCTCTTTAACATATCTTACAGCATCTAGTTTAAACTGTTTGTCGTGTTGTTTGTTTTTACGTGCCATAGTGAGTTCCTCCTGTTTTTTTATATAATACTATGTTTTAGGAGAAATCTCATTTTAATTTGAACTATTTATATACTAACATCATGCAGAAGGAGGTTGAAAAAGCCAGGAAGAAGAAAAAGAAGAAAACTAAATGTACAATCCTTATATTATTTATCCTGACCGGACTTATTACTTGCGGAATAATATTTGGAATACCATATCTGAAATACAAAGAGGCTAAAAACGATTATGACAAGGGCTCCTATGATGTTGCTTATGATGAGTTTATGGAGCTTGGTGATTATTTGGACAGCAGAATCATGGCTGAGGAATGCATATATCAAAAGGGAAAGAGCGTAGATGACAGCAAGAGTAATATCAGCGCTTATCTGTATATTAATACGATTCAGTCAGCCATAGATCTTGATGATATCTATGGAGGAGAATTAATATATTTTAACTTTGACATTCAGCCACGTGGAAACCATACTATAAATGACGATGTGAGATTAGTTGTAATATGGCCGGATGGAGATGTGACCGAGACAATCATGCATGTCAATGGTATCTCATACTATGTGATGTATACTCACGAAAATATGGATGAAGATGACTATGGTAAGCTAATTTGCAGATTATATGACCATAATTCGGGTAAGCTTCTAGCAGAATCATTTTGTCAGATCAGAAAAAGAGAATCGGTGGATAAGTAGATATAATCTGTATTAACGTCATGGCAGGATCACGACAGAAGGCTATTTGCGAGGAATGCTTATATCTTGTATCAATGAAGGGGGATGTTATAGAATTGTCAATTTCGATTATTATTTCAATATGCTCGCTCACATTTTCTATCATGACTTTTGTTATAAGCTTTTATATTGAACGAAACAAAATGACTATTGATGCGTACAGAGCGCTTCAAAAGTATCTCTATGCATTCTATGAGTATCCGAAAGGTGAGATAGAAGATTTTATATCTGCAAATGATGATGAGGAATACAAAGCGTTAAGTACTTCTCTTGCAGAAATAGAGTTTTTTGCAACCGGAGTTCGAAGTCATATTTATAATAGCAGAGTCGTTTATAAATTGGCGCATGGTTTTATTGATGGAACTCTGAGAGGTGGAATAGAGCACATGATAGGATTGAAGAATCGATATCCAGATAAAAAAGGGTTCTATCAAGATACGTTATGGCTGCTGAAGAAGATGGATAAAAAGAGTAAAAGATAATATCTGTAGCTTCGTCTGGATTGATGAACTGACAACGCTACCTGAGGAACGCAATCATAATTGCAAGGCGCTGAAATAAGATATTAACTGTAATCAGGAAAGTTTTTCTGTAAATAAGATATCCTAAGATAATTGACGAGCTGTATACCGGTAAGCTTACCGTTGTTCAGCTCGTTTTGACTATACATAATCCCATTGATTCCGTCAAGAGTTATGTTAGAATAGATTTATTAGATTTTATTTTGTGGAGGTTATTGTATGAAATGGCTTGATGGTGGCGAAATAAATATCAAACAGTTTTCGGGCGAAGATCTATGCGAAAAAATCGGCTTTGAAATGTATAAAAACTATAACAAGAACTGGTTTGAATGCGCAGATTTTATACAAAATGCGATTTTGATAATCGATTTTGATACTGTTATAAATATGGAAGGATTCCCTACTCCGCATTACGGATATTTTTCAAAGGACTATTACACAAGAATTGTAGAAGCTTTTCAGGCAATAGGCGATGTCAAAGACGCCCGAATAATCAATGAGGCTGGAAATATAGATTCTTATTATCAAACGCTTATGAATAATACAGATAATGAAGATGAACGAAGTAAAATCTATAATGAGTTCAGTGATAAACTCGATAAGCTAGAACAAGAGTTGTATTTAAATACAGATTTTAATATGTGGGAATTGTTATACTCTTATTTAGATAAACAAATAAGTAAATCATAAATTTAAGCATTCAATAGAGCTTCAGTTCTATAAAAGAACTGAAGCTCATATTTTTATTCTGGAAGTCGACCTTCGTACATAATCAGAGAGGTTTTTGCACAATTCGGATAAACGGTACGCCTGTACCGCTCATGCGGGACGGGCGTACCGTTTATCCGAATTGAACAGACTATTGAAATTGCGTTATACAATTGTCTACATCTCAATCAGTTCCAGCTCGTCTTCAATAGCTTTTTCGACAAAACTATTTAGTGACATATCAAGCATCTTTGCACCGTTGGCTGCTCGCTGATGAGTGGAAGGATTCAGTCTGATATTAAATTTACCTGAATATGGCTTTTCAGGAGTGATGCCTTCTTCTTCGCACCATTTAAGATAATCGTCGACCGAAAGGATGAATTCCCGATTCAGTTCATCAACTGAAACACCTTGAAAGGTGATGACTACACGTGTATTTATGACTGAACCGGAAAAGATCTTAAACTCATCGTTGTATTCTATTTTTCCTATAAATCCTTTATATAACATTGTGTTCATGGTTTCTCCACCTCCGCACTCTTAAATAGTACCATATTATAGTACCATAAACAAGCGCAATCAATAGTTTTCATATACTAATTTATTTGTCCATATTATTCACACAAAAAACCTATTAAATTGACCGATTTAAGCAAGAAGCGTATAATTAAGAAGGGTATTATTTATGCTTAAATACATAAAGAAACGTAGCGTTTGAAGGGGTTTGAGCCCCATAAATATTGAACAGGTATTGATAGGAGGGGAGCAAAATGCAGAAGATCAAATGTCCAAAGTGTGGAGAGGTTTTTCAGGTTGATGAGTCAGGCTATGCAGCGATATTAAAGCAGGTTCGTGATAAGGAATATCATAAGGAAATCGAAGAGTATAAAAAGCATCTTGAGGAGTCTCAGGAGAGCAAGGATGAGCTTGTAAAGGCTAAGACTGAAAGTGAGTATAAGGATATTATTTCATCGAAGGACGCAGAAATAGAGAAGCTTAAGGCTAAACTGAAGGAAGCTGACAACGAGAAGAAGCTGGCTGTAAGTGAAGTGGCTGCAGAGAAGGAAAAGAAGCTTGCTGAGAGCAGCAGTAAGATCGTTGAGCTTGAGGCGCAGATTAAGAATAGTGAAAGTGATAAGAAACTTGCAGTAACTGAAGCGGTTTCTAGGGTCGAGAAGGATTTCCGCGAAAAAGAGGATCGATATAAAGAAGATGCACAGAAGATGAAGGAAGAGTATTCGGATCAGCTGCGTGAAAAGGATGTTCAGATCAATTACTACAAGGATCTGAAGACCAGGATGTCGACGAAGATGGTCGGGGAGACATTGGAGCAGCACTGCGAGATTGAGTTCAATAAGATCAGGATGAGCGCATTTCCGAATGCGTATTTTGAAAAGGACAATGATGCCCGGACAGGCAGCAAGGGTGACTATATTTTCAGAGAATCGGTGGACGGCGTCGAGTTTATTTCAATCATGTTTGAGATGAAGAATGAGAACGAAACGACGGCGACCAAGCATAAGAACGAGGACTTCCTCAAGGAGCTTGATAAGGATCGTAACGAGAAGAAATGCGAATATGCGATCCTTGTTTCGATGCTGGAGGCCGATAATGAGCTATACAATACAGGTATCGTTGACGTTTCATACAAATACCCAAAGATGTACGTAATCCGTCCGCAGTTCTTCATTCAGATGATTACGCTTCTGAGGGATGCGGCGAGAAAGTCTATCCAGTATCAGCATGAGCTGGCGATGGTTCGCAATCAGAATATGGATATAACGCATTTTGAAGAAGATCTGGAAGCGTTCAAGCAGGGCTTTGCAAGAAACTACGAGTTGGCGAGCAAGAAGTTCAATGAGGCGATTGAGGATATCGATAAGACTATAAAATACCTTGAGAAGACCAAGGAGGCGCTCCTTTCGTCCGAAAATAATCTCCGCCTTGCAAATAATAAAGCTACCGACCTGACGGTCAAAAAGCTGACGAAGAACAATCCGACGATGGAAGCGAAGTTCAGGGAACTAAAGAACGATAAGAATGATTGATGATGAATAACAGAGCAGCAACAAAGCCTGAAAAAAACTTTTTTACTTTTCAGTTTCGTTTCAGTTTTATACCGTATCATGAGCTCATCACAAGGAAAACAGCAGGGAAAACCTCAGGGGATGCAAGAGAGGTCCGAGAGACAAACATTCAATGCAAGAGAAAGTCAAACTCGGATGCACAAGGAAAACCAGATCATTCAATGCAAGAGAAATGATACAAGAAAAGCCCCGCAGCGATTCAGGTAAGGAGTGGTGGATATGAGCAATTTCCAGGAGATATTTAAAAGAATAGAAGTCAAATACCTCTTAGACGAGACGACGTACAGGCGCCTCAGGGAGAGACTTAAGGGCATGGCAGAGGTCGACAGATACGGCGAGTCTTCAATACTCAATATCTACTACGACACACCTGACTACAGATTGATAAGAACCTCGCTCGACAAGCCGCTCTACAAAGAGAAATTGAGACTTAGGTCTTACGGAACGCCGACCAAAGAGTCGCCGGCATTTGTAGAGATCAAGAAGAAATACGACGGCGTCGTTTACAAGCGCCGTATAGATATGAAATACGCTGATGCGCTTGATTATCTGAATCAAAGCATCGACAATAATATGAGTGAAACCGACCGAATGAATAATAATAGAACGGATGATAAAATCAATCATCCGGAAAAAGAATCAATAACAGCCAGGGATCACAAGAATCCGAAGGATAAAGAAAAAATAGTTAATCACCAGATCCGGCGCGAGATCGACAGCATGCGCGACTACTACAAAAACCTGCAGCCGATGATGGCGATATCCTACGACAGGATCGCGATGTTCGGCACGGAGGATCCGGAGCTGAGGATCACATTTGACAGAAACATCCGTTACAGAACCGACAGGCTCGACCTGAGATACGGCAACGTAGGAACAGACATCCTGAAGCCGAACCAGAGGCTGATGGAGCTGAAGATCGCCGGCGCGATGCCGATAAAATTAGCAAGAATATTCAGTGAACTGAGGATTTACCCGGTTTCATTTTCAAAATACGGAAGAGGATATGTAGATATGATGCAAATAGCAGCAGAAAGAAGAACAAGAGTTGTACCGGGCTTCGGCTATTCAAGCGAGAAAGGAGAGGTGGCATATGCTGGATAAATTATTTGGAACAATACTGACAAACGGAACCTTCACCGGAGAAGCGTTTATAGAGGCCACGCTCTGTTCTCTGCTGATCGGACTTTTCATAGCGATCATGTATATGATCAAAAACAGTTATTCAAAAAGCTTCGTGATAACGATAGCCCTCCTGCCCGCAACTGTTCAGATGGTCATCATGCTGGTAAACGGAAATATAGGTGCCGGCGTTGCAGTCGCCGGAGCATTCAGCCTGGTACGCTTCAGATCGGCTCCGGGCAAAGGCCAGGAGATTGTAAGTATCTTCCTTGCGATGGCAGTCGGACTTGCAACCGGAATGGGCTACCTCGGAGTGGCTGCATTCTTCGCGATAGTTATCAGCTTGGTGAACCTGCTCCTGAATGTCGTGAATTTCGGCGGAAAGTCGGAGGAGGACAGAATACTGAAAATAACGGTTCCTGAGGATCTTGATTTCGAAGGAAAGTTTGAAGATATATTTGCAAGATATTTTGCAAAATACACCGTAGAAGAGGTTAAGACAACCAATATGGGCAGCATGTACAAGCTGCATTACAGAGTGAATCTGAAGAAGGGTGAGTCCGTGAAGGCTCTTATGGACGAGATAAGAGAGCGGAACGGTAACCTGGAAGTGAGCCTGAACCGTCCAGTGGTCAGAGCTGACGAATTATAGATCACTCACAAAACAAACAGAGATAACAACATATTTATCAGCATAGAAAGAGGTGATCAAACCTTACTAAATTAGCCCAACCTTCACATTTTTCATACTTTTTCAAAAGAAGGGACTGCTTCCCCGGCAGTCCCTTCATCCCTTTTTATATTTTTACTTTATCGTCTTTAGAATACAAGTATTTCAGCAGCAGCGGCGTGATGATCGAGCTGATGATGATCAGCAGGATTACCGCTGTGAAATACCGGTGATCCAGCATTCCGACGGAGAGTCCTCGCTGAGCGACGATAAGCGCAACCTCGCCTCGTGTCATCATTCCGACTCCGATCTTGAGTGTATCATGTCCGCGATAACCGCAAAGTCTTGATGCAAAGCCGCAGCCGATTATCTTTGAAATCAGTCCCACCGCCACGAAACAGAGTGAGAAAACTATGATTGTCGTATCTATATTTTTCATGTCCGTCTGGAGGCCGATACTGCAGAAGAATACCGGGCCGAAGAGCATGTAGGAATTGATATCCATCTTCTCGGAGATGTATTCCGAGTCGCGCAGCTGGCAGAGGATAACACCTGCGATGTATGCGCCGGTGATATCGGCAACGTCAAAATATTTCTGAGCGATATACGAAAGTCCGAAAGCCAGCGCAAGTCCGAGGATCGGAATACGCCTTGTGTGCGGGTATTTGCTGTCATAAAGCTTGAAAAGCTTGTAAACGATGATGCCGACAACGACTGCGAAGATGAAGAAGAGCGCGGTGTAGAGCACAACGGTTCCGGTCTTGCTCTCCGGATTCTTCAGTCCGATAACGACGGTCAGCACGATGATGCCGATAACGTCATCGATGATCGCTGCGCTCATGATGGTCTGGCCAACCTCATTCGAAAGCTTGCCGAGCTCGCGGAGCGTTTGAACGGTGATACTAACCGAAGTCGCAGTCAGGATCGTTCCGATAAATACAGCCTTGTAGAAGCCTTCCGAGCCGATCTTCTGCGGGCCGTAGAAGCCCATGTAGAGCAGCGTTCCGCAGATCAGCGGGATAAATACGCCTGCACACGCGATAATGGTCGCTTTGATACCGGTCTTCTTCAGCTCGGTCAGGTCGGTCTCAAGTCCGGCCGTAAACATCAGAAGTATTACGCCGATCTCGGCGAAGGCCGACAGGAAATCGGAAGTGTCAACTAGTCCGAGGACGCTCGGCCCGATAAGAAGGCCGGCAATGATCTCGCCGGCTACCTGAGGTGCCTTAACCTTTCTGGCAAGCAGGCCGAAGCCTTTTGCAAATATGATTATGATAGCCAGTTCGCGCAGAACTTCAAGCTTATCCATTTTCAAGTCCTTCTTTCAATTTATACTAGCATCAACCGGTTCCGGTTAACGCCACATCATAATACATAATGTTATTAGTTTTTTCAAGTAAATCTTATTAGTGCTCGATCGTCATCAGGTCGTCAGCATTCTGGAAGGTGCTGTTATATTCGCTCATCTGCTCACGGGCCTTGTCCTCAAGGTTGAGTCCCTGCTGAAGAGCCTGCTCTTCCTTGCTTTTCTTATTATCTCCACCGCATCCGGTGAGTGAAAAAGCCATTGTTCCGATCATAAGTGCTGCAGCTATGCCGCAGGTAAGCTTCTTCTTTTCGTGCTTCATTATTTGCCTCCGATCTGCCGATTATTCACGGCAATAAAACATCTGATATGCAATAATAGTTTTGCAACTTTATATAATAAAGTTGAATGTTCTGTTAGTAGCTGTATTATATTCTTAATTACTGCATTTTTAAAGAAATATTTTTAAAATTGTAGAATTTAGGCTCATTGCAAAGAAATTGGGGAAATAATACTGAAAATACGCTTTTTTGCACAAAAAAACAATTGCATTATGTAACCTAAAAAAGTATATTAGTTATTGTAGGAAAAGATTTGGGGCTGCAGCGGCCTATGTCATGGCTTTTCGATATTTCAAGACCGCAGATCAGGCGGCTCCCAGGGGAAAAAGGAGGTTAAAATGAAAAAGTACATTGCTGAATTCATCGGCGCTTTTACACTGGTCCTTATCGGATGCGGAACCGCTATGCTGACAGGCTGTCAGGCTTGGGACGGATATCTTCTGACCGCACTCGCATTTGGACTTACCATCGTCGGAATGGCTTACGCTGTCGGAAATATTTCAGGCTGCCATATCAATCCGGCTGTTTCGCTTGGATGCCTTCTCAGCGGAAGGATGAACGCGAAGGATTTCTGCGGATATGTTGTTGCACAGTGCTGCGGCGCATTTGCAGGTGCAGGCGTTCTTTCACTTATCTTCCATATGAGCGACAAGCCTGACCTTACAGGCGGCTATGGATCAAACGGTCTCGGCGGCGTAAATGACAGTATCGGAGCAGGACTCATCGTTGAGGTTCTCCTCACATTTATCTTCGTATTTGTCATTCTCGGCGTAACATCACCAAAGCAGTCACATGGTTCATTTGGCGGAGTTGTTATAGGCTTCACACTTGTGCTGGTTCATATTCTCGGAATCGGCTTCACAGGAACATCTGTAAATCCTGCAAGAAGTCTCGGACCTGCTATCGTAGCAGCAATCGACGGAAACTCATCACCTATCGAGGATGTATGGGTATTCATCGTAGCTCCGCTTGTTGGCGCAGCTCTTGCAGCAGGCGTTTACAAGGTGCTTGAGTCAGACGATAAGAAGGCAGAGTAAGACGTAGAAAAAGCGCTTGAGTCAGACGACAAGAAGGCAGAGTAAAGACGTAGAAAAAGTGCTTGAGTCAGACGACAAAAAAGCAGAGAAATACGGAAAGCGTTTCTGCATATAAGATATAAAAAATTAGCAGCGTATCGGTCGTGATTTACGATGGATGCGCTGCTTTTTTGTTATTGTTCGGTATAATTCACATACTTTGAGTACGCATCAAGAAAAGCCTTCCGCCTGCGCCTTGAAAGGGCGGCTCTGCAGTTGCCGTTATTTAAGATGACGTAAGAATAATGGTCGTCGATCCCGGTTACGTAATTCATATTTACAAGGTAGCCACGGTGGGTTTCGAAAAAGAGCGACGGGCTTAGTAGATCATTATATTCTTTGAGTGGAGTTCTGCTGAGATATGCACAGTTTGTAGTTTGTATGATAACGGTTTTTCCGGCTGACTCAAGCATGACGATATCATTTTCGGAGATCTGAATAGTTCCTTCGTCTGATGACACGGTGATGCTTTTTGAACAACCGGCATTACTATGTGAGGCTGTGTATGCTGTATTCGGTATAATTGATGCATTTGCTACGTTCGAGGCAGTTGTTGCATTTGATGTGTTTGGTGAATTTGATGTGTTCGAGTTACTTGGCGACATGCCGCCCAGAATATAATCGTACGAGACATCCAGCCTGTGAACGATATTTTGCAGGATATCGTAGCTGGGGAAGGCGCTTCCCTTCTCAATCCTGTTCATGTAAGAGCGTGAGATGTGTAGCTCGTCTGCGAGAGCCTTCTGTTTGATCTTTAGATCCATACGCCTCCTTCTTATCCGGGCACCGATCGACAGCTGATCTTTCTCCGACGGTGTTACTTGGTGTTGCGGAGCATTTGTTACATTTTTGTTCACGGTAAATCCTCCTCATATAATTTTGAAAAATGATATAAGAGGCGCGGATTTTCGACTTATCTCAGTACAAATGTTTACTAATAGTTAAACTTTCGACCGCTCATTCCCGGGGGCTATGGAGTTCTGAACCTAATAATATTAAAATGCTAGGTATATAGGGGAAGACCGGGCAAATATAGGAGGGTTTACTGGTCGGTTTGTTTTTTGACCATAAGGAGATTATATAGGGGGATTATATTTCAATATGGCACTTAAATGATTTGGACGAGTATTTTTTCTGCTTTCGCTTCGGTCCTCCCCTTCATTCCTATAATGATGTATAAAATATAGTTGATTCTGCTGACTTTTACAGCGATGAGATAAAAAGCAGAGTCATAGATACAGTTATGGAAATGAGACGCCGTTACGGTTACTTGTTCAGGTGATTGAAGCAATATTATTTTCGTGCATAATCAGACATTATATGTTATTATAAAATGTGGCTTTACGATACGGAGAAAGAGCTTCGTAGGAAAGGGAAGAAAAAATGTCTGATGCTACGTTAAAGCTGACGCTTCAGGAGGCGTTCAAATATTCGGATACGGTTACAAACAGAGGCTATCTTGCCGATACGGGCATGACGCTTCGTGATATGCTCAAGTTTGATTTTATCAAGCTTATCTGCTTTTTGTATGAGGTTGACGGCAATCCGACCGATGAGATCGTGCTTATAACACAGTTCTTCAACATGCCGCTTACAAAGGAGCAGTTTGTTTCACTGCGCTATGATTACTGCATGAAGGGCGATTTTATCAATTCCGTTCCGAGATCTCTGACGTATTTTGTCAAGGCTGAGCTGGATGGCGGAATGAGAAGGACCATGAAGGGCCTGACAGTTTCACGTTTCATAGTTGAGGCCTTCAGCGAGCTGGGCCGCGAATACATCGCGAAGAAATCATCAGTTACCAAGCTTGCAAATCTTTCTAATTATTCACTTACACTTGTAAACTACATAAAGCAGTACGGACTTTACAATTCAGGCAAGCCGGGCGAGATCATCGAGCCTAAGCAGGACAGCGATATGATGAAGAAGGTCGATGTTACTCCGAAGAAGGAAAATACCGTAAAGGTTACCGAGCCGGAGGACGAGACAACCTTAGAGGAGCTGATGGAGCAGCTTAACGCTCTTGTGGGGCTCAAGGCTGTTAAGCAGGACCTGACAAATATCATTAATCTCGTCAAGGTCAAGAAGCTTCGCGAGGAGCATGAGATGAAGCAGCCGGAGCTGTCGCTGCATCTTGTATTTTCGGGTAATCCGGGAACCGGCAAGACCACAGTGGCCAGACTGCTTGCGAAAATATATCATAAGCTGGGCGTCGTAAGGACAGGCCAGCTTGTTGAGGTTGACCGTTCGGATCTTGTTGTCGGCTATATCGGCCAGACCGCTACGAAGACCTCAGAGGTTATTGACAGCGCACTGGGCGGCGTGCTCTTCATCGATGAGGCATATACGCTCACAGCTCACAAGGACGGTAAGGACTTTGGCCAGGAGGCAGTCGACACGCTTCTTAAGAGGATGGAGGATGACAGAGACGACCTGATCGTTATCGTTGCAGGTTACACTGAGCTTATGCAGGAGTTCATCGAGTCCAATCCGGGACTTGAGTCACGCTTCAACAAATACATCTTCTTCCAGGATTACACAGGCGAGGAGCTTTACGAGATATTCCTCTCAATGTGCAAGCGCCAGGAATACGAGCCGGATGACAAGGCTAAGAAATACGTCAAGGAGTACCTTGTTGACAAGGCCCTTAACCATGACGACAACTTCGCAAATGCCAGAGAGGTCCGCAATTATATGGAGCGCTGCATCTCGCGCCAGGCAACACGTATCGTAACACTTACAGACGTGAACGCTGATACCCTCAGAACCTTTACGATAGAAGATGTGACTGAGGAAAGCGCTGAAGAGGAGTAATAGAAACTGCGGATGATAATGATGATGTTTTGCAGCAATGAGTGTTTGTGATGCAAAATGATATTAGGATCGGATGAACTGAGCAGCGAACGGATAGTTAGGTAAAAATGAAATTCAGACCATGTATTGATATACACAATGGAAAAGTTAAACAGATAGTCGGAAGCTCGCTTTCTGACGGAGTAAGCTCAGATAATGCTTTGTGTGAGGCTCGGCAGGATGGAAAGCAGACCGGCAATATGACAGTAAGGAGCTCTGCAAGGGAGAACTTCGTCTCGGATAATGATGGTGCATTTTTCGGTAATATGTACCGCGAGATGAATCTTCCGGGCGGACATATCATACTTCTGAATCCTGCGGGAACAGAAGAGTATGAGGCGGATATAGAGCAGGCAAGACTTGCCCTCAAAGCCTTTCCGGGCGGACTTATGATAGGCGGCGGCATCACAGCCGAGAATGCAGAGCGTTTCCTCGACATGGGAGCGACTCACGTGATCGTGACCTCTTATGTATTTAAGAATGGCAGGATCAATATGGAGCGGCTGGAGAAGCTGCGCAGTGCAGTCGGACGAGACCGGCTTGTACTGGATCTGTCATGCCGGAAAAAAATCAGAGACGTCGAAGCAACAGATGATGAAAATAAAGCTTCCGTTTCTAAAACAGTAGATGCCGTCATTTCAGAGACAGAAAAAAGTGACGATTACTTCATCGTCACCGACCGCTGGCAGAGGTTCACGGATGTTCCGCTAAACTTGGAGACTCTTGATATGTTCAGCGAGTATTCATCAGAGTTTCTGATCCATGCAGTTGATGTGGAAGGAAAGGCGAGAGGAATAGAGACGAAGGTTGCATCACTTCTGGGAGACTGGGGGAAGCTGCCGGTAACCTACGCGGGAGGTGTCAGCTCCTTCGAAGACCTTGAAGTGCTGAAGAAGCTTGGACAGAACAGGCTGGATGTTACCATTGGAAGTGCGCTTTCAATATTTGGCGGAAGCATGGATTTCGAAGAAGTAGTCAGATATCTTGCTGAAGCATAATAGAAGCATGATAAATGAAGAGGTTATGGATCGCCTCGAAACCGATTATCGATCGGTCAAAAAATCCACAATAAAAAAACGTATCAGATACGTATATCTGATATGGCTTTGTATAATTCCCGTCCCGCGGGCGTCAAGAAGGCCGCAGGATGGTTGATATTATAACACACACACTTAAAAGTATAGCTGCGTTAAAAATTCCATCCGGAGGTGTATTTACGATGGCTGTACGAAGGGAAAAATGGGAGGTAAGGATGGCTAGATTCAGGAAACTTGCTGCAGTAACACTTGCAGCAGCGATGACTCTTTCTATGGCGGCCTGTGGGAAAAAGGACGACGACAAGAAGAGTACAGAATCAACAACAGCTGTTACAGAAAATACAGCTGACAGCACTGAAGGCTCAACAGCCGACAGTACAGAGGACACGGCAGCTACGACTGAAGCACCGGGCGAGGACGTTGTGCTCGAAGATGACTCACCGTATTATGAAACTGTCGAGATAGTTAAGCTCGAGGACGGCATGGAGGTAGTTGATGTCGATTTCGAGGATAACAAGGAGGACGGCTTCACAACCTACACAAACGGTGGTTCCTTCACACTTGGTGTTAAGGAGAGACAGCTTGTTGCACACATTAGCAGAGTGGGCACCAAGGATTACGCAAACCAGATCTACTGGGATGGTTTTTCGCTCAGCAAGGGCGCTGTTTATACTTATTCTTTTGACGCGAAGAGTGATATTCCAAGAAAGATTGAGTGGAGACTCCAGATGAACGGCGGAGATTTCCACAAATACGCAGGAGATTATATCGATATCGGTACTGAATATCAGACATACTCCTTCGATATAGAGATGGATGATGATTCGGATCCGGCTCCTAGACTTGTATTTAATATGGGTCTCATGGAGGATATGGATGGCGATCCGGGCGAGCATAACATCTATTATGATAACGTAAAGCTTACGGTTAAGGACGCAACAAATGCTCAGGAGATCGAGCCGCTTCCTGAACCACCTAGAATGAATACCTCACAGATCGGTTACAGACCTGACGATGTGAAGTCAGTAACTATATCTTCAAAGGTGATAAATACATTCTATGTTAAGAATGCAGAGACCGATGAGGTTGTTTACACGGGCAAGTTCGGCGAGCCTGTAGATGATACAGATACAAGAAACTGGCTGAGACTTGGTGACTTCTCAGAGGTTACTGAGCCGGGTACATATTATATCGAGTCAGGCAGCAACAGAACCTACAATTTCGTCATCGGAGATGGTATTTATGATGACGTTTACGGCGCAGTTGTACGTATGCTCTATCTTCAGAGATGCGGCTGCGAGCTTGATAAAAATATAGCAGGTGACTTTGCTCACGAGGCATGTCATACAGGGCTGGCAACCGTTTATGGCGGAACTGAGCAGAAGGATGTCAGCGGCGGCTGGCACGATGCAGGTGACTACGGACGTTACGTGGTTGCAGGTGCTAAGACAGTTGAAGACCTTATCCTTGCTTACGAGGATAACGGCGAGGTAAATGATAACTTCGGTATTCCTGAAAGCGGAAACGGTGTGCCTGACGTTCTTGACGAGGCACGTTATGAGCTTGAGTGGATGCTCAAGATGCAGGACGAGGCAACAGGCGGTGTTTATCATAAGGTTACCTGCCTTAACTTCCCTGAGACAGTTCTTGCAGTTGAAGAGACAGAAGAACTCTATCTTGCTCCTATTTCATACGCTGCGACAGGCGATTTCGTAGCAGTTATGTGCGACGCTTCAAGAGTTTACGCAGATTACGACAAGGAGTTTGCCGATAAGTGTCTCGAGGCTGCAAAGAAGGCATGGGCCTACATCGATGACGGCGAGAAGCACGCAGGCTACACAAACCCTGAAGAGATCGTTACCGGTGAATACGGCGACAAGAGTATTTTCGATGAGCAGTTCTGGGCAGCGGTTTCTCTCTACAGAGCAACAAATGATGAGGTTTACAGACAGGCAGTCAATGATTACTACAAGGACTTCATGAGAGAAGGCCTCGGCTGGGCTGATGTCGTTACATATGCGTACTATTCACTTGCTCAGTGCGATCCTACAGGTATCGAGGACGTACTTGAGAAAACAAATACAGCACTCTTCGCAAAGGCTGATGACATCGTGAAGAGAGCAGAGAATAATAATTATTTCATGGCAGTAAGCGGCAACTACGTATGGGGAAGCAATATGACCGTTGCAAATAACGGCATGATCCTTCTCTTCGCAGCAAGGCTTACAGGCGATGAGGAGAAGGTTGAGCAGTATACGCTTCTTGCAAAGCGCCAGCTGGATTACCTCTTCGGTTACAATTCACTTGGCTACTGCTTCGTAACGGGCTACGGTTCATTCTCACCACAGCATCCGCACCACAGACCTTCACAGGTTCTCGGGAAGGCTATGCCTGGTATGCTTGCAGGCGGACCAAATGCAAACCTTGAGGATTCGTACGCTAAGGCTGTACTTTATAAGTCAGCTCCTGCAAGATGCTATGCTGATAACGAGCAGGCATTCTCGCTCAATGAAGTAACTATTTACTGGAATTCACCACTTATCTATCTCCTGGCGAGATTCCACTAAATACAAGAAGTGCCTGACGGTTTGGACAGGCATCTGACCGGAAAATAATAATCCGTCAACAATAAATCTCCACCGGTGAAAACAACCACCGGTGGAGGATTACTGTAAAGATAAAATATTATTCAAATATACATGAATCCGGAAGCTGAACAGCGATACGTTTTGCCGAGCTGAACATCGATACGTTTCACCGGGTGCATGTATATGTGAATAAAAAAGTATTTAAGGAACAGGGTATAAAATGATAGCGAAGATCAAATTACTATTTAAGGACGAGAAGATAAGGTATCTCTTTGCGGGCGGCTGCACCACCTGCGTAAATATAATCACATTCTTCCTGCTGAGACATCTGACAGGGCTCGACAGGAATGTCTGCAACTTCATCGCAATATGTCTTGCGATCTGCTTTGCCTACTTTGCGGCAAAGTTCTTTGTATTTAATTTTAAGCAGAACAGTGTTCAGGGAGTTATTCTGGAGATCTTCCGCTTTGTCGGAGCCAGACTATTCTCGATGCTGGTTGAAATACTCGGCTTCGCCTTCCTGTGTGACAGTCTTCGCTTTAGCGAACTTCCTTCAAAGATATTTATCCAGGTCATAGTTGTCGTGCTGAACTATATTTTCAGCAAGATGTTTGTATTTAAGCAGAATAAGAAGGGGGTTCTGGATACTATCCTCGGTAACTGGTCGATCCTTCTTGCCATGCTTATAACTCTGGTTTTCATGATCGTGACCATGATCGTTTCCAAGGTCGGACCTTTCGGCGGCGGCTCATATACCATGGTCGACAGTATGCACCAGTATGTGCCATTCTTCGCGGATTATAAGGACAAGCTCGTTAATCACGGGAGCATGTTCTTCACCTGGAAGGTCGGCATGGGTGTTAATTTCCAGTCGCTTTTCTTCTATTATCTGGCGTGTCCGCTGAACCTTCTGGTTGCATTCGTAAGTAAGAGCGGCATACCAACCTTTATGACTATCCTTACGGTCCTCAAGATTGTATTTTCTGCGGGAGCCTTCAGCTACTATCTTTCAAGGCATAAGGGCGGTGTTAAAAATACAACGCTGATCACTGCCTTCGGAACCGCATACGCACTTAACAATTACATGCTGGGCTATATGTGGAATGTGGAGTGGCTCGACTGCATCATGGTTCTTCCGCTTATCATCCTCGGCTTCGAGAAGCTGATGGACAAGGGCGATCCGAAGCTTTATTGTCTGTCACTGACATACTGTCTGTGGTGTAACTACTACATCGCATATATGGTATGCCTCTTCCTTGTGCTCTGGTATTTCACCGAGTCCCACGGCGGAGTGAAGAAATTCTTCTCACATATCATCAGATTTGCAGGCTATTCAATACTTGCCGGAGCCATGACGGCGGTTTCGCTGCTGACTGCATACATGGGCATCATGCAGACGGCGGCCGGTAAGATGGAGCTTCCGAAGTGGACCTGGTATCAGAACATCAAGGAGCTTCTGAAGGCTCATCTGATATTTACGAATCCGATCAAGATGAATGTATTCGACGGCGGCGCAAACCTTTACTGCGGAACCTTCGTCATACTTCTTGCGTTTGTTTATCTTTTCATCGAAAAAGAGAAGCTTGTTCAGAGAATAGGCAAGTTCCTGCTTCTTGCAGTGCTTATCGTAAGCTGCAACAACGAGCTGCTGAACTATATCTGGCACGGCTTCCATAATCAATACGGAATTCCGAACCGTTTTACCTTCCTGTACATGTTCGTGCTTCTGACCATGGCCTACAGGGCGGCCCTCAGGCTAAGGTATATAAGCGGTTATTACATAACCAGTGCGCTGTTTTTGGCGGGCGGCTTCTGGAGCTATATCATCTACAGCACCTACGGAGCAGGCAACCAGTTAGGCATCAAGGCTTACATGAAGCCGGAGATCATCTGGACAGTAGTCATCACACTGGGCTGCTACATCCTCTTCATGCTGAGGCGCACGGGACTTAAGAAATCGAAAATACTGACAGTTGTGATGTCAATCGCATTTGTCACTGAAATAATTTTTGCGGCGGATCACAGTATGGACTACATCGGCTGCGCAAATGCGGCAAATTCCATGAGGCGTGCGGACGAGATGGAGGATGTTACGGCTGCGGCTCATAAGATGGCCGAGGAAGAGGGGGCTGTATTTTACAGGGAGGATATGATCAATCCATACATCATCGATGAAGCGACGATGAACGGAATGAACAGTATCGGTATCTTCTGCTCAACTGTACGAGGCGAGACGGTTACAGCGACCGGAAAGCTTGGCTTCTACACCGGCGCCAACGAGTATCTGTATTTCGGAGCCTGCCACGGCACAAATATGCTGTTCGGTGTGAGACACATCTACGCTACAAGGGCTGACTATTTCAATCCGGATGAGACAACTCCTCTCATCTATGAAAGCGACGCCAGCAATGTATATAAGAACAATTTCGCGCTTCCTGTAGCATATATGGTAGGCGATAAGGTGGCTTCGATCGATCTTCTGCACGGCAGAGATATAAACAACGTAAATGAGCTTGTTGCAGGCGCGGCAGATAATGATCAGGAGCTCTACAAGGACAAGCATTTTGATATGACAGCTTCCGGCGAGAAGGCTAAAGCATGGGTTGACGGCTACACAAGCGATCTTGTGGGTTATGCTGCGGACGGAAGCGGCAAGCCTATCGTAAAGGCATCCTTCGTAGTTGATAAGGATGGCAGATATGTTGTTGATATAATCGCAAATAATGTTTATAAGGTCAGATACAGAAAGAATGATGTTCAGACCGGCTATGACCGTTATCAGAGCCAGATATTCGATC
Source organism: Lachnospiraceae bacterium C6A11 (assembly GCA_000702245.1). Lineage (GTDB taxonomy): Bacteria > Bacillota > Clostridia > Lachnospirales > Lachnospiraceae > Eubacterium_Q. The sequence continues at coordinate 163,689 of JNKY01000018.1, read as the reverse complement.
TCGGCGAGCTGAAGGCCGGCGATAAGGTTGAGCTGTGTGTTGAGTTTAATGACAGCTATTCAAAGAACGGCTCAGTAAGATTCGATTATGCAGAGCTTGATAAGGTTGTTCTTGCAAATGATTATGCTAAGCTTTCAGAGCATGCCATCGATCTCTCGGAGGCCAAGGACGGTTATCTTAAGGGTACGATCGATGCCGGCGAGGGTGGAACGATGTTTATCGCAGTTCCTTATGACGAGGGCTGGAGTGCATATGTTGACGGCAAGAAGGTGAAGATAAATAAGGTTCAGACAGCCTTTATGGGTATCGAGCTTTCTGCCGGAACACACGATATCGAGCTGAAATACACTGCTCCGGGCTTCTGGCCGGGCATGCTGCTCACGATGGCGGCGTGGTGTGTATTTGTATTTCTCCTTATGAGCAACAAGGCACGAAACGAGAGAAAGAAGAAGCGTAAGAAGCTTTACAAAGCGCCGGCTGCCAAGGGTGATGACGACGGCGAGCAGGACTCGGAAGATGATAGTCAGGAAGAAGATGATGACGATTTCGACGAGTATGAGGAAGCCGGTCCTGAAGATGACGACGATTTCGACGAATATGAGGAAGCTGACCCGGAAGACGACGAAGATGCCGAGCTCGACAGAGAGATCGCTCTGGGGAACAGCATACTTGCAAGAATGAAGGGGATTAAGAACGAGAATCAGTCATAAAATAAGTCATAAAAGATGAATTGACTGATTGACCGTATGATTGATTTATAGTAAACTATTTTGTGGAATGATCGTAAGGCTAAACCCAATATATAGAAAAATAGACCCGGAAAAGGTCTGAGGGATATAAGTCCGAAAATAGCAAAAAACTAATGATGCAAAAGGATAGAGAGGGGTAAGGTAATGGAGAAATTAAAGGAGCTGGATAACCAGCAGCTGGCGATAGCGACCGCAGTGGCAATTGGCGCGCTTGGACTGGTAGGTATTGTTGTGGGGAATAATGTAGTCGGGATCATAATGCTCGTGCTGCAGCTGGGAATCGCATATGTGGCGATAAGCAGTATTAAAGGGAAGAAGTCATCAGGAAATAAGAATGACAAATACAGAAAGCTTTTCATGAACCTTCCAATCGGCTTTGCACAGGCTAAGATCATTACAGATCATGCAGGTGCGGTAGTTGGTTATCAGATGGTAGATGCCAACGAGAAGTTTGGAACGTATTTTAACCTTGATCAGCCGGATTATCAGGACAAGATACTCGGTGAAAGCAATATCGAGGTTCTGCAGGACATCAATGCATGGTTCAGCGCATATAACAATTCCGGCACCAGAGAGGGTGACCTCATGGATGTTGAGATCACGATGGAGAAGCTTGGCAAGACTTTCAACACAGTTATGTACAAGTCAGAAGCTGATCACATCAACATGGTAGTCATCGATGTAACAGAGCAGAAGGAAACTGAGGCTAAGCTCAGCAAGGCTATCGACGATGCAAATGCGGCTTACAAGACTCAGGCTGAGTTCCTTGCAAATATGAGCCACGAGATCAGAACACCTATCAACGGTATTCTCGGTATGATCCAGCTTACACTTATGGCTGAAGATCTTCAGGCTGATTACAGAGACAACCTCATCACAGCCAAGAACTGTGCTGACAACCTCCTCAGGCTTATCAATGATATCCTTGATATCAGTAAGCTCGAGGCCGGAAAATATAAGATCAAGGAAGAGATCTGCGACATCAAGGCAGCTATCGAGGAGACAGTTGCAGCTCACTATCCGGCAGCAGACAACAAGGCTATCTCACTTGACCTTAACTTTGGTAACAATATTCCTAAGCTCGTCAGAGCAGACGGACAGCGTATACAGCAGGTACTTAACTGCCTCCTTTCAAATGCCATCAAATTTACATCTGAAGGCGGCGTAAGAGTTAAGATCGCGGCACTTGATGATACAGCAGACACAGTTAAGCTTCGTATAGCAGTTGCCGACACAGGTATCGGTATCTCAGAAGCAAATATGACCAAGCTTTTCATCAGATTCTCGCAGGTTGACGGTTCCGACACGAGAAAATACGGCGGTTCCGGTCTCGGCCTTGTAATCAGTAAGCAGATCACAGAGCTCATGAACGGTACTATCACCGTACAGAGTAAGGAAGGAATCGGTTCGACCTTCATCGCAGAGATTCCTCTTAAGATCGTTAAGGCTGCTGAGGTTGAAGAGAAGAAGGACGAGGAGAAGGATTCAGCGGCTGTATTTTCTATCACAAATAACGGCAAGAACGCAAGGATCCTTGTTGCAGAGGATGAGCCGGTCAACCAGCAGGTTATCGGAAAACTCCTCGGTATGGCAGGCTTCTCATATGATATTGCTGAGAACGGCGAGAAGGCTATCGAGCTCTTCAAGCAGAAATCCTACGACGCAGCCCTCTTCGATGTTCAGATGCCGGTTATGGACGGTATCGCGGCAACTCAGGAGATCAGAAAGCTTGAGCAGAGAGATCATAAGAAGAGACTTCCTATCATCGCGGTTACCGCAAGAGCGATGTTTGGCGATAAGGAGCGTATCATAGAGAATCAGCTTGATGATTATATTGCAAAGCCATACAACTTAAATACGGTTGTTGATACACTTAATAAGTATATTGAAAAGAACTAATACCCGGTGGTCGGGATGATGAACAGTCTGGATCGGTGTATCGATCGGTTGGACTCAAAAAGAGCAACAGATTGTTTCGTCATAATAGATAAAGTCATTATATGAATATGCATAAAAAAGCATCGGACATTGACGTCCGGTGCTTTTTTGGTGCGGTTTTTGGCGGCCAAACGGTCAGAGTCGGGCACGTCGGCAGGTGACTTGGGATTGAAAATACAGGGAGGGAGTACCTTGGAAGGACTGTTTTGTACGGCCTTCCGGGGCTTTTTTCGTTTGACCGTTTGTGAAGGAGCTTTGTTTTGTTGCGCAACAGAACGTGTCGCGTGGCGATTTTACCGGCCGGATTTAAAATGCTAAGCTTTCTTCATCAACAGACCGGCGGGTTTTAAATGGTCTGCTGAAGATCTGATAAGGATGAGTCAGAGGAAAGGAAGGAAAAATGCATAGGATCGGTATATGTGACAGAGATGAAGGCTTTGCTGTCGGTCTTACGGATTATATCTGCCAGGTGGACGGGGAATACAGTGCGGTTGTATTTTCCGATATGGATTCTGCGGAGAAGTACCTGGCGAAGAATGACCTGGAGCTGATACTCACGGATGACATCAGTGGCTGCCGGGTCGTGAGAGGGCATCTCAGCTTTCACAATGTCAGATGCATATATCTTTCCGATCGAAGGATCGACGGTGATGGTGTACTCACGGCACAGGACAGCATCAGAAGAGGTGACATGGTCGTGAGAAGCGCTGATACAGTGTTTAAGTATCAGAAGCTTGGAGCAATCTTCGATGAGATCAGGAAGATAACCGTATTCAGCCCTCCTGTTATTAGTTCTAAAAGAGTTGAAGCGGTATTTTCGCCTCTTGGGAGATGCGGATGCACTACTCTTGCGATGGCACTCACCGGTGTTTTGGCCGGCAGAGGGGTTTATGTCGGGATGGAAAACTATTCGCCGGGCGGCCTTGAAGGAAACGAGATGCTTTATCAGATCAAAGAAAGAATACCTGAGTTTGCAGAGACTGTCAGAGGATGTATCAAATCACTCGACGGAATAGAGGCGCTTCGAGCGGGGAGTGTTTATCTGGATCTGAGAAATGTTCAAAAGGATGATATTTGTAGTCTTTCGGACTGTCTGCTGCAGACCGGCAGGTATAGTACGGTTGTTTACGATCTGGGGTCGGCTGTGCTTGAGGATATGGCGCTGCTGGAATGCTTTGACGTGATCTACATGCCTGTTCTCGATGATGAGGTGTCCCAGGGTAAGCTGCGATGCTTCGAGGAGATTCTAAGGAGCCTGGAGCTTAGGGATGTGATGCAGAGGCTCAGAAGGGTTCACGTGCCGGTGGGCTGCAGCGGTGAGGAGATGGCTGTATATGCTCAGAGGCTCAGAGAAGAAGGATGATGTAGTCGTAGAGCTTGGAGAAGATGATTGATTCGGTTAGAAGTCGGGAGAGGATTCTGGTTCGTTTTTGGAGTGATAGAGTATGCAGGATTCGTTTTGGGAGATAGGAGAAGATGGAAAGCCATAGAGAGAGACTGAAAAGAGAGGTGCTGAGTGGGCTGGATCTTAGTGCAGAGATAGCTGACGAAGAGGTCAGAAGGATGATCGACAGGTGTATCCTGAACGATTCCGGTGCACAGTATATGCCTCTCAGAGAGAAGCTTCAGCTAAAGACGGAACTATACAATTCCATCAGAAAGCTGGATATACTCTCGGATCTTCTTGAGGACGACAGTATATCCGAGATCATGATAAATGGCCCAGATACGATATTTGTCGAGAGAAACGGCGTGATCGAAAGGTCAGGGAAGTCTTTTGAGAGCACGGAGAAGCTGATGACAGTGCTCCAGCAGATTGTATCATCGGCGAACAGGCTCTTAAATGACACGAATCCTATCGCCGACGTGATACTTCCGGACGGTTCAAGAGTAAATGTTGTCCTTTCCTGCGTATCGCTCGACGGAACAGCTGTAACTATAAGGAAGTTTCCTAAGGAGCGGCTGGATATGGAAAAGCTTATCATGAAGGGAACTCTGGACAGGGAGACGGCGGACTTCCTCAGTCTTCTGGTCAGAGCAGGCTACAACATATTTATTTCAGGTGCGACAAGCTCCGGCAAGACGACCTTCCTGAATGCTTTGTCCGACTTCATCCCGAAGGATGAACGCGTGATAACCATAGAGGATGCCGCGGAGCTTCGGCTCGAGGGTATAGAGAACCTTGTCCGGCTGGAGGTCAGAAATGCAAATGTCGAAGGAAATAACAGCATCACAATTAAGGACCTGATACGCACCAGCCTACGAATGAGGCCGGATCGTATCATAGTCGGAGAAGTCCGTGACGAGGCTGCAATCGATATGCTTGCAGCTATGAATACGGGACATGATGGCAGCATCTCCACGGGTCATGCTAACTCGGTGAGGGATATGCTGCTCAGACTGGAATCAATGGTCCTGATGGGCGCGGAGTTTCCCATAAGGGCAATCAGACAGCAGATATCGGCGGCGGTGGATATAGTGGTGCATCTTGGCAGGCTCAGAGACAGGTCGAGAAGAGTATTAGAGATCAGTGAGGTGGTTGGAATGGAAGAGGATGAGATCAGACTGAATACACTTTATTCATTTGAAGAGGTTTTATGCGAAGACTCTGAAACTTACGGGAAGAATTCCCGGGATGAGAGGAGAAAGGTCAGAGGAAAGCTTCGCAGGATAAACGATCTGATGAATGTCCATAAGCTTGAGGCATCGGGGCTCATCAGTATTTACAGGGAGGGACTGGGATGATAGTAAGCATCCTATTGGTTCCGGCCATCGCATATCTGTTTTACGACTCATGGCTGGGTCTGGTTCCGGGCGCTGTTGCAGGTGGGCTCTACTACCTGGAATGGAAGAAGGAAAAGAAGAAAAGTGACAGGCGGAAGACACTTCTGGAATTTAAGAGTCTGATGAGCGCGGTTGATGCAGCTATTGAAGGTGGGTATTCTCTCGAAAATGCCTTTATTTTAGCCGAAAGAGATATAGGAGAGCTTTACGGGAGAAAATGCAGATTACTGGCGCGGCTCAGGATAATGAACAGAAGGATTTCACTTCATGAACCTGTGGATAAGGTGCTGTCAGAGCTTGCTGAGGAGGATGGTATTGAGGAAATACGGGCATTTGCAGATGTTATAGGCATCATCAGGAAGACCGGTGGAAATACCATCAGGATCGTCAGGGAGTCGGTCAGGACCATCAGCGAAAGGATAGATGTGGAAAATGATATAGCTGCGATCATAGCCGGCAAGAGGCTGGAGCAGAAGATCATGGTCCTCATGCCCTTCGTTATTATTTTTTATACAAGACTTACCATGGGGCGTTTTATGAGCACTCTGTATGAAGGCGCGGCCGGCAGGATATTTATGACGGTCATGCTTGGTATCGTGCTTATCGCTGACAGAGTGGGAAAGCGTATTACAGATATAGAAGTATAAGAAGAGGTAGATATTATGCTGGAATTTGCACTGATTTTAGGACTCTGTCTGATCAGCCTGGCAATGATAAGCAGGAAATATTTCAGTAAGTATAAGGGAAGAGAGCTTTTTTCAGCAGCGGCGATGCTGCTTACGGAAAAGCTCAGGCGGACTGTAATATTTGACAGGCTGAAGCAGGAAATACGAAAGTCCGGGACGATGAATGACAGAAGGGCTGAGGAAGAAACGGAGAAGCTTATTTCCGGAGTCATAAGGAAGGGCCTTATGGCGCTGCTGATACTGGATGTATTTGTGATATTTCTGGTGTTGGCAGGAAAGGATGGTGGTGGGACTGAGAAGCTCAGGAGGCCGGAGACCGGTGGAGCGCCGGCTAAGGTGAATCTTACGCTGAAGAACGGCAGCAGTGAGGAAAACTTTGAGCTGGAGCTTAGTCCCCGGGAATATGACAGCGAGGAATTCAGGAAGATGGCTGATAAAGCCGCAGACTACCTGGAGAAGACTATTAAGGCTAAAAACCCGGATCTAACGAATGTCATGTATGATCTGAAGCTTCCGAAGACTGATGAAAGCGGTACTCTTACGATAGAGTGGATAAGTGATGACACCCTTTTGATAGGCGGCGACGGAACGGTTTACAGCCGTGAACTAAGCTCGGCGAAGGAGGTCGGGCTGACGGCGGTCATCAAGGACGGTGTTCATGATACCGAGAGAAGCTGGAAGGTCAGAGTCGTGCCGTATTCTGCAAGTGGATGGGTCGAGAAGACCGAGGATAAACTAAAGCTGCTTGAGGAGGAGAGCAGAAATAAAAGTGAGATAGTCCTGCCGGAAAATATAGACGGCGTGACCGTCAGAAGGGACACCGAAGGAGGTATATCTATGGTCTGTAAGATATTTATATTTGGTGTGATCCTGATAGCGGTCTATATGATCCTTCTTGTTAACAGGGTAAAGAAGAAGGGCGATGCTAGGCAGGAGGAGATGCTTCACGACTATTCATTTTTTGTGAGCAGCATCGTGCTGAAGATGAGTTCGGGTCTTTCTATCAGAGAGACCTTCATCAGTATTTACGAGGAGATGAAAAAACATAACAGATCAGGAGGACTGTATGAGGAGCTGCATTTTGTTGTGAACGGGCTGAGGACCGGAAGGGATGAAAGAACGGTTTATTCCGAGATGGGCAGAGGCTCGGGAACGGGAGAATACAGCAGGCTCATGTCGCTGATCGTAAGAAATCTTGAACGCGGCAACTCCAATCTGCTGGAGCTGTTGCAGAAGGAAGAAAAGGATGCGTTTAGTGAGAGAAAACAGAGGGCAAGAAAGAAGGGAGAGGAAGCCTCAGAGAAGCTTCTGATCCCAATGTTTTTACTTCTGGTATGCGTAATCGGGATAGTAATGTTCCCTGCGATCAAGAATTTTTAAGGAGGGATATTATGGAAAAAATGAGTGAGATAACAGTAGATGAAATAACTGAAGACCGTGTCAGATCATCAGATAACAGAGGAGCGATCTCTATCGAGGTTATCCTGATACTGGTTGTTCTTGTGGCGCTGGTGGTCATATTTAAGAGCCAGATCATAAGTCTGGCGAATTCGATATGGAAGAATATCAACAGTGGCGTAAGCAGCTTATTCTGACAGGCTGACCGGTATTTGGTTTTATATAAATGCTGTACCTTACAGGAGGAGATGGAATGAAGAGAAGAGAGGGAGGAAAAGGCATAAACAGAGGCGCTGTGACCATATTTTTGACACTGCTTATTATGGTCATGCTGACACTATTTACAGCAGTTATTTATGCGGTGCGCGTCAAGTGTGCGAGGGCGAAAGCCGCAGCGGCGCTTTCCGGAGCTATGTCAAGTATCAAGGCTGATTACAACTCCTATATCTTTGAGAATTATCATCTTCTCCTGTTTGATAAAACCTATTATGGCAAGGGTGACGGCGAAACTGAAAGGCTGATCATGGCCTATCTTGAGGATAGTCTCGGAGAAGGCTATGAGGTGAAGGATGTTGTGATGTCTGCCGTAAATACAATGTTAAATAATGACTGCGCCGCACTGGGCAACCAGATAGCTGATTATATGAAATACTCTCTTATGGAGACGGCGGCGGACAAGGTTATTGAGAAGATCTCCGGGCAGGAGGATATTGACGAACCTGTCGGAGAGGATGAACTAAGCCGGATAGATGAAGAGACAGCGGCAGGGCTTACAGCAACAAACGGAGAAGGGGAAGACTTTAATTCCGTGAAGGAGGCAGCTGAGGAATATCTAAGGGAGCATCCCGAAGCTGCAGAATACAGCGAAGATAAAGAGGATCCGAGGCTGTCGACAAGTACAGTCAGTACGTTACTTATTTCGGCGCTATTCTTGCCGGAGAATGTTGAATTTAGTGAGAATATCGTAGATCTTGACGAGGTGCCATCCATCAAGAAGCTTCTGGCAACGTATTTCAGCGACTCTGAGATAGATACGAGCTTTAAGAGCTATGGGGCATTATCAGGTGACCTTACAGGTATGAATGGCTGGGGCGATGATCTGAAGAATTATGCGGCAATAATCGCCTATGACAGCGAGGTTTTTAAGTGCCTCAGAGATCAGAGGGATAAGGAAACCTATCTGAATATGGAAAGGGAGTATCTGATATGTGGTGAGGCACGTGATCCGGAGAACTATGTTGGAACGGTCAGAAAGCTGATCAAGCTCAGGCTGGGCTTCAACTTTGCATATATCATAACCGATGCGTCGAAGATGGCAAGAGTTTCTGCGCTTGCTACCACTCTTACATGGTGGGCGCCTTATCTTCAGCCACTTGTCAAATACCTTCTTGCAGGCTGCTGGTCATATGTTGAAAGCTGCGCCGATGCGAGATTCCTTGTGGAAGGACATAAGATCCCGCTTGTCAAAAAAGCAGAGGACTGGGCAACGGATCTTTATGGAATAAATAAGCTGATGAGTGTGGCGAAGGCAGGAGGTGATGACGAGAGAGGGCTTGATTATGAAGACTATCTGATGATACTTATGGCGCTTCAGGGAGACAAGCTGTATTACAGGACGGCCGACCTTATCGAGCTGAATACAAGGCAGTTTTATCCGGACTTTAGGATGGAAAATGCAGCGGTTGAGTTTGCTGTCGATGCGACTATTAATTACGGCGATACGGAGATACAGCTGTACAGGGAGGATGGATATTGATTTAAGAAAATGCAATGGAGATGAATATTGATTGACAAAACACAGGTAAAGAAGATGGTATGAACAGAAACATGAATAAATGATATACGCTGCGGAACGAACACTACGCGAGACAAAATTAATCGAAGGAACATATGCGTTCGCCTCTCCAAAAATCAAACGATTAACAAAGACGATCCCGGTGTTCGTTCCGGAGCGTATATTGTGAATGTGGCAGGAAGAAGGTGATACAGTTGGATACGATGGTTACAGACAGTATTAATCATGAACCGGTGAATAAGTCTGATGAGCCGGAGGAGAATGATGCTAAGTATTATAGAGGCAGAAAAAAGAATCGTGGCTCGCTTGCATTTGAGGCGGGAATAGTGCTTCCGATCTTCATGCTCTGTATGTACGCATTTATCCTTTTCTGCAGGGTGATAGCTGTAAGGACTGTCGTTTATGAGGCTGCAGCGGTCGAAGCGGCTGAATATCTGGCTGAGTATTCTTATCTGTCAGGCAAGGTTGATGGTATGGAGTATTCAAACCTTCTGATGGCTCAGTCGAAGATTGGTGAATACCTGGATGATCACGAGCTTGTAGAAAAATACATAGCCGGAGGTGTGGATGGTATCAGGCTGATCGGCACCGGGATTCCGGACGAGGACGGCTATATAGACATCTCTGTGTGCTACACGGTCAGGATGTCGGTACCGCTTATAGGAATCTTTGAGAAGACTTACATGGATACAGTCCGGCAGAAGGCATACGTGGGCTATAAAGGAACTGATGAAGAGTATGATGATGCAAATGACATATATGTTTATGTTGCGGAAAATGGTGTGGTATATCATCATTCCAGGGGCTGCTCATATTTGTATCACTATACGACTTATACAAGAAAAAATACGGCTGAGAAGGGCGGTTATGAGCCCTGCTCTTATTGTCATGCCTCGGCAGCCGGGAGCTTTGTATTTATAACCGGAGACGGTGAAAAATACCACAGCAGTCCGAACTGCTCCAGGCTGTTACGAAAGGTCCGTAGAGTTAAGCTGAGTGAGGTCGGAGGTCTTGGAGAATGCCAGAAATGCCATTAGAAGAAGATGCATAAAGCAGTGAAAATTACATTAAATAATCTATGAGGGAATAGATATGAGTATTTTTATGTTTGGAGAAAAGAATGGTAGATGTGATAGAAAGAAGAGTATTAACTTTGAAAATGCCGGTGTGATATCGATAGAAGCATCGATTGTGATGCTTATAGTGATGGTCATGGTGATGGTCTGTATTTACGGGATGATGTATGTGATGAATTGCGAGACGATAAGGGCATTTATGTATGAGAAGATCTATACAGCGCCGCTGATAAAGAGTAAAGAGTATTTGGCGGAAAGTGCTTCGTCGGGCGATATAGATAGCTTCCTGATGTGGTGTGAGGATTATGGAATGGATGCTATAGCAGGGGCGGATGGATTATGTATGATAGGTCATATTGACATGAAGGGCGAGACTTATATCGGATGCAGTACGGAGTTTGGGGTGTGTACTGACCGGCTTAGGAGGTGGCAGATGTATGATGATATTGCAGAAGACGCGTTCGGTGAATAACTTCTTTGAAGTGCATGGTATCGACAGCGGTGACAGCCTCCAGATAGAGATGTTACGAAATAACGGTTTTCAGTATCTTGCCGAGTGCAGATTCAGAGAAGTGGATAATGGAATGATCATGCTCTGCAAGCTGGATAATATGAGCATCATGTCGAAAAATCTTCAGAGAGGCAGCGTTGAGGTTAGTGAGATCATGAGGTTTCTAACGGATCTTTCGGCATGCATCACTGAGATGAAGGACTATCTACTGAAGCCGGAAAACCTGATAATAGATGCGAATTATATACTCTATGACAGCCGGGAGGGGCATTACAGATTCATCCTCGTTCCCAGCGAAGTGAGGGACTTTTCGCAGCAACTGCGAGGGCTTATGGAGGAGCTCCTTGCAGTGATGGATCACAGCGACCATGAAGCGGTCATGTTTATTTACAGCTTCTTTTCCGGAAATGTACTGCAGGATAATTTCACTCCCGAGTCATTTCTGAGTGTTATGCAGGGAGTGCAGGGTAAAGGTTTATGTGAGCGTCCGGAAAGTGAATATATAAATATGTCAGGAAGTAATACGTATGATCGTAAAAGTAGCGCAGGTTTGTTAATGACAGATGGATATCAAGGTGATACTGGAGAATCGAAGTATGCCGGCAGAAATCATAATTATGAAGAGGATGAGTGTAAGAATGATAAAACAAATGATGGTGGGAAGATAAGGAATATCGGACTGTACTGTGTAGGCGGTGCGATCGCTTCGATAGGCGTGATAATTGCAATAACCTATGGACTGTCGGGGCTTAAGATAGTGATGGCCGTGGCAGTAGTTTATATAGCGATACTTGTGAACAGGATAATGAAGACCAGAGAGGAAGAGAAGCTGGAGGAGGATATGAGAATTTACGCTTCTGCAACGGAGCCGGTTAATTTCATACGTGATGTGGAAAATATTTATTCAACATCAAAGAATAGATATGCCGATGATGACCTTAAAAATATATATACATCGAATGGCGGATATGAGTATCGGGACAGGGGTATATATAGTGGGTTGGCAGAGGAAAATTATGAGACAGGAGTAATTATGGATACTGCGTTTTCGGTGCAGGAACCGGCTTGGAAACCTATAACAAGGCTGGTGCCGGTGGATCTGAGTCTAATAGGGATGGAAGGGCAGATACTGCTTCCTGAAGATAAGCTGGTTGTAGGCAGAACCTCAGAAGAGGTTGATTATTGTCTGGCTGTTCCGGGAATAAGCAGACGCCACGCGGAGATAATAAAAAAAGGCTCGGGATATGTGATAAACGACCTGAATTCGACAAATGGCACATACGTCAATTCAGTACGTATCACTTCTCCGACCTGGCTCTGTTACGGCGACATCGTCAGCTTCGCAACGGTAGATTTCTATTGTGTGTAAACTAGACGGAATGCAGATATTATACGCTGCAACCACATGCGATGAGGATTATGAATGCGTGCGAATGAATGCAAAAAAAGAGGCCGGTTAAACCAGCCTCTTGATAACATATGTTCCGTTGTTGATCTTTTCGATGATCTGATCGAGCGGCATCGGTTTGCCAAAGTAGTAACCCTGGAGTCTTCCGCAGCCGACTCTTGCAAGGAAATCAGCCTCTTCTTCGGTCTCAACACCCTCGGTAAGTGAATACATTCCAAGGCTTGATGCGAGGTCGATTATCATATTGAGGATGATCTTGGACTTCTCGTTTGAATCGAAGCTTGAAAGGAATTTCATATCGATCTTCAGGACGTCAAAGCTGTAATCCTTTAGAACGTTAAGTGATGAATAACCTGAGCCGAAATCGTCGAGCCACAGTGAGAAGCCGTCTTCCTTAAGCTTATTTATTGATGACTGGAGGACGCCCATATCATCAGTCAGGGCGCTTTCAGTTATCTCTATATGCAGATCGTGTTTGTTAACCTTGTATTTTTCAACGAGCTCTTCAAGGACTGTAGCTGTGTCCATGAGCTCAAAGTCGAGCCTTGAGAAGTTGAGTGATACCGGGATAGGATGCATTCCCTGGGAGCTGACATTCTGAATATCCCTGCATACTGTTTCCCATATACATTTGTCGAGCTTGTGTATCTGGCGGTACTCCTCGAGAACCGGAATAAAGTCGGCAGGTGAGAGGAAACCGTATTTTGGATCGTCCCATCTTGCAAGTGCTTCACATCCGCAGAGGGTGTGGCTTTCGGACCATACAACCGGCTGGTAATAAACCTTGATATAGCCTTTTTCGACTGCATTGTCGATATTGTTTACGATGTACTGACGCTTATGGAAATCACTGTTGATCTTGCTGTCATATTCCATATAGTGCTTGTCGTATTTATGCTTCAGGAGACTGCAGGCGAATCTTGCACGGTCTATGGCGATACGAGGATCGATCATCTTGCCGGCGGCCTTCATTTCCTGCTCTGAACTGGTGCTCTGAGAGGTGAGGACCGTGCTCTCTGACATTTCGCTTTGTGGTGTGTAGGAGCCGACATTTACATCGATATAGATATCGGTATTGATACTGATGACCTGTTCACGGAGGCTGTTGACCTTCTCGGTGACACCGTCAACATGGGCAAGAACTACGAAGTGATCGTAAGCCTGTCTTGCTACCGGACAGTCTTCGAAGGTTTTTTTGATAAGACGTGCAATCTTCTTGAGGAAGATATTTCCGGCGAGATAACCGAACTGATCGTTGTAATTCTTGAAGTTTTCAATATTGATGAAAAGATATATGCGAGGCTCGGAAGTATTCATCATGACTTCTTCCGCATCCTGAACAAACTGATATATGTTACTGATTCCTGTGAGCTCGTCTTCAACGGCAAGCTTACGAAGATGTTTATTGGCAGCGACCAGATTCTCATCCTTCTTGGCTTCCGACAATCGCTGTTGATAGATACTGATACTAACCATAGTAAGTGCGATCCAGAAGGTGAGGTAGTTGATCTGATTTGCCTCAAGGATCTTCTGTGCGTAAGGTGAATCATAGGCTTCCATGATCGGTTTCCAGTCTTTGTAGAAATAAGTGAAGGAAACGCTCAGGATTATGATAGAAACGTAAGGCTTCCAGATAAGGAGACATGCTGCATAGATGACCATCGTTACAAAGCAGAGTATCTGTCGCTCTTTTGATACGTCATAGACGGAGGTCTCGATACCGAAACCGAGACAGATAAGCGCAAATAAAACATTCAGGAACTGACCGTAGATGGCAGCACTGCGATGGCTGATCGATGAGAAGAAAAACTCAAAAACGAGATATGCGCAGATGAGGATCGTGAGCATGATGAGGTATTTGGACTCATCAAAAAGATCTCCAAAGCTCATATTCTTTCTGACATGTACGAAACGCACAAACATCAGGATATCGAGGAGGAGAAACAGTAATCCGACAACGATACCTGCTATACTCTTTTTGCGTTCCTCTGCATTTTCTCTTACCCTGAACCTTATCGCGAAGGTGAGAGAGATGGCAGCTGATGAAAGCAGTATCAGATAGTTGGTCCAGCCGTCAAAATACTCAAGGAAGGTCAGACCGGGACGCTTATCCACATAGCGGATGAGCATCCAGATTTCAAGCGAAATAACAACGATCGACATATAAATCGCTGTACGTATATTTGTTTCATTCAGATACTGTGTTTCATATTTGGAATTTCGATATAGCCCCAATTCTATACGGACCCATCTTACAAGTTTTTTCATAGACGGTACCTCACACTTATATAGTTTTCAAAACCCCATTATTAACAAAATACACTTGATCAGATTGATATCTGAATTATTTATTCCCCATCTGTTCCGAAGAAGCCTGTTCCTGATGTCGGATTATAAAGTCCGTAATAAGGGAACGGATTTGGAATATCTTCAATATTCATAGCAAGAGGAGCACCCACCCATGAAAGGAAATCCTCTGACATGCTCTTTGTATCTGCGCCCGGAAGGTATATGGTATATACAGCATTCGGGTCGGTTTCTATACCGTAAGGCGGTGACGCAATGTAACGTGTTCCATCTTCGATCCATTCCTGACCGGCATCAAATTCCATCTTGAGGTTGGATATCTTGGCGGTATATGTATGCTCATCAATCTTGGTTACGTCAGTAAAAGTTCCGTCGTACTGGCAGATATAGAAGGTTCCGTTAGGATAGTCATCGCCGGTCTCACCAAAGTTGGTATCATAGTAAGTTCCGACGAAGTTTCCGTCTTCACCAATTTCGAGGACTGATCCCCAGCCGCCTGCACCGCTTGAGAAATAAAGCGTTGGGAAGTCTTCGAAGAATCCTTTGCCGTCAGCATCGATTCCGTCATTATTACCGTTTGAATTGTTGTTTGTATTATTTCCGTCCGGATCTACAAAGTTGCCGTTCTGTGATGCACCGCCTGTTTCAAGCATAGCGCATGCATTATCATAATTCATGAAGATAGCGCCGTTATCTCTTACAGCATCAACAAGTTCTGTGTTATCAAGATGACCGCTGTAGAGGATGACCTCGTTAACATTTTCGTAAATATCGGTTATAGCTACGAGATACTCATTCTGGGCAACATCTGCACCATCAATTCTGTAGTAGACCTCATTTTGGCCTGTCTGCTCATCATAGTAACGGTCGATAACATATTCGTGAACCTTTGTGAACGGATATGTTTCAAAGGAAAGCTCGCTGATAGAGTTTGTCCAGTTCTGGTCACCGTATGATCTGTAAAGGAAGAGGTGATTATTGCCTTTAACCTTGAAGAGACAATAGCTTGGAGCACCGCCTGCCTGAACATCGATGTATTCGTCATAGATCTGTACGGCATCGCTGTCTATAAAGGTGTAGATGCTGAGCCTTGCAGTTTCTGCTCTGTCCGAATAAATATAGAGAAGATCACGAACTCCGCTTCCGGTAACATCGGAAAATGCGATAGGATGTGGCTCCTTGTCGGCCGGGATGATATCGCCGTTCAGAACATCTCTGAACTGGAAATCATATGCCTTAATAACGTCGGCGTGTTCCTTAAGGACGTTAAGATAAGCCTTACAAACCTCGTCATTCACAGTGACATTCTGGTTCGAACCGCCGTTAAGACCGTTTGGATCAATCTGATTCATGCCTAAAGAATTACCGTTAAAACCGGTTCCGTTCATGTTAAAGCCGGAAGTATTGATGCCGTTACCTGTGTTGAGCCCGTTCTGTGTTGTGGCCTCAGTGGTGGCTGTTGATGCCTCGGTATCAATGGTAGTCAGCTCTGTGGATGTATCTGAAGAAGCCTCTGTGCTGACTGTTGTGTCACTTTTTGCCTCATCCTTTTTGTTGTCTTTTTTACCGCAGGCTGTCATACCCATGATCAGCATGGTGGATAAAAATAAATACTTAAATCTGTTCTTTCTCATAGTCCTACCCTCACTCTTTTTAATCGAAATCTATATCGGATCATAAAGATCATCATAACGTGATCTGAAGGGGTGTCTCACAGGCCAAAACAGTATGAGTAATAAAGAGAAACTCCCACTTAACACTTTACCATATCAGCGAAATAATGGCAAATATTTTGACATATATATCGGCTGTGTTGTAAAATATGTCTCAGCTTATTTCGAGGAGGATTTTTTTATGGAAAAAAGCATACCTTACAAGATTTATCTTGAGGAAAGTGAGATGCCAAAGGCTTGGTATAATGTGAGATCGGATATGAAGAATAAACCGGCTCCGCTTATCAATCCTGGTACACTTCAGCCGATGACCGCAGAGGAGCTTGCGGGGGTATTTTGCGACGAGCTCATCGCTCAGGAGCTGGACGACACAACACAGTACATCCCTATCCCGGAGGAGATCCTGGGCTTCTACAAGATGTACCGTCCGTCACCGCTTGTCAGAGCTTACTGCCTTGAGGAGAAACTCAAGACACCGGCTAAGATCTACTACAAATTTGAGGGAAATAATACCAGTGGAAGCCACAAGCTTAATTCCGCTATCGCTCAGGCTTATTATGCTAAGAAGCAGGGACTTAAGGGCGTGACTACAGAGACCGGTGCAGGTCAGTGGGGAACAGCGCTTTCAATGGCATGCGCATATCTCGGACTTGACTGCAAGGTTTATATGGTTAAGGTTTCATATGAGCAGAAGCCTTTCAGAAGAGAGGTTATGCGTACCTACGGTGCGACAGTTACACCTTCTCCAAGTGATACGACAGAGATCGGAAGAAAGATACTTGCCGAGCATCCGGGAACAACAGGAAGCCTTGGCTGCGCTATCTCCGAGGCGGTTGAAGCAGAGCTGAAGCTCGACGGCTACAAATACGTTCTCGGCAGCGTTCTTAACCAGGTTCTTCTTCATCAGACAGTTATCGGTCTCGAGACCAAGGCTGCTCTTGATAAATACGGTATCAAGGCTGACATGATCATCGGCTGCGCAGGAGGTGGATCAAACCTCGGCGGCCTTGTATCTCCATTTGTCGGCGAGATGCTCCGTGGTGAGAATAATTATCAGATAATCGCAGTTGAGCCGGCTTCATGCCCAAGCTTCACAAGAGGTAAGTTTGCTTACGACTTCTGCGATACAGGAAAGGTTTGTCCACTTGCGAAGATGTACACACTCGGAAGCAATTTCATCCCATCGGCAAACCATGCAGGAGGTCTCAGGTATCACGGAATGAGCCCGATCCTTTCACAGCTCTACCATGACGGACTCATGGAGGCAAGAAGCGTTGAGCAGACAGCTGTATTTGAGGCTGCTACACAGTTTGCAAGAGTTGAAGGTATCCTTCCGGCACCTGAATCAAGCCATGCAATCCGCGTTGCCATCGATGAGGCAATCAAGTGCAGGGAAACAGGTGAAGAGAAGACCATCGTATTCGGTCTTACCGGTACAGGCTACTTCGATATGGTTGCATATGAGAAGTTCAATAACGGTGAAATGAGCGATTATATCCCTACAGACGAAGAGCTCCAGAAGAGCTTCGATACTCTTCCTAAGGTTGATCTGTAGAATTGTCCTGAGGCTCGTCCGACGGAGCAGGAAGACCGGCTGGGTCGTCGCTCTTAGGTAGAGCTGCCGGATCAGCAGTCTTCGTCAGGAGACTAGCTGCTGCAGGAGCAGGGAGCTCCGGGAGTTCAAAAGCGCGTCTTGGTACGATCAGTCTGTCGAAAGCGGTAAGCATACCCGGCAGGAAGAAAAGTATCATGACAAGAGCGCACGCTACACCGATAGAAATTATATGACAGATCTGTCCTGTTGACGGATCTTCGAAAACATAACCCATGATCCATGTGATAAATATCATGATCATGCCGGAAGTAAGGATAGTCCTGATCGAAGCCTTGTAAGCTGAGATCAGGGCTTCTTTCTTTTTGCCCTTTTCCACACGCTTCTCGATGTAGAAGTTTGTAAATACAATAGCGTAATCAATGGTTGCGCCCATAAGTAAACTCTGAACGATGAGCAGTGCAAGATAGTTCATGTCCGCACCCATCACACTCATCACGAACATTGTGATATAAACCGAACACTGGATCAGAAGGACCAGGATCAGCGGAACAAGGAAATTCCTGAATGTAATAAGGACAACGATAAATATAGCTGCGGCCGTGATCAGAGTGATCTTGTTCATCTCTGACTTAAAGGTCCTCGACATTTCAACAGCCATTGGAGAGCTGCCGATAAGATAGTAGTTACCATCAAGCTTACTCTTACAGAGTTCGTCGAGCTCCTTGGTGAAGTCCATCGATTCGTCCTCGCCGTCAACGAGGATAGTATTCATAACGAAGAGAGAATAGTTCTTACCAACCAGCTGGCTCTTGCCGGAAACAAGCCCGAACTTGACTGCGGTCAGTATCTTGCGCGTATCATCATCGAGGAACATATCGAAGGTTTCTGAGCTGAGTACATGATCGAAAAGCTCCTCAAGAGTCATCTTCCATGAAGACTTGTAATTTCTGTCAGAGAAGCAGAGCTCGTAAACCAGGTCAGTGTATTTTTTTGTTTTCTCATCAACCTGCGGGATAGCGGTTGATGATGGATTTGCTGCGCGGTCAGAAATAAGAAGCAGCATGTAAGCCATCTCCGAAGAAGAATAGGTCTTGTCGGACATGATGCTGTCAACGATGCTCTTATAGAAGACTATTGTGTCCTTGTCCTTCTGGCTGAGTGCACCGGAAAGATTGAGTGCAACAGTTACCTCGGTGCGTTGCAGACCTTCGAGCAGTTCGACTATGCTGATGGTATTTACGCCGAGATATTTCATAAGGAGCTTCAGGCTGTCCTCGCCAACGCCGAACATCTCCGACAGCTCCTTGGAGGTCCTGTCACTTGTGAGAGCGGCCTTGCTGCAGAGAGGACCGAATTCCTTAAGGGCCTTAAGCGATGCCTCGTCCAGCTGTGAAGCATAGAGCGGATTCGAAAGGATCGCGCTGTTAACAAAGCCGATAAACTCCTCGAGAGTAAGCCTCTCGTCGGAACGGCTTGAATAGTGGTCGTAGTAAAGGAAGCGCACCATCTGCGCATCAAGTGTGAAGTCGCCGAGAGGTGACGAACCGCTTTCGGAACCGTCAAGCCCCATCATGCTGCTAATGTAGGCGAACATCGTGTCGGCGTCCATTCTGCTGCCGAGGGTATTTGAGTAGGTATTTACGGCGGTCACGCTATCCTTGGCGCTCATGATCTCAACCATGTCTTCCATCTTGTCCTCGTCAGAATTGCTGTAGAGGAGGACGAAACGGTTGTCGCGCGGGAAGACCTTGTTCACTGCATCCTGATTAGCCGGCGAACCGTAGGTGATCTTCGCATTTCCCTTGGCGATAAATACGCCCGCAAATACGAATATGAAAAGTATAGCGATAACGATCCTTGCAGAAAACTCAAAGCGCGCAAGGCCGCCTGTAGGAACGGTCAGGCTCTTCTTGGCAGTCTTCTTGATAAGCTTGTCGAAGAGGATGATAAGTCCCGGAAGAACCGTAAATACGCAGAGAAGACTGATAAATACGCCCTTCGCAAGAACCACGCCGAGGTCGGTGCCAATCTTGAAATTCATGAAGCAGAGCGACAGAAGACCAACGATTGTGGTGAGCGATGAGCTGCATACCGAAGGGATGGCCGAACGGATAGCATTTCGCATGGCTTCGCGAGGGTCAACGTCCTGCATGCCGGCGATAGTTTTTCCTGCATCAGCCGGCTGAGCTGCAGCGGTCTGTGGGTCAGTCTGAGCTGCAACTGCTGTGCTTCTGAAATTCGCTGCGAGACGCTTTCTCTCCTGGCGGTAACGGTTGGAAAGTATGATAGAATAATCCATCGCGAGAACCAGCTGAAGGATGGATGTGATGGAATGTGTTGTATTTGAAACGCTTGGAAGGAATACGTTTGTGCCCATGTTTATGAGGATGGCCAGTCCGATCGAGAAAAGGAAAAGGAAAGGCTCAATCCACGAGTTGCTCATGAGGATGAGGATCACCATGAGGATGGCAACCGCGCCTGCCACGATATAGGTCGGAAGCGCGCCTGAACCTGCCTCGTTTGATGAATAAACAGCGTCGTAGCTGTCGATAAAATCCTCATCGAGGGTGGTCAGAATGCTCTTAAATTCGTCGGTGTTGTAGTCGTATTTTGACTCAAGGATGTAGAGAGAGTGGTTGTCCTTGTTGTAGTAAATGCTGTCCGGCTCGTAGGTCACCGAATCAACGTATTTGATAGCCTCGAGCTGAGTCTTGACGTTCAGCTTCTGGGTGTCACTGAGGTTGTCGAACATGACTCTGACGCCGCTCGGCTCGGTCATATCCGGGAATTCCTCCGCTAGGATATCGGTGCCCTCCTTCATCCTGGAAGAGTCCGGAAGGTATTTGGACATTTCGTAATTGATGTTGACCTTGTCCATCAGAAAGAAGCTTGCGGCTGCAAAAAGCAGAAATACAGCAAGCAGGATATATCGTGTTTTAACGAGAAAATCGGCTATCTTTTTCATAGGTGTATTCCTTTCATGGGTGTTGCTAAAAATATATCATCCGCAGCCGGGTAATGTGTCCGAAACGGCGTGGATGTAGTGCCTGTATTTTACCACAAAGAGGATAGAAATTTATACATAAAATCTTACAAAAATTATATTTTGTTTGACTCGGAAGAAAATAAAGATGATAATTGTCAGAGTGGGTGATGTGATGACACAACAACGTGATCTGCTTTCGGAGAAACAGGGAAAACTTATGAGGAATATCTTGAAAAATACAGTTAAATACATATCTGTCTACATCGTGACGGCGGCAGTACTTCTCGGGCTATTGGTCGCTGCAGCGCTTATACCGCAGAGCAGCATCAGAAAGAACATGGGGCGCTCGGCGGAGTTTCTGTGTGAGAATGAATTGTTTGTCAAAGGGGCAGGAGAGCTTGACGGCGGCAAGCTTGACAGATATGCGGACGCGGTATTGCTGGGGATAGCCTATCAGTATGACAGCGATAAACCGTTGGAGTCGGTCATGTGGTCAGCCTATTACAATGACAAGACCATGAACGCGAACGAAAACCTTCGGGATGCAGTGAGTGAGGGGAAGGAAGCAAATCAGCAGTATTTAAGATACTGGCACGGATCAAATGTTATCGTCCGTCCGCTTCATACAGTGCTCAGCCTGAAAGGGATATATATCCTGAATGCAGTGCTGCTGGGAGCTTTGGCGGGAGTGCTTTTTTATCTCTTGAAAAAGGAAAAAGCGTACATTCTGATTGCGGGACTTGCGGTTAGTTTTGCTTTGACCATGGTCTGGATGGTGCCGTTTTCGTTGGAATACACCTGGAATTTTTACATCATGCTTGTGATGTCGATCATAATGGTATTACGTGAGAGAAAAGGCAGAAAGCTGCCTCTCGGGATACCGTTCATGCTCTGTGGAATGATCACCTGCTTTCTGGACTTCCTCACGACAGAGCTGCTGACGCTATTTGTTCCGCTCCTCATCGTCATGTGGTTCCGCTGGAGGAACCCGGAAACGATTGGATGGAAGAAGCTCGTTCCACCGGTTGTGAGCTGGGGTGCAGGCTATGTGTGTATGTGGTTCACAAAATGGATCACTGCAAGTATTGTACTTGGCGAAAGCGTAATTCCGTATGTTAAGGAGAATCTTGAAGAGAGGATCAGCGGATATGTCGGACTTGAAAAGTGGGACTTTCTGAAGGGTGCTCTCACAAAAAATATAACCGCGCTTCTGCCGTGGAACTTTGGCGGCTTTGGCGTATTTATCGGGTTTGTTATGATTCTGGCAGTGCTGTATCTCTGCTACGTTTACAAGAAGAAGACGGTCAGGAAAACAGTTATATTTATCTATGCGGCGATAGCGGTGATTCCATTCGTAAGGTATCTGGTGCTGCATAATCACGCGTATTTGCACTATTTCTTCACCTTCAGAACGCTGATCGTGACGGTGCTGGCGGTGACACTCATCATGGGAGAAATGATAGATTGGAGGCTTCTGAAGCATGAAAATAAGAAGAAGAGAAGAGCTTGATATTTCTATCGTGATGCCGTGTCTGAATGAGGAGAAGACAGTTGGAAGCTGCGTTGATGAGGCTTTCAGATTCATCAGGGATAATAACCTGGACGGCGAGGTTATCGTGGTTGACAATGCGTCCACCGACAGGTCGGCAGAGATTGCGGACGCGCACGGGGCAAGGGTTATTTTCGAGAGCAGAAAAGGCTACGGCAGGGCGCTGAGAAGCGGCTTTGCAGAGAGTCGCGGCAGGGTCGTGATCATGGCAGATTGCGATACAACCTACGATCTCTACCACATCTCGGGCATGTATAAGCTTCTTGCGAAGCGAAAATACGATATGATGATCGGTGACCGCTTTGCAGGTGGAATAGAGAAGGGCGCGATGCCGCTGTCACATAAAATCGGTGCGAGGATGCTGTCTTTCGTGGCAAGACTGCGATTCCACACAAGGGTGAAGGATTTTCACTGTGGAATCAGAGGCTTCACGAGAGAAGCGCTCTGCAGGATGACACTTCGGACGACAGGAATGGAATTCGCGACTGAGCTTATTGCGGAGGCAGTACGTAAGGGACTCCGGATCGGACAGGTGCCGGTCAAGCTTCGTCGCTGCGAGGTTTCCAGACACTCCAAGCTCCGCACTATCAGAGACGGAATGAGGCATATGAAGTATATTCTTCGCACGAGAGTCAGATAAATTGTATAAAAAATCGTGAATTTGATATAGATTGTTGAAAGAAAAAACAGGCGTGGAACAGTAGTTATTCTACGTCTGTTTTGTTTTATTCTTAGTGCAAATATGTTATAATTAAGTCATGATCGGAGATCATGATCCGAGCGAATGCGAGGATACGCGACGCGAAGCGCGCCATGTGCGAAGCACATGCATAATTCTGCTATGGCAGAATTATGGTACATCAAAGTCATGATCGGAGATCATGATCCGAGCGAATGCGAGGATACGCGACGCGAAGCGCGCCATGTGCGAAGCACATGCATAATTCTGCTATGGCAGAATTATAAATACGATTTACATTAATTCGGAGGGATCCGGGAATAGGAGGACATTGCGAATGGACAATAATGAACAGGGCAACAATGGTCAGGACTATAACCCGCAGAGCTACAACCAGGAGGGGTACGATCCACAGAGTTATGACCAGCAAACTGTTGATCAACAGGGGTACGATCAGCAGGCATACTATCAACAGGGGAGCAATCAGCAAGTGTATTATCAGCAGGGATATGATCAGCAGGCTTATGATCAGCAGGGATACGATCAGCAGGCTTATAATCAGCAGGGATACGATCAGCAGGCATATTATCAGCAGGCGTATTACCAGCAGGGGTATGATCAGCAAGCTTATTATCAACAACAATAC
This sequence comes from Lachnospiraceae bacterium C6A11, assembly GCA_000702245.1. Classification (GTDB taxonomy): domain Bacteria; phylum Bacillota; class Clostridia; order Lachnospirales; family Lachnospiraceae; genus Eubacterium_Q. The sequence continues at coordinate 139,949 of JNKY01000018.1, read as the reverse complement.
AGTCAACAAGGATATGATCAGCAAACAACCGTGAATCCGATGATGCAGCCGAAAAAGATGAAAGAGAAGGCTGAGAAAACGCCGGGCGGAAACGCAGGAAACGGCGGCAGTGGCAGTAACAGTGACAGCTCAGGAAAGAAGAAGGGGCTCATAATCGGTATCATCGCCGGCGTGGTTGTCATCGTGGGCGTGATCCTTGCGATAATTCTTCTTGGTGGTAAGAAGGATAAGGATAAAAAGGATGATAAGGGCACTACTTCTGCTACTTCAGAAGAGGGTAGTACTGCCGATACAAGCACAGGTACAGGAACCGTCACCACAGAGAATACCGGGGATTCGACGACAGAGTCTACAACGGAAGTGGTTGTAACCGGTGAGGAGCCGAACCTGACAGGGGATGAATACGTCCTCAATATGCACATCACTCCACCGACAGCCTACGAGGGCGTGGGAATGGATCTGTACAAGGATAAGGACGGAAATGATGTTCACAAGTGCCTGTATTTTGAATTTGAGGACGGCTCGCAGTTGTCTTACTATAACTACACCGGTTATACCATCAACGATCTTGCGGTTGACGTGACCGGGCTTCAGACGACAAATATTGACGGTCATGCTTTCTACAATTATGAGAGCAGCGGCACTCTGTATGAAATCTGTGAGGAAGGCGGGCGCCTATACGTCATAAGCTACGATCCGGAAACAGAGGGCGAGCGCGGACCGCTTGATGATGCGATCGCAAATACAAAGATTGAGAGCGAAAACAAGGGTATGACTACTACGGATGAGATTCAGGACGTTTCCTACACGATCGATCCGTCTCTTCCGTATTGCGGAAGCACTATTTCGATCTGGGAGGACGCAGCGGGAGTACTTGATGAAAAATACGTTGTCCTGCAGTTCGGCAGAGATCTTAAGGACTCGGATTATAGTCTTGTGCTTGGTATCTTCAAGAACAGAAAGGTTGAAGATATGGTATCCACGCTTGCGACCGATTATGAGATCCAGACTATAGGTGAAAATACCTACGATGCAAATAAGCCGGATGATGACGGGGTCTACAGATACTATACACAGCATGGAAATGATGTGTATGTTTTCAAGGACGGAGGTTCAACCAAGAGCTGGTATCTTGAGCGCACAGATGATTCCAAGGCGGCCTTCGATATGCTCATGCAGTCGATCGTATTTGCAAATGGACCGGCTGTTGCTGCAGAGATTCCGGATGCCCCGGATCAGCCTGTGGAAGATGATATCGACCCTGATCTTGAGGGATGGCTGCCACCACCGAACGAGCAGAAAGAGATGTCTTATGTGCCGGAACAGCCTATCTTCTACGAGGATGACAGCATCAAGATCGAAGTAAAGAATGTTACACTTATTACTCCGGGAAGAAACGGAAAGCCGTACTACAAGAAGCCTTATGTTTGGGATCTTACGATAACAAATAAAACAGGTGTGGATATCAGTTGGCTCAGGGGATATTACGTTCAGCTGAATCATATTTCATACAGTTCATATATTGATTTCCTTTGGGATGACGATAATGTTTACAACGTAACCCTGAAGGCAAATGAATCGCTTGATATTAAACAGACCTTCGCTTACGGAAATGACCTCATGTATCTTCTGTCGGATCCGGCATACGTGAAATGTATGCTCGTGTATTCTCTGGATGGGTCAAATAATATGAAATGGGTAACATACTATCCTCATGGGGACGGAGCCCCGAATGATAAGGATGACAGACCTGACACCAGCACCTTGACGCCAGTTGTAAATAGGGACGGCGTAAGGATATACATCGTTAAGGGCGATGTGGGATATTACGACGCTGATGGTACTCAGGTAGCATTTGAAGGATATGTTTTCAATGACCGTGATAAGCCTATCTGGATCGGAAATGATGAAGATGTTAAGTTTACTTTGTCCGACGGTGCGGAGGCGACCAAATCAGGCGGAGCGATTGGAGGCGGTGATGTTCAACCGGGATGTGTTCAGCATCTTTATCTTGGCTTCACGATTACAGGTGATGTGCATGAGAACTACGGCGAAGGAATGAGCTTTACAATACCGTTCAAATGCGTTGAGAAGGATTACGATACCGAGCAGATCACTCAGTTGTTTGAGGATAATCTGTCATATACCTCAGGACCGCTGGACTAATAATACCGGTGTTGTGGGACGGATATATCGGTGAGGTGCCATAAAACAAATAATATTTATTGTGTCAACTATGTGGGGCTGCGCATTTCGCGCAGCCCTGTTTTACGTGGGGGGGGTAGTTTAGTAGAGGGAGGGAAACGCAAAAACGTATTTGGCAGTATGTTCCATCAAAAAATACCGAAAACGGTTGCGTACAGCTTTGACGATGCCATTCCGGTTGGTATCTGGGATGGAAAGTGCGTGGTCGACTTTAAATATATTTACAGCCAGGTGGAGTTTATGTACTAATGTGCTCTTGAGTCTCATGATTATTGATGATATAATCATGACCGTTGAAATTATAAACGGATATAAAAGAAGTGCCTCAAAACGGCAAAACTATAAACGGATATAAAAGAATTCAAAAAACATAAAGAGTATAAGAAACACCGGAGGACATGAAGATGGAAAAGAAACCATTTGTAACCAAGGAGCAGGTTGAGGAGATAGTAAAGAAATATCCGACACCGTTCCACATATATGACGAGAAGGGAATACGCGAGAATGCGAGAAAGCTGAAGGCGGCTTTCGCGTGGAACAAGGGATTTAAGGAGTATTTTGCAGTGAAGGCAACTCCGAATCCAAGCATCCTTCGTATACTTCACGAGGAGGGCTGCGGCACAGACTGCTCTTCAATGGCTGAGCTTGTAATGTCGCATAAGATCGGGCTTTCCGGCAACGACATCATGTTCTCTTCAAACGATACACCGGACGAGGAGTTCGCTTATGCGGCTGAGATCGGAGCAACCATCAACCTCGACGATATAACACATATTCCTTTCGTGAAGAAGGCTTGCGGAAGCATCCCGAAGAGGATTTCCTGCAGATACAATCCGGGCGGAGTTTTCACGCTCGGCGAGAGCAAGGAAGGTTTCCAGGTTATGGACAATCCGGGCGATGCAAAATACGGTATGACAAAGGATCAGCTCATGGAGGCTTACTCGACTCTTAAGGCTGAGGGCGCTGAAGAGTTCGGTATGCACGCATTTCTTGCGAGCAATACTATTTCAAATGACTATTATCCTGCACTTGCGAAGATCCTTTTCAGTCTTGCAGTTGAGATCAAGGAGAAGACCGGCGTACAGCTGAAGTTCATCAACCTTTCAGGTGGTGTAGGAATCGACTATAAACCGGAGCAGCCGGCAAATGATATTACAAAGATCGGCGAGGGCGTTAAGAAGGCTTACGAGGAGGTTCTCGTTCCTGCGGGAATGGACGATGTTGAGATCTATACAGAGCTTGGTCGTTTTATGCTTGCGCCTTACGGACACCTCATCACAAAAGCTATTCATGAGAAGCACATCTACAAGGAGTACATCGGCGTTGACGCATGTGCATCTAACCTTATGAGACCTGCTGTTTACGGTTCATATCATCATATAACTGTTCTTGGCAAGGAGAATGCACCGGCTGATCAGACCTATGATGTGACCGGTTCGCTCTGCGAGAACTGCGATAAGTTTGCTGTTGACAGAAAGCTTCCGAAGATTGAGATGGGCGACTATCTTGCTATTCATGATACAGGAGCTCACGGCTTCGCGATGGGCTACAACTACAACGGACGTCTCTGGTCTGCAGAGCTTCTGCTTCGCGAGAATGGCGACGTTACACAGATCCGCCGTGCCGAAACAATTGATGATTATTTCGCAACACTCGACGGTTTCTGGAATCTTGATATCTAATACAATTTATGATGAGCAGTCGGGAAACCGACTGCTCGTGGTATATATGGAATGTGATGGGAAGTGAATAAATGATAAATATAGTTCTCTATGAGCCGGAGATGCCGGCAAATACAGGCCATATCGGGCGGACCTGCGTGATAACAGGCGCGAAGCTGCATCTGATCGAGCCGCTTGGTTTTCATCTGTCCGAGAAGGCAGTAAAAAGAGCGGGGCTTGATTACTGGCCTCGCCTGAATTACGAAAGATATCTGGATTATAATGATTTTCTGGAGAAGAATCCTGCGGCTGCAGGAAATATGTTCTTCGCTACTACAAAAGCAAAGAATAGATACACTGATGTGAATTATACCGACGGTTGCTACATCATGTTCGGGAAGGAGAGCGCAGGTATACCTGAGGAGATACTTGTGGAGCATCCGGACAGTTGTGTCCGCATTCCTATGATGCCTGAGGAACGTTCCCTCAACCTTGCCGACTCGGTTGCAATCGTCACCTTCGAAGCCCTCCGCCAGATGGACTTCGCAGGGCTGGAAACATCCGGGGAGTTGCACCGTTTGTCATGGTGAATTAGAGCATCATTAATAAAACAGTCAGGCTGCAATAGTATTTCAACGATGAAATGGCTATTGCAGCCTGACGTTCGTTTAGATTAGTTTGCGGTTATCTCGCAAGGGTTTCCGGTTCCGGATATGTCACGCCCTGCGTATCAATAACGATGCTTTGGATCTTCTGCTCCTCGATAGGTCTGTCGCCCCAGCCGGTTCTGGTCATCGCGATCTTATCAACGATATCCATTCCCTCTGTAACCTTACCGAAAGCTGCATACTGTCCGTCAAGGTGCGGAGCGTCTCTGTGCATGATGAAGAACTGGGAACCTGCTGAGTCCGGATTCATAGAACGAGCCATAGAAAGAACGCCTGCTGTGTGCTTAAGGTCGTTCTTAAAGCCGTTGCCTGAGAACTCGCCTCTGATCGAATATCCCGGTCCGCCTGTGCCACGTCCTTCCGGGCATCCGCCCTGGATCATGAAGCCGCTGATGACTCTGTGGAAGATGAGCCCGTTGTAGAAGCCCTTATTAACCAGAGAGATGAAATTATTTACTGTGTTTGGTGCGATTTCAGGATAAAGTTCGAACTTTATCACATCGCCGTTTGCCATTGTTAAGATTCCTGTTGGATTTGCCAAAATACTATCATCCTTTCTTGAAATTATTTATAAAAGATGATAATATAATAGCATTAATGTAAAATTACTTCAAGTATGTCCATTTTTAGGACAAATACAGGACAAATTGTCGTGCATCACGGTATTTCTGCGCGATTTGTCGGACATTTTATGTAAACGGAGTTTATTGTTTGAACAATGGGTGTTAGGAAAGTTTCAGTAAAAATAGTTAAATGGGTAATAGGAATAATCGCGGCCATCATGCTCTTCGGAGTTATCAAAGATTATGTGATGGATATTTACAACGATTATCAGCATGAATATACAAATACGGAGATAACCCAGGGCAAGGACGTAGTGGTTGAGATCCCTGAAGGCGCGACTGAAAAGGATATCGCCAAGATCCTGAAGAGGAAGGGACTTATCAAATACAAAACTGCATTTACGAGAAGGCTTTCCAACTCCGAGTACAGCGGCAAGCTGAAGAGCGGAGTTTACACCTTAAATACAGGAATGAATACCCTCGAGATGATGAGGATCATGTCAGAGGAGAAAGAAGTTGAGGGACCTATCGCCAAGTTGGTCGTTCCCGAGGGCTTCACGATAGATCAGATCGCCGAACGATGTGAGGAGCAGGGAATCTGTTCGAAGTCAGATTTCATAAAGGCTGTTAAGTCGATCACATCAACCGACTTCGGATATCTCGCGGAGGTACCGAGCGGCGCCGATGTTAGATACAGACTGGAAGGTTTCCTCTTCCCGGCAACCTATGATATCTACAAAGATACAACGCCGGACATACTTGTTAGAGAGATGCTTCGTGCATTTAAGAATAACTACTCAGAAAAGCTTCAGGAGATGGCCGAGGAGCGCGGGCTTACCACCTACGAGGTCATCACACTTGCATCTATCCTTGAGAGAGAGTGCAGGGTCCCGGAGGAGCGAAAGATGATGGCGAGGGTTTACTACAACCGTCTCGATGCCGAGATGCCTCTGCAGGTTGACCCTACAGTCCTATATCCGTTGACAGAGGGTCTGTACAACAAGGAAGTCGTAACCTACGATGACCTTGAGCTTGATTCGCCATACAACACTTACCTGTATGCAGGACTTCCGGCAGGACCGATAAGTAATCCGGGAAATGCATGTATTTACGCGGTGCTCAATCCGGACGATAACGATTACTACTATTATCGACTGGTTAATGAGGAGAAGGGTTATCACAAGTTCAGTGAGACTCTTGAGGAGCACGAGGATACATCGGATGACGAGCGCTGGATGAACGGTATTCCGAAGGATGACGAGGAAACCGACGGCGACGGCGACGGTGAGTCGGATGACGACGATGACGATGACGACAACGACGACTGGTAAGATTAAATAAAACATAACGAATACGACATAAAATAAAGCAGGAGGAGACTGGTTGACATGAGGAATTTTAGCTTTGCTGTAAAAAATATTGGGGATGAGCGTTATCTCACATACACTATTGGGGAAGGCTGTGAGGTAGACGAGGACGTTCTCGAAGCTATGGAAGAGGACGGACTGGAAGAGCTGGTCAGTGTTATTTACGAGGAGGACGACGATTTTGATTATCTGTCCTACGACGTATCCGGCAAGACGGAGCTCGGTGAATTTGCAAAGAGAACGATGAACAAGGCACAGGTATTTACGATCCTTAGAAATATCTCGCTCGGCCTTGTAACACTTAAGGAAGAGGCGATACACCTCTCATACATTCTCCTGAACAAGAAGTTCGTATATATCGATCCGGCAACCTACAGTATCCAGTTCCTGTGCCTGCCGGTTGAGAGCGACGGATCGCTCAGCATAGAGTTCAAGGGCTTCATCAGACAGCTCCTGGCTCACATGAGATTTGATGTTAACGAGGACCTGTCTTACGTTGGACAGCTCCTGACATACATAAACAGCGATTCCTTCAACCTGAGAGGCCTGATCGGACTTACAGAGGCACTCATGGAGGATTCGGGAATCGACTTCGACGCTGAGAGCGCATTCTCGACAGAGGACGGAACAGAGATCATGTCAGGCGGCGGCCAGGATGATTCAGGCGTCGGAAGTTATATGAACAACCTCGGCAGCGCAAGCGATGTCCTTCCGGAGATCGGCGATGACGGCGAGTACGACGATGACGACGAGGAAGACACAACTCCTGTTGATGAGATGGATATCGACCAGCTCGTTGAGACAGCAACCGGAATGCTCACAGCTCACGACAAAGAGATGATGGAAGCTGCAAGAGCAGCGGCCGCACAGGAAGAGAAGGAAGCTGACAAGAAGGGCAAGAAGGATAAGAAAGACAAGAAGGCGGCTACAGAGGCTGAGGTTAAGGAGAGGATCGAAGAGATCGTTCGCAGTAAGGAACAGCCTAAGAAGGAGCCTGGCCTTACAGAGTACCTGAAGAATGAAGAGCTTGATGAGGTTGTTCCAAACAATCCACGTATTCAGGCTAAGAACATAAGGATCAACAGAGCAGCACTTGTTCAGACAGCAGCTGAGGAAGGCGCAGCAGAAGCAGAGGCAGCTGCAGAAGAAGCAGTTGAGTCAGCAGGTGGCGAAACAGAGATCATCGAAGTTGCCGGCGAGACAAGAAAGAGAGATTCCAGCGAGGCAGCCATCGAGAACATTGATGAAGCAGCAGGCCAGGAGAAGGCAAGCACAATCGGCCAGGGTACGCTTTCCAAGAATCAGGCCGGAGGCTCTGTACTCGGACTTACCGGAGCACTCATGATCAACCCTTACATGATCCGCGTAAATACAGAAGAGAAGATCATCATCACCAAGAATGTATTTAAGATCGGTAAGGCTAACCGTGGAGTTGATTATTCAGTTGCAGGTAACGGTGCTATCTCAAGACAGCACGCTATCATCACAAGGAAGCCGGACGGTTTCTACATCAAGGATAACAAGTCGACCAACCACACCTACGTTAACAACGAGCAGGTTGGCGACGGCGAAGAGGTTCTCCTTAAGAACAACTGCAAGATCAAGCTCGGCGATGAGGAGTTTATCTTCAAACTTGGTTAATTTTATATGAGAAAAAGCTTTATGAGAACCTGATGAGGGTTCTCATAAAGTCGTTTATAAAATACAGTAGATTTTGGCCCGTTTTCAGCTGAAATCGGGGGATTTTTAAGATTTAAAACAAAATGACATAATCGTTTCAGGAGGAAGTATTATGGGGAAGATAGTTGAAACACACGAGAATGGCAATGTTATTTTAAAATACGAGCTCGATCTTGTTGACGTGGTTGACACAACCGCAGCCGACAAGCTCAGCAAGGAAGTTATACCGGGCGTCGCACCGATCAAGGTGAACGACGACAAGACTATTTCCGCAATCACAACTGATTATCCGAACCTCGAAACCTTCAGCAAGAAGGACAGGAGCAAGGCTGACGTGCTCAGACTTATGGATGGACTTGTTAAGTCCTTCAGCATAGGTCCGAGAGGAATACAGATCAGCTATATCCTGAAGGATGCAAGCAAGATATTTGTTAATCCGGAGACGCTCGAGGTTATCTGTGTTGCGATTCCTGTACAGAAGGGCGCAATCGCCATCAAAGACATATCTGATTTCTTCAGAAGCGTACTCGCTATGCTTAGATTTGATACCTCCGACAGAGACAATTATGTCGCAAGACTTTTCAACGAAATAAACGGCTTCAACTTCACGCTTGCTAACTTCGGAAATGCAGTTAAGCAGATGATGTACGAAGCAAATATCAAGGAATTCGTTCCACAGGCAGCTGCAGTACCACAGGCGGCAAATCCTGGAAAGATCAATCGTATGGAGCTGATGAGAAACCGTGCGCAGAATTCGGCAAACCAGATGCCATACGGACAGCCATATGGTCAGCCATACGGTCAGATGCCTTATGGACAGGCGCCGATGGGACAGTTCCCACAGGGCCAGCCTGGACAGCCGGGTGTGCCACCACAGGGAATGCCGGGACAGCCACCGTTTGGACAGGGTCCTCAGGGACAGCCTCCAATGGGTCAGCCTGGAATGCCAGGACAGCCACCATTCGGACAGGCACCGCAGGGTATGCCTGGACAGCCGCCGTTCGGACAGGGTCAGCCGGGACAGGTTCCACCAAAACCACCTGTACCTCCAATGGGACAGCCGATACCTCCACAGGGTGCACAGGCACCTGAAGTAAAAGCACCGGTTCCTCCGATAGCACCGGAAGCTAAGGCTCCTGATGCAGTTGCGGCAGAAGCACAGAAGGTTGAAGAAAAAGCTTCTGAGGGAGCTCAGAAGACTGAGGAGAAGGTTGCTGAAGAAATTCAGAAGGTTGAAGAAAAAGCTGCTGAAGAAGCCGAGAAGGTTGAGGAGAAGGCAGCGGAAGCAGTTGACAAGGTTGTAGACAAGGCTGCTGAGACAGTTGCAGAAAAAGCACCGGAAGCTGTAAAGGCACCGCAGGGACAGCCACCATTCGGACAGGCACCGTTTGGACAGGCACCACAGGGAATGCCTCCACAGGGTAAACCACCGGTACCTCCGATGGGACAGCAGGTACCACCACAGGCAAAGCCACCGGTACCACCAATGGGACAGCAGGTACCGCCACAGGCAAAGCCACCGGTACCTCCAATGGGACAGCCGGTACCTCCGCAGGCAAAACCACCTGTACCTCCAATGGGACAGCCGGTACCTCCGCAGGCTAAGCCACAGGTTCCTCCAATGCCACCGATGCCTCCACAGGCACCAAAGGCTCCGGAAGCACCTAAGGCACCACTTACAGGACCGCAGGTTCCGATGGGTCAGGCACCACAGACACCTGAAGCTCCTAAAGCACCGCTAACAGGACCACAGGTTCCGATGGGACAGCAGGTACCACCGCAGGCAAAGCCACCGGTACCACCGATGGGACAGCAGGTACCGCCACAGGGTAAGCCACCGGTACCACCAATGGGACAGCCGGTTCCTCCACAGGGACAGCCGGTACCACCTCAGGTTAAGGCTCCGGTTCCTCCGGTAGCTCCGCAGGTACAGCAGGTTCCACCTGTAGCACCGCCACAGGGCGTTCCGGTACCGCCACAGGTTAAGGCGCCGATTCCTCCGGTCCCACCGGTTGCAGCACCGGAAGTTAAAGCACCGGTACCACCGATGCCACCACAGGCAGCACCGGAAGTTAAGGCACCTGAAGCACCAAAGGCTCCAGAGGCACCAAAGGCTCCGGAAGCACCAAAGGTTGAAGAAAAGAAACAGAATACATATGACGATATATTGAACGAGATGAATCAGGAATCCTTCTCGTTTATCGATGATAGTGATTTCCAGAAGATTCCTCCACACATGGTTAAGCCACAGCCGCAGACACCTGAAGCACCAAAGACTCCAGTACCTCCAGCAGGTCAGCCGGTTCCACCACAGGGACAGGCGATACCACCGCAGGCTCCAACTGCACAGGCACCTGTACCGCCGGTACCACAGGCTCCGAAGGATCCGCACATACTTACAGCAACAGATGCGGTACCTCCACAGGCACCTGCAGCATCTGCTCAGCAGGCAGATCCTACACAGGATCCTGGTATCCCATCGATCCTTATGGATGCAGCTGAAAAGGTTGAGGCTGAGAAGAGAGCAAGACGTGAGGCTGCACAGGCAGCTAAGGAAGCAGCTGGAAAGGTTGAGGCAGAGCCTGTTCAGGATGTAACAACACTTGTTACTGATGCTGCAATGGCAGGAGGCAAGGTTGTTCCGAGATTCATCAGAACAAAGACGAAGGAAAACATCTACGTTACAAAGCCTGAGTTCATCATTGGTAAGTCAAAGCTTCATGCAGACTACGCGATCGAGCATAATACAGCAGTCAGTAGAGAGCATTGTATAATAACCAGAGAAGCTAACGGCGCTAACTACATCACAGACAACAAGTCTACAAACGGAACATATGTTAACGGTGTGAAGTTAGAGGCAGGCAAGAAGCAGCTCCTGACAGACGGCACGAAGGTTAAACTTGGAGACGAGGAATTTATCTTCCGCCTTCGCAGCGGTGAATAATGATTGGGAATGGAGAAGAGAATGGAATTTACAGCCAGTTATAATACAGACATAGGCATAAGGAAAAGCACGAATCAGGATTCTCTGGCAGTGAGGATCATTGATACACCTACGGGTAAGGCTGCATTTGCCATTATTTGCGATGGCATGGGTGGTCTGGCAAAGGGTGAGCTTGCAAGCAAGGAGGTTATTTACGCCTTCAGCGAGTGGTTTGATACCAAGTTCATGAAGCAGGCCGTGAAGGATAGTTTTTCCGTAGGAAGCCTCCACGATGATTGGGACAATATCATCCAGGTTATGAACCAGAAGCTTGGCAACTACGGTTCGTCAAATAATTTCATGCTGGGAACCACGGTTTCAGCGATACTCATGTATAAGGGAGAGTATTACATCGTGCATGTTGGTGACAGCCGTGTATACGAGCTGACCGACACAGCAAAGGTTCTGACGAAGGATCAGACATTTGTAGCGAGAGAGGTTGCAATGGGAAGGATGACTGAGGAGCAGGCCAAGATCGACCCGAGACGAAGCGTTCTTCTGCAGTGCGTAGGAGCATCAAATATCGTGCAGCCTGATTTTCTGAAGGGCGAGATCAAGGAGGATGCAGTTTATCTCCTCTGCTCGGACGGTTTCAGACATCAGATAAGTGAGGACGAGATAATCGATAAGCTCGGACCGAAGGCAACTCCTACAAACGACGAGCTGCAGTACGGCTGCGTATACCTCACGGAGCTCGTGAAGAACCGCAAAGAGACAGATAATATTACTGTTGTGGTAGTAAAAACCAAATCGGAATAAGGTATAGAGGATTACAAAATGACAAAAGAGGGAACTGTTTTAGACGGTAAATATGAAATACTGAAAGAGATTGGTCGAGGCGGTATGTCCATAGTTTACCTTGCTCGTGATAATCGTCTTAACAAGCAGTGGGCTGTTAAGGAGATGAAGAACGACGGCAGCAAGAGCCGAGAGACTCTTCTGAAAGGTCTTGAGCGAGAGGCTAACATACTGAAGGACGTGGATCACCCTGTTCTTCCACGTATCGTCGACATCATCAACAGCCGTGGTATCATCTACGTTGTAATGGACTTCATAGAAGGTACCAACATAGCTGAAATACTTAAGGACGAAGGCGCACAGCCGCAGGAAAAGGTTATTGAGTGGGGCAGACAGCTTGCATCAGCTCTTGACTACCTGCATTCTATGAACCCGCCTATCATCTACAGAGATATGAAGCCTTCAAACGTTATGCTGAAGCCTGAGGGCGGCGTTAAGCTCATCGACTTCGGTACTGCGAAGGAATATACAATCGAGAACAATGCGGATACGACTGCACTCGGTACGAGAGGCTATGCCGCTCCGGAGCAGTTTGGTGATGCACAGGGCCGTGGTATCTACAAGACAGATGCCAGAACGGATATTTACAACCTTGGCGCGACCATGTACCACATGGTTACCGGCAAGAACCCTTGCGAGCCTCCGTATGAGATGAAGCCAATCAGACAGTGGAATCCTGCACTTTCAACAGGTCTTGAGAAGATCATCCTGAAGTGTACCCAGCCGGACCCGAACGACAGATACCAGTCTTGTTCGGAGCTTCTGTATGCCCTCGACCATTATACAGAGCTGGACGATACCTTCAGAAAGAAAAATAAGAAGAAAATGGCCCTCTTTATCACTTCGGCAGTCCTTACGGTTGTCGGAGGCGTTGCCGCAATCGTTGGTTACAAGGGTATCAACAGACTCCGTATGGAGAACTATACCGAACTTGTTAACAGCGGTAACGAAGCTTACGAATCAGGTGATTATAAGGAAGCTTCCAACTATTATAAAGACGCGATCAACCTCAATGTGGACAGCTCTGATGCTTACCTCAGAATGCTCGACATGTACGTTAAGGTTGACAGCCAGTACACCGGCGATGGTGAGCCGGCACTGGATCTGGATTCGGGACTCAAGGCCATCGAGGCTAAGATCAAGGATCCTTCATACAATGTAAATGCGGATGTTATCTACCAGGTAGCTTACAGGTATTTCGTAAAAGAGGAATACGCAGTTGCAGCACAGTATTTCCAGATGATCGACGACAAGGACGACGATCATTACAGCAAGGACTTCGACACCTACAGCAAGTCCGCAAAATACCTCGGAACCGTTGCATCAGCGCTTACAAACGGTATCATGGACACAAATGCGGTTTACGTGAACGTAACCGATTTCTACAATTATAATAAGGGACTTTCGAATTCGAACGAGCAGAAGTTCACGAATTACACCCTTATCCTGAAGTGTTATACGAGAATCATAGGCGACGTCGACAAGGATTACCTTGAGCTTATCCGTGCCGCTGTAGAGCAGGCCGAGGAAGATCTCAACGAGTCCGAGAACGCAGCTGAGTACGAGTATGACATTACAAACTATGCAGCGACGATCTACCAGAATATCGCAGCAAGAACCTACGAGATCGAGGTTGTCAACGGCACCGGTCACGACGGTTCGAGCGGTTACTACAATCTGGCGATCGAGCGTAGCAGATCTATGCTCGAGCTTATCGCATCGAAGACTGACGAGGACGGAAATGTTATCGACCTCTCATCTTCAAGCAGCAACAGCAACATCAAGGCGGCACAGTCTGCATACGAGTCGAAGGTCAGAAGTATCTCCGACATGTACATCGCGATGAACGATTACGAGAACGCATTCACATATTTCAAACTGGGTGAGCAGAATCTTTCAGTTGATTCAACCGCTATAGCTAAGGTTTATGCGGCTCATCTTACTGCGCTCTTTGAGTATTACGGCGATCCGATGAAGTATACACAGACTCAGAAGAACGAGATCTACAACCTCTTCGACGAGGCGAAGAACCGAGTTCCTAACATCGACAGCAACAGCTCGTGGACATCCCTCAAGGTGAAGGTCGGTGACCTCCGTGATGGAAAATACGACAAGAAGGGAGAGTGATGACGCATGGGATTTTATAAAATACTTTTTTACGGCGGCATAATATGCGCGATCATTTTCCTTATACTTACTATAGTACTTTTCTTCGTACTGAAGATTCCGGCTGTATTTGGTAATCTTTCCGGAAGTACACAGAGGAAGAGGATCGAAGAGATCAGAAAGAGCGGTTACGAATCAGTTTCCAAGAAGAAGGCTATTCACGATTCTACAAGCAAGATCACAGTTCGTGAGGCTGAGATGAAGTCAGCTGATTCCGGCAAGCTCGAGGAACAGAAGAAGGAAGAGAAGAAAGAGACCAAGTCGAAATACACACCTAGACCGGATGTGGGCTTCGGCAACATAAGCGACGATACATCAACAGAGGTTCTCGGCTACGGCAAGAACGGCGAGGCAGCAGCGAAGTCTAAGTCAGCATATGATGATGTTGATGATGAGTCGACAGAGATCCTTCGCGAGAACTCAATCGACGGCGAAGAGGTCGACGAGGAAGCAACAGCTCTCCTCAGAGGAAATACAGGCGATCTCAGAAGCGACGACCCACGTATCAACGAGGAAGAAACAGCAATCCTCGGTTCAGAGGGCGAGGCTCTTGACCTCTACGATGACGACCTTGACGAGGATGTCACAGACGTTCTGTCAGGCAAGGGCATCGAGGTTGATGATATCAGCCACAAGGTAACAGGAAACTTCGGCGAGGACATCACATCAGTTCTTACAAGCAACGACAGAACTGACATCGTCAACGATATGGGCACCGGAATCGGCAGCACAGACGAGATGACCACCGAGGACGAAGACGACGACACCGATTACATGGAGCAGATCAACATCATTTACTCGGCTACAGTCGTAAATACCAGCGAGTCGCTGGATGATTAAGGAATGGAGGTAGAATTCAGTATGAGTAAAAACAGAAGAAAAAGACAAATACGCAACAGAATAATCGCCTTCATCATGGCAGTTGCGATGGTATTTACTGTTGTGAAGGTGAACGACAGCAAGAAAGTTGTTAAGGCCGGGGAAGGAAGTACAGAAGTAACCACACCATATACTGACGACAGTTATCTCGGTACTACATTTGGTACTGGTATACAGAATGATTATCAGACATATTTAATGTTAGAAACTATGCCTGAACGTAATATCTATGTACAGAATAATAAAATACAGTTCGTTCTGCCTGCGATTTCTAACAATACTCATCATGTGTATTTTGATAATAAAAAATTTAGTGTTGAACAATCAGAAGTAAACGCTAAATATATTGATTTCGTAATCACCGATACATTTAGTTGGAAAAACGGTGAAACTACTTTGACTCATTTGAGTAATGATAATAAACAAGCAACGCTTGTTGTAACAAGGACGTATACTTGTGAGGACAATGTAGAATTAACATCTGACGAAAAAACAAGCATTATAAATAATTTTAAAACATCACAATTTATAGTGGGCTTTACTCCGGATAATGATACAAATCCAACGTCATACACAAAGAACGTCATAACGCTGAATTATAATGTTTCTGCAGATACAAAATTTACTGTAAGTGGTGATACGATCACCGACACATGGCCTAGCTCAGAGACAGACTATTATTATGGCGAGAATCAATTTGTAATAAGCGCAACTGACCTCGATGGAACAGACGAAACCACAGTGAGCAGTCGTAATGCTGCTAAATCATATAATGCGGCTAATATTAATGATTCTGCCAACAGAACGACCATATATCCATCGGACGGAACATATTATCTTTACCATAGATATGTTACAAATATTGATGATGGCACAACAGGTAGTAAAGTATGGTTCACAGATGCGGCTCACAATGAACAAACTGTAATAATAAATTATAAGCTGAAATCGAAGGTTGAGTATACGGTCGGAACAGCTGAAACAACATTACCTTTGATTAGTGAGAGGGAGATGTCCACTATTGAGTTTAATCCGACGAGAGATGATGCTATTATTTCAAACATTGATCCAAACAGCAATATAAACTTGAAGATTACAACTGATGAAATAGGGGCTGTTAAGTTATATAATTCGTCTGATGAAGAAATTTGTGCGGTTAACATAACAGAGTCTAATAGTACTTTTACTGGTACTGTTGAAATACCTGGAAATGCTAGTAATAATGCGATTTCAACTTACTATAAGCTCGTAATTACAGGCGATAATAGTGAGGTGACACATAATTATAAAATATGTGTTAATTATTCAGACACACGATTCGGCTTGACCGATGTTAAGATAAACAATACAGATGCATCAACATTTGAGAATTCAAGTAATCCTCTTTTTACAAAAGAAGATTCAGTAAACTTCAGTGCTGTTCTTACTCAAGGCAACGATATTGATGCCTGGGTAAAATTGGACGGGGAAAACTTTACTCTGACAGATAAAGAGGATCATACTACATATAAAGATTTTGATGCTATTAAAACATGTACTTTTGGTGAGGAAGGTTTGAAGGAAATCGTCCTTACCGCGGGGACAGGTCAGGGTGAAAACTCTGTTACGGAAGTTAACAATAAGTACTATGTATTTTATGACTCAACAGCTCCGGTTCTTGATACTTCGAGACGGGGCGTAATTGTAACACAGAATGATGGTACAAATGATGCTGAGCCGAGTAAGTACACTACCCAGAAAGATATTAAAATCAGTTTTTATTTGAAAGATATTTATGATGGTAGCGATGAAAAACTGGGTACAGGAGTAAAGGATGATACAGTAAAGGTTAAATTTGGCGAGAGTGATGTGGTAACAGCAACCAAGGATGAGACTGAAGATGCTCCGTATATTGCGACAATAGCGAATAACAAATTTACATCATTAGCTTCAACTGGAGGCAATTTTAATTACACAATAGTTGCTGAAGATAATGCTGGAAACGCTAACGACAAGGTATATGAAGGAAGCGTGACATTTGCTAAAGAAAAATACGGTGTTGATATAGCGCCGATATTTACAACTACTAAATTAGATGATAAAGATTATGCTGTAATTTCTACAACTCAAATAGCATATCGTATCACTATCACATCAGAGTTTCCTATCGTCGTTACGGATCCTTCAGGTGATCCTGACACAAAAGTGAAGGATCTGGCAGGAGCTATTTCTGCTAACTTCTATAATAATGCAACGGAAAGCGCTGCTGATTTATATGTTGTCAGCAAAGAAAGTCCTTCGGAATCTAATGGTCAGAAGTATGTTTATGTACTGGAATCAGAACCGATAGGTTCTTTGGTTGATGGCACTTATAGCATTAAGATTCGGGCAACAAATGTCAATGGATATACTCCGGATGAATGGGATTCTTCAACACTCTATTATGTTGATCTGTCAAAACCTTTACCGGATACACTTATAGGAATCACAAACAATGGTGATGACTGGAGCTATGACAATGGCGATACGTGGACGTCAACTACCTCAGGCAATTGGTATAAAAATGTATTTGTTGTTATAAGTGGCGTTCAGGATACTCCGAATGATTACGCTACAGGCATTAAACTTGATACTATAAATGTTTCAGGAATGACATTTGATGAGACGCATTCTAGAATAGCTGATGGATTATATATCTATCAGGTGACACCTTCGGAGTGGGAAACTACAGATACGAGCATAACAGATGTGAAAACAGAAGTGTCGTTTTCAGTTAGGGATAACCTGGGGAATGAAAGAGTTATTTCGGGTGATTTCCATGTAGATAATACTCCTCCGGTAATATCAGATTGTAAGATCATAGATGGGGAAAAAGAAGTAGAGGTGTCTAACGGAAGCACTATTAAGGTTAAGAGTAATGTTTCACTTAGTGCAGTATTTAGCGATACTATCAACTTAGGTACAGTTCAGGTTAAGTGTACTTCTGCAAACCCAAAGACGGGCTCAATAACACCTAGTACAGATGGAAGATTGGTAAATGAATTTCTTGGCGATGGAAAAGATGGAAAAAGTTATACATTAGATTCCGTTACTTTAAGGGAACTCCTTTCGTTGAACCCTGAAACAGCTATTCCTGATGGAAGTTATGTCATTCAGGTTTCTGCAAAGGATCTGACTCAGGATAATAGTGCATATTTGTCGTTTACTATTATTTATGATGGAACAGAGCCTGTAATAGAGTTTAGTACTAATAATGACTGCCTTAAAAATGGACCTGCGGGAAAAACATATAATACAGCTTATTTAGAGACAGCTTATAAGAATACATATAATAATGGGCTATCAGAAGCGGCTAAAATTGAATATAAGTATTATAAGTATGTGAATACCGACGTAACAGTGACGATTACAGTGACAGATTCCAATATCACTAATCCGGCTACTCAGATCAAGGTTAATAATGGCGATTCAGAATTGACAATAGAGAACTGGGACCATGAAAACGGAACGGATGTATATACAGCGAATGTAGTATTATCAGATGCTGGAAGTTATAATATATCTGCAATTGCGACTGATGACACTGGGAATAAAATGGAAACTATTTCCACACAGAATCTTCAGTTTATTATTGATAAAGAAGCTGAGGCTCCAACAATCAATCTCTCGGGAACTAAAATTTTGGAAGAAGATAATACGTGTTATAGAAGTGATGTTACTGTTTCTTACACATTGAATGATCCTAACAAAGATGATTACGATGTGTCTGGTGTATACTCATTTACTCCTACTCCGGCAGGAACAGGCTCGAGTGTGGAGAATGCATCATTTACATTTACAGAAGGAAGCCATACATTTGAAGACCAGGGAGTATATACGGTCACAATTACTGCAAAGGACATGGCTGGCAATTCTGAAAGCAGTACTACATCATTTACTATTGACAAGACACCTCCGGTGGTTGAAATTGATGTCTATGAAAGCCTTAAGAATGCTCCAAAAACAACGGGAACTGCAACAGCCGCAGTTACATATACAGGCAGTTCAGATTCAGCAACTTATAACTATTATCCACTTACACAGAATAGTGTTGATGTTATATTGACAGCTGATGATGTTAATAACAAAACGATCACTGTTTCACATACTCTCAATGGAACGGCGGTTGATGATAATCTTGAGTGGGATACAACTGCGTCACAGTCAAAAACCATAACGGTAACAGCTGAAGGCACGCATGTGTTTACGATTAATGCAACAGACCTTGCCGGTAATACTGCTGCAGAGAAGACAGTAACATTTACAATTGACAGCACACCACCTGCTGTAAGTATCAAGCTTAAGGATCTTGCTCCAAAGGCATTTTATGGTACGTCTGAATGCCCGGTAAGCATAAGTCTTGCTGTAACTGACAATAATAGAGATGTTGCTGATGAGAAGATTTACATCAAATACACTGCTCTTGATAGCACAGTTACAAATACAACTGTTAGTGGTGGAGAAAATCCTCCTGCAACTACTGTCGAGGATCCTGGAACTTATGAAGTTTATGCAGTAGTAACGGATAAGTCCGGCAGAACGACAACCACAGATACTACAACATTTGTAATTGATAAAACAAATCCGGAAGTATATGTATCTGCTGTATCTAACAGCCAAACTGCAGGTAAGGCTCCGAAGTCTACAACGGCTCATACCGGAGAAAATGCATTTGCGCATTTTGGTGAGGTTGCATCGGTTAATTATGACGGATATTACAGAGATGCTAATGGTGTTACTGTTACATTCAAGGCATATGACCTGAACCTTAACGAGGATAAGTCAGGGATTAAGGTTTATAATGGCACAACAGACATAACGAGTAGTTCTTCGATTACTAAATCAGGCGATGATTATGTTATCACAACACCTGCTATCACTAAATATGGAAGCAATGACATATATGTAACAATTACTGATAGTGCTAATCAGACAACAACATCAGAGCATGTCACATTCGTGTATGATAATGTGAAACCTTCTTTAGGCTTAACATTTGATGGTGAGACAGCATCGGCAGGTCTTAGAAAGAGTGGCATCGTAAGCCTTGCATATTCTTATACTGACGATTACAAGGATGCCGCTGACGTAAAGCTTCATTACACATACACACCTTTCAACGGAACTGCTCAGACAGTTGATATTAGCAACTTTACATCTGCATCATTCCCTAGAACGGGTGAGGGTGATGGAAAATATGAGGTTACTGTCACTGTAAGAGATATGGCAGGAATGACAGAAACTAAGAGTTCTTGGTTTATCATTGATAAAGCTGCTCCACAGCTTAATATTCCTAAGATAGAAGGAACAGCTCCTAAGATGAGCAAGTTCCCGAAGGAATTCGAGACAACTTACAATGGATCTGACAAGAGCCTTACATATGCTGAGGTTTATGGAAGTTCAACTGTTAAAGTAACTATAGATGTATTTGATTATGATATTAATGTATCTGATACAAGTGCATTTGTGGTTTATGATAATGGTAAGGAAGTAGAGGCAACCTTTAAGGAAAAAGAGGCAAATGAGTATACTGCCACAGTAACGATTTCAGGCGAAGGTTCACACCATATTACAGCATCTGCTACAGATAGAATCGGTCATACCGGAAGTACAAATGGAGTATCATTTATAATTGATACAACTGATCCGAGCCTTGACCTTACGCTTAATGGTAACACTGATCCTGAAGATATGCTCCGCGTTGACGGTGACGTAGCTATCGGATACAAGCTTAGTGATACTAACAATGACCTTACGGACGTGAAGATTACTTACAACTTTACACCTGCAGGAGGAACAAGCCAGGGTGACAAGCCAGAGGATCTCTTCAATAACTCAACCAGAAAGTTTACCGAAAATGGTACTTATAAGGTTACGATCACAGCAATCGACAAGGCGGGCAACTCATCAAACGACAAAGCAAGCTTCGTTATTGATAAGCAGAAGCCTGAGATCGACCTGAAGATCACAACCTCAAAGCCTGCTAAGTTCGACAAGTATAAGAGAACTTACAAGCCGGCAGTTGAGAATTACTTCACAACAGCTAAGGATGGCTATGAATATGGCCAGTATTATAAGGATAATGTAAAGGTTAAGATTTCTGTATTTGACTATGATGTCAAGGGTACAGTAGTCTACGACAATGACGACGAGGTTGAAGTTAGCTTCAAGTACGAGGGCAACGGTCTCTACACAGGAGAGTTCACTATTTCCGAGGAAGGCTCGCATGTGATCAAGGCTGAGTCGGTTGATAAGTCCGGAAATACAGGCAAGAGCTCTGAGCTTAGCTTCATTATCGACAAGACCGCACCGGCGCTTACCACAACACTTGATGGTGAGACCTACAGCGGAACCGACAGATTCTGCGCATCAGATGCAGTTGTCGGACTGAAGATAGATGATAAGAACCAGGACGCTGATGATGTATTTAGAAGTTATGTGATAACACCTTCTGATCATTCGGCTGAGAAGACTGACAGCTCTTATGTAACAGCTCTTCAGGAGACCTATAAGCAGAACGCTTATTACACAGTAACTTACACGGTAGTCGACAGAGCAGGCAACTCTTCAACTGCTAAGATCGGATTCACGATCGATACAACGAAGCCACAGTCTGACATCAAGATCACGACGAAGGCTCCTGCAAAGATCGACAAATACCATAACGAGTATTCAAATACAAACGGACACTTCAACACCGCTTATACATACGGACAGTATTATAACGAGAGCGTTTCGATGGATATGGCTGTATTTGACTACAATGTAGCTGAGATCATCGTAACAGATAACGACGAGGCTATTCCGGTAACCTTCGCAAGCAAGGGCGACGAGAGAGTTGCAAGCAGCGTAACGGTTTCAAGCGAAGGCGAGCACGTTGTGAAGATCATAGTTAAGGATAAGTCAGGAAATGAGGCGACATCGAAGTCGGTAAGCTTCATCATCGATAAGTCTGAACCGGGTCTTTCAGCAACACTTAACAACTCGTCAAGCATTACTGAGCAGTACCTCCAGGGCGATGCGAGCGTTTACCTTTCAGTAAGCGACACAAATGAGGACGAGGACGATGTTACAAGGATTGTTAAGATGACAAGACCTTCTGCATCGGCTGAGACTTCAGAGGAGACGGGAGCTCTTGAGGGCAACGTTTCATACAGCACAGAGGCTGATTACGAGATCACATACACAGCTATCGACAGAGCCGGAAATAAGAGCGATCCTATAACTCTTACCTTCCGAGTTGATAAGACTGCTCCGCAGCTGTCATTCTCAGGTATCACAAGAGATGCGACGGCAGCAGAGGATACAACGATCACTTACAATATGCTCGAGGACTTCTATTGGGATATGACCTCCGCAACAGTTAAGATCTACCAGAAGGTTGATGGTATGGGCGAGACGCCAATCAGAACGGTTGAGATCACCGCAAGCGGCGCAAGCACAGCACTTTCTGAGACCTTCAAGGAGGATGGTCAGTACCGATTTGAGTTCACGGCACAGGATAAGGCGGGCAACCAGGCAACTGAGTCCTTCACCTTCATCCTCGACGAAAATGCACCTGTCATCATCCTTTCGGGTGTTGACGGATACCTGACCGATCAGGACGTTAACTTCGGCGTACAGGTTGATGAGACCTTCTACCTCGGAAATAATGTCAAGATCGAAGGAACCGTGAAGACTCTGGATGATCCTAATGGCGTTAAGATCAACTTTGACGATTATTCAAGACTTACGAGAATGGCTTCGGCTAACTTCGAGCAGCTGTTCACTGAGGACGGTATTTACAACATCAAGGTAACTTCTAAGGACGTTGCCGGAAATGAGACCGTTCAGAGCATACAGTTCACGATCGACAAGTCTAAGCCGCTCATCAAGGACCTTGAGAATCTGGCCGATGAGGAAGATTATCAGGCATACAGTGACGCAGTTGCGGCTAACGATAAGAACGCTAAGAAGCTGATACCGATCTTCAACGAGTTCAACTTCGACTACGACGCGGACGATATCGTTACCGATCTGACAACCGTAACTTATAAGATGTACATGGACGGCGTTCTCTACGACGGACTTTCAGAGATTGAGGATGGTTTCCATACTCTGAAGATCACCGCTGAGGACGAGGTTGGAAATACAGCTGAGAAGAGCTTCTACTTCATACTTGATACCGTTAAGCCTGGTATCATCGTTACCGGAGTTGAAGAGGGCGACAACCTTCAGGAGCCTACAACGATCACTGTTTCGCTCCAGCTGACAGAGGATACTCTGAAGGCAGTTAATCTGAACGGCGAGGCGATCGCAATCACAAACAATACCGCAACGCTTGAGGTTAGCGACAAGGGTGACTACGTTCTCGTTATCGAGGCGGGCGACGATGCAGGCAACCTTGCAACCCTGACTATCAAGTTTGAATACGGTAAGACAAGCAGCATGCTGTGGCTTCTCATCGCAGGCGGCGCAGCACTTATGATCGCTGCTGCAACATTCTTCATCATCCTTGGTAAGAAGAGGAAGAAGAATCAGTAAGCAATTATAACTGAGTTTTAATCCAGGCCGGTGGGGCAACCCACCGGTCTTTTGCTGTCTAGAAAATTGTACATACTTGTAAAAGAAAAAAAGATGAATTATAATGTTTATAGAGAAGAGGGTATCTCTGAAGAAGTCATTTCAATGGTATTTGATGAATAATACTAGGCGGCGCCTAAAAATCTTCTTTTCAATACTGCATACATATGCTATAATAGCTCGGATAGTGGGTTTTTCTACAAACCACTATCCGTTATTAGATTAATTTCAGGAGGACTAACGAGATGGAAAGAATCAAAACTCTTACAACTAAGACACTTAACAATACAGTTAAGACAGGTGGATGCGGCGAGTGCCAGACATCATGCCAGTCAGCATGTAAGACATCTTGTACAGTAGGAAATCAGCACTGCGAGAGCAATAAATAATGATCCTTGTTTCCGCCATTGCTTGCGGGAATAACATAGAAGATCATAACAGCAATATTCATTCTGAAAGAGGGCCATTCAGAGGATAGTCCTCTTTTAGAGTGTTGTATTTGGGAGTGCATGAATGGTTCATCAGTATAAGAACAATGGATACAACATGGTTCTGGACGTGTGCAGCGGATCAGTCCATGTTGTAGATGAGCTTGTTTACGACATAATAGAGTTGTATTCAGGCAGAACGAAGGAAGAAGTTGTCGAGGCTGTGCTCCAGAACGGTAAGGAATACGACGTTTCGGGTAAGTCGGGAGCATGGAGTGCCCTTTCGGAGGACGAAAAGAAAAGCGAGATAACGGAGGCTTACGATGCGGTAACCTCACTCGCTGAGAGCGGACAGCTTTTCACTGAAGACGAATATAAAAATATTATAATAGATTTCAAAAAGAGGCAGACCGTAGTCAAGGCGCTGTGCCTTAACGTTTCACACGACTGCAACCTTGCTTGCAAATACTGCTTTGCAGGGCAGGGCGAATACAACGGCCCGCGTGAGATAATGAGCTACGAGGTCGGCTGCAAGGCCCTTGATTTCCTGATCGCCAACTCGGGCAGCAGGAGAAACCTTGAAGTTGATTTCTTCGGCGGCGAGCCGCTCATGAACTTTGAGGTCGTAAAGAAGCTCGTTGCATACGGCAGGAAACGTGAAGCAGAGACTGACAAGAAGTTCAGGTTCACGCTGACGACAAACGGTATACTCTTGAATGACGAAGTACTTGAGTTTGCAAATAAGGAGCTTGTAAACGTGGTTCTCAGTATTGACGGACGTAAGGCCGTGAATGACAACATGCGACCAACCAGAAATGGCAAGGGCAGCCACGATATCATCCTTAAGAAATACAAGGATTTCCGTGCGAAGAGGAAGGGCCAGTATTATGTAAGAGGTACCTTCACCCACTTCAATACTGATTTCAGTAATGATGTGATAGCACTTATGGATGAAGGCTTTGATGAGGTTTCGATGGAGCCGGTTGTTGCACCTCCGACAGAGGATTATGCGATAACAGAGGCAGACGTCGAAGTGATCAAGGAACAGTACGACATCCTGGCGAAGGAACTGCTGAAGCGTTATGAAGAAGGAAGACCTGTAAACTTCTTCCACTTCATGATAGATCTTGAGGGCGGGCCTTGTGTATATAAGAGACTTTCAGGCTGCGGTTCGGGAACAGAATACCTGGCGGTAACGCCTTGGGGAGACCTGTATCCTTGCCATCAGTTTGTCGGCAATCCGGACTTCGTGATCGGAAATGTTGACGAAGGCATCAAACGCACCGACATAGTCGACGAGTTCAAGCTCTGCAACGTTTACGCTAAGGACAAATGCCGCGACTGCTTCGCAAGATTCTACTGCAGCGGCGGATGTGCAGCAAATGCATACCAGTTCCACGGAAGCCTGCTCGACGCTTATGATATAGGCTGCGAACTTGAGCGTAAGAGAATCGAGTGTGCGCTCATGATGAAAGCCGCCATGGCTGACATCGATGCTGCGAAAGGCTGGAACAAACCGGCAGACCTGAACGTCAGCGACTGCGCAAGCACCACAACAAGTGACTGCGACGAAGGGAACGACTGCGCTCCTGATGACGCTTTTACTTATACGATGCGTTAAAATATAATTAGAGAACGATAAGGAGTCGAGCAAATATGTGCCCATGAGGGCGTATTTTGCTACAACCGAATGGGTATATATTTGTTCGACTCCGTATTAAATAATTAAAGTGACAAGAGGAGAAGAAAATGAAGAAAGCAAAAAGGAAAGCATTACTTCTGTTCATCCTTTTCTTAGCTGCCGTAGCAGGCGGAGTTTATTCCGTTCTGTTCGGTATCGTTGAGGAGAAGAACAACGGAGTAAAGGCTTCAGACGAAGGAAGAGATGCGGTCATGATCGGCCGTGCATCAGACATTGCACTGGGTCTTGACCTTAGGGGTGGTGTCAGTGTTACTTACCAGATTGAGGACAACAATCCGACAAGCGAGGAGATAGACAGTACTATCGACAAGCTTCAGCGAAGAGTTGATACCTACAGCCCTGATGGTGAGGTTTACAAGGAAGGAAGCGACCGTATCACTGTCGAGATTCCTGTAGACACCAGCAAATACGATCCAAATGCCATCCTTGATGACCTTGGACGTCCGGGCGAACTCCTTTTCCTGGATAGCGAGAACATGACAAAGTTCCTTTCAGGCGAGGCTTACACACCTGCTCTTACAGGTGCTGACATTAAGGACGCAAATGCTGCTATTCAGAAGGCAACAACAGGCGATGAGTACGTTGTTGAGCTTGCATTTACTGATGAAGGAACTAAGAAGTTCGCAGATGTAACCTCTGCAAACGTAGGAAATATCGTATACATCGTTTACGATGGTCAGATCGTAAGCTCACCGGTAGTTAAGTCTGCTATCACAGGCGGCTCCGCAGTTATCGAAGGTCAGGATGACCTTGATGAGGCTAAGCAGCTTGCAAGTACCATCAAGATCGGTGCCCTTCCACTTACTCTTTCAGAGCTTCGTTCACAGGTAGTAGGTGCTAAGCTTGGTAATGATGCCGTTGATACGTCACTTCTTGCAGGCGCTATCGGTATCGGTATCATATTCCTTATCATGATCATCGTATTCAGATTCCCTGGATTCCTTGCATCACTGGCACTCGGTACATATATTATCCTTGAGCTTTTCTTCTTACAGACTTTACATATAACACTTACCCTTCCGGGTATCGCAGGTATCATTCTTTCAATTGGTATGGCCGTCGATGCGAACGTCATCATATTTACGCGTATCAAGGAAGAGATTGCAGCGGGCAAGGGCGTTAAGACAGCTGTTCAGGCCGGTTTCTCTAAGGCTACTTCAGCTATCGTCGATGGAAATGTAACAACCATTATCGCAGGTGTCGTACTTCTTTACATGGGTTCGGGTTCTGTTAAGGGCTTTGCGAGAACACTTATTCTCGGTATCGTTCTTTCAATGATCTCTGCACTTTTCATCACAAGATTCCTGCTTTATGTATTTACAACTCTCGGTGTAACAAGCGAGAAGCTTTACGGACGTGCTAAGAAGGTCAAGGTTCGTTCTTATTCAAAATATTTCAAGGTTACCGGAACTATCTCCGTTATCCTTATCGTTATGGGTATAGCATTCCTCTTCGTTAACAAGAATATGGACAAGAGGGGCGACACAATGAACTTCAGTCTGGAGTTCTCAGGCGGTACTTCAACATCGATCACCTTCGACAAGGCATACACACTTGAGGAGGCTGAGTCAGAGGTTAGACCTGTTATCGCTGAGGCAGCAGGCGTTTCTGAGGGAAGCATCCAGATTCAGATCGTAGACAGCAACAATCAGATCATCTTCAAGACATCTGAGCTTTCTGAGGATGAGAGAGTTGCAGTTTCAAATGCAGTTAAGGACAAGTTCGGCGTTACAGACGCTGACATCGAGTCAGAAAATATCAGTAGTACGATCAGTAATGAGATGCGTAGAGATGCTATCATCGCAGTTATCATCGCTTCGATCCTTATGCTCATCTACATCGCATTCAGATTCTCTGATACAAAGTTCGGTATAAGTGCGGTTATCGCCCTTATCCACGACGTAATGATCGTATTCATGGTTTATTCGGTAGCATACCTGTCAGTGGGTAGTACCTTCATCGCATGTATGCTGACCATACTTGGTTACTCAATCAACGCAACCATCGTCATCTTCGACAGAATCCGTGAGAACCTTAAGCTCATGAGTCCTGAGACAGATGGTTACGAGAAGATCGTAAATACAAGTATTTCACAGACACTTTCAAGAAACATCTACTCGTCACTCACAACCTTCGTGACAGTACTTGTTCTCTACATACTTGGTGTTGCCGCTATCAAGGAGTTCACACTTACACTTATGGTAGGTATCCTCTGCGGTACATACTCTTCAATCTTCATCACCGGTCCACTCTGGCTGTCATTCAAGAAGAGAAGCCAGAAGAAGCTTCAGGCAGCTGCAGCAGCCGCTGAGGAAGCAAGAAAGGCCGCTAAGAAGGGCAAGAAGAAGGCAGAAGTATAATATTTAAGTAAAGAACAGCGGGGACGGTTTTCCCGGTGCCGGGAGAGATTTCGACACGGAGGAAATCGTCCCCGTTAATGTATTTTATACGCACATATCTGCGTGCGTAGATGAAAGCAGAAAACACTATATGCGTGAATATGACAAATACAGCCGCGTGAATACGGATTGTGATTATTAAGGAGAAACACATGGCGCGTCCGAAATGGATACTTAGAACCAGAAATCTTGATTATGCAGGGATTTCGGCAAAATTCAATATCGATCCTCTGATCGCGAAGGTCATCAGAAATCGTGATGTGGAGGATGAGGCAGGCTTTGAGATGTATCTCTCCGGCGGGCTTTCAATGTGTCATGATCCGCTACTTCTGGACGGAATGGATGAGGGCACGGAGCTGATGATAAGAAAGCTCGAGGAAGGGAAGAAGATCCGCGTTATCGGTGACTATGATGTTGACGGCGTAACGGCGACATTTATCCTTCTGAAGGGGCTGAAAGACCTTGGCGCGGACGTGGATTACAGGATTCCTCACCGCATAACCGACGGCTATGGAATGAATGTCAGATTGATCTCCGATGCGCTGGCGGATGATGTCGATACGGTCATCACCTGCGACAATGGAATAGCTGCATTTGAGGCGGTGGAGCTTGCGAAGTCCCAGGGCATGACGGTCATCGTTACCGATCACCATGAGCCGAAGGACAGAAATATCATGGCAGATGTCGTGATCGATCAGAAGCTTGTCACCTGTGATTATCCTTACGAGGATATCTGCGGCGCGACCATAGCGTTTAAATTTATCAAATGTCTCTATAATAAACTCGGTAAGGAGTTTGATGAAGAATACTATGTTCCTTTTGTGGGACTTGCGACTATATGCGATGTCATGAAGCTGCAGGATGAGAGCAGGATCTATGCGAAGGAAGCGCTCCGTCTGATCGGAAAGAGTGAGAACGTAGGACTTCGCGCACTGATCGCAGCGACGGGCAGAGAGAATAAGGAGCTGGATGCTTATGCGATAAGCTTTATACTCGGCCCGTGCATCAATTCGGCAGGACGAGTTGAGTCGGCGGAGCAGGCGGTTGAACTGTTCAGCACAACCGACCGTGAGCAGGCGGACGTTATTGCGCGCCATCTTGTTGAGCTGAACGAGAGCAGAAAGAGCATCTGCGATGCCGGAATGAAGAAGGCCATCGAGGTTATCGAGGCAAGAGAGGACCTGAGGACGGACAATATCATCGTTGTCCACGTGCCGGAGCTTCACGAAAGCCTTGCGGGAATCGTTGCTGCAAAGCTGAAGGAGAGGTATTACAAGCCGGCAATAGTATTTACGGATTCTGAGCTTGATGCAGGGCTTTATAAGGGTTCGGCGAGAGGGATCGACGGTTATGATCTGGCGACAGAGCTTGAGAAGGTCAGCACGCTTCTACATACCTGCGGAGGGCACAAGAAGGCGGCCGGACTCAGTCTCAGAAAAGAGAACCTTGACGCCTTCAGGATAGCCATAAATGAAAACGAAAATATAGCTGAGGAGGATCTTGCTCCGAAGCTTATCATAGATGCTAAAGTAGGAATGAATTATTTCACTCTGACAAATGTTGAGCAGCTCAGCGTGCTTGAGCCGGTGGGCGAAGGAAACAGAGAAGCTGTATTTGCGGATGCGGGTCTGAAGGTGAGACGCGCCGAGGTGAGAGGCAAGCTGAAGAACTGCCTCTGGCTCTACGTGGAGGACAAGTCAGGCGGCAGGTACAGGCTGATATCTTTTGACGTCCAGGGCTTCTTTAATAACATAAAAGAGTGGTTCACAGAAGTAGAATGTGATAAAATAGAGAGAGGCGCTGTTAACAGCGTGACCTTGAATATAGCTTATCGTCCACAGATAAATGAATATATGGGCAGCAGGGAAGTGCAGTTTATGCTGGTGGATTATCAGCCGGCATAGTGCGGATGAGGACATGGCGGATCGCGCCGCAGATGGATGAAGTACATTATGGCAGGCCGCGAAAAGCGGCAGATGAATATATATAATACGGGAGGCAGATCATGAAGAAAACGGTAGCAGATTATATAAAGACAATTCCGGACTTTCCAAAGCCGGGAATACTTTTCAGAGATGTAACTTCGGTGCTTGATAACGCTGATGGTTTCCAGCTTTCAATCGATGAGATGGCAAATCTCCTGAAGGACGTGGATTACGATGTGATAGCAGGTGTTGAGTCAAGAGGCTTCCTCTTCGGCGCGCCGATCGCATACAAGGATCATAAGCCATTTGCGCTTATCAGAAAGAAGGGAAAGCTTCCGAGAGATACTGTTGAGGAGTCTTACGATCTTGAATACGGCTCAGCAACTATCGAGCTCCACAAGGACGCTATCAAGCCGGGCGACAAGGTTGTTATCGTTGACGATCTTATCGCAACAGGCGGAACTGTCGGCGCAGCTGCAAAGCTTATCGAGCGCCTCGGTGGAGAGGTTGTGAAGATGATCTTCCTGATTGAGCTCACAGACCTCAAGGGACGCGAGAACCTGAAGGGCTACGCGGTTGATTCCGTAGTACAGTACGAGGGTGAATAATCATTTTTTCGTTAGCTTATCAGTTTGCAGGAATTGACGCATGTAGCATGAACCAGAGCATATTGTTTTAGAAAATTGACGCACGCTGGTGAATGTCATGTGTGTCAATTCCGTAAGAAATAAAAATATGAAGATAGAAAGGAGGAATAAGTATGGCGGAAGAATTAAAGGATAAGACAGTTGAAGAAACAGCGGAAGTAAAAACAGAATCAGTGGAAGAGGCAAAAACTGAGGCTGAGAATACGGTAGCTGCTACAGAGGAGAAAAGCGAGCCACGTCCGATAAGCATCGTTTATGATGTGTACGGCAGAAAGAGAGCCAGCGATCTGCAGACGCCAGCTGATTTCACTCCGCCGGAAACCCTCTACAGGGAACTGATAGAGAAGATAAAGCTCTATCATCCGTCAGAGGATTTCTCGATGATAGATAAAGCATATAAGATCGCGGACGAGGCGCATCACGGACAGAAGCGTAAGTCAGGCGAGCCATACATCATCCATCCGATCTGCGTAGGAATCATCCTCGCAGAGCTTGAAATGGATAAGGAGACTATCGTTGCAGGACTTCTGCACGACGTCATAGAGGATACGGTTGTTACGAAGGAGGAGCTTGCGAGAGAATTTTCCGACGAGGTAGCACTGCTTGTTGACGGCGTTACAAAGTTGACTCAGTTGAATCTTTCTCAGGACAAGATTGAGCTTCAGGCTGAGAACCTCAGGAAGATGTTCCTGGCCATGGCTCAGGACATCAGAGTCATCATCATCAAGCTTGCCGACCGCCTCCACAACCTCAGGACCCTTCAGTATCAGTCTCATGAGAAGCAGATAGAGAAGGCCAGAGAGACCATGGACATCTATTCACCGATCGCTCACCGACTTGGTATCAGTAAGATCAAGATCGAGCTCGATGACCTTTCCATGCAGTACCTCTATCCGGAGGTTTATATGGACCTACGCACCAAGATCGATGAGAGACTGAGCGAGAGGGAAGAGTTCATCAACGAGATGGTTGCCGAGGTTCGCGAATACATCAAGGAGGCTGGCATCAAGGCCGAGATAGATGGCCGTGTTAAGCACCTCTTCAGTATTTTCAAGAAGATGAAGACCCAGGACAAGACGCTGGATCAGATATTTGATATATTTGCGCTCAGGATCAAGGTTGATACCGTCAGGGACTGCTATGCGGCGCTCGGTATCATTCATGAAAAATACAAGCCTATCCCGGGCCGTTTCAAGGACTATATCGCTATGCCGAAGGCAAACATGTACCAGTCGCTTCACACGACTCTCATCGGCCACGGCGGACGTCCGTTTGAAATACAGATAAGAACCTATGAGATGCACAGGACTGCTGAATACGGTATCGCTGCGCATTGGAAATACAAGGAAAGCGGCAGCACCAACGTCAACAAGGAAGAGGAGAAGCTGAACTGGCTCCGCAAGATTCTTGAGTGGCAGAATGATACTACGGATAACCGCGAGTTCATGAACGTTGTCAAGACCGATCTGGATATCTTCCAGGATCAGGTTTACTGCTTCACTCCGGATGGAGATGTCAAGACACTTCCGACAGGTTCTACACCTATCGATTTTGCCTACGTTGTTCATACGGCTGTCGGCAACAGGATGGTTGGCGCGCGTGTTAATGGCAGGCAGGTTCCGATCGAATATAAGCTGAAGAGCGGCGACCGTGTTGAGATCATCACGTCGCAGAATTCACGCGGACCTTCGATGGACTGGCTGAACATCGTTCAGAGTACACAGGCGCGTACAAAGATTAACCAGTGGTTCCGCCAGGAGCATAAGGCAGAAAATATCATCAAGGGCAAGAGTGCTGTTGAAGATTACTGCAAGAATAAAGGAATAGAGCTTTCAAGCATCCTCCAGCTTAAATACCAGGAGAAGGTGCTTAAGAAATACAACTTCCCTGATTGGGATTCTCTCATGGCTGCCATCGGACACGGCGGCATCAAGGAAGGTCAGGTTGTTAACCGACTTCTTGAGGAGGTCAATAAGGAGAAGGAAGCCAACAAGACTGACGACGATGTACTCGCTGAGCTTAAGCGCGATCACAGGCACTACGATATACCGAAGGGAAGCATCCAGGTTAAGGGTATTGACGATGTTGCCGTAAGATTCTCAAAGTGCTGTTCGCCGGTTCCGGGCGATGAGATCGTCGGCTTCATCACGAGAGGCCGTGGCGTTTCCATCCACAGAACCGATTGTATCAATGTCCTCAGCATGGAGGAGAATGAGCGAACAAGACTTATCGACGCCGAGTGGATCGACAGAAGCGAGAGCGGTGAAGAGAAAGAATTCACAACTGAGATCAATATTTATACCATGAACCGTCAGGGCATGCTGTTCGACATCTCCAAGGTATTTAATGAGGCGAAGATCGATCTGAAGGGCGTGAATGTCCGCATCAATAAGCAGGGTAAGGCGACCGTCACCATGCAGTTTGGCATCCGCTCAACGGAGCAGCTCGCATGGATCACGTCGAAGATCAGAAATATCGAGGGAGTTATCGATATCGAGCGTACGTGCGGTTAATTAATTGCGATACGCGTGGTTAGATATGCGTGATACGCATGGTTAGATATGTGTGATACACGTGGATGATAAAAATAATAAGCTGGCTACACGAAGTAGTTGATAAGAAGATAGACAGGGAGGAAATATGCAGAATATTATCGTAGTTACAAATATGCTTGGTGATCTGGGAACCAACTGCTATACAGTCGTAAATACAGCGACCAGAGAAGCGGTCATCATCGACCCGGCTGCAAATGCTTCCTTCCTCATCGGCATGATAAAGAACCAGCAGTATAAGCTGGTGAAAATACTTCTGACGCATGGGCATTTTGACCATGTTGGCGGAGTGAAGGGGCTGAAGGAGGCTTATCCGGACGTTCCTGTTGTAATAGGCAAGAATGATGAGGACATCCTCAGAACACCTGCCGCAAATCTTTCACTGATGTTTGACGAACCGATCTCGCTGAAGGCTGATGAACTGGTTTCGGATGGCGACGAGCTTGAGCTCCTTGGCACGAAGATCAAGTGCATCGAGGTGCCGGGGCATACAAAGGGCGGTATGTGCTATTACATCGAAGAGAATAAGATGATATTTGACGGCGATACGCTTTTCTGCGGAAGTATCGGAAGGTCGGACTTCCCAACCGGCGACGGCGAGGCGCTGCTGACAAATATCAGAGAGAAGATATTTACGCTTCCTGACGATACGGTGGTTTATCCGGGACACAATTCCCGCACCACAGTCGGAAGAGAGAAGACTGATAACATGTTTTTTTAAGCAATTATCACTGAACGATAGTCTCTTAGAGACGACCGGCGGCGGAGCCGATGGGTTCGGCGGATGTTGCTGTGAGTGTTGATATTATAACAAAATCGAGGTGCCCGAATGATCCTTTTGGTTCAGAACAGCGAACTGTATAATAATGATCTTCGTGCGATGATCATGGCATTTTATCCGGGTGAGAAGCTGACAGAGATGAAGCCGGCAGCGGTTGCGTCGCTGGGGCGTGAGCTTCACAACGAGTTCACCCTCTGCTTCACTGCGCTTTTTAACGAGAAGCGTTCAATGCTGAAGATCGAGGAGAAGGCTGTTGTAAAGTATTTTGCATATATCAGCGGCGATTTCGAGGACAGAAAGAGCTTCAGAAACAGGCTTAAGCTGGCGGCGTACCAGATGCTTTCCGAGTTCACGGGAAGGACACTTCCGTGGGGCAGCCTGACAGGCGTCAGACCGACCAAGATTGCCATGCAGGGACTCAGGGAGAATCAGACCGATCAGGACATTATTTCCGAATACGAGAGAAGATATGCGGCGACACCGGAGAAGGCAAAGCTTGCCCTCAAGGTGGCAAAGTGCGAGATGGATATATTTGAGAGAGAGGACATCGTGACCACAAGGGATTACGCCCTCTACATCAATATTCCATTCTGCCCGAGCAGGTGTCTCTACTGCTCGTTCGCAGCATTTCCTGTGAACGAATACAAATACAAGGTGCCGGATTATCTTGCAGCACTTTCGAGGGAGCTGCAGTTCATCTCCTACGTCAACAGAGACAGAAGGCTGGTTTCAGTCTATATCGGAGGCGGCACACCGACCTCACTTGGGGACCTTTCCTTTGATAATCTTCTGACGGAAGCGTTAAGATATTTTGACTTATCGCATCTAAAGGAGTACACTATCGAGGCGGGACGTCCGGACAGCATAAATCAGGCGAAGCTGGACATCATGAAGGCCCACGGTGTTACAAGGATAAGCATCAATCCGCAGACAATAAACGACGAGACCCTCCACATCATCGGAAGGGCGCATACCTCAGAGCAGTTTGTGAGGGCGTTTGAGCTCGCGAGAAAGAGCGGATTCAATAACATAAATACAGATATTATCGCGGGGCTTCCGATGGAGAAGTTGCGAAATATGGAGAAGACTCTTGAAGCGCTGAGACTTCTTCGGCCGGAGAGTCTGACGGTGCATTCACTGGCGGTTAAGAGGGCGGCTCATCTTAAGGAGGAGCTTGCAACCTATCAGGACGTGATCAATCACGACGCGCGGGAAATGCAGGCCCTTGCGGCAGAGTACGCAAAGCATATGGGCATGAGACCGTATTATATGTACAGGCAGAAAAATATTGCAGGCAACCTCGAAAATGTCGGCTACTCAAAGCCGGGCAGGGAGTGCCTCTACAATATGCTGATAATGGAAGAGAAGGTCGATATCTTCGGTGCCGGTGCGGGCGCATCCACAAAGCTTGTGAATCCGTTTAAGGGCAACGTAGAACGCATCGCCAACACGAAGAACGTCGATGACTATATAGCCCGCATCGAGGAGATGCTGGACAAGAAACGTGATAGCGTAGGTAACGCAAGAGTGAACCAATAAGGAGAAAAGCAAGAATGAGCATGACGAAGAAACCTGTTACAGGTATGAAGGACATACTTCCGAGAGAAATGGAGATAAGAGACTACGCGATCGGTCTCATCAAGGAAACCTACAAGAAGTTTGGTTTCACTTCCGTTGAGACTCCGGCGGTAGAGCATATAGAGAACCTGTCTTCAAAACAGGGCGGCGAGAACGAGAAGCTTATATTTAAGATCCTGAAGCGTGGCGAGAAGCTCCGCCTGGACGAGGCCAGGAGTGCTGACGACCTTGTGGACGGAGGCCTCAGATATGACCTTACAGTTCCGCTTTCAAGGTATTATTCAAACAATGCAAACGAGCTTCCAAGTCCGTTCAAGGCGCTCCAGATGGGAAATGTATGGCGTGCCGACAGACCTCAGAGAGGCCGCTACAGACAGTTTATGCAGTGCGACATCGATATACTCGGCGAGCCTACAAACCTTGCTGAGATAGAGCTGATTCTTGCAACCTCGACACTGCTTGG
The DNA here is from genome assembly GCA_000702245.1 of Lachnospiraceae bacterium C6A11. Lineage (GTDB taxonomy): Bacteria > Bacillota > Clostridia > Lachnospirales > Lachnospiraceae > Eubacterium_Q. The sequence goes on along the minus strand of JNKY01000018.1, from coordinate 103,924 downwards.
TAAACTTGATTTCAAGAATTTCACTATTAGAATAAATGACAGAAGGATACTCCGTGCAATGGTTGATTATGCAGGCTTTGAGCCTCTTACGACCGTTAGTGAGGAGGGTGTAGAACCGGTTAAGGCTGATGCGGTTGATTATGATGGTATTTTCATCACACTTGATAAGATGGACAAGATCGGTCTGGACGGTGTGCGCGAGGAACTTATTTCCGTAGGAAACAGCAGCGAAACAGTTGATAAATACCTTGAGCTCTTCAACAAGACTACACCTGATGTTGCAGGAATCAAGTTCCTGAAAGAAACACTTGGTGAGTTCCTTGACGAGAGTGTTACAGACGGCCTTGCCTTCATCATTCAGAATGTTGAAGCAGCTAAGGAAGCTGAGTTCAAGATGGCCTTCGATCCTACACTGGTTCGCGGTATGTCATATTACACAGGACCTATATTTGAGATCTCGATGGACGAATACGGCGGATCCGTTGGCGGCGGTGGACGTTACGATGAAATGATCGGACGTTTCACAGGTCAGCAGACACCTGCCTGCGGCTTCTCAATCGGATTCGAGAGAATCGTTATGCTTCTCCTCGAGAGGGACTTCAAGGTTCCGGGCAGCGCAGAGAAGACTGCATTTATGATCGAGAAGAATATGCCTGAGGACAAGATGGCTAAGATTCTTACAATGGCTAAGGAAAGAAGAGCAGCCGGCGAGAACATTAACTTGGTAATAATGAAGAAAAATAAGAAATTTCAAAAGGATCAGTTAAAGGCGGAAGGTTACACTGAAATAGTGGAGTTCTTCTCAGATAGAGATATTTAGTTAATATGAGCGTACTGATAGGTGCCAGTCGAGACCGTTGCGGGTCTCGGCGCTTAGCGATTCACAAACGTAGTGCAGTGAGAGCTTAGCGTCCGTTAGGGGAACCCGCACCGTTCGCGAGATGAGTCGAGAATGGCACCTGTCAGTAGCGAATATAGATATATATGGAGGATAATACAATGCAGTCTAGAACGCACACATGCGGAGAACTTAGGAAAGCAAATGCAGGCGAGACAGTTACGATCGTCGGCTGGATGGAGAACGTCAGAATGGTTGGCGGCAACCTTGCATTTGTGGTTATGCGTGATTTTTACGGAACAACCCAGGTGGTTATCGAGTCAGAGGATATGATGGAGAAGATCAAGCCGGTGAACAAGGAGTCAACTCTTAAGATAACCGGTACAGTTCGCGAGAGAAGTAATGTCAATAAAAATATAGCAACAGGTGAGATCGAGATCGTGCCTACAGAGATCGAGCTGCTCGGCAAGAATTACCATGCAGAGCTTCCTTTCGAGATCAACCGTTCAAGAGAGGCAGATGAGAGCTTCCGTCTCAAATACCGTTATCTTGATCTTCGTAACCCTGCAGTTAAGAATAATATCGTTCTTAGATGCAACGTTGTTGCGGCACTGAGAGCAGCTATGATAGAGCATGGATTCCTTGAGATCACAACTCCTATCCTTACAGCTTCTTCACCTGAAGGCGCAAGAGATTATCTCGTACCTGCAAGAAAGCATCCGGGCAAGTTCTATGCACTTCCTCAGGCTCCGCAGCAGTTTAAGCAGCTTCTTATGACTGCAGGCTTTGACAGGTATTTCCAGATCGCTCCGTGCTTCAGAGATGAGGATGCGAGAGGAGACCGTTCACCGGGAGAATTCTATCAGCTCGATATGGAGATGGCATTTGCGTCTAAGGAGGATGTATTTGCTGTTATCGAGGATGTTCTTCCACCTGTATTTGCAAAATACGGTACTTACAATATAGCTTCAGAGTCACCATTCACAAGGATTCCATATCTTCAGGCTATGGATGAATTCGGAACAGACAAGCCGGACCTTCGTATCGATCTCAGAGTTTCTGACGTTACGGATGAGCTCGCCGAGTGTGGTTTCGAGCCGTTCAAGGGCAATGTTGTTAAGGCTGTTCCTGTTTCTGACTGCAAGCTTACAAGAAAGCAGATCGATGCAATCTGCGCAAATATAGAGGTTCAGGCTGGCGCTAAGGCTTACTGGTTTAAGTGTGATGAGACCGGTGCCATCGCCGGAGGTATCGCTAAGTTCGTTAATGCTGATCCGGCTATCGCTGAGGCAATAACAAAGAAGCTGAACCTTGCTCCAAATACTCTCGTAGTTGTTGGTGCAGGCAAGAAGACTCTCGCACAGAAGATCGCAGGCGTTGCGGTTAAGATGCTCGGCATAGAATGCGAAGGTCATATGGACAAGGAGAGATATGAGTTCTGCTGGATCGTTGATTTCCCAATGTACGAGATCGGCGAGGAGTCAGGACTTCTCGAGTTCTGCCACAATCCGTTCTCTATGCCTATCGGCGGCAAGGAGATCCTTGAGAAGGCAGCGGCAGGTGAGGTTGATCCGCTCAGCATCATGGCTGATCAGTACGACCTTGTATGTAACGGAATCGAGCTTTCTTCGGGAGCTGTCAGAAACCACGATCCTGAGATAATGATCGAGGCCTTCAAGATGGTTCGTCTTGGAGAGGACGAGGTTAAGGCTAAGTTCCCTGCTATGTACAATGCATTTACTTACGGTGCACCTCCACATGCAGGTATCGCTCCTGGTGTAGATAGAATGATCATGCTTCTTGCAGGCGAGGAATCTATCCGTGAGATCATCGCATTCCCTATGAACAAGAATGCACAGGATATCATGATGGATGCTCCGGGCGTTGTTACGGATGCACAGCTTGAGGAGCTGAATATCGCTATCGTTAAGAAGAGCGAAGAAAAATAGTAGTATTTAAAAAAGATATAACCGGCATATCCGTTTTGTGATGACAGGCGGAGTGCCGTAAATGTTGAGGGTAAGATATGGGAGTTACAGAAATAGTATGTGCGCTGATCATTGCGGCTGCATTTGCAGCGTCGTGTTTCATCATAGCAAGGATATCCGCATGGATTCTGGCAAGAGATGCGGCGTATGAAAAGGCGTACGAGAAGGACAAGAAGATAGATGAGAAGATCCTGAAGAAGAAAAAGCAGGCGATGCGCGACAAGAGTGCACCTGCTAAGTTAGGTTCACTTATCTGGGGAGAGATAACAGGCGAAAGGGGAGAATTCCTTGAGTTCACTCCTGAAAGAGCAAAGGTTTCAAAGCTCAGAGTGATCGGCGGAGCAATCCTCGGACTCTTTGGTGGATATCTTCTCGGAAGACATTTTGACTTTGCTGCAGAGCTGGTTCTTATGATGCTGCTCTATATCCTTCTTTTCATGATCGGTTTTATCGACAGAGATACTATGGAAATACCGCCATATCTCAATTATATGATACTTATGCTCGGAATCGCAGCTATCTGGCTCGTTCCGGATGTAAGTATAAGGGACAGGCTGATAGGATGTATCTGCGTAAGCCTTCCTCTCAGAGTATTTAACTTTATCATACCGGACGCCTTCGGCGGCGGCGATATCAAGCTGATGTTCGCGGCAGGCTTTTTGCTCGGCTGGAAGATAGTACTGATGGGATTCATATTTGGAATATTTATCGGAGGCTTTATCGGTGTTATTGTTCTTCTCAGAAAGAAGAAGGGTGGCAAGGACCATATGCCTTTCGGACCATCACTCTGCATCGGCCTTGGACTGGCTGTAGTCTACGGTATGAACATAATAAACTGGTATGGAGATATACTTGAGGCACAGATGACACACTAAAAAGGATGTGATCGGGTGTTTGACTATTCTTTTGTTTTTGGGGTTGGTCTGTCATCGTTTCTTATATGCGCAGTTAATCTGATCTACACATTTATTCAGGGGCGTACAGATAAGACTCATAACAAGATATTCATAGGATTGTATTTTATACTGGCTGTAAACGCTGTTACGGAGATGGCGTCCAGTATTTACGACGATGATCCTACTCTGGCGGCGGGTTCGCTGAATGCTGTCAGGGTCAGTAAGTATGTCTATTTTGCAACGCATACGGTACTGTGCCCTCTGTTCTTTTATTATGTTTCAAATATAAGCTTTGCATCGACACGTCTTTCAAATATAAAGACGGTCATCATTTTTGTTCCGCTAGTCATTACGGAGCTTCTTGCGCTCACAAATCCACTGACAAATGCAGTCTGGAGCTTTGATGAGAATAACAGGTACTGCCGTGAGTGGGGTCTTACTCTCATCTACATTGCGGCTCTGATATATTACGTTCTGGGGATCATCGTTCTTGTGAATTCCTGGAGGATACTTTCGGGTAAGCGAAAGAAGGCACTGGTATTTTTTATCTTTATGGTTGCGACGGGCGTTATTGTTCAGCTTGTCGACAAGACGCTAAGGGTAGAAGTGCTGACTGAGGTGCTTGGACTTTCGGGCGTTATGATGTCTATTGAGAACGAGGACGAGCGCCTTTACTCGGGTACGAGATTTTACAACCGTGCTGCGATGAATCTCGATCTGGGCGGCTGTCTGACTCATAACAGAAAGCTCAGTCTTATCATGATCCATATACACAATTTCGATAATATAAGCAGGCTGGTAAACAGTGGAGAGAATAACGTTATCGTCGAGATGATCGCTGATTACCTGAAGTCGGTGGTTAAGCGTTATTACGTTTATGTGCCGGAAAAATCAACGGTTGTTCTAACGCTTTATGATGAGATGGGCGAGAAGGCTGATCAGATCGCGGAGGATATACTGAAGAGATTCGACGAGTCCTGGGAATATAAGGATTACAGCATACAGCTCAACGCAACGGTTATGGTTGCGGATGTTCCGAAGCAGATCAAGAGCACCTCGGAATTCTTCTACATGCTGGACAGCCATGGCAAGGAATCTAAGGACAAGAGGGTTCTCAGGGATGACGACCTCGGTTTCATCATGAGGAGGCAGGCGCTAGAGGAGGCTCTTGCAAGGGGCTTTGCCGAAAACAGCTATGAGGTTTATTACCAGCCGACCTATAATCTGGACGGAAGTCTTCACGGCGCGGAGGCGCTTATCCGTATGCACGATAAGGAGCTTGGAAAGCTCTATCCGGATGAGTTTATACCGGTCGCTGAGAGAAGTGGACTTATAGATGATATAGATGATTTTGTGCTTGAAGAGGTCTGCAAGTTCATCAAGTCGGGTGTACCGGCGAGGTATGGTATCAACAGTATAAATGTGAATCTGTCCGTTCAGCAGTGTATGAGGCCGGGCTTTGTGGAAGAGGTTACGGAGATAGTTGAACGGTACGGCGTCAAAAAGAGATGCATCAATTTCGAGATAACAGAATCTATTGCGGCGGATGATTATGATATATTCAGTAACATAATTACGCGACTGAAGAAGGCCGGATTCATGTTCTCGATGGATGACTACGGTACAGGCTATTCGAATGTAAGCTCGGTTTTCTCACTGGATTTTGACGTTATCAAGATTGATAAGAGCATACTTTGGGGAGCTGAGAATAAGCTTGGAATGACCATCCTGGAAAATACGATCCGTATGATTCAGCAGATGGAGAAGAAGATCCTCGTGGAAGGCGTCGAAACCATCGATCAGGTACGACTTCTCGAGAAACTGAAGGTCGACTACCTGCAGGGATATTATTTCTCCAGACCAATCCCTAAAAACGAATTTGTAAAGCTTATCTCAATCGCAAAGGCGAGGAAATAAAACTGTTGTTGAATTGGTGGTTGTTGTACTATAATTATAGTAGTGGATGAATGTGTGTTTAATATACTTATGAAAGGCGTTGCGTATGAAAGAGAGATCATTGAAGCAAAGGAAAGATAAGGGCTTCACTTTGGTGGAGCTTATTGTAGTGCTTGTAATTCTTGCAATACTTGCAGCGATACTTATTCCGGCATTGCTTGGATATTTGGATAAGGCTAAGGAGAAGCAGCAGCTGCTTGATGCGAAGAACTGCCTTACGGCGGCTCAGGCTGAACTGACTGAGCTGTACGCTAAAAATGGCGATAAGCTTGTTTTGGGTGATCCGATACTTCCGGGGGCGACATTCTTAAGTGATAAAGATAAAAATGGTGACGCAATATCAGAAAATACCGATGCGGCAAAGAAGATTCTTGAGACTGCCGGCATGACCGGTGATAAGGCACCGTATTTGTTTTATATAGGAGTAGGAAGCAACTGGAATCAGAATACAAAGTATAATGACAAGGTAACAAAGCATGACAAATACACTGTTTTTGTTGCGGTATATATAGGCAAGAATGGTGATGCTCCGCTGTATTATTACGAAGGAAAATGGACCAAGAAGAATCCAAGGTTGGGTAATTCAAATAATGAAAATAAAAATGACCTTGATCCATATAACAGATTTAAGAGTGGATCACGTACAGGACTTAGAATCCAGTACTATATGATCTCAAATAAAACAGGTTGGGGAAAAACGAATAATAATTCGGGTACATTTAAAAGTGACTTCTGGACAAGACTTAAGGATTATCAGCAGAAGGAATTCAAGTAATTGATTGAATAACTGAAATAATGAAGGAAAAGGGCATCAGATTTGATGCCCTTTTCTTTTGCTTAGATTTTTTGTGATGGCTGACTTGCCCGCAATATTACGGCGTGATAAAATATAATTTGGTTTGTTGCGTGAACATGCGACATTGTATTTTCCGGAGAGGTGCAATTGGCCGCATATTTCACGAGGAATAAGATTTAATGATAAATTGACTTATAAATAGATCAGAGGATTAAGAGATGTCTAAAATAATAGTTGGAATGTCGGGCGGCGTGGACAGTGCGGTCGCAGCATATCTTCTTAAGCTGGCGGGGCACGAGGTGTCCGGGGTGACGCTCAGGGTCTGGATGACCAAGGACGGCAAGGACAGCAGGTGCTGCGAGATAGACGATGCGCGCAAGGTTTCACACATGATCGGAATACCGTATTATGTGGAGAACTGCGTTGCCGATTTTAATGAAAAGGTTATAAAAAAGTTTATAGATGATTATATTGCGGGAATGACGCCGAATCCGTGCGTTGAGTGTAATCGCTATATCAAGTGGGACAAGATGCTTGGACTTGCGGACTTGATGCAGGCACAGTACGTTGCGACCGGACATTATGCGCATGTGATGAAGCTGGATAACGGTCGATATACGGTGAAGACTGCGGATCATGCAGAGAAGGACCAGACCTATATGCTCTACAGGCTGACGCAGGAACAGCTGAGCCGCACCATCATGCCTCTTGGAGGACTGTCCAAGGATGAGGTCAGGGCACTTGCCGTGAAGGCCGGGCTGCTGGTAGCCCAGAAGCCGGATTCGCAGGAAATATGCTTCGTCACGGATGGGAAATACTCTGAATACATCGAAGATAATTCTGAGAAAGAGATTCCGGGCGAGGGCAATTTCGTCGACGAGGACGGAAATATACTCGGAAAGCATAAGGGCATCATTCATTATACGATAGGGCAGAGAAAGGGCCTCGGCATAGCCATGGGCCACCCTGTATTTGTCAAAGAGATAAATGCCGAAAGGAACGAGGTTGTACTTTCGCTTGAGGATGCGCTGTTTAAGAACGAGGTTATCTGCAACAGGCTGAACTTCCTCAGCATAGAAGGCATTGCACCGGGCGAGGAGGTAAGAGTACGAGCGAAGATAAGATATCATCACAAGCCGCAGGCGGCGACTCTTTCGATGATAGATGAGGACAGGCTGAGGATAGTATTTGATGAGCCTGTTAGAGCGGTGACGCCGGGGCAGTCAGCGGTATTTTATGATGACAATGACTGCGTAGTCGGCGGCGGTGTGATATGTGGGTAGACAGTCCGAGGAAAAACGGACACATGACAGCGTAGACGGGCAGAACAGTGAACGAAATCATGACGGCGTAGACGGGCAGAACAGTGAACGAAATCATGACAGCGTTGATGGGCAGAACAGTAATATGTGAATAACGGGATGACCTCGTAAAATGAGGAGGATATAGAGTTGACATTCAGTTCGGTAGTGTTTTTGTTTATATTTTTCCCGGTAACATTTTTACTTTATGCGATCATAAGGCAAGGGATAAAAAGATGAAATATGCGATAATAAATATATTTATAATCATCGCGGCTTCGGTGGGATCCATATTTTTTACCGGAGCACTTTCTGTGCTTATTATGCTTTCCGGACTCATGATGGTGATCGTAACGTACGCAATACTGGAGGATGATCAGTTCGAAGGAGAAGAGAACATAGAGACAGGCGGCGAAGTGAAGCTGCATAGAAATAGTTTTAGCGTGATCACAGCTGTCAAGTTTGTGGCAGCGTGCGCTTTTGCGGTAGTATCGGGAGGCTTCCCGGGCTTTGCTGTATTTGCTGTATTTGACGAATGGAAATGGGCGGTCAATGGACTGATTGCAACAGTATTGTTTGTTGTTTCGAGTGCTGTGCGGACGAACAGCAGCCTTGACAGCAGGGATATCGCAATGCTGGTTGTAGAAAGCCTGGCGCTGATGGCAATCGTCATGATACTTTCATTGGCTAAACTGTTGGTGAGAAACCTGGAAATAAAGAAGGAAGCGGACAGGGCGCGCGTGCTGAATTCAAATGTCAGCGAGATGCACGAGAAGAGACTGAACCGCGAGCTGGTAAAGCAGAATTATCTTGCAGACAAGAATGCGAGACTGCTGGAACGCGAAAATATCAGCAGAAATATACATAACAGCGTGGGTCACTCGATCACGGCGGCGATCATGACGCTTGATGCGGCTGATATGCTGTACGATGTGAAGCCGGACGAGGCGAGGAAGCGTATGAACGATGCGAATGAAAGAATACGCGGAAGCCTTGAGTCGATAAGAAGGGCGGTCCGAACTCTTGATGATGCGGAGGGAGCTATGCCGATATCGGATCTTAAGGCGGCTGTTGAGGGCATCGTCGACGATTTCATTATGGACACTGAGAGAAGGGTTGATGTTATATATGATCTGCCGGAGGATGCTGAAACCGGAGGCAAGAATAAAGAGCTGCAGATAGAAAAGCAGCATGTGGAGTTTCTTACGGGAGTTCTTGAGGAGCTTCTCACCAATGGTGTGAAGCACGGAAATGCTACGAAGTTCATTGTGATACTCACCGGAGATTCAGCGCATATCAGGCTTGAGGTGAAGGACGATGGCAAGAGCGATTTTACAGATGATAACAGCAAGGCGAGGATAGATAAGGGCTTCGGTGTGAAGAAGATCATCTCATATGCGGAGCGCTGTGGTGGCAAAACATCCTTCGTGAATGAAGAGGATGGTTTCAGAGCAACGGTCGAGCTGCCGATATTATTATAAAACGACACAGAAGGTAAATGATATTACATGATCTGATAATCACGTAGATCGGTTTTATAAACGAAGACGGGTCTTGTGGGATTATTTTGAAAATAGAAAGGGCGGGTACGAAATATGAATAAGGTTCTCCTTGTGGATGATGAAACGATGCTTCTGGACAGTCTGGAGATCATCCTCTCGCTGAACAATATGGAGATAGTCGGTAAGGCGCACGACGGTAACGAGGCACTTGCGATCCTTAAGGACACAAGCTGTGATATGGCGCTTGTCGACCTAAATATGAAGGGTATGGGCGGCATCGAGCTGATCGGACATATGAAGAAGCTCTATCCGAATATCCGGATTCTTGTACTCACAACATTTTATGATGACAAAAATATAACCGATGCAATAAGCAACGGTGCGGACGGCTACCTCTTAAAGGATAGCGGTAAGGACGCGATCCTCGGCGCGGTCAGCCAGATAATGGGCGGAAATACAGTGCTCGACCAGAAGGTCATGCAGAGACTGTCGAGCCTTGTGACTGCAAATATGCAGAAGCAGGGCGGTGGTTCCGGCGATGTGTCAGGAAGCAGTAGTGGAGCGACAAATAGCGGGACGGTCGATGCATCAGGAAATACATCACGTATTGCATCAAGCGGAGACGCAAACATCTCCTCAGATGGATCAGATAAGCTGGCGCGTCTTGATCATACATACGGAGAACTGACAGAGCGCGAGAAGGAGATAGCAGTTCTTATTGCCGACGGCCTATCAAATAAGCAGATCGCCGATAAGCTTTACATCTCGGAAGGTACCGTAAAGAATTATATTTCAAGTATTTACGATAAGACCGGAATCCATGACAGAGTTAAACTGGCGGTTGCGTTGAAATAACATACATCTATGACAGAGTAAAACCGGTATTTGTCTTGAAATAACAGATATTCATAACAGGGTTAAAACCGGCTGCTATGATGAAATAATGTAAATTTATGTGCATGTATGCAGTGAAGACGTGGTGGAATATAGGATGCAGTCGGCGATAATTATAAAAAAGAGTTGTTATGCAGTGAGAGGGATTTATTGGGGAAATAAGTATGAATAGTGGCGGTGTACTAAATAAAATAAGAAAATGGATAATCAGGCTGGCGTGGGTTCCGCTCCTCTTTGGTGTTGCGGGCTATCATTTCGTCGGCGACATAGAGCATGGCGTCATGGGTTTCTGGGAGGCAGTCTATGCGACGATCGCGCTGTATTTCATGAACCCGGACAGCGATATCAGTAACATCTATGTCCTTACGGCAAAGTATACGTCGTTCCTTGTTGTTGCCGACGTTATGTTTGCTGTATTTGAGGCAATGCAGAATTCGTTGAAACACCTGATGTCAAACAGATTTGCGGATTCAACGGCGGTCTATACCGACAACGAAGATTGGGGCAGGACTATTTCCGATTACTGGAAGCACAGCTATCTCGGTGAGTCGGACAGACATCCGGACAAGCTGGAGCGTGCAAAGAATCATATCATCATGTTCGAGGATGATATGAAGAATCTGGAGATCTACAATCGTTGCCGCAAATACCTGGAGAAAAAACATACCTACATCATGCTCAACAATACGGATCCTTTCCTGGTGAAGGAGCTGGATAACCAGTATCTGCATTATTTTAATATTTACGAGCTGATTGCGAGAAAATACTGGAAAGACAATGACCTCTATGATGTAATGACAGATGGCAGCGGGCAGGTTGTGAAGATTGCGATAACCGATTTCGGAAAGGCCGGCGAGGCACTTTTCAGATACGGTTATATTAACAATGTTTATATGTCAACACAGCAGATCGAGTATCATATCTGGGGGGCATCCACTCACCAGAAGAAGCTGCTGGCGGATATCAATAAGAAGGTCAGGGAAATAGAAGGCTGCGATAATATTATCTGTTATGATAATGATCCGCTGGATGATATCGAGACGCTGAAGGGTATGTCGAGGATCATCATTTCCATGCTGGACGACAGAGAATTGCTACAGGAGCTTTTCCATGACAGGGTTGAAGCCGAGATCCATTATTTCAGCAACAGAGATGTTGAACTGGATGATATCTATAAGAAGAAGGCGGTAAGCTTCGGGCACATAAAGGATATTCTTACTGAGGAGTATCTGAGGCAGGATCTCTTGTCACGTCAGGGTATGCTGTTTAATTATGACTATATTCTCAGGTGCAGCGGACGAAATGCGGGACCGGATTATGAGAAGGAGATGAAGAGCGAGTGGGCGAAGCTCGACGGTTTCATCAAGGGTTCGAACCTTGCGCGTGCAGACCATTACTGGATAGAGAAGAAGCTGCTTGATGAAGGCAAGGCTGACATCCGGGAGGTTACTATAATAGAGCATAACAGATGGTGCAGGTATCACATCATCAATCGCTGGATATTCGGCGAGAAGAAGGACAAAGAGAAAGGCGTGCATCCGCTCCTGGTACCGTTCGACGAGCTGTCGAAGGACGAGCAGGACAAGGATGATATTTACGATCCAACGATCAAAGAAGAGATCGAGAAGCTGATCTGAATACAGTAGATGGTCGTACGGATATTTCCGGCGCGGCCGCTAAATTGAATAAAGACGATAACATGACCGCAGTCATATGACCATTTCGTGGAAAATATGACCGCGGTCACTTTTATGTTACCGCAGCGGGGTGTTATTATCTCATTGAAGCTGGGGAGGAGACCATTATCGCAGAGGGCTGAAATGATTGATACCGCGGCCGAAAAGAATGATAAGAATCACCGGAGAGAAGGATCGCATCGGAGATATCAGATGCATCAGAGAGAAAGGGCAAGGATATGAAAAGAACAAAAATAGTAGTGATCATGGCTGTTATGATGCTTGTGGCGACTGTCGCAGCAGGCTGCAGCAAATATAAATCAAAATATTTTGCAATCTGTTTTGCTCATTCAAACACTTCCGGATCGGCTTTCATGAGCTTCGGTGAGTTTGACGGAACAATGGTATTTACGCTGAAAACCAAGAAAGGTGGAGCGATAAACTACAGCGCGAAGATTGAGAAGGGAAGCCTGACTGTTTATTATGACAGTGAGGGCACCAAGGAGGAGCTCTTCAAGCTGAGTGCGGGTGAGTCGGTAAGCTCATCACTGGAGAATCTTCCGAAGGGTAAGGTATATATAATCGTTGAAACCGATGGTAATTGCAAGAACGGTGATTTAGATTTCAAGGTTAAAAAGAAATAAGGGTAGGAGGAAGCAGTTAAATGAAAAGTCGTCTGTCTGCCGGAAAATACATAAAGAACAACAAGAAGGCATGCTTTGTACTGATAATCGCGCTGGCGCTGACCTTTATGGCGATGTATATCATTGCATTTACGTTGTATACATCCGTTGAAAGCTTCAAGCCGGTATGCCTTGAGATGCCGAAGAAGATATCTTACGTATCTCTGTCTTACGAATCCTTCGGGATAACAGAGGATAAATACGAAGATGGTGTGGAAATGGCAAGAGCATATAAAGCGGCAAGGGATAAGCTGATGGAGGACCTCAAGGCTCACGAGGGAATAGAGGACGCTTTCTTCACTCAGGTGCTCAATGCTAACTACAACGGTGTCATAGGTGGAATAGGCTATGAATTTCCTCTTGTTGAGATCGACAGGATACAGCCGATACTTGATCATATGGATGCCAAGCTTGTTTCCGGAAGATTACCGGAGGGTAATGGCGAGGTGCTTATAGATGAGACCATCATGAAGAACGAAGGCATTCAGGTCGGTGACTGGTTTATGGAAAATGCCTATGGTCAGGTATTTAAAGTAGTCGGAATGCTTTCTTCAGACACCATGTTCTGCATCGGAACACCGAATGGTAATTATAACTGCGGCTGGTACATAACCATCCTCTGCAATAAAGATACAGCGAGATTCAGCAAGCTGGCCGAGGAATTAGGAATAACAATAACTTCTGAGGATGATATAGAGGATATCGATGATTATCACAGGCTGTATAAAGAAAATGTCAAAGGCGATATTGAATCAATAATAAATATCATAGTGATCGCTGTAATGATATTTCTCATGATCTCGATACTGGTTGCTTACGTTTCCTTCATGAGAAATCGTGTCAATGAGTATTGCCTCTACGCTTCACTCGGCTATTCGAGAAAAGAGATATATGGAATGATAATGAGAGAGATGATCATCATGTTCCTGGCGGGAATACTGATCGGGGCGGTCCTGACAGTCGGAGTCATGAGTGCATTTGAGGTGCTGATCATAGAACCTATGGGACTTATTTCAAAATGGATCATGACGGATCATCTGATAAGGATACTAAGTGCATTCGCGATAATCATAGGAATGCTGCAGATCCCGATCCTTGTTTCAATATACAAGATCAGGACGATAGATATGATGGAGGATTAAGAGATGTTTGAAGTTAAAAATATAAGCATGATCTACGATATGAATACAGATGAAAAGCTTTATGCTCTGAACGGCTTTGATCTTAAGCTTCCGGACAAGGGACTTGTCGGGATCATAGGACCGTCGGGCAGCGGCAAGAGTACTTTGATGTACTGCCTTTCATCTCTGAAAAAGCCTACAGAGGGCGAGGTCATCTATAACGGCAAGGATATCAGTTCGATATCAAATAAGGAGAGAGAAATGCTCCGCAGGAATGAATTCGGCTTTGTATTTCAGAAGCATTATCTGGTGCCTTACATGAATGCTCTGGACAATGTTCTTGTGGCATCAAATACAAAGGACAAGGCTGCTGTGGATAAGGCTAAGGAGAATCTTGCGAGCCTCGGTCTTAAGGAGAGAGAGTTCAGGAAGAAACCGGCTAAGCTTTCGGGCGGCCAGTGCCAGAGAGTTGCGATAGCAAGAGCTATGAGTAATGATCCGAAGGTGCTTTTTGCCGACGAGCCGACAGCATCTCTCGATCATGAGAATGCCTTTAATGTAATGAATATACTCAAGAAATACTCAGAGGACAGACTGGTGCTTGTTGTTACCCACGACAGAAGTATCCTTACGGATGTAGATATGCTGATCGAGATGTGGGATGGAACGATCAGTAACACACACGAATTATAGAAGACCCCGGAAGTCTAAGAAAGGAAAAAGGATATGAAACCTTTATCGGCGGGATATTATATAAAAAATAATAAAGGAAGAGCGGCCATCATAATCTTTATGATGTTCCTTACAAGCTTTATCTTCATCGGCGGAAATTATGTCCAGAGCCTCTGGTGGTACTGGGAAAAGGCAGAAGATTACAGCGATAAAATGGTCATGGTAAGCTGTATTCCGACAGACGAGGAAGGCAGGGATTTCGAAAGCTTTAAGCAGGATGTAATGGCGGACGAAAAGCTCACTGTCCTGGGGCGTACCGGTCATGGATTTGGCGGAAAACAGTGGGTCTCGACACTTGGTTTCAAGATGGGAGCATATACGCAGGTTTACAATTCTGCTGAGGACCTGAAGGCTGCCTTTGATATATACGGAATAGAATGCGACTACAGTAATCTTAAGGACTACAGCGTTGTAATGAGCGAGGCCTATGCGAAGAATGTTGGATATAAGCTGGGAGATGTTATCGACAAGGCCTATACACTGGATGCGCTTATCGATGACGACAGCTTTATGATGTTCTATATTTACGAGGTCGAGCCGGAGGATTTCTACAGACTCAATATCCTCAGCGATGAGATGTCGGGCGAAGAGCTCTACAACTATGTTGAAAATATAAGAGCCGGCAGAAAGATGGATATAGATCCACGTATCAGAGATGAGATCGAATCGGAGATGGGAGTGGCCAAGGTAATATTCTTTGCGGCGCTTATAGTAGTTTCGGTGATGCTCGCCGTAACACTCAATTCAGTAGTGACCGGTCAGTATATCAAGAGATATTATGAGTTCGGCGTATACAGAGCTCTTGGAATCTCAAAGAGAAAGATCAAGCGTAAGATTGCAGGAGAAATACTCCTGATGGATCTGATCGCACTTACTATCGGACTGGGCGTGAACCTTGGACTTGAGTACCTGTTAAATGAACTCGTTTACCTCCCGAAGGGCCAGTTCCTTCCTTACTGCTCAGGAATTGCGATCCTCGGAGTTGTTGTATCAAACCTGATGGTTATTCTCCCGATGATCTACTTCAAGGGCAGGAAGATGTGCAAGATCGACGTCACCGAATTCTAAGAAAAAAACACCCGCGAGGGTGTTTTTTTCTTACATGATTTCCAGAATAGTGTTAACCATCAGATCGTTCTGCTTCGGATTCATGAAGCAGAAGCGGATGTATTTGTTGCTGAGCCCTGTGATGTCATCACACTTTCTGATGATGACGCCGCGCTGCTTGCAGTGATCAAATACATCTGAAGCGGTCACATCGTCTTTGAGGATCTTCATCAGCATGAAGTTTGCGTCCGGCTTAACAAGACGGATGGTCTTGCAGGTAGACATCGCAAGGTAAACAAGTGAACGCTCGGTATGCATCATACTCTTAGACTCTTCGATGTAGCTTGCGTCGCGGAGCATTACCGCGCCGGCAATAGCCGAGAGAGCAGAGATGCCGGACTCGCTTGAAGCCATCCTTGCAAGCTGCATATAATCCGGATTGTTCATTATCGCATAAGCTATCCTGAGTCCCGGAACCGCAAAGAATTTTGTAACGCTGCGGAGAACCGCGAGGCGGGTGTATTTGTCGGTCAGAGGGATAGCGGTATAATCCTTCTCATTGTCTATAAACTCTATGTACATTTCATCGACCACAAGGAAGATTCCGAGGTCATCACAGGCCTTGGCGATCTCTTCGATGTCATCACGTTCGAGCTTCTTCGAGGTCGGGTTGTTCGGATTGCCGATGATCAGCATGTCGAAAGACGAATCAAGCTTTCCAAGGAAATCAACGATATCAAGTGTATAATCAGCTTCTTCATCAAGGTAATAATACTCTGTCTTGCAGCCGTAAGCCTTGAGAGCCTTCTCGTAGCCCATGCTTCCCGGAACGATGACAAGAGCCTTCTTAGGCATAATGAGTGCTGTGAGAAGCTTGATCAGATCGACCGAACCACTGCCAAGGATGACTCTGTCCTCTGTTGAGGATGTATATTCGGCTATGGCAGTTCTGAGGTTGCCATAGTAAGCCTCCGGGTAGTTGTAAACCGAAGAGATATTATTTGCCAGGGCTGCCCTGACGGTCTCCGGTATACCAAGAGGGTTTACATTCGTGTCAAAATGAACGGTATCATATTGCTTGATTCGAAGTGGTGTTTTAGCCATTATCTTACTCCTATCCACACGCCACAGGGGCGGTTCGCAGCATCTCTTAAACACTGATCATTATTCAACAGATTGCATTGCAAACGTGAAACTCTTTTGCTATAATATAACAGATTGTTGTTTGATATCATACGTTGATATTTTACAACAAGTATCAGGCTAATATCAAGAGCCAATTATGATTTTTGGAAAAGTGCGGAGGCCGGAAATGAAGGCTATCGTTGAACAGTATGCCAAGGGTGAATTCCGTGTAGAAAGACCCCTTGTAGACATCTCACAGGAATGCTTCAAACTGAATATAGAGGCAGGAACAACCTACGAAGGAAGCTTTATCGTTGAAAGCAAGAATGACGTACCGATCAAGGGTATGGTCTACGACAGCAGATATCTTCTCAGGTTCGAGTCACATTCCTTCGTCAGCAGGAGATTCGAGGTCAGATTCTCCTTTAACGCAACCTGTCTGGAGGCAGGCCAGACCTTCCGCGGACATATAAATGTCATCACGGACGGCGGCGAGAAGAGGATCCCTTACGACATAAGCATCGTTATGCCATATGTCAAATACCGCGACGACAAGATCGACGACCTCTTCAAGTTTGCGGCACTTGCCGAGAGGAGCTGGAAGGAAGCGGTAAGGCTCTTCACAACAGGCGAGTTCAGACGTACCTTTATCGATAACGACAATCATACAAGACAGATATATGAAAGCTTACTCGCAAGCCGTTCTGTAGATCAGGCGATGGAAGAGTTCCTTGTTATGATCCACAAGAAGAGAACGGTTACTCTTACTGTGTCAAGACAGGAGATCGATACTCACATGCCTGAGGAGATGGCCCAGATCACAGTGGAGATCAACAAGAATACCTGGGGCTATACGATGTCCGAGATCACCAGCAATGCTGAGTTCATCATCCCGGGAAAGAAGACTATTACAGAGGATGACTTCACAGGAAATATCTGTGAGCTTCCGGTTTATATATCGCCTGAGCATGTTCCGGAGGGGGAGAACCGCGGCAAGATCATCATCGAAAATATCTATCAGAGGATCGAGGTGGACATCCATCTCACCAAGCCTCTCAGGGAACGCCCGGATCAGGAGGACAGGAACAAGAGACGCCTCAACAAATCAAGCAATATCAAGCTGATGCAGGCTTATCTCGACTTCAGAATGGAGAGGATAGGTCTGACCGAATATGTAAATACTTCTATAGACGCGCTGAAGACTCTTGTGGAGCTTGAGCCGGAAGAGGATATGTACAGACTCGGCATCATGCATATGAATATTCTTGCGGGCGACCTTGCAAAGGTTGAGCAGGAGTTCCTCCGTATCGAGGCTGATGTTGACAGAAGTCTCATGAGCAACCAGCAGGGATGCTACTACAGCTATCTTCGTTCAATGGTTCTTAAGGATGAAGAGACTATCGAGAAGACCGCAAATATGATCAGGCGCAACTTCCGTACGCAGGAGCCGAAGATGTTTTATTTCTGGCTTCTTCTTTTCGTGGACACAGAGATGTCAGAGGACAGCAGCGCACTTTACCGCGAGCTTTCCGAGATGTATGACGAGGGCGAGAACAGCCCGATCATATATTTTGAACTGTGCGAGATATTTAACTCGAATCCGCTCCTCTTAAAGAAGCTGACTCCTTTTGAGATAACAGCTATCAAGTGGGGCATCAGACATAAGTTAATCTCTGATGAGGTTCAGAGCGAGTTTGTTAAGCTGGCAGGTAAGAACGCAGAGTTTAACCAGCAGATATTTGATGTATTAAAGCAGATTTACGATAAGAACGAGAACCAGCTGAAGAGGGAACGCATCCTCAGAAACGGTATGGATGAAAGCCTCAAGTTCTCGAAGAAGGATAAGAAGGACAAGGATAAGGCACCGGAGGATGTTATCCTGGCTGACGGACTGAAGGGCAAGAAGAGCGACTATGAAGGAAGCCTGTCCGAGGAGTTCGGCTTCACCTTTGAGGATGATGAAGCAGCCGGCGAGGGAAGCATAGACCTTCAGGATGAGGGCGGCAGACAGAGAAGCCTCGAAGACTATCCGGAGGACAGTGACAAGAGTTCACAGGACGGCGAGCATAAGAAGACTCTCGCCAAGGCCGTAAGCAGTACAAAGTATTCGGGCGAGATAAGCTCGGCAGCTGACTTCGCAGAGCATTATCATGCTACCGGAACTCCGGAGGAGTATACCGCAAGCACAGAGAGCTATATGCGCCGTGAGCAGGAGAACGAGGAGGTTCTGAGAAGCCTTATCTCCATGCTTATTTCCGCAAATATGCTTGACCACAAGTATCACCGCTTCTACAAGGCGGCAGTGCTTAAATCAATGAAGTTCATCGGACTTAATGAGTGCTATATCAGGAGTATGAACCATTCAAGATACGATCTGATCCCGGCTTCAGTCCTGATGTACCTTAACTACAAGAATACCCTTAACGAGGAGGAGCTTGCATATCTCTATGCAAACGTAATCTTCAACAAGGCTGAACATATGAAGATCTACCATGAATACGCTCCGACCATGGAGGATTTCATGGAAAATATGATCATCAAGGGCAAGGTCAACGACGACCTGACAGTTATTTACGACGAGTTCCTTGAGCCGGAGAGCGTCAGCTCCCTCTTCGCAGGTAAGCTGATAAATATCATCTTCAGGCGCAAGATCGTCTGCCTCAACAAGAACGTGAGAGCCGTTATCGTTACTCACGAGGAACTTAGAAGCGAGGAGAGGATCCCTCTCGTAAATGGCGAGGCTTACGTTGAGATACTTTCGGACGGCGCATCGATCATATTTGAGGATAAGTCGGGCAACCGTTACGCGGGCTCTATTCCTTATCATTTCGAGAGGATAGTTGATGAGAAGGCTTATATGCATATCTGCCGTGAATACAGCCCGAGGGACTACCGCGTGCTCCTCTTCAACTACAAGAGCATCGGTGAGTTCACCTACAAGAACGCCAAGGAGGTAAATGCAGCCAGAGAGATCATCAACTGCGACGAGATTTCTTACCACTACAAGCAGCAGGCGTGCATGAACATCATCGAGTATTACCACGAGAATCTGGATACCGATGTTCTGAGGAAATACCTCACAAGGCTTGATATCGAATACCTGACACACGCAAATACAAGCACCATCATCTCATATCTCATTGATATGAACATGTATGACAAGGCCTTCCAGGCAGTTAAGCTCTACGGCTTCAACGAGCTTGAGATCGACGAGCTCTACAGACTTGCGGACTACGGTGTCAAGGATTCGGACGGCTTCATCAACGAAGACCTTATGAGTATCTGCCTCAACCTTTACAAGACAGGTACCGTTAATGCGAATATACTTTCATACATCATCAACCATTTCAACGGCAGTATCGACGAGCTTGCGGCACTCTTCAAGCTTGCCAAGGACAAGGTAACGGATGTTGCCCTCCTTGCAGAAAATACACTTGCCCAGATGATGTTCGTGAAGGGCTATCTGGAGTACATCTACGATATATTTGCGACCTATTATTCCGGCAGGAACAGAGGACTTGTTGTCAAGGCCTTCCTCAGGATGGTTGCATATAATTATCTGATCAACGATATCCAGGTGCCGAATTATATATTTGAGTGCATGTATCATGAGATCATCAAGGAAAATATAGATGATGAGATATCCAAGATGGCGCTCCTTCTCTTCTTCAGCAGAATGGAGAGATTCACGGACGACCAGAAGGTATGGATAGCCGATACGGTTGAGAAGTTCATGGATGCCGGCAAGTGCCTGCCATTCTACAAGAGCTTCGCAAAGTTCATCAGGCTTCCACAGGATATCTTCCTCAAGACTTACCTTGTTTACAAGTCAGAGGACGATGATCAGGTATTTGTAAAATACAGCTTCGATACCGGCTCAAGGACCAAGGTTGCGACCAAGACCCAGCGTATGGAGGAGGTTGTTCCGGGCGTCTACGTTATGGAATTCGTTGTATTCCACGGCGAGAGACTGGTTTACGAGATCGAAGGCAGTGGCAGCGGCAAAGCCAAGATCATCGAGAGTGAGAGCCTCAAGGCCAAGGGCTATGGCAGCAAATATAAGAACCGTTTCGAGACGATCAACAGTATGCTCGTTAAGCAGGAGATGCGCGAGGACAGAGAGCTGCTGGAGGATCTGGATGTGTATATCAATACACTGCACTTGTTTGAAGAAAACCTTAGCGTGCTTTAGAGGTCACGATTCGGAGAATCGTGATCCGAGCGAAGCGAGGATGCGCGGCACGAAGTGCGCCATGTGCGAAGCACATGCATAATTCTGTTGTACAGAATTATGGCACAGAAGGATGCAACGGAATGCAGAGACAGACAGATGACTGCATCATTCGACAATAGAATTAGGAGAAACAGTAATGGCGGAAGCATTTTACATAGGAATGGACCTCTGCACGGACTTTACGCAGATGAGTTATTACAACGACATCAAGCGTGAGCCGGAGTCCATCAGCCAACTTAATAATAAGGAAACCTACATGATGCCGAATATCCTCTTTTACAGCAGGGATACGGAGCATTGGTATGTGGGCGGCGAGGCTTCCGAGGCCAGATTCAGCGAGGACGGTATCATAGTCGATGGACTTTTCGAGAACCTTTTCTCGACGGAGCCGCTGGAGATCGCAGGAAAGCAGTACACCTACAAGGAGCTCTTCCTCATGATGATAAAGCTGCACGTTGATTCCTTCCTCTACAGATACGAGCAGGCAACGGTCAGAAAGCTGGTCATCAGTATTCCCGAATATAACAGGGATATCCACAAGATACTGTCGGAGCTCTATAAGATCATGGAGGTTCCGGAGGATGCGATAGAGATCACAAGCCATATGGACAGCGGCCTCTACTACATCTTCAATCAGGAGCAGGACCTCTGGGTCAACAGCGTTTCACTCTTCGATTACAATGCTGACGGACTGAATTATTACAGGATAGATATCACGCGAAATAAGAAGCCGGAGATCATCACGGTGATCCACGAGGATTATTCGAGTCAGATGAGCCTTGCAAAATACGGCACCGACACCTTCTCGATGGACAATGATTTCGCAAGGATAGCGGATTACGAGGTTAAAGAGGCCTACATATCTTCTGTATTTCTTACAGGAATAGGCTTCTCAAATAAATGGATGAAGAAGTCCACGAATGTGCTCTGCCAGGGCAGACGCGTATTTGTCGGACAGAATATATACACCAAGGGCGCCTGCTACAGGGCTGTTGGCGGTGAATACAAGGATTTCTATGAGAGGTTCTTCATAGAGACCAAGGAAAATGTGCTTTTCGATGTAGGAATATCTCTCGGAGACGAGAAGGACACCTTCGTTCCGATCGCCGAGGGCGGAAAGCAGTGGTATAATACCCACGGTCATATCGAGGTAATACTTGATGACACGGACAAGGTCACACTTGTTTACAGGGGCAGACATACCGGCGAGGAGGCGCGCGAGACCGTGAAGATCCACGGTATACCGAAGCGCCCGAATAAAACTACGAAACTTCACATCTCGGTGGAATTCGACAATCCAACCGACGGTGCAGTTATAATAAAGGACATGGGATTCGGAAGACTGTTCCCGACAACTAACAAGATTTACAGGAAGGAATTCAGTATCAAGGATCTGTAAGAGCAGGAAAGAATATGTCTAAGATAATTGTTTGTACAACTAAAAAAGCGAGTGTTCCTTTCACTTTTCTGAATACAAAGGTGGAGATATACACCTACGAAGAGCTGTGCTTCTACATCTACAACAACACAGTTCTCATCAGCCGTTCTTCGCTTTCAGAGAAGCTTTTTGACTGGATTCGAGTCGAGCTTGATATGCCGGCGCTTGCGGACAGATTGACAGGACTTGCAAATAAGACTGCCTATGCGCAGGATCTTCTGCTTGAAATCCTTTCCTCAGGCAATTATTATACTCAGGAAGAAGTCCGAGTCTACGCTGAGGCGTGGCAGAAATATAAGAAGCTTTCACCTGTTCAGAGGATGAAGCTCAAGGCCGATGGCTATCTGGGCTACAGAAGGTACATCAAAGCGGCAAATATCTACGATGATATGATCGCCATGGCGGACGAGATAGACAACAGTTCCTTCCTCGGAAATGTCTATCACAACAGAGCAGTCGCGGCTGCAAGCAACTTCGATATGGAGATCGCGAAGGAGTATTTCCAGAAGGCCTATGAGCTGAATGGCAATCCGGAGTCGCGTAAGGGGTATTTCTTCATAGTCGCAATGACTGAGGATACCGAGACGCTGCGTCAGGAGATCCACCGCAGCGACATTGAGGACGAAGAGGCTTATTTCGAGAAGATCATGCTCGAGATCGGCGACAGCAAGGATGACGTCAGGGAGATGACGATCTTTGCGATGCTGCAGCGTGCCGTCTACAACAAGCTGAACAAGGATATGAATGATTACGACAAACGAATGGACATCATACTTACCGAGCTGAAGGACAACTTCCGCGAGGAAGCAATCTGACATAGATGTTTTTAAATAACTCAACTGAGTGTCGAGTTATTTTGTGACTGTTATACTAATAAATAATAATGATTAAAATAGGATTCACATACATATGTGCCCTTGAAGATGTATTTTCGAATTGAGAGGGTATATGTGTATGTGAATCCGATAGAATAATTAATAGAGTTGCAGGAGTTGAAAAAATGAGCGAACTTAGTAAGACGTACAATCCTTCCGAGATTGAGAAGAGACTTTATGACAAATGGGTACAGAAGGGATATTTCCACGCGGAGGTTGACAGATCCAAGAAACCTTTCACTATCGTGATGCCGCCACCAAATATCACAGGCCAGCTTCACATGGGACATGCCCTTGACAATACAATGCAGGATATCCTCATCCGTATGAAGAGGATGCAGGGCTACAATGCCCTCTGGCAGCCTGGTACAGACCATGCAGCCATCGCAACAGAGGTTAAGATCACCGAAGCTCTCAAGGAGCAGGGCATCGACAAGGCCGAGCTCGGCAGAGAGAAGTTCCTCGAGAGAGCCTGGGAGTGGAGAAAGGAATATGGCGGACGGATCATCAACCAGCTTAAGTCTATGGGTTCATCGGCTGACTGGGACAGAGAGCGTTTCACCATGGATGAAGGCAATAACAAGGCCGTAAACACAGTATTTAAGAAGCTCTATGACAAGGGCTGGATCTACAAGGGCTCAAGAATCGTTAACTGGTGTCCTGTTTGCCAGACCAGTATTTCCGATGCAGAGGTTATCCACGAGGAGCAGGAAGGCCACTTCTGGCACATCAAATACCCTGTTGTCGGCGAGGAAGGCCGCTTCGTTGAGATAGCTACAACACGTCCTGAGACTATGCTTGGCGATACTGCCGTTGCAGTTAATCCGGACGATGACAGATATAAGGATATAGTTGGCAAGATGCTTATCCTTCCGCTTGTTAATAAGGAGATCCCTGTTATCGCGGACAGCTATGTTGATAAGGAGTTCGGAACAGGCTGCGTTAAGATCACACCTGCTCACGACCCTAACGATTTCGAGGTAGGTAAGAGACATAACCTCGAAGAGATAAATATAATGAACGATGATGCGACTATCGCAAATATCGGCACAAAATACGACGGAATGGATCGTTACGAGGCAAGAAAGGCAATCGTTAGTGACCTTGATGCACTTGGACTTCTCGTTAAGATTGAGCCGCATACTCATCAGGTTGGTACACATGACAGATGTAAGACGACCGTTGAGCCGCTCATCAAGCCACAGTGGTTCGTTAAGATGGAAGAGATGGCTCGTCCTGCAAAGGAGGCCGTTGTAAGCGGCAAGCTTCGTCTCGTTCCTGAGAGAATGAACAAGGTTTACTACAACTGGCTCGACAATATTCGCGACTGGTGTATCAGCCGTCAGCTCTGGTGGGGCCACAGGATCCCTGCATATTACTGCCAGGACTGCGGTGAGACAGTAGTTGATTTCGAGGCTCCGCACGTATGTCCAAAGTGCGGCGGAACGCATTTCAAGCAGGATGAGGATACACTTGATACCTGGTTCTCTTCAGCACTCTGGCCATTCTCAACAGTTGGCTGGCCTGATACAGATTCAGAGGATTACAAGTATTTCTTCCCTACAGATGTGCTCGTAACAGGCTATGATATCATCTTCTTCTGGGTAATCAGAATGGTATTTTCTTCTATCGAGCAGACCGGAGAGCTTCCTTTCCATACGGTTCTCTTCCACGGTCTCGTAAGAGATGATCAGGGCCGCAAGATGAGTAAGTCCCTCGGTAACGGTATCGATCCGCTAGAGGTTATCGAGAAATACGGTGCTGACGCGCTCCGCTTCACACTTATCACCGGAAATGCGCCTGGTAACGACATGCGCTTCTACTGGGAGAGAGTTGAGGCAAGCCGTAACTTCGCAAATAAGATCTGGAACGCTTCACGTTTCATCATGATGAACGAGGAGAATGGTGCTGCAGATATCGATAAGGTTACGACAGCTGACCTTACAACGATCGATAAGTGGATCATCAGCAAGATGAATACACTTGTTAAGGATGTTACCGACAATATGGAGAAATACGAGCTCGGTATTGCCGCTGACAAGATATATAACTTCCTCTGGGAGGAGTTCTGCGATTGGTACATCGAGATGGTTAAGCCTCGTCTCTGGGATGAGAAGGGTGAGACAAGAGCTGCTGCTCTCTACACTCTGAAGACTGTTCTCGCAAACTGCCTGAAGCTGCTCCATCCATACATGCCATTCGTAACAGAGGAGATCTACTGCACACTTACAGGCGAGGAGTCTGTAATGATCGCTGACTGGCCTGTATATAAGGATGAGTGGAACTTCGCTGCTGAGGAGATGGACATCGACGTTATCAAGGAAGCAGTACGTGGTGTAAGAAATATCCGTACTGAGATGAATGTACCGCCAAGCAGAAAGGCAAATACATTCGTTGTTTCCGAGAAGGCAGAGATCAGAAAGATCTTCGAGGAGAGCGAGAGCATCTTCGAGAAGCTTGCTTATTCAGACAAGGTTGTTGTTCAGGCTGACAAGGCCGGCATCGCAGACGATGCGGTTTCGGTAGTCATCCACGATGCAGTTATCTATATACCATTTGCAGAGCTTGTTGATATCGACAAGGAGCTTGAGCGTCTCAGCAAGGAAAAGACTCGCCTTGAGGGCGAGATCAAGCGTGGCGAGAGCATGCTCTCCAACGAGCGCTTCCTCAGCAAGGCTCCAGCCGCCAAGGTCGAAGAAGAAAAAGCCAAGCTCACAAAGTACAAAGAGACTTATGAGCAGGTTGTAGAACGTATAGAATCATTGAAATAATTAATTATCTTTCGGAAGCAGTGAGATTCACGGAAACGTGTGCTTCCGAAGGAGTATTTCTCTACGAGTGAGGAAGTACTTGTGTACGTGAATCGGAGTAGTGAACAAAGAAAGAGTAGATAATAAAATGAGTAAAGAACGATCACTCAAACGCGAAATAAAATACCTTCTGATCGTACCTATGGTGCTTGCCTTCCTCCTCCTCGCGGTCGTATTTCTGACCATGGGCTTTGGAAGCAAGGAAAGCTACATCGCGATAGGTATCATACTTCTCTATGCCCTGATCGTGACGATAGCTTATCTGAAGCTGCGTCCGATGCTCAACGCGACGCTGGTTGATTATGCTCTCGAGCAGGGTAAGATACAGAAGGAGCTCCTCAAGAATCTTGCGGTTCCTTATGCAATCCTTGACACAACGGGCAGGATACTCTGGTCTAACAGGATGTTCAGGAACAATATCTGCAACGGCGAGAAGCATGTCAAGAAGAGGCTGGAGTATTATTTCCCTGAGCTGACAGACGATGTTTTCGCAGGCGTGGATAATATTTCCATGGAGCTTCCTTTCGGCGACAAGATCTACGAGGCGCTCATCAAGCGTGTCGACCTGACAAGGGTATTTAACAGGGAGGCAGAGGAGAAGAAGAGCGACGATATCGTTATCGCATTCTACCTCTTTGATGTGACCGATCTTAAGAGATATATGCAGGAGAATGCTGATCAGAAGCTGATCGCCGGACTTCTCTATATCGATAACTACGATGAAGTTATGGACAGTACCGAGGAGGTTAAGCATTCGATCCTCAACGCCCTGGTCGACAGGAAGATCAATATGTACCTGTCAAATATCGATGCGATAACCAAGAGGCTTGAGAATGACAAGTATTTCTTCGTATTCAGGCAGAAATACATGCAGACTCTGAAGGACGACAAGTTCTCTCTGATCGATGAGATCAAGAATATAAATGTAGGCAACGAGATTCCGGTTACCCTCAGTATGGGTATCGGCTGCGGGACCGATTCCTTTGCGGATTGCTACGAGTACGCGAAGGTTGCTATCGGACTTGCGCTCGGACGCGGCGGCGACCAGGTTGCCCTGAAATACGGCGACAAGGTTACCTACTACGGCGGTAAGAGTGCCGGAACCGAGAAGACCACGAGAGTTAAGGCGAGAGTTAAGGCTCAGGCCTTTGAAGAGCTTCTTGCGAGCAAGGACAAGGTTATCATCATGGCTCACCAGAGACCGGATGCGGATGCATTTGGCTCGGCAGTCGGAATCTACAGACTGGTTACGACACTCGGTAAGAAGGGCTACATCGTTTTGAACGAGGTTACCTCGGCTATCAGACCGGTGGTTAACAGCTTCAAGTCGGGCGGAGCTTATAATGAGCTGATAATAACAAGCCAGCAGGCTATAAATATGGTGGATGACGACACTATGCTCGTTGTCTGCGACGTAAACAGACCAAGCATCACAGAGTGCGAGGAGCTTATCACACTCTGCAAGACGGTGGTTGTATTTGACCATCACAGGCAGTCCAATGAGGCGATCACAAATGCGACTCTTTCTTACATCGAGCCGTTTGCGTCATCAGCCTGCGAGATGATCACGGAAATGTTCCAGTATATCAGCGTTAAGCCAAGGATGAAGTCAGTCGAGGCGGACGCTATGTATGCGGGAATACTTATAGATACGGACAATTTCCTTAACAAGACGGGCGTGAGGACCTTCGAGGCTGCTTCCTACCTCAGGAAGAACGGCGCGGATGTTGCGCGCGTGAGAAAGATGTTCAGAAGCGGCATCGACGAGCTTAAGGAGAGAGCCCAGGGAATCAGCAATGCGGAAATATTTATGAATGTATTTGCGCTGTCTTATGTTATTGCTGATCCGAACAGCGTTGAGGCACCGACTGTTCCGGTTGCGAAGGTGGCGAATGAGCTGCTGAACGTGGACGGAATCAAGGCTTCCTTTGTTGTGACTGAGGCAAATAACACACTTTATGTTTCGGCAAGATCGATAGGTGATGTTAATGTCCAGATCGTTATGGAGCGCTTTGGCGGCGGCGGACACGCAAATATCGCGGGAGTACAGCTTAAGAATGTGGCGAGGGAGGACTTCTTCGCCGAGCTTAAACAAGTGCTTTCGGAGATGTACACGGAAGGAGATATTTAAATGAAGGTTATACTGATACAGGATGTTAAGGCTCTCGGTAAAAAGGGAGAGATTGTTGAGATAAATGACGGCTATGCAAGGAATTTCGTGCTTCCTAAGAAACTCGGAATCGAGGCTACAGCTAAGAACATGAACGATCTTAAGCTTCAGAAGCAGAATGACGCGAAGGTTGCGGCTGAGAATCTGGCTGAGGCGAAGACTATGGCAGAGAAACTCGGAAAGCTTACCGTAAATGCAAAGGTTAAGGTTGGTGAAGGCGGCAAGACCTTCGGTTCAGTTTCTTCAAAGGAGATTGCCGAGGAGCTCGAGAAGCAGCACGGCATCAAGCTCGACAAGAAGAAGATCGTGGTTAAGGATCCTATCAAGAATATAGGAAGTTATACTGTAGCAGTTAAGCTCCACCCTGAGGTTACGGGCGAGCTCAAGGTTAAGGTTGAGGGAATGTAATTCCCGGATGATTATGAATGAGGGCTTCCGTGCGGTTTTGAAGCTGGGCGCGGCCGGGTGATCATATATGGATAATATGAATGACTTCTTCCCACAGGATGGGGAAGAGATAAATGAATATGTGGATATAAACGCCGTATTTAATAATGACGGCGTTTCTTCTGATGTGCAGAGCAGTGCGGATGTGACAGGCTCGTATGATGCTGCACCGCAGGCTGCAGGCGGAGTTGTTCCGGCAAGGGGAGATTACGGTTATAGCAGTTCTTCGGACAGCGGCTTTTCGGAGAGTACGGTTGGTTCCTATGTCAGTGAACCGGCTTCAAGTGGACGCAGGAAGGATGCGGCGCCGCCAGTAAGAAGAGTGATGCCTCATGATTCGAACGCTGAGAAGGCGGTTGTGGGTTCCATGATCATGGACAGGGAGGTTATCGCGGATCTTGCGGATATGCTGCTGCCGGATGATTTCTACAACGCTTCGTACGGGGCTGTATTTGAGGCTATCTGCGAGCTGTATTCCGGCAAGAGGATGGTCGATATCGTTACCTTGATGGACTGCCTCAAGAAGAAAAATATGCCTGAGGAGATCAATAATGTCAGCTTCCTGGGTGATCTCGTCAATTCGGTTCCGACTGCGGTCAATGCCAAGCAGTATGGCGAGATCGTGAGGGATAAGGCGATACTCAGAAGGCTTATCAAGCTTACGGATGACATCTCCAAGGAATGCTATATGCAGCAGGACCTTGTTGAAAATATACTTGACCGCGCTGAGCAGAATGTATTTAAGCTTGCTCAGACGAGAAACGGTTATAATGATTTTACGGGAATGGACAAGATTGTCCTTGAGGTTATCGACGGCGTTGACAAGGCGGCCAGAAATAAGGGCAAGATTAACGGACTTTCGACCGGCTTTATCGACCTTGATGAGAAGCTTACGGGACTTCATGGCGGCGAGCTTATCATCGTTGCGGCCAGACCTTCTATGGGTAAGACTGCGCTGGTGCTGAATATCGCGCACAATGTTGCGGTTAAGCAGCATATTCCGGTGCTCTTCTTCTCGCTCGAAATGGGCTGCAAGGAGCTGGGTGACCGTGTTGTTGCACAGGATGCGATGATCGATGCCAAGGCGATGAAGACAGGTGATCTTGCGGATGACGATTGGAATAAGTTTGCGGAAAGCGTCGGAACAGTCGGTGAGGCTCCGATATATGTTGATGACAATTCGGCTATCACGATCGCTGAGATGCGTTCAAAGTGCAGGAAGTTCAAGCAGAAGAATGATATCGGTCTTATCATAGTCGACTACCTTCAGCTCATGACTCCGAACCGTGCGGTTGAGTCGCGTCAGCAGTTCATCTCCGATGTTTCGAGATCGCTTAAGGGTCTTGCGAGGGAGCTTAATGTTCCGGTCATTGCGCTTTCACAGCTGAACAGAGCGGTTGACTCGAGAACCGACCACAGACCTGTTCTTGCCGACCTGCGTGAGTCCGGCGCCATCGAGCAGGATGCGGACGTTGTAATGTTTATCTATAGAGACGAGTTCTACAATACAGAAACCGAAAAGCCGGGCATAGCCGAAATCATTGTGGCTAAGCAGCGAAGCGGTTCAACGGGCAAGATAGAGCTGATCTGGCAGGGCAAATACACCAGATTCGCAAACAGCGCGAGGTAATGAAAAGCAATATAATCCGATATTTTCGGTTGAGTTAAATGAGATGCCCCGGCGGTCGTATATGACTGCCGGGGCTTGTATTTTATCGGAAATAAAATGCCTCTCCTGTCTGCCAACAGGAGAGGCAATCTCAGAGAATAATAAGGCAGATTGAAAAATTTGTTGCGCTTTTGTTGCTATTCATTCGATATAATACAAATATATAGTAGGAGCATAGTGATATTCGAATGGGGAGCCGGTTTCATGGAACGTGTATTGACGGATTTTTTGAAAAATGAAACAATTCTAGCTCTAGCGGAGCAGGGCAGAGTGTGGGCTGAGTGCGGCTCTTTTTCGGATGGAAAAGAAGGTTCGACAAGATCTTCGAACGGCTATTTTAATATTGATGATGGATAACCGTCGGACTTGGCGGGGTATTTGATTGTGAAAGCAGTCACATACCCTGTCAGGTTCGGCGGTTTTGTGCGTATAAGCTCTTGTCAAGCGGCCGAGTAGCGTAGCAATCCGTGGCTTATACGCGTGTATATAACATGGTTTCGCGGCGGCCATAACAGTCGTAAATAATAAGGAAAAGGAGAAAACAGCTAATGAAAAATAAGAAAAAACAATTATTAGGCATACTGCTCAGCTTGTCGCTGGTGCTGGGGCTGATGCTGACATCGGGGCTGAGCTTGCCGGTATATGCTGCACCATCGTCTATCGACGGCACAACTAACTTAACATGGGAGCTCTCCGACGAAGGAATCCTCACAATAAGTGGCACAGGAGAAATGATAGATTACGGCGTCAATGATCCGCCTTGGAAAGACTATAAGGAGTCTATTAAAAGTATCGTCGTAGAGAACGGCGTGACAAAAATCGGTAAATGTGCATTCAGCGCATCGATGAACTATTGTAGTGATGCTTTAACACAAGTCACGATTCCGTCGAGTGTTACGAGCGTCGGAGATCAAGCTTTTGAATTCTGTGATAATCTTGCGACGGTTACATTCACACCGGCGGAGGAAGGGAATACGCTGATAATTGGCAGTTTTGCTTTTACAGGTAATACAAAGATTGCCTATGGAACAGGAACTACCAGACTCTATGACGGTGACACGGAGATACAGGCAGGTGCTTTGTTATCAAACTACAATAATAAGACTCTTACTTGGAAGACTGTAGTAGCAAGTGTGACCAGCGGCAGTACGACAACGGAGTACACGAACTTTGATAAAGCTGTGGACAATTGGTCCAAGACCAACGGCGCGACACTTACGCTGCTCGCGGATGTGGAGACAGCCAACGGCGTCAGTGTCAATTCTGCTGGTGGCACCAGAATCATTGATCTCAACGGATACGGTATTCGCTATTCCGGAGAGAACAAAAAACCTGTGATCCAAAATATTGATGTCGCGCTCACGTTGAAAGACAGCGCTGCATCGACTCGTACACACTATATCACTCTTAATGAGGACGGACGCGGTGTCAGCGTCGCGGACAGCGGAACGGAGAGTGCGACCTGCATAAAAGTCACCGGCGGTTATATCACCGGCGGCAACACCGCAGGTAATGAATACAATTCTGGCGGCGGCGTATGTGCCGCTAACGGTAATTTTACTATGGAAGGCGGCACGATCGTCGGCAACACCGCAGACGAAGGCGGTGGCGTGTGGCTAGGCGGCACCAACCCTACGATTACAATGAACGGCGGCGCGATCACCGGGAACAAGGCGACGCATGGTGGTGGCGTATATGTCAACAGTGGCAACTTCAATATGACCGGTGGCACGATCACTGGGAACAAGGCGACGTATGGCGGTGGTGTAAACGTCAATACGAGAGGCAAGTTTACCATGGATGGTGGTACAATCAGCGAGAATAAGGCGACTAGCAAGGGCGGTGGAGTGTCTAATCTTGGTACGTTTGAGATGAACGGCGGAAAGATAAAAGGAAACAAAGCTGAATATTATGCGGGTGTTCGTATAGATGGTGGTAGCTTCAAGATGACTGACGGTGAGATCGACGGCAATATAGCTAGTGCAGGTATCGGTGGAGTTTATGTATATAATTCGGCGACCTTCACGATGACAGGTGGAAAGATAGAGAATAACGAAGCAGCCGGCTACTGCGGCGGCGTGTACATAATGGGCACATTCAACCTGTCAGGCAGTCCGATCATCAAAGACAATAAGATTGGAACGGGCGACGAAGCAAAGGATAACAACGTATTTTTGGAAACAGACAAAAAAATCAGTGTAACTGATGAATTAAGCAATACTGCTTCTATCGGTGTGAGCATGAAGATCCCGGGTGTGTTTACGAACAGCGAAAATGTGACACTCAACGATGCAAGCAAGTTCAGCAGCGATGATGCGGATTATGTAGTTGTCAAGAATGATAGCAATCAGTTAGAGTTGTCTCCTGCCTACACCGTAACCTACAAAGTAGTTAATGGCACGTGGTCGGATGACACTACGACAGACAAAACTGAAGCAGTTGCCAGTGGGTCAAAGCCTGTCGACGTGCCTACCGGTATGAAGGCATCCGAAGGTTATACGGGTGGAGCTTGGGACAAAAAACCGACTGAGACTGCCATTACAGAGGCAACGACGTTTACATATACATTCGAAGCAAAAACAGATGCTGCTGTAAAGACAGCCCCGACAGCTAAGGATCTGACCTACAATGGTCAGCCACAGAAACTTGTGACCGAAGGTACAGCAGAAGGCGGCGAGATGCAGTACGCAATCGGAAAAGATGCGACAACAGCACCGACAGATGGCTGGTCTGCATCTGTTCCAACCGAAACAAGTGCAGGATCCTACTATGTATGGTATATGGTAAAGGGCGATGAGGCTCATCTTGATACTGTTGCAAAATGTATCGAGGTAACAATAAACGAAAAGACCGAATACTATAACGCTTCGGGTGATAATATTACACTTGATCCGGAAAGTGACAGCAATCCAACCTTTAGCGTAAAGGGCAAGCCGGATGATTCAACAACATTTGATCATTTTACAGGCATCAAGGTTGATAAGAAGGATGTTTCCAAGGATAATTATACAGCTACGAAGGGCAGCGTAATAATCAGCCTGAAGCAGTCTTATATAGAAACTCTTTCGGCAGGTGAGCACATGATGACAGTTATGTTTGACGATGCGGATCCTGTAGATATCAGCTTCACAGTTTCCGAGAAGAAAGCAGAAGATGACGCTGAAGAGACAAATAACGATATTCCAAAGGAAACAGACGAGGAGATCGTCAACGATAAGTCTTCGGGAGAAGAGGCTAAGCCTGCGGATATTGAAGAAAAGGCAGACGATAAGCCTGCTGCAGAAGATAAAACTGACAGCACAGCCAAAACGGGTGACAGTACAGAACCACTTCTTCTCTTCATGATCATGCTCGACTCAGCGCTCGCAGTTGTTTATCTTACACTTAAGAAAAAAACAAGAAAAATGAATAAGTAGTTGAGTTATAATGAAAAGCCCCGGCGGTCGTATATGACTGCCGGGGCTTGATATTTAATAGTAACTACATGTGATATTTGGTTTTGAATATGCGCAGCAGCTGCAAATATGATCACATATTGATGCCCTGGATCTTGATGAGCTTCTGGAGGAGGGCCTCGTCGCTCATTGAGTAAACATCGTCGATGACCCAGATGTGCATATCCTTGGCGCGCTGCTTGAAGAAGCTGATGCCATTAGCGTTGTTTTCGCAAGGAGTAGCCATGACTAGAACCTTGTTGGCGTATTTTCCTCCGAAACGGCTGGTGACGGTCTGGAGCTCATGGAGAGCTATGCTGCCGGCCTTACCGCTCTTGCAGGAGATGAAGGTCGGGATCGTGTCGCGCATAAGGATGACGTCGATCTCGTTCATTGTGTCAACATTTACGGAATAGTTGTCGCCGGCCGGAACCATGTTCTTCTGGCTGCCGTTCCAGTCGATCATCGCGCCGATTATGGCGTCAGTGAACTTGCTGTTGCCTCTGGTTGCAACGTCGTAGACGTGAAGTTCGAGGATATTTCCGGTCTTCGTGACCACGTGGCGGATCATGTCGTTCTTAAATACGAATGATATGGTCCTTTTTGCTATGTGGAGCTCGCGTATAACACCGACCTCTCTGAGGCGGTGGAAGAGCTCAACGGCCTCGCCCAGGTTCTGCTTCGGGAGGACGTAGTAGCCCAGCTCGTCAGCCGGGTGAGCTTTGATCACTTCTTCTATAGTAGAAACGTATTTGTTCCATTTGTTGCGGAGCATCTTGGCTATCTTCCAGATGGCGCGGATATCCTCGCGGAAATCGTCGGTGAAGCGCCAGGTCGAGTAGCTGCCGGTGAGATTGGTCAGAGAACCACCGTGGAGAACCATATTGTCGGCCACGGACATTTCGATATGGCTCTTGATGCGGACCGGCTCCGAACCGCTGAGGTCGATCTCGGTTCCGGTGTATGGGTCGATACGAAGGGTGTCGACAGGCATGCGCGCGCTGACAAAGCCGAAGGCGATGAGTATCAGCTCACTGCCGCCGGTAAGCTCGAACTTAGCGTCGCGGTAACGCTCCACCAGGTCGGTCAGAACGTCAATGATCTGGTCGAGATTCTCACGAGAAACCTCGATGAACTTAAGCTCTGTGTCCGGTGAGGTACGCTTAACAAACTCACGGAGACTGTTGACCTTCTTCGTGATCATGTTGGATTTGTGGCCGATGTAGACCACGCGGTCGGGCTTGTATTTAAGGACGACCATTACGTTTTCAAGTGCTTCCTCTGAAAAAAATTCAACAAATGTTCCTGCCACGATTGATTTCCCTTCATATATAATAGTAATGATTTGGAAATACAGATGCTGCCTGCCGCGGATAGATAGTGTGGGCGTCTGCAATATCTACCCTTAAGTATAACCCATATTTATAAATATTTCATTAACTAACTATCTTTTTTTGTGAGAATATTGTATAGTTATGGGAGCGCGACGAGAGTATAATCAATAAATCCGGTATTTTTATGGCGCGACCGGAGTTGGAGTGAATATAATAGTATTGTATGTTCGGTGAGTACCGGCCTAGATGTGATTATTGTATATAGGAATAAAATATGAGTTCGGTGATAATAACCGGCGCTTCTTCTGGAATTGGACGGAGCACGGCGATAAAGCTTGCAGAAAGCGGAAAATATGAATATATAGCCATCAATTCGGGACATGACGAGGCTGCGCTTATTGAGACGGCCGGTCTGATGAGGCAGGCTACCGGAAGAACGCAGGAGAAAACCTGTGAGGCGGACGGTGATGCGAAAACGATTGATGGAACAGACAGCGGACTCAAGGTCATAACCGTGTTTGGCGATATCAGTATGAATGTGACGGCGAAGGCCATCGCAACCAAGGTTATGAAGGAAGCGGGCAGTATCGACGTTCTGATAAACTGCGCGGCAGTATCGTATGTCGGCCTTCTTATGGATATGACTCCGACGGAGTGGCAGAAAACAGTAGCGGTAAATCTTGATTCGGTATATAATACCTGTCATGAGGTCATCCCTCACATGGTGAGACAGAAGTCCGGCAGGATCGTGAATATATCATCGGTGTGGGGTCTTGCAGGCGCTTCCTGCGAAGCAGCTTATTCAGCTACCAAGGGCGCGGTGAACGCATTTACCAAGGCTCTGGCCAAGGAACTGGCGCCTTCCGGGATAAGCGTGAACGCCATAGCCTTCGGTGCGGTAGACACCAGGATGAACAGCTTTCTTTCGGAAGAGGATAGAACTGCCCTCGAGGAGGAAATACCTTTCGGACGCATGGCGACGGCAGACGAAGCGGCTCTTACCATCGTCAAACTGCTGGAAATGCCGGAATATCTGACAGGCGAAGTCATCAAGGTTGATGGCGGCTGGATCTAAACTGCTTTATATGGCGGCTGGATATGAAATGGCTGTATTTGCTACATATTAAGAAGAAACACGGTATTTGACAAAAGGATCATCGACGGTTATGATGAACCACCGGATGGTAAATATGTATAATTTGGTTTTTATATAGGAGGATGCGTAATGCAGAAAAAGAGAAGCGCACTGGGTTTATTCTTCTCATACTTCTTCAGAGGAATCGTTGTAATACTTGCGATAGTCATAATAGCGCTCAGCGTGATACTCGTTAAGGGTGTTATAAAAGGAAAGAACCTGAGAGCCAAGAATTCAAATAAATCGGCGGTTGATCAGTCGATACTTACTGAGCATGGGGATCCGGACGATCTTCTGACCAGCACGGGCGGCTCTACGCAGTCCACTGAGGATGGAAGCACAGAGGACGGTCTAGGCGACGATTCGACCATCAAATCTTCAGAAAACCTTAAGATCGTAGTCCTCAATGCAACAGAGGTTTACGGACTTGCGGGAAGCTGGACAAGCAAGCTGCAGGAAGCCGGCTACACGGATGTTACCGCGGCAAACTCCTTCGCAACCTATGAAAATACATCCATCCTGGTCGCTGAGGCGGGCATGGGAACAGACCTTCTGAAGTATTTTCCGAACGCTGATCTGTCGGTTGGAAGCGTCGGACAGGACGAAACAGACGCTGATGTAGAGGGTGTTCAGATATTCATTATCATAGGTGCTTCGGACGCCGGAGAATAAAGCTTTTTCGGGACTTCAAAGGTGCTTATAAAAAGTGCATAAATACACCTTTGATAGTTGGTTGATTTGCCGATTACCCCTAGTAAAAAAACTACAAAAATACGTAAAAAACTCAAAAAACAAGGCGTTTTTTGGGTTTTTTTGATGGCTTTGTACATTGTTGATATTAATAAAGTTGGTGTAGATTTCACAATAAACAGGGGGCAAAGGGGATAAATAAACCGAAAATTTGGTAATTATTCATATAAAAAAAATGTCTATATGCAAACCTAACAATAAATTTTTTTTCTTTTTATGCAAAACTAATATGGTTTAAAACCGCGAAACGTTGTATTATTTCGATAGTTGGTTAAGAAAAAAACATAGCTATATAACACTTAGGAGGAATAAAAAAATGGCTAGTTTATCATTAAAGAATATTTACAAGATTTATCCAAACGGCTTCAACGCAGTTAAGGATTTCAATCTTGAGATTCAGGACAAGGAGTTCATCATCTTCGTAGGACCTTCTGGATGCGGTAAGTCAACAACTCTCCGTATGATCGCAGGACTCGAGGACATCAGCTCAGGCGAGCTTTGGATCGGCGATAAGCTCGTAAATGACGTTGAGCCTAAGGACAGAGATATTGCAATGGTATTCCAGAACTACGCTCTGTATCCTCATATGTCAGTTTACGACAACATGGCATTTGGTCTTAAGCTTAGAAAGGTTCCAAAGGAGAAGATTGACAAGGCAGTTCATGAGGCAGCTAAGATCCTTGAGATCGAGCACCTTCTTGACAGAAAGCCAAAGGCTCTTTCCGGTGGACAGAGACAGAGAGTTGCCATGGGACGAGCTATCGTTCGTGAGCCTAAGGTATTCCTTATGGACGAGCCTCTCTCAAACCTTGATGCTAAGCTCCGTGTTCAGATGCGTGTTGAGATATCTAAGCTTCATCAGAGACTTCAGACAACTATCATCTACGTTACACATGACCAGACAGAGGCTATGACTCTTGGTACAAGAATCGTAGTTATGAAGGATGGTATCATCCAGCAGGTAGATACACCTCAGAACCTCTATGATCATCCAACAAACCTCTTCGTTGCAGGTTTCATGGGTATGCCACCTATGAACTTCATCGACTGCAAGGTTGTTAAGTCAGGACAGGACGTTCTTCTTATGTTCGGTTCTCACTCTATCAAGATTCCAGATGCTAAGGCTCAGAAGCTTATCGCAGGCGACTATATCGACAAGGACGTTGTTCTTGGTATCCGTCCTGAGGATATTCATGATGAGCAGCTCTTCATCGAGTCTTCTCCAGAGTCAGTTATCGACGCTAGAATTAATATTTACGAAATGCTCGGTGCTGAAGTTTATCTGTACTTCACAATCGATCAGTTCGATATCACAGCCAGAGTTAATGCTCGTACAACAGCTAGACCTGGTGATACAGTTCAGTTTGCATTTGATCTTTCTAAGATCCATATCTTCGAGAAGGAATCTGAGTCAATCATAGCTAACTAAGCTGAAAGTATTAAAATTCAATGAATTTTTAGGGGAAAATACGTGAAATCGCGTATTTTCCCTTTTTTTTATTTTGAATTTCTGCTATTATAGTTTAGTGAGCGACTGCAGGGATAAGCATGGACAGCCGCGACTGCTTGCAGGCATGCGGATGTATATGCTTATCACTATAGATTGCGAGAGCAATCTATCATCAAACAGTAGCACCGGGACGGCGTAGCCGGTCTGTTTGATGGTTAGCAGTTACTCAGTTACAACAATAAAAATTATGGGTGTAGTATAAAAACGTAGCAAAAGAGAGGTGTAATATGATATCAAATCAGATTCTTCAGGACACACTTGAGGGGATAAGAAATATAACCAAGACCGATCTGATCGTTATGGATACAGAGGGAAGGCCGCTTGCCAAGACGATGGAGGGCAGCTTTGACGGTTATGAGGATGCTGTTACGGCATTTGCGGATTCGCCGGCAGAGAGCCAGGCGCTTCTCGGATATCAGTTTTTCAAGGTAAATGATGATAAGCAGCTTGAGTACGTAATCATGGCAAAGGGCGATGATGACAGTACTTATATGGTTGGCAAGATGGCATCGTTCCAGATTCAGAGCCTGCTCGTTGCATATAAGGAGAGATTTGATAAGGATAACTTCATCAAGAACCTCCTGCTCGACAACCTTCTTCTCGTTGATATCTACAACAAGGCTAAGAAGCTTCATATCGATACAGACGTAAGAAGGATCGTATTTATCATTGAGACCAAGAGTGACAAGGACAACAACGCCCTTGAGACTGTAAGAAACCTCTTCGCAAGCAAGGCAAAGGACTTCATCACAGCTGTTGATGAGAAGAATATAATACTGGTTAAGGAGCTTAAGCCGAGCGAGTCTTACGATGATATGACCAAGATCGCTAAGGTTATCGTTGATATGCTCAGCACAGAGGCTATGATCTCAGTTCACGTTGCATACGGAACTATCGTTAACGAGATCAAGGAAGTATCGCGTTCCTACAAGGAAGCTAAGATGGCTCTCGACGTTGGAAAGATCTTCTACAGTGACAAGAATATCATCGCTTACGACAGTCTCGGAATCGGCAGACTTATCTATCAGCTCCCTATTCCGCTCTGCAGAATGTTCATCAAGGAGATATTTGATGCGAAGTCACCTGATGAGTTCGACGAGGAAACACTCACGACCATCAACAAGTTCTTCGAGAACAGCCTGAACGTTTCAGAGACCTCAAGACAGCTCTACATCCACAGAAATACACTTGTGTACAGACTTGACAAGATCCAGAAGTCAACAGGCCTCGACCTGAGAGTCTTCGAGGATGCGATCACCTTCAAGATCGCCCTCATGGTTGTTAAGTATATGAAATACATGGAGAGTTTAGATTTCTAAACTCGGAAGGATAAACGTACTATGATTACAATGGACAACGTAACAATGAAATACCCTACCGGCACGGTAGCCCTTAAGGATGTGAACATCAAGATCAATAAGGGCGAGTTTGTATTTGTCGTGGGCTCCAGCGGCTCCGGCAAGACAACCTTTATCGAGCTGCTTCTGAAGGAGCTTACTCCGACGAAGGGCAAGATTGAGGTGGCCGGCTACAACTATAACAAGATCAGAAGGAGACAGATCCCGAAGGTCAGAAGAAAGATCGGAGTTGTATTCCAGAACTTCCGTCTGCTGAAGGACAGGACTGTCTATGAGAACGTCGCATTTGCGCAGCGTGTTATAGAGACACCTTCAAGATATATCAGAAGGCAGGTTCCTGCGATGCTTACGATCGTAGGTCTTGCTGACAGATACAAGTCTTATCCGAGAGAGCTTTCCGGTGGTGAGCAGCAGAGAGTTGCCATAGCCAGAGCCCTCGTAAATAAGCCTGATATCATTCTCGCGGATGAGCCGACAGGTAACCTTGACCCTAAGAACTCGTGGGAGATCATGAACCTTCTTGAGGATATCAATGCCAAGGGAACGACGGTCGTTGTCGTAACCCACAACAAGGAGATAGTAAATGCCATGAAGAAGAGGGTTATAACTCTGAAGAAAGGCGTCGTTATCAGCGATGTTGAGAAGGGTGGATATATAGATGAGGATTAGTTCTATTTGGTACAGCTTCAGACAGGGTCTTAAAAATATCAGAAGAAATCTTCTCTTCTCCCTTGCATCGATAGGTACTATCGTATCCTGCCTGTTCCTGTTTGGCGTATTTTATGTTGTTGTAGTTAACTTCAAATCGGCGATGAAGAGTCTGGAGAATTCCATCTCCATCTCGGTATTCTTCGAAGAGGACGCCGACATCGAGCTTCTCAGTGCCCAGATAAGGACCAGAGAAGAGGTCGATACCTTCGATTACATCTCCGCTGAAGAAGCGTGGATCAAATACTCAAATGATACTTATGACAATCCGGAAGAGGCTCGTGCAGCCTTCGGAGACGACAATCCGCTGGCAAAGTCAGCTTCCTTCTCTATCACATTGAAGGATGTAAGCAAACAGGCGGAATTCGTACGATTCCTGGAAGGCCTGACCGGTGTCAGAAAGGTTAAGAGCTCGCAGTTCACTGCTGATACGATATCATCGCTCAACCTCTTCGTCGGCTACGCATCGCTGGGTATCATATTTATCCTGCTCCTTGTATCAGTCTTCCTTATCAGCAATACCGTCACGATCGGTATTACGGTTCGTAAGGAAGAGATCAAGATCATGAAGCTTATCGGTGCGACGAACTTCTTCGTCAGAGCGCCGTTCATCGTAGAAGGTGTTGTTATCGGACTTATCGGTTCGGCAATCCCTCTCGTGCTTGTATATTATGCATATGATGCAGTACTTAACTATGTAGTTGGAAGACTCAGCCTTGTAACCAAGCTGTTTGAGTTCGTTGCCATCGGCGACGTATTTAAGTTCCTTATCCCTGTAACACTTGCGATTGGTGTGGGAATAGGTTTCTTAGGAAGTATAATTACGACCAGAAAACATCTGAGGGTATAAAACGGAGGAAACTAAGTGAAAAAATACTTAGTGAATTTTCTGGCTTTCGCAGTTCTTATCGGTATGACAATACTGGCCGGAACGTATAACAACGACGCCGCTGTTGAGAATAAAACTCTCGACGGTGGCGATGCTGTTTTAGCAGACGCATCTCCGGGTGACGCAGTGAAGACCACGGAGGTCTCTACGGGCGCGACTGACAAGACCGATACGACCGAAAGCACGGAAAACAGTACAGATAAACCTACAACTGAAGATGGCTCTACCGAGAAGACCAGTACGGAGGCAACTACCCAGAAGGTTGTTCAGATAGATACCGAGCAGATCAAGAAGATCCAGGAGAAGCAGGAAGAGTATAAGCAGGATATCGAAGAGGCGCAGGAGCTTATCGATGCCTTCGAGACAAGCCAGAAGCCTTTCCTTGACCAGATCGTGGAGCTTGATAAGGTAATGCTCGAATATGAGACGAACCTTCAGGGACTTGCGGAAGAGCGCCAGCGCATCCAGGATTATATGAAGGAAACCGAGGCGCAGCTTGCCGAGTCGCAGGAGGAGATCGATGCTGCTTATGAGTTGATGAAGCAGCATATCCAGTCAGCGTATGAGGGCGGCCATTATTCCATAGTCGATGCGGTGCTTGGCTCGATGAGCCTTGTGGAAATACTCAACAGAACCGAGTATATCGACCAGATCAGGGAATATGACCAGGCGAAGATGGACGAGTACCTTGAGAAGAGAGACAAGCTTTCGCAGAAGCAGATGCTGCAGTCGATGGTATTTTCGGTTGTCGACACGATAAATCAGGAATATAATGACGAATACGAAGCTCTGCATCTTCTTTATGATGGAAAGAAAGCACAGATCGAGAGCTACAAAGAAGTTATCGATCCGCTGAAGCAGGAGAAGAACGAGATAGAGAAGTTGAATGATGAACTGGATGCCAAGATCGCACAGCTTGAGGCTGCGGCGACCGGCGGTGTATTTGTCGGATTGGACGGCAAGATCATCATTCCATCAATCATAGGAAGCGGCGGCTTTGCATGGCCAATGCCATCAAGTACGTATATTTCATCGTATTTCGGAGGAAGAGATGCTCCGACAGCCGGTGCCAGCACCTATCACAGAGGCATCGATATAGCATGCGATTCGGGCAGCCACGTTATTGCGGCGGCTGCGGGCACAGTAAGCTATACCGGATATATGGGCAGCGGCGGCATCACCGTCATGCTGGATCATGGCGACGGTGTATTTACGGTGTACCATCACCTCTCTGCTTATTCGGTCGTGGAGGGCCAGAAGGTTGAGCAGGGTCAGGTTATAGCATTTTCAGGAAATACAGGAGTTTCTACGGGACCGCATCTCCACTTCGGAGTGAGAGTTAACGGCGATTACGTAGATCCACTGCAGTTCTACCAGTAGGGGCGTAAGCAAAAAGAAAAAATGTGTTTGGAACGGTTTAGGATCAGGGAATTTGGATAATATTAGCTGCCTGTCAGATTATTTCCGGGCGGAAAAGATTGAGAGGATAGAGAATTGAAAAGGATAAAGACAAAAACAGGTGCATCCGTTCTGGCTGTTATGCTGGGGTTAAGTATGCTCAGCGGCTGCGGCAACAGCGAAAAAGTTAGCGATAAGAAAGAAAAAACAACTGCAGAATATACTACTGCTGAGGGCGAGGGCTTTGACCCAACCTCGGACAGAGTTAAGGATAAGACCAAGGAAATACAGTCTTACATCAACTATTACTATTATTTTGACAAGGATGCGGAGCTTCAGGAGGAGACCTACTTCGACGGAGTTATGGGCGGCCTCGACGATCCGTATTCGGTTTACTACACGAAGGAAGAATACCAGCAGCTCATGGAGGATGACAAGGGCAAGTACGTTGGTATCGGTGCGACAGTACAAAAGAACGTTGATAATAATGAGATACGTATAGTTAAGCCTATTTCCGGCTCGCCGGCTGAGAAGGCAGGACTTCTTCCGGGCGACCGGCTGATCAAGATAGACGATTACGAGGTGACCGACGATACAGAGCTCGAGGCAGCCGTTAAGATGATCAGAGGCGAGGAAGGTAAGGACGTTGTCGTAACAGTAAGACGTGACGGAGAGAAGGAAGACATTCC
Organism: Lachnospiraceae bacterium C6A11; assembly: GCA_000702245.1. Classification (GTDB taxonomy): domain Bacteria; phylum Bacillota; class Clostridia; order Lachnospirales; family Lachnospiraceae; genus Eubacterium_Q. Next base: position 60,521 of record JNKY01000018.1, on the reverse strand, counting down.
GATCACGATAACCAGAGCGGTCGTTGAGTACATCAGCGTTTCTTACGAGATGCTTCAGGGAAATATCGGTTACATCCAGGTTGACCAGTTCATCGAAAATACGCCGGACCAGTTCATTAAGGCGGTTGACGACCTTATGGAGCAGGGTGCAGTCGCATTTGTATTTGACCTTAGAAACAATCCGGGCGGACTCCTCAATTCGGTTGTCAAGATGATCGACTACCTGGTTGACGACAATGCCATGGTTGAGGGTGCTGAGGCAGCGGGCGATATTCTTTATACAAAGAATAAAGACGACAAGATGATGGACAAATACACCTGCAGCGACGGTCATTCGGTTGATCTTCCGATGGCTATCCTTGTAAATGACTACAGTGCGAGTGCTTCAGAGGTATTTACAAGCTGTATGAGAGATTACGGCAAGGCGAAGGTTGTAGGCGTTACAACTTTCGGAAAGGGTATCGTTCAGACGGTTCTTCCGCTGAAGGACGGTTCTGCGATCAAGATAACGATAGCGAAGTATTATACTCCGTCAATGACGGAAATACATAAAATAGGTATCACACCTGATATCGAGATTGAACTTCCTGATGATCTAAAGAAGATGATCAAGATTCCTCACAAGGATGATACCCAGCTTCAGGCGGCTGTTAAGGTGCTTGGAGGCCAGCCGCTCACGGATGAGTGATCGTCCGCAGAGTGGATGCATCTGCAGCGCGGGTGCAGGGCGGGTGACGGATCAGAATGATCTGTGGCCGGCCGAAACGATAAAATGTGACATAAAAGTGCTATGAAGAAAGTGGAGCGTATTATGGAAAAAGAGTTGATAATCGTCCTGGATTTTGGAGGACAGTACAACCAGCTGATCGCGAGAAGGGTAAGAGAATGCAACGTTTATGCAGAGGTGCATCCTTACACCATGTCTCTCGACAAGATTAAGGAGATGAATCCGAAGGGTATCATCTTCACAGGCGGACCGAACAGTGTTTATGACCCGGCATCCCCTTCGTATACAGCGGAAATCCTTGAGGCAGGAATTCCGATACTCGGAATCTGCTACGGCGCGCAGCTTGTTGCGATGCTTGCGGGCGGAAAGGTTAAGACCGCGCCTGTCAGCGAGTACGGAAGGACAGAGACCTTTATTGATGCGATAGACGAGGAGGACGGCGTTCTCGGACAGGTCAGCCTCAGCAGCTCGCTCCTCTTCGAAAATATCAAGCCAACAATAAATACATGGATGAGCCATACGGACTATATCGCAGAGCTTCCGGAGGGCTTCCACGTTACAGCTCATACCAATGATTGTCCGATCGCAGGTATGGAGAATGAGGAGAAGAACCTTTATGCGGTTCAGTTCCATCCTGAGGTTATGCACAGCGAGCAGGGACAGGATATTCTCAGAAACTTTGTTTATAATATTTGTAAATGTGCCGGCGACTGGCAGATGTCTTCCTTCGTAGAGACAACTGTAGAGGCACTCAGAAAGAAGATCGGTAAGGGTAAGGTGCTCTGTGCACTTTCGGGAGGAGTTGATTCCTCTGTAGCTGCGGTTCTTCTGTCGAAGGCAGTCGGCAAGCAGCTGACATGCGTATTTGTTGATCACGGCCTTCTTCGTAAGGACGAGGGCGACGAGGTTGAGGCTGTATTTGGACCGGAAGGCAATTATGACCTGAACTTTATCAGGGTAAATGCGCAGGAGAGATTCTATCTGAAGCTTGCAGGCGAGACTGATCCGGAGCGTAAGAGAAAGATCATCGGCGAAGAGTTCATACGTGTATTTGAGGAAGAGGCAAAGAAGATCGGTGCGGTGGATTTCCTCGCTCAGGGAACCATCTATCCGGATGTTATAGAGTCAGGACTCGGCAAGTCGGCAGTTATCAAGTCACACCACAACGTTGGCGGACTGCCTGACTATGTTGATTTCAAGGAAATAGTTGAGCCGCTCAGAATGCTCTTCAAGGATGAGGTCAGAAAGGCCGGCCTCGAGCTTGGAATACCGGAATACCTCGTGTTTCGTCAGCCGTTCCCGGGACCGGGACTCGGAGTCAGAATAGTTGATGACATCACAGTTGAGAAGGTTCGTATAGTTCAGGATGCTGACGCTATCTTCCGCGAGGAGATCGATAAGGCGGTTAAGGACGGCAAAATCAAGAATCCGCCGAACCAGTATTTTGCGGCGCTTTCAAATATGCGTTCAGTCGGCGTAATGGGCGACTTCAGAACCTACGATTACGCAGTTGTGCTCCGTGCAGTCTGCACATCAGACTTCATGACGGCCGACTGTACAGAGATTCCGTTCGACGTGCTTCAGAGGTGCATGAACAGGATCATCAATGAGGTCAAGGGCGTAAACAGAGTCATGTGGGACCTCACGAGTAAACCACCAGGAACCATTGAGCTTCTATAATTAAAAAGGTATCGGGAAGTCTTATTTTATAAGGCTTCCCGATTTTTTCGTCGCTAAAATGTCAACAATAATAGTAATATATCTGATTGATCAGATGAATAGATTTATTGAGATTTATAGAATGTTGCTTTCCATCTGGCTATTTCGTCAATTATATCACTCCAAGGATATTTTTCTTGGAGTTCATGAGCCATATCAAGGTGTTCTTCTTTTCCCTCTGGATCAAAATCATCATTGAAGAAATCGCAATTAATAAATATTTTGTAATATTTTTTATATCATTTATCATGATTATTCACCTCGTTTCTTCTTGAATAAGTTTTCAGTTCAAAAACTCCACCAACTTGGTGGAGAAATACCATTTCCGGCGTTATTTGCATTTGTCCTTTGGCAACATCATATCGAAATCATAGCAAAGTGCAAACTGAGGAAATATACCATTAAAGGCGGCAAGGTTGTGAACTAAATATATACTTTTCAGTAGCATTATAAGCGGCAGGGCGTTGTTGATTTTTCAATAACGCCCTGTTATACTTTTTACGAGAGTGATCATTTTAGGAGGAAAGATATTGATCAATATTGGAGAATCAACCTTCAAAATATACTGTTTCTGATATTAATATGCTCGATTTTAAGACATATTTAAATAAAGCAAAACAGGTTGGCAGAATCTTTTTTGAATCGGATATAATAATGGACAGAATAACGAGATAGATGTATTTAAGGACAGAATAGAGATACATACTACAGGTGGATTCCCTAAGGGTCATGCACCGGAAGAATATCTTGATGGTAATAAAAAGCCTATCCGCCGTAATAGAAAAATTACTGGCGTATTGTATTTTTCAAAGGATATGGAAACCTTTGCAACCGGACTTAAAAGAATCAAGGATCTTTGTGATGAGGCAGGCTGTAATGTTGAGTTCCGGACGGAGAAGGATGATTTTGTAGTGGCTTTTTATAGGAATCTTCGCGAAACTTGGATGCAGAACTTGGATGGTGCCAACCAAGTTACCAACCAAGATAACGGCCAAGATGTCACTCAAGAACCCGTAATCAGTGAATCTGATAGAGAACAAGTAATACTTGACTTTTGCGCTGTCCCAAGGAGCAGAGAGGAAATACAGGAACGGATTGGCATCAGCAATAGAGGCCATTTTAGAACAAAAATCCTCAATCCATTACTTGAGAGCGGAAAACTGGTTCGAACAATTCCTGATAAACCGAATAGCAGAAATCAGAAATATGTTGCATCAAAATAACTCATGTCAACAAAATGTCAATAAAAAGTGCCAAAACACAAAATAATAGTTTTTTTTGCTATAATCTAGCTGTATTTTCACGTGATTTTAATAGGGGACTGACCCGTTATTTGGTGGTTTTCCTGCGCGAAAAGTGGGACTTTTGGATGTTGAGATAGGATATATAAAATGGGAGGTAACATGGAACGAAAGAATAAAAGCAATTTAAGAAATATAATGACCTTCATGCTGACGGCTATGTTGGTGCTGGGGGCAGTGGCGCTGCTGTTTAAATCAGGGAATATGATGGTGTATGCGAATGGCAAAGAAAACCACGAGGATGTAACTGCGGATGCTTCCGCAAAATACGGGTCCGAGGGAAGCAAGGATCTGAGCGCCTTGATAGTAGACGGTGGAATAGTAACGATCACAGGAAAGATCGATGTAGATTCTGTTTTAGATGGAGAACCAACGTTTTCGGAATCGGAAAAGTGTCTTGTATTCAAATTCAAAGATGATGCAAATATCATAAACAAAACTGCTACGGTGACTCTTACGGTTAAATCCGATAACTACGTGGATTACACGATAACGGTAACGCTGACGGTTAAAAAGGCTGCTGCGAAGGATCTTAACGATGTGAAGTTGAATAAAAGCTATATGGTGACAAGTATCACTGCGTCTGTTGCCGGAAAGATGCCGGAAAATGCAGGTACATGTACTTATACTGCAGGCGATGTAAGTATTGTTAAGGCTGACGGAAGCAGCATTGAAGTAAGCAATTTTACCGTGAACTCTACTGGCACGGTATCCGCAAATATAGCTGACGGCTCTGTAGGTGATGTGATCACTCTTCCGGTGACTATAAGTTCAACCAATTATGCGGATTCTACCGTAAATGTGGTCGTTACTCTTTGTGAAAAGGAAGAAACAACAGTGACGGTCAGAGAAGGTGATAAAATTTTTAAAACCTACGGGGATAAGGTTTTTACTATTCACGGTTCTGTTCCTGAAGCAGCTGGTTCCGGGGCTTTTACGTATATATCACAAGATCCGTCTGTTGCAGAGGTTAATGAAAATACAGGAAAAGTAACAATTAAAAAGCCGGGATCTACTACGATCATAGTGGCATTTGATTCAGAAACTCATTTTGGAGAGAAAGAGATAACTCTCACTGTAGATAAGAAAACTTTGTGTATTAGCTGGAGTAATACAACTCTGTATTATGACGGAACTGAAAAACAGCCTACAGCAACCCTGTCAGGTGTTAAATCAGGGGATGACTGTATGGTTACAGTATCCGGAACAGGAATAGAAGTAGGAGAAAATTACACAGCTACCGCAACGTTAGAGGGCACGGAAGCTGATTATTATACTGTTCCGAAGGATAAAACAACATGCACATTTAAGATTGATAAGGCTATACCAACAGTTTCAAACTTACCTACAGCATCCGGCATTACATATGGTCAGTCTCTTGCAAATAGCACGCTGAAAGGCGGTAAGGCGGTTATTGGAAAGAATGAGATAGCCGGTACATTTGCATGGAAGAATGCTTCAACTAAGCCTTCTGTTTCAGATGGTGGAAAGACTGAGTATGTGGTTATATTTACACCGACAGATTCCGATCATTATGCAAAGACAGAATGTAAGGTTAAAGTTGATGTAAAATGTCTTCATACAAGAACTGAAGTAAGAAAGGCAAAGGTTCCGACCTGTACAGAGGCAGGATATACCGGCGATACCGTTTGTCTGGATTGCGGAACAACAGTTAAGAAGGGCACAACCAGGGCAGCAACAGGACACAGCTACGGAACGCCTGTATGGACATGGACAGGTTATACTAAGGCAACTGCTAAGTTTACTTGCAAAAATGACAGCAAACATACAAATGTTGCAACTGCTACCATAAACAACAAGGTTACGAAGACAGCAACCATAAATACCGCGGGATCCAAGAATTATACGGCTACAGTTAACTTTAACGGCAAAACATATACCAGCAGCAATACGGAAACTATATATGTATTTGACAAGTCAAAAACATGCATCCAGAAGTATAACAATGCTTTGTATTATGCAAAGAATGGCGTTCAGGATACATCATTTACCGGCTTTGCAAAATATGGCAACGATTGGTACTACGTTATCAATGGCAAGGTAGATACATCAAAGAAGGATGTCCGTAAAGGAACTGTCAATGGAGAAACTGCCTGGTGGTTCATAAGTGGCGGCAAGGTTCAGTTCGTTAACTCGGTTGAGAAGAATGAGAACGGCTGGTGGGTTATCCAGAAGGGTAAGGTCAACTTTGATTTCACCGGACTTGCCAAGAATGAGAATGGCTGGTGGTACTGTAAGGGCGGTAAGGTTGATTTCAACAAAAACTCAGTTGAGAAGAACGAATACGGCTGGTGGAAGATCACCGGCGGTAAGGTTGATTTCAACTACACAGGAATCGCGAAGAATCAGTACGGCTGGTGGCGTATTGTTAACGGCAAGGTTGACTTCAATTGCAATACGGTAGAAAAGAACACATACGGCTGGTGGAAGTGCAGTGGCGGTAAGGTAGACTTTGACTTTACCGGTGTTGCAAAGAATTCTAACGGCTGGTGGTACTGTAAGGGCGGAAAGGTTGATTTCAATTTCACCGGCATCGGAACTAACCAGTACGGATCTTGGTACTGTAAGGGTGGTAAGGTTCAGTTCGATTACAACGGAACCGTAAACTATAATGGTAAGAAATATACCATTAAGGGCGGCAAGGTTGTAAACTAATGTCTATAAAATGTCACTAAAAAGTCAGAAAAAGCCAAATATAGCATGGCTTGTTAGCTACGGCTCACTGTAGCCGGTGGCGCCGATTCCCATGATCGTGAAATCAGTTCCGGTGCTATCTTCGGACGGTTTAAGAAGAATGTAATGCACGGAAGGAGTGTCATCCAGATAAACCTGGAAATACTCGAGATGCTGGCCCCAGGTATTTGCATCATAGCCTTTGATCCGGCCGACAGGCTCATTATCAAGATAAACCTCGTAGACTATATCGTTCTTCTCAGGGGCTTTATTTGTCTGCATGTATATTATTCCGATTTCGGATGCTTTGATCTGGAAGGCAAAGCTGCCTGCGGAGGTTGTGGACCATCCGTTTTTATTTGACAGCATGGACCAGACTCCACCGGCGGTGAAATACTCTGTCTCATAACGGAAGAATTCGTCGGAATATAGTATTTTGGAAGAGTCATAGCGGCATTTGGTTGACGACTCTTTAAGGTCAGGAACCTTGTAAGGAGAGGTAACGTCGTCGTAGACGCCGGACATTACATTTCTGAAATAACTCGTAAGAAGATAGGAAATCAGCTGATGGCCCGAGTCCTTCGGGTGCACGCCGTCGGTGTCGCCAACGCTGCTCCAGCTAACCAGTTTGTTCGAGAGAAGTGCGGAGTAGCTGATTATCGGGACGTGATATTTGAAGGCAATCGGAGCGTGCTCTTTTGCGAAGCTGCCGTTTTCGTGCGCGAGAAGAAGAGCAAGCACGGCGGGCTCACTATCTGACTCGAGAAGGTGCCTCAGCAGGCTGTCATATGTTTCTTTGTTGAGCGTATTTCCGTCGTTTACGGAGTATTCTACGATGACGATGTCGGGCTTATACTGAATAACGTCTTCGTCGACGCGGTGAATGCCGAGCCACGAGTCGGTGCCGCCGATTCCGACATTTATATAGGTGATCTCGGAGTTCGGAAAGGTCTCCTTAAACCACAGATGTGACAGATAGGCATAGCATTTATTTTGAGATGAAGCATTTGATCCTTGAGTTATAGAACCACCGATATAAGCAATGGTAAGAGGTTCACCCTTTGCGGCACGCTCCATTGCTATTTTTAGTCTGTCCGGATTTCCCGGGTTGAGGATACCTTTTTCAAGTATCTCGTCAGTCAGCTCGATGCCGTCCACATCGGTTGCAGGCGCCATGTAAGGCGGAATTGCAGGCTCCTCGGAGGTGATTTCTGTATTATCGCCGGTGGCGCCGGTGTTTTCTGTGTTGTTGATGGCGTTTTCATCGCTAATGTCGGTGGTCTCGGTTAATGCCGGGACGTCTTTTTCCTTTTTGCCGCAGCCGGTTACTGTGAGCAGACATGCTGACAGTACCGCCAGCTTCAGAAGTTTATGTATTTTCATCGGAGATCCTTTCTGTGTAAGTCTATTCTGAGCCAAATATAATATTTGAGACGGTACTGTGTCAAGAAAAGAGAGCGGATGAGTTTCATTTATGATGTAAATACTGTTTTTTGTTGCGGTTTTGTTATGCCTGCCATAGTAAGCTTACCCTAGATTGAAAAATAAAAAAGAAACACTATCAGGAGGGTTAAGCTATGCCGAGAAATTTTATCCACGAAGCAGATGAGAGCAGCTTTATAGAGTATGCAGAGAATAATTATGATGTCCAGAGCATGGTTCAGCAGTTCGGGGAGGAAGCCGGACGCGAGAAGGTATTTAACAATGCGAAGTTCAGAGATTTTCACAAGAACCTCTTTGAGGATGGTGTGTGGCCTTATAATATGCAGAATGACACTCTGTTCATGCTGCTTTATTCGTGCGCAGGAAGGGACAAATATATCGATGGCGGTATAGATTCTATATTCAGAACGCTTTCAGAGAATCCTCCGACAGAACGCAGGGCACAGAACGAATTCCTTGACTATGTTTACAAAACTTTGGAAAGATATGCTCCGTTTGATGCCGGTGTAAGAACTCTGTGCGATTACGTGGAGTTCGCTATTCACAGCAATACGATTGAGATCCAGAAGAATATTCCGAATTACCAGTTCCCGGAGCTTACCGAGGAGGCGAAGGCTGCGCGTGATTTTGAGAGAAATAACCTTTTTATCGAATATATGGGTATCAAGGACAGACTTGAGAGTAATGGCTGGGATTTCACGAACAAGGATGATGAGGAGTTTATCAGAACGCTCATCGATCTCAGAATAAAGGAACCGACGACCGGTGGCCCTATTTTCGAGCATTTTATGAATAAGGCTATGTCCGCACATGTTTACAATATTGTGGACAAGGATAATCTCTATAAGGCTGTTCAGGATTACCTTCATGAAACTCATCTCGAGGAATACCAGAGCACGAATGACCTGAAGGGCTATATTAACTTTGTGCGTGAAGGAAATGCAAAGCAGGTTCAGGAAGTGGCTGAGATGAATGAGCAGACCACTGACCTTTTCCAGATAATAAATGAGATAGGAAATACCTCAAACAAGAGAAGTGACATCCACAATCTTATGAGCTATGAGGAAGGCGACAAAACCTTCTACGAGGCTCAGTTCGTCAATGAGGCGGACTTCGCCCAGGCAGACAAGGTATTTGACGGTATTTACGGCGGAGTTATCGAGGAACAGAAGAAGACATCAGTTAAGTTTTCGGAGATGTCTGAGATAGATAAGCTAGCAAATACATTTAAGATCATGAAGGCAGGCGCAGCCGAGCCGATGAATCTTAAGGAAAGCGTGAAGCAGAGACTCATAAGCGCGGGACGATTCCGCGATGAGGAGGAGGCCGGCGTGCTTCCGAATGAGCTTGCTGCAAGAAAAGCTGCAAACGAGAAGGACATGGCAACTCTTGCAAAGCTCTATATCCTTCACGAGATGCAGAATCGCGAAACGAAGATTGTCTATGAGGCGTATTTCGGCGACAAGCAGTATACAAGAAATGACCGCGTTGCGGAGTATCTTGATATCAACCATCCAAAGATCGTCAGGGCAAGAGATCTTGAGTCTCATAAGCTTCAGCATGATCAGAATATACTTGATCATTTCGGCCAGGATCAGGGTATGCTTTACGAAGAGAACTATAACCAGTATGTAATGGGGGCTCTCCTTGATAAGCAGGTGATAAAGCTCGCAAATCCTGACAAGAACATCAGAGGAATGTCCTACACCGAGGCAAGAGAAAGACTCGTTGCAAATGGCTGGGATATCCAGAATAATCCGGTTGAAGAGAATTATCTCATCATGCTTTTCAATTCGCATGATCCGATGAATCCTTATCATAACGAGATCGAAGAAAGTCTTGATATGATGCTTAATTCGGATGCTCATGGATATAATAACAGAAACGAGATTCTTAGAAATATTTACAATACCGTAAAGGTGCATAGGGAAGAGGATCTTACCATCGGTGCACTCTGCGATTATATCCTCGAGGATGTTAAGCAGACTGCTCATCTTGAAGCAAGAGACAAGGTCAACTCGGCAGAGTATACCCCTGTCGGTGATCTGAATAAGTATATTAACGGCCTGAACGTCCTTCAGATGAAGGATACCATGAACGCTAACGGCTGGGAGATCGATCCGCGCATCGATATACTTATCAACAGGCTTTACAACTCTTATGATCCTCAGTACCCTTCTGCAGCGGCTATTGAACAGTGCCTTGGTATGCTCGCAAATATACCGGCTGACGTGAGCCTTGATCAGATCAATCAGCTGTTTAGTGATATGCGTCAGGTGATCGCGCCATACAAGCACAATGATGAATATATTAATAATATTGATGAATATCTCTTTGATCTTACTGCGGAAATAAATGCCATGAAGGTTTTGGATATCGGCGATCAGGGCATGGTTCAGACCGCGATGCAGTACTACAAGAAGAATGTAAGTACCAGAAAGATCACTACAAATGAGAATAATATAATAGATGATGTCAATGGTATCGGCGAGCTTCATGAGAATATTACGGAGGAAAACTTCGTATACGCAAATGATGGCGATTTCTATTGGTCAGAGGACTATAACGTTGATTTAAATAATGACGGAAATAATAATATGTATGATCGTCAGAATATAGAAGCGATGTTCCCTGAATCAAAGCGATATGCGATCGCGTACAATGAGTATCACTTCAATAAGGAGAGGATGCTCGAGGAACTTTCTGATTCAAGTGGCAAGCTGCTCAAGACCGCGAAGCAGCAGGGCAAGGAACTTGGTGAGGATGGTTCCGGTACGGATTTGTACAAAGATATGGCATCAAAGCTTAAGGTTTGTATACAGAAGCTTCAGAATCCTGAAAGCAGGGCCGGTGAAATAAGGCTTGCGCTGCAGGAGTTTGAGAAGGCGGCACAGACCTATAAGAAGGAAAGAGATAGCATATTCGGTAAGAGAGGCGACGGCAAGACGCGATTTGATGTGGCGGCAAAGTATGCTGACGGACGCATCTCCGAAATGATCTATAATTTTGATAAGACGCTGAAGAGCCTGGAGAAAACAGGCAAGGAGGTAAGGGCAAATATTGATATTAATGCTCTTACAGACAGAGAACTTGGCTTTGAAAGTGGCAGGGCGCTTGGTATTAATGAAGAAGCTCGTATTCCAAAGATGAAGAAGAGCGATATTGAGGCAAGCTACAACAGAATGAATGAGCTGTCAAAGGCGCAGGCTAAGGTAAAGAGGCAGCTTGAGGAGAGAAAGAACCAGGATCCTGCGACAAATGTCATCGGTGATATTTATTATAAAAAGGCGATGAAGTCTGATGTTTCGCTTGATAAGGTAAGACAGCTGTCAGAAAAGCTGAGCAACAAGACCTTTGATAATGAGGTTGCAGCCCTTAAGAAGAGCAAGGTATTTGCGAAGATCGTTCAGGAGAATCCAAAGAACTACGGCAAGGTATGGAAAAATATCAACAAGGCGGGCGCGGAGCTTCACTATTCTTCTAAGGAATATATTGATGTTACGAGAACGATGTTTGATAAGTTTGATAATGACGGAAATGTGATCGGCAAGGGTTCGCTTATCGATTATGTGATTCCGGATGGTCAGGCTTTAGACAAAGCGGCTGATCCTGAAAAATACGATCTTACCTACAAGAGGATGGCGCAGGTGGTTGCAACCCAGATTGCTGCAACCAACGAGGAATTCGCAAGAGGAATCGTGGTTAAGGCACTGAATGAGAAATCAAATACACATGATATCATGATGAAGCTTAGAGACGAGGTTGAGGTCCACCTGAAGGAGAGTAAGGTTCTCGAAGGAAAGAACTTTGATATGACAAAGCTCGGAAAAGAGATCGACAACGGCTTCTTCACCAAGAAGGCGGTTATCGGACTGGCTCAGAAGACTTCGGCTGAATCCAAGAAAAATGTTGATGCTAATAAGTCGAAAACCAAAACTGAAGATAAGGGTATTAGAAAGTAAAGATAAGCGGGGCTGAAGAGTCCCGCTTATTATAATTGTTAGCTTTTTCTTATAAACCGGTGCCTACAAACAAAACCTATCATTAATCAAACAACCCCTCCAAACATATACATAGTATAATATAGTCGTGATATTGTACGCAGTGGGGCGTTCAATAGTATTTGACCCGGGAAAATGATCATGGGAGTATGTGGGTTTCCCAGAATATAGATCAAAAAAATGGGTTACGAGAGAATCAGAAAAATACATAAAACTGGAGGGGTTGCTTATGGTGAAGAGAAGGAAAAAACTAAAGACAAGATTAACGGCGGTGCTGCTTACGTTTGGCATGGTCGCTTCTTCGGTTGCGACAAACCTGCCGAGCAGGGTATTTGGCGTGCCTGATGAGGCAAGGGAGGTTTATGCCGAGACAAATACGTGGACGGATGAGGAACATGGCATTGTTTTTGAGTATGAAGATCTTGCAGAAGGTGGAGTAGTTATTAACGGTATCAAACCGTCAGACACTACGGTTGAGGATGGCACCTTGGATATTGTTATACCGGATACTATAGATGGCAAGGCAGTAAAAGATACCAAGCTTGGAATCACAATCTCAAACCAAAACAAGTATAAAAGCTTAACAATTAACAGCACAAGTCTCAAAACTCTATCATATCCTTTTGCCAGATCATGCGAATATTTGCAGAGTGTTACCTTTGCTGAAGGCTGCCAGATAGAAACAATTTCAGATGAAGCTTTTAAGGGCTGCATAAGCCTTACAACAATTACGCTTCCGAATACTGTGGAGACCATTGGAAGAGAAGCCTTTTCTAGATGCAGTAGTCTGACCACAGTAAATCTGGGTAACAGCGTTCAAACTATAGGTGAATCAGCATTTACAGGTACTAAGTTAACAGGCATCTCCATTCCTGATAGTTTGACTTCGATAGGAGACGAAGCATTTAAAATGGTAAATACCCTTACATCTGTTACAATAAATGCTGATTCCTCTAATCTCACATCTATAGGTAACAGTGCCTTTTATGGTTGTACAGGAATAACAGCTCTTACATTCCCTGATTCCCTCACAACAATAGGCGAAATGGCTTTTATGAATTGTGGTGCTGTTCAAACCATTAGATGGCCTCAGGACAATCCTCAATTTACCACTATTCCGGCAGAATGTTTTGAAGGATGTACAGGCCTTGAAAACTCTGCTCTTACAGGTCTGCCATCTTCAGTAACTGACATTAAATATAGGGCATTTTATAGAACAAAGTTTACTGAGGTGGTCATTCCTTGGAGTGTAACTTATGTTGGCAAGGAGGCTTTCGCTGAAAATCAGAACGATTACTCTTATTCGGTGAATGTAACTATAACAATCGAAGAAAGCAGCAAAGCACTGACAATAGATGAGAAGGCTTTCTATTTAACTTCAAGGAAAGATTCAACGAAGGTGATCCTTCCGGAAAGAGTAAAGGAGATTGGTGATGAAGCATTTGGATTTGGATTGACCAATCTTAATGAGTTTACAATTTACAATAAGAATATTGTGATAAATGGTAATCCCTGGGGAGATATTCGTTGGGCAACAATCAAGTATCCTTCCGATATGACAACAGAGACGTCTCCTTCGTTCATGTCATATATGCAAGGGAAAATAGATGATTCGGGTGAATATCCATTTACCTTTACGCCATTTGACTTGGTTGCAACCTACACGGTTTCCGGCATAGTTCCGAACGGAGCGGTTGTAACAGCGATGGTTGGTGGAGACGAAGTTGATCCGGAGATGACCGCCAGTGCATTTTCATTTGATGTACTCGAGAACAGTCTGGTTACAGTTATCGTTAGTCTTGAAGGATACAAGGATAAGGTATATACAAAGAAGGCGTCTGAATTCACGGATAATTGGGATCTGGGAAATATAACTACAGCGGATCTTACTCCGATTGATCAGATTGGAAGTCTTAGTATTATTACTGAAGGAACAGGTGGAGTTGAGGCAAATGTTTCTGTATTTAACAGTACAGGAGAGCTTGTTGCTTCAGATGCTGTTGATAGTTCCGGTGCGTTCCTTGTTCAGGATATAGCAGCGGGAGAATATACAGTTGTAGCTATCGAGAAGAATGCATATATTTCAGGAATTTCCAGTCTTGATAGTCTGGATACGCTTGGAATTGATGCGACTAATTACGCTAAGGGAACGGCAACTGTTATAGCCGGTGATACAGCTGAAATCACATTGGATGTTCCGGCTATGCCACAGGTTAAATACAGCAATATAGTTGACGAGATTGGAAGCTTTGTTGCTATCGACAGAACGCTTGTGACCAGAAATTTGGAATTTTACGGTAAGGTTTTCTACCGTATGCAGGGAAATAACAAAGCTTCGGAAGTAAAGATTGTTGTTCCTGATGGACTTGAGGTTGTATCAGTAACAGCTGGAAACAAGAATAAAAATGTTGCATCTGTTTATTCCAACGGAGTCATAACGATAGATGGGCTTACGGGAGATGATGCAGAATCAGGTACAATTTATGTTGGCCTCAGGAGTCCGCAGACAGGTGCATTTTGCATAAGTGCATCTGTAAAATCCACATCAGGAATTACAGTTCCTGTTGGAAGTGTGGATTACAGCGTTAAAGATATAGTGCTCGATGTTAAGGAGAGCATTGTAGCTTCGAGAATCATTCCGGTTATAGTTTGGTCGGAACCAAATAAACAGGTGACGGTTAGGGCCGGTACAGGTGATGAAATAATAGGAAAAACTAATCAGCTTGGATATTTCAGTGGAAGTGTAGAGCTTCCGGCTAATGCTCCTTCGGGAACATCGCATGTTATCATTGCAACTGTTGATGGTTCAGCGGGTACATACAAGGCAACAAATACGGTGTTTTATGAAGGTACTAAGACTGAAGTTGATAATTTTTACTTCGTCCATGGTAATCGTAAATACAATATAGTATTAAACGGAGTTGACAAATCAGGTGGTTTCTACACATATGTTGCAGATGGCAGGGAGGAAACAAAAACCTGGGTATTTGCAGCTGATCTAGTAAGTTCATCTGCTCTGACCGGAGACGTTACTGTAGGGGTTCAGATGATGGACGGAAGTGTGAGAAATGTGACTCTTTCTCCGATAAGTAATGAGGTACTTCCGGACGGAAGGGTAAAAACGAGCTTCAGTGCAAATATGTATATTGATACTCCGGGCTACCATATATTTGAAGATTCGCTGGTACCTGAGGGCTTTGACCTGGATTATGTAAGTGATGAGAATTATCCGTTTGTAACTGATGCGGCGTATACGGAATACGTTAATGAGCTGATTAAAATGGCTAAAGAGGAGCGCAAGGAAGATGTAGATAATATTATTGATACAACATGGACAGAAGAAGAATGTATTAGGTTTTATAACGAGTTCCTTGTTGGGGGAGGATATCATTATAGCGAAAGAGCTGAATATGAGGAGTATATTAGGAGTCTGAGTACTGAGTATCAGGATGCATTGATTAAAGTCGAACAAGCATTGGATGATGTATTTGATGCATGGGCGATTGCAATGGGTGATAAAAAACCTATGTATGAATACAATACTCTTGGTGAGTACATTCAAGATAATTGGTGGAAATACGAGGTATATGAAGGAAAAACACTGTCGGATTTTGTAGATGAAGGTTTTATATTAAGTGATGATGGAAGCTTTGCCTACTCGGAAGATGGATTAAAACTTGTAAGGGTTATTGATGATAAAGAGAATAACAAAGAAGGAATTATCAATAGTAATAAACGATCTAAAGATGATGACAGGGATGTCGTAATTGAATTTGTGGAATTTGTTAAAGACGGAGTAAGTACTTTAACATCTAAGGATTACCGTGAATTATATTGGAATGTGTTTAAAACTTCGCTATCAACTGCACAAGCATATGTTGCGCTTTTTAAAGAAGTAGCTGAAAAGCAACTTATGCCTAGCCATTTTCCTAAAGAAATAGCAACTATTGGTACATATGCGGAGCGTTGTTTAGGGGCTGTAGGATTTGTTGCTGGATGTTATGATGCGTATAAAGGATCGGAGGATTATTTAAAAGGAGTACAGCAAACTGATCGATTTACGACAGATTATATTAATATATCAAACGAAGTAAGACAGGCGGCTAAATTGGGGAAATATAGGACACCAGAATGTCTCGAAGCTTTAAGAAATGAGGAGAATGCGGCGTATGAGTTGTCTAGAGTAAGTGAAAAACGTGATTACAGGGTGCAGGCTGCGGTTGTCGCTGGAGCAATAATGACTATTGTAGGTGGAGCACTCTTATTCCCGGCAATAGCAGGTGCTGTTGGAATTGCATCTTTAGGTTTAGCTGGATCATTTGGACTTGGCTTAGTAACAGGCGGGGTTGATTTCCTGTGTTACAATGTAACAGCAAAACATAATAATATAGTAGCAAACTCAAAGGCAGATGCTGATAGAGCTCGCCTTGAAAGAAAGTATAAATGTAATTCGAAATACAAATCAAATTATAAGCTTAATGTTATCTTCGATCCTTCCGGTTATGTTTACGAAGCGGTTGAGTCAAACAGGGTTGAGGGGGCAACTGCAACAGTTATATATGCTCAGAGTGAAGCGGCATGGGATGCAACTGAATACAATCAGATAAATCCACAGACTACAGATAAGGATGGAACCTTCGCTTGGGATGTCCCACAGGGAACATACAAGGTTAAAGTGGAAAAAGAGGGATATGAGACGGCTTACACAGACTCTCTCGATGTTCCACCACCAAAGATGAATCTGAGGATTCCTTTCGTTACCAAGAAGGCGCCGGAGGTTGAGTCGCTGAATGCGTACACGGACTACATTGAAGTTATATTTACGCAGTACATGAAGATAGACGATAAGTCTGAAATCGTTGCGACGGTTAACGGAAAGAGTGTTGCATCATCGTCGTTTGAGTGGCAGGACGCTGAAGAGAGTCCAAGCGGTGAGAAATATGCGAAGGTTGTAAGAATACCGGTTCCGGAAGGAACGAAGGTTGGCGACACGCTGGATGTTCAGATCAGTAAGGCTAAGAACTACGCCGGAATACCTATGAGCGCGGCATACAGCGAGAAGGCTAAGGTTACTCACAGACCTACAGAGATAATCTTAAACTACGAAACCGTGCTTACGATGCAGGCCGGCAGCGACAAGAACATCACTGTTAGGATCAAAGATGAGAATGGCGATTACATGGAGGGCGTAAGTATCTCCGCTCTGATCGAAAATACTTATCTCGCAGAGCTTGCCGAGAGCACACTTGTGACCGACGAGGAAGGCAAGGCTGTATTTAAGGCAAGCGCACTTCTTCCGGGACTTACAAATGCGACCTTCAAGGTTGACGGAACGACTCTGAAGAAGAATATCAAGGTTCAGATAGAGACTGAAGCAGTTCGTCCAAAGCGTCCGACAGCAAGCATCGCAGGCGTTGATTTCAGCGAAGGAGCACCGAAGGAGAATTACCTGACGGTTGCGGCAGGAAGCGTTCTCAAGCTTGAATGTGCAACGGAAGGCGCGACGATCTACTACACGCTCGACGATACATGTCCGTGCCAGAACAGTGCTTCAAGGATCAAATACACCGGCCCGATCACGATAACCGAGGACTGCAGGATCAGAATCGCCGCTTACAAGGACGGCCTCGAATACAGTGAGAGACTGAACCTCAATATCACGGTTAAACAGCCGGATGAGTTCGTGATAAGCTACGACCTGAACGGCGGTACGCTTAACGGCAAGACCGGTATCATTACCGAGAAGCATAAGGAAGGCGAGGAGATCACGATTCCTGATGCACCGACCCGCGAAGGCTACAAGTTCGATTATTGGGAAGGTTCAAAGCATTATCCTGGTGACAAATACGTTATCGTTGGCGATCATACCTTCAAGGTAGTATGGATAGCCCTTGATGAGGATGAGCAGGACGACCAGGAAGTTAAAGATAAGGATAGTCCATCGGGCGATAAGTCATCAGATGACGAGGCCTCGAATGATTCGAATGGCAGCGGTGCAAAGGATGCAACGATCGATGCCCCTGACAACAGCAGGTCTGCAGAGAACGACGTAGCGGCTAAGACCGGTGATCCGTTTGATCCGGTACTTTGGACAGTGATCATGCTTACGGCATTTGCCGGATGGCTGGCAGTGATCATGTTGAAGAAAAAACGTAAATAATCGGTTTTGAGCCGGAGTGGACGGTGTTCAGATAACCGGCTTCAAACCACAGAAAAATCAATATTAAACAAAACAATATTCACGGGGTGCCGGCAGTTTTTTGCCGGCACCTTTACTTTGCTACAAAACTTCTGTGTGATATAATAAATAACAGTTATTATGGGTGGTTGAAACATCATCACAATAGGAAGGAGAAGGAAACATGAGGACAGAATATATCAAGGATATAACGAAGGATCCGTCGGGCTTTGTGCTGCTTTCGGACGTGATCCCGCACATAGTGCAGGAAATACGGTATTTTTCAACCTACAATTTTGTGGGTGAGAGGATCGACGGTTATGAGGAGCCGTGTGCGCTTCTGACGAAGGAGGCCGCAAGGGCGTTGAAGACGGTCAGCAATGAAATGATGGTGCAGGGCTACAGATTGAAAATATTTGATGCATACAGGCCGGCCGCAGCGGTAAAGCATTTTGTTTTGTGGGGCCTGGAGGACCAGGACATCCGTATGAAGCCGTATTTTTATCCGGATCTGGAGAAGACCGAGCTTTTCTCGAAGGGCTATGTTGCGAAGCAGTCGAGCCACAGCCGAGGAAGCACGGTGGACCTGACGCTGCTGGACATGAGAACCGGAAAGGAAGTGGATATGGGCAGTCCTTTCGATCTGTTTGGGGAGCTGTCGCATCCGGACTGCAGGGATGTGACGGACGAGCAGTATGAGAACCGCATGATCCTTCAGAAGGTTATGGTTCGGAACGGGTTTAAGCCGATCGACTGTGAGTGGTGGCACTTCACGCTGGAGGACGAGCCGTATCCGGATACGTATTTTGACTTTCCGCTGTCGTCGGAGTATCTGAGAAAATAACAATTATGCGGATGGCTGGCCCATCCGCTTTTTTGATGCTGCAAACAGAGAGGCTGCTGCCGGCAAATAAGATTTGTATTTTCTGCTTGATATTTTTGGGAAAACGGTTATTATTGTACTTTGTCGGGCAAAAAGGCATATTCATAAGTAAGAATTGATATGTTGAGGCCCGCCTGAGAGCTATATTGGTACAAATAATAGTAAGTCAGAGGAAAGATCATGAAAAAAGACAAATTGAAACCCATGCTTTTCAGCGTGATGAAAACGTATGACGGAAAGAAGTTAGCGACGGATGTCGTTTCGGGACTCATTGTTGCGATTATTGCGCTGCCGCTGTCGATAGCGCTCGCGCTTGCATCGGGAGTAGGGCCTGAGCAGGGTATTTACACCGCGATAATTGCGGGCTTTATCATATCATTTTTGGGCGGAAGCCGTGTGCAGATCGCCGGACCGACAGCCGCATTTGCGACCATAGTTGCCGGAATCGTAGCGAAGAACGGAATGAGCGGACTTGCGCTCGCGACAGTTCTCGCCGGAGCGATGCTCATCATCATGGGCTTCCTCAGACTCGGCTCGCTTATCAGATTCATTCCGTATACGATAACAACCGGCTTCACGGCCGGCATCGCTGTGACGATCGTAATCGGCCAGATCAAGGATTTCCTCGGCCTGACCTACCCGGCGGGCACAGTAACAATAGAAACAACCGAGAAGGTTGAAGCCGTAGCCAACAACATCGGCACGATAAATGTAGAAGCACTCATCGTTGGAGCTGTCTGCCTGCTCGTGCTCATCGTGTGGCCGTTCGTTTCGGACAAAATCCCGGGCTCACTCATAGCAGTAATCGTCGGAATCGCGATGGTCAAGGGCCTCAAGATGGACGTAAATACAATCGGTGACCTCTACCACATCAGCAACAAGCTTCCAAGTTTCAAGGCACCGGACTTCTCCTTCGCAATGATCAAGAACGTTGCACCGGATGCGGTGACGATAGCTGTCCTTGCCGCAATCGAGTCGCTCCTTTCCTGCGTAGTTGCTGACGGTATGATCAACTCGCACCATAGATCAAATATGGAGCTTATCGCGCAGGGCGCCGGAAATATCGGTTCAGCCCTCTTCGGAGGCATCCCTGCAACAGGCGCAATCGCAAGAACTGCCGCAAATATCAAGAACGGCGGTAGAACACCGATCGCCGGTATAGTTCATTCTATTGTACTTGTGCTTGTACTCGTGCTCCTTATGCCTTATGCGGCACTCATTCCTATGCCAACTATCGCAGCCATCCTGTTCATGGTTGCTTACAATATGTGTCAGTGGAGGACCTTCGTCCACCTCTGCAAGACCTCGCCAAAGAGCGACATCATCGTACTTGTTGTGACCTTCGTGCTCACAGTTGTATTTGACCTTGTTGTTGCTATCGAGGTTGGTATGATCATCGCCTGCGTTCTCTTTATCAAGAGAATGAGCGACGAGTCTGTCGTTTCAGGCTGGAAATACTACGATCCCGAGGAGGATCCGGATGGTATCGATCTGAAGGAAATACCGAAGCACGTGCGTATTTACGAGATCTCCGGACCGATGTTCTTCGGTGATGCTGACAGACTTGCGGGTGTAGGCTTCAAGGACTTCACAAGAGTTATCATCTTCCGAATGAGAGGCGTTCCTGCGCTTGATGCATCAGCGATGCACGCTATGGAGCAGCTTTACGAGAGATGCAAGGAAGCCGGCGTACAGATGGTATTCTCGCATGTCAACGAGCAGCCGATGAAGACGATGGAGAAGGCCGGCTTTATTGAAAAGGTCGGCAGGGACAACTTCCGTCCGCATATCGATGACGCAATCGAGTGGGCTTCGAATATGGAAGTTGTGAAGGAAGACTAATACGGATGAAACTCCGAAAATCATAAAGGTAATAACAATGAAGGCCCCTATACCATATCATTTTATGGGGTATCTTTCACTATTATTAAAATTGAAAAAGATATCTGAGAAGTTTATAATGAAATGCAGAAAAAGCTTTCGAGCGTAGGGATTGTAGGAAAAAAGAGGGCTAAAATGAAAAGAGATTTGGGGTTTCATAGAAAAAGAGCTGAGGAGTTTGTAGCGAAGCTCAGTCTGAAGGAAAAACTGGATATAATATATGGATCGCAGGAGGATAAGGACAAGCTGGGTGTGCCGATGATCGATTATTCGGCGGAGGCTGCGCATGGCGTGCAGGCAAGGCATGACCAGAGCTTTGATCTGGGCGAGCCGATTGCGACGACTGTATTTCCGAATCCGATCGGAATGGCGGCGTCCTTCGACAAGGAGCTGATGCATCGGATAGGCGAGGTGGCCGGAACAGAGGCCAGGTGCCTCGCAAATGAAGGCGTTCACAACGGTCTGTGCCCTTTTGCGCCGACGGTGGATATGGAGCGCGACCCGAGGTGGGGCAGGAACGAGGAGGCTTACGGTGAGGACCCGCACCTTACTTCGAGGATGGCTGGCGAATATATCAGAGGTATGGCCGGGGATGATGAGAGGTTCGTCAGATGCGGCGCGACGCTGAAGCATTTTTACGGAAATAATGTTGAAAACAAGAGGTTTATTTCGGACAGCAGGATGCCGGAGGACCTTCGCGAGGACTATTATCTGAGAGTCTTCAAGGAGGCTATTGAGTATGCACAGCCGCTTTCCGTTATGACTTCCTACAATCTGATAAATGGTGTGGCTGCGACTTTCAATCCGGAGGTGAAGACCAAATTGAAGGCCTGGGGCGTGCCGCTTGTTGTTTCGGATGCGTTTACTCTTCGGCTGGCGGTAAGTGATCAGCATACGGCAGCAGACGGCTGCGACGCTATGAAGAAGGCTGCCGAGGCCGGCGTGGACATCTTCCTTGAGGGCGGCGACTACGGCAGACCGATGTTTGAAGAGTGCCTGCAGAAGGGGCTCATTACGGATGAAATGCTGAGCGAAATAGTTATAAATAAAGTGACTGTGTATTCGGCACTGGGGCTGATGTCGGAGGATCTGGGTAGCGATGGCTGCTCGAAGACCTTCCCGAAAGAGTCGTACAACTATTCCGGTGTAAATACAGCCGAAAATCGCGCGGTTGCCCGTGAGGCAGCGGCAAGGTCGGTGGTGCTTCTGAAGAATGACGGGGTGCTGCCACTTGGTTCTTCAAACGAAGAAGTTGGTTCGGATAGTGCGAGTGGCGGAACTGGTTCGGATAGAAAATGTTTCGTGGTTGGGCCGCTCGCGGATTACTGTCCGCTCGATTGGTACAGTGGGATCACGGATCATAATGTAACTGTGGCAGAAGGACTCGCTGCACCTGCAGAGAAACTGATGCCGGTTGTGAAGATGCGGCTTGAGAAGAAGACTGAGAAACGTGGGTTTGACAGTCTGATAGCCGGAAAGATAATAGATGAATTCGGAAAAGAAAACAGTGATGCTGTTTCGTATGCGGGAATCAAGAATGGCAAGGTGGTTCCGGTTGAAGCGGATGAGGCGGAGCTCTTTAGGATAATGCTCTGGGATGAATCAAGGATCACGCTCAGATCGCTGTCGACAGGCAAGCTTCTGACGACTATATCACCGGATAAGAAGTTCAAGAATGTTGAAGAGGTTTCTGACAATTTCGAGCTTTACGCAAATGCGGACGAGGCCTTCAGCTGGTTCGCGAATGAGGCATTTCAGCTGATAGATGCAGAGGGTGAGGTTATCCGTTTCACTTCGGAAGATGCAATAAGCTTCTGGACAGATGCAAGGATCAGGGGCATGAAGAATCCGGATGGACAGACTGCACTCAGCTTCGAAACAGTGACTGACGTAGAGGCTTCTCTGCAGAATTTCATGGCTGAAAACAAGGTGTCAGCGGACGATAATATCATCGCCTGCTTCGGTCTGCATCCGATCGTAAATATGAAAGAGGAAAGAGACAGAGAGAGTATCGAGCTGCCACCTTTCCAGAGGGCAGTTATCAGAAGGCTCGGAGAAAGCTACAAGAATATCATCCTGCTCCTCCTTGGAAATGCACCTCTTGCGGTTAAGGAAGAGGACGAAGCACCGGAAATACGAGCTATGCTGTGGAGCGCGCTTGGCTGCGAAGAACTGGGTAACGGTATTGCAGATATAATGACCGGAAGGATGACTCCTGCCGGAAGAACTTCACAGACATGGTATGAGGGCGACTACCAGCTTGCTGACATTGAAGAGTATAATATCCGCAAGAGCGGAATGACTTACCTCTTTATGAAAGAGAAACCACTCTATCGTTTCGGTTACGGACTTACATATTCTGATTTCTCATTTGAGCTTTCAAAACGTGAGAAAGCCGGAAGTGATAAGGAAAACACCGGTATTTGTGATGGCAGTGTAATCAACGATGTTGATAGCGATGACATTGTGGTTGTTGTCAAGAATATTGGCTCGCTCACATCAGATTGCACGGTTCAGCTGTATCAGTCGCCTGATGGAGAGTTTTACATCTATGATAATGACAGAGATGGAAGAGACACTCTAGGAAGAGAGATTCCTCTCGAGAGCAGACTTGTATTTTTCAAGAGACTTTATGATGTGAAGCCAGGGGAGGTGCGGACTGTCGCACAATAAAAAAACGCCGTAAGGCGTTTTTTTAGTTCTTGCGGTTCCTCTTGATGATATACATCTGCTCGTCGGCCTGCTTCAGAACCTGCGTGATATTGAAGTTCTCGTCGAGGACAGAGGTCATGAATCCGCAGCTTGCGGAAACCTTGTATGGCTTACCGGAGGTCTCGTTGAAGCTTTCGAGATAAGCATCGATCCTCTTGATGATATCGTCGGGCTTGCACTCGCCGATGATCATAGAGAAGAGCTCGTCACCACCGAAACGCACGGAGATACTGTTATCCGGAGTTGAGGCATCGAGTGCTCTCGCAACAGCAGCAATAGCACAGTCGCCTTCCGCATGCCCAAAGCGATCGTTGATCATCTTAAGACCATCGAGGTCGGACATAAAGAGCGTGACCTTGCTGCCCAGCAGCTTGCGGTCATTCTGAATCTTCCTGAAGCGGTTCTGGAAACCGATTCTGTTATAAAGTCCGGTCAGCGCGTCGTGGCGGTACATCTTGTCCACCTTGTCCAGCAGCATACGCTGGTACTGCGTATTTATGTAGCCACCGAAGCCTATGCTGATGGCGTTTGTGACGATCATTGTATTTGAATAATTGGTTATAAAATAGTCGCGGTAGAAGTAGCAGGTGAATCCGAAGAACCTGTTCATAAATACAAGCGAGTTAAATATCAACGGATATCCACTCTCTGTCAGCTCGAGAATACGGTCTCTGAAAGGAAGCGAGAGCACGTCCTCGGTGCTGCCATCTATGTGATCAGGCAGGACAAAGGTGCCCGGCTTGTATTTCTCAGGAAAGTCCGCATCGTAGAGCAGGACGAACTGCCTCGTGTGGCTAAGCTCTTCAACGCCTGTGAAGTAGTTGTCATCGCCGTCGAAGCATTTGAGATCGACTGCTGCAAGCGTGCATTCGGTCTTGTAGGACTCGAGGTAGGAAACGAGCTCGCCCGGATCCTGGCTGGTCTGCATAGAAGAGGTGATCAGCTGGAGGACGCGGTTGTCGTCGTTATGCCTTGAGAAGCTTTCCTTGAACCAGTCGCGGAGGATTTGCGGATGCTCTGTGTGCTCCGGACAGCCGCAGGACTCATTCGGAATGAACTTCGGTGTGATGTGGCGGTCGTGGATCTGACCGTCAGCCATGGTCTCCAGGAAGGAATCAGCCGTTGCGTCAGCCATCAGAAGGATGTCGCAGGAAGCGGTAGTGATCTTCGGAGAGGTAAAATATATTTCATCGTAGCCGTCAAAGCCGGAAATGATAACATCGTCAGGAATCTTATAGCCTGCTTCGGTGAACATCTCGCAAACGGTGATGGCCATATTGTCATTTGCACAGATTATGGCTTCCGGAAGAACCTCTCGTTTCAGGAGAGCCTTCGTTGCAACGCGGCAAGGGTCCGCCCAGAAATAGCCGTAGCTCAACATGGACTTGTCGTATTCGATACCATTTTCGGCAAGAACCTTCTTAAATATCTCAATACGGCGGTTCGAGAATTCGTTGTCCGGCTGACCTGCCATCATGTGCGGACGCGTCACCTTGTGGTCCTCGATGATGTGGCGGACAACCTGCTCGAAGCCCTTCTCGTAGTCGAAGGTGATGCAGGAAACGCCCTCGTAGCGGCCGTCGGAAATAACGACAGGAACCTCGAAATGCTTCGCAAAACCGATGATCTTCTCAGCTATCTTGTGGCTCTTGATCTTCTCATCCATGATGATGATGCCGCTCATATCCCTGTACGGAATAAGGTCAAATATGTATTTTTCAGTTGCAACTCTGTCTTCGTCCCAGTAGATGTCGGAATTTATCGCGAAAATAAGAAGTGAGTAGCCTTCAGCCTTGAGGCGCTCATTCAGTCGTACGATATATCCGTGTATCTGCGGGTCGTACACACGGGAGGTGCACAGAGCCACGAGTTTCTTTGGTTTTGCCATAAGTATTTCCTCGATGTTTGTGTCTGAAAAATCTATATAACGAACCATCATTTATTATACCAATTTTCGGTTTTTTTGACAATCTGATATTGCTTTAATTTTCGATGGAATCCCGTGGCTTTTTTGGTACCAGTCTTCTGCTTCGCAGAATACTGCATGTGCTTCGCACATGGCGCGCTTCGCGTCGCGTATCCTCGCTGTGCTCGGACCACGGGGCCCTCATCTGCTTTGCAGATGCAATCCCGTGGCTTTGTTGCGCTTTTGTTACACTTTAAGTGCTAAGATGATGGCAAATGATACGATAGACAAAGTGAGGACCAAGCAAAAAAGGAGAGGTAGATATGACAGAGTATAATGAGATTAAGGGGCAGGGCAGTAACGACATAATAGATATCGAGGAGTTTATCCGCGGACAGATCCATTTTAAGGATATGACGGTTGAGGGAAAGGTTAACCTCTTCAAGGATTATCTGTTCCTTCAGGCAAGAAGGAATCCAAACTATGATGCGTCGAAGGAGGAGGATATTTACGATGATATCCGCCTGGGCAAGAACGGCTTAAACGATGTTCTTTATGCCATCGCTGAAAATATGAAGGACGGCTCGGACTGCCTCGAGGAGCTGAACTCCGACTTCATAAAGGGAAATACCTATGGAAATAACGAGCTCTCCAACGAGCAGCTTGTCGCAAAGAGCGAGGAGTACGTGAAGAATGCCAGAGAAGGTTCGATCAATTATTTCCACAACCAGCTGAGAAATGAAAAGCTTAAAAATATGGCTGCAGACCTTAAGGCTGCGGACAAAGAATTTGAGAAACTCGAGGAGGAGTTTGCTCGCAGCGAGTATGAGACCAACAAAAATCTCGCGAATCAGCCGATCAGTAATGACCTTACAAGTGAGACGGAGAAGTATGCCGATGCGGCGAAATTTGCGCAGGAGCTTGATCAGTTAGAGGACGAGGCTTATGAGCAGGCCAAGGAAGAGGCAGAATTGGAGGAGCTCTTCCCGGAGAACAGATTCGTTCAGGAAGCAAGAAGAGAGAAGTTTAATAACAGGAAGGATTTCCTTGACGCTACGGATAGGAATGATGTTAATCATACAATGTCTGATACTGCGGACATCGATATCATCGAAGAGAAGATCGATGAGATGACGGCAGGATCCGAGAGAAAAATCAAGGATATGCCGACTACTCAGGAGGAGATGGAGCGAGAGAAGAAGCTTATGGAGGAAGCACAGGCCTTCGATGCTGATCTCAGTGAATCGTTCAAGACTGCTTCGGATGCGGCTGCAAAGCAGAAGGAGCAGGAGGATCTTGAGGAGCTCTTCCCTGAGAACGAGGGCGTTAAGAAGACAATAGCGGAACGAGGCGGAAGGCTTAAGCCGCTTGTAGCTCCTGACAATGATCTTCAGACGAATCTTGACGAGCTCTACGGTATGGAGGCCGAGGAGCTTGGTAACCTTGATACCGGACTGAAGAATGAAGAATTTGAAGCGAGGATGAAGGAGGAAGCTGCGGATACTATCAAGTTTGCAGAAGACCTTGCTTCGTCAGAGAAGAGCACGATTGAATATGTAGCACCTGAAGTTGAAGAGAGGGATGCCGCTTATAGAGAGCTCGACAGAATCGAGCAGATACTTAAGGATCAGACTAAGTTTGATGCGCTCAGCGATAGAGAAAAGATTAAGCTCATGCAGAGCTATATCATAAATGATGCCGTAACACAGCCGGAATACAGTAATCACATGAGGGATGAGATAGAGAGACAGGCCATCATGACGGAGATCACAAAACCTCTGGAGGCTATCGCTAAAAATATCAAGTCCGGTGAGAATGTTAAGAACGAGCTCGACGGAATGTATTTGAAGAAGGCACTTCTTAAGGATATTCACGGCTTCCATATGAAGTTCATCAATGAATATTTTGAGATGTCCGAGAGGGATTATCTGAGCCATGTAAGCTTTATTGGCGGCACCGAGAAGGCAAATCAGCTGAAGCCTGACAAAAAGGAAGAGAAGATCAAGTCGGAAATAGAAGAGCTTGGTGAGCTTTTCCCTGATAATGAACAGGTTCTGGAGCAGAAGGCGAAGGAAGCAAGGGAAGCTGAGGAAAGAATAAATCAGAAGAAGGCTGAGAGAGCTGAAAAGCTTCGTAAGGAGCAGGAGATCAAGAAGAAGAGAAACGAGATGATCGCCTCAAATACGGAAGGCCTTAAGAAGAGAGACGAAGCTACAGCGAAAGCTGCAGGACTCAATACAAAAACTGAGGAGGAAAGGCTTAAAACCATGACTCCTGAGGAAGCGGAGAAAGAGGTTGAGCGGCTTAAGGGTATATTCTACGGAAACGGCTTCAAGAAGATGAATGTTGTTGAAAAGAAGAAGCTTGTGAAGGATCTCCTCTTCGCGAACGGTAAGATCGATGATATAATCTATGACCTCGATTATATCAAGCCTACACCTGATTTTGCCAGAAAACAGACCGATGCGATGTATTGGGCTATTTACCAGAATATCCAATTCGATACAGAGATTCTGGGTGTTGTCGGCAAAATTAAGGACGGCAGAGAACTCTTCAAGATAGCCGGAGAATCAAAAACGCTCCGCAAGAAGATTTCTGACAATATCAAGCCGGAATACAAGAACAATGGATCACAGTACACCGCTGAGGATATGAAGGAGCTTGACCAGCAGATCGCCGAGTTTAAGGCAAAATACGAGAAGGAAGAGCAGATCCGTAAGAATCCTAAGAAGGCTCCGAAGAGCTTTGACAATTATATTCTTGCGCATACCGGCTCCAAGGCAGGACAGACCAAGGAAGAAATGCTTAAGAATATGGCCAAGGTCACTGCTGCGATGAAACTTCAGAAGGAAGGCAAGAAGTTCAGCCTCGACAAGATACATGAGATGGCAGATCGTCTTGAGGGACGCTATCCGAAGTGCCTTACCGATAAGCCTAAATTCGAGGAGCAGCTCAGGAACGGCCTTAGCGACAGGGAGAGTGCAGAGGAGTTTGCAAGCAGCATGAATACTGCGCTTTTCGGAATGGACGTAAGGAATTTCAGCGACTATCAGAAGAACATAAAGAAGATTCTCGACAATATGTCTTCGCCTAAGGGAAGGACTGAGAAATACAACAACTTCTACAACAGCGTTAAGGCTGTGGCTGAGCTTGACATCTCGAAGGCTGCAGAGTCCGATGAGGCTAAGAAGGAGATAGAGGCGGCTATTATCAGTGCGAACGACAAGCTTTTCGATTCTGCTCATGCTTACATCAAGGGCTATGAGAAGGTCAGAAAGAGTCCGCAGGGCGTTAACAGCTTCAACAATGCGCTGGATGTATTTTCAACGGTTACGAAGTATTCGAACGGCGTCAGCGTCTGCACGCAGAAGGTGATTGATGACATCAATGCAGTCAGAGGAAAGAACCAGCCGCTCGACAGAGATATGAGGAATTTCCTCAAGAATTACGGCTCGGAGCGCGCCGCATCTGTTAACCAGAAGAAGGAAAAAGCGCCTCAGAAGGAAGCCGGCAAGGCAATGGGAAAGCAGTAAAACAAACTTGAATAGATAAAACAGTAAAGGTTTTGGGATGGTGTTTTGCTTGAACTCCATCCCAAAATTGTTTATAATGTATAGTGCCGGAAGCTGTGGGCAAATATAGATACGTATTTGTTTTACTCCGGCGGGATGACACGAAACGGCAGGTTTTGTGTCAAAAGATATGAGTAAGGACTTTGGGATATGTCATATACGGCTTTATATAGAAAGTGGCGCCCTGACAGCTTTGAGGAGGTCAAGGGTCAGGAGCATATAGTACAGACGCTCAGGAATGAGGTCGTACACAACAGAATAGGACATGCATATCTCTTCTGCGGTACGAGAGGTACCGGTAAGACAACGATAGCCAAGCTGTTCGCGAAGACGGTCAACTGCGAGCATCCGGTGAACGGAAGCCCGTGCGGCGAGTGTGCGAGCTGCCAGGCCATCGCGAGAGGCAATTCCTTCAATGTGATCGAGATAGATGCGGCTTCAAATAACGGAGTCGATAATATAAGACAGATAACCGAGGCGGTCCAGTATGCACCAAGCCAGGGCAAATACCTTGTGTACATCATCGACGAGGTGCATATGCTGTCAGCGGGCGCGTTCAATGCGCTGCTGAAGACTCTGGAGGAGCCGCCGGAATATGTTATATTTATCCTTGCAACGACGGAAGCCAGGAAGGTTCCGGTCACCATCATGTCGAGATGTCAGAGGTACGATTTCCGGAGGATCAGTATCGATACGATCACCGGAAGACTGGCAGAGCTGATGGAGAGAGAAGGCGTTGCGGCGACCGAGGAGGCGCTTCGCTATGTGGCGAGGGCGGCGGACGGTTCGATGCGAGACGCACTCAGTATTCTCGACCAGTGTATATCGTTCAATCTTGGCGAGGAGCTGACCTTCGATAAGGTGCTCAGGACCATCGGGGCCGTGGATGTGGACGTATTTGTCAGGCTCACCGAGCAGATGGCAGCGGACGACGTGAACGGAATGATGGACACCGTAAATACGGTTGTCTGGCAGGGGCGCGATCTGTCGCAGTTTGTGGCGGATTACATATGGTTTGTGAGAAATATGCTGTTCCTCAAGATCTCACCGGAGACGAAGGACGGCATGGATATAACCGAGGAGACCGCGGAGAGGTTGAAGAAGCTTGGAGAGAGCTTCTCGACGGATACTCTGATGAGGTACCTCGATATACTTGGACAGCTGGCGCAGGAGATCAGGCTTTCGACGATCAAGAGGATCACTCTTGAGATGGCGCTGATCAGAATGGTCAGGCCGCAAATGCAGACGAACAGCGCTGCAATCCTGGGGCGTGTTGAGCAGCTTGAGGCGAAGATAGACGGAAGTCTGGCAGGAAGAGTTCAGCAGCTTGAAGCAAGAATGAGCAGCGTCGGCGATGAAGTGAGACGCGAGCTGGAGAGGATACCTGCGGGAGCATTCAGCGGAGTGCAGAGCGGTTCGGGAGCCGGACAGGATGGTTATGGATCATCTGCCGGACAGAGTGGTTCCGGAGACATGCAGAATGACAGAACAGCTGACAATCGATACAGTGATAACACCGATTCTGCAGCGAGCGCGAATTCAGAGTCGAGACTATATGGCGGAGCCAAGGTTCCGACGAGAGACGAGCTTCTGAGGATGACGGACGAAGAGAAGGCAGTTCTGAGAAGAACCTACACGGTCCCTACGCAGGAGTTGATCGAGAAGATAGCTTCGGACTGGCATAAGGAGGCGGCAGATCTGCCACAGCCTTACTGCGAATTTGCGAAGAAGCTTAAGGTCAGGGCAGCAAAGGGCTGGCTGGTCATCGACAATGACTGGACCGAGTACAGCGACAGCAGGATCAACGTGAACTTCTTCGTAAGAAATCTGAAGCAGATCACGGATGCATTGTCGGACAAATACGGCAGCACGATCGTATTTAATGTGAGACATAAACCGGTGGACGAGAGTTTCTTTAGAAATTCAAAACCAAGCTTTAAGACGAAAGCTAAGATCGACTTTCCGGTAGATGAGAATTAATAATTATAAAGATTATCAGGAGGATTTTAAAAAATGGCTAAGAGAGGCGGATTCGGCGGCGGTATGATGCCGGGCAATATGAACAACCTTATGAAGCAGGCGCAGAAGATGCAGAAGCAGATGGAGGAGACTCAGGCTGCACTTGAAGAGAAGGAGTACGAGGCTTCAGCAGGCGGCGGAGTTGTAACTGTTAAGATCAACGGCAAGAAGGAAGTTACTTCCATCAAGATAGCTGAAGAGGTTGTTGACCCTGAGGATATCGAGACACTTGAAGAGGTTGTTATGGCAGCCGTTAACGAGGCTATCCGTATGCAGGCTGACGATGAGAGAGAGCAGCTTGGCAAGGTTACAGGAGGCTTAGGGGGAGGTTTTCCTTTCTAAATGGATATATACGGAGGAGAAGTCGGAAGACTTATCGAAGCGCTGTCGGGGCTTCCGGGCATTGGGAGCAAATCCGCGCAGAGACTTGCATTTTATATAATCAACATGTCCGAGGAGCGTGCGAAGGCGCTCTCCGACGCAATAATAAATGCAAAGCAGAACATCAAATACTGCAAGACCTGCTGCACCATCACAGACAGGGAAGAGTGCCCTATCTGCTCATCGCCGCAGAGAGATCATAAGCTAATCATGGTGGTTGAAAGCCCGAGAGAGCTGGCGGCATATGAAAGGACAGGAAAATACAACGGCGTGTATCACGTGCTTCACGGCGTGATCAGTCCGGGCGCAGGGATCGGACCTCAGGACATCAGGCTGAAGGAGCTTATGATCAGACTGAGGGAGGACGTGGACGAGCTGATAATCGCCACGAATTCCAGCGTTGAGGGCGAGGCCACGGCGATGTATATCTCGAAGATGGTGAAGCCTGCAGGCATCAAGGTTTCAAGAATTGCCAGCGGCGTGCCGGTTGGCGGCGACCTTGAGTGTATCGACGAGGTTACGCTGATGAGGGCGCTGGATGGGCGTACCGAGCTGTAAACATTTTAACAATGACGGATGGTTACAGAAGAAACCGGACAGTATCATGCAGATGATGTATGACAGCAGGGGTATGTAATATGGGATGATGCCGATTGACCGTATTTGACAGGGAGATCGGAGCAAAACATAAAGAGGAGGTAAAAAACATGTTAAGAATAGGAATGCTTACGAGCGGCGGCGACTGCCAGGCGCTCAATGCGACCATGAGAGGTGTTGTAAGGGGTATTAAGACTCTCATCACAGATGAATTCGAGGTTTATGGCTTTATCGACGGCTATAAGGGAATGGTTTACGGCAATTATAAGAAGATGAAATACAACGATTTCACCGGCATCCTGAACAAGGGTGGTACGATCCTTGGTACAAGCAGAATGCCGTTCAAGGAGATCGATATTCCTACGGCTGACGGAATCGACAAGGTTAAGGCCATGAAGGAGAATTACAAGAAGCTCAAACTTGACGCGCTTGTTGTTCTCGGCGGAAACGGTTCGCAGAAGACCGCGAACAGACTTGCTTCTGAGGGGCTGAACGTAGTCGGACTTCCGAAGACCATCGACAATGATATCTGGGGAACTGATGTGACCTTTGGTTTCCAGAGTGCCATCGACGTTGCTACAAGCTATATCGATAATATTTACACGACAGCCGAGTCGCACAGCCGTATTTTCGTTATTGAGGTAATGGGACATAAGGTTGGCTGGATCACGCTGTACGCAGGTATTGCAGGCGGCGTTGACGCTATCCTTCTTCCGGAAATACCTTACGACATCAAGAAGGTCTACAAGGCTATCGAGAAGAACCAGAAGGAAGGCAAGAAGGCCATCATGATCGCAGTTGCTGAGGGCGCTATCCCTAAGGAGGTTGCAAAGCTTCCTAAGAAGGAGAGAAAGGCTGTGCTCGCGAACTCGACTTATCCGTCAGTTGCTTATGAGCTTGCTGACAAGATCCGCGAGAAGTTCGATTCGGACGTTCGTGTGGCTATTCCGGGACATACTCAGAGAGGCGGTTCGCCGGACGCATACGACAAGGTGCTTTCAAGCAGACTTGGCGCGAAGGCGGCAGAGCTTATCAGAGACAAGGATTTCGGCAAACTTGTTGTAATCAGAAATAACGAGATCATGGCTATTCCTCTTGAGGAATCAGCAGGTAAGCTTAAGACCATCGATCCTAATGATGAGGTAATTAAGAGCGCAAAGGATCTTGGAATTTGCTTCGGAGATTAATCAATTGAAGGTTTTAGAAAAAATATTTACGATAGTCACAGAAGTGCTGCTCTTTGCAGCACTTTTTGTGCTGTCTGCATTTGTGGTCAACCAGGTGATAAATAGGAACGCGGACGATGAGTCGCGGGAGGCCGGTGACCCGATGCTCCCGGAGGTGTGCATATACAGGGATGGAAGGATCATAAATAAGCTGGACGGTTACACGACGAAGCTGAACACGTCACTCGACAGATCGGACATAGTGCCGCTTGACGCAGGAAAGAGCCTGTCCGTTATGGTTGAAAATGACTATGAGGGCAGGGTGCGCTACGAGCTCCGTGATATCACCGGCGAGCAGCTGATCGAAAACGGTGATATGGAGAAGGTTGGAACCGTGAGCGCAGAGAAGCAGAACGGCTTCATCAGAGTGTCCGGCGTAAATACGGGTGAAGGCGGCAAGGGCGACAGCATCTACAGCATCAGTCTCAGGATGGATATGAAACAGGGCGCGGAGTACTGCTTTGCGGTGCTGCTGGACGTGGACGGTAAGACCGTCAGATATTATACAAGAGTTGTGGGGCTGGAGAGGGATTTTCTCTCGAAGATGCTTGATTATTCGGTTGAATATAACGATATGATATTTCCGTCGACCAGCAAGGACGCCGGCGGCGAGGAGCAGCAGTATGAGACACTTGAGGAGACTGTTGCGAAGAACGAGGCGGGCGAGCTTCCGGACAAAAAGACGCTGTGGGGCAGCATCAATCCGATTCTTGTGACAACTATCGTTCCGAAGGTGAAGGAGGTTTCGGCGACGAGCGCGCTGATCGAGCTGAAGTATATTGTCGAGTCGGACGACACCGGAAATGTCATCGAATACGGAATAGACGATTATCTCTATCTTGCCTACGACAACAGCACGGATACTGTGTCGCTGACGAAGAATGTGAGATACATCGATGAGATATTTACGTCGGAGAGCATACCGCTTGGCGATAAGGGCGAGCACGAGTTCAGGACGGATCGCAGCACCTGCAAATGGTCCGAGAACGAGGAAATGGGCGTTTTCACCGAGGCCGGCGAGCTGTGGTTCTACGACAGGAAGAAGGGAACGGCAGCGAGGCTGTACGGCAGCGGCAGCAGGAACCGGGAGGAGGATTTCTGCTATTTCTGCCCGGTGAGTCCGCATATTATTTCTGTTAATGATGAGGGTGTGCTTTACTTCTCAGTGGCCGGAAGGCAGAATTACGGAAGGCTTGAGGGCAGGAACGGCATCGCGCTGTACTGCTACGACGCGAAGAAGACCGAGCTGTCCATACTTTTCTTCGTGGAGACGTCGGACTGCTACGAGGCGCTGGGGCTCGGAGCCGAGAGGTTCAACTGGTACGACCCGGAGAAGCACGAGTTTTATGTAGTGCTGGATGAGGCGCTGCAGGTCTATAATATTTCGAATGGAAACGTGACGCAGATTTCGGCAAAAATGCCGGAGGATATGATATTTGCGTCGGAGAACGGGGAGTGCGTGGCATTTCCGGATACCGCCGAGGCGACGGGCGCGGATGAGATCACGCTGATGAACATGGCGGACATGGGCGAATACCACTTTAGTCACGAGGGCAGGAAGCTCAGCATCATCGGCTTCAAGGACGAGGTGCTGGTGTACGGCGCCGCGAAGCCGGAGAATATACGCGTGGGCAGCGACGGGCAGCCGAACTTCATGTTTTCCGAGGTTTACATCGTGGATAAGAGCGGTGAGTGCGTGCGTGAATATAAGAAGAACGGTCTTCTGGTGAGTGAGGTTGAGCTGACGTCGAACGACCTCAGGCTTGTGAGAGTAAGCGGGACTGCGGGCAAATACGACCCTGCGCCGGAGGACCACCTGATCTATAAGACCGAGGAGCCGGAGGAGGACATCACGCTGCCGAACCTGCTGTACCAGAGGAGCAGGCTGACGGAAATGATCGTCCGCGAGAGAGCTGAAGGTTTTGTGACCGCGACGAGCAAGCCGGCTGTGAAGAGCGGCAGGGTATTTGTTTATTCGGATGCGGGGCTGAAGGAGAGCTTCGGAAGCCTCGGGCGTGCGATGGTCTACCTGGAGAAGAACGGCGGCATCGTGGTTTCGGCCGAGGGCGAGCTGATCTACGGAATCAAAGAGAGTGCGCCGTACCTGACGGTTGCGGGCACATTTGAATATATTGCCTGCGATGATGCTAAGGAAACGCTCGCGGCGTGCGCGGTGATGAGCATGAGGTGCGCCGGGGTGAAGACGGATAGTGTTGACAGCGCTAAGATCAAGGATATGAGCTATGTTGATATTATTGGGGCGAGCACTGATGTGATCGAGGGCCTTAATATCTCCGGTGCGACGGTGGATGCGGCGATAAGCTTTCTCAGCGACGGAATTCCGTTCACCGTGAAGATGCCGGAGGGTCAGTACGTTCTGGTTGTCAGCTACAACGCAAATTACATCAGGTATTATGATCCGGTGCTTGGCAAGGAGGTAAGGACTTCGCGAAGCGGATTCACGGAGGATGTTGTAGACGCCGGAGGGGAGATATATGTGTATAGGAGTGCTAGGTAATTGCACGATATTATGAAAATGGAGTCACTGTAAAGTGGCTCCTTTAAATTTAAAACGTTGTCTTTATAGGGTATTTGTGATAATATATCGTGGAGTGGGTCTGACCACATGTCATATTAGGGGATATGAAGGAATCAAGATGAGTGATAAGATTGATATAAAAGTTATAATCGCGACGCATAAGACATACAGGATGCCGGAGGACGAGCTTTATCTGCCACTTCATGTGGGCGCGGAAGGAAAGACGGATGCGGAGGGCAAGCCTCTTGATCTGGGATATCAGAAGGATAATACGGGCGAGAACATCTCAGAGCTGAATCCGCTGTTCTGTGAGCTTACCGGGCTTTACTGGGCGTGGAAGAACCTGGATGCGGACTATGTCGGACTTGCGCATTACAGAAGGCATTTCATGGGCAAGGGTAAGGGCAAGGATCTGTTCGACAAGGTGCTCCGCGAGAAGGAGGTTCGCTTCCTGATAAATAAGGGTTACAAGGTGATCGTTCCGAAGAGGCGCGATTATTTTATAGAGTCGCTGTACAGCCATTATGTGCATACCTACGGACCGGAGGAGATCGATGAGACGCGAAGGGTGATCAGCGACCTGTATCCGGAGTATTTGCCATCATTTGACACGGTTGCTTCGAGCAGGAGCGGATTCATGTTCAACATGATGATCGTGCCGAAGGAGCTGCTGGGTGATTACTGCGAATGGTTGTTCAAAATACTGTTCGAGCTGGATAAGCGCGTGGACACGACAGGTTGGTCGGACTTCAGGAAGAGATATCTTGGGCGTATCAGCGAGATAATATTTAATGTCTGGCTGGACAAGAAGGTCAAGGACGGCGTGGTGAAGGCGGAGGAGATCGCCGAGATACCATTCATCTACATGGAAAAGGTGAATAAGTTCAAAAAGGGAACTGCGTTCCTGAAGGCAAAGTTTTTCCACAAGGGGTATGAGAAGAGTTTCTGATGAAAAATAGTTTAGAATACATAAATGATATTAAGATAGTGATAGATAACATCCCGGACGTAGAGAAACTGAAGGGGTGCAGCATACTTGTGACCGGGGCGACGGGGCTGATCGGCTCTGCCGTTGCGGATATTCTTCTGGTGCTTAATAAAGAGTGTGGGTATGGGATGAAGCTTTACCTGGCCGGAAGGAAGGTTGAGGGAGTGGCTGAGCGCTTCTCTGATTATGAAGAAGGCAGGGACTTTGTTTTTGTTAAATACGATGCCACGAAACAGGTGACAGACCTGATAGCGGTTGATTATATCGTTCACGGTGCGTCTAACGCCGATCCGGCGAAGATTTCCTCTGAACCGGTAGAAACTATGCTTGCGAATATAATGGGCCTTAACGGGCTTCTCAGCGCTGCAGACAAGGATAAGCTGAAGAGGATACTTTATATTTCGTCCAGTGAGGTTTATGGCGTTAATGAGAGCTTTGAACCATACAAGGAAGAGAATCTCGGATACGTTGACATACTCAGTCCGCGTTCGTCTTATCCAAGTTCAAAGAGAGCGACCGAGACACTTTGCATAGCTTATGCGGAGGAGTATAAGGTTGATGCGGTGATCGTGAGACCGGGACATATTTACGGACCACTTATAAAGCTTTCGGACAGCAGGGCGTCGGCGCTGTTTTCACTAAAGGCGGCAAAGGGCGAGAATATAGTTATGAAGAGCCTGGGCGAGCAGCTGAGGTCGTATTGCCACGTGCTGGACTGCGCGTCAGCGATACTTGCTGTGCTCATAAAGGGCGAGAATAGGAATGCATATAATATATCCGCAAAGCAGGCAATCGTGACCATCAGAGAGATGGCGGAGGCGTTCGCAGCGGCAGGCGGAGTTGAGATAGTATTTGATGTTCCGACAGATGCGGAGAAGAAGAGCTACAACGTGATGCCATGTTCAGCGCTTAACGCAGAGAAGCTTGAGGCTCTCGGCTGGAAGGCGGCTTTCGACATGAAGGCCGGCGCAGAGCAGACAGTGAGAGAACTGAAAAATATGCTGAAATAAATCAAATTCGACAATAGAAATAGGTTATTGAAGGATAATATGATCTGATTATTAATGTAGGATGGTGTCGGGGAGAATGAAAGCGATACTTCTCACTGCCGGGGTGGGCAGCAGGATAGCTGAAAATATAGGTGATATGCCGAAAAGCATGATGGAGGTCGGAGGTAAGCCTCTGATAATCCATACCGTGGAGCTGCTTCAGAAGAACAATATGGAAGTTGTTGTGATCACGGGCTTCAAGCATAACATGATAGAGGATGCACTGAAGGACTATTCGGTGAAGATATATTACAATCCGTTCTACGCGGTCACAAACAGCATAGGCAGCCTGTGGTATGCAAGGGAAGAGTTTGATACCGAGGAGATGCTTATCGCAAATGCGGATGTATTTTACACGCAGGAGCTGCTGGACAGGATGGCCGGCGCGAAGTACGAGAACTTCCTCTTGTCGGACGTGACGCGGGCGGATAACGGCGATTATTTCTTCATGACGGAGAATGACAGACTGCTGAAATACGGCAAGGAGCTGCTCAGGGCTGACCGCAATGCCGAATACGTCGGGCTGGCGGTGCTCCGGAATGAGTGGGTGGCCAGGTTCCGCGTGAGGCTGTGCAGGATGATAGAGAATGGCGATTACGATCTCTGGTGGGAGAATGTGTTGTACTCGTTTGTTGGAGAGGAAGAAGTCAGAACGTTCGATGTGGATGGAGTGTTTTGGTCGGAGATAGATACGATAGAGGACTACCGGAGAGTGGTGGAGTTCTGTAATCGATAGATGATGTCGGTGAATTGCAGTGTTTTACAATCGATAGATTACAAAATGTTGCAATCGATAAAGAACACAGAAATTGTTTTAATATCGCAGTGAATCTGATACAAAGCAGAACCAATGCTAGCAATTATTATAAAGAATAATAAATCAGGCTTTAGAAGGAAATACAGTAATGAGCGAGCGATCCAAAACAAATATAAGCAAGACAGGGAATGACATGAGAAGGATGAACTACATATCGTTGTTAAGCGTCATCTCGTGTATTGCTGTAGTGTTCCTGCACGCTAATAACTGCTATTGGACGTTTAGTACGGAAAGGTATTGGAAGACTGCTAACCTGATAGAGTGTTTGTTTTACTTCCCGGTTCCGTGCTTTTTCATGATTTCGGGAGCTACTCTTATAAATTACAGAGAAAGATACAGCCTGAAGGAGTATTTTGCTAAGAGGATAAACAGAACGGTTATTCCTTTTTTAGCATGGAGCTTTGTAGGGCTGGGTTACAGCTATTTCTGGAAGAAGACGGTTTCAAGTGACAGACTGACAGTCAAAGGCATATTCAATGGAATAGTCGGAACAGAGTATGTAACAATTTACTGGTTCTTTATTTCACTGTTCATCGTATATCTTTCGATTCCACTCCTGGCATACGTTGAGAAAGAAAAAAGGAAGGAAATATTCACCTTCATTGCAGTTGTGGCATTTATCTGCAATCTGTTCGTCCCATTCTTTATCAAAACGATCTTCACTGATGTAAAGTGGCCTTTTACTCTTAACATTGCTTCGGGATATGTGTTATATGCAATTATCGGATATCTCATTAATGAATATGAGGTTTCAAAGAAGGTTAGAATCGCCTTGTACGTTTCGTCGATAGCAGGATTCCTGATACATTTATTAGGGACCTATTATGCATCGATGGATGCAGGGTACATCGATCAGACATACAAAGGTGGAATGCCATGCATGATGTACACGGTTGGCATCTTCGTATGGATGAAATACAATGGTGGGAAGCTTCTGAAAAGCAAGATTGTTAGTAAGATCGTAGACTTTTTGAAGGAATACACCTTCGGAATATACTTAGTTCACTGGTACATAAAGGATATAATGGTCAGTGATATCGGAATAGATGAAAGATCGATAGTTTTCAGATTGCTTGGACCTTTCGTGATAATAGCAATATCTGTTTTGATACTTTTCGTGATAAAGAGAATTCCTCTATTGAGAAGAACGGTTGGGTAGAATGATTCAAGAACAGGTTTAGATGGTCTTGTTTTTACGAGATGTTTTCGTATGCAGATAGCCCTTCGTCCTGTTGATGATCATAGCCATTATAAGCGAAAAACCTATTCCAAAGATCAGGTAAAACAGCGTTGCGCGAGGGTTTTCGGCAGCAGTGTAATAAAGGTCTGAATGAAATCTGTCGTTATTATAGTTGTAGAAAATCCTACTGATATCAACGACTTTGCTTATAACGGTAATCAGGCAGTTGAGCAGGAAAAATCCAAATAGGTGGAACATCATGATGCTTTTTGTATTCTGTCCGATATATGAAACAAGCTTTGATTCCTTTGTATTAGATGACAGGATACGAGAAATACGAAGCCAGAAAGCTGTTCCTGTTATTCCGGTGATATAGAAAGGAACGCCTGAATTCACCATGTCTTTTATACCATACAGACCGAACTTTAAAGCGGGCTCCTTGGCTTTAAGAACAACAACTACCTGAATCAGGAGAAGTACCGAAAAGTAAACAATGTTATTGATATTATCTTTTCCTTCGAGATACTTTTTATAAATATGTCCAAGCTGGATGAATGGTATCATTATAACTGATCTTAAATAAACGATCTGAATCTCCGGAGGATTGTTCAAATTGATATAGTGGACTGACAGAATGCCGGCGCAGATAAAAACGACGAAAAGCGCTATGTCACGTATCAGTTCATTTTTGATAATAAAGGATATCAGACATCTTACTAAACAGAAAACAATATAGGCTAAAAACAGCGCAAAGATAAACCATGTTGGGATAGCAAAGGTCATTGGCTGTGCGTGATCCCAAGGCTGCGATATCCAGTAAGAGAAAGAGAAGGATCTTCCGATACTAAAACCATTATCATTCATTACCGCCTGAATAAGCAGAAATAGACCGTTTATCAGATAAAACGGAATGAGAAGGGTTTTGACTTTCTTCAGAATAAAGGATATCGGGGATCTGTCGTAGTCAGATCTGTAAAGATAACCTGATAAGAAAAGGAATATCGGCAGATGACATGAATAGATAGGAGCCCAGTTTAAAATCGACAGTGCGGTGTGACCGCTCTTCTCGGTATGGCCTAAAACGACAAGGATGATAGCGATTGCCTGAAGAAGGCTTACCTGATAATTAAGTTCCTTTTTCTTGCTGGTATTCATATCTGCTCCTAACGTCAACTTGGCATTTCTTATTGATCTGATTATTTAGAAAGCCAGGCTTAGCATTTGATGTGTTTATTTAACTGGCTCATTATTTGCTTCATTTCATGATTTATCTAACTTATTATACGATATATGTGACATTTTTCAAGTAAATAAGACATAGTACGATTTATTCACTATACTCAAGTAATTAAGGTGTTGAATGATATATATGCTATATTCAAGTAATTAAGATATTGCACGAGATATGCATCGTTTTTCAGCGATAAAGATATCATGAGATATTGTTTTCGTTTAGACATTCAGATTGAGTTTTGATGATTTATATAATATATTTAAATAGTGATGAAAGCTAAAAGTATAAAAAACAGTAATGCGGAGGGGTAAAAAACTATGGAAAACAAAACAAAGACAATAGATATCTTATACTTCTTGAGATATCTCAAAAGCAGGTTCGTGATAGTTGCGGCAGCGGTGATCGTGTGTGCTGGACTGGTCGCAGCCTATGATTACAAAAAACAGAAGGGAGTTTCCGATAAGTCCGGCAAGGAGCTGCTGAAGGATGTGATGATACAGAATCATAATTCATTCTACAAGAACGTGTCAAACTATTCGGATGCCAATAAACCTAAGGGTGTCTATAACTCAGAAGCCAAGCTTTATGTAGATTTTGATTACAGTGGCCTGGCTGAGACTGCTGATCAGAATGGTATGAGATTCCAGGAGATTAATGCCGGATACGAAAAAGATGCCTGCACAATAATAAAAGACGGCAAGTTTTTATCAGAAGTAATAGAGGAGCTGAATCTTAGAAGTTACGATGATATGAACGATATCACACCGGGCGATCTTCAGTGGCTGATCAACAGGAATTTTACCGGTGCACATGTGATGAATATCGTTATATCTGATGTTAAGCCTGACAGGGCGAAGCTTATATGCGATAAAGTCATCTCTAAGCTGGTTGTCAAATTAAAGGAATACGATTTCGTAAAGGATGTTAAAGTCATAAGTGAGGGAACTCTTCCGAATGACGGCTATTATTCGATAGATACAGGAAGCAAGAGTATCGATAAGAAACAGCTTATCAAATACGGTCTTGTGGGTGCTGTTCTTGGCGGCGTTCTTATAGTGGCATTTCTTTTCCTGTTATATGCATTTTCAGATAAGATCTTTTCAGAGGCAGATGTTATTGATGCCGGATATACTCTTGCAGCGGGCAGCAGAAGAAAGAATGTGGATTATAAGAGGCTTGCAGGAAGCATCAATCTGTTCAAGGATGCTGAAAAGATACTGCTTGTA
The DNA here is from genome assembly GCA_000702245.1 of Lachnospiraceae bacterium C6A11. GTDB lineage: Bacteria > Bacillota > Clostridia > Lachnospirales > Lachnospiraceae > Eubacterium_Q. Next base: position 18,248 of record JNKY01000018.1, on the reverse strand, counting down.
TCTGTAGACGGGAAGACAGATGCTGTCAAGGATGCTGAGGAGATCAGTAAAGAGCTGAAGGCTTTTGGTTCAAACAAAAAGATTGTTGGAGCAGGAAGCTTCAGTGGTGATGTTGACGCATTTTCGAAGGTAGAGGATTGTGATTCGGTTATCTATCTTGTTAAGTATGGAAAGTCAAGGATTAAGTCACTCGAGGAAGCAGGGGATATGCTCGGACGTTCAGCGAAGAGTTTGGGAGTTATTATTCTCTAATTATTTGTGCGGTTATTTAGAATACTGTGGTTTGGTGAGGGTTATTTATGCGTGGCAAGGCGTTGGTGAAGAAAAAAATATATCAATTCAGCACCGGCTATGATGTTCCGAGTATCCTTTTCTTTGCGGGCTTTTTTCTGCATGAGTTATCGGTTCTCATAGATGCCTCGATGTGGGCTTATTCTGCCGATGACGCGATGACACCGCTTGGATTCTTCGCCAAGATCATACGATTTACCGCGTACGGACTGTTCCTGTTAAAGATATTATATGACTGTAAGATCGGAAGCAGAAACGTGTATTTTATATATGCGACGGTCGGAATCATCGGTCTTGCCTTCATAGGAAGTCGCAATCCTCAGGTGGTTTTTTATCTGCTTATAATGATCGCGGCGCTTGGTATAAGCGACAGAACCCTTCTTCTCTCGGCTATCATCTCACAAGGCTTTATGCTCCTTGTTACTGTAGGCTTTTCGATGGCCGGTGTTATAGAGAATTTCGTAATAGCTGATAATAAGGGGCGCGTAAGAGAGTTCCTTGGATTTGTATGGACAACGAATGCGCCGATCATATTTTTCTTTGTTACCCTACAGTTTATTTATCTTAAAAAAGGCAGGCTCAATGTAATAAATACAGGAATCATATTGTTCTTTGCTTATATGCTTTTTGTTTTTACCGACTCAAAGGCCGCATTTGCGGTTTCTTTCGCAGCTCCGCTCTTCTTCCTGCTTTTTAGTTCGCTTATTGAGAAGGGAAGGGTTGCAAGAGCGTTTAAATGGCTGATCATCGCACTTCCGTGGATACTTGCAGCGGTAACGATAATGATCCATAAGATGTATAATAAGCATAATGCACTCCTCTTTAAGCTGAATGTAATTCTGTCGAAGAGACTTGAGTACGGACATAGTGCTATTCATAAATACGGAATCCATCTTTTCGGACAGAGGATGAACTGGGTGGGATATTCGATAGGAAAGACAGAATTCACTTCCGAGTATAATTTCGTGGACTGCTCATATCTTAATCTTCTGCTGGAGTATGGTGTGCTGTTCCTGGTTTTGCTTCTTACCCTCTACAGCGTGATAATATACAAGGCTTATAAGAGTGGCAAATATTACGCTGTATGGATCGCGGTTTTCATACTGCTGTTTGGCACGACAGAACCAAGACTTTTTAATCTTACATACAATCCACTTATACTTCTGGCTTTTGCATCACTTGACATAAAACTTAACAAAACATGATTTATGTGATATGATAAAAGATAGTGTGAGCGCAGAGACAAGTAGGCGGCTCGCGAAAATGATTATGATTAAGGACTGAAATATATGAATATAGCAGTTATTTTTGCCGGTGGAACCGGGCAGAGAATGAATACGAAAACTAAACCAAAGCAGTTCCTCGAGCTGCATGGTAAGCCGATTCTGGTATATACGATTGAAGAGTTTAACAGTCATCCGGAGATAGACGGAATAGTGCTTGTAATTCTGAAACCGTGGATAGATTATTGTAATGAACTGGTTAAGAAGTTTTCACTGACAAAGGTCAAGGCAGTGATCGCCGGTGGGGAAACCGCTATGGATTCCCAGAGAAACGGACTTAGGAAGGCAGAGGAGCTTTTTGGATCTGATTCGATTGTATTAGTACATGACGGTGTTCGTCCGCTTGTAGATCAGAATACTATCAGCAAGAATATAGAATCAGTTAAGAGCCGAGGAACAGCTATTACAACTACACCGGCCATAGAGACTATCACCATCAGGGCTGAAAGCGGTGAGGTAGGACAGATCATTGAACGTTCGAGGGCTGAGCTTGCAAGAGCTCCACAGAGCTTTTATCTGAAGGATCTGCTGGATGTGCATAGAAAAGCAGAAGAAGAGGGACTCAGCTTTATCGATTCTGCAAGCATGATGCAGCATTATGGGTACAAATTATATACAGTTGAGGGAACTCCGGAGAATATAAAGATCACGACACCTACGGATTTTTATCTGTTCCGTGCATTTATTGATTCAAAAGAAAATTCAGAAATATTTGGAGTATAATTCAGATGGCTGATATTTCGATCATCATTCCTGCATATAATGCCGAGGGCACATTAAGCCGGGCAGTGCAAAGTATAAGTGAAAAAGAGAATATTGAGATCATTATAGTTGAGAATGGATCGACTGACGGTACTTTGCAGCTGGCTCATTCTATGATGAAGGATGATGATCGCATCAAGGTCATTCAGTCTGATAAAGGAGTATCAAGGGCAAGAAATGCCGGGATAAACGCTTCATCAGGCAAGTGGCTGCTTTTTTTGGATGCCGATGATGCATATACGGAAGATGCATTTGAGGTGATGGCCGGTTATCTTGATACAGATGCTGATATTGTGGAATTTGGGCATTTTCATGGAACAAAACCGGTACCGGTTACAAAAATAGATAAAAGCTTTTTTGATGATATTGACGATGCCAAGGTCACAATGATTGAGAAGCCGACAGTTTATCTGACAGCAGTTTCGAAACTTTTTCGGAGAGATATAATTATTGATAACGATCTATCGTTCGATACTGAGATGAGTGTATCTGAGGACAGTGATTTTGTGCTGAGATATATCCTGAAGTGCCGGAGTATTGCGTTTTCTAAAGAAATCATATATTCTTATTCAGTTGATAATGAATCAACGATGAGGTCATATGATCCGGAGAGAGTTAATAAGTATATGCGTGCAATGCATAAAACGGCCGGAAAGCTTAGGGGCGAGGCGCTGTTTATCAGAAGGGCCTTCAGCCGATATATGCTTCAGAATGTGAATATAATGATGGTGCACGGACCCTTTTCCGTGGGTTCGCCGGAACCTTTTAGGACAAAGGTTAAGATACTAAAAAAAGTGGCTAAGAACAGGCTGGTAAAGGCTTCGTTAAAACAACTGAGCCTCAGAGATGTGAGAAACATGAGACTGGTACCGCTGTTCCTCCTAAAGTATAAGTTTTATCTTACGGCGGGATTTGTATATACTATAAGGGCGCATCATAATCATAGATTGATAAAAGAAAGATAGGGTTATTTCATGAACATATTGGTATTTGGAATGACGGAGAACCCGGGTGGGGTTGAGAGCTTTATAATGAATTATTACAGAAGGCTGGATATGTCCGGCTTTTATTTCGATTTTCTCTGTAATTCTTACGATAAGATAGCATACGAGGATGAGATACTCGAGAAGGGATCGAAGACGATTCATTTTGCTCCGCGCAGTAAGAATCCGGCTAGGTTCTACAAAGAAATAAATACCTTCTTCAAAAAACATGCTAAGGAATATGATGCCATCTGGGTGAATGTAAGCAGCCTGGCGAACATCTCATACTTGAAGCTTGCTAAGAAGTATGGTATAAAGCGTCGTATAATCCATAGCCACAATTCTCAGAATATGGATAGCCGCCTCAGGGGAAAGCTTCACGAGCTTAATAAGAGGGTTATCACACGATATGCAACAGACTTCTGGGCTTGTTCCGAGGAGGCTGCGGAATGGTTCTACGGAAAAGAGATACCGAAGAGCAGAATAGAGATAATACCTAACGCAATAGATGTAGAGAAGTTTAAGTTTTCGATAAAGGGCAGGAATGAAGTCAGAGCTGAACTTGGCTGGCCGGATAATCTGATAATCGGAAATGTTGGGCGACTTCACTTTCAGAAAAATCAGAGCTTTATAATCAAGGCTTTTGCAGAGCTACACAAGGTGCGAGAAGACGCTAGACTTGTACTTGTCGGACAGGGTGAAGACGAGGATGAGTTAAGGACACTTGCAGACAGTCTGGGCGTAAAGGATCAGGTTTTCTTTGCGGGACTCAGAGATAATATCACAGACTGGCTCAGTGCTTTCGATGTGTTCTTCTTTCCATCACTTTTCGAAGGGCTTAGTATAGCTGCGCTCGAAGCTCAGGCGAACGGACTTCCGATGCTGGTGGGAGAGGGCTGTGTATCTAAGGATACAAAGATCCTGGATAGCTATCAGACATGTGATCTTAACGATGATCTGAGCGCATGGGTTGACAAGTTGACAGAGGCTGTTAAAATTGGAAGAACTCCTCATGAAGAGGTGGTCAGTCGTTTTATGGCTCATAACATGGAAATCTCAGGTCAGATCGAAAAGATAGAAAACCTATTTGCCGGAAAGAAAAAGGCGGCAATCAAGAGATTGTCTCTGAAGGAGATAAAAGAAACAGAACTGAATATGCTGCTTGCTTTTGATAAGTTCTGCAGGAGGAACGGCCTGAAGTACACCTTATGTGGAGGCACGCTTCTTGGCGCAATCAGACATAAGGGATTCATTCCGTGGGATGATGATATTGACGTGGGTATGCCGAGATATGATTATGAGAGGCTGCTCCGTGATAAGAATCTGGATTACAGAGACTTCCCATCATACATGAAGATCGGCAGATGGACGGATAAGACAAACAACTATCCATATATGCGTGTGATGGATAAAAGAACGAGGATAAAGGTTCCATTCTACGATCCGAAGACGAGTGTTAAGAATATATGGATAGATGTATTTCCGTTTGACGGAAATCCGAAGGATAAGAACGATCTTATGCCGACTATCAAGCGACTTGTGCTGCTTAGAAAGATACTTGCCATCAAACTGGCAAAGCTCGGAGAGGGTACGAATGCTTTCAAGAAGTATTCAAAGTATGTTATCAGGGCAATCTTAAGTCCGATCAGTATATACAGACTGTGTAAGTATATGGATAAGATCTCCAAGAAGTATCCTTTTGATAACGCAGACACCATAAGCGGAGTTGTCTGGGGACTTTACGGAATCGGTGAGTGTATCGACAGAAAAGGCTTTGTAGAGACTACAGAGGTCGAATTCGAGGGACATAAGTTTATGGCAATGTCTAACTATGATGAATATCTGACAGGGCTGTTCAAGGACTATATGCAGCTCCCACCGGAGGATAAAAGAGTTTATCACGGATTTAAAGCATATTTACTGTCTAATGATAAGGAGAATTAGTTTTGAAGATACTGACTATAGCAATCTGCGCATACAATATGGAAGAGTATATTGAGAAGACACTGGACAGCTGTATCATAAAGGATATCGATAAGCTGGAAATCCTTATCATGAATGACGGCTCAACAGACAGAACTGCGGAGCTGTGTCAACCATACTGCGATAAGTATCCTGATTCCTTTATACTTGTTAATAAAGAGAACGGTGGCTGGGGGTCGAACCTTAATATGGCTGCTCATCTTGCAAAGGGCAAGTACTTTAAGGAGATGGATGCAGATGACTGGTTTGAGACAGAGAATCTTCAGAAGCTGGTTTTGAAGCTGGAAGACATCGATGCTGATATGGTTCTGACAGATCATAGATATTGCTATACAGATAAGACGGTTGATAACAATGCTGAGTGGGCTAAATACACAGGCGAGACCCACGAGATGAAAGACATACAGCCTTTTTATTTCTCTATCTGGGATGCGGCATTCCTTACAACAAAGCTCAGCGTGGACTATATCAACCTTCCGAAGCATACGCTCTATACAGATAATCTTTTTATCATGTATCAACTTCCTAAGATTGAAACGGCTTACTTTATGAGTGATGTTGTTTATAATTACAGGCTTGGCCGTGATGGACAGAGTGTGAATGCAGAGTCTCTCCGTAAGCATTATAAGGATCTTGTCAGTGTGCTGGTTCGAGCATTGAAGTATTACAATGCCGGAGATAACAAAGAAAATATACATGTCAGAGAAAAATTCATCAGCACATATTATGTTTTCTATGAGTATTTCCTTAGAATGAAGTGTGATAAGGAGATAAAGAAAGCTATCCGTTATGTTGAATACAGGCTGAAGAAAGAGGCTCCGGAGCTTTATAAGGAGACGAATAAGGCAAAGAGGCTTCGTCTGATAAGAATGACGGGATATGCAGCGTATCCGGTGGCTTCGAAGATACAGAAGATGAAGGATAAAAGGATGAAATAAACTGCAACTGCAAGTTTGTTACAAAAATATTACAATAAAAATAAAGCTTTATTAATAGTGCTTGAAATTCATGGGATATATGGTAAAATAGCGCTGAGTACAAAAGGAGATAATTAATATCGTACTATCCTTTAATAAGTATATATGGCGTTCATTTTGAACGCCACTTTTTCTGTGTAGAATTAATTGATTACTGCCGATAGGGGCAAGGAGTATCACATAAATAGGGAGAACAAGGTTTTATGAAGAAGAATCCAAACTACGAACCGGAGATAGATATCAAGGATATGTTTTATCACATACTGGCGAAGTGGAGAAGTATAATAGTTGTCATTATACTCTGTACGGCAGCGTTTGGAGGCTATGGGTATCTTAAAACTCATGTTCTGAACGATGGTAATGATAAAGAGTACGAAAAGGAACTCGATAGATATAATAAAGAGGTAGAGATATACGAGAAGTCTAACCAGCGTGTAGATGACATTGTTGATTCCTATAGTAAGCAGATAGATGATCTGAATGAGTATCTAGAGAAGTCGGTTAGGATGAACATAGACCCTCAGAATGAGTGGGTTGCAACCTGTGATTTTTTTGTTGTAGTAGATAAAAGCGTGCTTGAAGAGCTTCCTGACTCGAATGTTCAGGATCCTGCAGACAGTTTGTTAGGCTATTATCAGTCTGTCTTCCAGGAAATAGCTTATGATAGCGAGGCTCAGACAATAGCCGGAGTTTCTGAAAAAAAATATCTGAATGAACTAGTTAGTTGGAATATTAGTACAGGAACAAACTCATTTTCTATAAGTGTAATAGGTAAAAGTGAGCAACAGGTAAGAGATATCCTTGATTTTTATACGGAGAAGATTGACGGAGAAATTAAGGATATGGCTGATTCTGTTATGAAGCATACACTTACACAGGCTCGTGATATGGCTTATATGAGAGTTGATCAGAGCCTTGTCACAGAGAAGAAGAATGCTGTTGACACGATATCAAGTCTTAGGACATCTATAGCAAAAGCAAGAACAGAGCAGCTTGCGCTTGTTGAGCCGGCGGAAGAAGCACCTGCTAAACCGAGTGGATTGAAGAAATACATAATAATAGGTTTCCTTTTGGGAGCTTTTCTTGCTGTGGGTTATCATTTTATACGATTTGTTACAGGTAATAAGCTTCGCAATACAGATGAGTTGCAAAATCTTTATGATATTCCGATATATGGTGTACTTCCAAACACTATAACAAGAAAACCTAGTAAGGGTATTGATAAGTTAATAGAGAAGAGGCGAGGTAAGAAGAACGCGACTGAAAGAGATATAGTATGCGAACAAATTGCATGCCTTATCAGCAAGGAACTTGAAGGAAAGAAGGTAATGATAGTCAGTTCATCCGATTCTGAAAGGGTTAATGATTTCTATAATATCCTTTCGGGAAAGATTGGAAGCAAAGTGTCTCTTTCACTTGCACAGAATTTTGTTGAAGAGTCGGGTTCTATTGATAAGATAAATAGTGCTGACGCTGTGATCATAACAGAGATCAGGGATGAAACCAATATAGACGACATCGACCGTATGGGAGAAATACTTGATATAAGTGGTAGCAGTGTCAAGGGTTATGTGGTTTTATAAGCAGGGATATTTTTAGTATTTTGCAGTGTTTGTAAAGAGCCGGACGTTAGTGAACGGAAAGGTGAAAAATTAATGAAATCTATCAAAAAGCTAATACTATATATTAGAAGACATCTGGACTTTCTGGTTCTGGACATGGTTACATTTGCGCTTGCCTATATGTTGGCAGTTCAAGTGCGCCGTGCTCTGAAATTTAAAATAACTCATGAGGATCTGTTTGTAAAGTTTGGTATAGCTGCTCTCGTAATATATCTTGTTGTAGTTCTTGTTAGTTATAACCTGAATGGGATATTAGCGCGGAGTTTCCCGAGAGAAATAAGAGCTGTATCGCTTCAGATGATATCAACTTGGTCGATATATACAATTGTTCTCTTTTTGTTGAGAGAAGCTCATGATTTCTCGAGAATTATATATGTATTAGGCTTTTGTACATGCTCTACCTGTCTGGTGGTTGTACGAACAATTTGGAAAGGCGTTGTAAAGCACACAGGAATGAGCAAAAGGTTTTCACCTATGGTTTTGATCGTTGTGGATCGCTCTCGTGCACAGAGAGTTCTACAGGGATTATTATCAGGTAGCTATGAAAATACATACAAGATAGTTGGTGTTGTGACAAATGAATCAGGAGAGGATAATTATAACGATTGGTATCCGTATTATGAAGGATTTCAGAATATTTCGGAGATTCTTTTGAATCGCCATGTACAGGATGCCTTTGTGGCACTTGATGATGCTGAGGAGGAAGCAACTGTTTTCAAGATGCTTTTGGATGCAGGAGTTACGATACATCGTAGTTTAGGAGACAGTGTATTTGGATATGCTAGTGAGCATATTGACATTTTTGGAGGAAAAGCAGTTATTACAATTGATGATACACAGCCATCACTTGTCAGTAGAGCTGACCGCATATGGAGGGAATATATAAGTAAAAGAGCTAAAAAGAAAGGGAGAAATCAGCAAGATAGTTAGTTTGTGATAATGTGATGAATGCAATGCATAGGACATAAGCATAATAGCAAAAGTTTAAACACTGTTAACATTAAATGGATTAATATGCTTTAATGCCGGCAGAGACAGTGATAGGTGATAAGGTATGCATCAAACATGTAGCCTTTCTTTGGGGCATGATGTTGGAGAGGTTGTTGAACAAAGGGTAAAAAAGATGAAAAGAAGAAAAAAGCAGAAGGGGAAGATAAAGATTTGTCTTGTTGGATCATCTGGTGGGCATTTGACGCATTTGTATATGTTGAAACCATTTTGGAATGACAAGGATCGTTTTTGGGCGACCTTTGATAAAGAAGATGCAAGGAGTCTTCTTAAGGGCGAAAAGATTTATCCGGTATATTATCCAAGTAATCGATCTATTAAGGCGCTAATTATCAATACATTTCGTGCTATTAAAATACTTCGCAAGGAGCGACCGGATCTTATTATCAGTTCTGGCGCTGCACCAGCGATTCCATTTTTTTGGATTGGAAAACTAATGGGAGCGAAAACTATATACATTGAAGTTTTTGACCGTATTGACAAATCTACCATTGCTGGGAAGCTTTGCTACCCGGTGACAGATAGATTTATTGTTGAATGGGAAGAAATGAAAAAGGTTTATAAAAAAGCTATAAATCTTGGAGCCATTTTTTAATTAACACATCATATGATTAACTACATGACCATGTAGGAATAGATAGAAATGATGATAGAGGTGCAGACTAAATGATATTTGTGACTGTAGGAACTCATGAACAGCCGTTTAATCGGCTTGTGGAATATATGGATAAGTGGGCTTATGAACACTGTGAGGAAGTTGTTATTCAGACGGGATTTAGTACATATGAGCCCCAAAAAGCAAAGTGGCAGAAATTATTTCCATATGATGAAATGATTGAAAATGTTGATAAAGCTAGAATTGTAATTACACATGGAGGACCGAGTTCTTTTATTATGCCATTGCAAGTGGGTAAAATTCCTATTGTGGTGCCAAGAAAACATGAGTTTAACGAACATGTAAATGATCATCAGGTTGAATTTTGTAATCAAGTTGCTAAACGTCAAAGAAATATAATTGTGGTAGAGGATATAATAAAACTTGGTGATACGTTAGAACGGTATGATGGGATAGTGAGCTCGATGAAAAATGGAATAACGAGTAATAATGAGCGATTCTGTAAGGAATTTGAGAAGATTGTTAATAAGTTGGTGAGATGATGGCTGCAAAAGTTGGAATACTATCGATGCAGAGAATAAAAAATTACGGCTCGTTCTTACAGGCATATGGGTTAAAACATATACTTGAAGATTTGGGCTGCGAGGTCCAGTTTGTAGATTACCACCCTGGAGAAACTCTTGTCCCTGCTGATGGCGGTAACGGATTTGCAAGGAGATTATCTAAAGTCTTGGATGTAATCAAACAGAATGGTCCATTGAAAGAAAAAATCAGATTTATAAAGTACAAAAAGAACTATGCTTCAAATTACTATCAATATCTCGGAATTACGGATGAGATGAACTTCAGTCCTACATTAGATGTACTTGTTATTGGATCTGACGAAGTATTTAATTGCGTTCAGAATAACACGAATGTGGGATTCTCCCCAGAACTTTTTGGGCAAGGGAATAAAGCTAAAAGATTAGTATCCTATGCAGCATCGTTTGGAAATACTACAGTTGAAAAGCTTGAAAACTATGGCGTAAGGGATAAGGTTACAAGATGGCTCAAAGAATTTGATGCCATATCCGTTAGAGATAAGAATAGCAGAGAAATAATAAAAGAACTGGTAGGAATTGAGGCAGTGTATAATCTTGATCCGGTACTTATCTATGATTTCATAGGCAAATGCAATGATATTCCCCAAAGTATTCCTGATAAAGACTACATGCTCCTATATGGGTATTCGGGCCGCTTTAGCAAAGAAGAGTGTAAAGAGATAAGAAGGTTTGCTAATACTAAGAGGTTAAAAATATTCTGCATTGGTGGTGTTCAGGATTGCTGTGATAGGTTTATAGATGTAGATCCATTTGCGGTTATCGCTTATTTCCAGCATGCTAATTGTGTGGTTACTGATACATTCCACGGAACTATTATGTCAGTGATTACTCATAGCCAGTTTGTCAGCGTGGTTCGAGAACATGGTTATGGAAATAGTCAGAAGATGAATGATCTCCTTGAAAGGTTAGAACTAACAGACAGAAGCGTGTCATTAATGAATGGTCTAAGTATTATTGATAAAAGAATAGATTTTTGTAACACTGATTTAATTATTCAGAGAGAAAGAAAAGAAGCGAAAGCATACTTAGAACAATGGTTAAAATGAAACGGATGAATTTGCTTATGATAAATACTACTGAGAATTGTGAATATCTTTGTCTAGAGGGAATTTCTTAGAATAAAAATACCTTACATGACAAAATGGTGGGGACAGAATACATAATATACATATAGTATATGGTACAGAATGGACAAATATTTCATCGTTGTTTATTAAAGGGTTAATACATGACAACTGAAGAGTCTTTTGTGAAATAAGGTGTGTGCAACATGATTTAAGAGATACATTCAAAGAAGTGGCGTGTGATTTGAGTTGAAATGAAGCAGTTTTATTCTTTGAAACACTGTGCCAAATATGAAACATTTTTAAAAAGAGTATACCAATAAAAGTATAAATACGTACTCAAGAAATATACAGGTAATATGGTAAGAAGAAGACTGAAGTTCGACTCAATCAAGTTGTTGAAAGAAAACGAGCTTACGACAATAAGAAAGAAGTTGTTAAAAGGGCGGAGATAGATTTTGACATGAATTTGGTTCCTACTTTGTTCGAGAAAAAAGAAGATTGTTGTGGTTGTGGCGCATGTTTAAATATTTGTCCTAAACAAGCCATTTCAATGAAAGAAGATGAATGTGGTTTTATTTACCCAGTCATTAACGAGGACAAGTGTATAAAGTGTGGACAGTGTAAGAAAGTTTGTGCATTTCAAAATGCAAGTCAAAACAATTCTCCAATTGAGTGTTATGCAGCAGTTAGTAAAAATGAAAAGCAAGCAAAAAAATCTGCATCTGGCGGAGTCTTTGCGGCGATGGCGACCGATTATATTGATAAGGGTGGCGTTGTATTTGGAGCAGCTTTTGATGAGGAATGGAAGGTTCATCATATATCGGTAGAAACTAAAGATCAGTTACGATTCCTGCAGGGTTCAAAGTATGTTCAAAGTGATATAGAAATGTCATATAAGGAAGTAAAAGCTTGCTTGGATTCGGGTAGACAGGTTCTATTTTCTGGAACACCATGTCAAGTGGCAGGTTTACAGAGTTTTTTGGGGCAAGAATATGAAAACCTTCTCACTGTAGATATTGTTTGTCATGGGGTTCCGAGTAATCGGATGTTTCAGGAATATATAAAAGTACTTGAGAGTAAGTATAGAGGAAAGGTTTCTGACTTTACATTTAGAGACAAAACAATAGGATGGGGTATAAATGGAAGCACTATTGTTAATGGAAAAAAAATAAAAATTTGGCAAAGTGCCTCTAGTTATTTGTTTTATTTTTCAAAAGGATGGATTTATAGAGAAAACTGCTATAAATGTCCATATGCATGTGAACATAGACCGGCAGATATTACTTTGGGAGATTATTGGGGAATAGAAAAACAACATCCAGAAATACTTGGAAAGAATGGATGGAACGAAAGTAAAGGGATATCATGTGTGGTAGTGAACTCGAATAAAGGTTATGAAAAAATACAAAAATATAATTTGACCTTAAAAAATAGTACATTTGATAAAATTGCTAATGGTAATGCTCAATTAAATAAACCATCTGAGAAAGGCAATAGATGTGAAATTATTGATATTTTAGAAAATTCGAGTTGGTTAGATGTAGATAAGAGATTCAATAAAAAAGTTGGTATTGGCAAATATAAGAGCAGATTAAAAGCTCTTATTCCTCGAAAGTTAAAAAGAATGTTTAAATCTATTTAGTGTAAATAGATTGAGCAGGTGATTGCAATGGATGTTAACAGATTTAAGAAAAATGAAGGAATAATTGATTCTAAAAAGATAATCAAGGAAATTGAAAACTATGAATTCATCTCTTTTGATGTTTTTGATACTCTTCTTAAAAGAAATGTTCATAAACCATCAGATGTTTTTTATATGGTTGAAGCAATAGCTTGTAAAGAGAATAAATGCTATAAAGGCTTTTATGATAGAAGAAAAACCGCAGAAACTTTAGCAAGAGAATTGTCAAACGAAGAAGAGATAACATTAGATGAAGTGTATAATGCTTATGAAAAACATAATTATGAGGATATTGATTATCTAAAGAAACTTGAGATGAGAGTCGAACAAGACTTACTTGTGACAAATTTAGATATAAAAGAAGTTTATAATTACTGTATAAATAGTGGAAAAAAAGTCTTTATAATTTCTGATATGTACTTGCCAGAACAGTTTATTAAATCGATTCTTGATCAAAATGGGTTTGTTAAATATGAAAAACTATATGTATCGTCTGAATATAGAAGAACAAAAAAGACGGGATCATTATTTAAAATATTTCTGAAAGAAAATGGTTTAAAGCCATATCAGGTTACCCATATAGGTGATGCATACTCAAGTGATATTGAGATCCCTAAAAAACTTGGGATAAATACGATACATGTTTGTAAAAATTTATTAAGGGATAAAAAATCATATAATAACAAAAAAAATAGTATAAAATTGAACAATTTATATAGTTTCATAAACAATACAGTAGATACCAATAAAAGTGCTTATTACAGATTCGGGTATGATTCTTTTGGCCCTTTCTTATGGGGATTTACTAAATGGTTATATTCGAATGCTCAATTGAATCATATTGAGAGATTGTACTTTTTTTCAAGAGATGGATTAATCATGAAAAAGGCGTTTGATATCCTTTATCCTGATAATGGAGTTAAGACGTTTTATTTAGAAGTATCCAGAAGGAGTCTTAGAGTTCCTGTACTATCTCTTGATTCAAGTTTTGAAAACCTATTGAGTACGATAACCGTTGCAAAAATGGTACCGATAAGGGCGATATTTGATGGGGCAGGTCTCGATATCAATCATTACGAAAAAATATTGACACAATATGGCTTTCAAAAAGATACTTTTTTCGATAGAAAAGATATCGAAAATGACATCAATCTTCGCAAACTATATGAAGAAATAAGAGGTGATATTGATAAAATATCAAAAATAGAATTTGATTCAATGGTAAGCTATATAACCCAAAAACAGCTTAAAGGCAAATTTGGGGTTGTTGATATTGGTTGGTCAGGGGGGATGCAGCGGTACCTTGAGCAAGTGATGAATATAATTGGTATTGAAAATGATGTTTATGGATACTATATGGGGGTTACGGATAGTTATACACGTAATATAAAAATTCTACCATCAATGAAAATGAAGGGCTATTTATTTGACTGCTTTTCAAATGCTAAAGACTACGATAAGCGCAGTAGTTTTGTTGGCTTATTTGAATCATTGTGCCTTGAACAAGGTGGATCAGTCAAGAATTATGCTTTTGATGGAGAAACTGTCAAAGCAAATAGATATGAATATGAGTATTTTGAAAACGGGAAGCCTACAAAAGAATATTTAAGGATAAAAAAGGTTCAAGAAGGGGCTTTGCATTTTATTAAGTGTATTTCCAATGATAACATGCTAAATCAATGGCAATACTCTGCGGATGAATTATTTTGTAATTTGAGGAAAACAGGAGCTAATCCGGATATAGAGGATGTAAAGATGTTTGGAGGCTTTCGGTTCTATGACGAAGGTGTAACTAGTAGGCTAGCAGCGCCAAGGTCACTATTGTATTATACTATTCATCCGAAAAAGGCCAAATCCGATTTTTTGAGCAGCAAATGGAAGACCGGGTTTATGAAAAAACTGTTTCGAGTTAAATTGCCATATGAGAAAATATTTTTCTCACTATATAAATTAAAATAAGAACAAGGATAAGCGGCGTGTATGAAAGTTAATAGAATATGTAGTGGAACCGTGTTATATAATCCGGAAATACCACTATTAATGAGGCATTTTGAATCCATAAAAAATCAGGTTGAGAAAATGTATGTTGTGGATAATGGCTCAAAAAACATTAAGGATATCCGTTCTGTTGTATGTGAGTTTAGCAATCTTGAACTCATAGAAAATAAAAGAAATAAGGGGATCGCAAGAGCTCTCAACCAATTATTTGAAAAGGCAAAAGAATCGAAATTTGATTGGCTTATATCATTTGATCAGGATTCGATTTGCGAAAAGAATTTTGTTTCAGATTTAAAAAAAGAATTATTGAAAGAAAAATCGGTTGGTATTATTGCCCCGGTAATTGTTGATAGGAATGTTGGTATTGTTGGGCATAATCCAACAACTCGAAAAGATGTTAGGACATGCATTACTTCAGGGTCTCTTACGAATATAGAAGCTTGGGAAAGGGTTGGAAAATATGATGAAGTAATGTTTATAGATAGTGTAGATTTTGAGTTTTGTTATAGATTAAGAAAGAACGGTTTTAGAGTAATTCAAACCCCAAATGTAACGCTGTCACATACTGTTGGAGAAGCGAAAAAATGTCGTTTTTTATTTTGGAAATTTAATAATCTTATTCATTCGCCATTTAGACATTATTATATGGCGCAGAATCGAGTGTATTTTCCGAAGAAGCATAAACTTTGGGGTAGGTTTATAAGAGGCAATTATCGAAATCTTAAAAGTATTTTTATTGTATTAATATATGAAGATCAAAAAAGAAAAAAGGTTGCAAGTATACTGAAGGGATGGAAGAAGGGATTAGGATTATAAGAAGTTATATACTTTTTGTCAAAAGGAGCATTTTATATGAGGATTAATATTATTTTACCTGGATTGGGCGATTCGGGTGGAATTAGGGTATTAAAAAAATATTCTGAATTATTGAGAGCTAAAGGGATAGATGTTATTATTTATAGTCCGATAGTTGCCAGCAATCTTCATAGATATAAAACTCCGATTGTTAATAAAGTTCATCAGGCCTATTGTACATTAAAAACACTGCTTAAAATTCGATCAAAAAAATATGCTAAATGGATTCCTTCAGTAAAGGATAAATACATTAGGGACGCGGATTGTACAATTGCCTCATTATGGTCTACTGCTTTTCTTGTTAATAAGCTTGATCAGAAAAAAGGTGAAAAATGGTATTTTATTCAAGATTTTGAAATCTGGGATAATGAAAAATATGGGATGCAGAGCTATAGGCTGCCATTAAATAAAATAGTAATATCAACGTGGATTAATGAACGATTGAAAGAGAGACTGGGGATTGGTCCATTTCCTGTTATTTATAATGGATTAGATTCTCAGATTTTTAATTGTAATGGAAGAACTGAACACAAAGGCTTTAATTTTTTAATGCTTAATCATACTTTGAAAAAAAAGGGTGTTGAAGAAGGCTTAGAAGTATTTTATAGAATAAAAAAAATATACCCTAATACTAAGTTGAGAATGTTTGGAATGTGTTCAAATAAAAATATTGGACCAGACATAGAGTATTATCAAAATCCTTCAAGAGACAAATTATTATCTTTGTATAAGGATACTGATATTTTTATTTTTCCAAGTATTGAAGAGGGGTGGGGGTTAACACCGTTAGAAGCTATGGCATCAGGGGCTATAGTTGTTGGAACGAGAACAGGATTTGTATTAGATTTAGGTATAAATCAATATAACATGATGATATCTGAACCTGGCGATATTCAGTCTATGGTGGATAATATTTCTATACTAATTAATAATTCTGAATTAAGAACTATGATTCGAGAGAATGCCCAAAATACTATATCACAGTTAAGTTGGAATAATTCGAGGAATAAACTATTAGAATTGTTGGAGCATAAAAATGAGGACTCATAATGAAGTATAAAACTAAGAAAACCAGCATAGCGGTGTACTGTTTTATAGCATTACTGGTTATTCAAAGCGGTTTGATGAATACTGACATACAAATTTCAGGAAAGTTGGGCACGGCTATTACTGGAATTGAATTACTTATGTTGTTTTTTTATTTGGCTATTAGAAAGTATTCTAAAAATGTAATCAGAATTATATTGATATTGATTTCAATATCAATTATCACATATATAAAAACAGGTGCTTCAGCCTTTATGATGATGCTTATATTTGCCATTGTTGTAGAGAGAGAATCTTACAAGAATGTATTTAACGCTGTTTTTTATTTTCGGTTGTTTATTACACTCATTGTTGTGAGCGCATCATTGGTTGGGTTGTTAGGATTATATAAAACGGAAGTGCTTAAATCTGTTTCTTATTATTCTACGGGTTATGGATTGGGATATACACATCCTAATAGGCTTGCATATACTATTATTTATTTATTATTAATATATGTTTGTATAAGGAAAGAAAAAATGAATGCCTATAATTATGTGGGCATTATAGTTACAATTCTGGCGTTATTTAGAATAACACGTTCAAGAACCATGTTATTCTGTACTGCATTAGTGATCGTGTTGTTAGCCATGATCCGGATCAAATCTACAAGAAGGTTTACGAAAAAAATATTGGATAAGATTGGATGGTTAGTGCCAATAATATGCACAATATTTTCGTTGGTTCTGCCTTTAGTTATGCTTAAGTCAAGTGGTAAAGTTCAGCTTATATTGTATAAACTAAATGGATTTCTTGGATCAAGATTAACGCATGTTTATAGAGCAATGCTAACATATCCTATTACACTATTTGGAGGAGTAAGTGATTTTGCTGATATGCAAGATATATATGGTTACTCCACGGTGGATAATGGTTATATAAGGCTATTATATAGTTTTGGAATTATGGGCTTTTTATTATATCTTGTTTTTACCATATTAAGTATAAGGTTTTTGATAAAAAAGAAGGAATATGCATATGTAATTGTCATTGTTGTATTTTCGATATGGGGTATTTCGGAAAATGTGTTAGAGAGTGTAGCGTTTAATGTTGTAGTGCCTTTTTGGAGTGAAATTGTAAAGCACTTTGGTGAAAGTAAAAAACATACACAATTTGGTCCTCTGTCAAGATTTAGTACAAATTAAAATGGGAGATTTCTCAAGTTAACTTGCTTTTTTCTGTATCCCATCATTTGCTACATACATATACAGTTTTTCAAAGTCATTTGGTGACATATAGTCGCAGTGACTATGAGACCTTACAGTGTTATAGAAAGTCTCAATGTACTCAAAAACAAGGCGATAAGCCTGATTATAGTCTGCAATTGCAAACCGATTAAGCCATTCCCTTTTTATGAGAGAATGAAATGATTCGATACAGGCATTATCATAAGGATAACCTGTATGACTATAACTAAGTTGATATTTTTCGGTA
>JNKY01000017.1 GCA_000702245.1 Lachnospiraceae bacterium C6A11 | reverse complement strand
CTGAGTATCACGGAGTTCACGCTTGAGGCGAGCTATTTCCTTTTGTTCGTCAGTAGCATAGTTACCGGATCCTCTTACAGGGATATCACCGTCATTATCTCTGTACTGGGATAGCCATCTGGCTAGAGTGGTAATGCTGATACCAAGATTTTTAGCGCATTCGACTTGTGTGAGATCTGGATGCTCTTTAACATATCTTACAGCATCTAGTTTAAACTGTTTGTCGTGTTGTTTGTTTTTACGTGCCATAGTGAGTTCCTCCTGTTTTTTTATATAATACTATGTTTTAGGAGAAATCTCATTTTAATTTGAACTATTTATATACTAACATCAGTTATTACAACAGAGAATAATGCAAAAAATACAACTGAAACAACTAAAGCAACTACTGAAAAGACAGAAGATAAAAATGATGACTATGCGATTGAGATATTATCATCAAGTATAGAAGAAAATTATGATGGATCTGATGTTCTTGTTATCGAATACTCGTGGACCAATAATAGTAAAAAAGAAACATCATTTACATTTGCTTTTAATGATAAGGTTTATCAGAATGGGATAGAATGCTCTTCTTTAGGAGTGATGATGGATGATGTAAGTGCCGGTGATGGGCTGGTAGACATCAAGCCGGGTGTAACAAATACAATAAAGATCGGATATAAACTTCAGGATAAAACGAATGCAGCCGTTGAGATAAAAGATATCATAAAAAATCATTACTACCTTAATGCTGTTATCGAACTGGAAGACGGAGAGGGAAAATATAAAGCTGAAGACGCTGAAAATGTGAAGACATCGGTGAAGATAGCTGATATGTATCTGGGGGAAGATTATTCGGGTGATGATATTTTAATTGTTAAATATGAATATACAAATGGAGAAGATAAAGCCTGCGCATTTGCTACAGAATTTAATGATAAAGTATTTCAAAATGGCGTAGAATGTAAAAGTTTTACTTTCAGTGATGAGGTTGATAGTGAACCGTCTATTCTATATATAAAACCTGGAGTGACAATAATTGTTGAAGAAGGATATTTACTGAATGATACATCGTCAGATGTTGAAATCGAGATAAAAGAATATTTCACAGATAAAGAAGTGTTATCAGAGAAAAGATCTATAAATTAATGATTTGGCCTGTGGTAAAAACATTTATCAGGACAAATAATACAGAATAAATAAGAGCTGCAGCCTCTGACATTCAGTCAACAGCAATTGCTGACTGTTCAGAGGCTGTATCAATGTAGAATGTTAAAAGAATTTGTGATATTATAAAGGAGTAGGTTCCGTGATTGAAAAAGGGGATTTCATGAAAAATACATCGGATTTTTATAATGAGCTTAAGGAAGCTGATTCCGAGAGGGCTCTTGATAGGATTATGAGCGATAAAGCGTTCAGGTCGATAAGCTTTGTTGAGTATTATAATGCTCTTATTGAATCAAGAGGGCTCAGCAAAAATAAAGTGATAAAGATATCCGGAATAAGCCGTACCTATGCGTATCAGCTTCTGAATGGACTCAGGCAGCCGGGAAGAGATAATGCAATAGTTTTATGTATTGCGGGAGGGTTTGATCTTGATGAAACCAACAGATGCCTTACGCTTCTTAAAACCGGTATTCTTTATGCTAAAGATCCGAGAGATGCTATAATCATTTATTCGATAACAAACAAGATGTCTCTTGAGGACACGAATGCGCTCCTTTACAGGAAAAAGCTTGAAGCACTTTGAAATTATGATCGATAATTCGGGTTTGGAAAAACTGAATAATAATGGATACAGGTTTATCAGTTTTATCAATGAGGAAAAGGGTCTGATGAAGGTCTCTCATGATAAGACTGATAATGCTGTTTTTGTGGCTAAAAAAATAAGAGCGATTTCTGTTGATATATATTCCAGGCTACAAAATTATCGTTTTGCAGGTATTCCTGAAATATTTGATATCATTCGTGCAGATGATCATATGATTGTAATTGAACAGCTGATAGATGGTCAGAATCTTGGTGAGATGATCGAAGAGGACCGGAACTATCTGAAGCATGTGGACAGCATAGATCATATTATCGCTGAACTGCTGAATACACTTGAAGAACTTTCTAGTGCCACACCTGTGATAATTCACAGAGACATTAAGCCGGACAACATTATGATCGATAATGATAAAAAGGTTTTCCTTATCGATTTTAGTATTTCCAGAGAGCTTGACGGTGAGAAGGTACGAGATACCATTGCGATGGGTACAAGAGGTTTCGCAGCGCCGGAGCAGTACGGATTCTCTGAAAGCGATATCAGAACTGATTTCTACGGTCTTGGTGCGACGATAAAATACATATTAGATAATGTGGATATGGACCGTTCATATCTTCCTGACAATGAAAGGCTTAAGCTTATCGAGGACTTCACGGCAAAATGTATGATGATGGACAAGAAGGATCGGTTCCAAAATATTAGGGAAATACGACGATTTCTGGGATATAAGCAGCCTGAGACCATAAAGGGCGGGGGTAATAAATCTGTACGCGCCGATAAGAACAGAATTAGAAGCAGAAAATCGGAGACCCGGAATAAAACTAATGAAATAGATAAGAAATACAGTTACGCTCTGCCGGGTTTCAGGACAAAAAAACCGGAAAAAATGGTGCTGGCAACATTTGGCTATTCATTGGTTTTTGCATTTTCGATATTAGCCGGTTTTGTTGAGGTTGATGGTTACAACGGCCTCAGCGAAAGTGAAATCTATTTTATAAATATACTTACCAGTATATTGACTTTTCTGGTATTATTGATAGTGATATTCTTCCTTTTTAACTACAGAGGAATGAAAGACAGCTTTCCGATAGTCAGAGATCTGGCTGATGGAAAAAAGAAGAAAATATGGATAGTGATATTGGCAATCCTTCTTTTCTTCGTATTATTCTTCTGTGAAGGATTATTCGTGGTATCACTGGCAAATACAATGAAATGATCGGAGATAGTTATGATTGATGAACTTGAGATAAAACAGATAAATGATGCAGACGCAAAGAAGAAAATAACGAGAGATATCCTTGAAGCGTTGCCGGAGTGGTTCGAAGTCGAGGAGAGTAGGGAGCAATACATCGCTGAGAGCGTCGACAGAATTATGGTCGTAGCTGAGATGAATGGCGAGGCTGTCGGATTCCTGTGCCTTAAGGAAACCGGTAAAGAGACCGTTGAGATTGCAGTTATGGGTGTGTTGAAGGATCAGCATAATAACGGCATAGGTCGGAAGCTGGTTGATGCAGCGAAGGGCATTGCCAAAGAAAAGGGATATATGTTCTTGCAGGTTAAGACAGTTAAGATGGGTATGTATCCGGATTATGATCTGACAAATGTTTTCTACTTGCATTGTGGCTTCAAAGAGTTTGAGGTGATCCCACAGATTTGGGATGAAGCGAATCCGTGTCAGATATATGTTATGGCGCTGTAACATGATATGGACTTATATATATGGAGGGAGTATTTTATGAACGAAAACATCATTAAGAGAAACAAGCTGCTCGCAGAAAAGGTTATTAAGGGACTGGAGTCAAGGAATATGACCGGTTATTATGCTGAAACAGCCGAAGAGGCGCTTCAGAAGGCACTGAGCATCATTCCGGAAGGAGCTACAGTAACTATGGGCGGAGGAATGAGTGTGCATGAGATAGGGCTTGTGAAGGCTCTGACAGAAGGTAATTACAATTTCATCGATCGCGATAAGGCTGAGGATAAGAGGGCGGCTATGCTTGCTGCATATGATGCAGACTTTTATCTGGCAAGCGTTAATGCAATGACCGATGACGGCGTTCTGGTCAATATTGACGGGAATTCAAACCGTGTTTCAGCTATTGCTCAGGGGCCTAAGAAGGTACTTTTCATAGTCGGTATGAATAAGGTATGCAGCGATACAGATGCTGCTATGAAGCGTGCAAGAAATGTGGCTGCGCCGATCAACGCTCAGAGATTTGGGCTTTCAACACCATGTTCTGTCACAGGCAAGTGTATGGATTGCAAGTCGCCGGATACAATCTGTTGCCAGTTCCTGATCACAAGATTCTCCAGACATAAAGACAGGATTCATGTAATCCTTGTTGGTGAGGCCCTGGGATTCTAAGAAGATAATATGCGTAGGGTTATAGAATTAAGAAAATCTCAATCTAACGTTAATTGACTCGACTCTTGTCGAGGCGTAAAATCAGCCCTTGAAATGATGTGAATAAAAGAAAATAAAAAGAATTTAAACATCATTTCGGGAGGTAGTATCTTGTTAGAAGAATTTCAAAATAAAATGAAAAAATATGTGATCATACTTGCAGTAACTGCTTTTATTCTGCTGGTTTCACTAGCAACTGTATATTTTATGTACAGAGGGCGTATCAATGAGAAGAAGGAATCAGCTGTAGCATACACTGATCTGAGTAGTTCGGATGATGATCAGGCTATTGACAGTGATGTTGACGATTAACAAATAACCCGCGATAGAATATTCTTATAACCGGCTGAAATATTCTTGAAATTTGCGGTATTGTAAACCGAATAATGATTTGATAGAATAACATGATATGAAATATCGTAAAGCTATCTAGAAAAGGCGGATAAAGAGGTAAGAATAATGAGAATATTCAATACACTTACAAGAAGAAAAGAAGAGTTTAAACCGATAGTTCCGGGCAAGGTTGGTATCTATGTCTGCGGTCCTACGGTTTATGATTATATACATATCGGAAACGCACGTCCGATGATCGTATTTGATACTCTTAGAAGATATCTGGAGTACAGAGGCTACGAAGTGAATTACGTTTCTAACTTCACTGACGTGGATGACAAGATCATCAAGCGCGCGAACGAGGACCATGTTGAATCAAGCGTGATCTCCGAGAAATACATCGAAGAATGCAAGAAGGACATGAAGGCTCTGAACGTTCGCCCTGCAACAACTCATCCGCAGGCTACAAAGGAGATTCCTGACATGATCGATATGGTTGAAACTCTTATCGACAAGGAACATGCCTATGAGAAGAACGGAACTGTTTATTTCAGAACAAGAAGCTTCAAGGATTACGGCAAACTTTCACATAAAAATATTGACGATCTTGAGTCCGGCCACAGAGCTGAGAATCACCAGCTTAAGGTAAGTGGTGAGGATGAGAAGGAGGACGGTCTTGATTTCGTACTCTGGAAGCCTAAGAAGGAAGGCGAGCCATCATGGGAGTCTCCATGGGGTGCAGGTCGTCCGGGCTGGCATCTTGAGTGCTCGGTAATGTCTAAGAAATACATTGGCGGAACCATCGATATTCATGCCGGCGGTGAAGACCTGATATTCCCTCATCACGAGAACGAGATCGCGCAAAGTGAGGCTGCCAATGGAACTGAGTTTGCCAGATACTGGATGCACAATGGCTTCCTCAAAATTAATAACGAGAAAATGAGTAAGTCGCTGGGCAACTTCTTCACAGTAAGAGATATCTGTGCAAAATACGATCCTCAGGTTGTACGTTTCTTCATGCTTTCTGCTCAGTACAGAAGTCCGCTCAACTTCTCCGAAGAGCTTGTGATCGACGCAAAGAAAGGACTCGAGAGAATCCTTACCTCTGCAGAAAAGCTTAGAGACATAATTAATAAAGAGGGTGCTGCAACAGAGCTTTCTGAAGAAGAGAAGGCAATCCTTGACGGCGCTGATCAGTATATCACTAAGTTTGATGATGCAATGGATGACGACTTAAATACAGCCGATGGTATTTCAGCTATATTTGAGTTTGTAAAATACATCAATTCAAATACAAACGAAACCTCATCGAAGGCTCTTGCAGAAGGTCTCTATAAGAAGCTTTCAGACCTTGCTGATGTTATGGGCATCATCCTTGAGAAGAAGGAAGACAGCCTTGAAGCAGAGGTTGAAGAGCTGATTGCCCAGAGACAGCAGGCAAGAAAGGATAAGGATTTTGCCAAGGCAGACGAGATCCGTGACAAGCTTCTTGCCATGGGTATCGAGCTTAAGGATACAAGAGAAGGCGTTAAGTGGAAGAGGATCTAATGATGTCTGATTTTGAGAATGAAAGATCTGTGCTTTCAAAATATTCAGGGCTTTCGCTTGCTTATATCGGCGACAGTATATTTGACCTGATGATCAAGGATTACTTTGTGAGAAAGGTCAATATGCCTACTGAAAAATATCACAAGGTCGTGACAGGCATAGTTAAGGCTGTGAATCAGGCGATGCTGATAGATAAGCTGGTTGAGGAAGAAAAGCTCACGGAAAATGAGCTGGAAGCTTTTAAGCACGGACGCAATTCGTCGGTTCATACTAAGGCCAAGAATGCAACCATGGGAGAATATAAGAAGGCAACCGGTTTTGAAGCGGTATTAGGCTTTAATTATCTGACAGGCAATAAAGAGAGGCTTGAGTATTTTACGGAATATGCTCTTGAAGCAGCCGGATACAACGTGGAAGGTTAAATAGAATGAGTAAGAATGAAAAAACTGAAATAAATACTTCTGAGAACACAAGCCTTGCAGAGGGCAGAAATGCCGTTACGGAGGCTATACGTTCCGGAAGGACCATCGAAAAGCTCTTCATCCAGGAGGGGCTCAGAGACGGTTCCATAAATACAATCGTCCGCGAGGCAAAGAAGAAGGACATCATGTACAGCTTTGTTACAAAGCAGAGACTTGATCAGATGTCTGAATCCGGCAAGCACCAGGGCGTTATAGCTCAGTGTTCGGAATATAAATATGCCGAGTTGGAGGACATATTCAAGAAGTCAGAGGAGAAGGGCGAGGATCCATTTGTATTTATCCTTGATGAGATAGAGGATCCGCACAATCTCGGAGCTATAATTAGAACAGCAAATCTTGCAGGTGCACACGGAGTTATCATTCCAAAGCACAGAGCTGCAGGACTCACATCGGTTGCAGTCAGGGCTTCAGCCGGTGCCATAAACTATACGCCTGTTGTAAAGGTGACTAATATTGCGAAAACGATAGACGAGCTTAAGGAGAAGGGACTTTGGTTCGCCTGCGCTGATATGGACGGAGATGTTATGTACAGAAGTAACCTCACCGGACCTCTCGGCATCGTTATCGGAAATGAGGGAAACGGCGTATCAAGACTTGTGAAGGAAAAATGTGATTTTGTTGTATCGATACCTATGAATGGAGATATCGATTCGCTGAACGCTTCGGTTGCGGCTGGTGTGCTTGCATTTGAAGTGGTCAGACAGAGAATGGGGAAGAAGTAATGCTTGAATATGATAAGATGACCGATGAGGAGCTGGTTATGGCTTCTCATGACAAGGATCTTGCTGCGGAGGAATACCTTCTGCAGAGATACAGCAGACTTGTCAGGAAGGAGATAAGATTCCTGTTTATCGTGGGTGCCGACAGCGATGACCTTCTTCAGGAGGGTATGATTGGACTGGTTAAGGCTATCAGGGACTTTAAGCCTGATAATGGAGCTGTATTTTCCACCTTTGCGACCACCTGCGTCAGAAGGCAGATAAGAACTGCGATAACAGCTTCTAACAGACAGAAGCATATGCCGCTCAATTCTTATGTTTCCTTCTATTCGGGTGATGACGGCAGTACGGATCTGTCGAACGTTCTTGGGGATTCGCAGATGGACAATCCTGAGAATATCATTCTTGCCGAGGAGAAGCGAGAGGAGAGGTTCAAGGCTATAGAGAGTAAGCTAAGCACTTTCGAGAAGAGGGTTCTGTCACTTTATCTCAGAGGTCTTTCCTACGCTGATATCTCACAGGAGCTGGGTAAGGATACCAAATCGGTCAACAATGCTCTGACAAGGATAAGACTTAAACTTTCAGAGAAATAAATCATTGACAAATCAATTAGTTTTTATTATTATCTAAAAGTCAGTTTTGCTATTATAGCTCAGTCGGTAGAGCGCAACATCGGTAATGTTGAGGTCACGGGTTCGATTCCCGTTAATAGCTTAGATAGGGCGGTACGTAAGGTGCCGCCTTTTTGTTTTTAAGGATATCTTTAGATTTTAATAATAGTTTTTATGATATACTGAAGATGATAGGTTACATAATACAATTATCGTAATGCGACCGAATTACATTATTTTGTGAAAAGGATTAAATAATACACCTATATTTTGCGGAAAAACGTGTTTTTTGTAGCTTTCAGCCATTGAGTTATGAAAAACTATATGCTATAATACATCCGATTATGGGTTTATATGGGTAAATGTCGATGAAAAACATTAGATTCAGAAAATTCATTGCACTTCTGACAGTCATGTGTATCGCATGCCTGTCCTTTAATATTCCTATTTTCAGAAATCATAAAGCTGCTTATGCGGCAGATGACAAGTTTGAAGAGCAGCTCAGGAAGGAAGGCTTCCCTGAAAGCTACAAGCCTTACCTGCGTGCGCTTCATGAGCAGCACCCTTCATGGGTATTTAAGGCTAAGAAGACAGGGCTGTCCTGGAGCGAAGTAATAGAAGGCGAGAGAAATATATCCGGCAGAGTTAACAACCTGATCTACGGTTCATATTATTCGCCTCATTATAACTGGCGCTCAACATCGGTTGGTTACAACTGGTTCATCGATTCATATTCGCCGTATGACGGTTCGGTGTGGTATGCAGCTTCAGATGAAATACTTGCCTACTATATGGATCCGAGAACTTATCTTTATGAGGAATACGTTTTCGCCTTTGAAACTCTTGATTACCAGAAGGGCTATCAGAATATCAATGGCATCGAGGCAATCCTTGCGGATTCGTTCATGTATAATACGACTCCTACAGAATTATTCGTCAGAATGTTTGGTGAGGAGAAAGCTAAACAGCGAGCTAAGCAGGATGGCGATGATAAGAAGTATTCGCAGATCATACTTGAAGCAGCTGAGACTTACGGAGTAAGTGCTTATCATCTTGCATCACGTATCCGACTTGAGATGGGCACTGATGCAGGCGTTGCAGCTTTGGGTAATTCAACCTCGTATCAGGGTATTTACAATTATTTCAATATCGGAGCTTTTGATTCGGCTGTTGGCGATGCAGTGCTTAACGGTCTTCGTTATGCGGCAGGTTCTGGTTCTTACGGCAGACCATGGAATTCGGTTTATAAATCGATCATGGGTGGCGCGCAGTATCTTGCCGAGGACTTCATCAGTGAAGGTCAGAATACGATCTACACCCAGAAGTTTAACGTAACAAACAAATACAATCTTTACTATAACCAGTATATGAGTAATATTCAGGCGCCGGCCACCGAGTCGTATTTTGAATATGAGGCATATTGTAACAAGAATCTTATAGAATCATCCTTTGTATTTGAAATACCGGTTTATAATGACATGCCTTCCGAGGCTGTTTCCAAGCCGGCTGACAGCGGAAGCCCGAATAACTGGCTGAGTTCGCTTTCAGTTAAGGGCTACAAGCTTTCATCAAAGTTTTCCGGCGATGAGACCGAGTATACTGTTGCGGTACCGGACAGCACGAAGAGCATAACCGTAAATACAGAGCGCGTCAATTCAAATGCCAGTGTTTCCGGCGCGGGAGATATCAGCCTGAAGGATGGAGAGAATAAGATAGAGATTGTTGTGACGGCAGAGAACGGTTCGGTCAGAAAATACATTCTCACAGTCAAGAGAGATAATTCTGTTGTTGAAGGGCAGGATACTGAATCGACCGACGGTGATACAAACGAGTCACAGAATTTAAATACCGGTCATAGGGGCGATCTTAACGGCGACGGCAAGATAAATGCTCTTGATATCATATTTGTCCAGAGGCTTATTGTTGGTCTTGATCAGTTGACGGACGAGAAGAAGGCTCTCGCAGATATAAATGGCGATGGCAAGGTAAATGCACTTGACATCATTTACATTCAGAGACATATTGTTGGTCTTGAAAAGATTGAATGGAACTAAAAAATATAAAGGGGTCTTATGATGAAGAACAAAGCAAAAAAAACATTATCACTTATCATATCGTTTGCACTTATGCTTTTTGCAGCGCTTGGAAACAGCGGCAGAGAGTCACAAGCAGCAACTGATGTTGATCTGACTTTATATGTCAGTTCTGGTACTATTAATGTTGGAGATACTGTTGAGGTTACCGTTAGTATAAGTGCTAATGATTTCGTTTCCTGTGATATTTCAATTAGTTATGACAGCAGTCTGCTTCAGCTAGTAAGTTCAGGAAGTACTGTTAACATTTCGGGAAGTTCGGGTAGTTCTTCGGTGACTTTTAAAGCGATTGCTGCCGGAGATGCTTATGTACAAACATATACCGAAGGCTATGGAATGGATACTGAAAGGGTAAATGTAACAGAGCAGGGAGCATCAATCACTATCGTTGATCCTTCCGCAACAACCACTGAGGCAACAACAGAAGCTACAACCGAGAAGACTACAGAGTCAACCTCAGAGTCCACAAGCGAGACAACAACAGAAGCTACTACAAAATCAGACCTTTCGGATAATAACAACCTTCTCAGCCTTTCCGTTGATCCGGGAAAGCTTGAGCCGGAATTCTCGTCATCAGTTACAGAGTATAAGCTCCAGGTTGAAGAGACTGTAAAGAAGGTTAACATCTCCGCTGTTGCAGAGGACGAGAAGGCACAGGTTTACATCAGCGGTAACGAGGACCTCGAAAAGGGCACAAATACAGCAAAGATCACCGTAACCGCCGAGAATGGTGCTTACAAGACTTACGTTATCAATATCACAGTTGGTGAGGACCTCGGCGATCCAATAGCAACTATTGACGGCAAGAAATATGATGTATTGGAAGATATTTCCATCGATCCACCGGAAGGCTTTACAGAGACAACAGCTAAGTTTGATAAGTGGGTTGTTAAGGCTTACGAGTCTCCGAATAAGAAGTTCAAGGTTATCTGCCTCAAGGCTCAGGAAGTAGCTGAGGGACAGGATGATACACCGGAAACATGGTATTTCCTTGATGAAAAAGATAACTACATTAAAAAATATCAGGAATATTCTTCAGAGAAGCAGAGAATTATAATCGTTGATTATCCTGCAACTTCTTCGTTCCGTTTGGATGCATTCACCGAAACTCAGCTTAAGATTGGTGAAGAAACAGTTAAGGCTTACGTATCGGATCTTGATAAGGATATTTACCTCGTATACGGCTATGAAGTAAACGGTGATGATAATTATTATCTCTATGATGCTAAGACCAAGAGCTTCATGAGATACTCAAAGATCGTCCCTGATCCGGAGCCGACAACCGAAGCTGTTACAGAAGCTACAACCGAAAAGGTAAATACAATTGTAATCGATAATACTAAGAAGGTTGAAGATAAGGGCTTCTTCTCAAAGAAGAACCTTAAGATCATGCTTATCGGCATGACAGCAATGTTCATCCTTCTCTGCATAGCAACGATCATCCTTGTTATCCGTCTCGGCAACGTTTCACGTAAGCTTGAGAAGAAGGAAAAGGTCAAGGGCGTAGATGAGGAGCTTGACTTTGATGAGGATAACGTAGAGGAATACGAGAAGGACACAGATGAATTCTTCGAGGATCCTGAGAAGGTTTTTGATGAAGCTCAGGTAGCTGAAGAAGCTGCTGATGAATATGCTACAGAAGAGTATGCAGAAGATCAGTATGTTGAGGAACAGCCGGAAGAATATTCTGAAGAATACAGCGGTGAAGCAGTACAGGAAGCTTCTGAAGACTATTATGATCAGGAAATAGACGAGGCAGTGGAAGAAAATTCATCTTACGAAGAAGCTGCCGAGGAATATGCTGAGGAGGCTCCGGAGGCTTATGATGAAACATCTGCTTTTGCCCAGGAAGCTCAGCTTGCATATGAACAGCCTGCATATGAGCAGCCGGAACAGCCTGCGCAGCCTGCACAGCCAACATATGTAGAAGAATCACCTGTAAGAACAGCCGCAGATCATTATGCATCAACAACCTTCAAGAAGTATGATGGCGGAGTTACCGGAAAGATTGAGATATCTGAAGTAGTTGAAGCATCAGAGGTTACAAATACATCAGGTATGGTAAGTATGGGCTCTTACACAAGATCAGCTGCTAAGTCCGATAGAGATTATGCAAGCGTTGCCGGAAGTATTTTCGCAACAACAGAAGCCGGTGGAATCAACGCGTCTGGCGTTATGTCCGGCGAAAGCAGTTCTAAGAAGGTTACAGATGATACAATTGGAATCCAGCTTGAAGATGCCATCGATAACAACAGCAGCGTAAACGTCCCTCCTGTTTCAGAGGAGTCAAGCAGAGAGGCTGCTATGAAGACGAGACCTTACGGAATTGATTCTGCATTTGACGTAATCGAAGAAGATAAATATAATGAGATAGCAAGTGCTGCAGAGCAGGCTACAACAGATATCACAGATGTGATCGTCGGTTCAGAGACAAGTCGTTCACTGAATGCAGTTAAAGCTGATCCGACTGTCAGCGCAGCAGCAGCCGCATTTGCAAATATCAGAAAAACTGTCGAGGAATCTAAAGAAGAGCCTGTACAGACTGTTTCAGATGATGATATAGTATTTCCGTCAGGAATTGATAAATAAAATATTTCGGAGGACATAATGGAAGAAGCAGTAGTTTCTAAGAATTTTATAGAGCAGATCATTGATAAGGATCTTGCAGAAGGGAAATACGCGAAGATCGTTACAAGATTTCCGCCGGAGCCAAACGGTTACCTGCATATCGGTCATGCTAAGTCCATACTTCTTAATTACGGACTTGCCAAGGAATATAACGGCCAGTTCAACTTAAGATTCGATGATACAAATCCTACAAAGGAGAAGACTGAATTCGTTGATTCAATCGTTAAGGACGTTGAGTGGCTTGGCGCTGATTTCAGAGGCGAGATATTCTTCGCATCGAATTATTTCGACCAGATGTATGAAGCTGCTGTTAAACTTATCAAGAAGGGCAAGGCTTATGTCTGCGACCTTTCTGCTGATGAGATCAGAGAATACAGAGGAACTCTTACCGAGCCGGGAAAGAACAGCCCTTACAGGGACAGAATCGTCGAGGAAAATCTTGAGCTTTTTGAAGCTATGAAGAATGGCGAATTCCCTGATGGTTCTAAGGTTCTCCGTGCGAAGATAGATATGAGCTCGCCAAATATCAATATGCGTGATCCTGTTATTTACAGAATTGCAAGGATGACTCATCATAATACAGGCGATAAGTGGTGCATCTATCCTATGTATGACTTCGCTCATCCGATTGAGGACGCTATCGAGGGCGTTACTCATTCAATCTGTACTCTTGAGTTCGAGGATCACAGACCTCTCTATGACTGGGTTGTTTCAGAACTTGAGTATGAGAACCCTCCAAAGCAGATTGAGTTTGCTAAGCTTTATCTTACAAATGTAATCACAGGTAAGAGATATATTAAGGCACTCGTTGAGGACGGCACAGTTGACGGCTGGGATGATCCGAGACTTGTAACTATCGCGTCACTCAGACGCCGCGGCTTCACACCTGAGGCACTTAAGAAGTTTATGGAGCTTATCGGCGTTAGTAAGAGCCAGGCATCTGTTGATTATGCTATGCTTGAGTATGTTATCAGAGAGGATCTTAAGACCAAGGTTCCTCGTATGATGGCTGTACTTGATCCTGTAAAGCTTGTTATCGACAATTATCCTGAGGGACAGACAGAGGAGTTCGATATTGAGGACAATCCTGATGATCCTGAAGCAGGTACAAGAAAGATCACCTTCTCAAGAGAACTTTATATTGAAAGTGAGGACTTCATGGAGGAGCCGCCTAAGAAGTATTTCAGACTCTTCCCTGGAAATGAGGTTCGTCTTAAGGGCGCATACTTTGTTAAGTGCGTAGACTTTGAGAAGGATGAGAACGGAAATATCACCGTTATCCACTGCACCTACGATCCTGCTACAAGATCAGGCAACAACTTCACAGAGAGAAAGGTTAAGGGAACCATTCATTGGGTAAATGCAGCTGATGCAGCTAACTGCACTGTCAGACTTTACGAGAACCTTGTTGATGAAGAGAAGGGCAAGCTTAACGAAGACGGTTCTATCAACTTCAACCCTGATTCTCTTACAATTATCGAAAATGCAAAGCTAGAGGCTTCACTTAAGAATGCAGCTGCCGGAGAGAGCTTCCAGTTCATCAGAAACGGATATTTCTGCGTTGACAGCAAGGATTCGAAGGAAGGCGCACCTGTATTTAACAGGATAGTTTCTCTTAAGAGCAGCTATAAGCCTGCACAATAATTTGTCGGAAATTATCTGTATTTTTAGCAAGAAATTGCTATTGATTTTTGGCATAAACCTTATTATATTAATTATTGATGTCGGAATTCTATGTTATATCGGTGATTTTTTCAGCTTATTTTAAGGTATGACTAAGAATATGTAATTGAGCCAAGTAACACAGTGTTTGATTAGTATAAGCGATATGAGTAAGAAGAAAAAGAAACAAAAGAAAAATGTTTATATTTTGCTTACGAAGACCACCACGGTACCTTCGAGGGTGATCCACTTCTTTAAGAGAATGCCTTATGTTCATGTTTCTATAGCTCTTGATGAAAATCTTTACGAGCTTTACAGCTTTGCACGTAAGGGCGTTCGTAATCCTTTTAACTGCGGCTTCATCGATGAGGATATCAATTCGGGCATATTTGGCAGGGACGTTAAGACCAAATGCCAGGTGCTCCGACTCAGGGTGACAGATGCCCAGTACGAGGATATTAAGCAGGCTATCGAGATATTCAAGGCTGACAGAGAGAAATATAAATATAATTATCTTGGAGTTCTTTCTATTTACTTCCACCTTGGCTTTGAGAGGAAATACAAGTATTTCTGCTCACAGTTTGTTGACAAGGTGCTGCAGATGGGCGGCGTCGATCTCTTCGACAAGAAGCCTTCAAAGGTTATCCCTGATGATTTCAGGAACTGCGACAAGCTTGAGAAAACCTTCGAGGGTGAGCTCCATTCCTACAGGGATTATCTGAACGGCGGCATGACCGTTCCTCAGATGTATCCTTAATTTCCGGTTTGAAAAAGGGAAATACAAATAAATGAAAGTTATTATTGACGGCAAGGACTTAGTCCTTGCCGATTTAGCAGATTTTGATATTAAACAGACTTTGGAATGCGGTCAGTGCTTCAATTTCGTCAGGACGGATGCGGGTACTGACAGTTCTTTTTGTGCATATAAGATAATTGCAGGCGGAAGAGTACTTTTTGTGTCTCAGACTATTCACGATAAATCTTCAGGTTATATTGATGGCAGCTCTTCTGATTCATTACAGGATTATACATCACGTGGTTGTAATCTGACATTATATGATACCTCTTTTGAAGATTATGAGATTTTCTGGAAGAGGTATTTTGATATTGAGACGGATTATGGCAGGATAAAGAAAGAGATCATCAAGGCCTGTCCGGAGCTTGAAGAGGTTATAAGAGAGAATCCGGGAATCAGGCTTCTGCATCAGGAGTATT
Source organism: Lachnospiraceae bacterium C6A11 (assembly GCA_000702245.1). Classification (GTDB taxonomy): domain Bacteria; phylum Bacillota; class Clostridia; order Lachnospirales; family Lachnospiraceae; genus Eubacterium_Q. Next base: position 196,329 of record JNKY01000017.1, on the reverse strand, counting down.
TTGAAACGCTGATTTCTTTTATCATCTCGCAGAATAAGCAGATACCGCAGATCAAGGCGGTCGTGAGACAGCTATCTGAGATGGCGGGCAGAAAAATAGAAAGTGAAATAATAAAACTATACAAGAATGGTTTGATCAGTGATGATTTTCTGAAAAGAGAATCAAATTGCATTGATGATTTCAGTATCACATCATACTGCTTCCCGACGATAGAAGAAATGAACAGACTGTCAGAGGACGATATCAGAGCCTGTAAGGCAGGCTTTAGAGCTCCGTATATTATGGATGCTGTCAGAAGAACTATCTCAGGAGAGATTACTGAAGATAGCTTCAAAGGTCTTTCAACCGATGAGGCAAGGCAGCTTCTTATGAAGATTAAAGGCGTTGGTGAAAAGGTTGCAAACTGTGTTCTTCTTTTCGGGCTTGGCAGAAGAGAAGCCTTCCCGGTAGATGTCTGGATGAAACGTATCATGGAAGATATATATTTCCATAAGGATACACCAAAGGATGTGATCGAAGCTTTCGCCACTGATCGTTTTGGTGAATATGCGGGCTACGCTCAGCAATATTTGTTTATTTACGGCAAGAACAAGCTGAAATAATTATCGATCAAAGACTATTATTATCGTATATGTAATCATATATATGGTTAATAGCATGAATCGTATTTTTCAGTAATCAGTTCACGATATTTTCACTAATATTTATCATATTTAGGCTTGATTTTTATTTATATATTGCTATAATGATAATTGTGTTAGCACTCAAGTTAAGTGAGTGCTAAATCATATAAAACAGGAGGAATGATAATATGAAGATTTCACCACTTGGCGACAGAGTTGTACTTAAGTCAGCAGAGGTTGAAGAAACAACTAAGTCAGGAATCATCCTTACAGGAAATTCTAAGGAAAAGCCTGTATATTCAGAGGTAGTTGCAGTAGGTCCCGGAGCTGTTGTAGACGGCAAGAAGGTTCCTATGGAAGTTAAAGTAGGACAGAAGGTTATTTATTCTAAATATGCTGGAACCGAAGTTAAGTTCGGAGACGATGAGTATACAATCGTAAAGCAGGGCGACATCCTTGCAGTAGTTGAGTAGGAAAAGTTAGAGTATCAACCGTAAATTATATTTGGTTGATCTTAGGAGGAGTTTAAAATGGCAAAAGAGATTAAGTACGGTGCTGAAGCTAGAAAGGCACTTGAAGCTGGCGTAAATCAGCTTGCAGATACAGTAAGAGTTACACTTGGACCAAAAGGAAGAAACGTTGTTCTTGACAAGTCATACGGTGCACCACTCATCACAAACGATGGTGTAACAATCGCTAAGGAGATCACACTTGACGATCCATTTGAAAATATGGGCGCTCAGGTTGTTAAGGAAGTTGCTACAAAGACAAATGATGTAGCAGGTGACGGTACAACAACAGCTACAGTTCTTGCGCAGGCAATGATCAACGAAGGTATGAAGAACCTCGCTGCAGGTGCAAACCCTATCGTTCTTCGTAAGGGTATGAAGAAGGCAACAGAGGAGGCTGTAAAGGCTATCACAGCTATGTCTAAGAAGGTTACAGGCAAGGATCAGATCGCTAAGGTTGCAGCTATTTCAGCTGGCGACGAAGAGGTTGGACAGCTTGTTGCTGACGCTATGGATAAGGTTTCTAAGGATGGTGTTATCACTGTTGAGGAATCTAAGACAATGCAGACAGAGCTTGACCTTGTAGAAGGTATGCAGTTCGACAGAGGATATGTTTCAGCTTACATGGCTACAGATATGGAGAAGATGGTGGCAGAGCTTGATGATCCATACATCCTCATCACAGATAAGAAGATCTCTAACATCCAGGATATTCTTCCACTCCTTGAGCAGATCGTTCAGAGCGGACGCAAGCTCCTTATAATCGCTGAGGATATCGAGGGCGAGGCTCTTACAACACTTATCGTAAATAAGCTTCGTGGAACCTTCCAGGTTGTTGGCGTTAAGGCTCCTGGTTACGGTGACAGACGTAAGGATATGCTTCAGGATATTGCAATCCTTACAGGCGGTACAGTTATTTCTTCTGATCTTGGCTTCGAGCTTAAGGATACAACAATGGATCAGCTCGGACGTGCTAAGTCAGTTAAGGTTACAAAGGAAAATACAACAATCGTTGATGGTCTTGGCAAGAAGGCAGCTATCAAGGATCGTGTAGCACTTATCAAGCAGCAGATCACAACAACAACTTCTGACTTCGACAAGGAGAAGCTTCAGGAGAGACTTGCTAAGATGGCAGGCGGTGTTGCTGTTATCCGTGTTGGTGCAGCTACAGAGACAGAGATGAAGGAAGCTAAGCTTCGTCTTGAGGATGCTCTTAATGCAACAAGAGCAGCTGTTGAAGAAGGAATCATTTCAGGTGGTGGAGCAGCTTATGTTCACGCTATCAAGAAAGTTGAGAAGCTTGCTGCAACTCTTGAGGGAGATGAGAAGACCGGTGCAAACATCATCATCAAGGCTCTTGAGGCACCTCTGTTCCATATCGTTGCAAATGCAGGTCTTGAGGGAGCTGTAATTGTTAACAAGGTTAAGGAAGAGAAGGACGCTATCGGCTTCGATGCATACAAGGAAGAGTATGTAAACATGATTGAGGCCGGAATCATCGATCCTGTAAAGGTTACAAGAAGTGCAATCCAGAACGCAACTTCAATCGCTTCAACACTCCTTACAACAGAGTCAGTTGTTGCTGATATTAAGGAAGATGCACCTGCTATGCCTGCAGGCGGAATGGGCGGTATGGGCGGAATGATGTAATCATCCGTTAAAACACACCTATAGCTAATAAATATATCAAAAACTCGTTTTCCGCTTGAATTATTTCTTGTATCGTATTAGTATGATGTGGAAATCGTGATTTAATGATGAGGTGATCAAGTGGATAACGAATTAATTAAGGAAAATGAGATAGATAAAACTGAGACAGTTGTTACTGAGACAGCTGAGGGCGTATCTTCTGAAGAAGATATTAATCTTGCTGAGGAAGCAAAAAAGCCTGTTACAAAGGATATGAATATTAAATATATCCTTAAACTCCATCCGCAGAGCTCTGTTATATTAATGAGTATAGGAATGGGCTGTATTACCTGCTTCGCTGCGGAAATGGAATCTCTTGCAGAGGCCTGCATAGTTCACGGACTTGATCCGGATGACGTTACAGAGTATCTGAATGCTGAACTTGGTCTGGCAACCCCTGTAGAGTCTGTTGAAGAATCTACTGAGGAAACTGCAGAATAGAGTGTTATTTATTTCATAATGTGTTATAATACAAGGCGGCAGTTTTGCCGCCTTGTGTCGTTTAACGAATATCTGATACGAGCCACCGAAAGATGGGGCACGCGACGCATTCGTATCTACACAGCAGATTGAAAAATAAAGGAGGATAACTATGTTTAAGACTACAGTTGGAATAGATGGAATGATGTGTGGTATGTGTGAAGCACATATGAATGATGCATTTAGAAAGGCCTTCGACGTTAAGAAGGTTAAAGCTTCGCGTAAAGACAAATGCGCAGAGATCATTTCAGAAACAGAGCTTGATGAAGAGGCTGTTAAGAAGGCTGTTGAAGAAACAGGTTATACCTTTACTTCTTTTAGCTCAGAAGAATACGTTAAAAAAGGACTTTTCTCAAAATGAAAATAGGACTTATGGATTCGGGCATGGGCGGTCTTTCCGTCCTGCATGAGGCATTTCACCTGCTTCCGAATGAGGAGTATTTATTCTATGCAGATGTGGATCATGTGCCTTATGGTCTGAAAAAGCCCGAGGAGATAATTTCATATACAACGGATATAGTGGAGTTCCTGATAAGTAAGGGCGCAGAAGTAGTGATCATCGCCTGCAATACCGCAACCAGTGTTGCAATAGAGAAGGTGAGAAAGCTCTACGACATCCCGATAATCGGTATGGAGCCGGCTGTAAAACCTGCAGTCCATAACAGCCATAATAAAAGAGTTATGGTCATGGCTACACCGGTCACTATCAGGGAGAATAAGCTTAAGACTCTGATAGATAAGGTTGATACAGAGCATTTGTGTGACCTTCTGCCTATGCCGCGTCTCGTCGAATTTGCTGAAAATGAAATGTATGAATCTCATGAGGCTTATGATTATGTGATTAAAGAGCTGAAGCCTTACGACCTTTCTGTATATTCCGAACTGGTGCTTGGCTGTACGCATTTTAATTATTTCAAGCCTATTTATAGGAATCTCTTTGGAGATGAGATTGAGATTATCGACGGAAATAATGGAACCATCCGGCATCTTGCCGGAAAATGCGGTCTTACCATCGAGAATACCGACAAAAAACTAAAATATAAAGAGCCTACAGAGGTACTTACTCATCCAAAGGTTACTTACTATGCTTCAGGACGCCTTATCACTGATGAGAAGATGCTTACACATATCATGCGTATGCATAACCGCCTGGAGGAAGTCAGACATATTTAATAACATCTCGAAGTAACCGATCAAAAGAGATGTTGATCAGTAGAATGGTTTTATAATTAATGATAAGAGGAATAATATGAAAAGCTGGAAAGATAATATAAGAACTGTTGTACCTTATGTTCCGGGAGAACAGCCACAGGTAGACAGTATAATCAAATTAAATACAAACGAGAATCCTTACGGTCCGTCCGAAAGAGTTAAGAGCATAAAGCTTGATACAGATAACCTTCGTAAATATCCTGATGCAAAGTCATCACTTCTTGTTGATAAGCTTGCAGAGTATCACGGCCTTAAGCCGGAGCAGGTATTTGTCGGAGTAGGCTCTGATGATGTAATTTCAATGTGCTTTCTGACATTCTTTAACTCGGATAAGCCTGTATTTTTCCCTGATATAACTTATTCCTTCTACGATGTCTGGGCTTCGGTTTACAGGATTCCTTACGAGCAGAAGCCTCTGGACGAGAACTTTAATATCGTTAAAGATGATTATATGCAGGAAAACGGCGGAATCATCTTCCCAAATCCGAACGCGCCTACAGGAATACTTGTTGGTACTGATTTTATCGAGGATATCGTTAAGGCCAATCCATCATCGGTAGTAATAATTGATGAGGCGTATATTGATTTCGGCGGTGAGAGTGTGCTTCCTTTGATAGATAAATATGATAACCTTCTTGTCGTAAGAACCTATTCGAAGTCAAGATCCATGGCCGGTCTCAGAATCGGTTACGCTATGGGTAATGCTGAGCTGATCAAATACCTTAACGACGTTAAGTATTCCGTGAATTCATATACAATGAATATGCCTTCGCTGATCCTTGGTTCTGCGATCATAGATGATGAGGAATATTTCAGAACTACTTTAGCTAAGATAATCTCAACGAGAGATAAGTTTAGTGCGGATCTTGAGAAGCTTGGCTTCACAGTGCTTCCTTCAAAGTCAAACTTTGTATTTGCTTCTCATAAGACAGTTCCTGCAACAGAAATATTTGAGAAGCTAAAAGAGAAAAATGTTTATGTAAGACACTTTAATGCACCGAGAATAGATAATTTCCTCAGAATAACTATCGGTACAGATGAAGAGATGACTAAGGTTGTCAGCTTATTGGAAACAATTTGTTGCGCAACAAATTGATGACCTTGCTGATTTGACAAGACAAAGATGTGACAATATAATAATTTAAGGCGGGCTGTTATCGCCCGCCTTTTTCACTCATTTGGCCTACGCACAGGGCCGCCCCGTTTATGCATATATTTTCAAGTATATTTAAAAATAGGAGAAAAGATATGGATAAACAAGCAGTTATAGAAAGAGTCTGTGAGGAGATAAGAGAAAGACTCGGAAACAAATACGATATCGAGGATATCAGATTAGAGAAAAACAAAAAGAATAACGGTATAATTGCCGAAGGAATTGTGGTTAAGATCAGAGGCTGCAATACGATGCCCTGCATCTATACAGACAGGATACTTCAGGTCAGCGATGAGATGCTTCTTGATAAGGCTATTGACAGGCTGATCATCGAGCTTGGAAAGGCGATCGAGAACTCCTTAAATGCGGAACTTTCATCGGATATCAGGCTTGAAAAATCGAGAGACAGGATCATCCTTGCACTGGTAAATAAGGAGAAGAACAGTGAGCTCCTTGAGGGCTGCCCGCATATTGATTTTAATGACCTTGCCATCACATTCAGGCTGCATTTCAAGCTGAGCGGTTTAAATGCAAGTTCACTTATCGACAACTGTCTGGCAAATGCATGGGGGCTTAATACAGAAGATCTGTGGAATCTAGCTATTGAGAATTCAGTGCGTGATTTTCCTGCCCGTATCGAAAGGCTTGATAAGATGCTCATCAGAATGGGCGGAGCCATGATGGCAAGAGAACCGGGAGTGATGGACAATCCTTTCTTTGTAGTCACAAACAGCAGTATGTTTTTCGGCGCTTCAACGCTGCTGTACAAAGAGGTTCCGGAGGATATCTACAGAGCTTTCGAATCGAACTATTACATACTTCCTTCAAGTGTAAATGAGCTGATCGTTATTCCTGAGTGCGTATGCAATGACAGAGATCTCCTTAAAGGAATGGTAGAGAGTGTCAACTATTCACTGGAAAGTCCGACAGAATATCTTTCTGATTCGATATATTACTATGATCATGACAGAAATGTAATCAGCATAGCATGATATATCTGACCGCTAAAACTAAAATTTATTAAGTTTTCCTTGAAATATTCATTTGCCGGTACTATAATATTTTTTGTGCTAAAAACACAAAAAGATTTTTGGAGGGAAATGAATATGGCAAAGGGAACTGTTAAGTGGTTCAATAACCAGAAGGGTTATGGCTTCATCACAGATGAAGAAGGCAAAGATGTATTTGTACATTTTTCAGGCCTTAACATGGAAGGTTTCAAGACCCTTGAAGAGAATCAGGCTGTAGAGTTTGATGTTTCTGATGGAGCAAAGGGACCACAGGCTACTAATGTTACGGTGATCAAATAGTTAACTATTATAGATATGATTAACACGATTATCGATTAGCAAGTCGATTGAAGAAGAGCTGCATTATGTGCGGCTCTTTCTTATTATTATTTAACAAAACAAACAAGGTTTTTTGTTAAAAATCAACAATTATTATTTGACAAATCGCTGTACGTTTAATAAAATGATACTTAGTGGTATATTGTTTACTCGGGGGTAACAGTTTTGGTTGAAGATTATATTTCAAAGAAAGACAGGATCATATCTACGGCCATTGATATAATCAGTGAGTCGGGACTTTCTGCACTTACAACTAAAAATATAGCCTTTAAGGAAAATATGTCCGAAGCGCTTCTATACAAGTATTATGGCAGTGTTGATGAAGTGCTCAAGGATGTTGTTGATTATTATTTCAAGTTCGATAAAGGCATCAGAGCAACTGTAAGCTCAAAGGATTCCGGATACATCGAGAAGATAAAAGCTTACGTTGATTCCTATGCAACCTATTATGATAATTATTACGCTTTGTCGGTTATCATGCTTCAATATGAAGAGCTTCTTCATAACCCTGTCACGAGAGATAAGGTTGCTGAAGCGACACTGGCAAGACGGAACTATATAGAATCGTTGTTCCAGGCTGCGATCGATGCAAAAGAGATCAAGGGAGACATCCCGGCAGAGCAGCTTGCAGTACTTTTGACAGGCATGATATATCAGCTTACTCTTGGCCGAAGATATGTATTTAAAAAGATCACATTCCAGGCTGAGCTTAATGATTTTCTTGCACGTATGATTAAAGTACTTATTATTGATTGATTGGAGGTATAGATAAATGAAGGTTTTAGTTGCTGAAGACGATATGGCGAGCGGAAAGTTCCTTACCAAGCTTCTTACCAAATACGGTGAGGTAGTTCTCGCAAGGGATGGTATAGAAGCTGTGGACAGCTTTGTTAAGGCTGCGACATCAAACAGTAAATTCGACCTCGTATGTCTTGATATCATGATGCCGAAGATTGACGGCTACAAGGCTCTTGAGTCTATCAGGAATGCCGAGAGAAAGCTTGGTATCCCAAGAATTTCAAGATGTAAGATAATCATGATCAGTGCGCTTGATGAGGGCTTTGATTCTTCATATGCAAGTGATGATTATGATGAGTATATCTGCAAGCCGATAGATATTGTTAAGTTTGACAGTATTATAAAGAAAATGGGATTAGTAGATTAAAATAATGGATATATTTGATTTTATGAGAACTGAGAAGAGTAAGGGTGACTCTCCCCTTGCAAGAAGGCTCAGACCGAAGAATCTCGATGACATAGTCGGTCAGGAGCATATACTTGGAAGGGATAAGCTGTTATACAGGGTCATCAAGGCTGATAAACTCAGTTCTATTATTTTATACGGACCTCCTGGAACCGGCAAGACGAGCCTTGCTATGGTAATTGCAAATACGACCAGCTCTTTCTTTAAGGAGATTAACGCAACAACCTCCGGCAAGAAGGATATGGAAGAGGTTGTTAAGCTTGCAAAGGATAATCTCGGCATGTATGGCAAGAAGACCATACTTTTCGTGGATGAGATTCATAGATTTAACAAGGCTCAGCAGGATTTTCTCCTTCCTTATGTTGAGGATGGAACGGTAATACTTATTGGTGCGACCACGGAGAATCCATATTTTGAAGTAAATAATGCTCTGATCTCGAGATCAAACGTATTTTACCTTAAACCGCTTTCGGCTGAGGATATAAAGGTTTTGATCAAGAGGGCTGTATATTCCGAGGAAGGAATGGCGGCCTATAATGCCGAGATAACGGATGAAGCAGCTGATTTTCTTGCAGATATGGCCGAGGGCGACGCGAGACATGCTCTTAATGCTGTCGAACTGGGTATACTTTCAACCGAAAGGGATGAGAAGACCGGCAAGATCATAATCGACCTTAAGGTTGCCGAGGAGTGTATCCAGAGGCGTTCCATCAGGTACGAGAAGGACGGTGATAATCATTACGATATCATTTCAGCCTTCATCAAATCTATGAGAGGTTCTGATCCGGATGCTGCAGTTTATTATCTTGCCAAGATGATATACGCCGGCGAGGATGTGAAGTTCATTGCGAGACGCATCATGATCTGCGCTTCTGAAGACGTTGGAAATGCGGATCCGAACGCAATTGTTGTTGCCACTGCCTGCGCTCAGGCTGTTGAAAGAGTCGGCTATCCTGAATCACAGATAATACTTGCTCAAGCAGCAACATATGTTGCGACTGCACCAAAGAGCAATTCTGTTGTGAATGCAATTTACAGCGCCATGGACGCTGTTAAAAAATACGGTAATGCCCATGTTCCTGACCATCTCAGGGATGCGCACTATAAAGGAGCTAAGGAACTTGGACATACAGGTTATAAATACGCCCATGATTATCCAAACCACTATGTGGATCAGCAGTATTTACCTGACAATCTGGTGGATGAGCAGTTTTACATTCCTTCCGATAATGGACACGAGAAAGAGATCAAGGAATGGTTCAGGAAGATTAAGGGCGAAGGAACAGAGGAATAAGCTTTGAACGTAAATAATACAAACAATAATGATTCAAAATACAGTAAGGGCTCGAGAGTTCTTGCAATGATAACGGTAATACTGATCGTTGCCCTGGTCATAGCTGCATTTGTCTGTGCTATAATCGGCAGCAAGCTATATCTTGGACTTCTTTTTGCCGCGATCATCGTTCCTTGCGTCATCTACGTTATAATCTGGGTTAGAGGCGTTCTTGATAATGCTTACGGCAGGAAGATAGTTGATAAAAAGGATGAACTGACAGAAGATGTTGCATCTGAGGAGAAGCAGGATAAAGCGTAAGATCGTTATTTAGGGGGAAACTATATGAAATTGATCGATAAGTTGGTAATAGGTGGAAGTGCTTTGGCGGCTCTTACTTTCCTGGAAAGTGCAAGAGAGCTTAGATCACTTACCGTCAGAAATATCAAACTAAATAATGATATGACTGAAAGCAAGCCGGTAAGGCTTGCTTTTATTGCAGATTTTCACGAATCGCTTGAAGGTAAGATGAACAGCAGGATCGCCGATGCAATCGCTAAAGCTTCACCGGATCTGATACTTATAGGCGGTGATATGCTTGACGGTTACAGGAAATCGGAGGAGCTTCCGTCGTTAGATCTGATCGACAGGCTTTACAGAATAGCTCCTGTGGTTATGGCTCCGGGCAATCATGAGAAGAAAGCTGAAACAAAGGTTTATGTTAATAATACACTTTTATATGACAGGTTCATGCAGGGAATAGAGGACAAGGTTCACTATCTGAAGAATAAATCGGAAGTATTCTCTATAAACGGACGATGGATCAGAATATTCGGTTTAGATCTGCCGCTTGAGTATTTTAAGAGAAGAGAAGAAAAGACGCTTTCTGTGGAAGATATCATAGGTTACATCGGATATCCTGAGGAGCAGGATAATGTATTTAATATACTTATGGCTCACAATCCGGAGTATTTTGAAAGCTATGCGGAGTGGGGCGCAGAGCTTACACTTTCCGGGCATTTTCACGGTGGAATAGTGAATCTTCCTATGATAGGCGGAGTGATCTCGCCGAGACTGAATGTATTTCCTAAGTATACAAAGGGTCTTTACAGAAGTGAAAAGCGTCCGGACAAGATGATGTATCTGACCAGCGGACTGGGTCAGCATTCTCTTAGGATCAAGATAAATAATATTCCTGAGATAATTATCATCGACCTGTGATTACGTGTCGCGGTTTGAATTTAAGTGCATGATCGCAGATGATATACGTTAATTCACAAGACCAAAAAACTGTGTCATTATTTTGTATTATGTGATATGATTTTGATATATTCGGGAGGCGTATTTGTATACAATATCATCAGATGAATGAATAAGTATATGATACGAAAATATAGTATTTGGGAGGTTTTGCTATGAAGAGAATCAGTGGTTTTGTTAAGGGTGTAAATCTTGGTGGATGGCTTTCACAGTGTGCGGAATATACATACAACCATTATGATACTTTTATTACTGAAAGTGACGTAGACAATGTTGCGCGCCTTGGTTTCGACCATGTCCGTGTACCTGTTGACTACAATGTTATAGAGAGAGGCGATAACGATTATATCGAGGAAGGTTTCAAGTATATCGATTCCTGCGTTGAATGGTGCAGAAAGAATGGTCTTAAGATGATCATCGATCTTCATAAGACTTACGGATATTCGTTTGATCCACTTGATAATATCGACAGGGTTGATTTCTTTACAAACGAAGCAAATATTCAGAGATTCATCAATCTTTGGAAATACATCGGCGCAAGATATGCTGCATGCAGCGATTTTGTATGCTATGAGCTCCTTAACGAGATCATAAAGGATGAGGTTGCTGAGGACTGGAACAAGGTTGTTATGAGAACAATCCCTGCGATCAGAGAGGTTGCTCCTGATTCAATGATCATCTTCGGTGGCGTAAGATATAACAGCATCACATCTGTTCCGATGCTGGTAGATCCTAAGGATGATAAGGTAATCTACACCTTCCATTGCTATGATCCGCTTATCTTTACACATCAGGCAGCTTACTGGGTTGATGGCATGCCAAGTGATTTCAGGATCGGATATCCGGGAACGATCGAAGAGTATAGAGAGAAGAGTCTTATGCTTACTCAGGAGCTTGGCGGCGCTCTTTATACACAGGATTTCAAGCAGTTTGGTCCTGACTTCTTCGAGCAGCTTTTCGAGCCTGCGCTCAAGATCGCTGAAGAGAGAAATATTCCTCTTTACTGCGGCGAGTATGGCGTAATCGACCAGGCTGATCCTGAGGATACCGTAAGATGGATGAAGGATATCAATACTGTATTTGAGAAATACGGTATCGGTCGTGCATACTGGAACTACAAGGAGAAGGATTTCGGTCTCGTAAGTGGACATTATGATTCTGTTATGGACGCAATGATGGCTGCAATGTAGTCGTAATGCAGTGTTTTATTAAAATGCTAATTACACATTATTTGTGAGAGAATCTAAGGCTGTGGTGTTATATCACAGCCTTACTTTTGTATACAGATTTTGTATAGCCTTTTGGAGGTATTTTGTTGCAAAACAGGCCGAAATAGAATAATATAAAAAAGATTATATGGAATCATAGGGAAAAGTATTTATTGGGGAAATTGTATGGAAAATGAGGAGATAACAAGCGCCGAAAGCGAAGCTCTTGAAAGCGAAGCTCTCGAAAGTGACGAACCATATGTAGATGTGGCGGCTTTCGAGACGGTAAAAAAGAAGAAGCACATCATCAGAAAGATCATGCTGGGGCTTGGAATACTCGTGGTCATCGGCTACGGTGTAATGACGTATCTGGCATATAAATATTTCGCGCCAGGAACGCATATCAATGGCAAGGATTATTCCTTCAAAAGCTATGATGAGGTTCTTGAGGACGTAAATACAGCTTACGATGATTACACTCTGACGCTTCGTTTCAGGAACGGGGAGGATACCTTTACGAAGGACGAAGCCGGACTTAAGGTTACAGCCGAGAAGGATATAAAGAGGATCAAGAAGAATCAGAATCCTTTCCTCTGGTTCACTTATCTTTGGAGTGATAATGAAACAGCTGGTTTTGAGTTTTCTGTCGACAAAGATGCTCTTATGGATTCGATAGAGAACAGCATATACCTTTCGCCTTCTAAAATGAAGAAGCCGGAGGAGCCATCGATCGTATTTAACAAAGAAAAGGGCATAGCTGAGATCGTGGAGGGCGACGAAGGAACGCTTCTTGATAAATTCGGCGTATTTTTGCTTTGCTACAAGGCGGTTGATGAGAGGAGCAGCTTCGTTGATATCAAAAACAGCGACTGCTATATCAAACCTGTATTTTTCTCGGATTCACCGAGGATAGTAAATACAGTTAACCGTATCAATCATTATCTGAGTGCGAAGATCACATATCTCTACGGTTCGCTGGAGATTGAGCTTTCGCCGGAGAATATATACAACATACTTTCAATCTCGGATGATTATTCTGTTTATCTGTCGAAGGAGAAGGTTAGGCAGTTTGTAAGCAATCTATCGAGCGAGTATGACACCTACGACACCTACAGAACCTTCAGAACTCATGACGGCAAGAAATACAGAGTTAACAGTGATGAATACGGCTATCAGATAGATATCGATAAGGAGGCTGACCTTCTTTATATTAATATTTCCGGTGGAGAGACTGTCGAGCGTGAGCCTGAGTTTCTTCATAAAGGCTATAAATACGATAAAAAGAAGGATGATATCGGCGGCAATTATGTCGAGGTAGATCTTTCAAAGCAGAAATTATATCTATATATTGACGGTCAGATGGTTCTTGAATCAGACGTTGTTTCAGGTGATATGAGTCTCGGACATGGTACGCCGGGCGGCCTGTACAATGTGGATGGAATGTATTACAAGGTGGTTCTTACGGGAGATGATTATGAGTCGCCTGTAACCTACTGGATGCCTTTCAACAGGGATATCGGCCTTCATGATGCAACCTGGAGAAGCTATTTTGGCGGAGACATCTACAAGTCGAACGGTTCTCACGGTTGTGTGAATCTTCCTTACGATGTTGCGCAGGTGATCTATTATAATATTGAACCGGGCTTTCCGGTTGTCCTTTATTGGGAGGATGAAATAACAAGATGACAGAAGTAAGTAAAAATACAGTTTTTTATGAGATAGAAAGGGCATATGAATATCTGCAGGAGAAGCTCTCGGGAAGAGAAAAACCTATTCTTGGTTTGGTTCTTGGATCAGGCCTTGGCGACTTCGCGGAAAACATTACAGATCCTTTTGTAGTATCATACAGTGATATTCCGGACTTTCCGACCTCCTCGGTGGAAGGTCATAAGGGCTGTTTTATATTTGGAAGAATAGGAGAAGTGCCTGTGGTCTGTATGCAGGGCAGAGTACATTATTACGAAGGCTACACGATGCAGAAGGTTGTCATGCCTGTCAGGCTGATGTGTAAACTCGGCATAGAGAAACTGATCCTCACAAATGCTTCAGGCGGCATCAGAGATGATCTTGATCCGGGTGATCTGATGATAATCACTGATCAGATAACAAGCTTTGTGCCATCACCTTTGATCGGGCCGAATTATGAAGCAGGTCCAAGATTCCCGGACATGAGCAATGTTTACGATACTGATCTGGTTGAAAAAATTAAAGCTGCCGCATCAGACTGTGGCGTAGAAGTAAAAGCGGGTGTTTATCTTCAGACAACCGGTCCGAATTACGAAACTCCTGCCGAGATAAGGCTTTATAAAGCACTTGGCGCAGATGCGGTCGGAATGAGTACAACTGTTGAAGCAATGGCAGCTGTACACGCCGGTGTTAAGGTTGCAGGCATATCCTGCATCACCAACAAAGCTGCCGGCCTCAGCGACACCCACCTGTCCCACGAAGACGTTCAATCAACAGCCGATAAGGCCAAGGCAGGTTTTACTAAGTTGTTGTTGAAAACAATCGAAATAATCTAAGCGTTGTATTTTTTATAAAAACAGCTCGATGACAGGATATGCTCTCGAAGACGTATTTTGCGACAATTGAGAAAGTATATTCTGTTTAGAGCGTACAATTTACAGGAAGTTATATATGAACAGAGAGCAATTTAAACAATTAGTAAATTCACAGATTCTGGTTCTTGACGGTGCAACCGGAACAAACTTGATGAAGGTCGGCATGCCTCTCGGCGTCTGCCCTGAAAAATGGATACTTGAGCATCCGAAGAAGCTTATGGATCTTCAGACCTCATTTATTGAGGCCGGATCAAACATCGTATACGCACCAACATTTACATGTAACAGGATTAAGCTTGCAGAATATCATCTAGAGGATGAGACTGTAAGAATGAATAAAGAGCTTGTGGCACTTTCTAAGGAAGTAATCGCAAGAAATAATTTCAGAGGCTATGTAGCCGGCGATATGACCATGACCGGTAGACAGCTTTATCCGATCGGAGATATCAAATTTGATCATCTTGTGGAGGTTTATAAGGAACAGGCAGCAGCTTTGATCGAGGCCGGTTCCGATCTTATCGTCGTCGAAACTATGATGAGCCTTCAGGAGACAAGAGCTGCAGTCATAGCTATCAGAGAAGTTTCTGAAGAAATCCCTGTGATCGTCAGCATGACCTTTAACGAGGATGGTAAGACTCTTTATGGTACACCTCCTGAGGTTGCTGTGGTTGTGCTTCAGGGTCTCGGAGCTGATGCAGTCGGCATCAACTGCTCAACCGGTCCTGAAGAAATGATCCCTCTTGTTGAAAAGATGAAAAAGTACGCCGAAATACCTGTATTTGCAAAGCCAAACGCAGGTATGCCGGAGCTTATAGATGGAAAATCAGTATATCTGATGAAGCCGGAGCATTTTGCAGACTGTGCAAGAAAGCTTGTTTACGCGGGTGCTTCCTTTGTCGGTGGCTGCTGTGGTTCGGATTGCAGACATATTGAAAGACTTAAGCGTGAGGTCAGAGCGCTCAGCACACCTCATATTAATGAAACTCACAGAAGGACTCTCTGTTCAGAAAGTCAGCTTCTTGAGATTCCTCTTGATGGACCTTTCCTTGTTGTCGGTGAAAGGATCAATCCAACCGGAAAGAAGGCTCTTCAAGCCGAACTCCGCGATGGCAGACTTGATATGGTGGCTGACATGGCTGTTTCCCAGGAGAAGAATGGCGCGGCTGTTCTTGACATCAACATGGGTGTTAACGGCATAAACGAAAAGGAGATGATGCTTAAGGCTATTTACGAGGTGACAAGCCTTACACCGCTTCCTCTCTGCATAGATTCTAGCTACATAAACGTAATTGAGGCAGCTCTTCGTATCTATCCGGGCCGGGCTCTCATCAATTCCGTCTCACTTGAAGAGAAAAAGTGCAGACCGCTGTTTAAGATTGCCAAGAAATACGGTGCCATGTGCATCCTCCTTCCACTTTCGGATGCAGGACTTCCTGAAACGGCAGAGGAGAAGAAGGAGAATGTCAGGAAACTTGTTAGTATTGCTCTTGAAGAAGGTCTTACCATGAATGACCTCGTGGTTGACGGACTTGTTTCAACAGTTGGCGCTCTTAAAGAAGCTGCTCTCATGACACTTGATACCATCAGATTCTGCCATGATGAGCTGAAGCTTCCGACTATCTGCGGACTGTCAAATATTTCCTTCGGACTTCCGGAAAGAATTAACGTAAATACAGCCTTCCTTACCATGGCCATAGCTGAAGGACTTACAATGGCGATAGCCAATCCGGGGCAGGACCAGCTGCTGAATGCAGCCTATGCTTCAGACCTCTTACTAAATAAGCCTGAGGCAGATAATATTTACGTTACAAATGTTAGACATATTGATACTACAGGAACCGGAGCAAAGCCTGCAGGTGCCCCGGCAGGAGGAGCCGGCAGCAGCGAAAAAGCACCTGACAACGTTTCACCTGTATTTAACTGTGTTATCAATGGAAATAAGAGACAGATAGTTGATGAAGTTAAGAAGATGATTGCTGCAGGATCAACTCCGAAGGATATCATCGATAACGACCTGATTCCTGCCATCAACAGGGTCGGCGTTCTGTTTGAGGAAAAGAAGTTTTTCCTGCCGCAGCTAATTTCCGGCGCGAATGCAATGGACACTGCCATAGAATATATCACTCCTTTACTTAAAACTGAGGACAGTAAGGAGGATAAGGGCACGGTTGTATTTGCTTCTGTTGAAGGAGACATCCATGAGATCGGTAAGAATCTATGCGTTCTGATGCTGAAGAATTACGGCTATAATGTGATCGACCTCGGCAAGGATGTTCCGGCCGATGTGATCGTGAAGGCGGCAGAGGATAATAATGCGGATATCATCGGTCTGTCTGCACTAATGACTACGACTATGATGAAGATGAAAGAGGTAATCGACTTCGCTCATAATAAGGGCTGCAAGGCCAAAGTCATAATCGGAGGAGCGGTCATTACAGAGAGCTTTGCCAAGGAAATCAATGCCGACGGCTACTCAAAGGACGCAAACGAGTGTGTAAGACTTGTGCAGAACCTGATCGGTTAATAAATAATCATTATTTTGGGCGTGATTATTGACATTAAGAGCCTAAATCAATATAATATTTTGTGTGATTAAGCAGTTTCGCCGAACCTCATGTTCCGGCTTCTGCGAGATCAAAACTTGAAAGGTGGAATGACGATATGAAGACGAAGGTTTTATCTCTGCTGGTTGATAATACTTCAGGTGTTCTCAGCAGGGTTTCCGGTATGTTCAGCAGACGTGGATATAATATTGACAGCTTATCTGTAGGAGTGACAGAGAATCCTAAATACTCTCGTATGACGGTTGCCGTCAGCGGTGATGACAGGATCCTCAGCCAGATCAAGAAGCAGCTCAACAAGCTCGAGGATGTCGTTGAGATAACAGAGCTTGAGGATGGCACATCAGTTTGTCGTGAGCTTGTGCTTGTGAAGGTTAAAGCTGATATAGCTGAGAGACAGCAGATAATCGCTGTGGCAAATGTATTCAGAGCGAGCATAGTTGATGTTTCACCTGAGTCTCTCATGATAGAGCTTACCGGTAATACAAGTAAGATAGAAGCATTTATAAATCTTCTGAACGGCTTTACTATTCAGGAGTTTGTCAGAACGGGTCTTACCGGGCTGGTACGCGGAAATTAGTTATCTATTAAATGCAGTGCAGCTTGATCTGCGCTGCATTTTTTGCAAGTAATAAGGTTTTAGGAGGGTTACGACATGATAAGATATTCGAATGTATTTGATAATAAGAATATGCTCCTTATCGAGCAGGGCGGTTCGTATTTTGTTTACGAGCATCAGATGGACAGGTCAAATTCCAGTGTTTCTGCTGCAAACGCATACTTCATGAGAGAGATGAATGTTAAGAAGCGTCAGGTTCTCTGCCAGCTTAACAACACCTCGATGCGTATGCAGGCAGGCGCCATGCAGTGGATGACCGGCGATATTCATATGAAGACCGGCCTGAATGTTGGAAATATAATCGGCAAGGCCATAAAGGCCAAGGTTACAGGCGAATCTCTTGCAAAGCCTATCTATGAAGGACAGGGCTGTATCATGCTTGAGCCGACCTATAATCATATTCTAATAGAGAATGTTGCAAACTGGGGTGCAAACGGCGTCGTTCTTGATGACGGACTTTTCCTCGCTTGTGACTCAACCATCGAAGAGAAGGTTGTTGCAAGGTCAAATATATCTTCGGCTGTATTTGGCGGTGAAGGACTTTTCAACCTGAGTCTTAGAGGGCAGGGCTTCTTCGTGCTTGAATCACCGGTTCCACGTGAAGAGCTTTTTGTATTTGATCTGGAAAATGACGTTCTTAAGATTGATGGAAATATGGCTGTTGCCTGGTCTTCAACACTTCAGTTTTCTGTTGAGAAGACTTCAAAATCACTTATCGGTTCGGCAATCAGTAAGGAAGGCCTCGTAAATGTTTACAGAGGAACAGGAAGAGTCATGATGGCTCCGACACTTCCGGGAACACTTAATAAATTCGAAAATAACGGTCCGGAACAGAAATCATCGAACTCACATCCGATGTCTGCTTTGGGTGACTGATGTATTTAATGTGATATTTTGATCTGTCCTAAAATAATGACGGGCGGTCAGGGGGAAGCAGCTTGAATCATCTTGAAGCACAATCGTATATCATGCCGTTCATAGAGGACAAGATTCCTGAGAGTAAACAGGAAGATTTTGTGCTCCACATGAACAGTTGTCCAAAATGCCGTGAAGAGCTGGAAATATACTATACGCTTATGGTCGGAATGATGCAGATTGACTCGAAGCAGGAGATAGCAACCGACTTTAGTGCAGATCTTTCCATGAAACTGAAGCAGCTTGAGCATAAGTTCAAGGGACGCAGGAGACGTAAGTTTTCGGCGTTCTCTGCGATTATCGTTGGTATAATCATTGCTATCATTGTATTTTACGGCAGGGCGCTTTCCAAGGTTTATCTGTTTGAGCAGGATAAGAAGCTTAAGTCTCAGGGAAATAACTATTTCTCCAGGGAGCTTGGCGATACCCTGCTTATTTCTGATAGAGACAGAGTTCAGGACAGTGAGAAGCTCTCTTATGTGCCTGAGGCAAGTATTTTCAAGCGGCTTGATATTTATACAGAAATACGAAGACATATGTTTGATATCATAAAGATTGGCAATTCAATCTACGACAATAGAGAGGAAGAGAAGAAGGATGACACAAACGAAGAAACTGCTCCTGATTGATGGAAACAGCATAATGAACAGAGGCTATTACGGTTTGCCTGAGATGACCAATCACGAAGGCCTTCATACAAATGCTGTGCTCGGCTTTCTGAATATCATCTTCAAGGTGATTGATGAGGAACAGCCGGGAGCGATTGCTGTTGCCTTCGATCTTCATGCTCCGACCTTCAGGCATAAAATGTATGAAGCCTATAAGGGGACAAGAAAATCAATGGATCCGGAGCTTCGTGAACAGTTTCCTGTCATTAAGGAGCTGCTCCGCGCTATGGGTATAACTATAATTGAGAAGGAAGGACTTGAGGCCGACGATATAATCGGAACTATGTCCGTTAAGGGCGAGGCTGCCGGCTATAATGTGACTGTACTTTCCGGAGACAGAGACCTTCTTCAGCTTGCGACCGACAGTGTACTTATAAGGATTCCAAAGACCAAGGGTGGTAAGACGACAGTTGAGGATTATTATGCAGCTGACGTGCTTGAAACCTATAAGGTGACTCCAAAGGAATTTATCGACCTGAAGGGACTTATGGGCGATACCTCTGATAATATTCCGGGCGTTCCGAAGGTTGGTCCTAAAACCGCAGAAGGCTTTATTACAAAGTATCATTCAATTGAAAACCTTTACGAGCATATTGATGAAGTAAAGGCGGGAGCTACAAAGAATAATCTTATCGAGTTTAAGGACCAGGCCTTCCTGTCGAAGGTTCTTGCGACTATTAAGCTTGACTGCGAGCTTTCTGTAGAAGCTGATGATACGGTTGTATCGGAGGATAAGATATTCTCGGCTGAAGCCTATGAAATATTAAATAAGCTGGAACTGAAGAGCTTCCTGAACAGATTTGATTTCAACAAAAAGTCAGCCAAAACCGAGGAGATTAAGAATGTAACTCTTACGGCCGAAGGACTTGATGACTTCCTTAAGGCTGCCTCAGAGTCCGGGCATGTAGGACTTTTCCCTGTAACTGATGAAGCAGGTGCTTTGATCGGTTCATCGGCAGCTATCGGTGATACAGTTTATTTTATTAAGGATATGGGCGGCTTAACAACCGACGGTATTTATAAGACGCTTCAGGAGTCGGAAGTCACAGTAAGCATTATCAGTATTAAAGAGAATATAAAACTTCTTGGAATCGAGCCGGAGGATGAAGCCTTTGATATCAGTATTGCGGCATATTTGCTGAATCCTATCAGAAACGGTTATGAATACAGTGATATAGCAAGAGATTATCTTGATAAAACCTTCGAGGATAAAAAGGAACTTCTGGGCAAGACCGTGCTGAATATTTTTACTCTGGATGAAGAGAATGTCAGAAAATATATGACCTACGGTGCGTATACCGCATTCCATGCCTACGACAGGCTTTCTGAAAAAATATTTTCTGATGAGAGGCTTGGTGACCTCTATACAAGAATCGAATATCCGCTTATTTTCGTACTTCTTTCTATGGAAGAATACGGAATAGCTGTTAACAGAAATGAACTTATCAGCTTCGGCGATAATCTCAAGATTAGGATAGAAGAGCTTAAGACTTTTATCTATAACCTTGCAGGCGAAGAGTTTAATATCAATTCAACCAAGAAGCTTGGCGAGATACTCTTCGAGAAGCTTGGACTTCCAAGCGGCAAGAAGACTAAAACCGGCTATTCAACAAATGCAGATGTTCTTCTTAAGCTTAAGGGTGAGCACGAGATCATTCCGGCAATTCTTGAATACCGCCAGCTGACAAAGCTTCTTTCAACCTATGTTGAAGGTCTTCTGACATGCATCGCTTCCGATGGAAGGATACACAGTCATTTCAATCAGACTGTAACGGCCACCGGAAGGATCAGCAGTACAGATCCTAACCTTCAGAATATTCCTATGAGAACGGGTATCGGTAGAGAACTCAGGAAGGTATTTATCCCTCGCGAGGATTACGTATTTGTTGATGCCGATTATTCTCAGATTGAGCTTAGATGTATGGCACATCTTTCGGGCGATGAAAAGCTGATAGGTGCGTTCCTTCGCGGAGATGATATTCATACAATGACGGCTTCCGAAGTTTTTGGAGTTCCTCAGGATAAGGTTGATTCTGATATGAGAAGGAAGGCTAAAGCTGTAAACTTCGGTATCATCTACGGTATCAGCTCCTTCGGCCTCGGCCAGGATCTTGATATTTCAAGAAAGGAAGCTCAGGAATACATCGATAAGTATTTCATGACCTATCCTAAGGTTAGAAAATACCTTGATGAGCAGGTGTCCTCTGCAAAGGAAACAGGCTATGTTGCAACCTATTTCGGAAGGATCAGACCGGTTCCTGAGATTAATTCATCAAACTTCATGCAGCGCGGCTTCGGTGAAAGGATCGCCATGAACTCACCTGTTCAAGGAACCGCCGCAGATATAATAAAACTTGCAATGACAGCAGTTACCGAAGAGCTTAAGAAGCGCAACCTTCGCTCAAGGCTCATCCTTCAGATACACGATGAGCTTCTTATAGAAGCTCAAAAGGACGAAGCTGCCGAAGTAGAGGCGCTCCTAAAAGAAGCGATGGAGAATGTGGTCGCTCTGGAAGTACCTCTAATTGTCGATGTACATTCAGGACTTAGTCTATATGACACTAAATAGTTTTCATGTTGTCTCAGTGTAGATTATGCGCGCTTATATAATACTATGAAAATAATAGGTATAACCGGTGGCATCGGTTCCGGAAAAAGCGCCGTTCTTAAGTATTTATCAGAAAAAGAAGGCGCCTACATAATCGAAGCCGATCGCCTGGCCGAAGAATTAATGAATAAAGGAAAAAGTATATATACTGCCGTCGTCAAAGCCTTTGGTGAGGAAGTCCTCGATGAAGAGGGCTATATTGACCGTACAAAGCTTGCCGAGATTGTATTTAATGATCCTGAAAGCTTAAAACTTCTAAACAGTTTGACTCATCCTGCAGTGAAGGATGAAATTCTAAGCAGAATCGCTCTGGCTGAAGATGGCTTTCTGAAGAATGACAGAAGAGAAGAGATAAAGCTTTTCTTTATCGAAGCAGCACTTTTAATTGAAGACGGCTATAAAAATATCTGCGATATCATGTGTTACATATTCGCCGAAAGAGATGTTCGTATTAAAAGGCTTATTGCGGGCCGCGGCTACTCTAAGGAGAAGTGTCTCGCTGTTATGAAAAATCAGAAGGAAGACAGCTTTTATGCTGATAATTCAGATGTTGTGATTGATAATTCATACGATTTTTCGATCACAGAACGCGTCATAGAAGACGTATGCAAAAAATATTTTTATGATTGATTATTTATCATTTTATGATAAAATTATATTGTTAGTTTAGTTATTTTTACTAGGGTATTTTGCTTGAATATCAGGGGGGTAACGGTTTTGCCAAGGGATTTTGTTGAGTCTACTACAAGTAGATTTACATTTTTGAATGTAATCATATTTGTTTGTCTGACCATCTATACGATTCTTATTAATACTGCCGGACTGTCCGCTAACAAGGGGCAGGCTGCGGTTTATTTTGGTGTCGTCTACGGTGTATGTCTGCTGGTCAATATTCTTTTCAATATTAAGGACAATCTATTCAGAAACAAATTTCAGTCTATCAAGTGCATATTGCAGCTTGGCGCTCTTAGTGCGGGCTGTTTCTTTATCAAGATAAACGCCTTAGAGTTTATAGGCATTATTATTGCTTATTTCTTTATTTATCTTGAGTTCATTCTGTTTGATCTTAACTTTGATAATATGATTCTTCTTTATAAGAAGATAATTGGCGGTATCCTTGTCGGCCTTGGAGTTATCAGGACGATTGCGAGTGATATGGATACATATAATGTTATCATTTCACTTCTTGCATCTGCTGCAATAATCGCGATCATATTTGTATTTTCCGATTTTTATAACGGTACTGTCAGCCATTATGACAAGACTATCGGAAGCATCAATTCAAATAACGAAAGCCTGGTGAAGGAGAATGCAAATCTCAGAACCTATCAGGATAAGCTTAATCAGGTAAATAACCTCATTAATTATCAGAAGATCGATCTTGCCAAGGCTAATAATGACCTGAAGGCTCTTAATGCCGACATTAGAACCCTTGTCGAGATCATGAAGGATGTTTCCATGACGAATGAGGTTCCTGAATGTATGAACATCGTCCTTGATAATATCATGAGAGACCGCAAGCCTGATATCTGCGGCTTCTACATCGAGGAAAATATGTTCATCGACAATGAGCCTTATATGGCGATAAGAATAGCAAGAGAAGGAAGCAACGATGCGCCTGCATCTAATAAGGCTGCTGAGAAGCTTCTGGGACTTCACTTCAAGGATATATTTAATACAGCTGCGAAGAGGAGAAATAGTTCTGAAATATATGAGATAACCATCGACGGCAGCAATAAGAATGATGCTGAAGATTTTGATCTCAGCATGTCGAATCTGGTTGTATTTCCGGCTATCATGGATAATAAGCTTTACGGTATACTTCTTGTGGGAGACAGAAGCCAGAGCTTCTTCGAGGGCGGTTATTCCTTCTTCGAGTCTGCGGTTGTAAACCTTTCCGTTTCTCTTAAAAATACACTTCTGTATCTCCAGATGCAGGATATGGCAAGAAGAGACGGTCTTACAGGCATCTATAACAGAGCATACTTCAATGAGATATTCTATGACATCTCTATGAAAGCTTCCGATAATGACAGGAATCTTTCGGTTGCAATGCTCGATATCGATAAATTTAAAAATGTTAACGACACCTATGGACATCTTGCCGGTGACGCGGTTATTAAGATGGTTGCAAATGTTGTGAATTCATTTGCAAAACAGCATAAGGGTGTTGCCTGTAGATATGGTGGTGAGGAGTTTCTCCTTATACTTCCGGGCAAGACAGTTGATGAAGCATATTCAACAGTCTGCGAGATGCATGATACCATTAGAAGTTCTGAGGTTGATTTTGAACAGTATAAGATTCATGTCAATTCAAGTATCGGTATTGCATCGTACCCTGAGACCACCAAAACCGTTCACGAGCTTCTCAGCAAGTCTGATGAGGCTATGTACTATGGTAAGGAGCACGGCAGAGGCGTCGTTATCATTGATGGCAGAGAGGAAGAAACATTGGAGAAGCGTAAATAATGCGTTTCAAAGAATAATATTTTATAGTACTATCGGGCAGGCTGACTGCCCGATAAAATTGTAAAGGAGAGAATTTATTATGAAGATACTTGTTATCAATGCCGGTTCAACAACGCTTAAGTATCAGCTTATCAATTCGGATGATGAGTCAGTTATCGCAAAAGGTCTATGCGAGAGAATAGGCGGAACAGGAGTTATTAACTACAACAAAAGAGACGGAAGCAAGGCGAGTGAGACAGTAGAGATGCCTGATCACAGCGTTGCCCTTGGTCTTGTTATCGAAAAGCTTACTGATCCTGAGTTTGGGCTTGTTAAGGATCTTTCTGAGATCGATGCAGTTGGTCACAGAGTTGTTCACGGTGGAGAGAGCTTCTCAAAATCGGTTGTTGTTGACGATCAGATACTTGAAGAGATCAGAGCCTGCAGCGATCTTGCGCCTCTTCACAACCCGGCAAATATCCTTGGTATCAATGCCTGCAGGAAGCTGATGCCAAACGTTCCAAATGTAGCAGTATTTGATACTGCTTTTCACCAGACCATGCCTGAGAAGGCTTATATCTACGGACTTCCATATTCATATTATGAGAAATACAAGGTTAGAAGATACGGTTTCCACGGTACAAGCCACAGCTTCGTAAGTAAGAGAGCTATCGAGCTCCTCGGTAAGCCGGTTGAGGATACTAAGGTTATCGTTTGTCACCTCGGCGGCGGTGCAAGTATTACAGCTGTTCAGGGCGGAAAGTCAATTGATACTTCTATGGGCATGACACCACTTGAAGGAATCATCATGGGAACCAGATCGGGAAGTATCGATCCCGCTATCATTGAATACATCGCGCATAAGGAAGAGTGCGGAATAGACGATATCATGAATACACTCAACAAGAAGTCTGGTATATTCGGTATCTCAGGAATATCAAGCGATATGAGAGATATTGATGCAGGTTATGAGAAGGGTGATGCTAAGGCAACCATCGCATTCAAGGTTTTCTGCTATCAGGCAGCAAAGCTTATCGGCGGCTATGTAGCTGCTATGAACGGCGTGGATTCTATCGTATTTACAGCAGGTATCGGTGAGCATGACCATCTTGTAAGAGAAGAGATCCTTTCATATTTTGGATATCTCGGTGTTACAATTGATAAGGAAGCTAATGATAACTGCCATGATGAGGCTCTTATCAGCGGTGCTGATTCAAAGGTTAAGGTTTACGCTATTCCTACAAACGAAGAGCTTGCAATAGCAAGAGAAACTGCAGCATTGGTATAATCAAAGCGAGAAAATAACTTCACATAAAATTTGCATGATAATTTACAAATTACCTATTGACAAGAGAACAGGTCGTTTGTATAATGTAGCAAGTGTGATTTTGCAAGGGAGGTGTTTCCAACATGTCAATTTGTCCAAAGAACAAGACTTCTAAGGCTAGAAGAGATAAAAGAAGAGCAAACTGGAAGATGACAGCTCCAAATCTTGTTAAGTGCAGCAAGTGTGGCTCACTCATGGTTCCTCATAGAGTATGCCAGAACTGTGGATCTTACAACAAGAAGGAGATCGTTTCAGTTGACTAAGCTTGGTTAATAGACTTGAAAAAGAGATCGGTATTTCCGGTCTTTTTTTCTTGCATAAAAGAGGGTTATGGGCTAAAATAGTAAAAGCGTTTTTGTGCCGATTTTTAATTTGGAGGTGCGCTTTGAGCGATAAGAGAAAGGTCAACATAGCCATTGATACCAACGGAGGCGATAATGGTGCTGAGGTTGTTGTCAGAGGCGCTGTTAAAGGAATAGAAGAAAATGACAATGTCACTGTATATCTTACAGGGCATAAGAAGGAGCTGGAGTCACTCCTTAGTGAATATACATATGATAAGGACAGGATCAAGGTTGTTGATGCAACAGAGGAGATCACCTGTCATGATGCGCCTGTTGAAGCGGTCAGAACCAAGAAAGATTCTTCACTTGTTGTAGCTCTCAACCTTGTTAAGGACGGAACCTGTGATGCTTTTATTTCAGCCGGATCATCAGGAGCAATCCTTGCAGGCGGACAGTTTGTAGTTGGTCGTGCCAAGGGTGTCAGAAGAACGCCTCTGGGAGTAATGGTTCCAACCTCAGGAAAGCCATCATTTCTTCTTGATTGCGGAGCAAATGTTGATGCAAGGCCGGAGGTGCTCGTTCAGTTCGCGAGAATGGGTTCCATCTATATGGAAAATATCGAAGGCAGAAAGAATCCTACAGTTGCAATAGTAAATATCGGTACCGAGGAAGAAAAGGGCAATGCTCTCGTTAAGGAGACATTTCCTCTTCTTAAGGCTTGTAAGGATATCAACTTTATCGGAAGTATAGAATCAAGAGAGATTCCTGCCGGTAAAGCAGATGTTATTCTGACAGAGGCCTTTGTCGGTAATGTAATAATCAAGCTCTATGAAGGTCTTGGCAAGACACTTCTTTCCGAGATCAAGACCTCAATGCTCAGCAGCTTCAAGAGTAAGATGGGTGCACTTCTGGTGAAGAAGCCTATGAAGAAGACCTTATCCAAGTTCAGTGCAAGTAACAAGGGTGGTGCGCCGCTTCTCGGCCTTAAGGGTCTTGTTGTTAAGATCCATGGCAATGCCAAGGAGAGCGAGGTAATCAGTGCTATCAGACAGTGTAATGATTTTGTTATTCGTGATGTAAGCGGCAAGATAATCGAAGGACTGTCTAAAGAAAAGCCGGAAGAAGCTGAGGCATAGGACTTCTAACAGAATATTAAGATATAAATATCTGGATTTATACTGACATAAAGTAAAGGGAAAATAATGACTTACGGTACGCAGGATTATTCCGAGCTTGAAGAAAAACTTGGATATCACTTCAAGGATAGAAGCTATCTTGATATGGCTTTTACCCACAAATCCTTTACAAATGAATACAGAAACAAGGATGTTTCAACATATGAGCGTCTTGAGTTCCTGGGAGATTCACTTCTTGAATTCGTTTCCAGCAAGATTCTCTATGATAAATACCCTGAAAAGTCTGAAGGTGAACTGACAAGGCTTCGGGCAAGTCTGGTCTGTGAATATACGCTTTCTCAAATAAGTGAAGCGTTAGGTTACGGAAAGTATCTGTACCTCAGCCGTGGCGAGAACAGTACGGGCGGCAGAGAGAGAAGTTCAATTCTCTGCGACCTCTTCGAATCGGTTCTCGGTGCCATATATCTCGACGGCGGACTTAAGCCTGCTGCTGAATATGTAAAGCGTCACCTTATGACAGACATAGAGAATAAAGCTCTGTTCCATGATTCCAAGTCGATACTTCAGGAGTATTCTCAGAAGTATGGATATAATATTTTCTACAAGGAAGTGTCCGTAACAGGACCTGATCATGCACATACCTATACACTTCAAGCGTGCATGGGACTTCCGGGTGAAGAGAAGGAATATGAGACCGGAGTTTCAAATACAAAAAAAGGTGCTGAGCAGATAGCTGCACATAAAACCCTTATCAAGCTTGGGGTTACAGGCAGAGACATATAAGTATTTCAGCCTAAAATAAAGACTAAAGCAGGATTAATTATGTATCTTAAGAGTATTGAGGTAAATGGTTTCAAATCATTTGCCAACAAGATTGATTTCAAATTCAATGACGGTATTACAGCCATAGTCGGACCAAACGGTTCAGGTAAAAGTAATGTTGCAGACGCAGTAAGATGGGTTCTCGGCGAGCAGAGTGCCAGCAAACTGAGAGGCTCAAAGATGGAGGATGTTATCTTCGCAGGAACTGAGCTGAGAAAGCCTCAGGGCTCTGCCTATGTAGCTATAACCCTTGATAACAGCGATCATAAGCTCCCAGTCGATTATAACGAGGTAACTGTTGCCAGACGTGTTTATCGTTCGGGTGAAAGTGAATATCTCATCAATGGTACGGTCACAAGACTTAAGGATGTTAACAAGATGTTCTTCGATACCGGTATCGGTAAGGAGGGCTATTCCATCATCGGACAGGGTAAGATCGAGCAGATCCTCAGTGGTAAGCCGGATGAGAAGAGAGAACTCTTCGATGAGGCTGCCGGTATAGTAAAATACAAGAAAAATAAAGCGGCTACAGAGAAGGCGCTTCTTTCAGAACACCAGAACCTCAGCCGTGTCAATGACATATTGAATGAACTTTCGGGTCGTGTCGGCCCTCTTGCAAGGCAGTCAGAGAAAGCTAAGAAGTATCTGTCTCTTAGGGAAAGTCTCAAATCTCTCGAGGTTAGTTCATTCCTTATTGAGATAAATGAGATCAATCAACTGCTTAAGAAGCATGAGGAAGAGCTGAAGATCATGACTGATGACTCAAAGCGTCTGTCGGATGAATTCGAACTCACCAGAACAAAATACGACGAACTTGAGCAGACTCTCGAAGAAAAGAGCCAGGAAATTGATGATATAAAATCCTTCATCAATGATAAAAAGCTGGAAAGCGAAAAATCAGACGGTGAGATACGAGTTCTCAACGAGCAGATTTCTTCAGAAAATAAGAATAAAGAGCTTATCCTTGGTGAGATAAATAAAGCCGAGGCTGAGATTGAAAGACTTAAGAATGAGCTTGCCGGTTACAGAGATCAGAAGAAAGATATAAATGCAACCGTTAAGGCAGCAGATAAAGAGGCTGAAGACAAGAAGAAGGAATGCGACAGTCTCGAAGCAAAAATAACTGCCAAGGAAGAAGATATAGAGAACGCCAAGAGTGAGATCATCGATTTCATCAATGAAGGCGGTACTCTCAAGGCAAAGGTTGGTCGTTATGATACCATGCTGGAAAATATCTCCCTCAGGAAGACAGAACTCCAGCAGAAGTATTTGTCTCTAAAGAGCGATGAGGCTAAATTTACAGAGGAAAAGAAGAACTTTACCGCATCTCTTGCAAGTGCATCCGAACTTCTCAGAGATAATCAGGATAAGCATAAGCAGGCAGAAAACGGTATCAGAAATAATACAGAGGAAGCCGCAAAGGTTAAATCTGATATTCAGAAATATAATCAGCTCGTTATCAGCCTTCGTTCAAGACACGATGCGCTCCTTAACCTTACCGAAAGATATGAGGGCTACGGAAGCAGTATCAAGCGTGTAATGGAGCAGAAGGACAGAAATCCGGGAATCATCGGTGTTGTAGCCGATATCATCAAGGTTGATGCAGAGCATGAAATAGCTATCGAAACAGCTCTCGGTGGAAGTATCCAGAATATTGTTACGGATACCGAAGAAACAGCTAAGAAGATGATCCGTTTCCTGAAGGAAAATAAAGCCGGAAGAGCTACCTTCCTTCCTGCATCATCGATAGTTGCCAGAGGAAGCGTTGATCCGGATGCTCTTAAGGAAAAAGGTGTTATCGGCATCGCTTCAAAGCTTGTCAAGGTTGATAGCAAATACCAGAATATCATAGAGAGCCTTCTCGGAAGAAGCATCGTTGTTGATAATATCGACAACGCAACAAGGCTCGCTTCAAAATATAAGCAGTCTCTCAGACTTGTAACTCTTGAAGGGGAACTCATCAATCCGGGTGGATCAATGACCGGTGGTACCTTCAAGAACCAGAGCAACCTTCTCGGACGTAAGAGAGAGCTTGACCAGCTCATCGTAGATATCAAGAAGGCAAGCACCTCGCTTCAGAAAGCAAAGCAGAAGGAAACTGAGCTCCTTATGAAGAGAGAATCTCTTAAGGAAGAGAGAGACAGACTCAATCAGGTTATCCAGAGACAGGGTATCGAGGAAAATACACTTCGTATCAGTCTCGAAAATGCAACAAGAAGCCTGGACGAAACCCTCCGGCTTTTCGAAGCAGTTAAGAAGGAAAACCTTGAACTTGATGAACAGATCAAGGATATTAATAAGAATAAGGATGAACTTTTCGACGAAGGTAAGCAGAAGGAAAGTGCAATCGAGAATAGAAAGAGCAGTATTTCCGGCTTTGAGAAGGAGCTTGAAGAGATCAAGAATGAGAAGAAGCTCCGTGATGAGGAATATGCATCACTTACTCTCAAGGCAGGAAGCATCAGACAGCAGTACAGCTTCATCGATCAGAATATGGAGCGTGTTGGAGCTGATATTGAGAGGGCTACCGAAGAGGCTGAGTCTTACAGAAGACGTCTCGAAGAGGCCGGCTCAAATGCTGAAAACTTCACAAAGCGTATCAAAGAACTTACCGATACAAAGAAAAACAACGAAAAACTTATCGTTAAGAAGAATGTAGAGCTCCAGAAGCTTCTTGAGGAAAAGGACGACATCAACAAGAAGCATAAGGAATTCCTAAACAGACGTGAAGAGCTTTCTCAGGAGATCAACCGACTGGACAAAGCTATATTTACCCTTAGCGGAACTATCGAGAAGATCACCGAGAAGAAGGATGCCCAGATCAACTATATGTGGGAGGAATACGAGCTCACATATCAGTCTGCACAGGCGCTTCCAAAGAGCAGTGAAGAGAGAAGCAGAACCCAGCTTAAGAAAGACATCTCGGCAATCAAGACTGAGATCAGAAGTCTGGGTGATGTAAACGTAAATGCTATCGAAGAATATAAAGAGGTAGCCGAAAGGTATGAATTCCTTACAGCCCAGAGAGATGATATCGTTAAGGCTGAGGAGAACCTCAGAAATATTATCGCAGAGCTTGAAAAAGCTATGAAGGAGACCTTCACCGAGAAGTTTAAGGACATCATGGAGATGTTTAACAAGGTATTCAGAGAGCTTTTCGGAGGTGGAAAGGCAACACTTTCACTGGTTGATGAGGACGACATACTTGAGTCAGGTATCATCATCAACGCACAGCCGCCCGGAAAGAAGCTCCAGAATATGATGCAGCTTTCCGGTGGTGAGAAGAGTCTTACAGCTATCGCGCTTCTTTTCGCTATTCAGAGTCTTAAGCCGTCGCCATTCTGTCTCCTTGACGAGATCGAGGCTGCGCTTGATGATTCAAATGTTAAGAGATTTGCAAAATATCTCGACAGACTTTCAAAGGATACACAGTTCATCGTAATCACTCATAGAAGAGGTACTATGGAGTCCGCTGACATACTTTACGGTATCACAATGCAGGAAAAGGGTGTTTCAACCCTCGTATCCGTAAACCTCATAGAAGATAAGCTTGATAACTGATCGGAGGATTAATATATGGGATTTTTTCAAAAACTGAAGGAAGGCCTTTCAAAAACAAGAAACAGCATATCTAAGAGCTTCAGCAATCTTTTCAAGGCAAATGAGATTGATGACGACTTCTATGATCAGCTTGAAGAGACACTTGTTATGGCCGATATGGGCTATGAAACATCAGAAAAGGTTATAGATGACGTAAAAGCTAAGGTTAAGGAGCTTAAGATCAAGGATGCTGCTCAGTGTAAGGAGCTCATCATCAACAGTCTCCGCGACCAGATGAATGTTGAAGAAAGCGAATATGATTTCGAGGAGAAGAAGTCGGTCATATTTGTTATCGGCGTAAACGGTGTTGGTAAAACAACCTCTATCGGAAAGCTTGCAGCACAGTATCATAAGAGGGGCAAGAAGGTTCTCATCGCTGCAGCTGATACCTTCAGGGCAGCAGCCATCGACCAGCTTAAGACCTGGGCTGACCGCGCAGAGGTTGATATTATCGCGCAGAGCGAAGGATCAGATCCTTCAGCTGTTGTTTATGACGCAGTTTCAGCCGCAAAGGCAAGAAATACAGATATCCTTCTCGTAGATACCGCAGGACGTCTTCACAACAAGAAGGGTCTTATGGATGAGCTTGCCAAGATGCGCAGGATCATCGGTAAGGAATATCCAGAAGCTGTTGTTGAGACACTTATCGTTCTCGACGGTACAACAGGTCAGAATGCTCTCGAGCAGGCCAGACAGTTCTCAACCGTATCTGAGATTGACGGTATCATCATCACAAAGCTTGACGGAACAGCTAAGGGCGGTATTGCGATCGCAATTCAGTCAGAGCTTTCAGTTCCTGTAAAATACATCGGAATCGGCGAGAAGATCGACGATCTTCAGAAGTTCGATCCAAGTCAGTTCATCACAGCTCTTTTTGCTGACTTTTCTGTTGAAACAGAGATGTCAGACGTTGAGCGTCTTGTTGAAGCCGACGAAGGCCTCACAAGGGATGACGATCTATTCGATATTAATTGAATAAATGAAGTGAATCACATAGGTATGCCCACGAAGGCGTATTTTGTTACAACTGAGTGGGTATACCTATGTGATGGATATAGCATTAGGGGAGTCATATTATGATGGATAAAATAACACTCGAGAAGTGTGAAGAGGCGTATAACATAGTTTCAAAGGTTGCGCGAAATACCGGTCTGATCGAAAGCGAGTATTTCAGCAAAATGACCGGCAACAAAGTATTTCTTAAACCGGAAAATATGCAGCTTACGGGCGCATACAAGATAAGAGGCGCATATTACAAGACCAGCCAGCTTACCGATACTGAGAGAAGCAGAGGTCTTATCACTGCATCAGCCGGCAATCATGCGCAGGGCGTTGCTTATGCAGCAAGAGCTTACGGTTGTAAGGCGGTTATCGTAATGCCTACATCTACACCTCTTATCAAGGTTAACAGAACAAAATCTCTGGGTGCAGAGGTTATACTTAAGGGCGACGTCTACGACGAGTCCTGCGAATATGCACTTACTCTCGCCAAAGAAGAGGGCTACACCTTCGTTC
The DNA here is from genome assembly GCA_000702245.1 of Lachnospiraceae bacterium C6A11. Lineage (GTDB taxonomy): Bacteria > Bacillota > Clostridia > Lachnospirales > Lachnospiraceae > Eubacterium_Q. The sequence continues at coordinate 163,305 of JNKY01000017.1, read as the reverse complement.
ATCCTTTCGATGATCTTGAGGTGGCTACCGGCCAGAGTACAGTTGGAATGGAAATCCTTAAAGACCTTCCGTTTGTAGACATCATCCTTGTTCCGATCGGAGGCGGCGGACTTGCAACCGGAGTTTCTACTCTTGCCAAGATGCTGAATCCTAACATCAAGGTCATCGGTGTTGAGCCGGCAGGCGCAAGCTGCATGAAGGCTTCACTCGAGAAGGGCGAGGTTACAACCCTCCCTGTTGTAAATACAATTGCAGACGGTACAGCCGTTAAGACACCGGGAAGCGTGATCTTCCCATACATCCAGGAAAATATCGATGAGATCATCACTGTTCCTGACAGCGAGCTAATCGTTGCCTTCCTTGATATGATCGAAAATCACAAGATGATAGTAGAGAACAGCGGACTTCTTACGGTTGCTGCTCTTAAGCATCTTCCTGCAGAGGATAAGAAGATCGTCAGCATCCTTTCCGGTGGAAATATGGATGTCATCACACTTTCATCAGTTGTTCAGCACGGACTCTTCGCAAGAAGCAGAATATTTACGGTTTCTGTTCTTCTTCCAGATAAGCCGGGTGAGCTTGTGAAGGTTTCAAGCATCATCGCTGAGGAGCAGGGAAATATCATCAAGCTCGATCATAACCAGTTTATCTCACTTAACAGAAATTCAGCTGTTGAGCTTGTTATCACTATGGAAGCATTTGGACCTGAGCATAAGGAAAAGATCATGAAGAGGCTGGAGGCTTTAGGCTACAGACCGCTTGAGAAAACACCAAAGGCAATATTTTAAATGAGTAATAAGATATCTGCTGCCATCGATGTAGGTACTACAACGGTGGCAGTTTCCTTAATTGATGACGAAAACAGAATACTTTTCAAGGATGGTTTTCTGAATCCGCAGATGCGTTACGGCTCGGATGTTATATCCAGGATAACTCTGTCCGAAAGATCTGATAACCTTCTGAAGATGCAGGAATGTATAATTAAGGCTGTGGAAGAGTCTGTTGAAAAGGGATGCAGCAGTATTGGTATCAAAGCTGCTGACGTTAAAAATGCTGTTATCAGTGCAAATACAGCCATGGCGTCAATTATCCTTGGTAAGAGTATAGAAAGCCTGGGTAAAGCACCATTTACGGTTCCCTTTGATAAAGCAGAGGAAATAACTCTTAATGGCTTTATTCCATGCACAATTCTTCCGGGAGCATCAGCCTTTATCGGTGCTGACTCAACACTGGGAGCATTCTGTATTCATGATATAATCAAAAGCTCCGTGAATAATGCGAATAGCATTGTTGAGGATCATCATGTTGAAGAGCATAATGATTCTTATGGACATTCTCTCGAAAAAGGTGAGCTTCTGATCGACCTCGGAACCAACGGAGAGATGATCTTAAACGCAGGAGATAAGGTTCTGGCTCTTTCGGCGGCCTGCGGTCCTGCATTTGAAAATAGTACAAGAGCATCAAAAATTTATGGTAAGACCACCCTGGGAGCGTTGTCTTTACTAATTAAAAGAGGCGAGCTTAGGCGTGATCTGGTCTTGGATGATGATTTTATAGAAAACGGCCGGGATATTATTCTTTCCGGCGTAAAACTTCATCTTACCGCTAAGATTGTCCGCGAGATCCAGCTTGCGGTTGCGGCGATATATTCATCGGCTGTATTTCTTATTGAGGAAGCAAAACTTAAGCTTTCGGATATAAAAAAGCTTTATATCGCGGGTGGATTCGGATTCTTCCTGTCAGTAGCAGACGCAGAAAATATTGGACTTCTTCCGGCTGAGCTTCTCGGTAAAGCTGTAATTGCCGGAAATACCTCACTTCAGGCAGCTGAAAGAATGGCAGTGAGCGGTAATTTAAACGAATATGATGCCTACAGAAAGAGCATCATCACTCTGCAGCCGGGCGGAAACAGCAGATATGAAGAGCTTTTCAGCGGCAGCATGGTATTTGAAAGAAGATAGAAAAGAGATATATAAATGAAACTAATGAATATTGCCAGCGGAAGCAGTGGTAATGTCACTTTTGTCGGTACTGAAAACACTTCCGTTCTGATTGATGCCGGAATAAGCATGAAGAAGATTGAAGAGGGAATGAACAGTATCGGAATGAGCGCCCGCGACCTTGATGCGATAATGATCACCCACGAGCATAGCGACCACATCAAGGGACTTGGCGTTCTTTCGAGGAAATACTGCATCCCGATCTACGCCACCCAGGGAACCATAAAAGGCATCGGTGAAAATACTTCAGTTGGCAGGATTGATAATGAACTGTATAATGTTATAAGCACGGATATTTCCTTTCAGGTAGGAGACCTGACTATCGAGCCGCATTCTATATGGCATGATGCCTACGAACCGGTTTGTTATTCGATAACCGACGGCAAGAGTAAGGCATCTATTGCAACGGATCTTGGCGACTTCAACGATTATCTGGTCAAATGCTTATCAGACAGTGATATGCTCCTGATAGAGGCGAATCATGATATAAGAATGCTGGAAGCAGGGCCATATCCTTACGATCTGAAGAGACGTATCCTCGGGCAGAAGGGGCATCTTTCAAACGAAGCCTCAGGACGTTTTATAAGGAAACTCCTGAATGACCATATAAAAACGATCATCCTTGGTCATCTCAGTAAGGATAATAATATCCCGGAGCTTGCCTACGAAGCCGTAAAACTCGAGCTTAAGGACAATGGCTTCACAGATAATATAGAAGATTTTAATCTTCACACAGCCATGAGGGATATGCCGGACAGGTTATACGAGACTTGATTCAAAGCGAGATAACAGTTATACTGTATTTCGTATTAAATATTTACACAATGGAGGTTTTACCATGAACAGAACGATCATTACAGTTATAGGAAAGGATACTGTCGGTATCATTGCAAAGGTTTGCACCTATCTTGCAAATAACAATATAAATATACTCGATATTACACAGACCACCATGCAGGGGTATTTCAATATGATGATGCTTGTTGATGCATCAGGTTCTATTAAGTCACATGACGAGCTTGCATCAGAGCTTGCTTCAGTAGGTCATGAGATCGGCGTTGAGATCAAGGCTCAGAAGGAAGAAATATTTGATATGATGCACCGCATCTAGTATTTATATAATCAGATCAACGCATATATGCCCGTGAGGGCGTATTTTGCTACACTGAACGGATATATATGTGTTGATCTATATTAAAGTATAAGAGGAATGAAAATATGATCACTTTAAATGAAGTAATGGAAACAAATACCATGGTCAGCAAGATGAACCTTGATGTAAGGACTATCACCATGGGAATAAGTTTACTGGACTGTGTAGGTAAGGATGTTCAGGAAACCTGCGATAATATTTACAAGAAGATTACCGAAAGTGCAAAGGATCTCGTAAAAACAGGTCAGGAGATCACAAAGCTTTACGGTATTCCAATCATTCATAAGAGAATTTCTGTAACTCCGATCGCGCTTGTGGGTGGTTCTGTATGCAAGACTACAGATGATTTCGTTATGATCGCTAAGACTCTTGATAAGGCGGCTGCTGAAGTTGGCGTTAACTTCATCGGCGGTTATTCAGCACTTGTAAGTAAGGGAATGACACCTGCTGACAAGCTTCTTATCGAGTCCATCCCACAGGCTCTTTCAGAGACAAATGTGGTCTGCAGTTCGGTTAACTGCGGTTCTACAAAGACCGGTATAAATATGGATGCGGTCAGACTTATCGGCGAGAAGATCAAGGAAGCTGCTGAAATGACCAAAGATCAGGGTTCTATTGCCTGCGCTAAGTTCGTTGTATTCTGCAATGCTCCTGATGATAATCCGTTCATGGCAGGTGCTTTCCACGGTGTAACTGAGGCTGACAGGATCATAAATGTCGGCGTTTCAGGACCGGGAGTTGTTAAACAGGCGCTTGAAGAGGTTAGAGGAGAGAGCTTTGAGGTACTCTGCGAGACTATCAAGAAGACTGCATTTAAGATTACAAGAGTTGGTCAGCTTGTTGCTAAGGAGGCTTCAAAGAGACTTGGAGTTCCTTTTGGAATCGTAGATCTTTCACTTGCTCCGACACCGGCTATAGGTGATTCGGTTGCAGATATCCTTCATGAGATCGGTGTAGAATACGCCGGTGCTCCGGGAACAACGGCTGCACTTGCACTTCTTAATGACCAGGTTAAGAAAGGTGGTATCATGGCTTCTTCTTACGTTGGCGGACTTTCAGGTGCATTTATTCCTGTAAGTGAGGATCAGGGAATGATCAATGCTGCAGAGAAGGGCTGCCTCACAATAGAGAAGCTTGAGGCTATGACCTGCGTATGCTCTGTAGGTCTTGATATGATCGCTATACCTGGCGAAACCAAAGCAACAACTATTTCCGGTATCATCGCTGATGAGATGGCTATCGGTATGATAAATCAGAAGACAACTGCTGTCAGAATTATCCCTGTAATCGGCAAGAAGGAAGGCGAGTCTGTTGAGTTCGGCGGACTTCTTGGTTATGCACCGATCATGAAGGTAAATAATTTTGATTGTGCTGACTTCGTAAACAGAACAGGACGTATTCCTGCGCCTGTTCACAGCTTTAAAAATTAACACCGCGAGTTTGCATATGTCCGCTCAGTTGTAAATAAAATACGCCTTCGCAGACATACGCAAACATCGCTCTATAATCACTAAAATAAGGTTGAACAGTCACATGAATTATAAGCTTGCGCTTTCGGATGAAATTTTGATGGCGGTGGAGAAGCCGTCACGTTATATAGGTCATGAAGTAAACATGGTAGAGAAGGATGTCGATTCTGTCGATATCCGTTTTGCCATGTGTTTTCCTGATGTTTATGAGATAGGTATGTCTTATCTTGGAATTCAGATACTTTATGATATGTTCAACCGTCGTGATGATACTTATTGCGAGAGGGTTTACAGTCCGTGGCCTGATCTTGATAAGATAATGAGAGAGAAAAATATCCCTCTCTTTACACTTGAAACACAAAGTCCTGTAAAGGATTTTGATTTTCTTGGCATAACTCTTCAATATGAGATGTGCTATACAAATATACTGCAGGTCATTGACCTTTCAGGCTTTCCGATCTATGCATCAGAAAGGCAGAAGGGGGATCCGATAGTTATCGGAGGCGGGCCATGCGTATTTAACCCTGAACCGGTTGCGGATTTCTTCGACATATTCTATATCGGTGAGGGCGAGGTCAGCTACGACGAGCTGTTTAAGCTTTATAAAGAATATAAGCATAGCCCAATGACCAGAGAAGAGTTTCTGCACGAGGCTTCAAAGATCAAGGGGATCTATGTTCCTTCAATGTATGAAGCAAGCTACAATGATGACGGTACAGTTAAGGCTGTTATGCCAAAATACGATGACGTTCCAAATAGTGTTAAAAAGGTGGTCGTGACAGACTTCAATGAGGCGCCTTATCCTATGAAGCCTGTTATTCCTTACCTCAGAGCGACTCAGGACAGAGTTGTTCTCGAGGTTATGAGAGGCTGTATCAGAGGCTGCAGATTCTGCCAGGCCGGTATGATATATCGTCCGACCAGACAGAAGAGCGTTGAACTCCTTAAGAAATATGCTGACACAATGCTCAGCAATACCGGATATGAAGAGGTTTCGCTTGCCTCGCTTTCAACCAGTGATTATCTGTCACTCAAGGAGCTTCTTGACTATCTGATGGACGAAATGGATAAGAAGCATATCAATGTTTCGCTTCCTTCTCTTAGAATTGACGCTTTTTCGCTGGATGTTATGAAGAAGGTTCAGGATATCAAGAAGGTTTCGCTTACCTTTGCACCTGAAGCCGGTACTCAGAGACTTAGAGATGTTATAAATAAAGGTATTACCGAGGATAATATTATTAATGGCTCGAAGGATGCTTTTAAAGGCGGCTGGAATAAGGTTAAACTTTATTTCATGCTTGGACTTCCTACAGAGACTGACGAAGATGCTGAAGGAATAGCGCTTCTTTCAGAAAGAATTTCAGAGGAATATTTCGAAACTGTTCCGAAGGAAGAGCGAGTTGGTTCTCTTCAGATTACAGCATCGGCTTCGTATTTTGTGCCGAAGCCTTTCACTCCTTTCCAGTGGGCACCTATGCTTCCTAGAGATGAATACATCAGAAGAGCAAGACACGTAAAGGATACCTTTAATCAGCAGCTTAATAAGAAGAGATTGAAGTTTACTTATCATGATGAGGATATTTCTGTGCTCGAGGCTGTATTTGCCAGAGGCGACAGAAGGCTTTCGAAGGTTATATATGACGCCTATAAGGCAGGTGCGATCTTCGATGCATGGACAGAATTCTTCTCCATGGAAAGGTATCATAAAGTATTTGAAGAAAATAATGTTGATATAAAATTTTACACCGAAAGAGAGAGGGATATTGACGAGGTTTTCCCATGGGATCATATCGATGCCGGAGTCACCAAGGCTTTCCTGAAGAAGGAATGGCTGACGGCCAAGGAAGGCAAGGTTACACTTAACTGCCGCGATAAGTGTCAGGGCTGCGGCGGTGCAGCATTTGGAAGCGGTGTATGCTTTGGTAACTAATTATCAATTAAAACACTCTCGAAGGTGTATTTTAAACAGCTGAGAGAATAGTTTGATTGATATATATGATATAGTAATATATGGTAAATGCGTAATGAAAGTCAGAATTAAGTACAGCAAAACAGGACCTGTTAAGTTCATAAGTCATCTTGATGTGATGAGGTATTTTCAGAAGGCTATCAGAAGGGCTGAGCTTGATATAAGCTACAGTACCGGAATGAGCCCTCATCAGATCATTTCTTTTGCTGCGCCGATGCCGCTTATGATGGAGTCGGTAGGCGAATATTGTGATGCTGAATTTGAATCTGTCACAAGCAGTCAGGATATTATCGACAGATTTAATAAGGTGGGTTCGCCATACATTAAAATGATCGATATAGTTACGCTTCCTGATAACGCTGTCAATTCTATGGCTGCAGTTACAGCTTCCGATTATATGATTACTCTTACAGAAAAGGGCAGAAGCACCTTCGGTCTGTCGACAGATGATGATCTTACAAGCTTTTCTAATATTATTGATAAGCTGATGGCAGGGGCTTCTATCGAGGTCCTGAAGAAGGCCAAGAAGTCAGAGGCTGTTACGGATATTAAGCCTTATATATTTGATATCGCAGTTAAGGATAATTATAAAGATGCTTCGGTTCTTTCCGATGCGCCTGCTGATTCTGTTACAGAGGGTTCTGAGAACGACAAAGGCATCTATATGCTTATCGCTACAGGAAGTCATGATAACATTAAGCCTGAGAATGTTCTCACTGCAATCTGTGATAAGCTTGGTGTTGAATATAACAGGTTTGATTATAATATACTCAGACTTGAAACTTATTACGGTGATCAGGCGAGTGGTTTTAAACCGCTCAGTGATGCCGGCGAGCATTTTTGAAGATATTTTTAGCAAAAATCACTTCTTAAGTATTGTATTTTACTGTGTAGGTAACGATTTGGGGGATTGTAATGGATGGGCGTATTGTATTAACTAAAGCAAGCTGTGGGGCGGTAGCATTTATCTATGAGGATGAGGTTCTTTCGGAGGTTCATCCTTTTTGTAATGAATCTGAAACCGGTGGTATTTATGTCGCCGTAGTCGATAATATCGTTGAAAACCTTAAAGCTGCCTTCCTTCGGATAGAAGGTGGAGAAATACTATATTACTCACTTGATGAGAATGAAGGAAAACACATCTTTGTAAAACACGGAAATAAATCTACTGTTAAAAAGGGTGACTGGCTCCTGGTTCAGAAGACTAAGGCGGCCACCGGAAATAAAAGGGCGCAGGCGACAGCTGATATTTCCCTTCGCGGACGTTATGCTATTGCGAACTGTTCCGGAAGACTTGGTATCTCCAAGAAGATCACGAGCAATGAAGAGAGAGAAAGGCTTAACAGTATTTACGAAAAAATCAAGAATGATCACAGCGAGGATTTCAGAGATAGTTCAGGCGTAATCTTCAGATCAGCGATTACCTCTGTTTTATCTGAGAATGTAGATCTGATCGTAGAAGATACTGTAAATACACTTAAAAGTCTTAACGATGTTATTGCCGCAGGACTAAGCAGTACAGCAGGATGCTGCATCTATAGAAGAGAAGAGGATCCTGCAGAATATTTAAGGGATCTCAGATTTAAAAAGACCTATAATAAACTGACTGTAGTCACGGATATAAAGGATCTTTATGATGAGCTTTCCAACGAGGGCTTTGATCAATCAGAGCTTATCCTTCATAACGATAAGATGCAGTCACTCAGGGCTCTCTACAATATTGACCGTAACCTTAAGGTTATGTTTGGCAGAAAGATATACCTCCCTTCGGGCGGTTATCTGATCGTTGACCTGACAGAAGCCCTTACAGTAATCGACGTAAATACAGGTAAGGATATAAAGGGCAGCGATTTTGAAGAGCATATTGTTAAAACAAACAAAGAAGCTGCCGAGATGATCTCGAAGGTTTTAAGAGTAAGAAATCTGTCGGGAATCATCATAGTCGATCTGATAAATATGAGAGAAGCTTCATCTCAGGAAAGAGTCTTATCGAGATTGAAGGAATTCATCTCAAGAGACCACAAAAAATGCTTCTTCGTCGACATGACATCACTTGGTCTGGCAGAGCTTACCAGACAGCGAACAGGCAGTACATATTCTATCGAAAAACTGCTGGATGAAAGCAAATAATAAATGACAAAATAGTCCGTTAGTTGTATAATCAAGGGGGTAATACAGCTGAAAGGGCTATTTTTTTCAGTGCAAAAAAACTATAGGAAAAGTGGGACAAAGTATGGAATTAGAGAAGGAAAAGTTCAGGGTTGCATCAGCTATTTTTATTTTTGTTTCATTGGTCGATATTGTCAGTCTTATAATGTTCAGTCCCGGCAAACAAAAGGGAATCAATATCTATGACGGATTTTCAAAGGTTCTGATGATATCGTTCGCGGTTATAGCGATAGCTCTCGCTATTCTAAGATATAACAGACTTATAATAAGCAGTATCGCCTTGTACGTTCTTATAAAGAGCGTAACGGCACTTGCAAGACTCGATAAGTATGTAAATATCTTCAAAAATTCAGTAAAAAGCGGTGTCAAAAAGAAAACCAATTTCAGTATAAAAGCATATAAGCTATTTAGTCCGATTTCGGGCTTTACTCTTTTGATATGTACCGTGCTCCTGATCGCATTTGCTGTGATCGTTATATTTACGATGTATAGGAAGCCGGTTATTCCTCTTATGGTTATTTATTTCTTCTACATGGTTGCAACACTTGTTGCCGAAGGACTGTATATAATAAATACCATGAAGGACAAAGAGGTCTACAAGGATTATTGGAAGCAGAATATCGTATACATCATATGGACTGTATTTGAGTGTGCTATGGTATGTTACGCGCTTCTCTTAACCAGAGAGCCGTTCAGAAAGGAACGCGCTGCTTCAAATTTCAATCCGGACGAGGATGATTTCCGCCGCGAGATAGAAGAATACGGTGAGATCAGAGAAATAGACAGTAAAAACAGACTTTGATCACTATGCTGTTAAATGACAGTTGATGATATTTTTAAGTATTCAGGAGGTACAACTATGAATCAGGGGAAAGAGTACAAAAACGGGGCATTGATGGGCGCGATAGCTGCCATATTTACTTTAGGCTTAGGTGTATACGCTATCACAAACGGAAGAGGTCTTTTTATAGTCGCTGGTACAATGAAACACATGAAAGGCTTGGTAGAGTTTAGTTGTATTGCTACTCTTGTATGCCTATTACTTACAGCAACATTTGCTTTTGCTAAACTAAACAAAGCGTCTGTTGGATGCCTTGCTACCTCACTGATATTTAGTTCTATAGGATATATCAAATATTTTGATATATATAAAAAAGCAATGGAGTCTCTGTTTTCAAGTAAAAGAGAGTCAAGTTTTACTTATACACTTTGGTTAATAAAGTATTCCTTTGAATCATACCTTACATTTGTAATTGCACTATTGTTAATCATACTTTTTATATTATGTTTTACAACTCCTGACAGAGGGGGAGTTGTAGCTGGAATTATTGTTTTTGCAGTCATTCTATTCACTATTTCTTTAGCTGGAACAATATCATATTTTATCGAAGCTGGAAAAATGACATATAAACCTGAAAACTACGTTATGAATAGTATCCTGGAAGCAGCCGAATCTGTATTTGCTCTTCTTACTGTCATCGGCATATCAAAATCAGTTGCTCAGGACGATGTCAGGATGTACGGTCAGAGCAGAATTACACCTAATAACGGAATGTATGGCATCCCTTATTCACAGAGACCTCAGCAATCTTCACAGTTTGGTTTCGGTACAGGAATGAATGTATATAATACTCCTCAGAATTCGGCATACGATCAGCGGGGCAGTTTTAATCAGAGAGCAACCTTTGGTGGTCAGCCTAATATGAACAGCTTTGGTCAGCCACAGATGGGTGGTTACGGACAGCAACAGTTGAATAACTTTGGTCAGCCAAATATGGGCGGCTACAATCAGAATATGAATTATAATCAGCCACAGAACATGGGTAACTTTGGTCAGCCTAATATGAATGGCTTTGGTCAGCCACAGAACATGGGTAACTTCGTGCAGCCTAATATGAATAGCTTCGGTCAGCCTCAAATGGGCGGCTATAATCAGAATGTTGGCGGTTTCAATCCAAATATGAATTATAACCAGCCACAGAATACAGCTGATTTCGGCGGTTTCGGTCAGCCGGACAATTCATTTGGTTCACAGACTGTTGATAAACCAACCAAGATAGAAGAGCCTGCAGCTCCGAAGTCTGAGCCAAAAGAAGCAGAGCCGGTTTCACAAGTTCAGGACACTTCAATCTACGATAAGCCTGACAACAGTGTAGAATTCGAACAGCCACAGTCATTTACATCTACTGATTTATAGAGCGATTTATAATAAAATATCACTTGACATAAGTATTTACAGATGCTATATTGTCAAAGTGTGCCGCACAACGAGGCTAAAAGTGTGTCCAAATGAGACGCCGCCAAAGTTGGCGAGTAATAATGATAGGAGGAAACCATATGTACGCAATTATAGCTACAGGCGGAAAGCAGTACAAGGTATCTGAAGGAGATGTCATTAAGGTAGAGAAGCTTAATGCAGAGAAAGATGCAACTGTTACATTTGATGTTGTTGTTGTAAGCAAGGATTCAGATGTTATCTGTGGAGATGCTGCAAAGAGCGCTACTGTTAAGGCAACAGTACTTGGCGAGGGCAAGGCTAAGAAGGTTGTTGTTTACAAGTACAAGCCAAAGACAGGATATCACAAGAAGAATGGTCACAGACAGCCATATACACTTGTAAAGATTGATTCAATCAATGCATAAGGCTTATGATCAAAGCAGTATTTTACAAAAAAAATGATGAATTTTTCGGATTTTCAGTAAGAGGTCATGCCGGATCGGGTAAATACGGAAGAGATCTTGTCTGCTGTGCAGTAAGTACTCTGGTATTTAATACCATTAATTCGATAGAACTTCTGACCGATGACAGATTCGTCGGTGAAACAGCTGAGAGAGGCGACATCAAATTCAAAGTCGTATCCGAAGTAAGCGGCGACAGTAAGCTGCTGATAAATTCTCTCTATAAAGGAATATCCGATATAGCAGAGGAGAATGGACGAAATTTTGTGAAAGTTTACATCAGGGAGGTGTAAAACAGATGTTTAGAATGGATTTACAGTTCTTTGCTCACAAGAAGGGAGTTGGTTCTACTAAGAACGGACGTGATTCTGAGGCAAAGAGACTTGGCGCCAAGAGAGCAGATGGACAGTTTGTAAAAGCTGGAAATATACTTTACAGACAGCGCGGAACAAAGATTCATCCGGGACTTAATGTAGGACGTGGCGGAGACGATACACTTTTTGCATTAGTTGATGGTGTTGTAAGATTTGAGAGACTCGGAAGAGACAAGAAGCAGGTTTCAGTACATCCTGCTGAGTAATTTCGCAGTACAGAGGTTAAGGGAGCTGTTTTAATCAGCTCCCTTTCTTTACAGAGAAAATAAGTTGATCAAGACCTGCAATAGTATTTGCAGGTAACATGTATTTGTTTGATTTTGAAATAGAGAGGTAGTTTAATGTTTGTCGACAGAGCGAAAATATTTATAAGATCCGGCAAGGGAGGAGATGGCCATGTTTCCTTCCGTAGAGAGCTGTACGTTCCAAACGGTGGCCCGGACGGTGGCGACGGAGGAAATGGCGGAAGCGTTATCTTTGTCGTGGACAAGGGCTTAAATACTCTTGTCGACTACAGAAACGCTAAAAAATACAAGGCTGAGGACGGCCAGGAGGGTGGTAAGAGAAACTGCCACGGCGCAAATGGTAAAGATATCATATTGAAGGTTCCTCAGGGAACGGTCATCAAGGATTTTGAGACCGGCAAGGTTATAGTTGATATGTCTGATAAGACCGAGCCTGTAGTTCTCCTTAAGGGAGGTCACGGCGGCAAGGGGAATCAACATTATGTTACGAGCGTCATGCAGGCACCAAAATACGCCCAGCCGGGTCAGCCTGCAATAGAAATGTGCGTTTTACTTGAGCTTAAGATGATCGCAGATGTAGGTCTTGTTGGCTTCCCAAGTGTAGGTAAATCAAGCCTCCTTGCAAGGGTTTCAAACGCACGTCCGAAGATCGCAGAATACCATTTCACAACACTTACACCAAATCTCGGCGTTGTATCGGTTAAGAACGGTTCAGGTTTTGTTATGGCTGATATTCCGGGTATCATAGAAGGTGCCTCTGAAGGAAAGGGGCTCGGACTCAACTTCCTGAGACATATCGAAAGAACCAAGGTTCTTATCCATGTTGTTGATGCATCGGGTACTTCGGGAAGAGATATGGTTGACGATATAAAAAAGATCAACGAAGAGCTTTCTTCCTACAGCCGAAATATCCTGGACAGACCGACTGTTCTTGCAGCAAATAAGATGGATATTCTTACACCGGATGAAAGAGAGATAGCTATCTCTCTTATCGAGGATGAATTCCCGGATTATAAAATATTCCCGATATCGGCTGCAACCGGTGAAGGCATAAATGAGATGCTTTTGTACGTTGATAAGCTTGTTAAGGAAGCTCCTGACGATCTTATCATATTTGAGCCGGAGATTGACATAGAAGAGCTTTATGATAATCCTGACCTTCCATTCGAGGTTAAGAAGGATGAAAAGGATGATCATGTTTATATTATAGAAGGTCCAAGAATCGAGAAGATGCTTGGCTATACCAACCTTGAAGCTGAGAAGGGCTTCCTGTTCTTCCAGAACTTCCTTAAGAAGAACGGTATCCTTAAGATGCTTGAGGATCTTGGTATAGAGGACGGCGACACCGTAAGGATGTACGGCCATGAATTTGATTATTACCACGAGTAATGGAAAGGAATAAATATGACAAGTAAGGAAAGATCTTATCTTAAAGGTCTTGCAATGACTATGGACTGTATTCTCAGCCTTGGCAAGGCAAGTCTTACACCTGAGTTCACTGAGTCAGTTGCTGAGGCCATCAAGAAGAGAGAGCTTATCAAGATAAATGTACTCAAGAACTGCCTTGACGATCCTCGTGAGATCGCAGCAACACTTGCTGAGAGAACACACAGCGAAGTTGTTCAGGTAATTGGCAGAAAGATAGTATTATATAAGAGAAATAACGAGAAGCCGGGAATTGAGTTCCCCAGATAGGCCGTAATATATTATTGAGTTTCTGAAAAAATCTGATTATGACAATGACCGATTGATTGACTATCAAGGAGTAATTATGCAGAGAATAGGTATACTCGGAGGTTCCTTCAATCCGATACATAACGGACATATAATGCTTGCAAGGACTGCTCTAACTGAATATAAGCTTGATAAGGTTCTTATCATGCCTAACTGTGATACCTATTATAAAAAGGATGCTGCCATATCAGACGATGACAGGCTGCAGATGATAAAGCTTGCAATTAAGGATATCGAAGGACTTGAGCCATCTGATATTGAGCTTAAGAGAGGCGGTATCACCTATACCATCGATACCATACGAGAGCTGAAGCAGGCAGATAGAGAGAATCATGTCAGAAACAAATACTTCTTTATAATCGGCGGCGATTCACTAAAGAATCTATATTACTGGCGTGAGATAAAGAAGCTTTTCAGCAGTATGACTTTTCTTGCTGCGGTAAGAGATGATATCGATATAACTGAGCTGCAGGCGATAAGAGAGAGCTATATTGAAAAATATAAGGATGTTAAGATAGAGTTTCTCAGCTGCGATGCCGGAAATATTTCATCCTCAGCTATTCGTAAGGATGTAAATGGCAACGTTGATATTTCGGACAGAGTTCCTGCGGCCGTAGATGAATATATTAGAGATAAAGGACTGTATTTACAGGGAGCGGATATATAATGGACAGAAAAGATATGATCGATAAACTTAAGGGGAAGCTTACGGATAAGAGACTTATCCATTCCTTTGGCGTTGAATATACTGCTGCCTGTATGGCTATGAGATACGGTGCAGATATCCAGAAGGCGCGTATTGCAGGACTTCTTCACGATAACGCCAAGTGCCTCCCAACGGATGACAAGCTTAAGAAGTGTGAAAAATTCAAGCTTCCTATAAGTGAAAGTGAAAGGGCCAATCCGGATCTTCTTCATGGAAAGCTCGGTGCCTACTACGCACGTGAAAAATACGGCGTTAAGGATGAGGAAATACTAAATGCCATAACCTATCATACGACAGGTCGTCCGGCAATGACTCTTATGGATAAGATAATCTTTATTGCAGATTATATCGAGCCGAACAGAAAGATGATCTTTGAACTGCCTGAAATAAGACAGGAAGCCTTCACAGATATCGACACGGCTGTACTGCATATTCTGAAAAATACACTTGAATATCTCGACGGCAAAACAGATATCATTGACGAGATGACCGAAGAGACTTACAAGTATTATCTGAGGCAGCGTAACAAGTAATGATCACGGTGCTAATAACAATAGTATTAAGCAACAGTAATTCTAATTAATTAAATATTTAAAACGTATTTATAATAAAGGGGACTATAATGAAACTAATCGAAAAAGTAAAACTGATCAATAAGGCGATTGAAGACAGAAAGGGTTACAATATAAAGAATCTTGATGTCAGCAATGTTTCTCCGATGTGTGATGCCTTTGTTATCGCAAGCGGTTCAAATAAGAATCAGCTTCAGGCTATCTGTGACGCTGTTGAAGAAATCTGCAGCAATAACGGAATAGACATGAGGGATAGAGAGGGAAGAGCCGAGGGCGGCTGGATACTTCTTGACTACAGCGACATCATCGTCCATATCTTCTCAAGTGAGATGAGAGAATTCTACAATCTCGATCATACATGGCGTGATGCAAAGCTTCTGACTGATTAAAAAACAGTCAGGGGCTTTTTATTCGTTTATCATGAGTTTATGTTCATAGAATCTTAATTAAAAATATATATTATGATAATTCATTTTCAGAGATAAAAATGTTAAACTGTTTCTTGATGATGATCTGTCAGGATCAGTGCGAAAGGAGAGTATTTAAAATGAAGAAGGGAAAGCTTATCGTTATTTTTATTGTACTGGCTATTTTGATTGCGGCCGGTATATTTTTTGTTAAGCGGTTTATGAAAAAAGACAAAACGGAGGACGGGCGACTGGTATATGTAGAGTCTGTCGCGTCTATATCCGGGTACGGAACGGGGCTTTCCAATAGATATATGGGAATAGTTGAGTCTCAGGAAACCAAGAAGGTTGAGAAGGACAGCACCAAGAAGGTTAAGGAAATCTTCGTAAATGTTGGTGACAAGGTTAAAGAAGGCGACCAGCTCTTTTCTTATGACACTGAAAATATGAAGCTTGACCTTCAGGAGATGGAGCTTGAGCTTGATAATATCAAGAACTCTATTTCAAGTGATTATCAGCGTATAGAGGATCTTGTTGAGCAGCGTGATAAGGCACCTGACGATGACAAGCTTGGTTACACAAGCCAGATCAATAATTTACAGGCTGAAATTAAGCAGGAAGAATATGAAAAGTCCACAAAAGAGCTTGAGATTGAGAGACAGAAGGAATCGATAGAGTCCGCAGTCGTTTACTCTCCTATGAGCGGTACTATCAAAAAGATCAATAAGGACGGTGGTTCTGACAGCTATAACGATATGGGCAGCGATAATTCATTTATCACTATCATGGCTGACGGAGATTTCAGAGTTAAGGGAACTATCAGCGAGACAAATATTTACGATATTACTACAGGTATGTCCGTTATCATACGATCAAGAGTTGATGAAAATCAGACCTGGAAGGGTACTATCGGCAAAATTGACCTCGAGCCTCAGCAGAATAACAGTGACCCATATTACTACGGCGGAGGAATGAGTGGAGAAAGTGCTTCAAAATACACCTTCTATGTTAAGCTTGATTCCTTTGATGGTCTGATGCTCGGACAGCATCTCTACATCGAGATGGACTATGGCCAGGGCGAGGTTAAGGAAGGTCTGAATATCCCTGAGTACTATTTTGTTATCGAAGGCAGCGATTATTATCTCTGGGTTCGTGATAAGGATAAGAAGATAGAGAAGAGAAAAGTTACTGTCGGTGAATACGACGAGAACCTCTTCACATATGAAGTAACAAGCGGTCTTACTGAGGATGACTACATCGCATTCCCTGAGGACGATATCAAGGAAGGTTCTAAGACCACGACTAACTATGATGATATCATCGAGCAGATGGGCGACGATATGTATGACGGTATGATGACCGAGGACGGAATGTATCCTGAGGACGGAATGTATCCGGAAGATGGTATGTATCCTGATGGCGGCGTTGACGATCAGGGCGGTATTATGTTGCCTGACGGAAGTATCGTTGACGAGATTCCTGAAGGTCAGGAAGGTGGAGACGTTATCTACGACGGCGCCAATGTTTCCGACGGCGCTGATGATAATACCAATGACGGTTCCTCTGATCTTCCTGTAGACGGTGCTGACAACACGAATGGAGGTGAGTAAATGCTCCTTCATTTGGAAAATATAAACAAAAGCTATATTCAGGGCAAGATGGACGTTCCTGTACTCCATGATATCAATCTTGATATCGAAGAGGGCGAATACGTTGCAATCATGGGACCTTCAGGTTCCGGTAAATCAACCCTGATGAATATAATTGGCTGCCTCGATAAGCCTACCCAAGGAAGCTATATCCTTGATGATGTTGAGGTTGCCGGTATGAAAGATAAAGAGCTTTCTAAAGTAAGAAACAAGAGCATAGGCTTTGTATTTCAGAATTTTAACCTCCTGCCAAGACAGACAGCTCTTCAGAATGTTGAGCTTCCCCTTCAATATGCGAAGGTTCCGAGAAGGATACGCAAGGATAAGTGTAAGGAAGCTTTGGCAAACGTGGATCTTTCCGACAGAATATCCTTTAAGCCTACTCAGCTTTCCGGTGGTCAGAAGCAGAGAGTTGCCATAGCAAGAGCCATGGTCAATTCTCCTAAGATACTTCTTGCCGACGAGCCTACAGGTGCGC
This sequence comes from Lachnospiraceae bacterium C6A11, assembly GCA_000702245.1. Classification (GTDB taxonomy): domain Bacteria; phylum Bacillota; class Clostridia; order Lachnospirales; family Lachnospiraceae; genus Eubacterium_Q. The sequence goes on along the minus strand of JNKY01000017.1, from coordinate 145,701 downwards.
TTGATTCAAAGTCAGGTCTGCAGGTTATGGGACTTTTCGAGAGGCTGCATAATGACGGCGTAACTATCATAATGATCACTCATGCAAAGGAGATCGCAGAATACGCCGACAGGATCATAACTATATTTGACGGTCGAATTACAAGCGATGAATCTAACGAAAATAAGCGTATCGTTAAGCCTGAAGATATTGTTGATAATACGGCTGAGAATATCAAGATGGCTGAGCCTGTGGAGTATAATACAGACGAGCTTGACGATAAGACAATAGATGAAGAGATTGCAGAGGCTGTCGCAGAAGATGGAGGTGATGAGTAATGAAGAAACTGATCATCACCCTGGTAGTTCTTGCGATACTTGTTGCAGGAACCATCGTAGGCGTTAAGATTTATAAGAATCACAGAAAGAATTCAAACCCTGTAAAGTGTACCAATGTTGCAATTCTCAACACAGGTTATTGGGAATACGGCGATACTCTTGACGGAACCATCTCCGAAGCAGGCGATCAGAAGGTATATCTTGATCTTGACAGCATCGTTGCTGAGGTTAATGTAGAGCCGGGCCAGCATGTAAATGTAGGAGATAAGCTTCTTACCTACGATATGACCGGGCAGGAGCTTCAGATTGAAAAGATGAAGGCACAGCTTGAGGTTTATAAGACTGACCTTCTTGTTGCCGAGCGAGAGCTTGAGAAGCTGAAGAATATGACTCCTCTTGAGGATCTTACGACAGAAGAGCCTACAACAGAAGCTACGACTGAGCTTACAACAACTGAGGCTACAACAGAGCAGACAACCGAGAAAGGTACACCCGGAGATGCTGAGAAGATATTTAAAGAGCATCCGGACTGGGTAATGTATCCGGACGGCAGCTTCGGACCGCCTCCGGGAAATAATGATAATATGGATCCAAACGGAGATATTGATCCGAATGGTAATATGGATCCGAATGGAAACATAGACCCGAACGGAAACAATGATCCGGGCAATTCAGATGATCCGTTTGATCCTGACGATCCGAACAATCAGCTTGAGCCTATTTATGACAGAGAGACTCTTAAGGAGCTGATCAGGTCAAAAGAAGATTCGATCAAGAAGCAGAAGAACAGTATTGAAATCTATGAGATCAAGATCCAGAAACAGGAAAAGAAGCTAGAGGAAGGCTATGTTTTCGCTCAGACCAACGGTATTGTCAGAACAGTTGATCTTTCCGAGGAGGCAATAACAACAGGCCAGCCTGTTATCGTTGTTTCATCAAATACAGGTTATAAGACCGATGTCTATATTAATGAATGGAAGCTTGATAAGGTGAATATCGGTGATCCTGTAACTATCTATTCCTATGAATCAGGTAATTCCTACACCGGTAAGGTTGCTTCCATCGAGAAGACACCTACCGAACAATACGGATATTATGGAGGTGCGACTGCTTCAACCTATCCGATGACCATAATTATTGATGAACCTTGTGACGATCTTAATCCGGGATACTGGGTAGAGGTTACTATGGGCGATGGAGGCGGAGCTTCCAAGTTTGATCCATATGCAAATAACGACAAGATCTACCTGCCTCTTCCTTACGTAAGAGAAGAGAACGGTAACAGCTATGTTATGGTCAACGATAACGGACGTCTCAAGAAGAGATATGTCAAGACCGGTAAAACTGTTTACAACTATGCAATCGAGATAAAGAGCGGTCTCTCTATGGAAGATTATATTGCTTTCCCTTATGGCAAGGATGTTGCTGAAGGAAAGAAATGTATCAATGTAGAAGGCTATGCCGATATGGATTATTAGGAGGAAGGATAAATGTTTGAAAATATTAGACTATCATTTCAGGGCATTTTCGGACACAAGCTCCGTTCACTCCTGACCATGCTCGGTATCATTATCGGTATTGCAGCTATCATTGCGATTGTTTCGACCATAAAGGGTACAAATGAGCAGATCAAAGAGAACCTTGTCGGTTCAGGAAATAACCTTATAGACGTCAAGCTCAGTATGGGTGGCATATATATCAATCCTGAAGAGGGCGTCGATGTGGATGGCGTCCCGATAATCGACGGTGATATGCTGAACGAGATGAAAGAGCTTGATCATGTAAAGGATGTTGCTATCTACCATGAAGCAAACTCGTACAATGCAGTTTACTACAAGGATGTAACTATGGACGGCGCCAGATTTATGGGTTGCGACAACTCTTATCTGGATATTTATGGCTATCTTCTGACATCCGGAAGAAAGTTTATACCTAGTGACTTTAGCGGTCATAAGAATGTCTGCATCATTGATTCAACAGCTGCCAAGAGTTTGTTTGAGGGCGAGGATCCGATCAATAAAACCTTGGAGATCTCAGGAAATCCATTTGTTGTAGTCGGTGTTGTTGATCAGAGCGACGATTTTGAGCCTGTAATCAACTCGATTGAAGAATGGTATACCTATCACGAAGAAGATACCGCAGGCATAATAATTGTCCCTGATACAATTTGGCCGGTTATTTTCTCCTATGATAAGCCTTACCAGGTTATCGTGAAGGCTGATTCCACTGAGGGAATGTCTAAAGCCGGTAAGAACGTTGAGGAATATCTTAACAACCGCATAACAAGCAAAAAGAGCGGCAGCGATGAGTCTTCAGTTAAATATAAAAAGGAAAATACTATGGAGAAGGTTAAAGCTCTCCAGGACCTTTCAAATACAACAAGCCAGCAGCTTATCTGGATCGCCAGCATCTCTCTTATCGTAGGTGGTATCGGCGTTATGAATATCATGCTCGTTTCAGTTACTGAAAGAACGAGAGAGATAGGTCTGAAGAAGGCTCTCGGTGCAAGAAAGAGGGCAGTTCTCGGTCAGTTCCTGACTGAGGCAGCTGTACTTACAAGCCTTGGCGGTATCATCGGTGTCGGCGCAGGTATCGGTCTTGCATACTTTATCAGCAAGGTCGCACTTGTTCCGGTTGCAATAAGCATTCCGGCAATCATTATTTCGGTTGTATTTTCTATGCTGATCGGTATCATTTTCGGACTTATTCCATCGATCAAGGCTGCAAACCTAAGTCCTATCGATGCCCTCAGATATGAGTAAAATGGCACTTGCAGTTAAAATAACATTTTGTTATAATCCTTATTTGGAAATAATGTGTATAGAGCCTTGATATTCATGGCTTTGACATAATAAAAAATATGGGAGATTAAGAAATGAGTTTACTTAAGGATTGGCGTGATCATGCCTACGGATTGGATGACAGAACTCCGGAGGGAAAGGAATTCTGGCTTAAGTATTTTAACAAGGAAAAGAGTATCTATGAGGAGCTTCTTGGTAACCCTGATGAGATCGTCAGCGCTACTGTTAAGGAGCTTGCTGAGAAATACGATACAGACATCGAGACCATGATTGGTTTCCTTGATGGTATCGACGACAGCCTTACACTGAGCAACAACCTTGACGAGGTAACAGAGGATTCTGTTGTAAACCTTGGCTATGACAAGGAAAAGCTCTACATGAATATGGTTGGCTGCAATGCTCAGTGGCTTTACGAACTTCCACAGTGGGATAATCTTCTTTCTGAGGAGAAGAGAAGCGAGCTTTACAAGCTTGAGAAGTCTTCTCACACAGTTATCAAGCCACCAAAGGTTGGAAGAAACGATCCGTGTCCATGCGGAAGCGGAAAGAAATATAAGAAGTGCTGCGGAGCGTAGTACCTCGCTAACTAAAATGTCATCGTAAGATGGCATTTTAGTTTATATGAAAGGTTCCCCTATGCAAAAGTATTGCTACGGGAATACTTGGATGATTAAGGAGAACAATGGTTAAAAACTTCGATAAGGATCAGGAAAAGGCAATTAAATGGAATAAGGGACCGCTGCTTGTTCTCGGTACGCCGGGTTCTGGCAAGACAACGGTCATCGTTGAGAGGATCATCAACCTTACTGAAACCCTGGATGTCCCTGAGTCCAGAATACTTGTCATCACCTTTACAAGAGCCGCTGCCGAATCAATGAAAGAACGTTTCAGGAAGAGAAGCAGCTCGGAAAATATCGAAGTCAGATTCGGAACCTTTCATTCTTTCTTTTTCTGGATACTTAAGACAGCTTACGGATATGATAACAGCTGCATATTATCCGAAGAAGCAAGAAGAAATATGATCCAGGAGTTCCTTAAATCAACCAATAAGGAGCAGGAATATAACGAAGAGCTTATCACCAGCGTTATCCATCAGATAGAGCTTGTCGACTGCGATATGATAGATATCGAGAATTATTACAGTCACGATCTGCCTGATTCGCAGTTTAGAGAGATATACTCACGTTTCAAGTCTGAGAAGGAACGCCGTGGACTTATCGATTTTGATGATATGATGAGCCAGACCTATAAGCTTCTTACGGAAAGGCCTGATATCCTTGAACGTATCCGCTATATGTATCCTTACATCATGATAGACGAATTTCAGGATACTAATATGCTCCAGTACGAGATAGTGAAGCTGCTTGCGGCTCCTCTAAATAATCTCTTCGTCGTGGGAGATGACGATCAGTCTATCTACGGCTTCAGAGGTGCAAGGCCTGACATCATGCTTTCCTTCAGGAAGCAGTACGAAGACGCTGAGATTGTTACTCTCAGAACCAATTACAGATGTCCTTCGGATGTTACAAAGCTTTCAAGCAAGCTTATAAGTAATAATAAAAAGAGATATGATAAGGAGCTTAGAAGTGCTTCTGCAGATGCCGGGACGGTTCTGATCCAGGAGGTTAAGAATACAAACACCGAGAATCTCCTTATCGTTAAAAGGATACAGGAGGCTATGAGTAACGGCCTCAGTCCTGATGATATTGCGGTTCTTTACAGGACCAACAGAAGTCCGAGAAGACTTATTTATAAGCTGATCGAATATAATATTCCTTATGTCGCAAGGGACAGTGTGCCGGATATTTTCGAGAGTCAGATGGTAAAGGTCATTATGGATTATCTCTACTTTGCATCAGGCGATACCAGCAGGAAGAGATTTCTTTCTTTCATGAATAAGCCTGTGCGTTATGTACCGAGGAACCTTCTTGCCTCGGAAACGGTAAATATCCATGAGCTGATAAGGCAGACCCGTGACAGGGATTATCTTCAGACCAATCTGATGCTTCTTCGGAATCAGCTTGAATCTATAAAGAAGCTTGAGCCTTACGCTGCAGTTAATTATATCAGAAAGCTTGTGGGGTTTGATGAATATGTCATCAAATACTGCGAAGAACGAAATCTTGAAAGAGATGAGATGTTTGATATAATTGATGAGTTTCAGAGCATCACGAAGAATTTTGAAACACACGCAGAGCTGTTCGGTTATGCCGAGGAAGAGAGAAAGCTCCTTCTTGAAGAAAAGAAGAGAAGAGAGAACGATCTTTCGACGCCGGCAGTTCAGCTTATGACCATGCACAGCGCAAAGGGCCTCGAATATGAAGAGGTTCATATAATAGACTGTGTAGAGGGCGAGATCCCTCACAGAAGAAGTAAGACGCCTTCCGCTCTTGAAGAAGAAAGAAGGATGTTTTACGTTGCGATGACAAGAACAAAAGACAAGCTTTACATATATGCACCTGCCAAGATATCCGACAAACCGGTCAGGGTATCAAGGTTCATTAAGGAAGCTGTCAAATAATAAACAGAGGAAATACATGCTTTTTTCAAGTATCACATTTTTATATGCCTTTCTTCCTGTAGTGCTTTTGCTGTATTTTGCAGTGCCTAGGAAGTTCAGGAACTTTATACTACTACTCGTCAGCCTCGTATTTTACGGCTGGGGAGAACCCAAATACATAATAGTCATGGTGGTGTCTATCTTCGCAGGCTATATCTGCGGACTCCTTATAGGAGCCTTCAAGAAGAAGGAGAAGATGGGACGAGCCAAGCTGTTTGTTATCCTTTCGGTGGTTATCGACCTTGGAATACTGATATTTTTCAAATACAGCAACTTCTTTATATCAAACTTCAGCAAGCTGACCGGAACTACGGCAAAGCTTCTTGATATAGCTCTGCCACTTGGAATATCCTTCTATACCTTCCAGATACTTTCATATACCATCGATGTGTATAGAGGCGATGTTGAGCCACAGAGGAATCTCATTGACCTTGCGGCCTATATAACACTTTTCCCGCAGCTTATTGCAGGTCCTATCGTTAGATACAGCACCATCGAAAAGCAGCTTAAGGAGAGGAAAGAAACCACAGAGCTTTTTGCTTCCGGTGTTCTCAGATTCACCGCCGGACTCGGAAAGAAGGTTCTTATAGCAAATACAGTCGGAGAGATCTACGAAACACTTATGGCTGTTCCTAAGAATGAAGCAACTGTTGCCATGTACTGGCTTGCGTCCTTCGCTTTTTCTTTCCAGATATATTTTGACTTTTCCGGTTATTCCGATATGGCTATCGGTCTCGGAAGGATGTTCGGCTTTAAGTTTCTTGAGAACTTCGATCATCCGTATATCTCAAGAAGTATAACCGAATTCTGGAGAAGGTGGCATATGTCACTTTCAACCTGGTTCAAGGATTATGTTTATATACCTCTCGGAGGCAACAGATGTAAGAAGGGCAGAATGTTCTTCAACCTCTTTATAGTCTGGCTTCTGACCGGTTTCTGGCACGGTGCCGAGTGGAACTTCATCATATGGGGACTGTATTACTTTATAATACTTATCATCGAGAAGAGCTTCCTCCTGAAGGTTCTCGAGAAGCTGCCGAAATTCCTGCAGCATATTTACAGTCTGTTCCTGATCAATCTGGGATGGGTCATCTTTGCTAACGACAGCCTGCCTAAGCTTGGAAGAGTACTTTCAAGGATGTTCGGTCTTAGCGGCCTCTCGGCATGGAACAGCGAAACAAGCTTCTATCTGTTATCATACCTGGCTGTATTTATCATTGCAGCTGTAGGTTCGACCTTACTTGTTAAGAATCTCAGGGATAAGCTGATCTATTGGAATTACAATGCATTCTATACAGTGCTTACCGTACTGTTCATACTTGCCGTAATGACACTTGCTACGGCAGGACTTGCAAGCGATTCTTTTAATCCGTTCCTTTATTTCAGGTTCTGATGACTTTTAAGACGTAAATATAGTTACTTTATTTTAACTGTAACCATTGATTTTATTTAGGATAGTATAATGAGAAATAAACTGATAATAATCGTATTTATTGCATATATCGCCGTTATTTCAGTCGGAAGCATCATCCTTAAGGATAGAGAGTTTTCCGATATGGAGAACCGCACCCTGAAGGCTTTTCCGGACCTCAGCTTTAAGACTGTTTTGAGCGGTAAGTTCATGGATGAATTCGAGGAATACATGTCCGATCAGATCATATTCAAGGATGATTATGTACGGCTTGATACCTCAGTTTCATACCTTCTAGGTCAGAGACTGATAAATGGCGTTTATATCACAGATGACAGGATCATTCAGGATTTCCAATATAACGAGAAGATCCTCGGTGATAACATCAGATACATAAATGAATTTAAGGAGGCTCATCCTGAGCTCCCTGTAAATATGTTTATCACAGCCACTGCGTCATATATTTATAATGACGAACTGCCTACCGGTGCACCGATTGACGATCAGGGACAGGCACTTGACTACATTCATGAAAATCTTTCGGACGATATCGTTCTGACGGATGCAACAAATGTCCTCAGGCAGTGGAAGGATCAATATATATTCTTCAAAACTGATCATCACTGGACCTATCAGGGGGCAGGGATTGGCTATCAATGTCTGGCTTATGATCTTGGTATAACTATTCCGGGGTATTTGACCTATCAGCCTGTATATTCGGGAGAAGACCGCTTCTACGGAACCCTTTATTCAAAGGCTCCAAAGTTTGGTATCGAAGGTGATTACATCGAAGCGTCAGAGGACACTTATTTAAATTATCATGTAGAATACCTTGACGAGGGCTGGGAAGAGGATACGATGTTCCATAAGGAAAACCTGGAGATCAAGGATAAATACACTGTATTTCTTGACGGAAATCATTCCATCGTCCATATTACAAGCGATGCAAGGGTGAATCCGGGAGATGAAAATGATAAGCCTATTCTTATCGTGAAGGATTCCTATGCCCATGCGATGATCCCTTATCTTGCAGCTACCTACAGAGATATTTATGTTGTAGATCTCAGGTATTATCACGAGAGTGTAAGCAAGCTTATTGAGGAGAAGGGTATCGTAAGGATGATACTCATAAATAATATTGATTTCCTGAATACCGATACAAATTATAAAATGTTATATTGATAAATGATGTATTTGTTAGTATTATCATTATTTGATTGATATATTAATTTGCAGCAAGGAGAATGAAATGAATCTGACAGAAGCAAGATGCGAGATCGATAAGATCGATTCGGAACTGAAGAAACTCTTTATCAAAAGGATGGCTGTTTCCAAGGAGATAGCTATGATCAAGGCCCAGACCGGTGATAATATCTATAAGCCTGATCGTGAGAAGGAGGTTGTTGAGAAGCTTACAGCCTATATCGATCCTGATATCAAAGAAGAATATATGGTATTTATCAAGAAAATACTGGAGATCAGCCGCGATTATCAGCACAGAAAGATACAGGAATCAAAGAAAAACGCGTAGTAGCACCTGCATAATAGTTTTCCAAATTATTTATGTAAATTTTGGTTAAAGTGGGTATTGATTTGATAAAAATACATGATATAATTATATAAGAATATTTTGTATGGAGGGCATAGTAGTTATGATTCAACCAATCGATATAAAAACAACTTCTTTCAAGAAGGGTCTCTTCGGATATAACAAAATTGATGTTGATTCATTCAAGGACAGTGTTTACAAAGCATATGATGAGGCTGTTTCAGAGAACAACAGATTATCAGAGGAGAATGAGAAACTTAAGAAAACGATTGAAGATTCACGACTTAAGATATTCGATCTTGAGAAAAAGGCTAACGCAGGAGGATCAGGTGAAGCTAGTGCCGCTGATCAGGCTAAGGCCCAGAAAATTATAGAGGAAGCTCAGAAATCAGCAGCTGACATTATTGCCAGAGCTAAAGCCGAGAGCGAGAGAATCGTTAAGGGTGAAGCAGCAGCCGATGTAAAGCCTGAAGTAAAGGCAGAGCCAAAGGCTGAGAAGAAGGCAGAGCCTGCTAAGGAAGAGAAGTCTTCTGCAACATCTAAGTTCTTCAAGGAAGCAGAAGAGAAGGCTGCAGATGTATTAGGTGGCGACGATGATGAAGTATTTGTTGGCGAGATTGAAGATAACAGAAAGCCAAACAAGGTTATGATCGGCGACGGCGAAGAAGAGGAAGATGCAGATTTCGAATTCCTGTAAAATCAGTTCGCTTATTAAAGGGTGCTGCAGCTTGCGGCACCTTTTTAAATATCAGAGGTTTATATGATTTCATATATCAAGGGTATTTTATCCGATATAACAAGTGAAAGTATTACAATAGAAAACGGCAGCGGGATCGGTTTTGAGATCATCTGCTCGGATAATTTTCTAAGGAAGCTTCCGGAAAAAGGAAGCGAGATGAAGGTATTTACCTACCTTTATGTCAGGGAAGATATCATGACTCTGTTTGGCTTTATCGATAAGCGTGAAAGAGAGGCTTTTAAGAGCCTGATCGGCATAAGCGGTATCGGTCCTAAGGGCGCTGTGGCTATCCTTTCCGAGCTTACCGTTGATGAGCTTTATATGGCTATCCTGTCACAGGATGCGAAGGCTATCAGTCGCGCAAACGGTATAGGCGGCAAGACTGCGCAGAGAGTCATAATCGATCTGAAGGATAAGATCGATCTTGGCGATATGGGTGTCGATGAAGGTTACACTGACATAAAGCAGGATGAAAGTATCACTACAGAAGCAGCTATGGCTCTTACGGCTCTTGGTTACTCAAATATGGATGCACTCCGTGCCATCAAGAAGGTTGAAGGACGGGATGACATGTCTGTTGAAGAGCTTATCAAGGCTGCACTGAAGAAGATGTAATTAATAGTTAAAATCAATTGTATTTTAGAAATGGAAAAAAGACGTATCATTACAACTGAGGTCATGCCCGAGGAAGAAAAGTTAGAGAAAGGGCTTCGACCTACAAGCTTAAATGAATATATCGGTCAGGAAAAGGTGAAGCAGAACCTGAAGGTATTTATCGAGGCGGCAAAGAAGAGAAAAGAAAGCCTTGATCATATACTTCTATACGGACCTCCGGGACTTGGTAAGACCACCCTTGCAAATATAGTTGCAGAAGAAATGGGAGTCAGCATCAAGATAACCTCAGGACCGGCTATTGAGAAGCCTGGCGAGCTTGCGGCAATACTCAATAACCTTTCCGAGAATGACGTGCTCTTTATAGACGAGATACATCGTCTCAACAGGCAGGTTGAAGAGGTTCTCTATCCGGCGATGGAGGATTTCGCAATAGATATTGTAATCGGGAAAGGACAGGGAGCCAAGTCAATAAGGCTTGATCTACCAAAGTTCACTCTTATCGGTGCCACAACAAGAGCAGGAATGCTTACCGCACCTCTCAGAGACCGCTTCGGAGTAATCAGCAGACTTGAGTTTTATAACGTCAGCGAGCTTATGATGATCATCAAAAGATCAGCCGGAGTACTGGGTATGGACATCGACGAAGAGGGTGCTCTCGAGCTTGCCAAAAGGTCAAGAGGAACGCCGCGAATCGCAAACCGTCTGCTCAGAAGAGTCAGGGATTTCGCCGAGGTTGAAAGAAAGAAGCTTATCGACTATAATATGGCCAAGGAAGCGCTTGACCGTCTCGATGTAGACTCGGCAGGACTTGATGATACAGACAGAAATATCATAAATACCATCATATACAAATTCAACGGAGGACCTGTGGGACTTGATACACTTGCTGCGGCAATCGGTGAGGATGCAGGTACGATAGAAGAGGTTTATGAGCCATATCTTATCAAGAACGGCTTCATAAACAGGACAGGAAGAGGACGAGTTGTAACAGAGCTTTGCTACAAGCATTTTAATCTGACTCATCTTCTTGGAAACAATGATTAAATAGGTGAAGGAGAAGGAAAATGGCACAGAAGATCGATATTCCTGTTGTAATAAACGGCAAGGTATATACACTCAGCGGATATGAAGGAGAGGATTACCTTCAGAATGTCGCAAACTATATCAATGGCAAGATATCCGAATGTAAGACCTCAGAGCAGTACAGAAGAATGAATACGGAATATCAGGGAGTTCTCCTTGCATTAAATATAGCAGATGATTATTTTAAAGCTAAGAAGATTGCTGACGAGGCTGTAAGAGATGATTCCGATAAGGAGAAGCAGCTTTACGATCTGAGACACGAAGTGATCGAGGCTCAGATCAAGCACGAGGCATCTCTTAAGCTTGTTGAAGAATATAAAGAGCAGATCACAGCTCTCCAAAGAAAGATAGTTCAGCTTGAGGCTGAAAGGGACAGAAAAGAATGACAAAAAGTATCGAAGTACTTGCTCCATGCGGAAGCATGGCATCCTTTGAGGCAGCCGTAAATGCAGGCGCTGATGCTGTTTATCTTGCAGGTAACAGATTCGGAGCAAGAGCCTATGCAGAGAATTTTGACGAAAAAACTCTCTGCAATGTAATTGATAAAGCTCATTTAAAGGGTGTTAAGGTTTATCTGACTGTTAACACCCTTTTTAAAAATGCTGAGATAAGCGAACTTCCTATGTATCTTAGACCGTTTTACGAGACCGGTCTGGATGCTGTTATTGTTCAGGATCTCGGCGTTTTTGATGTGATAAAGACAAGTTTTCCGGATCTTCCTATACATGCAAGCACTCAGATGAATATCTGTTCCGCTGAAGGGGCTCAGCTACTTAAGGATCTCGGCGCTGAAAGAATAATTCCGGCCAGGGAACTAACTCTTGATGAGGTCATAAATATCAAGAAGAAGGTCGATACCGAAGTTGAGGTATTTGTTCATGGTGCCATGTGTTACTGCTACAGCGGACGCTGTCTGATGAGCAGCATGATAGGTGACAGAAGCGGTAACAGAGGACGCTGTGCCCAGCCTTGCCGCAGACTTTATAACGACAAATACCTTATGTCCATGAAGGATATGTGCGCCCTGCCTTACGTTCCGCAGCTTATAGATGCCGGAATCGATTCTCTTAAGATTGAGGGCAGGATGAAAGGTGCCTATTATACAGCCGCAGTCGTTGATGCCTACAGGCAGATGGCTGACGATCATATTTCCGGCTGTTTTTCCATGGATAAATGTGAGAAATACATAGAAAGGCTTTCCGAGACCTTCAGTAGAGGAGGATTCTGCAAGGGATATTTTGAGAAGGCTTATTCTGATGAAATGATAGATAAAAACTATAACGGTCATAAGGGACTCAAGGTTGGTACAGTTGTTTCGGCAGGTCATGGTAAGGTCGAGATAGATGTTACTAAGAATATTGGCGTAAGAGATATACTCACTATGAATATTGCCGGTAATGAGACTGTTGAAGTGACCTCTAATTCTGTTATAGCCGCCGGAAACAGAGCTTCCTTCAATGCAGCATCATCAGGCAAGATTAAGAAGGGTACTGTTGTTTATAGAAAGATAAATAACAGCCTTATGGAAGAGATTGAGTCTTCTCTTATCAAGAAGGAAAAGCTAATGCCTATTGATATTATACTTAAGCTTCATAACGGTGAAAAGCTGAGTATAAGTCTTAGCTCAGGCAGTAAAACTGTTAGTGTAGAGGGAAATGTGGTTTCTCCGGCCGAGAAGAGAACAGTAACAGATGATCAGATCATGGATAAGCTCAGAGGACTTGGTGAATCCGGCTATTATCTGAACGAGCTAACTATAGATAACGATAATTCAAGCTTTATCAGCTTTGGTGAGATCAAGCAGCTTAGAAGAGAAGCATTGCAGAAGCTGGATGAGGAGATCCTTTCCGGATATAGAAGAGTTTCAATATCCGAAAATACAGCAAGGCTGGATATTTCAGATATTATTGCAGCCGGAAATAAGAAGCTGTTTATTATGCCCGAAACAACGGAATCGGCTGAGGGATTAAAACAGACTCTTGAAGGAGATGAAGAGCTTGTCGATGAATTATGCAAAAAATACGATCTTGAATTCGGACTTAATACCGATATGGTTACCATAATTTCATTATGTGAACTAAATGGCGTATTTTCAAAATATGGCAGGACAGCCGCTGCATTTCCTTACATACATAGAGAAGAGGATGAAGCATATTTTTCATCACTTTATAATTTGATACATTCTAATACTTTATTAAATAATAATTCATTTGACGCTTTATATATCAGAAATATCGACGATCTTTCAATGATTCTTAACAGATCGGACAGCTTCGACAAGGATATAATTCTTGCATCGTCGCTTTATGCCTATAATAACAGATGCATCAGCTTTTTATATGATCTCGTAAAGGACAGATTCAAATCGGTCAGCTTTGAATACTCTCATGAACTCACTGCAAAGGAGCTTCGTGAGCTCAGTTTCCCTATGAGAGCTGGCAGAGGCATCTATATTTACGGACAGGAAAGCCTTATGATAACCGCCCAAAAATCTAAAGGTTTTATTAAAGATGAGCGAAATAACGCCTTCAAGTATGTTCAAAGCAATACTTTATGCTATAATAGGCTTCTCGATGGAAGGCTAACCACGCTTGACATCGACAGGCTTGATGAAGACAGAATCGACTATGATACCCTTATCATCAGTCTTCATAATGAAAGCCCGGCTGATATTGCAGAAATACTTAGATGTATTTGCAATGGTTCCTTCGGTCCTATAACAAAAGGCCGTAAAACAACAGATGGCCATTTTGAGAGACCTATTTTATAGATTTAATCTGACTAATTATAAATGACCGCAAAGCTTAGACACGGTCAGAGACTTATTTAATATGCTTAGACTTTTTACTGTAATAACCAAATATATGATTCTTATATGTATGGCGCTTTATACCCTGAAGTGCTATACCTTTTTTGTTGCCAAAAACAAGGAGAAGCGCAGCAGCAACCTGAATAAACAGGTATTCTATATCTTCATGATACATTTTCTGTGCTATCTAAAGCTTGTTCTCTGGAAGCATGATGTAAAAATCATCCTTCTGTATCTTGGCGAAGTCACGGTCAGCATCCTTTATATGGCAATATTCCACAGCGTCTATAAGAAGGTTTCAAGGCTGATCACCAATAACGTGATCTTCCTTCTGACCATCGGATATATCATGCTTACAAGACTTGATATGAAGCTTGCTCTCAGGCAGTTTGTGATGGGAACCTTTGCGCTTTTTATCACATCCTTCATCCCGGCCATCATGAAATCCCTAAAAAAGATGAAAAAATGGAATGTCATGTACGGTGTCACAGGTATTTTCTTCCTGCTGACCGTATTCGTTCCGGGACTCGGTCAGAGTATCTACGGTTCAAGAAACTGGATCAGTATCGGCGGTTTCTCACTTCAGCCGATGGAGTTTGTTAAAATACTTTTCATCCTGTTCGTTGCCAGCAGTCTGGTCAAGGCCAGCACACTTTCCGACATAATCATAAATGCCGTTATCTCAGTTATTTTTATGCTGATACTTATCGCAGAAAAAGACTTCGGTGCCATGATAATCTTTTATATCTGCTATATTTCGATGGTATATCTTGCGACCTCGCGGCCTATTTTCTTCTTTGGTGGAATATTTGGAGCCGCGGCAGTGATAGCCCTCGGCTATCTGGCACTGAAAAATACAGCCTTCTTCAGCCATATCATGGTCAGAGTTGATGCCTGGAAGGATCCTTTTGCAGACATCTATGGGGGCGGCTACCAGCTGAGCGAGTCACTATTTGCGATTGGTACCGGCGGCTTTATCGGAACCGGCCTCGGCGAAGGCCTTCCGGGACTGATACCTGTAGCCGAAAGTGATTTCATATTCTCAGCAATATGTGAAGAGCTTGGAACTCTTTTCGGACTTGCTCTGATACTTATCTATCTCAGTAGCTTTATCGCCATGTGCAATATCGCCATGAAGTGCAGAAGTCCATTCCATAAATACATGACCTTCGGTATCTCTGTATGTTTTATCATACAGGTACTCCTGAATATCGGAGGTGTTACAAGATTCATTCCGTCCACAGGCGTCACGATGCCGCTCATAAGCCACGGTATCAGCTCGGTATTCAGTACGCTCATAATGTTTGCAATGGTTCAATATACATATATTTTAGTCAGTGAAGAGGCAGAAAATGTCGAAAAAGAAATCGAACGACTCCAGCAGCCAGCCTATGATGATTCCGGAGAATACGGAGCTGGAGCATTTCCTCAAGCGTGAAGAGGAGATCAAAGAAAAACTTAAGATTAAGAATAAGCCTATTATCACCATGACCTATCTTATGGTGCTGGTATTTCTCGCTCTTTTTGCACATCTTATCTATTTCATGGTGCATGATTCAAAGAAGCTTATCGCAGACTCCCATAACAGCAGGCAGGATTATTATGCAAAATACATCCGTAGAGGCGATATAGTTTCAGCGGACGGCAAGGTTCTTGCAACCACAACCGTTGATGAAGATGGCAATGAAACCCGTGAATATCCGTATAAAGAGGTATTTGCTCATGTTATCGGCTACAACGAATACGGTCGTTCAGGTATCGAGCTGCAGTATAACTTCCAGCTTCTGACCTCAAACGTAAATGTTGTTAAACAGCTGAAGAATGACGTGAAGAATAATAAGAATCCGGGTGATACCGTATGTACGACTCTGGACAGTAGATTACAGCAAGCAGCTTACGATGCTCTCGGCGATGCCCGGGGTGCAGTTGTCGTGCTTGATCCATCTACCGGCAAAATACTTGCATTTGTTTCGAAGCCTTCCTACGATCCTAATAATATCGAGGAGGTCTGGGACTATATTCACAGCGAAGAGGGAAGTGAGAGTACCATCATGCTTAACAGGGCTTCCCAGGGTCTTTATGCACCGGGTTCAACCTTTAAGATTGTTACGGCTCTTGAATATATCCGAGAGAATCCGAATTATAAGAATTACAGCTACGAATGTGAAGGCACGGACATCTTCAAGGGTGTTGAGATAAGCTGCGCAAACGACCACGTTCACGGC
Organism: Lachnospiraceae bacterium C6A11; assembly: GCA_000702245.1. Lineage (GTDB taxonomy): Bacteria > Bacillota > Clostridia > Lachnospirales > Lachnospiraceae > Eubacterium_Q. Next base: position 129,592 of record JNKY01000017.1, on the reverse strand, counting down.
ACAGTCGACCTGAAGGATTCTGTCGCATATTCCTGCAATACAAGCTTCGCAAATATTGGACTAACACTTGATAAGGAGAGCTACCGTAAGACAGCAGAAGACCTTCTATACAACAAGGATCTTCCGGTAGATATCGATCACAGCAATTCTTCTTTTAAAATTGATAAAAACAGCGATGATTCGATAATACCTCAGACCGCGATTGGTCAGGGCGATACAGCGATAACACCGCTACACAACGCCATGATCATGAGTGCTATTGCAAACGGAGGTGTACTGAAGAAGCCTTATCTTGTTGATTCTATCAAGAATTCCGACGGTGTGACCGTTGAGAAGATGAAGAGTCCGGGCACAATGACTCTTATGAGCGCCAAGGAATCAGCCATACTTATCGAGATGCTTGAAGCAGTCTGCGATTACGGAACAGCTGAGTCGTATTTTGAATATAAGGACTATGACGTAGCCGGCAAAACAGGTACCGCCGAGTATGATAATAACGGCAACTGCAACTCATGGTTCGTAGGCTTCTCAGGTGGTGAGGATCCTGACATCGTTGTCAGTGTTATAGTCGAAGATTATACCGAAAATCAGACCTCCGGAAGCTATGTCGCAATGTGCGTATTTGACGCTTATTATGACAAATAAGCCTTGAATTATCCCCTGTTTACTGTTATACTGTCAGTAGTTTTATGGACACACTCATCGGACTAAAAGTCCAGGCTGGGAGGATTTGCAATGATTGAAGCAACAAGCTGTGGTGGTGTGGTAATCTTTAGAGGAAAAATATTATTACTGTACAAAAATTACAGGAACAAGTATGAAGGCTGGGTACTTCCCAAGGGTACGGTCGAAAAGGATGAAAGTTACAGCGAGACGGCACTCAGAGAGGTAAAAGAAGAAACAGGCGTCAGCGCCCAGATAATTAAATATGTAGGCAAAAGTAATTATACATTTAATACTTCATATGACGTAGTGAACAAGGATGTTCACTGGTATCTGATGCAGGCTGACAGCTACTTTAGCAAGCCTCAGAGAGAAGAGTATTTTTTGGACTCAGGTTACTACAAGTATCATGAGGCATATCATCTATTAAAGTTTCCAAACGAGAAACAGATCCTTGAACAGGCATATAGCGAATACACCGCACTGAAGCAGGCTAATCTCTGGGGAAGCAAAAAGTATTTTTAAACAGGGACCTCAACAGGTCCCTGATTTACTGCAATCAGGCAGTTTTTATGGAAGAGGGCTATGAAAGATAATAAGAACAAATATAATCTTAAAGAAGCGGATGCAGGCATCAATAAACCGGTTAAGAGGAGTATTGATGATTCGGTAAAGAATGATCCTGCGAAGAAGAATGTTGATCCGGATAGCAAGATTGACGCAGAGATCAAGAAGAACTTGTCGGACGATACTGTTTCGGCTAGCGAGATCAATGCTAAGCTGGCGAAAAAATACACCGAGGACGCAAAGAAGAAGAAAAAGAAAGATAAGAATAAGGTTTATAATATCCTTATCGTAATATTTGCATGTATCTTTCTTTTCTCAGCAGGTTATCTCGGGCTGTATTATTACAGGAATTATAAGAGCGAGAAGCAGTACGATAAACTGAGAGATATGGTTGTCGATGATCCGGACAATATTGAAGATCTGACAGCCGACAGTTCCGAGGAGGTTATCATCGAGACAGTTGATGATAATAATGAACCTCTGACCAAGCCTAAGGCTTTTGTTTATATCGACGGTCATAAGGTGCAGTTCAAATATAAGGATATTTACAGAGCCAATCATGATTTTATCGGCTGGCTGAAGATAGATGGAACGACCATTGATTATCCTGTTATGCTGACACCGGATGACGAGGAGTATTATCTGAGGAAGGATTTCTACGGCGAATACAGCCTTGCAGGAACACTGTTCGCCGATACCGACTCGAACGTTGTAAGGCCTTCCGACAACATCCTGATCTACGGACATCATATGAAAACTTCAACTATGTTCCACGATCTTATGAATTACGAGGAAGAGGACTTCTACGAGAAGCATAAATATATCGTATTTAATACGGTTTACGGCGACAACAAATACGAGGTTATAGCAGCCTTCAGAACAAATATCAAGGAGAAGGATGATTCAAGCTTCAAGTATTACACCTTCTTTGATGCGGCTGATGAAGAGGAATTCGATAACTATGTTTCCAACTGCAAGAGCCTCACATCTTATGATATTCCTACAACTGCAAAATACGGCGACAAGCTTCTGACGCTTTCGACCTGTTCATATCATACTGATAACGGACGTTTCGTAGTTGTGGCTAAGAGGATAGAGCATAATTAGAATTTTGCAGTTGCTGCTAAGAAAATTGAGCATAATTAGATTTAGTAGCCAGCTTTAAGTAACTGTATTTGAAAGGAGAGTATCGGATATGAAGAAAAGATCACTTATATTGACACTTGGTTTTATATTTGCTGTTATTTTTATGGTTCCTATCAAAGACATTAATGCACAGACAACAGGTAACTCGTTTATCCGCAGCTACAGCTTCGAGACAAATACAGGCGTATTTAAGGCTGATTATACCAAGGACGGCAGGACGGAATATTGCTGGTGCTACCTTGTGAACGGTAAGGTTCAATATAACTATACAGGCTTTGCCGAGAACCAGAACGGCTGGTGGTATATTGTAAACGGCAAGGTTGATTTCAATAAAAATGACGTTATGAAGGCGACGGTCAACGGTGATTACGGCTGGTGGAACGTTCGTGGCGGTAAGGTTCAGTTTTATGATACTGTTGCAAAAAACAGCAATGGCTGGTGGTATTGCAGAAACGGTAAGGTTGATTTTAACTTCAACGGTTTTGCATGGAATCAGAACGGCTGCTGGTATTGCAGAGGCGGCAAGGTTGATTTTAATAAGACCGATGTCATGAAGGGCACAGTTGACGGTGTTAACGCCTGGTGGTATGTAAAGGGCGGCAAGGTTCAGTTTGTTGACTCAGTTGAGAAGAACAGTAATGGCTGGTGGGCTATATTTGACGGTAAGGTTGATTTTAGCTTTACAGGTGTTGCAACCAACAGATACGGCAACTGGTTCATCGTAAGAGGCAAGGTTGACTTCAACAAGAACGGTGTTGTAAAGGATGACGATGGCAATTGCTACTACGTAAAAGGTGGCAAGGCTACAAGCGGTCCAAACGTTATAAATATTGATGGCAAGTGGAGATACGTTAATTACTACGGCATGCTTGACGACAGCTACTGTGGGCCTGCATCCAACGAAAACGGTCTGTGGTATATCAATCACGGCGTTGTTTCCTTCGAGAAGACAGGTCTTCGCAAGATGTCCGATGGTAATTGGTACAACTTCAAAGATGGCAGGCTTATCCCTAATACACTTGCTCAGAATTCAGCGGGTCTTTGGTACATTGATTATAACGGAAGAGTTAATTTTAACTATAACGGTCTTGCTTATGCTGATGATGAGCAGTGGTACGTAAAGGGCGGCAAGGTTGATAAGAGCGCTAACGGTCTTGTTTATGTAGACTGGTACGACAATTACCTTCTCTTTGAGAACGGCAAGTTTAAGAGAATAAATACTGTTGTCAAGTTTAACGGTAGCTGGGTATATATTAATCAGGGCGAACTTGATCCATATTATACAGGTTCAGGAAAGAACGAGAACGGAACCTGGTACATCAAGGACGGCAAGGTTGATTTCAACTATAACGGCACCTATGGTCCGAATACCGTTAAGGGCGGTAAGTTCACAACAAACTATACCAACCTCTACGAAAGCTATTATGACAAATACGAACGCATCTTTGGCAACAAGGCTGTAGTTTCAAGAGGTTACGCAGCCTATGACAGTCAGGAAGAAGCCGACAGAAATATGGTTGATATCACCATCAAGGCATGGGATTTCAAGAACGGTAGCTCCGGTGAGAAATACACCAGAACCTTTACCATAAAAGTTAACAAGGCGGTTGCTCCTTCACTTCAGAAGGCGTTTGATGAGATCTATGCACTGCCTGAGCAGTTCCCTATCCACGCTATCGGCGGCTACGATGGAGATTATCTCAGCGGCCAGCACGGAATAGGCCTTGCAGTTGATATAAACCCTAACGAGAATTATGAAGCATATTATAACAGCGACGGAAGTATCAGGATCACCTGCGGTTCACTTTACGAGCCGGGCAAGAATCCTTACTCAATAGCAACTGACGGAAACGTAGCAAATATCCTTGCAAAATACGGTTTCACTCAGGGCGCCTGGGGCAATAAGGTCGACTATATGCATTTCTCATATTTTGGAAATTAAGGCACAAAAAAAGACCTGAAAGCTATCAGGTCATAAAAGAGTGCCGGCAGTGGGACTTGAACCCACACGCGGTTACCCGCAACAGATTTTGAGTCTGCATCGTCTGCCATTCCGACATGCCGGCTGAACACTATGAAATCTTAACATAGCCCACGTGCTGTGTCAAATCAAAAAACAAGATATATTTTATTCATCAGGAGGAAACATTTCATGAAGATTCTTGTATCAGGAGGAACAGGTTATATCGGCTCACATACAGTAGTTGAGCTTCTTAAAAACGGACATGAGGTAGTTATTTTTGATAACCTTTACAATTCTAAGCTTGAGGTGCTTGATAAGATCAAGGAGATCACCGGCAAGGAGCCTAAGTTCTACAAGGCAGATATGCTTGACCCGGATTCAATGAGAGTTATATTTGAAGAGAACAGCTTTGATGCTGTTATCCACTTTGCTGGTCTTAAGGCTGTAGGGGAGTCTGTCAAAAAGCCTCTTATGTACTACGAGAACAATATCGGTGGTACACTTAACCTCTGCAAGCTTATGAACGAATACGGATGCAAGAGGATCATCTTCTCATCATCTGCAACAGTTTACGGCAATCCTGCATTTATTCCTATCACTGAGGAATGTCCTAAGGGAATCTGCACCAACCCATACGGCTGGACAAAGCACATGATCGAGCAGATCCTGACTGATTTCTATACAGCAGATAATGAGTGGAGTGTTATCCTTCTCAGATATTTCAACCCGATCGGTGCTCACGAGAGCGGACTTCTCGGAGAGGTTCCAAACGGTATTCCAAACAATCTTATGCCTTATATCATGCAGGTTGCTTCAGGAAAGCTTCCTGAGCTTGGTGTATTTGGTGATGATTATGATACACCTGACGGAACAGGCGTCAGAGATTACATCCATGTAGTTGATCTTGCAAGAGGTCATGTAAATTCTGTAGATAAGGTTATGAGTGGTACAGGCGTTAATGTATATAACCTTGGAACAGGTATCGGCTACAGCGTTCTCGACATCGTAAATGCCTTCAAGGAGGTAAATAAGGTTGATGTTCCATACAGCATCAAGCCGAGACGTGAGGGCGATATAGCTATGTGCTATGCGGATCCTAAGAAGGCTTATGAGGAGCTTGGCTGGAAGGCCGAATACGACCTCACAAGAATGTGCAAGGATTCATGGAACTTTGCGAAGACATATTATTCACAGGATAATTAATTTGGGTTGATCGGGTAGTCATGAGTTACAGAAAAGAACGTAAGAAAAAACTTGCTTTAATAATCGTTTTAACAACGCTGGCAATACTTATATTTACAGTTGTATTTGTTGCGCTCCTTCTTTCGGATAAGGAGAAGCTGCGTAAAGAGGGCATCAAGGAATACAAGGCCGGCCATTACGAGGAGGCTATCAAGCTCTTTAAGGAATCACTTGCCGAGAATCAGCTGTTTTCCGAGAAGATGGACCTTGATACAAGGATGTATCTTGGCACCGCACAGCTGAAGCTTCATCAATATAACGAGGCTGAGAAGACCTTTATCAGAGTTCACAAGGACAATGACGGTACTCTTGATGATAATAAGATCGATACCTTTCTCGGTATAGCTCAGTCCATGAAGGGCTATGGTGATTATCAGCCTGAAACCATCATTCCGGATCTTCAGCGTGCAGTAGACGGCGGCAATTACAGTGCGCTTATCTATCTGGCTTCATGCTACTACGCTACAGGTGATAACGAAGAGATGATCAAGGCTTACGAAGAAGCCATTACTCACCTTGGCATGAGTACATATATCGCATATCAGCTGTCCTCGTATTATCTGAGAGTCGATGACCTTGATACAGCTATTGCATATATTAATGACGGTCTTAACTGTGACGATGATATGTTTACAGACAAGCTTTTATATAATCAGGTTGTTTATTACGAGAAGATTCTTGATTATAAGAATGCCTTCGAGCTTATGAACGAGCTCTATAAATCAGATGAATCTAACGAAGAATTCAGGGCGGAATATGATTATCTCTACACAAGAGTTAATATCAATCCGAATCCTGTTCATGTTATCGAAGAAGAGGAAGAAGAGGAAAAATAGTAGTGGCCGAGTTACCACAGGCTTTTGCCGATAGAATGATCTCCATGCTTGGAGAAGAAGAATACGAGTTATATAAGGCTGCTCTGCAGAAGGGCTTAAGACACGCTCTCAGGGTAAATACATCCAAGATAAGCGTTGAGGATTTTATCTCAATCTGTCCTGCAGAGCTTACTCCTGTTCCATGGTGTAAGAATGGCTTTTATTACGATGAAGAGAAGTTTGCTGCTTCGAAGCATCAGTTTTATTACGCCGGATTGTATTACCTGCAGGAGCCAAGTGCCATGCTTCCTGCTTCAGTTCTTCCTGTAGAAGAGGGTGACAAGGTTCTTGATATCTGCGCAGCTCCCGGTGGTAAGTCAACCGAGCTTATGCAGCATATTGGCAAAACCGGTTATCTGGTTTCAAATGATATAAGTGCATCAAGAGCGAAGGCCCTGCTTAAGAACCTTGAGGTCTTCGGTGCCGAAAATATACTTATAACCTGCGAAAGTCCGGATAGGATCAGCAGTGCTTTCCCGGGATATTTCGATAAGATACTTATTGATGCTCCTTGTTCAGGTGAGGGCATGTTCAGAAAGTCCTCATCGATGATAAGCGCATGGAGTGATGACAGAGTTAAGGAGTTCTCCGATATTCAGAGAAGTATACTTAAGGAGATTGTCAAAGCTCTGAAGCCGGGCGGTATGATACTTTATTCGACCTGTACCTTCAATGCATACGAGGATGAGCAGAGTGTTGAATACCTCCTGTCACTTGATGATAGTCTTAGACTAGCTGATTTTCCTTCCTACGAAGGCTTTGTTCCCGGCAATAACAGCTGGGGCGAAACCAGTGTAAAAGATGTCGAGAAGACTAAGCATCTCTTTCCTCACAGGATAGAAGGAGAAGGTCATTTTGTTTCGCTTATTAAGAGCGAAGCCGAGGCGGACAAAGCTTCAGGAGTACCGAGCTTCTTCCCTAAAAAGGTCAAGCTTACTGAGGAGATCACGGATTTCCTTAGTTTAATTCATAAAAAATACGACCCGGGCCGTTTTGAACTGCTCGGAGAAAGGCTTTTCTACGTACCTGAGGGTTGTCCTGAAGCATCAGGTCTAAGAATCTTAAGACGCGGACTTCTCTTTGGAGAGCAGAAGAAAAAGCGTTTCGAACCAAGTCAGGCTCTTGCCATGACACTTGGTCCTGGCAGCTTTAAGAACTGTCTTGATCTTTCGGTCGATGATGTAAGAGTCAGCAAATACCTGCGCGGCGAAACCATAGATATCAGTGATGAAGAAGCTGCAGGTAAGTCAAACGGATATATACTCATCTGTGTTGGCGGCTATTCACTTGGTTTTGGTAAGCTTTCACAGGGCGTTATTAAGAATAAATATCTTCCGGGATGGAGGATGATGTAATCCGAATATACATCAATCACCCGGAGTGATATTAAACCGGATCAACATTAAACCGGATCAACATTAAACCGGATCAACATTAAACCGGATCAACATTAAACCGGATCAACATTAATTCGATTGAATAATTTCTATAAAAATAATGATAGGATATAACTATGGCAGCATCAAAAGAAAAAAAGAAAAAGCCACAGAAGGGCGAGTACGGCTATGCAAAAAGATATAAGAACAGAAAGATAATGATCACATTTATCTGCTTTTGCTGCATACTTGTGGATGTGCTTATCGGGCTTATAATGTTTCAGACCAGAGCAACACTTTTCACGATCATGGCCTGCGTAATGTCGCTTCCTTTTGCTAAGAATCTTATAGGTTATATCATGGTTGTTAAGTTTAAACCGCTTACAGAGGCTGAATATGAAAAGGCAGTTAAGATAGGTGAGAATGCACAGGTTCTGATGAGCTACGATGTTTCAATCTCTGATACGGAGAAAATATATTTTTATCCGTGTGTTGCAATCTATGGCAATAATGTTATCGGTCTTGCCCAGGCTATGAAGGGTGACTCGGTAGATCATTATGAGTTAGAGAAGAATGCTGCTTCAAGTAAGGATATTCATCATATCGAGCATCTTAAGAGCTTTGAGAAAACTCTCGCCATGATAAATGATAACAGTAAGATCAAAGCCCGAACTGTTGTATGCAGTACGTTGCAGGATATGGAGAAGGAGCTGTTTAAGGTTTCTTCCGGAAATGATGAAAAGTCTGATTCGAAGAAGAGTAATGAGAAGATACTTAAAAACAGACTTCTTGAGCTGGGACTGTAGTGTATGATTATTCTATTCACTTAATTGATTGGATAGTGATATTCTATGTGTGTTTTTCATAAGTTTTTGAGAGGTAATTATTTTGCGTGAGATATTGATAAATGATCTGGATGAGGGACAGAAGCTCAGAAAGCTTTGTTTCCGAATACTAAAGGACGCTCCGTCATCCTTTGTATATAAAATGCTACGCAAGAAAAATATCACTCTCAATGATAAGAAAGCTTCCGGAGAAGAGACCCTTAGATCCGGTGATTCGGTAAAGTTCTTTCTTTCCGATGAAACCTTTTCTAAGTTTTCTGGTAATGCGATAACTGATGGCATATTATCCGAACCTCAAAATAATGGCAGCATATCCGGAAGAAATAATAAATCAGCTGTTTTAGCAGAAAATCATATAGTATATATTGATAATAATATTTTGCTCATAAATAAGCCCTATGGTGTTCTTTCACAGAAGGCAAAACCGGATGATGTCTCAATAAACGAGATGATGCTTAATTACCTCGAAGAAAAGGGAATACAAAATGCCGGTACCTTTAAACCTTCTGTATGTAACAGGCTTGACAGAAATACAACCGGTATCATACTTGCCGGTATTTCCATAAAAGGACTTCAATTTCTGACTGAAGCTGTAAGAGATCGCAAGATAGATAAATACTACCTGACCATATGCACCGGTTACTTTAAGGTAGAAAAGAAGATTAATTCATATCTGTCAAAGGATGAAAAGGATAATAAGGTTGATATTTTAACTGAGGCTGAGTATAAGAAGAAGGGTTCGCCGGAAGGATACAGCAGAATATCTACCGAATTCAGACCGGTTTCATATTCCCCTGATAACAGCTATACACTTCTTGAAGTGAAGCTTATCACCGGAAAGACTCATCAGATCAGAGCCCAGCTTGCAAGTCTTGGTCATCCTATAGTTGGTGACAGGAAGTATGACAGTGTATTTACTGGTAACAGGTCGAACATTCTTCATAAATATGATAATTCAGCTCTAAATGGGCCGAGAAATAACAGCCATAATAATCGTGAAATAATACAAAAGCAAGAAAGAAACTCACTAAGGTTAAAATCGCAGCTTCTGCACGCATACAGGGTAGTATTTAATGATGATTGCAAGGAGTACTCCGGACGTGAATTCATAATTGATGTTCCTGAATACTTCCAAAGCGTAATGAATAAACTAAACATCACATATTTAGTAAATAATATATAATATCATTGATCAGCTAAATGTTTGATAACAGCTTTTGTAATACACTGATCAGCTGAAATATTGATTGCTTTATTTAAGCATAATAATATGTAGAACAATCTACGCATACAGGATAGATATATGGCAACGTGGAATTCGAGAGGCCTCAGAGGCTCAACTCTTGAAGAGTTTATAAATTCAACAAATGAATTTTACAGAAAGAAAAAGCTGGCACTTGTTCAGAAGATTCCGACTCCGATAACGCCTGTGGAGATAGACCATGATACCAGAAGGATCACAAAGGCTTATTTTGAGAAGGATTCAACCGTCGACTATATCGGGGTTGTTCAGGAGGTGCCGGTATGTTTTGATGCCAAGGAATGTAAGACAGATACCTTTCCTCTTCAGAATATTCACGAGCACCAATACGAGTTTATGAAGGAATTCGAAGAACAGGGTGGCGTATCCTTCCTTATCATTCACTTTACGGTTAGAAATGATTTTTATTACATGCCTTTCAGAGAGCTTTCAGTATATGTTGAAAGAGTCAATGACGGACATGCAAAGAATTTTAAATACAGCGAACTTAATGACGATTATTTCCTGAAGAGAAAGGGCGGAGCGATCGTCCATTATCTTAAAGGACTTGAGAGAGATTTAAACGAAAGGGGTTAAAGCTATGCATGATTTTTACAGGGTCAGTACTGCGGTACCTGACGTCAGTGTCGGAAATGTAAATTATAATTACGAAAAGATCATCGAGAAGATCGAGAAGGCTGAGAGGTATGAGTCTCAGATAATCGCTTTTCCTGAGCTTGCAATTACAGGTTATTCCTGCCAGGATCTTTTCTTCCAGAACAGCCTGATCAAGAAAACCGAAGAAGCTGTTAAAAACCTTGTTGCTTATTCCGAAAGAGTAAGACAGGTAATAGTTGTAGGTGGACCTTTCAGACTTGACAGCAGACTTTATAACGCAGCTTATGTTATATTCGGCGGCTGCCTCTGTGGTATAACACTTAAGACCTATCTGCCAAATTATGCAGAGTTTTATGAGAAGAGATGGTTTGACTCGGCTGCAGACCTTCCTGATAAATCAGCAATAGTTAATTATAACGGTGAAAATGTTCCTGTCGGAAACAATATCATCTACGACCTTAACGGAATGAAATTCGCCGTAGAGATCTGTGAAGACCTCTGGGCTCCGATAAGTCCGGGAACTCTGTACTGCCTTGGCGGTGCTGAGCTTATCATTAACATTTCTGCAAGTAACGAGATAATTGCCAAGAGAGATCACAGAAGAAATCTCATCATAGAAACCTCTGCAAAGAATGTATGTGACTATCTCTATGTTTCTGCAGGTTCATCCGAATCTACTCAGGATCTTATATTCTCTGGTCACAGCATGCTTGCAGAAAACGGCACTATGATTAATGAGAATGCCGATTTTATCGCAAATGACTATCTTATGATGGCTGATATCGATCTCGGCAAGATCAGAAGCGACCGTACAAGAAATAAATCCTTTACAGATTCAGCATCACTCTGCAAGGGCTATGTAAACAGAATGACAGTAGTAGACCTGGCACGCAAGAACAGCCGCAAGGTTGCCGAGTGTGACGGTAAGTATTATATAATCAATAAGCATCCTTTCATCCCTTCTGCAAAGACCAAGAGACTTAAGAGATGCGAGGAAATATTTGATATGCAGGTTGGCGGACTTGCAAGAAGACTTAAGCTTACAGGCTGCAAGCCGGTTGTTGGTGTTTCCGGTGGTATGGATTCAACCCTTGCGCTTCTTGTTGCAGCAAAGGCTCTTAACAAGCTTGGAAGACCTGCTTCAGACCTTGTTGCGATAACTATGCCGGCTTTCGGTACAACCGACAGAACCTACAACAACTCACTTAAGCTTATAAAAGGTCTTGGATCAGAACCCGTGGTTATCAATATAAAGGAAGCCTGCGAATTACATCTTAGGGATCTTGGGCATGATCTTGAGACCAAGGATATTACCTACGAGAATACACAGGCTCGCGAGAGAACACAGATCCTTATGGACTATGCAAATATGATCAATGGTCTTGTAGTAGGAACGGGAGACCTTTCAGAGCTTGCTCTTGGCTGGTGCACCTATAACGGTGACCAGATGTCGATGTACAACGTAAACGGTTCCATCCCTAAGACACTTGTTAAGTGGATGATCGACAGCGTTGCTGAAAACGGTGTCTTCCCTGAATGTACAGAGACACTTAAGGATATCATCGATACTCCTATAAGTCCTGAGCTTCTTCCGCCTGATGAGAACGGTAACATCACGCAGAAGACAGAAGATAAGGTGGGTCCTTATGAGCTTCATGATTTCTTCCTGTATTATGTCATGAGGTATGGCTATTCTCCGGCAAAGGTATTTTATCTTGCAGGAAGGGCTTTTGAGGGAGATTATCCAAAGGAAGAGATCCTCAGCTGGCTCAGGGTATTCTATAAGAGATTCTTCAATCAGCAGTTCAAGAGAAGCTGCATGCCTGATGGCGTAAAGGTAGGAAGCGTTGCACTTTCTCCAAGAGGAGATCTCAGGATGCCAAGCGATGCAAGCTGTGAGATCTGGATGAAGGAGCTCGACAGAGTGAGATTATAATCAAGGTCGAACCCCGAACATCCGTAATCAGAAAAATACTTTATCAAAAAATACTAATAATCATTTATACTGTGGTATCACGATCGAACAGCCGTATTCGATCTGATCGCCGTGAAGGTCATTGATCTGTTTAACCTCATCAATGAAATCATTGTAGGTACCTGATTCAGGTGCCGCATACTTCTCAGCGATGGTCCAGAGAGAATCACCATCCTCGATACTGATGCTTGTATAATATTTATGCTTTGTGGTTGATGCGCTTGCCTTCTTGTCTGAAGAAGCCTTGCTGAAAAGTATTACTGAAACAAACGCGATCGTAATAATTGCTGCCAGGAATATAGTTTTTTTATTCATATCATTTTCTCCTTATCGAACACATCGAACAATTGTTTGGTTGCTATGAGATGATGATACAGCACGTTTGTTCGATTGTCAATCACAAAAATCGAAAATATGTTCTATTTTACTATTGGAGTGTAAAAAAATGTACTCAAACGATATTTCAACAAATCTGACTGATCTTATGGACTATCCGCCAACGGATGAACCTATGAGACAGATGTATTTTATAGAAGCCTTAAAGAAGATTGTTACTGTGAAGGAAGAGGCTCTCGGAAGACCTCTCAGCTTCTCCGTAGTTACCTTCGGTTGCCAGATGAACGCTCATGATTCAGAAAAGCTTGAAGGAATCCTGGAGAAAGCCGGCCTTACAGCAGGTGATGAGGACAGCTCTGACATTGTCATCTACAACACCTGTACGGTCAGAGAGAATGCCAACATGAAGCTGTTCGGTCATCTCGGCCAGCTTAAGGCAAAGAAGAAGGCCAATCCCGAGATGCTGATCGGTCTCTGCGGCTGTATGATGCAGCAGCCTGAGATCATCGACACTATCAAGGAGAAGTTCAGATTTGTCGACATCGTATTTGGTACCTTCAATATATTTATGCTTGCAGAGCTTCTCTGCAGAAAATACAGCGGAGAGAAGCAGGTTATCGAAGTTCTCAAGAATCCGGTAGGCAACCCTGAGAATTCACTCCCTGAAAAGAGAAAATACAAGTTCAAGTCCGGCGTGAATATCATGTACGGCTGTAATAATTTCTGCACCTTCTGTATCGTTCCTTATGTAAGAGGCCGCGAGAGGAGCAGGACGCCTGAGGATATACTCGCCGAAGTTAAACGCCTTGCTGACGACGGTGTATCAGAGGTTATGCTGCTGGGACAGAATGTTAATTCATACGGCGTCAACTTCATGGAAGAGAGCGAGATCATAAAGAATAATCCTGATTACAGCTTCCCTGAACTTCTCGCCGATGTATGCAAGATCGACGGAATCAGAAGAGTACGTTTCATGACAAGCCATCCGAAGGATCTATCCGACAGACTTATCGAGGTCATTCGTGACAATCCTAAGGTCTGCAGGCAGATACACCTTCCGGTTCAGTCCGGCTCAACACGCCTTCTTGCCAAGATGAACAGACGCTATTCAAAGGAGCATTATCTCGGACTTATAGATAAGATCAGAAAGGAAATACCTGAGGTTTCCATCTCAACCGATATCATGGTCGGCTTCCCGGGAGAAACTGAGGAGGACTTCCTTGAAACTATGGATCTTGTGGACAAGGTTGGCTTCGATCAGGTATTTACCTTTGAGTATTCTATCAGAACAGGTACGCCTGCAGCCAAGATGGAACAGGTTCCGGCTGATGTCGTTAAGGAGCGTTTCGACAGGCTCCTTAAACTTGTAAATACCAAGGCCAGAGCCAAGGTCGGCCGCTTCAAGGACGAGGTTGTTGAGGTTCTTGTTGAGGATATCGACAGCCATGACGAAACTATGGTCAGCGGCAGGATGAACAACAATACAACAGTTCATTTTAAGGGCTGCAAGGAGCTTATCGGACAATATGTCATGGTTAAGCTCACTACCGAAAAAGGCTTTTATTATATAGGAGAAATGGTTGGGTAAAAATATGGCTGATAAGCTTTCTCCGATGATGGAGCATTATTTAAAGACCAAGGAAGAATATAAGGACAGCATACTTTTCTACAGACTCGGCGACTTTTATGAGATGTTCTTCGACGATGCGCTTCTTGTTTCCAAGGAGCTCGAGCTGACTCTCACCGGCAAGGACTGTGGATTATCTGAAAGGGCTCCCATGTGCGGAGTTCCTTTTCATGCTGCAGACATCTATATCACAAAGCTCGTCGAGAACGGCCACAAGGTTGCTATCTGCGAGCAGGTGCAGGACCCTAAGCTTGCGAAAGGGCTTGTAGAAAGAAAAGTCATAAGGATAGTTACTCCGGGTACAAATATGGCCCAGGAGACACTCAGTGACGACAAGAACAATTATCTTATGTGCATATCATATTCCGGCTCTGAATACGGTCTTGCTGTGACCGATATTTCCACCGGAAGCTTCATGACAACCAGTGTCACAAGCGGCAGCAAGATAATTGATGAGATAAACAAATTCGAACCTTCTGAGATTATCTATCAGGAGGCTTTTGCGATGTCCGGAACAGATATTAAGGCGGTTTCCGAGAAGCTCGGCATATCTGTCAGCGAAGCACCGGATCATTATTTTAAATACAACGACTGCATCGACACAATCATGAGGCAGCTTGGTGTTACCTCCATAGAGGGGCTGGGACTGAAGGATTTCGATGCATGTATCATTTCCTCAGGAGCACTTCTCAAATACCTCTACGATACTCAGATGAGTATGCTTGGGCAGATCAACGAGATTAAGCTTTATTTTTCAGAAGATTTCATGCTGATCGATTCTGCTACAAGAAGGAATCTGGAGCTTACGGAAACTCTCCGTGATAAGAGAAGGCAGGGATCTCTCCTCTGGGTGCTTGATAAGACCAAGACGGCCATGGGTGCGAGAAAGCTCAGACACTATGTAGAGCAGCCTCTTCTCAGAAAGTCCGATATAGAGGCGCGACTTGACAGCATTGAAGCTCTTAACAGCGACCTTATAAGCCGTGATGAGATGAGAGAGTATCTCAGTTCGGTTTACGATCTGGAAAGACTGATGACACGTATTTCCATCAAAACAGCCAACCCGAGAGACCTTCTTTCACTTAAGAGCTCTCTGAAGCTGCTTCCTTTCATTAAGGATCTGATCAAGTGCTTCGACAGCGATCTGCTTAAGGAGATGTACGAAAGGTTTGATACTCTTGATGATATTTACGAACTGCTTGAGGCGTCCATCGATCCGGATGCGCCACTTACCATAAAGGAGGGCGGCATCTTCAAAGCCGGCTATTCCGAGCTGATCGATGAATATAAAAATATCAGAGCCAATGCCAAATCCTTCCTTGCAGGACTTGAGGATAAGGAGCGTGAGGCAACCGGCATCAAGAATCTTAGGATAAAATACAACAAGGTTTTCGGCTATTACCTCGAGGTAACGAATTCCTTCAAGGATAAGGTTCCTGATTATTTCATAAGAAAGCAGACGCTGTCAAACGCTGAACGCTACACAACCGACGAGCTGAACGTCCTGTCCGACAAGATACTCGGTGCAGAGGATAAGCTCTACGGTCTTGAATATGATGAATATACAGCTCTTCGCGACAGACTTGCTCTTGAAGTAAGAAGAGTTCAGCAGACTGCTGAGGATATAGCTGTTCTGGACGCACTGGCTTCCCTTTCCTACGTATCGGGAAGAAATAAATACGTCCGCCCAACCATTAACGAGAATGGCGTTATCAACATCAAGGGCGGCAGACATCCGGTTGTTGAGAGGATGACTGATGACGATTCCTTCATACCGAATGACACCTTCTTAGACAATCTCGGTAACAGGATCTCTATAATCACAGGACCAAATATGGCCGGTAAATCAACCTATATGAGGCAGAGTGCCATCATCGTTCTGATGGCTCAGATTGGTTCTTTTGTGCCTGCCGACAGCGCAGATATATGCATCTGCGACAGGATATTTACAAGAGTCGGTGCAAGCGATGATCTTGCTTCCGGACAGTCAACCTTCATGGTTGAAATGAGTGAGGTTGCAAATATACTCCGCAACGCCACCAAGGATTCTCTTATAATCCTCGATGAGATAGGCCGCGGAACCTCAACCTTTGACGGACTTGCAATAGCCTGGGCTGTGGTGGAATACATTGCTGACAGTAATATTCTCGGTGCGAAGACACTCTTTGCAACGCATTATCACGAGCTTACCGAGCTTGAAGGCAAGCTTTCTTCCGTAAATAATTACTGCATAGCCATAAAGCAGCAGGGCGAATCGATCGTATTTTTACGTAAGATAATAAGAGGCGGTGCCGACCGTTCCTATGGTGTTGAGGTTGCCAAGCTTGCCGGTGTTCCTTCTGCAGTAATCGACAGAGCTCGTGAGATATCGGACTACCTTGCCGAAGAGGATGTGACCGGAAAGGTGAAGGACCTTAAGGTAGAAAAGAAGATTAAACCAAAAAGCAAGAAGGACGACGATATGCAGCTTTCGCTCTTCGCAAATGCCGAAGAGATGAGTATAACTGCTGAACTTAAAAATATGGACTTAAACAATATGACACCGATCAAAGCCATGCTTTATCTTGAAGAGCTGAAGAAGAGGCTTTGCGGTGGCAACTAATATGAGGAACCAGAGATGATCAGAGTACTTGACCAGAATACCATAGACAAGATTGCTGCCGGCGAGGTTATTGAAAGACCTATGTCGATAGTGAAGGAGCTTGTGGAAAACTCAATAGATGCCGGTGCTACCAGCGTAACCGTTGAGATTAAGGACGGCGGAATATCTTATATTCGCGTTACCGATAACGGCTGCGGTATAGACCCTTCAGAGGTCAGAACCTCCTGCCTGAGACACGCTACAAGCAAGCTCGAGACCGCCGACGATCTGTGTGGAATCATGACTCTCGGCTTCAGAGGCGAGGCTCTTTCGACGATTTCAGCAGTTACCGAGACCGAGATGATCACCAAAACTCCGGACAATCTGACCGGAGTAAAATACATCATAAGCGGCGGAAGAGAGGTTGAATTCTCAGAGACCGGCGCGCCTGACGGTACCACGATCATATCTAAGAATATATTTTTCAATACGCCTGCGAGACTGAAATTCCTGAAGACCAGCATGACAGAGGGCTCGTATATTAACGACCTTATCACGAGGATTGCCCTTTCGCATCCGGCAGTCAGCATGAGACTTATCAGTAACGGTAAGACTATCCTGAATACTTCCGGAAATGACAGCCTGAAGGATACTATCTACGCGGTTTACGGCAAGGATATCACAAGAAATCTGCTGCCGGTTGACTATACAGAGGGAAATATCAGAATCAGCGGTTTTGTCGGCAAGCCTTTTGTTGCCAAAGGAAACCGCAGCTTCGAGAACTATTTTGTTAACGGCAGATATATCACAAATACCGCTATCTACAAAGCGATTGAAGAGGCATACAAAACCTACATCATGCAGCACCGTTTTCCGTTTACTGTGCTGTTCCTTTCGCTTGATCCAAAGCTCTGTGATGTAAATATCCATCCTGCCAAGAGAGAGTTCAAATACGGCAACGAGAAGGAGCTATTCTCTGCGGTTTATCATGCTGTTGCAGATGCTCTGAAAGAGCGCGAATTTATCCCTGAGTGGAAAGAAGAGAGTAAGGATACTCAGAATGCAAATCTCCAGAACGAGAATATATCTCAGAACCAAAGTATTTCGCAAAATAAGAATGCTTTACAAAGCCAGAGTGTTTCGCAGAATCAAAACATTTTTCAAAAACAGACTAGCACTCAATTTATGAATGCCTCAGGAAATTCCGATTCATTACAAAACACTAATAAATCATATGATTCCGCTAAACTTCAGAGTACTAGTGATTCTAAGAATAAGCCGCAGGCATATAATAAACCGGCGCCGGATCTCAGTTCTATTGGGCGTCCGACACATGGCTCCTACAGTATACTTGAGAAGCTGCTACCGCCGGAATACAGAAACGAACTTAACGAGCAGGCGGCGTACAATGCGAAGAAGCCTGAACCGAATAAAAATGATGAGGGTAAGATATTTGAAGGTATTCATCAGGAGACTGAGCAGGAGAAGATAATCGCAGGTGAGCAGAAGAATCTCTTCAACGATGACTATCTCTCGAAGGAAGCTCTTTCTCATCACAGAGTGATCGGTCTGGCATTTGATACCTATTGGATAACGCAGTACAACGACACACTTTATCTGATGGATCAGCATGCCGCACACGAAAAGGTTAATTATGAAAGATTCCTCAAGGCCTTCAAGGAAAATAATATAGCTTCACAAAGGCTTTTCCCGCCTGAGATCATTTCTCTCACTGCAGTTGAGATGAATGCGGTCCGTGAAAATATCGACCGTTTCGCCGCTGCGGGCTTCGAGATAGATGAATTCGGCGGCAACGAGGTTAAGATAAATGCCATGCCTGTAAATATGGCCGGCATCAATGGAAGAGATATCTTCCTTGAATTTGTGACATATCTTACAGATAATAAGTCCGGTGTGACCGAGGATATATTTGTCCATAAGCTTGCTACAATGGGCTGTAAGGCCGCTGTTAAGGGCGGTCAGCATATCAGCCAGCAGGAGGCTCAGCACCTTATCGAGGAGCTGCTTACGCTGGACAATCCATATACCTGTCCACACGGCAGGCCGACTATTATAAAATACACAAAACAGGAGCTGGATAAGAAGTTCAAGCGTATAGTCGGCAGTGACTAATCTTAAGCTTAAAAAAGATCAAGCGCCTGACAAACAGCAGGCTTGACCACCTTAATAAACAATGAATAATAACAATGATAAAACCATAAATAAATCAAATAAACCGCCTCTCGTGATCATCACAGGGCCAACCGCTGCAGGCAAGACCGACCTTTCAATCTTCCTTGCGAAGGAGCTTGACGGTGAAATAATCTCGGCCGATTCCATGCAGGTCTATCAGACCATGGACATAGGGACTGCCAAGATTAAGCCGGAAGAGATGCAGGGTGTGAGACATCATCTGATAGATGTATTTCCACCGGAGCATGGCATGAATGTGGCTGAGTTTAAGGAGCTTGCGAAGGCTGCCATAGCGGATATCACAGGCCGCGGCAAGCTGCCGATCATAGTCGGCGGTACGGGCTTTTACATCCAGGCTGTGCTTTATGATATCGACTTCACAGCCGAGGAGGATAACACCTATAGAGATGAGCTGAGTGCTCTCGGAGAGACCGAGGAAGGAAGGCAGAAGCTTTACGAGATGCTTAAGACTGAAGATCCGAAGGCTGCCGAAGAGATTCATCCAAACAACGTCCGCCGCGTCATCAGGGCCCTTGAATTTAAGAGAAATACAGGAAAGCCTATCTCGGAGCATAATGCCGAGGAGAGAGCCAAGGAGTCGCCTTATGACTTCATGTATTTTGTGATAAACATGAACAGAGATACTCTGTATAAGCGCATAGATAAACGTGTTGACATCATGCTTAAGGAAGGACTGATCGATGAAGTTCATGGCCTTCTTAGTAGAGGTCTTAACGAAGAGCATGTTTCCATGCAGGGAATAGGCTATAAGGAAATATGCCAGTATCTACGCGGAGAGCTTACAAAGGAAGAGTCAATAGAGCTTCTGAAACAGAATACAAGGCATTTTGCGAAGCGTCAGCTGACCTGGTTCAGACGTGAAAGAGATGTTATCTGGGTTGATAAGGACAGCTTTGACAGTGAAGATGCTTTCCGGACAGATATCCTTAACAGGATCAAGGATCATAATTACTAACTATAAAAACAGATAGGAAGACAAACAATGCAGAACCTCAAGGATTATTTTCTTTCCCTCGGGATTGATGAAAAGATTTACAACTACGTAACCACTGTTGAAGAGTCCCTGGCGGACCGTTTCAGCAAGATTGACAAGGTTGCGGAATATAACAGTATTAAGGTCATTAAAGCCATGCAGGATGCTCATCTTGCTGAGAACCATCTCTACGGTTCAACCGGCTACGGTTATAATGACAGCGGAAGAGATACGCTTGAAAGAATATATGCAAATGTATTTAAGACAGAGGATGCTCTTGTACGTCAGCAGATCACCTGCGGAACTCATGCGCTGACACTTGCCCTTGCAGGAAACCTGCGTCCCGGCGACAAGATGCTTTCAATAGCAGGCAAGGTTTACGACACGCTTCAGGGCGTTATCGGTGTAAGGGAAGAAAAGGGCTCCCTTGCCGAATACGGTATCACCTATGATCAGGTTGACCTTCTTCCTGACGGAAGCTGGGACTTTGAAGGCATTAAAGCCAAGCTCACTTCCGATGTAAGACTGGTTGAAATACAGCGTTCAAAGGGCTACGACACAAGAAAATCCCTCAGCGTTTCAGAGATTGCCGAGGCTATAGCCTTCGTTAAGAAGCTCCGTCCTGACGTAATAGTCATGATCGACAACTGCTACGGTGAATTTGTTGAGACCACAGAGCCTTCAGAATACGGTGCTGATATGGTCGTAGGTTCACTTATTAAGAATCCGGGCGGCGGACTTGCCGAAACCGGAGGATATATCTGCGGAACCAAGGAATGCGTTGAAAATGCAGCAATCCGCCTTACCACACCGGGTCTTGCCAAGGAGGTTGGTGCCAGCATCACTGCAACAAGAAGCTTCACTCAGGGTCTGTTCCTTGCACCGACTGTTACAGCCGCTGCACTTAAGGGTGCGATCCTTGCTGCAAACCTGTATGAGGGTCTCGGCTTTACAGCTGTTCCGACAGCCGCTGAGGATAGAGCTGATATCATCCAGGCAGTTACACTTCGCAGCGCTGATGCGGTTAGAGCCTTCTGTGAAGGAATTCAGGCCGCTGCACCAGTTGACAGCTTTGTAACGCCTGTACCTTGGGCTATGCCGGGCTATGACTGTGACGTTATCATGGCTGCCGGAGCCTTTGTATCAGGTTCATCCATCGAGCTTTCGGCCGATGCTCCGATCAAGGAACCATATGCAGTGTATTTCCAGGGTGGACTTACCTATCCTCATGCAAAATACGGTATGATGATGTCGCTGCAGAAAATGGTAGAAAAAAAGCTGATAGTATTGTAAGATAGTCTGTATCTTCTGAATCGTACTTTTGGAGAGGCGAATTATAGGAGATACAATATGAATGATAAAAATGAAGCGCTGAAGATCAGCAATATGGATCACAGCGAAAGGCCTCGCGAGAAGGCCATCAATATGGGTATTGAAACCCTTTCCGATTCGGAGCTTCTGAGCATCATCCTCGGAAGCGGCAACAGTGACGAGAATGTCATTACACTTGCCCAGAGAGTTCTCAATTCCCATGAAGTCCACAAGGGACTGCTGGGACTGAATTACATGTCCTACCACGACCTCATGAATATCAGAGGTATAGGGCGGGCCAAGGCCTGCCAGCTTATGGCTGTCGCCGAGCTTTCAAAGAGAATGTCGATGGTCAGAAAAAACAGTGATATCAATCTGTCATCGCCTGAGGATATTGCGAAGCATTTTATGCAGTATTGCCGCTTTCTTACGAGGGAGAACGTAATAGTCATATTTGTTTCAGCTTCGAATGATCTTATCAGATGGGAAACCTTGTCCGAAGGAACCGTTAACAGATCTCTTATTTCACCGCGGGAGATATTTATCGAAGCGCTCCGCTGCGATGCCGTAAATATAATACTTATCCATAATCATCCCTCCGGCAATCCGGAGCCGAGTGAGATGGATATAGTAGTAACAAGACGAATTATAGAAGCAGGCAGAATGCTGGGCATCGGTCTGCTCGATCATATAGTGATGGGCGACGGAACCTACGTCAGCCTGAATGAAAGAGGATATATTAAATGAAACAGACGAGAAATAGGAGAGATATAAGTCCAAGATATCTTTTTCTTGCGCTGACAATAATATGTGTCATATTTCTTGTATTATCCATATTCTTTAAGGATCAGACAAAAAAGCTGAGATCATATCTGTCTCAGTTCATAGTACCGCTTCAGGAAGGTGCAGATAAGGCCGGACAGGGCCTCTCAAACGGCCTTTCTTATTTTGGTAATGTAAAAGATCTCCGTGATGAGAACGAAAAGCTTAAAGCCGAGCTTAAGGCTTACGAGAACGACGCCGCAAAATACCAGGCTGAGCTTTCGGAGCTTGAAGAACTCAGAAATCTCTATGATCTCGATAAAAAATACCCTGACTACAATATGACGGTTGCGAGAGTTTTCTCAACAGATTCAAGCAGCTGGTTCAATGAACTCTATATTGATAAAGGTCTGAATGACGGTATATACGAGGGCTGTAACGTGCTTTGCGACAACGGCCTCCTTGGTATCGTTGTTGAGTCCTATGATAATTATGCAAAGGTCAGAGCGATAATTGATGACAGATCGAATGTAACCGCCGAGGTTGGTAAGGATAACGCGCTCTGCAACGTCGAGGGCAGCTTGAAAAATATGGAAGAAGGCTTCCTCTACGTTACCGATATCAATAAGGACGCAAGTGTAGAGATAGGCGACAGGGTTATAACCTCAAACGTTTCCGACAGGTATTTCTTCGGAATAACAATAGGCTACGTGACCGAGATCACCTACGACCCGAACAATCTTACCAAAACGGCTAAGATAACGATGGCAGTTGATTTTAAGGATGTTAAGGACGTCCTTATCATAACAGACAGAAAGCAGGTTGTTGATTACTGATGAGAAGAGTTATCGTAATTGCACTCCTTATAATAACATCCTTCGTGCTTCAGACGACGGTGTTTAATTTTCATGACCTGACAGGCGTTTCGCCGGATCTTCTCATGATAATCACCATGTCCTTCGGTATCATGCGAGGCAGACGTGAGGGTATGCTTACAGGCTTCTTCTGCGGTATGCTTTATGATATCTTCTACGGAACCCTGATGGGACCATATATGTTCCTTTACATGGTGATCGGATATGTTAACGGTTTCTTCCACAGGAATTATCTGATGGAAGACGTAATGTTTCCTGTATTTATCATAACCGTCGATGAATTCGTTAAAGAATTTATAGTTTATATTTTCGCCTTTCTCCTCAGAAATCGTCTGGAGACAGGGTACTATATCCTGCATTTTATACTTCCGAAGACCTTCTACACAGTCCTTATGACTGTTATCATCTACAGGATATATGTTCGTATCAATAAATATTTAAAGAAAAAGGTAAGTGAAGCTAAATAATGAATCCCTTAAAAATGGTCAAGGAATTTCTTGAGCATCTGAAGAATATCCTCGTTGATTATCTTAAGAGCAGGATCTTCCCCGTGACCCTTGTTATGATCTTCCTATTTGCAGTTCTTGGAAGAAGGCTTTTCATATTACAGATTAAAAATGGCGACAGCTATCAGCTGGATTTCACCGTAAGTACTGAGAAAACGCTTACGGTTGATTCTGTGCGCGGAAATATTTACGATGTCAACGGCAAGCTCCTTGCCTATAATAAGCTGACCTACGACCTGACCTTTGCAAATGACGAATATACCGCTGCAAGGGCAGAGCAGCTGGGAATCTCCCAGAACAGGATGAAGAACCAGGTCATCTACAGCATCATGAACCTCCTGTCTCAGTATAACGACAGGATCACCGCAGAGTTCCCTATAATCTATAAAAATGGTAAATACTATTATACTGAGTCTGGCAATTCGCTCCTCGGTTTTCTTCGTGACGCCTATTCAAGGAATAACATAAACGAGCTGACTGATGAAGAAAAAGAAATTAGCGCCGAAGATATGGTTTACTATATGCGTTTCGGCGGTCATGAGGATATTCCTAACTTTGAGATCACTACCGATTACAGCAATGAGGATGCCATGACCATCCTTGCCTGCCGTTTCAGTCTCTGGCTGAACAGATATCAGCAGTATGTGCCTGTAACCATCGCTACCGATATTTCTGCGGACAGCAGAGCCGTAATCCTTGAGCATAAGGACGAGCTTATCGGTATGGATATCGTTGTCAGATCCGAAAGAGTCTACAATGACGCCGAGTATTTTGCACAGATCATCGGCTACGTCGGAAAGATAAGTCAGGAGGAGATGGACCATTATAATAAAGACGAAACCATCCGTCCTTATAAGAGTAATGAGGTTGTAGGTAAGACCGGGATTGAGCAGTACTGCGAGTCTTATCTTCGCGGAGAAGAGGGCCGTCAGGTGCTCCGAGTTGATAATCTCGGAAAGGTTATCGATGTTATAAGCGAGACCCCTGCGAAGGCCGGAAATGACATCTATCTGACTATAGACAGCGACCTTCAGAAATACTGCTATGATACTCTCGAGAAGGAGATTGCAAATATACTTCTGACAAATATCACTCCGAACGCTTATGCGCCGGAGAATAATAAAGATAACGTTATTCCGATAACGGATGTGTATTTTGCACTGTTTAACAATAATCAATTAAAGCTTTCCAAGATGCAGGAGAGCGGTGCGTCGATACTTGAGAAGTCAGTATATGCAACCTTCAGCGACAAGAAGACCGCAACACTCGGTAGGATCAGGGAGCTTCTTACAACTGCCCCGCAGATAAATAACTCGCTCTCAAAGGAATACCAGGATTATATGGAATTTGTATTTGAGAAGCTTTCTTCAGAAGATATTTATCTTTCCGGCAAGGTTGATAAGGAAAGCTCTGAGTTTAATGCTTATATTAACGGCAACCTTTCGGCAGCGGACTTTATCACATATCTCCTGAATAACTACGATATTGATACAAGTAAGATAATAGATGAAAATAAATATTATGATTCTGAGGAAATATATGCTTCACTTATCGACAAGATAATCGAGCTCCTTAGAGCTGACACTGAATTCGATAATAAGATGATTCATGTACTTATCCAGGAAGGCTATATCTCAGGCGACGATATAGTTAATCTCATCTACCTTCAGGGCGTTCTTCCGACCGAAAATGATGAGGATTATGCAGCCTTTAAGAATGACGCCTTTGGCTCATATGAATTCATCACAAGAAAGATAAGAAAGCTTGAGATCACACCTGCCATGCTTGCTCTTGATCCGTGTTCAGGAGCCGTTATCGTTACAGACGTTCACACCGGCGAAGTAAGAGCCATGGTAAGCTATCCAAGCTATGATAATAATTATCTGACAAACTACGTTGACGGTGATTATTACAACAAGCTTCTTAACGATAAAACAACTCCGCTTTATAACCGCGCCAGCATGATGCGTACGGCTCCGGGTTCCACCTTCAAGGTTATTTCCACCATAGCCGGAGTTGAGGAGGGCGTTCTCGACATCGATGAACAGATCACGGACCTTGGTACCTTCGATAAGGTTTACACTCAGCCAACCTGCTGGATCTACAGAAGTCTCCGTATGACTCACGGAACTATCGGAATAGAAGAAGCACTTGATATTTCCTGCAACTATTTCTATTACGAGGTAGGCTACAGACTTGCAGATGAGAACGGTTACTACAACGACGGAATGGGTCTTTCAAGACTTAATAAATACGCTGCCAAGTTCGGCTTTGACGGACTTTCCGGTATCGAGCTTGATGAAAACGATCCGCACATGTCCGACAACGACGCAGTTACAAGTGCTATCGGACAGGGTAAAAACAGCTACACACCTGCGCAGATGGCAAAATATATAACAACCATCGCAAATAAGGGCACCTGCTATGACCTTACGCTAATCGATAAGGTTAAGGACCTTGAAGGAAATGTGGTCAAGGAAAGTGAGCATACCGTACACTCAACCGTTGACATCAGCAGCAGGCTGTGGGAGAAGATATATGACGGTATGAGACTCGTTGTTACGGACGATCTCAGTGGAAATGAGCTTCTGAATTCCATAAAGGTCAGCGTATCCGGCAAGACCGGTACCGCTCAGGAGGATACCTCGAGACCTGCCCACGCCCTCTTTGTTTCCTTCGCACCGAGCGAGGATCCGGAGGTTGCTGTGACCTGCGTTATCCAGAACGGTTATTCCTCTGCAAACTCAGCAGAGCTTGCTTCCTTCATCTATGCATATATGTATGATAAGGAATCACTTACAGATGCAAGCTTCGGACAGAATACCGGAGCAACAGATTAAAGCTTTTTGACAGGATCCCATAGGATTCCCGGGAGTAGATATGTTTAGTAAGATAAAGCTTAAAAACTATAATTATCTTCTTATACTGCTTGTATTTGCGGCAATGGCCGCAGGTGTGCCGATCATCAAGAGCGTTGATGAATGGTCAGCTTCAAGGCAGATAATCGGTGTAGTCATCGCGGCGGTCATTATGATCATCGTGGCTCTCTTTGATTACCATTTTATCTGCAAATTCTACGTCGTATTTTACTTTATAAATATCGGACTTCTGCTTGCGGTTCTTATGTTCGGTGATAGTGAGAACAATGCGAAGAGATGGTTCACCTTTGCGGGAATCACCTTCCAGCCATCCGAGCTTACCAAGATATTTATGATTATCTTCATGGCGAAGATGCTCAGCAACGCCGAGGAGAAGGAGAAGCTCAGCAGCTTCAGAACGATAATAAAGTTCGGCGTAACACTCGGTATTCCGATACTTCTGATATTCATGCAGCCGGACCTTTCAACCAGTCTCTGTATCATACTTGTCATGATAACCCTGTATTATATGGCAGGGCTCAGCTATAAGGCTATCGGAATCATTCTGCTGATCTTTATACCGCTCATAAGCGTATTTATCTGGTATATCCAGAAACCTGACCAGAAGCTCCTCTATGAGCATCAGGTTAACCGTATCATGTCCTTCATATATCCGTCCGAATATCAGGAGGACAACTCACAGCAGAATAACTCGGTAATGGCCATAGGTTCGGGCAAGCTTACAGGCAAGGGGCTCGGCAATGACAGTGGTGATACAGTTAAGTCTGCCAAGCTTATTTCAGAGCAGCAGACCGACTTTATTTTCTCCGTTGTAGGAGAGGAACTTGGCTTCGCCGGATGTATTATTTTAATTGCATTAATACTCCTCATAGTGCTACAATGTATTAGAGTGGCCAGGCGAGCGAAGGATACTCTGGGCATGCTTATCGCCTCGAGTGTCGGGTGTCTGATAGGATACCAGTCATTTATAAATATCGGCGTTGCGACGGCGCTTCTTCCAAATACAGGAATCCCGCTGCCGTTCATCAGCTACGGAATGAGTTCACTCCTCAGTCTGTCCATCGGACTGGGACTTACATTAAATATCAGTATGCAGCACAAAAGACATTATTAGATTTTATATGATTTCCATTGATCTTAAGGAGGGAAGGTATGAACATTGTACTTATAGCACACGATTCAAAGAAAAAGCTTATGCAGAACCTATGTATCGCTTACAGATCGATACTGGTGAAGCACGAGATATTTGCTACGGAAACAACCGGAAGACTCGTGGAAGACGCCTCAGGACTGAATGTTCATAAAGTTCATGCCGGCCATCTCGGTGGTGTCGAGCAGCTTATGTCGCGTATCGACAGTAACGAGATGGATATGGTCATCTTCCTGCACGATCCTGAGATTCCAAGATCCCATGATAACGCATACTATAATATATTTATTTCCTGCGATAATCATAATATACCTATCGCAACAAATCTTGCTACGGCTGAGCTTATCATCAAGGCCCTTGAGAGAGGCGACCTTGACTGGCGAAATCTCTATAAACATTAAGAGGGCACGATGAAGACTATTATCTATTTTCTTATTCTTTGCATCTGCTCGGCAGGTGTCATATTACATTTTGTAAGTGAAAATAAGGATTATTCCGATCATTATTATAACGGCGAGACTGTTGATCTCGGTTTCAACGACAGACTTCCGGAGTATGAGCTGACCGGCTTCCATACAGAGAATGCCGTTATCAGAAACAACCAGGAGATCAATGCCACAGATTATCAGGACAATACCTATGCGGCACTTATGATCAACAATACCGATAACAAGGTCCTGGTTTCTCACAACGTTCATAGAAGGATCTACCCTGCAAGTATGACCAAGCTTGTAACGGCTATGCTTGCATGTGAAGCAATAGAAGAGGGCGTTCTCGATCTCGACCAGACTATCACTCTGACTCACGATATCGAATTCCCAGAATATGACGGAGCAATGCATAGCGGACTTACCGAAGGCTGCCAGATAACCGTACGTAATCTTATGTACGGCTTTATGATGTGCTCTTTTAACGATTTTGGCGTTATCCTCGGCGAGCAGATTGCCGGCAGTGAGGCTGCTTTTGTTGAGATGATGAATCAGAAAATGATCGAGATTGGTGCGACAAACTGCCACTTTGCAAATACACACGGTCTCGACGATCTGAATCATTATGTTACAGCCTATGATATGTATCTGATCATCCGTGAGGCTTCAAAGTATCAGCTTCTTGAGGAGATTGACAGCTATCAGACCTACACCTTCTTCTATAAGGATGAAAACGGTGAATATATTCAGACAGACCTTGAGCCTACAAACCGTTTTGTTTCAAAAGAAGTCAAGATGCCTTCAAATATCAAGATCAAGTCATGGAAGACCGGAACCACCGAGCTTGCAGGCTACTGCCTTGCAATGATTCTTGATATTAACGATAAGGAATATACGATCGTTGTTACCGATTCAGAGAGCAGTTCAGATCTATATAATACAATAAGTGCCATGTTTAATCTGGCAGATTAAGGTACTATGAAAAAGAAGAAGAATAGTAATGTCATTAACTTAATAAAAGACTCTAAGATGAATGTTGCGATTATTATTTTCGCAGCTATTCTTCTTTATGTGGCTATTAGTGTAGTTATTTCCATGAAGAAGGAGCCTGTTGCGACCTACAAGGTTGGCGACAGTGACATCAGCGATAATATTTCCTGCACCGGAATTGCAATTAGAAATGAGATAGTCGTTAAGGCGAGTCGTTCCGGATATATTACATATTTCACGAGAAATAACGATAAGGTCAGAAAGGGTAGCGCGGTCTGTACCATCGATGATACAGGAAGTATCATCAGCAGCAGCGAATCACCTGAGGCTGAAGGAATAACCCTTACACAGAAGGATTATCAGGAGATCCGTAAGACCATATCGCTTTACAAGACCAATTACGAGGATATCGATTTCTATAAGGTATATAACTTCAAGGACGAGATAAGCAGTAAAATACTTGATGTTGCAAACCAGGTTCTCGTTGATAAGCTTCATTCCGATAAAAAGGTCGGTTCAGCGTTCCAGTATATGTACAGCCCTGTGAGTGGCATCCTGTGCTTCTATACGGACGGCTATGAAAATAAAAAGGTTGAGAACATCACAGCTGCTGATTTTAACGCCTCTGCCTACGTAAAGAATTCCTTTGCATCCGGCGATATAGTTAACTCAGACTCAGTGGTTTATAAGATGGTTGAGGATGAGAAGTGGAATATCGTTTGTAAGCTCAGTAAGAATGATGTTGAACGGCTTAAGGAAAAGGAATACCTTGAGATAAATATCAATAACTCAAATTTCAACCTTTATACTTCTTTCGAGATAATCGAGAAGACCGGTGAGTATTTCCTGAATATTCCGATGAAGAAATACATGTCAACCTTCGCAAACGAAAGATTTCTGAATGTTGAAATAATGCTGGACAGCTATGAAGGCTTGAAGATTCCTAACTCAAGCATAGTAAGAAAGAAGGTTTATCTCTTACCTAAAGAATATGCAGCGGCCGGCGGTAATTCAAGTAATAAAAATAAGGTTTATCGTCAGGCAGTTGACAGCGAAGGTAATCCTACGATAGAGCAGATAACACTTGATATTTACGATGAAAGAGACGGATTCCTCCTGGTCAATCCGGACACCTTCAAATCAACAGACGTTCTCGTTCAGCTTGATACAAATAATCATCTGAGCGTTTCGCTCCTGGCAAGTGATGATATCAATGGCGTATATCTTGCCAATGAAGGTGTTGCCCAGTTTATCGAGGTTAAGGTTGAGCGTCCCGGAGATGAATTCACTGTCGTAAGCACCGGAGGTTCGCTCAGGAAATATGACAATATAATTATGGATTCTTCTAAAGTTAAAGAGAACCAGACAATATATTAATATAAAGCGAGGCGTATAAAAATGTTAGTTGAGAATTACAACAGAGTGAGACGCGAGATTGACGAAGCATGCAAGAGAGTAGGACGTGATCCGAAGGATGTTCTCCTTGTTGCCGTAAGTAAGACAAAGCCTCTCAGCGATATTGAAGAGCTGGTAGCAGCAGGTGTTAACGACTTCGGCGAAAATAAGGTTCAGGAGCTCTGTCAGAAATATGATGAAGTTTCGAAGCCTGTTAATTTCCATCAGATCGGACACCTTCAGACAAATAAGGTTAAGCAGGTTATCGGCAAGGCATGTCTGATACATTCGGTTGATTCCTTCCATCTTGCCGAGAAGATAGAGGCTGAGGCTGCAAAGAAGGATATCGCGGTTGATGTTCTTCTCGAAGTTAATGTTGCAGAGGAGGAAAGCAAGTTCGGACTTACTACAGAAAATGTTGAAGAGCTCGTAAGAAGCATAGCTTCAGAGCTTCCTCACGTTAAGATTCAGGGTCTTATGACTATAGCTCCTTTCGTTGCTGACCCTGAAGAAAACCGTCCTGTATTCCGTAAGCTCCACCAATTACTGCTTGACATAAAATCTAAAAACATAGATAATGTTAATATGGATGTACTCTCGATGGGTATGACCAATGATTACGTGGTAGCAGTAGAAGAAGGCTCTACGATAGTACGTGTCGGCACAGCCATCTTCGGTGAAAGAAACTATCAGGTTTAATTAATGCGGCCACATTAGATAGGAGAAGAGAAGGTAGATGTCTAAGAAATCAGGTAAGAAGAGCTTTTTAGATTATTTCAAAGTAAGTTCAGACGACGATTACGAGGATGAATACGACGATCTGGACGATGAGAACCTCTTCGATGATGAAGAGGAGGAGGTTTACACAAAACCTAAGAAGGTAAAGAAAGCAAAGAAACAAAAAACAGTAGAAACAGACAGCGCATTTTCTGATTATGATGACAGTTCATATCAGAGTGACAGCGTTTTCAGCAGCTCGTACGACTCCGGCTACAGCTCGTCAAGCCTCGGAAGTGCGGGATATAACAGTTTCGGACAGTCAAGCACGACATCATCATACCAGCAGACACAGACCACCTATTCTGCACCAAAGAGACAGAACAGGTTTACAAGGGAAGATATGCAGATGAACAGAGAACTTAAAGATCAGAATGTTGTTTCATTTGATAAGAGACAGAACTATAAGCCTAACAGTGAGGTTTATGTTATAAAACCGGTTGAATTTGATGATGCTCAAACTGTATCTGACTTCCTTAAAGCAGGAAAAACCATCGTCATAAATATGGAGGGCGTACAGATAGATCCGGCACAGAGAATAATCGATTTTATCGGCGGCGCTTGTTACGGACTTGGCGGAGACCTGAAGGCTATTTCAGCCAACATCTTCATAGCTGCACCGCATAATATTGAGGTATCGGGCGACTTAAGAGATGAGATTCTGAATGAATCTACCTTATCGCCACAGCTGGGCAAGTATTAAATACTGTCGTATTTCGGAGGGGAGAGCAATGTTAACACCGGTTGATATCCAGCAGAAAAAGTTCAAAGCTGGTTTGGGGTACAATAAGGACGATGTTTCAAGGTTCTTTGAGGAGGTCTCAAAGAGCTACGAGGAGCTTTATCGTTCTAATGCAGAATTAAAAGAAAAGGTAATCACACTCAATGATGCTCTGCAGCATTATAAGACAACTGAGGAACAGCTTCAGAAGAATCTTTTACTTGCTGAGAAGAACTCACAGCAGTCAAAGTCAAACGCTGTGAAGGAAGCCAAGACTATTGAGCTCGAGGCTAAGAACAGAGCAAATGAGATTGTTAATCAGGCATATGTTGATCTCGAGGAGATGGAAAACAAGATGAAGATGCTCGAGACGAGATATGCTGAATACAGGAGCGCTTTTGCAGCGCTTGTAAGAAAGCAGTTTGATATCATCGATCTCGGAGATATTGATCCGGATGCTAAGATCGATGTAAACTTCAGCCAGGGCGGCGCTGACAACAACAAAAAGAAATCAGGTAATAAGAGGAATTCTCCGTTTGAAGGGCTTGGTTCCGGCGACTTTGATTTCAAGTTTGAAGATGAAGGCAGCGGACTCGGCGGAGGTTTCGGTGGCTTTGGTGATTCAGGTCTGGGCGGCTTCGGTGACTCAGGACTTGGTGGCGGCCTTGGTGGAGATTCACCATTTGGCGGAGCTTCAAAGAACAGTAATTCTTCAAATGTATATGGTTCTGTCCTCGGCGGTTCAGGCATCGATCCGTTCGGCGATGGATTTGGTTTTCCCCCCAGTGTAGGCAGCGGAGCTGACGAAGCTGCTGCTGCGGATAAGGTGAAACCATTTAGAACTGTAGACGAGAGAAATGAGGAGAAGAAGGCTGAAAAGAGAGCCAGCTTCAGAACAGCAGGTATTCAGAACATGAAGTCCAAGACTTTATCGTTTAAGCCTGCAAATACAGATTTTCAGGAAGAACTTAAGGCAGCGGCAGAACAGAAATCCGAGGAGCATCTGCGTATGCATCAGGAGGATTTCGATAAAGAATCCGTAGTCGGCGATGTTGACGAAGATATACCAAATAAAAACGTGAGAACTATTGCTCGTAACTATGACAATCTGTCAGTTACAGAAGAAGATGGTTTCATGTTCCTTTAAATATTATATTAAGGAGTTTTATTATGACAGATCATTTAACAGTTAACCTACTCAGTAAACCTGTCTATGATATTACCTACAACGACTCCTTTAATGAATTATCAAAGTTTTTATCAGGCTTCAATGCTTCAGATAAGAAGGCTCTGGTAATTTCAGATTCTAAAGTAGCATCCTTATATCTGGATGCTATTTTAAATGTTATGGAGCCTTGCTGTAAGTATGTAACAAGCTATGTATTTCCTGCCGGAGAAAGCAGTAAAACGCTTGATACAGTTAGAAATTGTTACGAGAAGCTTATTCTCGAAAAGTTTGACAGACATGATTTTATAGTTGCTCTCGGTGGCGGTGTTACCGGTGATATGGCGGGATATACAGCCGCAACTTATCTGAGAGGTATCGACTTTATCCAGGTTCCGACAAGCCTTCTGGCTGATGTTGATTCAAGTATCGGCGGCAAGACCGGCGTTGATTTTGACGCCTATAAAAATATGGTTGGTGCCTTCCACATGCCTAAGCTTGTCTATATCAACAGAGAGACCTTCAAAACGCTTGATAAGGATCAGTTCTACAGCGGAATGGGTGAGGTTGTTAAGTCTGCGCTTATCAGAGATGCAGAGCTTTTCGAGCTCCTTGAAGCAAATAAGGACGACCTGTTTAGTGTTGACAGAGATGTCCTTATGGAGATAGTTTACCGCTGCAATCTGGTAAAGAAGGCAGTAGTAGAGGAGGATCCTGAAGAGAAGGGTCTGCGTGCTATACTTAACTTCGGCCACACGATAGGACATGCTCTTGAAAAATATATGGAGTTTAAGCTCCTTCACGGCGAGTGTGTTTCCATCGGCTGCATCATGGCTTCCTACATCTCTATGAAGAAGGGACTCATCAGCAGGGATGACCTTGACAGGATAATTGCTGTCATCAGCCGTTTTGAGCTTCCAAAGCTTCCTGCAGATATTGATATAAAGAATATCATCGCTCTTACCAAGAATGATAAGAAGATGGTCGGAAATACAGTTAAGTTTATCCTTCTTCGCAGTATCGGTGACGGCTTCATCACAAAAGAGGTCAGCGATGAGGATATGATGGATTCGATTGAATTCTATTTAAAAGAGATTAATTAACCATAAATATATTATGTAAACAAAGAGAAGATTATGGGTAACAGATCAAGAAATACTGAACAACAGAAAATTGAAAAAGACAGGATCAGACAGAAGAAGATCGATGTTAATAGTCTAAATAAATCAGCCGAAGATCAGAAAAGTGCTGATAAAGATACTGATGATAAAAAGAATAGCGCTAAGACCAAAAAGTCTGATGGAAGTATGGTGCTCGAAGGTAACGAGAGAGCACGTATTCTTTTTTGTTCCCTGATAGTTATGGCAGTGCTTATCATCCTTGACCAGATCACCAAGGATCTTATGATCAAGAATTATTCAGTCGGTGAAGGAATGGTCATAATCAAGGGCTTCCTTGAGTTTCTTCACATCAAGAATAAGGGCTCGGCCTGGGGCATATTTAATGATAAGCCTATCGTTCCGATTCTTATTTCCTGCGTACTGATATTACTTATCCTTTTTGTATACAAAAACATCATCAAATACAGAAAGTATAAAAGCCTCAGAATCTGTATAGTATTTTTACTTTCAGGTGCACTTTCTAACATCATCGACAGGATCAGAATTGGTTCTGTTACCGACTTTGTATATTTCAAATGGCTTGATTTTCCTGTATTTAATGTTGCGGACATCTATGTCACGATTAGCATGATGGTCATGCTGATACTTCTTATCTTCAGCTATAAGGGATCGGATCTTGACGTTATGCTCGGAAACGGTTACCTCGACAGTGAGGGCAACTATAAGGATAAATATAATGCAGAATAATAATGAAAAACTGCTTCTCATTCCTGACAGTTTTCTGGCAGGAACGAGGATAGATAAATACCTTTCCGATGAAAGAGAAGAGCTTTCTAGGTCATTCATCCAGCAGCTCATCTCTGACGGAAATGTCATGGTCAATGATAAGAGCGTCAAGGCGAGCTACAAGATAAAGGAAGGCGATGAGATAAGTCTTATCATTCCGGAGGCCGAAGAGCTTGTTATCGAACCGGAGGATATTCCTCTTGATATAGTCTATGAGGATGATGACGTTGTTGTTGTAAATAAGCCTCAGGGGATGGTAGTTCATCCTGCTGCAGGACATTACAGCGGAACCCTCGTGAATGCGCTTATGTATCACTGCCGGGACAGCCTGTCGGGAATAAACGGCGTTATGCGTCCCGGAATAGTTCATAGGATTGATATGAACACCTCGGGACTTCTGGTCATCTGTAAGAATGATAATTCTCACAAGGCACTTGCCGATCAGTTCAGCGTGCATTCGATCACGAGAGAATATACAGCGGTCGTTTACGATCACTTTAATGTATCTGAAGGCACTGTAGATGCCCCTATCGCACGTTCTAAGGATGATAGGAAGAAGATGTCCATCGATCCGACCGGAAGAAGGGCTGTGACTCATTACAGCGTTGTAGAGCCTCTGGAGAGGAATTTTACTCTGATAAAGGCAAGGCTCGAGACCGGAAGAACTCATCAGATCAGAGTCCATATGGCAAGCATCAAGCATCCACTTCTTGGCGATGATGTTTACGGTCCGAAGAAGTGTCCGTTTAATCTGAACGGTCAGATGCTCCACGCGGGTAAACTCGGTTTCATCCATCCTTCTACAGGAAAATACGTTGAGTTTGAATCGCCGCTGCCGGAGTATTTTACAAGGATACTGAATGTGCTGAGAAAGCCTGAAAACAGTTGACACATATGAGCTGAGTATTTATACTTGATGTGGTGAATATTGAATCATGATCACGCGTTTGGACTATTGTTAGTTCGTATAAGTGATTTGATCATAAGTATAGGGAGGATTAAAAGTATGTGGTGGATAATTGCAATAGTTGCACTTGTATTTTATATCATTATCAATATCTTCGTAGCCATCGACTTCAGAAAGATAAGAATTAATGATAACGATTATAACGTAGATGATTATATGTCAGACCGTATGGGACTTTTCCTTTTCGTCGGTGCGGCATTCTACTTCCCGATCTTCATCGTGGATATGGTTTACGACAGAAGATATCTTAAGGAGCTTCGTGAGGAATACAACAACAAGGTTAACAGCGGCGAGATTGAGAGCGACGCGTTAAAGAAGCTTAAGGAAGCTGAGAAGGCTGCCAGAGAAGATGCTAAGCTTGCGTACAAGGCTGCTAAGGAAGAGGCTGACAAGGCTGAGAGAGCTGCCATCCAGGCAAAGGCTGCCGGTAAGGCAAATAAATAATATACCGATTATTATGGCGAGAGGACGATAGTCCTCTCGTTTTTTTGCGTAGACAATGAGATAAATAACTGTGTCACATTTATGTGAACACAGTTATTTAGCGAATGTCCGACACCGAGCCGACAGGCGAGGTAACGTGCGCCGTAGTCGCTCCTACGCAGTACATAAAATTGTACTTTGAGGTTGTTCGGGCACAATAATCTGTTTAAATTTTAGGGCTGTTGTAGTAGAATTATAGTTGTGAAATGATACGTAATTCTGCCTGTTATTATTTTGGTTTTAGGCAGTTTTCAAAGTTTATATATAGTTATTTCAGGGAGACAAATAATGCCGAAAAAGAAATCCACAGTACTGTATTTATCAAAGATATTATATGAGAAGACCGATGAGGAGCATGGTATTTCCAGGAAGGAGATTGAGGATATCATGCAGTCCGAATACGGTATCACCTTCGACAGAAGGACCTTCTATGATGATATAGAGCTCCTGACCGATTACGGAATGGATATCATCAAATATAAGGATGGCAGGGATTACAAATACCAGCTTATTTCGAGGGAGTTTGAGCTTGCTGAGCTGAAGGTTCTGGTTGATTCGATCCAGGCTTCGAGGTTTATCACAAGGAAGAAATCCGAGGAGCTTATCAAGAAGATTGAAGGTTTGACGAGCATCTACTGTGCAGGGCAGCTTGACAGACAGATCTATGTCGCCGACAAGATCAAGGCAGCCAATGAGATGATCCTTATCAATATCGACCAGATACACCTTGCGATCAATCAGGATAAAAAGATCACGTATAAATATTTCGACTGGAACAGCGATAAGAAGAAGGTGTTCCGCCACGAAAATAAAACCTATAAAGTCAGCCCGTGGGCGATGATCTGGGATTCCCAGAATTATTATCTGATAGCCTTTGACGAGGACGCCGGGAAGCTTAAGCATTACAGAGTAGATAAGATGCTGAACCTGGAAATATGTGATGAGACCCGCGCCGGTGAGCAGGAGTTCTCAGACTTTAATGTCGCTGAATACTCGGAGAAACTTTTCGCCATGTTTGACGGAACCGAAGAGAAGGTCACACTACAGGCTGATGAGTCCATGGTTTCGATCCTTTTCGACAGATTCGGCATGAATATACCGATCAAAAAGCTTGGCGATGGCCGTATAGAAACTACCGTTGATGTGCTTATAAGTGATCACTTCATAACCTGGGTGCTTGCTCTTGGTAACGGTGTGAAGATTACAGCCCCGGATAATGTGGTGGATCGGGTAAAAACACTTCTGACAGAAAGAACAAAGCTATATACTAACTGATAGTAAGAAAATCATTATTTATGCTTTAGTATAAATTTTTATTCTGTCGCATAAATATATTGAGACAGATCATTATAAAACCAGATGAAAGGAAGAGATTTAAGTATATGCAGACAGCGATTTTAATAACCGTAGTTATTGTTGCAATAATATCGTTTGTGATTTTGGTACGCGTATTTTCTGCTCAAAACGACAGTAAATATAACGATCTTGAGAATCAGATCGTGACTCTGACTGAGCAGAACCGTAACATGAATGCGCAGCTCACTCAGAGCATGAACAACCTGAATGCTCAGTTTAACCAGAGTATTAACGGTCTTAATGAAAATATCAGAACTTATTTCAGAACTCTTGAGGACAATCTGAGAATCATCAATGATAAGTTGATAAGTGAAACAAATAACAGGATAGAGAAGCTCACTACCGACACCGGAAGACAGATTGAGAAGCTTAATGAAGATTCAAACACCAAGATAGAAAAGCTCTATGAGCAGATGAATGAGGCGGATAAGAACACTGCTGATCAGCTGAAGGAGATCAACCGCATCGTTTCCGAGAAGATGCAGGAGATACTTGACCGAAAGATCAACGAGGCATTTGCAACAGTTACAAAGAATATGACTGAGCTGGGCAAGAGTATTACAGAAGGTCAGGAAGCTCAGAAGAACGAGATCAAATACCAGCTTAATGCTCTGAAGGACGAGTTCTCGAAGATCCATTCCGAGAACAAAGAGGCTATGGACAAGATTCACTCTGAGAATAAGGAGACAATGGATAAGATCCGTCTCGATAACCAGCAGAGTCTCGACAAGATCAATGAAACCGTCAATGAGAAGCTGCAGAAGACCCTTAACGACAGGATCACACAGTCATTTGAAACAGTTAATAAGAGACTCTCAGAGGTTTATGAAGGCCTCGGCGAGATGAAGACTGTAGCTTCCGGCGTTAAGGATCTAAAGAATGTATTGGCCAATGTTAAAACCAGAGGTATCCTCGGTGAGATTCAGCTTTCAGCGATCCTTGAAGAGATACTTACAAATGATCAGTATGAAACACAGTTCAAACTCACGCCAGGTAGTCGCGATATCGTTGACTTCGCTATCAAGCTTCCGGGACAGGAGGATGGTAAATACATCTACCTCCCAATCGATTCAAAGTTCCCGGGCGGTCGCTGGTCAGACCTTGCAGAAGCATACGAGGTCGGTGACCCGGTTGTTATCAAGGAAAAGCGTAAGACACTTGAGACTGAGATCAAAAACTGTGCAAAGAGTATCAGCGATAAATATATCAAACCACCGTATACAACTGATTTTGCTATTATGTTCCTGCCATTCGAAGGACTGTATTCAGAAGTAGTAAATATGGGGCTTGTGGAAATCCTGCAGCGCGAATACAAGGTTAATATCACCGGACCATCAACTATGGCTGCAACTCTTAACAGCCTCCAGATGGGCTTCAGAACTCTTGCCATCCAAAAGAAGAGCGGAGAGGTCTGGTCTATCCTTGAGAAGGCTAAGAAGGAATTTGCAAGCTTCGCAAAGGTTCTTGATTCTGCAAGAACAAGACTCAGGCAGGCTGATGAAGACCTTAACGCACTGATCGGTACAAGAACCAATAAGATCAACAGTGCATTGAAAAACGTCACTGTATTAGAAGTTGAAAGCAGCAATACACAGGATACAAAATTATAGTGATCATAATGTAAAATAACTGTTCAATTACGGATGTATTTGTGATAGAATATTAACTTGAGTAGTTGTTTGATTTTCACTGCTCAAAGTACCATGATTGAAACAGGAGAATTAAATAAATGGATATAAAGATGCAGCATAAAGCGCCGTTATATGATGCGCTTGAGAAGTTCAGAAGGCTCAGGGTTGTTCCATTTGATGTGCCAGGCCATAAGAGGGGCAGAGGCAACACTCAGCTCGTCGATTTTCTGGGGCAGAAATGTGTTGAAATAGACGTCAATTCAATGAAACCTTTGGATAATCTCTGTCATCCTGTATCCGTAATAAAAGAGGCAGAGGATCTTGCGGCAGATGCATTTGGCGCAGCTCATGCCTTTTTTATGGTTGGTGGAACGACAAGTGCCGTTCAGAGCATGGTATTTACGGCCTGCAAGCAGGGCGACAAGATCATCATGCCGCGTAATGTTCATAAGAGCGCGATCAATGCGCTTGTTCTCTGCGGTGCGATTCCTGTATATATCGACCCGAAGGTTGATACAAAGCTTGGTATCCCGCTTGGAATGGAGATAGAAGACGTTAAGAAGGCGATCACAGAGAACCCGGATGCCAAGGCTATACTTATAAATAATCCTTCATACTACGGCATCTGCTCGGATCTTCAGAGTATAGTTAATCTGGCTCATGCAAACGGTATGCTCGCACTTGTTGACGAGGCTCACGGAACGCACCTGTATTTCGGCAAGAATCTTCCTCTTAACGGAATGGCGGCAGGCGCGGATATGTGTGCGATAAGTATGCATAAGTCGGGCGGTTCGCTGACTCAGAGTTCGCTGCTTCTGATCGGTGACAAAGTCAACGAGGGCTACGTCAGCAATATCATCAATCTGACACAGACAACCAGTGCTTCGTACCTCTTACTCGGAAGTCTTGATATCAGCCGCAGGAACCTGGCACTCCACGGTGAAGAAAGCTTCGCAAAGGTATGCGAGATGGCTTCCTACGCAAGAGAAGAGATAAATGAGATCGACGGTTACTTTGCCTTCGGTTCCGAACTTATAAACGGCGGCAGCATATTTGCCTTCGATGAAACAAAGCTCGTTATAAATACACGTGGCATCGGTCTTACCGGAATCGAGGTTTATGACCTGCTTCGTGAAGAATATGATATTCAGATGGAATTCGGTGACCTGTCAAATATCCTCGCCTACATCTCAATCGGCGACAGGCTTCAGGATATCGAGAGACTGGTTGGTGCACTCAGTGATATCGCAAGGCTTTACGCAAAGCCTGAAGGCAATTTCTTCAGTGCAGAATATATAACACCTATTGTTAAGGCAACCCCGCAGGAAGCTTTCTATGCCGAGAAGATCAAGCTTCCTCTCGAGGAGACAGTCGGAAGGATATGCGCGGAATCCGTTATGTGTTATCCGCCGGGAATCCCTATCCTTGCGCCGGGCGAAATGATCACAAGCGATATCATAGATTATATTAAGACAGCAAAAGAGAAGGGCTGCTCGATGCAGGGGCCTGAAAGCGACGACATCTCAGAGCTGTGCGTACTTAAGGGATATACAGTATACTAGTGTGATTCATAAATCAGATTAAAAGGGGCTTTTAAAATGGCAGATGTAAAGATGGAATACTGGTTTGAAGAGATGCATACAGCAAATGTAAAGATGTCGATCAGAGTTGATCAGCACCTCTACAGCGGTACCAGTGAATTCAGAAGAATAGATGTATTTGACTCGCCGGAATTCGGCAAATTCCTCACCTCGAACGGAAATGTCATCTTTTCCGAGCAGGAGGAGTTTACCTACGACGAGATGATAGTTCATGTTCCGATGGCGGTTCATCCTGACGTTAAGCGGGTGCTTGTTATCGGAGGCGGCGACGGCGGTGTTGCCAGAGAGCTGTCACATTATAAGGAGATCGAGGTTATCGATATTGCGGAGCCGGACAAGATGTTCGTAGATGTCTGCAGAAAATATTTTCCGGACAATGCGATCGGACTTGAGGATGTTCGTGTACGGATCTATTATGAAGACGGTCTCAGATTCCTCAGACGCTGCAAGGACAAATACGACCTTATCATCAACGACGCGACCGATCCTCTCGGACATGAGGCCGGACTTTTCACGAAGGAGTTCTACGGTAACTGCTTCAGAGCGCTTCATGATGACGGAATCATGGTTTACCAGCACGGAAGCCCGTTCTTCGATG
This sequence comes from Lachnospiraceae bacterium C6A11, assembly GCA_000702245.1. Lineage (GTDB taxonomy): Bacteria > Bacillota > Clostridia > Lachnospirales > Lachnospiraceae > Eubacterium_Q. The sequence goes on along the minus strand of JNKY01000017.1, from coordinate 87,849 downwards.
AGGACGAGGAGGACTGCAGGGCGATGCACAGGAAGGCTTTCAAATCCTTCCCGATCACCAGAGTTTATCAGGCACATATTCCGACCAGCCCGGCAGGCTACTGGCTCTTCGGATTTGCTTCCAAGAAATACCATCCGCTGAAGGATTTTAATCCTGAGAGATGGGAGGAGAGAGGCATCGAAACCTGGTATTATACAACACATCTTCACAGAGGAGCTTTCATGCTTCCGAAATATGTTGAGGATATGCTGAAGGAAGAAGAATAATTATTGGCGAAAATATATATGGACTGATTTGAGTCACTTATAGAATACTAACGAAAGGTTGAGGGTTAAAAATATGAGCAGATTACTTGTTATAGGCTGCGGCGGTGTTGCGCAGGTTGCTATCCAGAAATGCTGCCAGAACAGCGAAGTATTTACAGAGCTTATGATAGCGAGCCGTACAGAAGCTAAATGCAAGGCTCTTAAGGAGAAAATAGAGAAGGAAGGCACAACCGTTAAGCTTTCTACAGCAACTGTGAATGCGGACGATAAGGACGAGCTTGTAAAGCTTATCGATTCCTACAAGCCGGATGCAGTGCTGAATGTTGCACTTCCTTATCAGGACCTTACAATTATGGATGCATGCCTTGAGTGTAAGGTTGACTATATTGATACCGCAAATTACGAGCCGGAGGATACAGACGATCCTGAGTGGCGTGCGATTTACGAGAAGAGAATCGAAGAGAAGGGCTTCACAGCTTACTTTGATTACAGCTGGCAGTGGGCTTACGAAGAAAAGTTTAAGGAAGCAGGACTTACCGCACTTCTCGGAACAGGCTTCGATCCAGGTGTAACAAGCGTATTTACGGCTTATGCTGCGAAGCATTATTTTGACGAGATCGATACTATCGATATTCTCGACTGCAACGGCGGCGACCACGGTTATCCGTTCGCTACCAACTTCAATCCTGAGATCAATCTCCGCGAGGTTTCCGCTAACGGAAGCTATATGGAGAATGGCAAGTGGATTGAGACCAAGCCTATGGAAATCAAGAGAGTATACAACTTCCCTGAGGTTGGCGAGAAGGATATGTACCTTCTTCATCACGAGGAGATCGAGGCTCTCGGAAGAAACTTCCCGAGCGTTAAGAGAATAAGATTCTTCATGACCTTCGGTCAGAGCTATCTGACACACATGAAGTGCCTTGAGAATGTAGGTATGCTTTCAACAAGTCCTATTAACTTTGAGGGTAAGGAAATAGTTCCGATCCAGTTCCTGAAGGCTCTGCTTCCTGATCCTGCAAGTCTCGGACCGAGAACAGTTGGTAAGACAAATATCGGCTGTATCTTCACCGGAAAGAAGGACGGCAAGGAGCGTAAGATATATATCTATAATGTTTGTGATCATCAGGAGTGCTACAAGGAGCTTGGCAGCCAGGCTATCAGCTATACAACCGGTGTTCCTGCGATGATCGGTACAGCACTTGTTGTGAAAGGTCTCTGGAAGAAGCCGGGCGTTTTCACAACTGATGAATTCGATCCGGATCCATACATGGATATGCTTAATAAATACGGCCTTCCATGGGTTGTTGATGAGAATCCGGTGCTTGTAGACTAATACTTAAATATATACAGCATATCGTCTGAAATCTGATTGTATTGATGCTGTGTCATAATATGATTGATAAATACCGGAGGAGAGTGATGAGCTTTACTCCGGTTTGAATTAAGAAATGGTGAAGTAAATGCGCTACGACGAACTTAGAACTCCGGCATATATCGTGCAGGAAGAAAAGTTAATACACAATCTTGAAATACTTGCTGATATAGAGAAAAGGGCAGGAGTGAAGATACTTCTGGCTCAGAAGGCTTATTCTATGTTTAAGACCTATCCTCTTATCAGAAAATACCTTTCCGGCACAACGGCCTCGGGAATCTATGAAGCAAAGCTTTCTTATGAGGAATTCGGCGGCAGAGAAGATAATCATGTATTTGAGCCTGCCTTCAAGCCTTCTGAGATGAAGGAGTTGTGCGAGATCTGCAGTCACATATATTTCAATTCACTAAATCAGCTTGAGCTTCATAGAGCTGTCTGGGAGCCTTATCAGAAGGCCGGAAAGCTTAAGGTTGCTCTGCGAATCAATCCTGAATTCTCGACACAGGAGGGTCATGAGATCTATGATCCCTGCGGAAAAGGGTCAAGGCTTGGTATAAGACGTAATAAGCTTCCTGAGAAGCTTCCTGAAGGCGTTACTGGACTGCATTTTCATACACTGTGTGAGCAGGGCTTTGAGCCGCTGAGAGATACCTTCAAGAGTGTTGAAGAGAACTTTGCGGATATCCTGGAGCAGGTAAGCTGGATAAATATGGGCGGCGGTCATCATATTACAAAGGATGATTACGACCGTGAGGGACTGATCAAGTTCCTTAAGGAAGTAAAAGAAAAGTGGAACGTCGACATCTATCTTGAGCCGGGTGAGGCAATCGCGATCGATGCCGGAACCCTTATCACGACGGTTCTCGATATTGTTGATACGGACGATATGCCGACGCTGATACTTGATGCATCTGCGGCCTGCCATATGCCTGATGTGCTTGAAATGCCTTATACGCCGCCACTTTTTGGCGCAATAAAGAGTGGAAGCGAAGCGTATGAAGATGAAATGAAGCGTATTTGTGATGGGCTTAATGATGGTGTCTGGGTAAGACTGGCATCAAGGACATGTCTGGCCGGTGATGTGATCGGTATTTACAAGCTGAAGGAAGTACCGAAGGTTGGAGACATCCTCACCTTTGGAGATATGGCTATTTACAGCATGGTCAAGAATAATACCTTCAACGGAATGGCACTTCCGGATATTGTTCTGGAGCATAGCAGCTGTAGTAATTCTTCAGAAGATGCAAGGATTGCCTCAAAGGATGAGAATATCGGTGACAATAAGTTAAATGATGATAGATTCGAGCTTGTAAAAAGATTCGGCTACGAAGATTTTAAGCAGAGACTTTCGTGAACAAATCATTAAAGTATATCGAAATTTAGATTTAAATAAGATGACTGATAATAAAAATAATACAATAATATCAATAGATGAAATAAAAAACAGCATACGTTTTCCGGGTGAGTTTGAACTTCATGAAGGAACACTTATTATATGGCCTGAACGTCCCGGAAGCTGGGGCAAGGATTCATCCAAGGCTGAGGATGCATTTGCAGAAATAATCACGAAGCTTCTTCAGGTTGAGAACGTTTATCTTGTTGTAAGCGAGAAGGCTTCCGAGAAGGTATATGACAGATTCAGTGGCATTATTAAAACAGATAATACTACAAATCTAAATCACGAACTCATAGTATATATTTATGAGACAGATGATTCATGGGCTAGAGATGTGGGCCCGACGTTTGTTTTAGCCAATAATAAGCGTTACGGCATCAACTGGAGCTTTAATGCCTGGGGCGGAACCTATGACGGACTTTATGCTTCGTGGAATAGGGATGACAGGCTTGCGAAGAATTTTACAGCGCTTGCAGGCGACGAGCTTATCGACGCGGCTCCATTTGTTTTAGAAGGCGGTAGCGTTCATACAGACGGTGAAGGGACACTTATGGTCACTGAGTCGTGTCTACTCTCAAAGGGCCGTAATCCGGCTCTAAGTAAGTCAGAGATAGAAAATACACTAAAGAAGTATCTTGGCGCAGAGAAGGTTCTGTGGCTTCCAAGAGGCATCTACATGGATGAAACTAACGAACACGTTGATAATGTAGCCGCCTTCATCAGACCCGGCGAGATTGTCCTTGCCTGGACTGATAATAAGGAAGACCCTCAGTATGAGCTTTCTCTTCAGGACTACGAATATCTGATGGCAGAAACTGATGCCAAGGGAAGAAAGCTTAAGGTTCATAAGCTTCCAATTCCGGATGTTCCTGTGACCTGTACAGCAGAAGATATTGATAATTACATCTTTGAGGAAGGTGAGGATGAACGTGAAGCAGGCGAAAGACTTGCCGCAAGCTACGTGAATTTTTATTTTGCAAATGACTGTCTGCTGGTTCCTCAATTTGGCGGAGAGAATGCCGAAAGTGATGCCCACGCCGTGAATATTCTTCAGGAACTCTGTCCTGAGCGTAAGGTTATTCCGATCTACGCAAGACATATACTTCTTGGTGGTGGAAACATTCATTGCATCACTCAGCAGATTCCAAGAGTAAACTGAATTATTATTTGATTTAACAGAGCAACGATTCGGTTATGTATGATATTCTTGTTAAATAATTCCGATGTAATTGCGATTTATAGTGTAAATGATAGATGATCATAAAAGTATATGCGAGAGGTAAAAATAATGCCAGATATTAAGGTTGCTGCGATCCAGATGAGCTGCAGCAGAGATGTTAAAGAGAATATAGATAAGGCTGAGAAAATGGTCCGTGAGGCTGCTTCAAAGGGTGCCAAGATCATCCTTCTCCCTGAGCTTTTCGAGAGACAGTATTTCTGCCAGGAAAGACGTTATGACTATTATGAATACGCAAAGCCGGTTGCCGAAAACGACGCAGTTCTGCGCCTTACAGAGGTTTCCCGTGAGCTTTCGGTTGTCCTTCCGGTAAGCATCTACGAACGTGACAAGACAACACTTTACAATACGGTTGTTATGCTTGACTGCGGCGAAAACCTCGGTATTTACAGAAAAACTCATATACCTGATGATCATTTTTATCAGGAAAAGTTCTATTTTACGCCGGGAAATACAGGTTTTAAGGTATTTGAGACGACCTATGGAAGAGTAGGGGTCGGTATATGCTGGGATCAGTGGTTTCCAGAAACCGCAAGAAGTCTGGCGCTTCTTGGTGCGGATATCATTCTTTATCCGACGGCTATCGGTTCTGAGCCAATTCTTGGCATGGACAGCTCAGGTCATTGGCAGCGAACCATGCAGGGTCATTCTGCCGCAAATATCATTCCGGTGGTTGCAGCTAACCGTATCGGCCATGAAGAGGTAAAACCTTGTGAAGAAAATTCCTTCCAGGAAAGCTCACTTGATTTTTACGGAACAAGTTTTCTTACAAATGAAACCGGCGAAGTTATCGAGCAGGCTGATAAAATTTCAGAAAACATTATTTACGCAGAATATGATTTCGATAATCTGAAAAAGGTTCGTCTTGAATGGGGAATGTTCAGAGACAGACGTCCTGAAATGTATGACCTGATCTAATTGATTTGCGTTTATTTTCAGATTATTTCGTCAATAATGTATTTGAAAAGCTCAAAGAACAGTAGTATAATTACAGATATAACTATTCGTCAAACCTTAGTTTTGCGAAATAATAAACCATAATAATATGGAGAGTAGTACTATGGCAGGATCCGCAGAAAATATAGAAACTAAGACAAAAACCGTTGCAGCTAAACCTGCAAATGTTTCGCATGTTTCTTATGCAAAAGAACTTTCAAAAAAACAGATCATGAGGCTGCGCGAAATAACCAGCCAGCTTCCTTCGTATGTAAGTCTGTTTTTACGAAGCATCGAGGAAACGACCCAGCCACGTACAAGAATTGCATATGCTTATGATATAAAGTTTTTTTTCGACTATTTACATGATGAAAATCCTGCGTTAAAAAATAAGGCTGTTAAGGATATTTCACTTGATGATCTGAACCATTTAACTGCTCTGGATTTCGAAGAATTTTTGTCATTTATCACACTTTATATTAAGGACGGCCGTGAATATACCAACGACGCACGTTCCAAAAAACGCAAGCTTTGCGCCCTCAGAGTTCTTTTCGCATATCTCTATAAGCATGAAATGATAAAGGAAAACGTTACTACCAAGGTAAATATGCCTAAAATACGTGAAAAGGCTATTATCCGTATGGATACCAATGAGACTGCTGACTTCCTCGATCACGTCGAATACGGAATTGGTCTTACGAAAAGTCAACAGAGGTTTCACGAAAAGTTGAAGGTTCGTGATCTTGCCCTGCTTACACTCATGTTAAGTACCGGAATCCGTGTTTCCGAGCTCGTTGGCCTTAATATTTACGATGTTGATTTTAATAATATGCGTGTTAAAGTTACCAGAAAAGGTGGAAACGAGGATTTCGTATTCTTCAGCGATGAAGCCGGCGAAATCCTGCAGGAATACCTTAAGGAACGTGAAAAAATAACGCCTGCCGACGGTCACGAGGACGCATTTTTCCTTTCTTCACAGCGGAAAAGGCTTGGTGTGCGCAGTGTTGAGCTACTTGTCAGAAAATACGCTTCCACTGCTACTCCTCTCAAGCATATTACTCCTCACAAGCTGAGAAGTACCTACGGCACGTCATTATACCAGGAAACAGGCGATATTTACCTCGTAGCCGATGTACTCGGTCATAAAGACGTTAATACCACCCGTAAACATTACGCAGATATGGATGAGAATAAAAAGCGCGCCAACCGCAATGTGGTCAAGCTGCGTGAAACCGACTAAACAAATATGCACTGATTACCGCATAGATAATAATAAATATAATAATACAAAAAATCTCCGATGCATACACACCGGAGATTTTATTATTTTAGAACATTATACCAACGCTCTTACAATTATATCCGCAGCATCCTCGATAGACATACGACTGCTGTCGATGCAGAGGTGATAACTGTCCATCTTGCCCCATTTCTTTGAAGAATAATAATTGTAATATGAGGCTCTGGCCTTATCTTCCTTATTTATCTGATCTTTGGCTTTGTTCTCCGTAAGCTCCGGAAAACGCTGCATAACAGTCTTGATCCTCGCCTCCAGCGGTGCATAGATAAATACATTCAGAACATCCGGATAATCGCGAAGTATGTAGTCCGAGCATCTTCCTACGATTACGCAGGACTCCCTATCTGCAATAGCCTTTATCGTGTCAAATGTCGCCTGGAATGCCTGCTGATTGATATTCATCGTATAGTCGCTGTTATTGTAGCTGTACGCAAAAGCATACGGATCCATAACAACCGAATACAAAAAGCTCTTATTAGGCTTCTCATCAAGATTCTGAAGCAGTTCCTCGCACACACCGGAATTCTTGGCTGCCAGCTTCAGAAGCTCCTTATCGTATAGGTTAACTCCAAGCTTCTCAGCAACAGCTCTTCCGATATTTCTTCCATTACTGCCGAACTGTCGGCCAATCGTAACAATCTTGTTTCCCATAGAAACCCCTCCTTCTCATTATGAAATACATTTTTAGTTTTAACCCCAATATTTATAATGATCCACTTGGATCAAAAGTCCTTATATTTATCATATATCTTATTGAAATAAGCCATATGCTTATCGATTGATGCGCCAAGATCTCTCTGTGCAGTCTCAACCTTAAGCGTGTTTTTTATCTCAAGATAATTAGTTCTATTTATCTCGTTTCTGAGACTTATATACGTCGGATCCTTCTCGAAATGAGTTTTAACTGCAAGCTTTCCGTCCTTTTCCCCAAGCATCTCACGGAAATGCTTCGCCTTGATCTCGTAATTCATTGTGCCCGATAACAAGTCCCCAAGGTCGTGGCTCGGATATATCGCATAACACTCGGCATCCGGATATTTATAATGTTCAAATACCTTATCACTGTCGAGGCCGATTATTATGAACCTTCTTACGCCCAGATCATACAGCGGTTTGATCGGTTCATTATCCGTCAGCCCGCCATCCAGGTATTCCTTGCCGTTGATCCTGACCGCCTCATAAACTATAGGAATCGCCGATGAAGCAAGCAATATGTCGATCATCTCATTCTTTGTATGACCGTTCAGCTTCATATATTCCGGAAAATACCGTCCGCCCTCAAGCCTTGTAACTCCTGCATAAACTACACACGGAAGGTTACGGATAACATCATCCTTAAGGTATTCGTTCATCATGGCCGTAACCTTATCTCTTGAGAAAAGCTTAGGATTATTCGAGAAAAGGTCCGGATCCGGTTCAAATACCTCCGGCATATTTATATTTTCCCAGACATCATACATGAACTGACTGTCACCCAGGCAGTACAGCATGGCATTTATTGCACCAATTGAATCACCGGATATATAGCTTACATCCTTCAGAAGTCCTGCCTCGGCAAGAGCCTTCAGAACACCAACCTGATAAGCGCCCTTAGCGCCTCCGCCGGAAAGCACAAGGCCCGTCGCAGTCGCAGGATCCGGATAATCCGTTTTTACAGGAAGCACCTCATCCGGCGTACTTACGATCTCAGCAACTACCTCTTCAAGAGTCTCACTGTTATCCTGCTCATTCACGCCTTCAGTAGCATCCGGTTTAATCTCATCAAAATCATCATAGAACAGATCGTTATCCAATCTATTCACCCCCTATCACAGCCCGAAACATCTGTGTCTCATCGGTTCGGATAAACCTCCAAACACCAACACAGACCTTACCTCGGAGCCATAAGCTTTTTGATACCTTCCTTAAGTCCGTCAACCGTCAGCGGATACATATGATATATCTGTGCAAGCGTATCCTCGGCCTCCATCCATGTAAGCCTTGAAGAAAGGCCTGCATGATATCTTGGATTCAGCCAGATGATCTTCTTATATTTCTTGCTCAGCATCACATTCCAGTCGTAGCCGCTCTTACCGTCATTCGGTCCACGGTAGTTACCGTTCACGTCAAACAGCTCTTCAGGAGCCATCTGCGCGTCGCCGACAATAATAACCTTATAATCCTTGTCGGTCTTTCTGAAAACCTCTTCAAGGTCTATCCAGTCACCGTATTCACATTCTGCCGTCTTGTAAAGCTTGCTGTAAATACAGTTATGGAAATAATAGGTCTTAACCTCTTTAAAATGATTTGCTTTATGAACCGCCTGGAAAAGCGAATTGCAAAGCTCCATGAAAGGATACATGGTTCCTCCGCAGTCAAACAGGAGAAGAAGCTTTACTGTATTTTTCCTTGGCTTCTGGTATTCAAGCTTAAGATAACCGCCGTTATTGCAGGTGGAATCTATGGTCTTGTCCAGATCAAGCTCAGTTTCAGGTATATCAAGCCTTGACGAATACTGTCTCAGCTTTCTGAAGGCAACCTGGAACTGCCTGATATCAAGAGTCTTATCGTGGCGAAAATCAACGTATTTTCTCTCGCCGTTAACCGCAAAAGCCGAACGCATTCCGGTGGTTCCGCCGACTCTGATACCGCCCTTATTTCTGCCCGAATGTCCGAATGCAGAACCGCCGCTTGTACCTATCCAGTAATTACCGCCGTTATGCTCGGTATTCTGCTCGGAGATCCTCTCGCGGAACATTCTCTTGGTCTCGTTCATATCACGCTTCTGATCATAACCGTACATGGCGATATTCTGCTCGTCCGGCTTCATGCCCTTCTTATCAAGGAATTTCATGATATTTTCAGGCACTTCGTCATCATGCTTGATATTTTTAAAATACTCCATAAAAGCGAGGTCGTATTTATCAAAATCAGATTCAGTTTTAACAAGTATCATCCTTCCCAGATAATACAGGACGTCAAGGCTCGACTCGGCAAGATCCCGATCAAGCGCATCCATGAAGGTTACCCACTCAGTCATGGAAACATTCAGTCCTTTATCCTTCAGGACATATAAAAAATCAGAAAACACTATTCTACCCCGCTGTGATCATGTCAAATTCAAGTAAATACATACGCATAGTTTACATAACTTTATTCTTGTTAACTACATTGAAGTCCTCATCCTTTTTAACGAGAACTCCGAGATAAGGAAGCTTCTGTCTGATTGTCTCAGGCTCGATACCACCGATCATAAGCGCCTGAAGCCAGTCGATAAGCTCTGAAGTACTTGGCTTCTTTCTTACCTCCTTGATGCTTCTGATCCAGTAGAAGGTACTCATGGCATATTTCAGGAGATTTTCATCCAGCTCATTAAAATGCACCTTAACTATCTCTTCCATCTCCTCTTTATCAGGGAAGGTGATGTAATGGAATATACATCTTCTGAGGAAGGCATCCGGAAGCTCCTTCTCTGCATTTGAAGTGATGATAACGATAGGTCTTGTCTTAGCCTTAACAGTCTTCTTGGTCTCATGGATATAGAATTCCATCTTGTCAAGCTCCCAGAGAAGGTCGTTAGGGAACTCAAGATCAGCCTTATCTATCTCATCGATAAGGAGTATGCACTGCTCCTCCTCGCTGAAGGCTTCACCAAGCTTACCAAGCTTGATGTACTGCTCGATATTATCAACGCCCTCATTACCGAACTGGCTGTCATAAAGTCTCTGGATAGTATCATAAACATAGAGACCTTCCTGAGCTTTTGTGGTCGATTTGATATTCCAGATGATCAGCTTCTTGCCCATAGCCTCGCTGATAGCCTGTGCAAGCATGGTCTTTCCTGTACCCGGTTCACCCTTTATAAGAAGCGGCTTCTCAAGAGCAACAGCCACGTCAACTGCCTTCATAAGCTCCTCTGAAGCAACATATGTATTTGAGCCTGTAAAGCTCTGCGCATTTAAGTTCATAAAATTCTCCTGATGTAAATATTATTTTAGTAAACAACAACCTTAGTTCCTGTTGGGATATTGTAATAGATCCACTTTGCATTCTCGATCTGAAGTCTTACGCATCCCTTTGATGTATTGACGCCGAGTCTGCCGTCGATGATGGTATTCGGTGCATCCTCGCCACCCTGGTATAATACCGAATGGAAAAGAACGTCGCCGTAGAACTGAGTTGCATACCAGCATCTGTACTCATCGTCCGGTCCGAAATAAAGCATATGAAGTGAGGTCGTTCTGAAGGTTCCGCTTGGAGTGAAATGCTCCGGTGAACCGCAGTTGCAGTCCCAGTAATATTTGCAGCTCCAGTTACCATAGTAGCCCTCAAGAACCATAACCTTTGATTTATCTCTGTCCAGAAGGATGAGGTAGCCTGTATCACTGCTGTAATCCTGAGCCTTGTTCTGCATTCTCTGCTGATCAACACTTGTTACAACCTTACCGCCCTTAATCTTAACGGTCTCGCCGTTGAAATTGAAGTCTCCGTTGTAGTTGAAATCAACCTTACCGTTTTTGCAGTACCACTCGCCGTTTGAGTTGGCACCGATAGTGGTCTTGTCGAACATAACCTTGTCGCCTTCAACGTACCACCAGGCTGTATTTCCGTTAACAGTTCCCTTATAAACGCCCTTTCTGCTGAAATCAAGAACGCCGTTTTCAAAATACCACCAACCGTACTGATTCTGGCCGAAGCCTGTATAAGAGGTGTCAACACGTCCCTTATTTACAAATATCCATTTATCGTTATATTTTGCCACAAAGCTCTTGGTACTGAGCTTTGAGCCTTCGAAATAATAAGTTCCCTTAACTCCGTCAACCGTGCCTTCTGCAAAGCCATTGTAGTTAAAGCTTACCTTACCGCCTGAGCAATACCACCAGCCATTGCTGTTCTTTGCGATACCCTTAAAGTTAAAGTCAACCTTGCCGCCCTTCAGATACCACCAGCCGTATTCGTTCTTCTCAATACTGTTGCAGTTGAAGTCAACCTTACCGTTCTTGATCCTCCACCAGCCGTACTGGTTCTTAGCAATCGTATCCTTGAAGAGAACCTTGCCGTCAACAACATTCCACCAAGTATTTTCGCCGTTAACAGTTCCCTTGTAAACGCCCTTGGCATTCTTCTGAACCTTACCGCCCTGGATCAGAAACCATCCGGTGCTGTCCTTGAAGAAACCGTTGTAGTTGAAATTAACCTTACCGCCACTGCATACCCAGAGGCCGTTCTCGTTCTCTCCTATACCGTTGAAATTGAAATCAACCTTGCCGTTTTTGATCTTCCACCAGCCATTCTCATTCTTGGCTACTGTGTCAGTGAATTTTACCGAACCGTTTACAATATACCACCAGCCTGTGTCGCCGTTAACTGTTCCCTTAACAACCCAGGTCTTATTTGAAATACTGCCGTTCTGATAGTAAACCCACTTACCATCTTCCTGATAGAAACCGTTCTTGGTGCCTGCGGCTATAACGCCGTCTCCTGCGATGCCATTAAGCGTCACCAGGCAAAATACAAAGGCAGCCATTATGAACAGTCCTCTGATGCTAATCCTTCCTTTCATACTTACCTATCCTTTCCCCGTCAGGATCTTATCTGACCATTACCGTATACAATATACTTCGTCGATGTAAGTGCCGTAAGCCCCATAGGGCCTCTTGCATGAAGCTTCTGTGTGGAGATGCCTATCTCCGCGCCAAAGCCGAATTCAAAGCCGTCAGTGAATCTGGTAGATGCGTTCACGTATACGCAGGCTGAATCAACCTCGTTTAAGAATCTCTGTGAACTGTTGTAGTCCTCTGTGATGATGGCTTCCGAATGGCCTGTACTGTATTTGTTGATGTGTTCTATCGCTTCGTCAAGGCTGTCAACAACCTTAGCTGAAATGATCTTGGCAAGATATTCTGTACCATAGTCCTCTTCATTTGCAGGTACGATAATATTGCTGATTGACTGTGATCTCTCGTCGCCTCTGATCTCGCAGCCGTCGCTTGCAAGGTCTGCAGCTATAAGAGGAATAACATCCTCTGCAACATCGCTGTGGATAACCAGCGATTCAGCCGCATTGCAGACACCCAGTCTCTGAAGCTTGGCATTTCTGATGATCTTAACTGCCATATCGAGATCAGCGTATTTATCAACATAAATGTGGCAGTTGCCTGTACCTGTCTGGATAACAGGAACTGTTGCATTCTGAATAACATTATTTATAAGGCCCGCGCCGCCTCTTGGGATCAGAAGATCGAGATACTGATTCATCTTCATCATCTGATTTACGATCTCTCTGTCCGTATCCTCAACAAGACTGATAACATCCGGATCAATACCCGCCTCAATAAGAGCATCCTTAACAATCTTCACAAGTGCCAGATTAGAATGAATACAATCACTGCCGCCTCTCAGAACAACTGCGTTTCCTGCCTTAAAGCAGAGTGCAAAGGTATCGATGGTTACGTTTGGACGTGACTCGTAAATGATACCGATAACACCCATAGGAACTCTTACCTGACCAACGAGAAGTCCGTTTGGACGCTTCTTCATGGAAAGCACCTCTCCTACAGGATCCTCAAGAGCCGCAACCTGTCTGACTCCCTCGGCGATACCCTCGATCCTCTCATCTGTAAGCTTAAGTCTGTCCATAAGTGCAGGGCTCATATTGTTGTCCTCTGCATTCGAAACATCGATCTTATTTCCCTTGATTATCTCATTCTTCCTGCTACAAAGTGCATCAGCAACCATCAGCAGTGCCTTGTTCTTTTCCTCGATTCCTGTTCTTGCGATTATCCTGCTTGCCTTTTTAGCTTTCTCGCAAACAGCCTTAATATCGTACATATCCTTCCTCCGTTCTATTTCAACAAATTATAAATATTATCTTCCGTAACAACTATGTCCGCCTTGATATCAAACTCATCAAGCTCGATCTCTTCATCCAAGACCTGGAGCTCGTATGCAGCGGCAAGCCTTACTATCTTTTCATTCCTGTATCTGTCGAGATATCTGTCATAATATCCGCCGCCGTAGCCGACCCTTCCGCCTTTTCTGTCGAAAGCGACTCCGGGCATGATCATGAGTATTTTCTTGTCAGCCCCGTAGGTGAAGGTCTCGTCCGAAACCGGCTCCATGATGCCCATATAACCTTTACTGACGCTGTCCCTGCCGGTGTATGGGAAGAAGTCCATCTCTTCGCCCTTAACCTTGGGGAGAAATACATTCTTACCGCTTCTCACAGCTTCTTCAAACAGGCTCTCGGGATCAACCTCATTACCAAGTCTGAAATACGCAAGTATGTCTGTGCAGTCCTTATAAACCTGAAGACAGCTGATACGCTTCATGATCCTCTCCGAAAGAAGAGCCACATCCTCAGTGGAAAGCTGTTTTCTTCTCGTGCTGCAAAGCTTTCTTGCTTCTTTTTTAGCTATCATGATATCTCACCACCGGAAAATTTACATTTCCATGTATTTTTTATTCTTTATGAAATCTGCCGTGTCGAAATCCTCCTGCTCATGTGCGATGAACAGTGTTCCAACATCCTCGCCTTCGATAACCTTATTGATATTATCGAGGTCCTCCGAATCGCAGATTACCATATCCGTATTTGTGTCTGTTGCAATTCTTGCAGCGGCTATCTTGGTAGCCATACCGCCTGTGCCAAAGCTTGAGCCCGAGCCCTTGGCCATACCGATAAGCTTATTATCAATTTTTGTAACCACCGAAAGTCTCTTGGCGTCAGGATTACTCTTCGGGTCATCTGTGTAGAGACCGTCGATATCCGTAAGCAGTATCAGCAGGTCAGCACCGATCAGCGTTGCAACTATAGCTGAAAGTGTATCGTTGTCGCCAAATTCGATCTCTTCTGTAGCAACCGTATCATTCTCATTAACAACGGGGATGATACCTATTCTGAGCAGCTCATTAAGTGTATTTCTTGCGTTCTTTCTTCTTTCATCCGAGATGATAACGTCGAAGGTAAGAAGAACCTGAGCTGCCTTATGATTATATTCAAGGAAGAGCTTCTGATAGATCATCATGAGCTGTCCCTGACCGACTGCCGCACAGGCCTGCTTCATTGCAAGACTTTCGGGTCTCTTGGGGAGTCCGAGATTCTTGTATCCGACTCCTATCGCTCCGGATGAAACCAGAACGACGTCCTTGCCACGGTTCTTGAGATCACTCATGATCCTGACAAGCTTCTCGAGTCTGATATAATCTATCCCGCCGGTCTCACTGTGTATAAGTGATGACGAACCAATCTTGATGACTATCCTTCTCTTGTTTTTTAACTCCGATCTGCAGAGCTGTTCTGCAGTCATCTCTTCCTGTAACATTGTTTCTCTCCTGAAATATATTATTAATCCTACATGTTTTGCAGAATCATTTATTATTGATCAATCTTTGTTATTTGCTTCAATTAATCTCTCAGCAAGTTTCTCGGCACATCTGATTCCGTCTGCAGCGGCAGAGGTTATGCCTCCCGCATAGCCCGCACCTTCCCCACATGGAAATACTCCCGGGAATCCAACAGCCATCAGATTTTCATCTCTGACAATCCTCACAGGCGATGAAGTTCTCGATTCGATTCCGGACAAAACTGCATCTTCAGAGTCGAATCCTTCGATCCTTGTGCCAAAATACCTTATCCCTTCAATTATAGCATCTGCCACATATTCTGGCAAACAGGATTTAAGCTCTGAAAGGGATATTTTACCTTTTGTAACAGGCTTTACACTGCCAAGAGCAGTACTCTTCTCGCCCTTAACGAAATCACCGAAGCGCTGAACCGGTATCATCCCATTTCCGGCCTCAAAAAAACCTTTCTCAAGCGTCTCCTGAAAGCTTACAGCATCCAGCGGTTCATCACCCTTTATGTCCTCCGGAGTGATGCTCACGACAATAGCTGCATTTGAATTTTCAGAATCACGACCGCTGTAGCTCATTCCGTTAACCACCATATGTCCCTCAGCACTTGAAGCATTCACAACATAGCCTCCGGGACACATACAGAAGGAAAATACTGCCCTGCCGTTCTCTGCGTGATAGGTAAGCTTATAATCAGCCGCAGGCAGCTTGCCGGCAAGCGCCTCACCGTATCTGTCAACATCTATCATTTTTCTCGGATGCTCTATACGAAGTCCAACCGCAAAGGGCTTCTGTTCCATGGCAAAACCTCTTTCGTAAAGCATCTTAAAGCTGTCTCTTGAACTGTGTCCAATGGCAAGGATCAGGTTATTTGTCTTAATTTCAAATACCCCATCTTCTCCTTCGATCTCAAGAATGTAGCTGTTATCGTCCTGCAGTATAATATCAACCAGCTTTGAATTGAAAAGTATCTCGCCGCCTTTATCGGTGATATTATTTCTCATATTTTTCATGACGTTCATAAGGACATCCGTACCGATATGTGGCTTTGCCTCGTAGGTTACGGACTCGTCAGCCCCAAAGCGGTGAAAGGTCTCAAATATATATGCGAAAATACCGTCCTTATCTTTGTTTCCGGTGTTAAGCTTGCCGTCCGAAAAGGTTCCTGCACCGCCTTCACCAAAGGAAACATTGCTTTCCTCATTTAGTTTACCGGTCTCCCAGAAGATATCAACGTCCTTCTTTCTTTCCTCAACCGGCTTGCCTCTTTCGATAACGATAGGCTTTAGTCCGTTATCTGCAAGTACAGTTGCAGCAAAATATCCTGCAGGCCCGGAACCGATTATAATCGGTCTGTCCGGGCATTCAAATTTATATGGAAAACTGTATTTTTTCGTTTCGGTTAACGTAATATTTTTATTGTTAAGAAAACGCACTGTTTTCTCTTCATTTTTTCCAAGTTCAACCTGAACACAGTAATTATAGTGGATATCACTTTTCTTTCTGGCGTCAAGCGAACGACGGACGATCCTCACGAACTTATAATCATCCCTCTTAAGAAGCTTATTTATTCTGTTTTTAAGATCTGCCTCCGTGTGTTCCACCGGCAGCTTGATATTATCTATTCTGACCATTTTCTTATCATCAACCAATCCACATAGCAACCACTGCTAATCTAATATCCATCAACTGTATTCTTTATTTATCATCTGCTTGCTGTGATGCTGTTCTTCCTGCAAGCATACCAGATAAAAACGCCCACATCAGGTTATAGCCGCCGCACCTTCCACAGACATCAACCGCTTCACCGATTGCATAAAGTCCCTTTTTATCCTTTATCTGCATCGTTTGTGGATCTATTTCATCGCAGAGTATTCCACCCTTTGTGACCTGCGAATGCTCATAGCCGTAACGTGCTGTAAACCTAAAGGATAAACTGCTGATAGCTTTATAAAGCTCCTCTGCAAAGCCTTCTGTAGTTTCTGCAAGCTTCATCTTTGCATCAATACCCATAACCCTTCCAAGTATGAACCCAGCAAGCTTATCATTTATATAACCGTTCAGAAATCCCAGAACTGTACGTCCCGGGCAGCTCTTCTTCACATTGTCAAACGCCTCGACAAAGCTCTCCTTATCAACCTCGTAAAGAGTATCAACCTTAACTGTTTTTATATCATCATAATATGACAGGTCAAATACAACTATCCCCGAAAGTCCGTAGTCTGTAAACTGAACCTCTCCCTCTTCGGAATAAGCCTCCCCGCTCCCGAGCTTCACCGTCACTTGCGCGTTCGAACGTATTCCCGATATTTCTGTCATATCAGCCGCCTCACCTGAAGCAGGATCACAGATCATAGGGCAAAGCGCCGGAGAAGCCTCGGTGTATTTTATACCAAGTCCATCATAGATGCTGCAGCTTACAGGCTCTGATGCAGCTCCAAGCTTTGGTGCAGAATAGCCACCGGTTGCAAGGATAATATTTTCAGCTGTACAGATTTCGATTCCGTCCCTGTCATAAACTGCATAGTACCCGTTCTTTTTTGCTATCCGTGAGACTTCGGTGCCGACCTTAAGCTTAACACCATTCTCCTTCAGTCTGTCCAAAAGCGCCCATACAACGGAAGACGCCTGATTGCTCCTCGGATAGACATATCCATTTTTCTGATAGCAGTCTATACCAAGCTTATTCATGTAATCTATGACTGTATCCGCTGGATTTTTGCCTAAAATTTCTGCTGCAAAAGCGTTCCCATAGTAACAGGAAAAAGCCATATGCATATTGGCAAGGTTACACCTTCCATTTCCAGTTGCATATAGCTTCATTCCGGCTTTCTTATTCTTATCGATCATTATCACATCGCTGCGGTGGGAGGAGGCCTCAATCCCAGCTATGAGGCCTGCCGCTCCCGCACCGATCACGCATGTTTTATACATAAATTATTCCCACGAAATTCCCGCAGCATCTTCACCGTCAAAGTACTGAACGAAGGTCTTACCAGGGTTGAGAAGGAGCTTATTTCCATCCTCTGTGAAATACTCTGTTTTGCTGTAATCTCCGTCCTTCTTCCAGGTGATAGGGATGATCTTGCCGTTTGTTACATAGTATCCCTTACCGCTTCCGTTAAGTGTTACATCGTTGTATTTTCCATCAGGCATACCGTTTACATCTGTGATAACGATAATGATGTTCTTAAAGGTAAGATGTATATCTGTCTGATCATCTACATGAGCCATTCCGTACTCATATCTGCTGTAAACCTTATTCTTCTCATCATACTCATAATAAGGCTCTGTGAATGAGTTGTATCTTACATCCAGGAAGGTACACTTCTCGCCACTTGCAAGGTCCTTGTCCTCTTCGTTGAAGTAGAAGGAAGGAACGTATGAATCCTCATGATCACGTCTATAGCCGTGGCTTGCAATACTTTCGTCGATACCGTCTGCACTGATGTAGCAGTTGTGAGGAGCGTATCTGTCCTCTGATCTGTAGTAAACGCTCTCGTAAAGTCCTTCGATATCATCAACATTGTAATCCTTGATAGCCTGAAGTCCGTAGGTAGAACCTCCGACATGTGAAAGGATCGCATCATGCTCAAGCGCCTTCATAACAAAATACTGTCTTGCACTTCTGATGGAACCGATCTTATCAAGTCCCGAATAATCCGTATAAAGTGCAAGTAATCTTGTGATACCACCCTCGCAGGTCATCTCATAGATAACATCAGCCTTTGAGATGCCTGACTGCGGCCATGAAATATCGATATTATTTATCATTACACCAACAGGTCTCTTCTTTGCAATCTCAGGCTTAACCCACTCTCCGGTAAGGTCACTCTGCACAAGCCCGTTATGCTTATCTTCCTGTGTCGTTGCCTCTGTTGTCTGCGCTTCCGTAGCTGTTGTAGTTTCAACGGTGGTTGCTTCTGTAGTAATCTCCGTTGTAGTGTCTTCCTTCTTTTTCTTATCCTTCTTGCCGCATCCTGTGAGCAGTGTAAGTCCAAGCATTACGAAAAGTGTTCCTCTGGTGATCTTCTTATTCATAATCTCTTGTATATCCTTTCTCTGTAAGTATTTGTTCCTGAAGCTTTTCCATCTCTTCCCTTCCGGCGTCATCGATGTGATCGTAACCAAAAAGGTGGAGCATACTGTGGGCAGTCAGGAACGCTATCTCCCTCTTTACGCTGTGTCCGTATTCCTCAGCCTGACTGTAGGCTCTGTCGATCGAAATAACTATGTCTCCAAGCATGAGGCAGCCTGTATCAGAGTTAAAATACTCATACTGCATATCCTCAACTCCGGAGAGATCGGCAGGAGCTTCAAAGTCGATCATTGGGAAAGAAAGCACGTCCGTAGGTCGGTCGATTCCCCTGTTTTCTAAATTGATCTGATGTATAGTTTCATCATCCGTGAACAGCACATTAACTTCCGTCTCGTACGGACATTTCATGAAGTCACAGGTTGATTCCACAACATCTTGTATTATTATATCAAATTCTTTCAAGATTTTCAATCGTCCGCTGTATTCATTATCAATATTAATAATCATATGGTAGTCTCCGTAATATATTAATCAATACACTTTAAACCGACTGCAGCATAGCTCTATTTCTTATATTTATTCATTCTCATAATCTTCTTATCATACTCGTCGTAAGCCTCTACTATCTTCTGAACAAGAGGATGTCTTACTACGTCACGGCTCGTGAATTCACAGAAGCTGATGCCCTCGATATTCTTTATTACCTTAAGCGCAACCTCAAGACCTGACTGCGTATTTCCCGCAAGATCCTTCTGAGTAAGGTCGCCTGTGATTATTGCCTTGCTGCCAAAGCCTATTCTTGTAAGGAACATCTTCATCTGGGACGGTGTTGTATTCTGCGCTTCATCAAGAACGATAAATGCATTGTCCAGTGTACGTCCTCTCATATATGCAAGCGGCGCAACCTCAACAAGCCCCTTCTCCATATTCTTCTGGAACTGCTCAGCTCCCATTATCTCATACAGTGCATCATAAAGAGGTCTGAGATACGGATCGATCTTACTCTGCAGGTCACCCGGCAGGAATCCCAGCTTCTCACCGGCCTCAATGGCAGGTCTTGTAAGGATGATACGTTCAACATCATTTCTCTTAAATGCCGAAATAGCCTTCGCCATTGCAAGATAAGTCTTACCCGTTCCGGCAGGCCCCGTACCGAAGATGATCATATTATTGTCGATAGCTTCGACATATTTTTTCTGGCCGAAGGTCTTCGCCTTAACAGGCTTACCCTGGATCGTATGGCAGATGATATTCTGATCAAGTTCAGCATAGCTTTCGTTACCACGCTTCTCTCTGGCCATAGATATAATATAGTCAAGGCTCTGCTCTGTGATCTCTCCGCCGCCTTTAAGCACCTTCAGCATCTCTTCAATAACAAAGGACGCACACTCAAGGCTTCCCTCCGAACCTGAAATTGAGAGCACATTTCCTCTCTGTACATAATCGATCCCGAAAGCCTTCTCAAGCTTTCTGATATTCACATCAAAATTACCGAAGATACTCTGGATATAATTATCCGGAATATTCAGTTCTATAGTCTTTTCGTTGTCCATTCCCATAATATTTCCCCTATAAACATATGGACCATTCATATAACGAATGATCCATATTGTTTTAATCAACTATTTATTTATAACATATCTGTAAATAAGCATAAGCGCAAATATTGCCGCACCGATAAGAACGCACACAATCGTTCCCTTAAGACCAACCTTAGCAACCTTGAATCTTGTGATAAACAGGAAGGCGGTTATAAGTGCCACAACAAAATAAACAAGTGTGATATCCATCCTGGTTATGTACTGGAACAGCATGACCGTTGGGAAGATCAGTGCCGAGTTGGTAACCGGAAGACCCTCGTAATACTTTCTCGGACCTTCATTGGAGTTGATTCTCTCTTCCTCGGTTACATTGTAATAAGCAAGACGAATAAGTGCACAGAGCACATAAAATACAAGTATGGCATTGAGCGCAACATGGATAGCTGCTGCTCTGAAGGAGCCATCATAGATATCAAGTGTATTTCTGAGATACGGAGAAGTCTTGATAAGCGCCGAACCTATACAGGCCGGAAGCATACCGAAGGCCACTATGTCAGAAAGTGAATCAAGGTGCATACCATATTTGCATTCCTTAGGTGTACGGTCCTTCTTGGTCCTTGCGACCTTTCCATCGAAGGCATCACAGAAACCGCTGAACATCAGGAAGAATATTCCTATGAACGGATGACCGTGACCACTCAGCGATACAATAATTCCGGTACCCGCCGACACAAGCGACAAATATGTAAGTATCATCGTATAATCATAATAACCTATCATCATTTCTTATTTCTCCTATTTACCAGAACAAATTTGACAAGCGTAAGTATTCCGCAGAGCATTACGCAGGCATAGAACGATATCGTACGGCTGAGCAATTCAAGATTGACCGCCTGTTCTGCGTCAAAGAGGCTCTTATAACCGTCGATCATTATATAATCAGTAATTCCTATCGCACCCGGGATAGGTATTACATACGCTCCGATGATAACAAGTATCTGTATCGATACGATCTTGCCAACGTCAACCATAAGGTTTCCTGCAGCAAGAAATACAAATACGCTGACCGCAACAAGAGAAAGTCTCATAAGGATGTTGTAAATAAGCGGAATGATCAGCTTACTCATCTTACCCTTGATCAGAGTGGCCGTTTCTCTGTATTCGTCCATCTTCTTATTTATCTTCTCTATCTTTGCATCGGTATTCTTGACAAACTTCAGCTTACCGAGGAATCTCACGAACTTGCTAACTATCTTCTCCAGCAGGTACTCCTTGGCGATCAGAAGATAAAAGAAAAGTGCAAGGACAACCTGAATAACCACGCCAAATATTATGAAAAACCTTGACAGCGGTCCAAACTTCATCAGTGTACTCGGATTTAGTATAAGATCTATAGCACCGAGTATTACAAGCGAGAAGGTGTAAAGCAGTGTATTTACAATTAGAACGATGGTTGTTGCCATAAGAGGAACTCCATCCTTACTCATGAAATACCCGCATGCCGGCTGACCTCCTGTTGCAGAAGGCGTGATTGCCGAAAAGTACAGATCTCCGGATGCATAAAAATAATTCGACATGAAATCGGTCGAATATCCGAATATCTGAGTTATCGATTTAAGGGCCATTGCTTCAAAGCCGATGTAGCAAAGCATGGAAATAAAGGCACCTACAATAAAACTCGGCTTGGCCGAATTCCAAAAAGCGAAGAATTTTTTAAGAGAAAAGCTCTTATTCTGCTGCTTTATTGCCCAGACGCTGAGCGCGGCAATGAGAATAAAAAGGATAGACCACAGCAGTTTATTTCCTTTTTTCTTATTGTCTTTTTCCATCATTTATTATCCCTTAAATATCCTTTTTCACAAAACAGACACATTTTATCATATAATATGTGCTATGTCAAAAGAAAAAAGCCTCTCACTTTTTTCAGTGAAAGGCTTTATATTTAAGATTTATTAATTACTTAAATTTACGCTTTCTGGCAGCTTCAGACTTCTTCTTACGCTTTACGCTAGGCTTCTCGTAGTGCTCTCTCTTACGGATTTCCTGCTGGATTCCTGCCTTAGCACAGTTTCTCTTAAATCTTCTAAGAGCGCTGTCGAGTGTTTCATTTTCCTTTACAACTACGCTTGACATACTATCTACCCTCCCTCCATCTTGGGAATTGCTGTGTCTCATCAAAACGAAAAGACACAGCGATAATTATACCAAATCTCACGGTAATGTCAAGAAACTTTTTCCGTTGATTATTAATAATTGTAAATTACTTTTTTATCTGGTTCTTAGGCGATTCTTTTTTCGGTTTAGCTTTTGCTTCTTCCTTTGCTTTTTTATGCTCCTGGGCACGCTGGGCACCGTATTTGTTAAGGTCAACAGCATCATCCTTGTTCTTTTCAGCATTACGGACTTTGTTGATCCTGTTTACTATCTGACCGATACGTTTATTTGAGCCCTCAGCGTATTTTGTAAGTATGGAAGCAGCATCAAGCGCGTTGTCGAAACGTTCTCTTCCGCCTTCAAAGGTACGAACACTCTTCTTGCCCTTTGTATAGTTGGTGATCGCAAAACTGAGAAGGAATGCAGACTGTGTATATGCAGTCTCCTTTGAGAACTCATCCCCGAATTCCTTATTCTGAAGATTAGCCGCTCTCTCAACACATCGTACAAGATCCTTATATTCAGGACTTCTGCCCTTTGAATCCTTCATGTTGTTTAACAGCTTCTTCATATCGTTGCAATATGCCTCGTAATCTACAGGCTTGATACTGTAAAGCTCTTTTCGGATGCTTTCCACCTTGTTAATAGCTTTTTCAGGAGTCTCAAGACAGTTCTGAAGTTCTTCCTGACTAAGCTCTGCGAGAACAAGGTTATCCTTCATCGAATTCATGTATAAATGAATCTTTGATACAGAGAACTTGTTATTTCCACGCTTAAGGAGATGTGCCGCGTAAATCTTCGCAAGGTTATCAACCATCTTCTCTTTAGTTGAACCCATCTTCTCCCCGGTATGACTGCTTATATATCTGTCATACTCATTAGGCTTGCCTGATTTATCAACGGCCTTATCAGCTTTATCCTTAGGTATTATGATATTATCATCATTCTTGTCATTAATATTGATAATTTCATCATTCTCATTAACAGGAATCTCTTCAGGAATCTCAATGATCTTCGGCTCGTCCTTCTTATCTTCCTGCTTTGGAGCAACCTTATTTTCTGCCTTCTTCTCCTCTTTCTTTGGTGCTGCAGCCTTCTTTTCTTCCTTCTTTGGTGCAGCAACCTTCTTTTCTTCCTTCTTTGGTGCAGCAACCTTCTTTTCTTCCTTCTTTGGTGCAGCCTTTGGAGCTTCAACCTTCTTATCTTCCTTCTTAGGAGCCTCTGCCTTCTTCTTATTCGGATTAAGGCGTTCCTCTCTTCTCTTCCTGCGAGCCTCTTCTTCAAGCTTCTTCTTATTATCTTCTGCTTTCTTTATGTCATCAAGCTCTTTCTTGCGGGTATCAAACAGCTTCTTTCTTTCAGCCGGTATCTCAACTTTTGCCTTCTTTTCGAGATCAGCCAAAGTTTTCTTAAGCCCTACCATCTCATTTTCAAATTTGGCAAGGTTAGTTTTAAATCTTTCCTGGCTTTCTCCACGGTTTTTAGCCCAATTAATATTTGTATGCTGCACATCAATATCATGCTGCTTTTCTTTAACAGCATCCTGCGCTCTCTTTAATGCCGCTTCAGCCTCACTCTGCTTATTATTTAATTTCTGCAGAGCTTTATCGTATTCTCTATCTTTTTGATCCTTTTCTCTGTTTTTATTCTTCTCAGCGTCAGCCGCCTTCTTCTCAGCATCCAGACGAGCCTTTCTCTTATCGGCAGCTTCCTTTGAGAGATTATTTATAGCTTTATTTACATCTTTGTCTCTCTCAACCCAGTCATCAAAATCATCAATATTGTGCTTAATATCGAAGCCATTAGGATGAGTGATGTACTGCTTCATTACAATGTCAGCAACATTCCTTCTGTACATTGCATTCTTAGACTTATCATTACATCCAAGATATGCCCTGGTTGCACGGTCCAGTTCATGAAGCGCATCCTGTGTTCTGTTTGAACCATCGTTCGGATCTATTTCCTTAGCCTTAAATGCATCCCTGCAGTCCATGAGTGCAAGATAGAAATCCTGATATTCTTCAGCTTCCTTTGAAATATTAAAGCCGTCGATAGCTATAAGAGCATCAAGACACTTGTTGCACATCTCAATGATCTTTGAAGGCTTGAAGAAAAACCTTAATTCATATGACTTATCATATTCAAGCTCCCTATTCTTTGCTATAGATGAGAGTGCTCTGTTATATGAATCAAGCTTTTTATCAACAGGATTCTCCTCTTTCTGTCTGATCTCCTCAGTTGGCTCTGCCTTCCATACATTTCCCGGATCCTTACTCATCCAGAGGTGTCTTGCCACCTCGGTTTCATTCTTGTATTCTTCGATAATGTGGTTAGCAAGGATATCAGGATAATGCTTAAGATCTATCTTTTCCTGAGCATTATCAATGTATTTATCAAGCTTTGCATAGAACTCAGCTTCTCCTTCATTGAAGCCTCTTCTGTTTCCATCATTGATAGTTGATTTCAAATGTCTCTTTATTGTCCTCAACTGATCACGGTAATTATATACGGACGTTTTCTCGAAGTGAGCTATGTCACTCATAGCCTTATACAGGCTGTCTGCAGTCGATACATTTTTGAAGTCGCCATTTTCTATGGTAAACGCAAAAATGTTCATATCAGTTCTTATGCGGGCGAGCTCATGCGAAAGATCATCAACCTGCGCATCAATCCTCTGATAGATATCTTTCTTTATTTCTACAATATCCTTATCGTATTTGATATTATAGCCACCCTCCGGAGCAGTTACGATATGGATTCCGGTAGTTCCCTTCGCCTTATCCATACTGTCCGCAGACATAAAGTTATAATAATCAGAATCATGGACTACTTCGCCCAAAATACGATCAGCCTTTTCTTCAAGATCATCCAGCTTCTTCTGACGGATATCCTGCTTAACCTCCTCAGAAATCGGGTTTGGGAAAGCCTTCATGAGTCTGTCTGTAGAAGCAACTCCGTCCTTCTGACCAAGAATAAGGCCTATCTGACTGAAGAGTTCATCGTAAATAACCTTATTATATTTGAAGTTAGCAAGCTCTTTTCTCTTAAATATCTCCTCCTGATCCTTATAGGTATTCTTACCTCTAAGTACCATCTGTTCCATACGTTCTGTGTAAAGAGCCTTCTGAAGAGTTTCCTGCGCTTTAGGAGTAAGTCCTGTAATAAACTCCTTAAATATCTCATCATGGAAATCCTCTTCTCTCTGAAGAGCTATCTTCTGCATTTCGATCATAGACTTCGCAAGCTTTGCAGGATCATTCTCAAGCTTCTTTAAGTCGTCTATAACTGCATTTTTATAATCAGCATCGAAGGCTCCTCTGGTTCTGTCATACTGAAGCTGGCTATTACTCAGAGGCGCAAGAAGCTCTTTGTCATCTGCATTTCTTCTGACAAACGCATCAAATCTCTCTATTACATCTCTCTTCTGTATTGCAGTTTTTGCATCGTAAAGATCCCAGTTAAGCTTGTACAGCTCATTAGAAATCGCTTCATATTTCTTGTTATTTCTGTCATTTGCATAGACTGTTCTGGCATGCTGTTGCATAGCTCCGATTACTGCGAATATAAAAGTATCCCTTGGATTCCATCCGCGTGCAAGCGCACCAACCTCATACTGTATTATCCTTGCAGCATCAGTCATTCCATAACCGTTAGCAGGCTTAATAAGCTGTCTCATATTATTATTTGCTGAATATGCGTCAAGATAACTGATATTTCCGTTTGTTATCTTATCAGTATAATTCGTCAGCCAGTCAACTGCCTTGGCATAATCATCAGTAAACTTCTTTTCTTTTTCCTCTGTCCAGCCCTCAAGCTCGTTTTTCTGTCTGTCATATTCAACCTTAACAAGCATAGTAACATGGTGACAGAAACTCAAATACTGTCTTACAAGATCCGGATCCAGCTTCCGCATATTTTCATATATTTCTTCCTGCTTACTATCATCAGATGTATGAAGCAGCGGTCCTTCCTTGATAATATCAAGAAGCTTGGCAATATGCGGCCTTTCGCGTAAAAGCTTTCTGAAATCTCCGGCTTCATAATCGCACAGGAAAGCCATATCCTCATTAAAGGTTTTAAGCTCACTAATATTTGTTTCCATAGCCTTTCTTCCGAAAACGCTTCTGATCTCACGGAGCTCATATTTCTTACGGTTAAGGCTTGACGGAATCCTGTTCTTATTGTCCTTATCAAATACAGTCTTAGGTATTCCATACTCCTCGCACAGTAAATCTCCGACACCCTTAGCGAAGTCAAGCTGGAACGCAAGGTCCTCATGATTATATACAACTCCCGGCTTCTCAGGACGAGCGGCGAGCCATCTCTTTCTTGCCAGATTCTTCTTCAGGAAGTCATCGGCCGGCCTGATTACCTGAATCTTATCATCCGGAGTCTTCACTGTTGTAAAGGTTCTATATTTGAGATTATCGAAGGCCTTGCTAAAAGCCTCTTCCTTACCCTTCTCAAGGGTTTCATTATACTTAGGATCATCCTTCTTCATCTCATCATTTATGTCATCAATCTTTACTTCAACCTTGGTAAATACATCCTTGATCTTATCCAGGATATAGAGCTTTTCATACTGGCGAAGCTGTCTTTCGGTAAGCTCCTTGCCCTTCAGAGCATCTCTGATCCTCTCATCTGTATTCATATCGTTAACAATAAAATTTGAGATGATCATGTCATCCATTTCCTGTGGATCAGTCGGAACATCACCATTTTTAAGCATGACAAGGTAAGGCTTTTCAAGCCTTGAAAGGTCACTAAATACAACTCGGAAAAGAATATCCGCCTGCTTAAGTGTTTCTTCTGTATTTCCTTTATTATCAAATGACTTGATCTTATCGAACTCTTCCTTAAGCTTACCGTTCTGATAATCTATAAATGCATCCTTAACCATCTCTTCAAAGAAAGGCTGCATATCATCGCCGTCATTTAAGAGGTCAACCATCTGCTCAACTTCAAGAGAACCGAATTGACCGGCAAGCTCATCTCTCTTCTCCTGAAGGCGCTTTCTTTCAGCTTCCTCATCCTTAATCGCCTGCTTTTCGGCATCAATACGAGCCTGCCTTTCAGCAAGCTGCTTCTGGCGGGATTCTTCCTCTCTCGCCTTATTAAGCTTTTCCTTCTCTGCAAGATCGGCTTTAATGATCTCGTCCGCCTCATATTTTTCCTTAGCCGCTTTCTCTGCCTTAAGGCGGTTCATCTCGCGTTCATATTCCGCGCTGTTAATAAGCCCCTTCAGATCCTCATCATAATAGTTTTCAACTTCAAATTCCTTCATAACAGCTTCTCCTTTCACTAATTTCAAGCTATCTTATTCAAAACTGTTTACATGATAACCTGCAGGGCATAACAAAAGCGCAACAAATTAGCCACGGGATTGCATGAGCGTAGCGAATGAGGGCCCCGTGGTCCGAGCGAAGCGAGGATGCGCGTCGCAAAGCGCGCCATGTGCGCAGCACATGCATGATTATGCGAAGCATAATCATGGCACAAAAAAGCCACGGGATTGCACAAAATAAAAAACGCGGTCAAAAACCGCGTTTTTTATTTTAAAGCATATTCTTTGCTTCCTCAACGCCTGCTGCAAGAGCTTCTTCAATCTTCGAAGCATCCTTACCACCGGCCTGAGCCATATTTGGACGTCCGCCGCCGCCACCGCCAACGATCGGAGCAATCTTCTTAATGATATTTCCTGCATGGATACCTGCTGCAACAGCATCATCTGAAGCCATAACAAGGAGTGAAACCTTACCGTCTGCATCAGAAGCCATGATTATAACTGAATTACCAAGCTTAGCCTTGTAGTCATCACCAAGGTTACGCATAGAATTGATATCTGCGCCGCTGAGTGAAAGCTTAAGTATGCTTGTATCCTTAACCTTCTCAGCTCCTGAAAGTGCATCTCCTGCAGCATCCTTAGCGATCTTGTCCTTCAGCTTCTTGTTCTCAGCTGTAAGGCTCTTGATCTCAGCAAGAAGTGCCTCAATCTTATCAGCAAGCTTAGCAGGCTCTGTCTTTGCAGCAGCTGCAGCCTTAGCAAGCTCAGCCTCTGTCTCTTTATAATACTCAAGTGCGCCTTCGCCTGTAAGAGCTTCGATACGTCTTACGCCTGAAGAAATACCTGCCTCAGAAACGATCTTGAAGGTTCCGATGGTAGATGTATTTGAAACATGAGTACCACCACAGAATTCCTTAGAGAAGTCGCTCATCATTACGACACGGACTGTCTCACCGTATTTCTCTCCGAAGAGAGCCATAGCACCGGTCTTCTTTGCCTCTTCAATAGTCATGATCTTAGTTTCTACAGGAATAGATTCAGCAATTTTTTCGTTAACGATCTTCTCAACCTTTGCGATCTCCTCAGAGCTCATAGCCTGGTTATGTGAGAAGTCGAATCTGAGTCTTCCCTCTGAAACGAAGGAACCCTTCTGCTCAACATGATCACCGAGAACTGTCTTAAGTGCCTTCTGAAGAAGGTGAGTTGCTGAGTGATTCTTGCAGATAAGTCCTCTTCTTACGCTGTCAACTGAAAGTGTTGCGATGTCTCCAACACTGAATTCACCTGACTCAACATAGCCGTGGTGAGCGATCTTATCACCGGCAACTTTTGTTGTATCCTGAACAACGAAGGTACCGTTATCAGTCTTAATGATACCTGTATCACCTGTCTGACCACCCATGGTAGCATAGAAAGGAGTTGATGCAACAATGATAGCACCGTTAGCACCTTCTGTGAGCTTCTCCTCAACAGTACTTACGACCTTCTCAGTACCATCCTCAGCTTTAGTAAGTGTATTTAATGTAAGAGCAAGGATCTTATCATCCTTCTCTAACCTGTCATAACCATCAAACTCTGACTTGATATCGAGTGAGATCTGCTCAAATACAGTTGCATCAGCGCCCATGTAGTTCTGAACCTTACGGGCATTTCTTGCTGTAGTCTTCTGAATCTCCATGCACTCCTTGAACTTGTCCTCATCAACTGAAAGTCCGTCCTCCTCGAGGATGTCCTTTGTAAGATCAAGAGGGAAGCCATATGTATCATGAAGCTTGAAGGCCTTCTCGCCGTCAAGAACAGTTGAACCGTTCTCCTTAAGCTCCTTCTTATACTCGGCAAGGATCTCAAGTCCCTGATCGATAGTCTTGTTAAAGCTTGCTTCCTCATGCTCGATAGTCGAGAAGATAAATGCCTTCTTCTCCTCAAGCTCAGGATAAGCATCCTTAGAATTCTCAATAACTGTTGCAGCTACATCATTAAGGAAAGCTCCCTTGATGCCAAGAAGTCTGCCGTGTCTTGCAGCTCTTCTGATAAGACGTCTGAGGACATAGCCTCTTCCTTCGTTAGAAGGTGTGATACCATCTGAGGTCATAAATGTAGCCGAACGCATATGGTCTGTGATAACACGGATTGAAACATCAGACTCGTATTTTGAACCGTACTCGATTCCTGCGATCTCTGAAACCTTATCACGGATAGCCTTTATTGTATCAACATCAAATATAGAATCAACGTCCTGAACAACAACTGCAAGTCTCTCAAGACCCATTCCTGTATCGATATTCTTGTTCTGGAGTGTTGTATAGTTACCCTTTCCGTCATTCTCAAACTGGGTAAATACGTTGTTCCAAACCTCCATATATCTGTCGCAGTCACAGCCTACTGTACAGCCAGGCTTACCGCAGCCGTATTTTTCTCCACGATCATAGTAGATCTCTGAGCAAGGTCCGCAAGGTCCTGCGCCGTGCTCCCAGAAGTTGTCAGCCTTACCGAATCTGAAGATTCTCTCAGGTGCGATGCCAACCTCTTTGTTCCAGATATCAAATGCCTCATCATCATCCTGGTAGATTGATGGATAAAGTCTGTCAGGATCAAGTCCCACTACCTCTGTAAGGAACTCCCATGACCACTTGATAGCCTCATGCTTGAAATAATCTCCGAAAGAGAAGTTTCCGAGCATCTCGAAGAAGGTACCGTGACGAGCTGTCTTACCAACATTCTCGATATCACCTGTTCTGATACACTTCTGGCAGGTTGTTACTCTTCTTCTAGGTGGAATCTCCTGACCTGTGAAATATGGCTTAAGTGGTGCCATACCTGCATTGATAAGAAGAAGGCTCTTGTCATTATGAGGAACCAGCGAAAAGCTGTTCATCCTGAGATGGCCATTCCTTTCTTCAAAATATGAGAGATACATCTCTCTTAATTCATTAACTCCGTACTTCTTCACTGACCTTAGCCTCCTCGGTTTTCATATCTTTAGACTTTCTCCACTTTGTACCGGCGATAAAGCCGCATACTGCAAGGATGAGAAAGACTACATATTTTATGATGTATGTTGCAAATTCCGAAAGTATTGCACTCATATAGTAATCTCCTTAATTTCAACGTCTCTCTGCAAGTTCCTTAGTAATATCCTCCCAAGTGGTTCCTCTTTCAACCATTAATACCATCAAATGATAGAGGAGATCGGATATCTCGTATTTCATCTCTTCAGGATCCGGATTCTTGGCTGCGATAACTACTTCGGTGCACTCTTCTCCGACCTTCTTGAGTATCTTGTCGATGCCCTTGTCGAAGAGGTAGTTTGTATATGAACCCTCCTTAGGATTCTTCTTTCTGTCCATGATGATGCCGAATACATCATTAAATACAGTCAGAGGGTTTGTATCGTTATATTCCTTACTTACAAGCGGTGTAAAGAAGCATGAACGGTTGCCTGTGTGGCATGCTGCACCGATCTGTGAAACCTTCGCAAGGATCGTATCATTGTCGCAGTCGATGGTAAGTGACTTGACGAACTGATAATGACCTGAGGTCTCACCCTTGGTCCAGAGTTCATTTCTGCTTCTTGAAAAGTAAGTCATACGACCTGTCTCGATGGTCTTGTTGTAAGCCTCTTCATTCATATATGCAAGCATAAGCACTTCACCTGTCTTATAATCCTGCGCGATGCATGGGATAAGTCCGTCGGCATTAAGCTTGAACTCAGAGAACTTCTTTGAGCTCTCGAAGAGGTTCACATAAACGCCCTTTCTCTTGCAGGCCTGCTTGATCTGCATAACGTCATGCTGAGCAAGATTGTAAAGGCTTATTGCTTCTGCATTTGTTGCTGAAAGCATATCAGAGATCTCATCACCCTCTGTAGAGTAAGATGAAACAACTGTCGGAAGCGGTGCTTCCTTTCTGATCTTTGCAACTATCTCTTCGTAATTATCAACCTTATTGTGATGCAGGATAAGGAAGCTTCCCGCGCCTGCAGCCTTAAGTTCCTTGGCATAAGCAACCGGATCAATATCCTCTGTAAGGTCGATTGTGATTATTATTCTTTCAGAGCCAAATCTCTCTGATGCCTCTGTAACGATTGAGATGTCCTGCATAGGAGCAGACTTCATACATACCTTTGAAGCACCTGCATAAAGGAGCTTCTTAACATCCTCAAGACGTCTTACGCCACCGCAGGCGATAAGAGGAATATCTATATTCCTTGTTATTTCCTTGATGATCGGTATATTCTTGTCAAGTGACTCGCGGCTTGCCGTGCTGTCGAAAAATGCAACCTCATCAGCACCGGAATCGTTATAAAACCTTGCCTCTGCAACAGGGTCCTCCATGGTCACACATGGTATTATCTTTCTGTATTCCATATATTTATTACCTTTCCTATTCTGCATATGATCTTTGTGTTTTGTCAGTCAGGTGATTTATTGATTCATCCGAATAACTTGAATTATAAAGCTCCCTTTGTTGAAAGCAGGTCATCTCCGAGTCTCGGATCAAACCTTGTTGCTTCTTTAAGTGCATTTGCGAAAGCCTTAAAGGCAGCCTCGATCAGGTGGTGATTGTTCTCGCCTGAAAACTGCTTTATATGTATATTCATCTCTGCAGCATATGAAACTGCATAGAAGAATTCCTTGACCATCTCTGTATCAAAATATCCTACCTGAGGAGTTGTCAGTGTAAGATCATATGAGAGATAAGGTCTTCCCGAAAGATCAACTGCCGAAAGGACAAGTGCGTCGTCCATAGGCATCGTGAAGGAAGCATATCTCTTGATTCCGGTCTTGTCGCCAAGTGCCTTCTTCAGAGCCTTGCCGAGTACAATTCCGGTATCCTCTATAGTGTGGTGGCAGTCAATGAAGAGATCGCCCTTGCACTTTACGGCCAGATCAAAGAAGCCGTGCTTTGCAAAGCTTTTAAGCATATGGTCGAAGAAACCTATTCCTGTATCAACTGTCGCAACACCTGTTCCGTCAAGATTGATCGAAACGGAAATATCGGTCTCGCTTGTTGTTCTTGCGTATGACGCTTTTCTATCCTTCATATTCTACCTTCCTTTCTAAACTTAATCCTCAAAACGAACTCTGATCGAGTTAGCATGAGCTGTAAGGTACTCTGCATCAGCAAAGTTTGCAACATCCTGATATACCTCTCTGAGGGCCGCCTCCGAATAAGAGATGATGCTTGACTTCTTGATGAAGTCGTCAACTCCGAGAGGCGAGAAGAACCTTGCTGTTCCATTGGTAGGAAGTACGTGGTTCGGTCCTGCAAAATAATCGCCGAGAGGCTCTGAAGAATACTCTCCGAGGAACATCGCACCGGCATTTCTAACCTTTGTCATTGTATCGTATGGATTTGCGGTAACTATCTCAAGGTGCTCAGGAGCTATCTCGTTCACAACCTCAATCGCTTCATCCATATTTTCAGCAAGAAGGATGTATCCGAAGTTATCAAGTGACTTCTGGATGATCTCCTTTCTTGAAAGCTTAGCTGTGAAGATATCCGTCCACTCCGAAACCTTCTCGGCAAAATCCTTATCGGTTGTGATGAGGATTGCTGATGCAAGCTCGTCATGCTCTGCCTGTGACAGAAGGTCTGCAGCTGTGAACTTAGGGTTTCCGGAACCATCCGAAAGAACAAGTATCTCGCTCGGGCCGGCAATCGAATCGATGCTTACGTGTCCGTAAACTATCCTCTTGGCAAGCGCAACAAATATATTTCCCGGTCCTACGATCTTATCAACCTTAGGGATGGACTCGGTACCAAATGCAAGAGCCGCGATAGCCTGCGCACCGCCTGCCTTATATATTTCCGTAACACCGGCTTCCTTTGCTGCCACGAGAGTTGTAGGATAAACCTTACCCTCTGCGTTACATGGCGTTGTCATAATGATATTTTCTACGCCTGCAACGTGTGCAGGAACAACGTTCATAAGAACTGTTGAAGGATAAGCAGCCTTGCCGCCCGGAACATAAACACCAACGTATTTAAGCGGTGTGATCTTCTGGCCGAGCATGATGCCGTTTTCCTTAGTTGTTATCCAGCTGTTTCTCTTCTGAAGCTCGTGATACTCTCTGATATTCTTAATAGCCTTCTTGATTACGTCAAGCAGCTTTGGATCAATAGCCTTGTAAGCCTCCTCGATCTCAGCCTCTGTAACCTTGATATTTGAAGCATTTATATCAGCCTTATCGAATCGATGCGTATACTCAAAAAGCGCACTGTCACCGTTCTGGTGGACGTTCTCAACGATCTCCTTAACGGTCTGCTCATAATCTCCGTAATTGTCCGGGCTGCGTCTGAGCATGTTTTTCAAGATGTCTTTTTTCGCTTCTTCTGTAAGTTGTACTATACGCATTTTTGCTCCTCCTAATTTCTATCTTACGAATCCGAGTAAGAATATCCCCACTCAGTTGTAGAGAAATACGCCTTCGTGGGCATATTTTTACTCGGATTCTGTGTGCTTATAATTTAATTATTGATTCAGAACTCCGTTTAAATCGGTCAGTAATTTATGGATACGCTCATGCTCCATTCTGAGGCTGACCTGATTTACGACCATTCTTGCTGACAGAGGACAGATCTCCTCTAAAACATCAAGTCCATTCTCACGGAGAGTCGTACCTGTTTCTACTATATCAACTATAACCTCAGACAGGCCTACGATAGGTGCAAGCTCAACCGAACCGTTAAGCTTGATGATCTCAACTGTCTGATTCTTCTTATTATTAAAATAATCCTTGGCGATATGCGGATATTTTGAAGCGACACGGATGATCTCATTCTTCTTAAGAAGCTCCCTTGCCGATTCAGGACCGCATACACACATACGGCATTTGCCGAAGCCCATATCCATAACCTCGAAGAGATTCCTGCCCTCTTCAAGTATTGTATCCTTACCTACAACGCCGATATCAGCCGCGCCGTATTCTACATAGGTAGGAACATCGCTGGCCTTCGCAAGGAAGAATCTCAGCCTAAGCTCCTCATTAACAAATATAAGCTTTCTTGTATCAGGATCCTTCATCTCCTCGCAGGTGATGCCGATCTTTTCAAATATCTCTAATGTTTTTCTTGCAAGTCTGCCCTTGGCAAGTGCAAATGTCAGATATCTCATAATGCACCTCCTGCCTTCTCATCACTGTATTTTTCTTTAAGTGCTGATATCTCACGCGAAATAACAAGATGCTCATCAACCTCATCATTATCCTTCACGATGTAGATGCGGTCGAATTCGTATTTTCTTGCATATTCCTCATATTCAGGAAGTGAATGTCTTGATGACTTCCTTATTAAAGAAGCCTCAACGTTGCGAGCTCTGAGTGCCTCAGCAAGCCTTACCGCAGGCTCCTGGTTCTCAATCTCGTAAACAACGAGTGCTCTGTTGGTATCTGTATCTATCTTGATATGCTGTCTTGAAACAGCCATCATAAGGTCATCGACCATAATAGCAAAACCGATCGAAGGTGCATTCTTACTGAACTTGCTGAGAAGATTATTATATCTTCCGCCGCGAACGATGGCACTTCCGGTTCCGTAGGTATAAGCTCTGAAAACTATTCCTGTATAATAGCCGTAGCCGTTAAGCATACCGAGATCAAAGCCGATGCAGTCTTCATAGCCGTAGAACTTAAGCACATTATATACCTTACGGAGTCTGCCGATAGCTGTAAGAGCCTTCTCGCTCTTAGTGATCTGCTCTGCTCTGTCAAGCATCTCGATACCGCCGAAGAACTTGTCAAAGGAACAAAGTGCTTCCTTTGAAGCTTCAGGAATATCAAGCTTACTAACGTATTCAAAGAGACCGAAGAAGTTTCTCATCTGGATAAGTCCCTTGATATTGTCCTCTTCAACCTTCCCGAGGCCTGCTTCTTCCACGATTCCTTCGAAGAACTCAACCTCACCTATCTCAATCTGGAAGTCCTTAAGACCTGAAACGCGGATAACGTCAACAATCGATGCAAGGATCTCCGCATCAGCAGCTGAGCTGTCATCATTAATAAGCTCACAGCCTATCTGTGTAGTCTCATGGAGCTTGCCCTGATGCAGCGGCTCGTTCTTAAAGGTCTTACCTATATAACTAAGTCTTATAGGAAGCTCTTCATCTGCAAAATACTTTGCTGCACTTCTCGCGATCCCCGGTGTAATGTCAGGTCTCAGCACGAGTGTATTGTTATTTCTGTCGAAGAACTTATACATCTCGTTTGAAGGCGCAGAGCCCTTATCCATATTGAAGATGTCAAAATATTCAAAGGAAGGTGTTTCGATCTCAGTATAAGCATAGCTTCTGAGAACTTTTCTGATCCTTCCAAGCACCTCCTGCCTCTCGAGGCATTCGGTTCCGTATATATCTCTCACTCCTTCAGGAGTATGAAGAAGTTTTTCATTCATATTAAAAAGTCTCCTTTTTTACTAGCTTTGATCAGCCGTGAAGCCCCTAAAGGTTTTACAAAACTAACCATCAGACAATACCTTTCTGTATTTTAATTCAAATCATTAAACTATTCAAGAAATAATTTTAACAAACTTTTTTTATATTTGTTACGCTTTTGTTGCGGTTTGTATGATAATATCGTGTCAGATAAAAAAACACATGCGTATTTTTTGGGTAAGGAGGAAAATGATATGCCAATACTTGATCATGATAATTTTATAAAAACAGCAAAGAAAAGCTATTCCATGCAGAAGACCGTCCTTGATAAGCTAACTTATCTCTTTAATGTCATGCTTTACAAGGAGCAGTTAAAGCATTATAAGGAAGGTATTAACAGGGACTATTCTCTCGCCAGGCCTACAGGCTTTAAAGATAATGAAAAGCTTAATTCTCCTTATAAAAACAAGGCTGATGTTCAGCATGATTTCGATATAGTTGATGAATTAGAGGATTTTGTGACAAGCGATATCATGAAATTCGCCTCTTCTTCTGTCAAAAATATGGAAGAATATACGACCATCTGCGGAATGTTTAAGGCAAATCTCGAGATCAACTATGGTAAACTCCGCAAGAAGCTTGAGGATTCAGATCTTTTCGTGGGCGAAAAGAACCGTTCTGCAATGCTCGACCACTACTGCAACAATCTTACCGGCAACGTTAATAATGAATTTATGCAGATCATGAGTGCATATACCTTAGACATTGGTTCAATCGGTTTTGATAACGAAAACGGTATTCCTGCGGAGAAGACACCTCTTAAGGATCTTAAATATATAAAGAAGGTTACTATTAAGCAGTTTGCAGAGGATAACCGACTTACTAAGGAAATGACCGATATGCTTATTGACAGTGCCAAGGAATTCGGTAACAGAGAAAATCCGGAGGAGGCCAATGCTTATACAGTATTTAAGCAGATCTATATGAAAAGCGGCGAATTTGCTGAGCAGGAACGAGCCGACATGGATGATGCTTATGACAAATTAGACGAAAGACTTCTGTCATTTATCGGTGATAATTATTACATATCGAAAATACAGTTCAGCCATATGCTGCATGGCGACAAGCTTATTGAGAATAACATTGATCAGGAATCCAAGAACTTTAAAGCTGAAGGTAAGAGACTTACCAGCAATACCGACAAGGATTCAGTTAAGCTTTCCGATGAAGAGCTTAAGGCTGTTTATGATGCCTCTTCTGAGAAGAGACTTTATAATATCGATCATGCTATTGACGAAGCTTCTAGAATAGTCTTCACTGAGAAAGCACTAAATATTGAGGATTCAAAGGTTTTCAGTCCTGTATTTCCTAAGGTTAATAAGGATGAAAAGAGCTATGACAACTATATCAAGCTCCATACAGGTATCAATGCATTTAAAACAAAGGATAATTTAAAAACTACTCTTGCAAAATGTATTGCAGCTGAATCACTTAAGGCTATGCCGGGCTTCGATATTAAGATGCTCCACCGCGTTGCAAAGCGTATCGAGGAGTTTCCGACCATCGAAAAGCTCAGTCCTGATGAGATAGTTGATACTCTTTCTCATCCGTCAAAGATCAGTGCTATGCAGAAGAGATTCTTCCGCGAAGCTCATAGTGTCGATCCAAATAATTGTCAGTATTACAGTGATCAGTTACAGAAGCTTCATGAAAATATGATGCCGAAGGAAGGAAGATCAACTGAGTATAAGAATCTTTATGATGCTGTGGAAAGAGTTGCTGATATTGATCCGGATTCGCCAAACTATAATGAAACCATCATGAAGGCTAACGAAAACCTCCTTCAGGCTGTCAGAGTATATATTAAGGGCAAGGAAAGTATCCGTTCAACAACAAATGGAAATGACAGATTTAACAATGCTCTTGATGTACTTGGAATAATGTCAGATAATGTTCCGGGACTTCAGAAGGTTATAGATGGTATGGTTAATAATATTAACAAGAAGCGTGGCATCAAGGATGATGAACAGCCTGGCTTTATCGATATCGATGACTACGGTGCTGACAGAGCCGCAGAAAGAAAGCAGGAAAGGGAAAACGCGAAGAATAAGCCTAAGCCTGAAAAGAAAGCTGCTACACAGAAAAAAGCACCTGAAAAGAAGGTTGAAGAGTCTGCTCCTAAGAGAACCAGCACAGCGAGCAGTGATTCATCATTCTTCTTATAGATCACAGCTTTCTCAGACGATAACCCATCCCCCAGATGGTCTCGATATAATCGAATTCGTCGTATCTTCTTAGCTTTGATCTAAGATTACTCATATGAACCTTGAGTGACTGGTCATCAGGGAAATACTCTTCGTTCCAGACACTCTCGTATAGATTTGCTTTGGAGAAAAGCTTGTTCTGATTCTCCAGCATAAGTTTTAGTATTTCATATTCTTTGGACGTCAGGGTGACTTCCTCGCCCTTTATAGATACAGTCATAAGTGCCGTATCCATAACGATACTTCCGTATGTCAGTTTCTTCCCAGGAGCTGCTACGGAAGTATTTTTATTGTCCGCCTGCACCCGGTTGTTTGCTGCGTTGTATCTTCTCATGACCGCTTCTATTCTGACAAGAACGTCTGGAAGCTCAAAAGGCTTGATGATATAATCATCCGCACCATTTTTCATCATAAACAGTCTCTCATCCAGTGAAGAAATCGCAGACACAACAATAACAGGAATATCTGTGAAGCTTCTGATCTTCGTAAGGATCTCATCGCCCGAGAAGCCCGGAAGCATCATATCAAGAAGGATGAGGTCGATACTGTCCTGTAAGTTTGTATCAGTATCAGCCACACTCTTCCCGCCGGAAAAGCCACCATTCTTTTTCGCATACTTTTTCAAGGCATTCAGACCATCAACGCCATCATAACTACTGACAGTATCATATCCATTCTTCCCCAAAAATACAGAAAGCAGCTTATTTATTTCTTTATCATCCTCTATAATCAGTATTCTCATTTTTCAATATTCCCCTATGTTTCCGGCATCACAAGTTCGATGCAGAAAATGTCCCTCTCTATACTTCCCTCAATCTTAAAATTCATAAAATCAGCCAGTTCTTTGCAAACATAGAGCCCCAGTCCGCTACCCGGACCGCTTCTGCCCTTCGCCCTATAAAAAGGCTCAAATATATGATTGGTATCCGGTGAAAAATCGCCTGAAATATCATTCTTCACAGATAGTCTCACCGCACCGTCCTCACGCTTAACAGTAACCTCTATAAAGCTGACGGCGTATTTTTCAGCATTTGAGAAAAGATTCTCCAATATCCTCTTAAGATAATGCTCGTCCGCCGATATCAGTAGCTTCTCCTCCGGAATATCCATCTTCATTTCAAGCTTCTTCTCCTCTATCACGCTGTAAGCCGCAAGAAGCACGTCAGAAAGGACTGTATCAAAGCGTACAGGCGAAAGCTCAACCTTTTCGAAAGCATCGATATAAGTCACCTCGAAGAACTCATCGGACAGCTTCTTCAAGTAGCTCACCTTCTCGTGAACTATCCCAAGATATTCGCGGAGTTCTTTTTCCTGCTCCAACACTCCTTTTCTAACTATATCAGCCTCTTCTTTACTAACCGAAGCATTATTATCATCATAACCCCCCGATTTCTCGGCAACTATCCTACAGCCCTCCAGAGTTTTTTCAATCATCTGCAGATAGCCGTCCGCAGCAGTGAGCGGAGTCCTAAAGTCATGAGACACTCCCGCCATGACTATCCTCATCTTCTTCTCGTTCTCAGCAGCTTCTCTTGCCAGAGTTGTAAGATCCCGTATCAGAGCATTTATCTCATTTGCAAGCTCAACGGAAGACGCACCAAAGGAAGCAACCGTAATCGGCTGCTCCCTGTCTGTGGTTCTGATCTGGTGTATTTGATTTTTGAAGTTATTTAGCTCGGACTTCATCATGAAGTATTTTCTTATGAAAACGAATGCTATACAAACGATCAAGATCAGTCCGAGCATGAAGAAAAAAGTATTATCCAAATTATTTCTCCGACACGTCAGTATTTATGATCATATTCTATCAGAAATCTCTGTGTTTATAAAGATAATATGCGATTGCTCCCCAGGCGATCATCGAGATACCAAGACCGCCAAATACATTTACCACTGTTTCTGAACTGATCCCCGCTTTTTCCGATATACTTGACAGCTGGTTTGAGTAGAAAAGAATGTCAAATATACGCGGAACGCCTCTGAAGGTATCCATAATATTATTCAAGTTGCCATGGATGCTTCCGTAAATAAGAAGGATTATACTCTCAAGCATTATCCTGATGTAAACAAATGCAATTGAAGCAAGACTTCTGAATACAAGTGTCATCAATACACCTGTAAAAGCTGCTCTCAGGATGACAACAAGAACAACAAACTCCTTAATCAACGCATCATAAAAGTGCGAACTATCTATTGCGCAGCTTACGAAGAAGCATGACAGACTGGCAGCAGATACTATAGCTGTTGTCATAAATCCTATAGACAGTACCTTTGAAACGATTATCTTTATAGGCCTGTTGCCGATCATTATATCGTACATATTTGTTCTGTAGGAAAAACCTCTTCCTGTCAGAAAGGCTGTTGTCATCATGACAAGTATTGGAAAAAGCTCACTTGCCTGGTAATCAACAAAGCCCATAACCGACTTGTCTTCACTGAACAGCGGATTTGTATACATTAACACAACTATACCAAGTATAAATATCCAGAATCCCGTGATATGCTTATCTTTATTTATCTCGCTTTTAATAAGTTTATTCATTATCTTGCACTCCTTCCTGAAAGTCTGTCGAGCACGCTGCCGCGTTTCTTATCCTTTTCGCCCTTGTTATGATCAACCTTCGAGAGATAATACTCCTCAAGGCTTTCATTCGTAAGTGCAAAATGAAGTATCGTATCACCGCCGTCGGTAATTGTATGAGATACCTCTGCAAGCTTGTCGTACATTGCAAATATACGAAGCTCTGTATCGTCTACAATCTTGTAATCCTTAAGATTAAGTCTGCTTTCAAGAGTCGCTGTAGTATGTGAAAGATTGTCTGTCTTAACCGAAATATAGCTTCTCGAATGCATCATCAGTTCTTCCCTTGAGAGCGACTCAACTATCCTGCCGTGATTAATGATGATATAGTCCGTGCAAAGCTCTGACAGCTCTGACAGAAGGTGACTCGAGATAATGATCGTCTTGCCCTGCTTCTCGCAAAGTTCCTTAAGTATCATTCTTATCTCTACGATGCCTTCCGGGTCGAGGCCGTTAACAGGCTCATCAAGCACCAATACTTCCGGGTCTGCCAGGAGCGACATTGCGATGCCAAGCCTCTGCTTCATTCCAAGTGAATAATTCTTGACCGGTTTCTTTCCTGCTTCATCAAGGCCCACATAGATAAGCAGCTCATCAATCCTGTTCTTATCAGCAACGCCACGTAGGAGCCTCATGTATTCCATGTTCTGTCTTGCATTAAGAGAAAGATCGATGATAGGATTCTCTATCATAAAGCTCATCCTTCCTCTGTTGTCATGAATACCTGTAGGAGCTTCAAAGAGACTAAACTCTCCGCCTGATCTATGCGCCAGACCCGAAATGATCTTCATGATCGTTGTCTTGCCGGCACCATTCGGACCGATCAGTCCTACGATATGCCCTCTCTCAACCGAAAAGCTGACACTGTCAAGAACCTTGTTCTTGCCGTAGTATTTATCTACGTTTTTCATTTCTATAACCTTCACGTTATACCTCCTGTAAATATGCATATATCATACTTTCACAATAGACATTCTGTTTTTATAAAACTGCATTTACATCCCGGATGTCGTCACACCCGTTTTGCTATAATCTAATAGTAAATACAGTTTGTAAAGAAAAGGTTAAATAGTTAAACGTTAATGGTAAAGAAAAAGTAAAGATAAAAAAGAGAACATTTGTTTGCAATCGAACACACGTTGTGTTATACTTCAGATAGCATAATATTCAAATGATTGATATTGATATGGTTTTACGCTTTAAGCGGCTTTATCGATATGGATTGTAACCATGAATGGAGGTTAATATGTCAAAAGGAAAGATTAGTTCAAAGCAGGAACAGATCCTTAATTACATAAAAGAGAATATATTAGACAAGGGCTATCCGCCAACTGTTCG
Source organism: Lachnospiraceae bacterium C6A11 (assembly GCA_000702245.1). Taxonomy (GTDB): domain Bacteria; phylum Bacillota; class Clostridia; order Lachnospirales; family Lachnospiraceae; genus Eubacterium_Q. Next base: position 45,433 of record JNKY01000017.1, on the reverse strand, counting down.
TGATATCTGCGCAGCTGTCGGACTCAGCTCAACGTCATCTGTACATGCTCACTTAAATACACTTGAGGAGCGCGGTTACATCAGACGTGACCCTACCAAACCGCGTGCCATCGAGATTCTTGATGATGAGGGCTTCAATCTCTCAAGACGTGAGATCGTAAATGTTCCTATCATCGGAACCGTTGCTGCCGGTCAGCCTATACTTGCAGAGGAAAACATCACCGATTACTTCCCTGTTCCGCCTGAATATCTGACAAACAATCAGACCTTTATGCTTAAGGTTAAGGGCGACAGTATGATCAACGCCGGCATCCTCTACGGAGATACCATCATCGTCGAGCAGACAAACACCGCTAAGAACGGCGACATCGTCGTTGCTCTTATTGAAGACTCTGCAACCGTTAAAACCTACTATAAGGAAAACGGTCATTACAGACTTCAGCCTGAAAACGACACCATGGAGCCGATCATCGTTGACGACCTTATGATTATCGGCAAGGTCATCGGTCTCTTCAGGTCATATAAATACTAAACTAATAATTGTATCTAATGATCACATAACATATTATTGATTTCATACATCACGAGAACTGTACATATAAAAAGCGCCGACAATCGCCGGCGCTTTTTCATTACATTCTTAAACCACTAAGTATTATTTTCAAATCTAAGATATCACCACATCCATGTAAACCGCGCTCTTATCTTCCTTCGATGTGACGTATCTGTACCTTACCCTTGCACCTTCATTGTATCTGACATACATAGCCGAGTACGAATAAGCGGTATACATCTCAAAGTCTCTGAACAGCCTGTCAGCATGTTCAACCGAATACTCCTGCATTCTGATATCAACTATATATTTGTTGAAGCTTTCGTTGATGCAAAATTTGGTAAGATCAGGCCTGTCCTTCAGGAAGAGCTCAGTCTTAGCCTTCATCTCTTTGTCAGTTGTTATATTTACATTTGCAAGATATTGATTGATTATCCTGAACAATTTATTTGTCCTCCGTTTTTGCCTAATGCCGCAGACATCATATTAGAATCCCCGGAACTGTATTCTGATCAGCCCGGTATCAATATATCTTCATATCAGGTATCTTCTCTCTTACTTCCTTAAACTTATCGAAGTTCTGGATGAAAAGCTTAACAACCTTAGGGTCGAATTGTTTTCCGCTGTTAGTAATTATCTCGTTATAGGTGTCCTCGTCGGACCAGCCCTTCTTGTACATTCTTTCTGCAGTCAGCGCATCAAATACATCACATACCGAAACGATACGTGATATATAAGCGATCTCGTCGCCCTTCATTCCGAGGTAGCCTGTACCGTCCCACCTCTCATGATGCTCCTTCGCGATAATTCTGGCAAGATGCATAACCTCACCCGGACACTTTTCAAGCAGTGCCTCGCCATATAGAACATGGCTCTTCATGATCTCATATTCCTCATCGGTAAGCTTTGTCGGCTTATCAAGTATTTCCGGACTTATCATAAGCTTTCCGATATCATGCATCATTGCTGCGGTTGCAAGCTTTTCGACATAGTCCTCGTCAAAGCCTGAAGCACGTCCAAGGATTTTTGTATATTCGGCAACACGCTTGATATGCTCGCCGGTAAGCTTTGACTTATTTTCTGATATTTCCGAAAAGGCATAGCAAAGACCTTTCTCATTCTCAACGGTAATAAGTGCCGTATCGATATTTCTGTCGAACATCATGGCATTTCTGTCAACGATGAAGAACGCTATGAACGACATGAAGATGACGATCAAAAAGGCAGGAACACAGAAATGGATCAGAAGGTCATTATAATTCCTGTAAACCTTATGCATGATGATACTGCTGAAATTCATCTGAACGAAGGCTGACAGCGCGATTGACGCAATAACTAGAAGCGACGTATACAGGATGAAGGTCCTGTCGAAATAAAGCGATGCCAGAAGAATTGGGAAAAGAAGTATCGGATATGCATAACTGCCGAACTGCGTTACCAGTATCATTGTGATAAGTACTGTGCAGATGATAACAACATGTCTCGTACCGTTCTTCTTATCCAGTTTAAGAATATTTACGAAAAGAATAGGTATGAAGGCCACGACCAGGCAGGCGCAGGTTGTTAAGGTAAGCTTTGCCACATCAAATATGTCATTGATAAGGAAAAACGCAAAGAAAACAAGGAGGAAATACATGATGATTCTCATGCACTTCGCAGATACCCTGTTAATCTCGGATATTAACTTCTTTTTTTCCCTCTTTTTTTCCATACTTTAACCCTGCATGGCCCCGAAGAGCCTTTTGCCGGAAGTGATCCGGCTGAAAATCCATTAAGTCTCTATGGTAAGATTTGCTTCTTCCATAGCCTGTCTCTTGAAGTCCTCGATCTTATCTGCGGAGACAACCGGCAGTTCATCCATAGATGATATACCAAAGCTTCTAAGGAAATCATCGGTTGTACCGAACAGTATCGGCTTACCCGGTGCATCGAGTCTTCCAACTTCTGTGATGAGGTTATATTCGATCAGCTTATTTATAGCATGCGTACATGACACGCCTCTGATCTGTTCTATTTCAAGCCTTGTTACAGGCTGTTTATATGCAACGATTGAAAGTGTCTCAAGAAGTACGTCTGTAAGTGCGTGCTTCTTAGGTATATTTACAAGTCTGATCAATACATCATAATACTCATTCTTGGTGCAGAGCTGAAGCTTGTCGTCAAGCCTCACAACTCTGATTCCCGTACTGTCATCCTTATATTTCTCACAGAGTGTCTCAAATCCGCTGAGAACATCCTTCTTGCTGACGCCCATAGCTTCTGCAAGCTTTGCTATCTCAACCGCCTCGCCTACTGCAAAAAGCACTGCCTCAAGTGCTGCCGGGATATTTTCAACCGGCTCGAAGTTTGCTTCCTCCGCAGCCGCCTCACCTGCAGCTTCTGCAGTCGTCTCTTCTGCGGTCGTCTCTTCTGCGGTCGTCTCTTTTGCATTCTCTGCGGTTTCTGTATCAACTGTTTCTACTGTTTCCATCTCACTGCTCATTCTTCTATCCTGATCCAATATTAATTAATATCAACCGATATTCTATGACTCATATTTGAGCCATGCATCAATAATCACTTAAATCTATGACTCACTCAAGCGAGTCGATGATTATATCATCAAAAAGTCCGTCCTGCCTTATGGTCAGCGCACCCGTCTTCATAAGCTCAAGTATGGCAAGGAAGGTAACTATCATATTCATCTTGCCCTTACGTTTTCCGAGAAGGGTTCTGAAATTGATACTCTTAAGTCCCTTAATCTCTTCACGGACCTCGATCATCCTGTCCTCAAGCTTTATCTCTTCTCTTGTGATAGTTCCGAAACGGCTTCTCACAGGGTCTATCCTGTCGACCTCACGCTTCATCATCTGCTCGAAGATCTCCTGAAGCTTTCTCAGTGTCATATCACCGATCAGATCCGCCGGGTCAACCTCTTCCTTATAGTTCTTAACCTCATCCGGTATCGAACGCCCCTTGTAGTATGCACCGTTTGCATCCATCTCCATATCCTTAAGCTCATAGGATGCGTATTTGTACATCTTATATTCAAGAAGCCTTCTGACGAGCTCGTCTCTCGGATCGCCCTCATCAACCTCAGGCTCCTCTTCCTTAGGCAGGAGCATCTTCGCCTTGATACTGATCAGCTGGGCGGCCATCAGCAGAAAGTCGCTCATCTTGTCGTAATCATTCTCTGAAAGGTCATCCAGATATGCCAGATACTGCTCAGTTATCTCAACGATCGGTATATCGAAAATATTATATTTATTCTTATCAATAAGATGAAGCAGAAGGTCAAGCGGGCCTTCGAAATTGCTTATCTTGACATCAACAACGGTTGCCATGTCAGTTCTCCTTAACGCAGGAACTTATTTTCTCTTATAGGTATGAAGGAGGATATATTCCATGATCCTTCTGCTGTAATCTCCGGTGCAGTGCTTTCCGTCTACAGTACCCTCCTCAGGAAGGAAGCCGTATTCATCACTGACAGCCGCCGCATAATTTGTATAGATAACATCCTCTCTGTCATGGCAGAGCTTGATTATAGCCTTGTTGAACTTTTCAACGTTCTCCATATTGAATACATCGTCGCTGTCCGAAGTCTCCTGCGACACAGGAACAACAGCCGCAATATAAACAACAGCCTTAGGATTTCTTGCATAGATCATATCAACGAGCTCGCTGATATCATCCGTAAATACATCTATATATTCCCATCCGAGCTCATTAATACCGAAGGAAATAACGTAGTTCTCATAATAGGTTGCGGCAATCGCCTCTTCGACAGTGTATTTTCTGCCGTTGATGCTTATGCACCTTTCAGTCTTTATGGCCCCGACATTAAGTCCCTTATAAGCAAAGGCATTAACATTGTCAAAGCCTGTATAGTAAGCCAGTGACTCAGTTCTCGAATCTCCGATAAATACAGTCTTATCAAAGAAGCTTGCATCCTGGACCTTATCAGGCGCGAAATACCTTGAATCATACCAGTCAGAACATGGCACATCCACTATATCCGGAAGTATCGTATTGTTCTCAGAAAATACACCTTCAGGCAACTGAACCTGCTCGGTCGTTGCAGTCTGAGTCTCTGAAGTGGTTTCTGTCGTCGCCTCGGTTGTTTTCTCAGTTGTTGCCTCGGTTGTAGGTGTCTCGGTCGTCGGCTGCTCTGTCTTCTGTGTATCAGCCGTACTGATCTCTGTTAATTCTGTCGTCGCTTCTTTTGACGAAGCTTCTGATGTAACTGCGTTTCCCTCAGTTGATGCATCCACAACACTCACATCAGCTCCCTTTGAGGAACTTGCTTCAACGCTTGCATCACGCACCACCTCATGTATATCCGAAAGCTCATACGCTGCGTAGGCACCGCTTATAAGCACAAAGAAGCTCACAAGCACAGCGATGGCCTTAATATTATTTTTATTAGTCTTTCTCGGTTTTTTATCATTCATTTATAATTAAACACTCCGGCATCTTAAGTTTTGATATTCCGTCAGTAATACAGTTTTACCAGGTCAGTCCTATAACTTCTCTTGTCTTATCTCTGGTAAGAAGATCCGTAAGGGCATCCTTTGCAGGATAGTCCTCGAAGAGCACCTTATTCACAGCTTCGATGATAGGCATGGAAACCTCGTATTTCTTTGAAAGGGCAAGTGCTGCCTTTGCAGAGTAAACGCCCTCAACGATCATCTTAACCTCGTCCATGGCCTCCTGATAGGTCTTGCCCTGTCCGATAAGGTAACCTGCTCTTCTGTTTCTACTATGCATTGAAGCACAGGTAACTATAAGATCGCCTATTCCCGAAAGTCCCGAGAAGGTCTCCGGATAGCCGCCCATCTTAACACCGAGTTTCTTTATCTCAACTATTCCTCTTGTTATGATAGCCGCCTTGGTATTGTCACCGCAGCCAAGTCCGTCTGCAATACCTGCAGCAAGTGCGATAACGTTCTTAAGCGAACCGCCAAGCTCTATACCCATCACATCCGGACTGATATATACTCTGAAGAAATCAGCCATGAAGGTATCCTGAACCTTCTCAGCAATAGCCTTATCCTTGCATCCTACAACAACAGTTGTCGGAAGGCACTTACCAACCTCCTCTGCATGGCTAGGACCTGAAAGCACTGCGATATCAGCTACAGGGATCTCTTCCTTGATAACCTGCGACAGTCTCATAAGAGTCTCATCCTCGATACCCTTTGCAACGCTGACGATAATGGTTCCTTCCTTAACATACTGTGCAGCACTCTTGGCTGTAGAACGCACGAAAGGACTCGGAACTGCCATAACGATCATTTCCGCGTCTTCAATTGCCGCCTTCATATCAGTTGTAAATGTAACAGCGCCGCTGAGTATTACACCCGGAAGCTTTGTCTTATGCTCACAGTATTCATTCAGCATTGCTATCTCTTCAGGATCTATCGACCAGACAGAAACCTCATGTCCATTATATGTAAGAAGCTTTGTTATAGCTATTCCCCAGCTTCCTGCACCGAGTATACAAATCTTCATAAATATTTCCTCCTGTTATACCGGGCTGAAACCTTTTCTTCAGTCCTCTTCCTTTATCTCACTGATCTTTTTCTTATCTCCAAGCTTATTTTCCTCTCCGTGAAGGAGTCTTACGATATTTGCCCTATGTTTAAGGATGGACATAACTCCAACTATAACCACAAGCACGATACTCTCTATCATCTCGCACTTTGAATCACCTTTAGGATCAAAGCAGAGCATTCCCGAAAGCGCAAATATCACATAGCAGGTTATGAACTCGATCATCAGCAGTATCGATCCAAGTGACACGTATCTTGTTACAGCAACAACTGCCACAAAAAGCACGAGCAGAATGACTATCATGAGCGGAATAAGAAGTCCCGCGATCATTCCTGCTGTGGCCGCAACACCTTTTCCGCCCTTAAACTTAAGATAGAACGGAAAATTATGTCCGCATATTACACCGAGTCCAACGTAAAGCACAAAAAGAAGGAAGATATCCGGATACTGATTCTGTGTAAGAAGTCTTACTACAAAACACGGAATAAAAGCCTTGAAGAAGTCGCCGATAAATACGACCAGGCCCGCCTTTTTACCAAGCACACGGAGAGCATTCGTTGTGCCCGAATTGCCGCTGCCGTAATTCCTTATATCTATCCCCTTAACCTTTCCGTAAAAATAACCTGTTTCAAACAGTCCGCAGATATATCCGCAGATAAAGCATATAATCCTTATAGTTACGTTCACTGGTTTTCTTTCCTTTCACGAATAATGAACTTAAGCGGTGTTCCCTTAAAACCGAACGCCTCACGCACCTTATTCTCGATATATCTGATGTATGAGAAATGCGCCAGTTCCTTATCATTTACAAATATAACAAATGTAGGCGGTTTAACCGAAACCTCTGTCATGTAGTACAGTCTTAGTCTCTTACCCTTATCTGATGGCGGATCCGCTGTTGCAACCGCCTCGGCAAGTATCTCGTTCAGAACACCTGTCGCAACTCTGAGAGAACAGTTCTGAACTACTGCATCGATCATCAGGAAAAGCTTGTCCATACGCTGTCCGGTCTCTGCGGATATGAAGAGCATTTCCGCATAAGGCATGAAGGACAGTGTCTGTCTGATACTGTTCTTGAACTTGTTCATGGTCTTGTCATCCTTCTCGATGGCATCCCACTTATTTACGGCGATGATAACGCCCTTGCCTCTCTCGTGAGCTATTCCGGCAATCTTTGCATCCTGCTCGGTAACTCCCATGGTTGCATCAATAACAAGGACCGCTACGTCACATCTTTCAACAGCTGTAACCGTCCTTATTATACTATATCTCTCTATTTCATCTTTTATCTTGCTCTTTCTTCTGAGTCCGGCCGTATCGATAAATACGTACTCGGTACCATTTCTCTTAATAACGGTATCGATGGCATCACGTGTTGTTCCTGCAATATCAGAAACGATCACACGATCCTTGCCGAGAAGCTTATTGATGATCGATGACTTACCAACATTCGGCTTACCGATTATGGCAACCCTCGGTCTGTCATCCTCTTCATCCTCTTTAGTTTCTTTATTGAAGTGACTGCAGACTTCATCAAGCATCTCGCCGAAGCCCAGCTTTCCAACCGAAGAAACCGGGAACGGATCCCCGAGTCCGAGATTATAGAACTCGTAAACGTCGTTCAAGTATTTATCAAAATTGTCTACTTTATTTACAACAAGGACAACAGGCTTTCTTGAACGCCTGAGCATGTCCGCGACCTTCGAGTCCGCATCAACCAGACCCTGGCGGACATCAGTAAGAAATATGATAACATCAGCTGTCTCGATTGCGATCTCAGCCTGTTCTCTCATACTCTTCAAAATAATATCATTTGATTCAGGCTCGATACCGCCCGTATCTATCATTGTAAAGCTCTTATCGAGCCATGTTACATCCGCATATATCCTGTCTCTTGTTACGCCCGGTGTATCCTTAACTATGGATATTCTCTCTCCGGCGAGCGCATTAAAGAGAGTCGACTTACCGACATTCGGCCTTCCGACTATGGCCACAACTGGTTTACTCATATCTAAACTCCTAGTATATCTCTCAAATATTCCATACCATATGATTTTACAATAACCGTTTCTACTTGTAAAGCGTTCTTTAGCTCCGTCAGAGTCATGTCATCGAGGAATATCTCCTCGTCAGCTTTAAGGCAGCTCGAGGGAATAAGCAGCGCTTCGCCCAGTTCTTTTCCCTTCAGGCCTGATACGATATCGCTTCCGGTAAGGAGTCCGGTAACGGTTATCTTCGGGCCGAAAAACTGATTTTCTATCGGATAGACCATGAATTCAACATCTGGTCTGATACGCTTTATCTCTTCTAAAATAACATCCTTATTATCCTTCGACAGAAGTCCGCAGATGGTTGAGGCCTTCCTGCCCGGATTGTCCTTAAGGAGTGCTTCGTAAAGCTTCTCCTCCTCTGTCTTATGATGGAACAAGCGGCTGAGCTTTCCTTTACTTTCCATTGAGGTCCTGTAATTCTCAACCTCATCAACGGCAGCCGCGAATTCATTGTAGAGCATTCTGGTCATTCCGACTCCGTTTTCAAGCTGTTCGTAGCCATCATAATTATCCTCAGGCGGTATTTCCCTGCCTGACATGATATACCACTCGTCACTGGCGTGTGCAAAATGGATACCGTATTTTTCATAGACCTCCTTCTGGACGTCCTCGATCATATCGATAACATCCTCGGCGTCATCCTTGTCAAATTCATCAAGGTGGCACAGGCCGTCCCTGTATTTTGTAAGGCCTACCGGAACAACTGAAACGCTGCCAAGTATCGGCGCGTATTTCTTCAGATCACGGAGTGAACGGAGCAGCTCCTCACCGTCATTAACGCCCTTGCAGAGAACTATCTGGGCATTCATGGGTATCTCGGCTGCATAAAGCTTGTCCATATGCTCGAGTATCCTTCCCGCAAAACGGTTGTGGAGCATACTGCAGCGAAGCTCCGGATTGGTCGTGTGAACAGAGATGTTTATCGGCGCAAGCTTATATTCGATGATCCTGTCGATCTCCGAATCCTTCATATTTGTCATTGTTATGTAGTTGCCCTGAAGGAAGGAAAGGCGCGAATCGTCATCCTTGAAATATATAGTCTCGCGCATGCCCTTAGGGTTCTGATCGATGAAGCAGAATATGCACTTATTATAGCAGGATCTGTAATTGTCCATCAGAGACTCTTCAAATACAAGTCCGAGGTCCTCGCCCTCCTCCTTATCTATCTGAAGCTCTCTTTCCGCCCCCGCCTCATCTTCAACCACAAGGCTTACATGATCATCCTCGGCAATGAAATCATAATCAAAAATATCGGTGATCTCACGCCCGTTCAGACTGACAAGCGTCTCACCTTTTTTGATCCCCGCAAGGAATGCAGGACTGTCTTCAATTACCTTTACGATCAAATGTTTTTTCATATATCAATTATTCAGTCTTATCTTAACATCATGACAGCCGCAAGATTGCCGCGGAGCCCGTTGGTTTTTCTGTGTGAGAAAAGTATCTCATGATTGCAGCAGGTGCAGAGTCCGGATATCTCTATATTTTCCGGCTGAAGGCCTGCCCCGAGGAGCACTTCCCTGCAGGCACGCTGAAGGTCGAGATGATATTTGTCATTACCTGTATAAGTTATTATTTTTTCCTTTTCATATTCGGCATGAGCCTTTATAAACTGCTCAGCCACGTCACTGCTTATCTCATAGCAGTCCTTACAGATAGAAGGTCCGATGAAGCAGATAAGCTTATTGATATCGCAGTTATATTCATCCCTGAACTTTTCCGCAGCCACTCTTCCGATCTCATGAAGCGTGCCCTTCCAGCCTGAGTGTACTCCCGCGATCACATTATTATCAGGCGCATAAAACTGTAGCGGAACGCAGTCTGCATAGAAGGTCATAAGAGGCAGTTCCCTAACGTCTGTAATCAGTCCGTCAGTCTCTTTTATATCAGTCTTTCTGATAAGTCCCTTTCCGGTATCCTCTTTAGTGCAGCTTCTGATAAAGGTCTTATGGACCTGATCAGAAAATACAGTATTATTCATATCGTATCCCAGTGCGCCGGAAAAAATCCTGTGATTCTCCATAACCTTCTCTGGGTCATCGCCCCTCGAAAAGCTGAGATTCATAGAAGCAAGATGCTCCGTACTGACGCCTCCGAGCCTTGTGGAGATGCCGTGCACCAGCCTGTCCTCGTATTTTGAAAGAAGTGCCGACTTCACAACCGGAACCTCCCTTTTATTATACGAAGAAATATATATTTTTATTCTTGTGTCATTCTTTATATCTATCATAATAAACAAAACATAAAAGCGTTCTCTACGTGTGTGATCTTCTCGCCGTCGATACCAACAACATCGAATCGGATATTAACGGTTTCAGGGTTTATACGAAAGCGGTTCATGTAGAAAAGAGCCGCCTGGCATATTTTCCTCTGCTTAACAGAATTGACAGCTTCAAGGGATGTTCCTGCTCCGCCGGTAGCTCTGTATTTTACCTCGACAAAGATCAGTGTCCGGCTTTCATCATCCATAGCTACTATATCAAGCTCCGCCTGACGGACCTTATAATTCCTCGCAAGTATCCTAAGTCCCTTTCCCTCAAGGAACCTTGCAGCTATTTCTTCCTTCTCATTTCCAAGCTGTCTCTTATTCTGCAATGCCAAACTATTCACTCCAGTAATTCTTGATAAACGATCTTCTGTGGATCTCGCATGGTCCCTTAGCAACAAGCGCATCAAGGTGCTTCTTTGAACCGTAGCCCATATTGTTCTTGAAATCATAATCCGGATAGAGCTGGTCGTAATCCTTCATAAGTCTGTCCCTGGTAACCTTTGCCACAATACTTGCAGCGGCAATCGAAACCGAAAGCGCATCGCCCTTGATGATAGAAACCTGCCTAATATCAAGCTTAGGTATCTTTACAGCGTCAACAAGCACAAGGTCAGGCTTAACAGAAAGGCTTGCAACAGCCTTGCGCATCGCATCATAATTTGCTTCCTGTATTCCCTCGGTATCGATGAATTCAGGTGTATTCATGCCAAGGCCGACTGAAATAGCATTTGAGAGGATGATGTCATAAAGCTCCTCCCTCACTTCCTTCTTAACCTGCTTTGAATCATTAAGTCCCGGGATAACAAGTCCCTTCGGAAGGATGACCGCAGCTGTAACGATAGGTCCTGCAAGTGGACCTCTTCCCACCTCGTCGGTTCCGCAGATAAACTCCGCATCAGCATATTTATTTTCAAAGGTCATCATACCCCTGACACGCTGAACCTCCTTGTCGATATCAGCTATATTTTTCTTAAGCTTCTCGCCGAGGCTTAAGACGCCCTTTCTCTCATCGCCCGATATTTCCTGAAGAAGCTCACCGAACTGCCTCTTCTTGTCCTCGTATTTCATAAGAGGAAGACTGTTAATCTCTGTAATTCTTGTTTTGATCTCGCAAATATTCATGGCATACCTTTAGATAGAAAGAGGGAATACGTGAATCCCAATATTCCCTCAAAATAAACTATTTTATCTTTCCAAATTTTGATAATGGTGAAAGTCTGAATACGGCTTTACCGATTATCTCGCTCTTTCTTACATTTCCGACTATCGAACGTCGGCTGTCCTCACTGTTGTTACGGTTGTCACCAAGCACGAAATACTCGCTCTTGCCCAGCGTTATCGGGCTGGCAGCGATTCCTCTCTTATCAGGATCGATAGGTTCAAGTCCGTAATCCTCGACAAGCACCTTGCCATCGATAAGGATATTTCCCTGCTCGTCGATCTGAACAGTCTCACCCGGCAGACCGATGATCCTCTTGATATAGATCTTCTCAGAGTTATTTCTCGGAGGGAAGATGATAATATCGAATCTCTTCGGATCGGTGAATCTGTAGCTGATCTTGTCAATCCAGAGGTTGTCACCGTTCTCAAGTGTCGGCAGCATCGAATCGCCCTTAACTGTTGTCCTCTCTCCGATAAAAGTGATGATGAGGAAACATACGATGATTACTGCTCCGATATAAATTGCAAGGTAATACAGCTCTTTAACTATATTTACCTTTTCCTTTTTCTTCTTACGTCCGCGGTATCTTCTTTTTGACTTACCCTTCTCGTCCTCAGAGCCCTCTGCTTCGGCTTCTGTTACGTCTGCATCCTTTGCTTCCGAGTTATCCCCTGAACTCTTTACCTCTGCGGTATCGTCACTCTTCAGAGACTTATCATCAGAGGAGATCTTATCGGAATCCTCTGTGTCCGAAGACTTACCGTTTTTCGCCTCTTCTTTAAGACGCCTTGCTTCTTCTTTTGCCTCTTCCTTGGCAAGTCGCTTAGCTTCTTTCTCAGCCTCACGCTTTTCACGCTTCTCCTGCTTTCTTTCCTCAGCAAGACCGTAAAAAAGCTCTTTGGCTTCATCTATACTTTCTATTTCATCTTTAAACTTTCTGCCCAACTTCTTGCTCCATTCCCTATGGTATTTCAAGCGTGACTCTGCCCAGGTTTCCACTTCTCAGATCATCGATCAGAATAGCTGCAGCCTTCTCGATATCAGGCTCTCCACCCTTCAGCAGACACTTTCTTGAATCCGCAATCGCTTTAAGTATTTCGTCTTTCTCCGTCTCTTCAATATTATACCTTTTTGAAATAATACCGCAATAGTTTATTCTTAAAAATTCAATAAGATTTAGTGCCAGATCATACTTGCTGATGATGTTGTCATTGATGGATCCGATAAGCGCAAGCCTGATTCCTATGTCAGGATCATCGAACTTTGGCCACAGTACACCCGGAGTATCGATAAGGTTAATATCCTTGCCGAGATTGATCCACTGAAGGCCCTTTGTAACGCCCGGTTTATTGCCGGTCTTTGCACTGGCTTTGCCGGCGTAGGAATTGATAAAGGTCGACTTTCCCACATTCGGTATGCCAACCACCATAGCCTTGATCGGTCTCTGGAGGAGTCCCTTTCTCTTATCTCTCTCAAGCTTCTCCTTGCATATTTCCAGCACGATCGCAGTTATCCTCTTGGCGTCGCGGTTATTTCTCGAATCAAGAGTCACCGTGCGAATATTTTTCTCTTTAAAATACTCTGCCCACTTCTCGGTCGCCTTAGGATCAGCGAGATCAGCTTTATTGAGTATCGCAAGCCTGTATTTTCCATTGGCAAGCCTGTCAATGTCAGGGTTACGGCTCGAAAGAGGTATCCTTGCATCAAGCAACTCTATCAGGATATCCACAAGCTTTATATTCTTTTCCATCTCCCTGATAGCCTTGGTCATATGACCCGGATACCACTGGATATTTATCTTATTCTCTGCCATCACAAACCACCTTATTTTACTCTACTGTACATGCAGTTACTATTTCTTCTCAGTCAGTTTATAAGTATCTGATTTAATGTCGATCTTAATCTCGGTCGTTTCACCGCTCGGCGAAGTGATTATAAGCTCAGTCTTGCCTATCTTCTTAAAATCAGCGTTTATTACATAATCGCTAAGCTCGTCCATGTATGTTATGTAAACTTCACCGTAACTTTTATCCTTAAGCTTAACGCTGTATGAGTCATCAAAATTAATAACATGATTGGTGTCGTCGAAGGTATATCCGTTGCTCATAATAGTGGTACTGTAGGTTGAGTCGCCTTTGATATAACCATATGCCGAGGTTCCAAGAAGCAGGACGATACTGATCGCAAGTCCGGCCATTTTTATCTTCTTATCCTTAAATATCGCAAGAGGATATATGATCATAGTCGCCGCTACGAAAAGCACACTGAGAACTCTGTACGGGAAGTATGTCAGCATGTATGTAAAGAATCCGTAGTAATGTCCAACCGCAAGAAATATCAGAACCGGTGTAAGGATCAGAAGTCCCCACCACTTATTCTTCTTCATATAGTAGCCGATGAAGCCCATCGGAATCGTAAGGATTGTCCACAGTATCCAGTTCTTGTAATACTTTAATATGTCCCAGCCAAGGTCCGAGAACGGAACCTGGAAGAGATAGATAAGCGGCTGGCTGATAAGGAAAAATACAAAGCATTTCAGCGCCGAATCAATTGCAGACTTACTGTTCATTATGATGATAACACCAAACAATATCCATACCTCAAAGGTGACCGTAATGTCCCTGAAGGAGGTGTCTCTCGTTATCGGGATCACTGCTACAACAGCTGTATAAACAGCCGCCAGAACTGCAAATATAATAAGTTTAAGCCAAGTAAGATTTATACCACCAAATAGTTTTTTCATTATTTAATCTTTTCTCTTTTTGACCACGGTTTTATCCTATAAACCACTATTCCCGTGATATCGTTTTTCTGAACTATGCCCATATTTGAAAATCTTGAATCATCACTGTTATTTACATTATCGCCCAACAGGAAATACTCATTATCCTGAAGCTCGATCTCTGAAGATGCTGTACCCGGATTGACTATTATATCTCCGGACTTAAGTTCGTAAATACTGCCGTTGATATACAGCTTTCCGCCGTCTATCTTAACCTTGTCTCCGGGAACTCCGACTACTCGTTTTATGCTGTAGTATTTATCACTACTCTTTTTAACAGCAACAACATCCTCTCTTTTGACGCCGTGCAGGAGCTTTCCGATCTTGCTGACCACAACGGTCTCTCCGTCCTCAATCGTTCCCTGCATGGACGGACCAACCATCTTAACCGTCTGGAACATGAACACAACAAAAGCAAAGCCCAAAATGATAGCGGCTGCAACAAGAATTATCAGCCTTTCTATCCTTCTACGCTTCTTACTCTTCTTTTTTTTCGTCCCCTCTTTTCCGAGGACGTATTTCATAAGTTTTTTATTTCTTCTGTCTGAGCTCATAGAATAATGGTATGTTCCTCACCTACAAAGATGACCGGAGTAAATACTACTCCGGTCATAGCTTAGATAACTATTTAACGATTTCCTTAACTCTCGCACTCTTACCAACTCTGTCGCGGAGATAATTAAGTTTAGCTCTTCTAACCTTACCTCTTCTAATTACCTCAACCTTCTCGATAAGTGGTGAGTGAACAGGCCATGTCTTCTCAACGCCTACACCGTTAGAGTTCTTTCTAACTGTGAAAGTCTTTCTTGAACCTGTACCCTGAATCTTGATAACTGTTCCTTCGAAAGCCTGGATTCTCTCTCTGTTACCTTCCTTGATGAGAGCTGATACCTTAACAGTATCACCTACATTGAAAGAAAATGTTGTTTCTCTCTCCTGAGCCTTTTCAATGCTCTGCATGATTTCTGCGTTATTCATCGAAATCAACCTCCTGAATTAATACTCGATGTTCTTTCTATCTTTACCGATACAGCGGACCATCTTTATTTTCAACCGTTGTAGTATAGCATAGCACTTTGAAGATTGCAAGCTTTATTTTACAACAAAAAATAGTAACAGGGGATGGAAACCATCCCCTGTCAGAAATCTTAATTGATTACTCTTCTGTTGCTTCCTCAGCTGCCTCTTCAACAACTTCCTCTGCAACATCCTCAGCTACTTCTTCAGCAACTTCTTCGTCAGCTGGCTCATCGTAAGCATCCTCTTCAGGCTCGATTCCCTGATCCTTGAGGTATGCCTTGATGCTCAGGCTGATCTTCTTGTCAGCAGGCTTGAAATCAACAACCTTAGCTGTGATCTCCTCACCAACCTTAAGAACGTCAGATGGCTTCTCGATTCTCTTAAGAGCGATCTGTGAAACGTGAAGGAGTGCGTCGATACCAGGCTCAAGTACGATGAATGCACCGAAGTCTGTCATTCTTGCAACCTTACCTGTTACTACGCTGCCGATAGCGTATTTATCCTCAGCTGAAAGCCATGGATTCTGATCATCAAACTTAAGTGAAAGTGCGATCTTGTCACCCTTGATATCCTTGATGAAGGCTGTTACCTTATCACCAACATTGAAGAGCTTCTTAGGATTGTCAACTCTTCCCCAAGACATCTCTGAGATGTGAAGAAGTCCGTCTGCTCCACCGAGATCGATGAATGCGCCGAAGTTTGTTACATTCTTAACTGTACCTTCAACTGTCTGACCAACCTCGATACGATCGAAGAGCTCCTTAGCAAGAGCTGCCTTCTTCTCAACGATGATCTTCTTTCTGTTACCGATGAATCTTCTCTTTGCGATATTGAACTCAGTAAGAACGAACTCAACCTCTGTTCCCTCGTACTTCTTGAGATCTCTCTCATAAGCATCTGAAACAAGGCTTGCAGGGATAAATACCTTGCACTCGTCTACTGTTACGCTGAGACCACCCTGAAGAGCCTGAGTAACTGTTCCTGTAAGAACTTCCTCGTTATTGAATGCTTCTTCAAGCTTAGCATATGCCTTCTCAGCTGCGATTCTCTTATATGAAAGGACAACCTGTCCCTCGCCATCATTGGTCTTGATAACCTTAACTGTTATCGGATCTCCCTCTTTAACGATTGTTGTGAGATCGATATTTGGAGTATTTGAATACTCTTCTCTTGTTACGATACCTTCTGATTTGTAATGAATATCAACAATGATCTCTTCCGGCTTTACACCGATTACTGTACCGTCAACAATCTGACCGGTTCTGATGGAGAAGTTCTCCTCCTCCTGTAATAATTTTTCAAATTCGTTTGTCTCCGACATGCTGTCATGAACCTCCTTAATAATATTTCTCGGGGTAGATGCCCCAGCAGTAATACCTACCCTACTAGCGGATTCAATAACAGTCAAATCCAAGTCATTAAGTGTCTGTATATAGTAAGTATTTTTACATTTCTGTCTGCTTATTTCATATAGTTTTTTGGTGTTTGAGCTACTCGGATCTCCAATAACGATCATCACATCGACCTCGGATGAAAGCTTTTCAGCCTCCTCCTGTCTCTCTGCTGTCGCATTGCAGATAGTATTACAAACAATGACATTATAATATTTTTTACGCAAATTTTCAACTATATCTTTGAATTTTTTTGCGTTAAAGGTGGTCTGCGAAACAACCGTAACTGTCTTGTCTGTAAATTCCGGAAGCGCCTCAGCCTCGGAAATACTTCCGATGATGTACGGTTCATTATTGCACCAGCCCTTGATGCCTTGAACCTCAGGATGGTCGGGGTCTCCGGTTATTATGAGAACCTTTCCTTCACCCGTGGATTCATCTGCCTTCTTATGAATATTTTTCACAAAAGGACAGGTTGCATCGATCACTTCATGCCCCATCTCCTCAATAGCCGCGATCACACTCCTGCCGACTCCGTGAGACCTTATGATGATACGTGACTTTGGAAGCTTACTAAGTTCCTCAAGAGTCTCGATCATACCTACGCCGTGAGCCGCAAGGTCTTCAACAACCGATTTATTATGGATGATCGGGCCGAAGGTATAGACCGGAAGTCCCTCTTCATTTTCAGCCTCTGCAGCCTGAAACGCAGTATCAACTGCCCTTTTAACGCCGAAGCAGAAGCCGGCTTTTTTTGCAAGTATTACTTCCAATTATCGCCCTCCGTACAGCTTACCAAAAACTATGCCTGTGCCTTCTTTGCAAGACCTACGATCTCTTCAACAACCTCATCTATACTCATATATGAGCTGTCAATAAGAACCGCATCGTCAGCCTTCTTAAGCGGTGCCAGTTTTCTGTTCATATCCTGCTGATCACGCTCGATTATATTTTTCTTGATAGACTCAAAATCAGGCTTCTCGCCCTTATTCTTCATCTCGTCGAACCTTCTCTTAGCTCTAACATCAGGTGATGCATCAAGGTATATCTTAACCTCTGCATTCGGAAGGATATTTGTTCCGATATCACGTCCGTCCATTATGACATCGTTCTTTGCAGCTATATCTCTCTGAAGATCAAGAAGCTTCGCTCTAACAGGTGAAAGTGCCGAAGTCTTCGAAGCCATGATGCTTACCTTCTCGCTTCTTATCTCTGCAGAAACATCCTGAAGATTGAGGAATACATGCTGAACTCCGTTCTCATAAACAATATTGATATTTGCTCTCTCAAGGGCCTTACTAAGCGCTTCCTCATCGTAAATATCAACCTCTCTCCAGATTAGATAGAGAGCTATAGCCCTGTACATTGCGCCTGTATCTACGTAGATGTATCCCAGTTTTTTTGCTGCCAGTCTGGCAATAGTACTTTTGCCTGCACCTGCAGGTCCGTCAATAGCAATATTCATAACCCAAAACATTCTCCTTATGTTTAGTATTTGTGTATTTTTGCACTAAAATATATTTTAAAATATTATAGTCCTTTTGACAAGTTTAAAGAGCCTTTAACCTGTCAAATATCATCATCGTCCTGCGGCATATCCTGTGCTCCAGGCTATCTGAAGATTGAAGCCGCCGGTCTTCGCATCAACGTCGATCACCTCGCCGGCAAACCTGAGTCCCTCAACCCTTTTCGCTTCCATGGTCTTCGGGTTGATCTCATTTATGGCAACGCCGCCTCTTGTGATTATCGCTTCGTTATAGCTTCTGAGACCGATGATATCAAGCCTGAAATTCTTCAGGCATTCTGCAAGCCTCTTAATCTCTTCAGCAGAAATATTACTTACCTTCTTGTCCGGCTTGATCCCCGATCTTTCGATGACCACCGGGATCATAAGTCTCGGAAGGAGCTGTCCCAGAGAATTGCTGAATTCCCTCAGATGGAAGGCAGTAAAATCCTTCTCTATCCTTGCAATAAGTTCATCTATACTAAGAGCCGGTTTTAGGTCGATGACCATATACAGCTCATCATTATCATGATCACATATGTAATTAGAAGCAGAAAGGACTATCGGTCCACTCACTCCGAAATGAGTAAACAGCATCTCTCCAAAATCCTCATAAAAAGGCTTCTGCTTCTTTTTATTCTTACCGGATTTCTTGCCGCCACTTTCGCCCTCATCTACTTCAGCCTTATGTTCAGCATAGAAGGAAGCCCTGACATTCTTTAGAGAAAGACCCATCATGCTCTTACATTCCTCTCCCTTAATATTCAGAGGACAGAGTGCAGGATAAGTCGTTGTTACCTTAAGTCCAAGTTGCTCAGCAAATCTAAGACCGTCGCCTGTTGAGCCGGTAGTTGGATAAGACAGTCCGCCTGTAGCAACAACTACAATATCTGCAGGAAATCTGCCACGTGAGGTTTCAACGCCGATAACTCTCTTCTCCGGTCTCTTACCGGTCGATGCTTTTACATAATCACTGCCGTCATCTGCCGCCTCAAAAGCATCCTCAGAAATATCCTCTGTCAGTATCTCTCTTACCTCGGTATTATATAATATCTTCACTCTACGCTTTTTCAGTTCATCCGTCAGAGCTTTAGTAACGTCAGAAGCTCTGTCAGAAACAGGAAATACACGGCTGCCTCTCTCCACCTTAAGCGGAAGTCCCAGAGACTCAAACAACTCCATTACAGCCTTCTGGTCAAATGCAGAAAGCGAGCTGTAGAGGAATTTATTATTATGAACCACACTGTTCATAAACTCTTCCTGGTCGCAGGCATTTGTGAGATTACAGCGTCCTTTGCCGGTGATATAAATCTTCTTCCCGGCCTTTTCATTCTTTTCGATTATAGTCACATTATATCTTTCAGAGGCAGAAAGTGCAGCCATAAGTCCTGCAGCTCCGGCTCCGATAATTATCATTTTTTTCATCAAAGCACCTGTATTAGCGTCTTTATTTCTATAATACTTATCAAGGAGCAGATCCATAGACTAAAACTATAGTCGTAAGAATCCACTCCTTGACAGTTAAGTATCTGATATTATCCAATGATATCAGTTATTAAAACCTTTTATCAGGGTATTATCAAAAACAATTTATCTCATGTAAATATTAAACAGGGTAAGCCTTGTTTGCTGTATCAGCTACGCTGACATCAACCTTCTTCTGCTGAGCCTCTCTGTATTTGAAGAACTCAGTAGCAACCTGTGGGAACAGCGCATATGAGAGAACATCCTCATCCTGCTGCTTGTAAGGAGCAACCTTCTTCTCGAATTCAGGAAGCATATCAGGGATATTATCTGCAGGTCTGCATGTAATAGGCTCTACATCGCCGATAGCCTTCTTCTGAACCTCAGGGTTGAATGGCTTAACTGTCTTACCGTATTTTCCTGCAAGGAGATCCTTAGACTGCTGTGTAAACATCTTGTATCTGTCAGCTCCGTCTCCACCGTTTCCGTAAAGAACGTTAAGAACTGCCTGAGTACCAACGATCTGTGATGAAGGTGTAACAAGAGGTGGCTCACCGAAGTCCTTACGAACTCTTGGAACCTCTTCAAGAACTGCTGTAAGCTTATCATCCTGTCCAGCTTCCTTAAGCTGAGAAACAAGGTTTGAAAGCATACCACCAGGTACCTGGTACAGGAGGGTCTTGATATTAACGCCCATAACCTTTGTGCTCATGAGGCCGCTTGAGATGTATTTCTCACGAAGTGGTGCGAAGTAATCAGCGATCTCAGCGAGAAGCTTCTGATCAAGACCTGTATCATAAGGTGTTCCCTTGAAGGTCTCAACAAGAACTTCTGTAGCAGGCTGTGAAGTACCCATAGCCATTGGTGACATTGCAGTATCGATAACATCGCAGCCTGCCTCAACAGCCTTCATATAGGTCATTGCAGCAACACCTGATGTGTAATGTGTATGAAGCTGGATAGGAAGCTTTGTACCTTCCTTAAGAGCCTTAACAAGCTTCTCTGCCTCGTATGGTACAAGAAGGCCTGCCATATCCTTGATACAGATTGAGTTCGCACCCATCTCCTCGATCTCTTTAGCGATATTCTTCCAGTAATCAAGAGTATATGCATCACCGAGTGTGTATGAAAGTGCGATCTGAGCATGTCCGCCTTCCTTGTTAGCAGCCTTTACAGCTGTCTCAAGGTTACGAAGATCGTTCAGACAGTCGAAAATACGGATAATATCAATACCGTTTGCAATTGACTTCTGTACGAAATACTCAACTACATCATCTGAGTAATGATTGTAACCGAGAATATTCTGTCCTCTGAAAAGCATCTGGAGCTTTGTATTCTTGAAGCCGTCCTTCAGCTTTCTGAGTCTCTCCCATGGATCCTCCTTCAGGAATCTGAGGCATGCATCAAATGTAGCACCTCCCCAGCACTCTACTGAATGATATCCGACCTTATCCATCTTATCTATGATAGGAAGCATATCCTCTGTTGTCATACGTGTAGCGATCAGAGACTGATGAGCGTCACGAAGAACAGTTTCGGTTATGCCAACTTTTTTAATCTGTTCAGACATTTTATTATCCTTTCTAATCCAAAGTAGTATTAATGAACATTAAAAATAGCCAGGAATGAACCGGCTGCAACCGCAGTTCCTATAACGCCGGCAACATTTGGTCCCATTGCGTTCATGAGAAGGAAGTTTGTCGGATCGTATTCCGCAGCAACCTTCTGGGAAACTCTTGCTGCCATCGGAACCGCAGAAACTCCGGCAGAACCGATAAGCGGATTGACCTTACCGTGCGTGACTTTACACATTATCTTACCGAACAGGACACCCATTGCGGTACCCAATATGAATGCGGCAAGACCAAGAACAACGATCTTAAGTGTTGTTGGCTTAAGGAAAGCTTCTGCACTTGTTGTTGCACCAACGGAAGTACCAAGAAGGATAACAACTATGTACATAAGTGCATTTGATGATGTCTCAGTAAGCTGCTTAACAACACCACACTCTCTGAAGAGGTTTCCGAGCATGAGCATACCTACGAGAGGTGCTGTTGTCGGAAGGATCATAACTACAACGAGTGTAACAATGATTGGGAAAAGGATCTTCTCAAGCTTTGTAACCTTTCTAAGCTGAGGCATCTTGATAAGTCTTTCCTTCTCAGTTGTAAGAAGCTTCATAACTGGTGGCTGGATAACCGGCACGAGCGACATGTATGAGTACGCTGCAACCGCGATAGGTCCGAGAAGTGTTCCACCCATTCCAAGCTTACCTGCAAGGAAGATAGATGTAGGACCATCAGCACCACCAATGATCGAAATAGCTGCTGCTTCCTTGCCCGTGAAGCCAAGTGCTATAGCAAAGAAGTAAGCGCCGTAAATACCAAACTGAGCCGCAGCTCCGAGTATGAAGCTCGGCGGATAAGCGATCAGAGGACCGAAGTCGGTCATGGCTCCTACGCCCATGAAGATAAGTGAAGGAAGTATGCTCCACTCATCAAGCTTATAGAAATAATGTAACAGACCGCCCTCCTCGATAATGCTCGGGAACATATTTACAAGGAACATACCGAAGGAGATTGGAACAAGAAGCAGTGGCTCAAAGCCCTTGGCAATAGCGAGATACATAAAGAAGAATGCTATGATTATCATTATGTAGTTCTTCCAGCCAAGAGTAGCAAAACCTGTCTGCTCAGCCAAATTCTTTAAAATATCAAGCATTTCTTTAACTCCTCTCTGGTTTTAACCGTAATACTTAGATCTAAAATACACTTAGTTAAGTGTTACTAATGTATCACCGGCTTCAACCTGGGAGCCAACAGAAACATTTACAGATGCGATCGTACCGTCCTGAGGAGCTACGATCTCATTTTCCATCTTCATAGCCTCAAGAATGAGAAGAACCTCACCCTTCTTTACAGCCTTGCCGCTGTCAACCTTAACGCCAAGGATCTTACCAGGCATTGGTGCTGCAACTACTACGCTGCCCTCTGCGCCTGATGCCTTTGGTGCTACTGCCTTAGGTGCAGGTGCTGCCTTTGGAGCAGGAGCTGCCTTTGGTGCTGCTGCAGGAGCGCTAACTGCTACTCCGTCTGCTTCTTCTACAGAAACATCATATGTTGTTCCATTTACGGTTATTCTATAGTTCTTCATTATATTAATCCTCCTGATTATCTTACTTTTCTGATAGATCTGACTATAAGCTTATCCTTGCTAACTGCAGTTGGTACTGCATTATCTGAAAGAGCCGCATAAAGCGCTGCTGTGATAACTGCAACCAGCTCATCGTCATTTACAAGTTCTTCGTCTGCTGCTTCAGCTGCAGGTACATCAACCTTTGCCGGAGCCTCAGTCTTATTTTCTTCAAGCTTCTTAGCTGCTTCAGCCGCCTGCTTCTTCTCCTTCTTTGAAGGATCGAAGATCATCGGTACAAACTTAAGAAGTGATATTACAAATGAAATAAATATAAGTACACAGAATACGGTTACCATACCGATTGCTGTATTCTGTCCAGCCTTGCCGAGAAGCTCACTCTTGCTGTAAACAGCAGAAACCTCAGCCTGAACAGCCTTGTATGGATATATGCCCTGCTGGATCATAAGGCTGTCGATGAACTCATCGGCAGAAGCATAAGCGCCGTCTTCCTTAACAGCCTGCTCAAGGGTCATACCATACTGTGCCATAAGTGCAGCCTCGTAATAATCTACCAGCTTAGCACGTTCTTTGTAATACTCAAGATTCTTAACATAAGAAACCCTGACATCTACATCTCTATTTTCGTATTTGCATCTTACGGTGCAAAGTATATCATCGCTGCTTCCAACTTCAAATTTGGCATCATCAGCAGACTCATCGATGGAAACAAACTTTCCAACCTTATCTGTAGTCTGTATCTGTCTGAAGCCCTGAACCGCACTTCTCTCAAGCTCGGTGCCTTCTTCGAGATAATAATCAACGGCATCGCCGTCAACATCCTTATACTGATTGATAATATCAACCGTCATATAAGTGAGTGTACTCTCTTTATAGTCAAAAGGCTTATCATCCGAACTCTTGCAGGCTGTAAGTGAAAGAAGAAAAATACAGCTTAAGATGAATAATAATCTTTTCTTCATTTTCATTAACACCTTTCTTTACAGACTTGAATGCTTCTTAAAC
Source organism: Lachnospiraceae bacterium C6A11 (assembly GCA_000702245.1). Lineage (GTDB taxonomy): Bacteria > Bacillota > Clostridia > Lachnospirales > Lachnospiraceae > Eubacterium_Q. The sequence continues at coordinate 21,547 of JNKY01000017.1, read as the reverse complement.
GGTCTTGTCTCATCCTTTGATGAAAGCATCTCAAATGCAGCAATAAGTCTCTTTCTTGTTGCATCCGGCTCGATGATGTCATCAACATAGCCTCTCTTTGCAGCAGAGAGCGCACTGCTCTGAATCTCATTATATTCAGCTGTCTTCTCAGAGATAAGGCTCTTAGCATCATCAGCTGCTGAGATCTCGTCAGCATACATGATCTTAACTGCCATCTCAGCATCCATCATACCGATCTTTGCTCCCGGCCATGCATAAACCATATCAGCACCGAGTGACTTGCTGTTCATTACCGTATAAGCTGTTCCGTAAGCCTTACCGATGATGAGGTTAACCTTTGGAACAACAGCATCTGCGAAGCTGTAGCAGAGCTTAGCTGCTGCAGGCGCAATTGTTTTAGCCTCATCCATAGATGCCGCATAACCTGTGATATCTGTAAGTGTAAGGACAGGAATATTGAAGCTGTCGCAGAAGCTTACGAACTTAGCAGCCTTAAGAGCGCCCGCTGTTGTAAGCTTGTCGCCGCCGTCAGTAGCCTGGTTAGCTACAGCACCGACAGTTGCTCCGCCAAGCTTGATGAAGCCTGTAACCATATCCTTAGCGTAATCCTTCTTGATCTCTACAAAAAGTGAATCATCAGAAATATTCTGAAGGACAGCTCTTGCATCACTGCTGAAGCCGTCAAGATCAGGGATAACCCTGTTCAGATCATCTGAAGTCTCTGTAAAAGCAACCTCAGAATTATTTGATGGAAGTATACTTACGAGTTCCCTTATCTCACCAAGTACCTCTTCCTCTGAATCAAATACACCATCAACAAGTGATGTATTCTCAGAAACATATGCAGCTGCAGCTGTATCAAGCTTCTCTGCATAATTTCCGTCAAGTGAATTTGGACTGTTAACAAACAGCTTTGAATCCTTGCTTGTCATGAAAGCAAAATCCGAAAAAGCAGGGATAATAGCAGCACCACCGCCGCAGTTTCCGAAAATGGCTGTGATCTGTGGAATAACTCCTGAAGCCATTGTCTGCTTAAGATAAAGTCTGCCGAATGCATTCAGTGCATCGGTTGCCTCCTGTAATCTTATTCCGGCTGAATCGATAAGTCCGATAACCGGCGCCCCCACCTTCATTGCCATATTGTAGATATTTGCGATCTTCTTCGCATGCATCTCACCTACGGCACCACCGAGAACGCTTGCATCCTGGCTGTATACGTAAACCAGCTTATCGCCGATAACGCCGTAGCCTGTAATGACACCGTCCTTAGGTGTTTCGTTTTTCTGAATGTTAAAATCTGTGCTTCTGGCTTCTACATATGCACCGACTTCAACAAAACTTGAATCATCAAGCAGCGCATTGATTCTTTCTGCTGCTGACAAACTCTGTTTGCTCATTTCCAGTCCTCCATTTTGTTATATTACTAATCCTGCAAAATACTGCAGAACCAATTTTCGCCAATGTATATTGTATTACTTTGATTCTTTTTTTTCAACTTATTTATTTACGATTTTTATGTGACTTTTTTACTGCCTCTTACCTGTTTTGATTCACGTAATTCTGTGTTTTTCATATAGCGAAATATAAAAATCCCGCGCCCTTTTTTCGGGCACGGGAATCATCCGTCTTATAAATACTATTTCTGACTTGATATTACGTCTCTATTCTTAGCGATGTAGTCAAGGAGAGATACAACAGCGAGCATTGTTGCTGCCACTACAAGCACAGCCTCAACTACGCCTATAACATCATGAGCTGTACCACCGAACTCTGCGCCAAGATCAGCAATGAGCACACAAACCATGATCATCTGCACAACTGTTTTGACCTTGCCCCAGATACTTGCAGCGATAACTCTTCCGTTATCAGCAGCCACAAGTCTGAAACCACTTATGATGAACTCTCTTCCTATTACAATAATAACAACGACACTGTACAGTCTGCCGATACCACAGAGAGCGATCATTGCCGAGTCAACGAGAAGCTTATCTGCCAGAGGGTCCATGAACTTACCGAAGTCAGTTACAAGATTGTATTTTCTTGCGAGCTTTCCGTCTACAAGATCAGAACAGCTTGCTATGATAAATATTGCCAGAGCATACCATTTGTTTCCCGGCAGCTTGTCAAATACCATAAAAAATACAAAGAACGGTACAAGTATTACTCTGAAGACTGTTATTTTATTTGGTAAATTCATATTACTATTCCTCCGCCTCTCCGATGAGATCATACTCACCGGCACTGATTATTTTAGCTTTTATAATTGAACCCGATACCGGCTCATAATCACATTTTACAAATACAAAGCCGTCCACATCCGGTGCGTCGCGGTAGCTTCTTGCCGCATAAACATCATCATCCGGAATATAGCCTTCTATCATTACATCCAGGCTTTTTCCGACAAAGCTCTGATTTATCTCGTAGGAAATATCCTGCTGAAGCTCCATTATATCATTTTTATAACGTTCCTTCAACTCTTCCGGCACCTGCTCCTCAAAACCGGCCGCAGGAGTACCTTCTTCAGGCGAATAAGTAAATACACCCACCCTATCGAATTCCAGTTCATTTATAGTATCCAGAAGTGCTTCATGCTCTTCCTCAGTTTCTCCCGGGAAGCCTGTTATAAAGGTGGTTCTGATGGTTATATCAGGTATCTTCTCGCGAAGCTTTTCTACTATCTCGTATATTCTCTCTTTATTCAGCCTTCTGCCCATACGTCTGAGTATCCTGTCCTCAGTATGCTGCAGCGGCATATCGATATAATGACAAACCTTAGGATTTGATGCCATCTCTTCAATAAGCTCATCATATATTTCCTCAGGATAGGCATAGAGTATTCTGATCCACTCTATTCCTTCTATCTTGGAAAGCTTATTTATCAGCTGATGAAGAGTCTTCTTTCCGCCTTTATCGACTCCGTAGCAGGTTGTTTCCTGAGCCACAAGTATCAGCTCCTTAACACCGCTTTCAGCCATCTGCTCCGCCTGACGGATAAGTATGCTCTCCGGATAGCTTCTGTAACGTCCTCTGAAGGAAGGGATTGCACAATAGGTGCATCTCTTGTCACAGCCCTCAGCTATCTTCAAATATCCGTAATACGGTGCTCCGGTCAGAACTCTGTCAGCTTCTATAACAGGAAGCTCCTCAAGGGACCTGTAGGCATCCGGTGATCCACCGCCTTCTCTCAACCTGTCAAGTACATCGGCAATATCACAGGTTGCGGAGGTCCCAACGAAGGCGTCAACCTCAGGAAGCTCAGATCTCACTTCATCCTTATATCTCTCGGCTATACATCCGGCAACGATAAGGTATTTCAGCCTGTCCTTCTTAAGCTCAGCCATCTCAAATATGGTATTGATACTTTCATCCGCCGCATCCTTTATGAAGCAGCAGGTATTTACAATAATGGCATCAGCTTCGGTTTCGTCATTTATTATATTGTAGCCTCTTGATGCAAGAACACCGAGCATCTCCTCGCTGTCAACTGTATTCTTATCACATCCGAGTGAAATAAGGCAAATATTAAACATCTTATGTTCCTTAATAAATTCTAACTTTACAGCTTGTTCTGCATTACTGCAGCTTCATAGCAGTTATTCATGAGCATTGCGATAGTCATAGGACCAACGCCGCCAGGTACAGGAGTGATCTTTGAACATACCGGCTCAACCGATGCAAAATCAACATCTCCGCAGAGCTTCTTCTCGCCCTTTCTGTGAATACCTACATCGATGACAACCGCTCCTTCTTTAACGTATGAAGCATCGATGAATTCAGGCTTACCGATCGCAACAACAAGGATATCAGCTCTCTTTGTAACCTCGCGGAGATCCTTTGTTCTTGAGTGGCATACTGTAACCGTGCCATTCTCTCTGATAAGAAGCATAGCCATAGGCTTACCTACGATATTACTTCTTCCTACAACAACACACTCTGCGCCTTCGATCTTAACATCACTTCTCTTAAGAAGCTGGATAACGCCTGCAGGTGTGCATGACTGGAAGCCTCTCTCACCTATACTGAGACGTCCAACGCTTTCAGGATGGAAGCCGTCAACATCCTTATCAGGAGAAATCCTCTTAATGACAGCGTCCTCATTGATATGCTTTGGAAGAGGCAGCTGAACAAGTATACCGTTAACCGTCTTGTCAGCATTCAGCTCGTCAATAAGCTTAAGGAGCTCTTCCTCTGTTGTTTCCTCAGGGAGCTCATATGAAAGTGATCTGATGCCTGTATATTCACAGGCTTTCTTCTTATTTGCAACGTAAACAGAGGATGCAGGATCATTTCCTACAAGTATTACTGCAAGAGAGGTCTCGATGCCTTTCTCTAAAAGAGCAGCTACCTTCTCCTTTGTTTCGTCCTTTATGTCCTTTGAAATCTTCTTACCATCGATTAATTCAGCCATATTTCCTCCTACACCATATTAAAAATCCACAGTTTAAGCAATCCCGTACCCACATAGTTGTAGCAAAATACGCCTTCGCAGGCACGGAATTGTTCGAATCTTTACGTTATTAAAACAATCCGGTAATTGTTCCATCTGAATCTACATCTATACTCTCTGCGGCCGGGTGTTTTGGAAGGCCCGGCATGGTCATGATAGTTCCGGTGAGGGCAACTACGAAGCCTGCACCTGCCGAAACGTAAACCTCTCTGATATTCATTGTGAAGCCTTCAGGTCTTCCAAGAAGTGAAGGGTCGTCAGAAAGTGAATACTGGGTCTTGGCCATACATACAGGGAAGCTGCCAAAGCCCATTTCTTCTATCTTCTTGATCGCATTCTCAGCCTGCTTTGCAAATACAACCTGACCTGCGCCGTATATCTCCTTGCAGATAAAACTGATCTTATCTGCTATCGGCATATCATCCTCGTAAATTGGCTTAAACTCTGACTTCTGCTCATCAAGAACCTTGAGAACGTCCTCTGCAAGAGGGATTCCGCCTTCGCCGCCCTTAGCCCATACTTCTGAAACCGTCATAGAACAGCCCATCTTAGCGCAGTAGTCCTTAACAAACTCAAGCTCCTTATCAGTATCTGAAACGAATCTGTTGAGTGTAACCACAACAGGTACGTTGAACTTCTTCAGATTCTCGATGTGCTTTCCAAGGTTAACGATACCCCTACCAAGTGCATCTATATTTTCTGTACCAAGCTGATCCTTGGCAACGCCGCCATTGTATTTAAGGGCTCTAACCGTAGCAACAAGTACTATACAGTCAGGCTTAAGACCTGCTTTGCGACACTTGATATTAAGGAACTTCTCAGCTCCGAGATCCGCACCGAAGCCCGCCTCTGTTATGGTATAATCAGCAACCTTAATAGCTGTCTTTGTTGCTCTTACCGAATTACAGCCGTGAGCGATATTTGCGAAAGGTCCGCCGTGAACGATAGCCGGTGTATTTTCCAGAGTCTGGATCAGGTTAGGTCTGATGGCATCCTTAAGCAGGAGCGCCATGGCACCAACACAGTTAAGGTCAGCTGCCGTTACAGGCTCATTATCATAATTGTATGCAACGATGATCGCACCAAGCCTCTTCTTCAGATCATCAAGATCCTCCGCAAGACAAAGGATAGCCATAACCTCTGAAGCAACTGTAATAATGAAATGATCCTCTCTTACAACGCCGTCAGTTCTTGCGCCCATTCCGATAGTGATATTTCTGAGTGCCCTGTCATTCATATCGAGACATCTCTTGATAACTATCCTCTTAGGATCTATACGAAGTGTATTTCCCTGCTGAAGATGATTGTCGAGCATCGCGCAGAGAAGGTTATTTGCAGAGGTAATTGCATGAAAATCTCCGGTGAAATGAAGATTCAGCTTCTCCATAGGAACAACCTGCGCATATCCGCCGCCTGCTGCTCCACCCTTGATGCCGAAGCATGGTCCGAGGGAAGGCTCACGAAGCGCAACAACCGCTTTCTTTCCAAGTCTGCAGAGCGCCTGTCCGAGACCTATGGTTACGGTCGTCTTGCCCTCGCCTGCAGGTGTAGGATTGATAGCCGTTACAAGAATAAGCTTTCCATCCTTATTGTCCTTAAGCTTATCAAGTGCCTCGTCAGAGAACTTAGCCATATAGTTTCCATACAGCTCGATATCATCCTCTCCAAGCGAAATACTCGCTGCGACATCCTTGATCTTTTTCATTTTCGCCTGCTGTGCGATCTCAATATCAGTTAACATACCTTAAATCCTTTCAATTAAATGATGTGAATCTCTTAGTTACGCGAACCCCCGGTAACACTAAACTGACATGAATTCATCAAACTGATCCATCGTCATAAGTATCCTTCTCGGCTTTGTACCCTCCTCTGGCCCTACGACACCGGCATCACAGAGCTGGTCCATGATCCTTGCCGCACGATTGAAGCCAATCCTGAATACCCTCTGAAGATTACCTATCGAAGCCTTGTCCTTCTCAATCACAAGCCTTGCCGCATCTTCAAAATACTCATCATATCTGTCATCATCCCCGCCATCATCCGAAGAAGACTGTCCGCCTTCAGAGGAAACACTGCTGTTGTCGATTGCCTGACCGACCGCCTCATCATAGGAGCCGTCGTTGTATTTCTTAACAAATTCAACAACCGAAACAACCTCTTCGTCAGAAACAAGCGCGCCCTGCACTCTGACCGGCTTAGGGAAACCTGTCGGATAGAAAAGCATATCTCCTTTTCCGAGAAGCTTCTCCGCTCCGTTCATATCAAGGATAGTCCTTGAATCTATACCTGATGAAACCGCAAATGCTATTCTTGATGGAACATTTGCCTTGATAAGTCCCGTAATAACGTCAACCGATGGTCTCTGTGTTGCGATGATAAGGTGGATACCCGCAGCTCTTGCAAGCTGACAGAGTCTGATTATCGCATTCTCAACCTCGGCGTGAGCAACCATCATAAGGTCTGCAAGCTCATCTACTATAACAAGTATCTGAGGCATCCTCTTAAACTGATCGTCATCCTCCTTAGGGCCTTCATTCTTGACCTTATCGTTGAAGCCCTTGATATTTCTGACGTTGTATTTTGCAAACAGCTGATATCTTCTGGTCATTTCGACAACAGCCCAGTTAAGCGCTCCTGCCGCCTTCTTCGGATCCGTAACTACCGGGATCAGAAGGTGAGGTATACCATTGTATGCCGTAAGCTCGACCATCTTAGGGTCGACCATGATCATCTTAACATCCTCAGGCTTCGCCTTATATAAAATACTCATGATGATGGTATTTATACAAACCGACTTACCCGAGCCTGTAGCACCCGCAATAAGAAGGTGAGGTGCCTTGGCAATATCCGTAAGTATTACCTGGCCGCCGATATCCTTACCGACTGCAAATGCAAGATTCGAATCGAAGTTTTTGAACTTCTCATTATCGATTATATCTCTGAAGTAAACCTTCTGATTTTCCTTGTTAGGGATCTCGATACCAACCGCAGGCTTGCCCGGGATAGGTGCTTCGATCCTTATATCCTCAGCCGCAAGTGCAAGCTTCAGATCGTCCTGAAGATTTACTATCTTACTAACTTTAACGCCCTGCTCCGGCTGCATCTCAAAGCGTGTAACCGATGGGCCGACGCTGTAATCTGTGATGGTTACATTTACACCAAAGCTTTCAAGTGTTTCCTTAAGCTTGATGCCATTCTCACGTACAGCCTCTTCGTTTGACCTTGAACTGCCCTTGCCCTTGCCGCTTGTAAGAAGTGACATTGGTGGGAAGCGGTATTCCTTAGGACGCTTTGGCTTCTCTGTTGCCGGTTCCTTTTCCTCCGAAACTGCCTTCAGGCTTGTCACATTTGGCGAAGCCTTATTCTCCGACTGTGCATTCGGAGTGCTTCTTAAGGTAGTTCCCTCAGAATCCGTGCGCGTCTTACTTGATATAGATGAAACATTCGAAGCTGTCTCTAAAGACTCAAATGTATCTTCATCACTTTCATAACCTGAAGCGCTTGTTTCGCTGAAAATACTGCTTCGACTCGCACTGCTTGCTGCCGGTTGCTCACTCTTACTGAATATCTCTGTCGGCTGTTCCCTCTTATTACTAAAGATTTCAGTCGGTTGCTCACTCTTACTGAAAATCTCAGTAGGCTTTGTCATCCTTGGAGCATCGTCTCTTACAGGCTTAAGATCAAATATATCCGTCTTGATCTGTCTGTCTCTTGTATGGATGCCCGTCCTGCCCGGAGTCCTCTCAACTCTTGAGCCGTTATCGATATATGGTGCCTCTTCCTTTTTCTCAGAATAAGAAGCCGCGCCAAGTCCGCTGATGGACTGATATGCATCCATATCATCGGAAGAAGTCTGGCCAAACGTACTGTCGACTGCCTGTTCAGCCGCACCGTTTGCAGCCTTCTCCTTAACAGCTCTATGGCTGTCTTTCAGGAACTCAGGCATGCCCGATGCATCATCCTTCTTCTTACTGTTAAATATATCCTTAACCGAACCGTCGGATGCAAGTTCAACCATCTCATCCTTCGGATATTCGACTTTTTTCCTCTTTTTCTTTTGCTCAGGGGCAGGTTTCTTGTTATTCTCGTCAAGAATCGTTGTATTGTGAAGGATATGCTTTTCCTTCGCCTCAGTACTGTAGATCGATCCGTCATAGGCGTCATCGTATTCATCATACTCGCCATAATCGTCATCATCGTACTGCTCGTTACGTCTGTCCCTCTGATAATTTGCTGTTTCCTTAAAGCTGCTTCCAAACTTCTTAAATAGATCGATAAGTGAAATATTCAGTATCTCGATAAGACTTACTATAATAAGCAGCACTGTCAGGATTATACATCCAACCTTACCTATCAGCTTATAAAGCAGTGAAAGGATGCCTCCGAAGATAACTCCGCCGCCCTTCCTGTGCTTATAGCCTTCCATATAAAGCTTCTTAACCGTCATACCCTCTGCACCTGCGGCAAGCTGCATGATAAAGCCAACAAGCAGGAAAGCTATTCCTATCCAGATTATCTTCTTCACAACAGCCTTATTTGTACCGTTGGACAGAAGAAATGCTGCCGAAAGGAAAAGATAAAACGGAAGTATGTAGGTTACGAACCCAAAGAGTCCGAAGAAAAATCCTGAAAATACATTTCCGATAACTCCGCATATACGGAAGTTACTAAGTAGTAAAAATACTGATACAGCAAGAAAGACGAAGAAATATATTTCCCTCGTTCTTTCCGGATTTGGAGCCTGCTGTCTAGTCTTTGCAGGCACTGATTTAGTTGTTCTTCCGGATGAAGAACTGCTCTTTTTTGTGGTAGTTCCTCTTCCGCTAGTTTTGCGATTATTACTGCTACTGTTATTTGCAGCCATCTTGCACCTCGTAAACTTTTAATACCCTCCGTCCGAATGTTCCGGACGGAGGGCAGAAGAAATTATACTAATTTAACAACGATATCGTTTGTATCCTGGAGCTTATCAGCCTTGATGAAGTCTCCCTGGATCTCCTCACCGTTAAGTGTAATGGAAGCAACTCCTGACTCTGAGCCGTTCTCATTAACAACCTTGATATTGAGCCACTTACCTCTGAAGTATTTTCTCATCTCGAATTCCTTCCAGTCAGATGGAATTGATGGTGATATTGCGATTCCGTTGAACTCAGGTCTGAGACCGAGGATACCCTCAACAGAACCAACCATTACTGTAGAAGCTGTACCTGTAAGCCAGTGTACATGAGCTCTTCCGAAGTATGGGCTGTCCTTACCTTCTGTGAACTGGCCATGGCAATATGGCTCGAGCTTTCTGATCTCTGCCTTATCATTCATGGCTGAAGGTGCGCAGTCAAGGTAGTATTCCATAGCTCTGTTTCCGTGACCCATAAGAGCCTCAGCAAGAATGAGCCAGCCCTGTGGCTGAGAGAAGATACCTCCATTCTCCTTAGTTGATGCATTGAAGAGAAGCATAAGAGCTCCGTCAAATGCATTGTTTCTGTAAGCAGGTGCCATAAGCATCGCACCATTCTCTGTAGCAAGTTCTCTGTGAACTGACTCAAGCGCTGCTTCAGCCTGCTCCTTTGTGGCAAGTCCACTGATAACTGACCAGCTCTGTGGATTGAGCCACATACTTGCTTCAGGATCATTCTTGGAACCAATAACCTGTCCCTTCTCTGTGAAGCCTCTGATGAATCTGTCATCCTCCCAGCACAGCTCATTAAGAGTCTGACCAAGATCACGCTTCTCTCTGCTTACATATGCAAGGTACTCTGTATCATCCTTATATTCTGCAAACTTGCTGATGATAGAGAATGCCATATAAAGCTGCATAGCAACGAAGGTTGATTCACCCTTCTTGCCAAGTCTCAGGCAGTCATTCCAGTCTGCGTGAAGTCCTGCAGGCATGTCGTGATTGCCAAGACGATTCATTGAGAACTCGATAGCTCTCTTAAGGTGATCGTAAACACTGTCTCTGTCCTTGTCAGCGTATGGGATCATCTCGTTGATATATTTCATATCACCTGTTTCAACGATATACTTGTAAACCGTTGGGAAGAGCCAGAGTGCGTCATCTGCTCTGTATGCAGGATGACCTGTCTCCTTAACGTATGAAGCATCGTCAGGAGTATCCTCATGGCCAGGATTATGAGTGTATTTTACAAGTGGGAGTCCGCCACCGTTACTTACCTGTGCTGAGAGCATGAATGTGATCTGCTCCTTAGCCATCTCAGGTGCAAGATGGATAACACCCTGGATATCCTGAACTGTATCACGATATCCGTAACCGTTTCTCTGTCCGCAGTAGATGAAGGATGCTGCTCTTGACCAGATAAATGTCATGAAGCACTGATATGCATTCCATGTATTTACCATCTGATCAAATTCCTTGCATGGTGTCTTAACCTGCAGATGAGAAAGCTTCTCATGCCAGTATTTAACAAGCTCTGCATAATCAACCTCTGCCTGAACGCCCGGCTCATGGTACTTGTCCATGATCTCGCCTGCTTCAGCATCATCCTTCTGTCCGAGGATGAAAGCTATCTCCTTGGACTCGCCAGGAGCAAGCTTGATAACAGTTGAAAGAGCACCGCAGGCATTCCCGTTGTAGTTAAGGGTATTGCCAAGTGTTCCGTTCTCGATTCCTTCCGGATTGCCATATCCTCTGTAGCTTCCGAGGAACTTCTCCTTATCACCTGTATATGAGATAACAGGTGAACCGGCAAGCCCGAAGAATCTGTCTGTTGCTGCATCGCCGTTTACGGCATTGTTCTTAACGTTCTCATTTATGACCTGTCTGATGCGATTGGTATTGAAATATGTTCTTGTGATGAAGAGCGTATACTGAAGGTTTACCTGATCCTGCTCATAGTTATTGTTGTTTGTGAACTCTGCATAACCTGAAACAGTAAGTTCTCTCTCAACATCCGAGTTGTTTGTGATCTTAGTCTTCCAAACCTCGTACTTCTTATCAAGTGGAACAAGGTAAAGAACCTCAGATGCTATGCCGCTGTACTCAGCCTTCATTCTTGTGTAGCCTGTACCGTGACGGCATTCGCTCTTATAGGTGTCAAGCGGCTTGGCTACCGGCTGCCATGAGGCAGACCAGTAATCCTTGCTGTCGTTGTCTCTGATATAGATATATCTTCCAGGCTGATCGAAGCTGTTAAATACATAACGAAGTATTCTTCCGTTAGCTCCTGATTTCTCGAAGCTGTATCCACCTGCATTGTTTGAGATTATAGCGCCGTATAATGGTGAACCGAGATAGTTTACCCATGGTGCCGGTGTGTTTGGTTTATCAATTACATATTCCTTGTTGATCTCATCAAAATAGCCAAATCTCATAAATTATTTCTCCCCGCCGTAGCTAAAAACCTTATTACTTGTCTGCATCCTTGAGGCTGAGGCTGATCTTGCCCATTCTGTCTACCTCAAGAACCTTAACTCTTACAACGTCTCCGATATTTACAACATCTTCAACCTTTGCAACCCTCTTAGTGTCAAGCTTTGAAATATGGATCATTCCGTCCTTGTTTGGAGAAAGCTCTACAAATGCACCGAATGGCATGATCCTTACGACCTTACCTGTGTAGGTCTTACCAACCTCGATAGGATCAACGATAGAATGGATGATCTCCATTGCCTTAACAATGCCTGCCTTATCAACACCGCAGATAGAAACCTTTCCGTCGTCATCGATATCGATCTTAACACCCGTCTCATCAATGATAGCATTGATTGTCTTACCCTTCTGTCCGATGATCTCACCGATCTTCTCAGGATCAACAGTCATCATCTCAATCTTAGGAGCATACTCGTTTACTTCAGGTCTTGGTGCAGGGATGCACTTAAGCATAACTTCATCAAGGATGTAAACTCTTGCTTCTCTTGTTCTTCTGATTGCTTCTCTGATGATGTCAGGTGTAAGTCCGTGAATCTTGATATCCATCTGGATAGCTGTGATACCTTCCTTAGTACCTGCTACCTTGAAGTCCATGTCTCCGAAGAAGTCCTCAAGACCCTGGATATCTGTAAGTACTACATAATCATCATCTGTCTCACCGGTAACGAGTCCGCATGAAATACCTGCTACAGGAGCCTTGATAGGAACACCGGCTGCCATAAGTGACATACATGATGCACAGGTAGAAGCCATTGATGTTGATCCGTTAGACTCGAATGTCTCAGATACGGCACGGATAGCATATGGGAAAGCTTCCTCTGAAGGAATTACAGGAAGAAGTGCTCTCTCTGCAAGTGCACCATGTCCGATCTCACGACGTCCAGGTCCTCTTGAAACCTTTGTCTCACCAACTGAGTATGATGGGAAGTTGTAGTGATGAATATATCTCTTAGTTGTTACGTTTACATCAAGTCCGTCAATCTTCTGAGCCTCAGAAAGAGGTGCAAGTGTAACAACATCACAGATCTGTGTCTGTCCTCTTGTGAACATAGCTGAACCATGTACTCTAGGAATAAGATCAACCTCAGCAGCAAGTGGTCTGATCTGGTTGATAGCTCTTCCGTCAGGACGCTTGTGATCCTTAAGGATCATCTTTCTAACTGTCTTCTTCTGATACTGATAAAGTGCATCATCGAGTCTTCCAAGCCAAGCATCGTTTTCAGCGTATTTCTCACGAAGCTTTTCCTTCATAGCGAAGATGTTATTCTCTCTTGTCTGCTTGTCATCAGTAAATACAGCTTCTTCCATAGACTCCATAGGATACTCTGCCATGATATCAGCCATAAGATCCTCAGGAACCGCATAGCTTGTGTAGCTGCTCTTTGGCTTGCCGCACTCAGCAACGATCTGGTCGATGAACTCGATAACCTTCTGGTTTACTTCGTGAGCTGCAAATATAGCCTCAAGCATCTTATCTTCAGGAACCTCATTTGCACCTGCCTCGATCATGATAACCTTCTCTCTTGTTGAAGCAACTGTGAGCTTAAGGTCTGACTCAAGGTTCTGTGTTGAGTTCGGGTTGAAGATGAACTCGCCGTTTACGAGGCCAACCTGTGTTGTAGCACATGGACCGTCGAAAGGAATATCAGAGATAGATACTGCGATAGCTGTACCGAGCATAGCTGTAAGCTCAGGTGCGCACTCAGGATCAACTGACATTACAAGGTTCTCAAGTGTTACATCATTACGATAATCCTTAGGGAAAAGTGGTCTCATAGGACGATCGATTACACGACATGTAAGAGTTGCATTCTCTGATGCCTTACCCTCACGCTTATTGAATCCTCCAGGGATCTTTCCAACTGCGTACATCTTCTCATTGTACTCAACTGAAAGTGGGAAGAAATCGATTCCCTCTCTTGGCTCCTTTGCTGCTGTTGCTGTAGAAAGAACAACAGTGTCTCCGTAGTGGATAAGAACCGCTCCATTTGCCTGCTTGCCAACTCTGTCAACGTCTACGCGAAGAGTTCTTCCGGCAAGCTCCATTTCAAACTTTTTGTACATTTTTAAGTCTCCTTAAATTATATTTTATTCCAGGGTTCCGAAACGACTGAAAAATGTATTTTCACTATATAAAAAATACCCTTTTCAGTAGTCTCGGACTCACCCCAAAACAATCTGTTTTATTGTATCATAGAAGATACCCTACATCAAGAAAAATATAGCAAATAATCGGTAAAATACACAATATTTACACATAAAAACTGCAGGCAACCATTGTGCTGTCGCCTGCAGTGTTCTGACACTGTTTATTATCCGAGTGTCTGATATGAAACTCTTAACTTTAGAAGAATTACTTTCTAAGGCCAAGGCTCTCGATAAGCTTTCTGTAACGCTCGATATCCTTGCTCTTGATGTAAGCAAGCATATTTCTTCTCTGACCAACCATCTTAAGAAGACCTCTTCTTGAGTGATGATCATGAGGATGAGTCTTGAAATGCTCATTAAGATCATTGATACGTGCTGTAAGGAGTGCTACCTGAACCTCAGGTGAACCTGTATCTCCCTCGCCGTTGCCATACTTTGCGATGATTTCCTTCTTCTGCTCTGCTGTAATCATTGTTACAACCTCCTTTTTCTTAAATACTGCCGCCTACCGGGACCAGGTCGGAGTCCTCCATGGTCTAAGTAACGGCTAAAAACTCTTCGGTCAGCTTCTGACCAGAGAGAATAATAACAGAGTTAAAGCCAATATGCAAGCTTTAATTATAAAATAAACTGTACCGGCTTTATTCGCCTATATTTTCAGCTTCATAGCTTACAACATATGTTGCATTTTCCGGAGAATTCTTCCAGTTGTCTACAAGTCTTTCAGCGGTGTCATACTGCTCGTCCCTGTCTGCATTCGTACAGAGGACAAAGAAGCTGCCGGAATATCTGCTGACAACATCGTTCTTCTTTAAGCCCACCACAAGGTTATCCTCGAAGGAATCCAAGATATTGTCCGAAGCATCCTCGCCATCAACAGTTGTGATTACGAATCTCAGAATTCCCGCATTTGATGAATTGACATTTTTCTCCCTGCAGAGATATTTGTAGATGACCTGGAGCTTGTCGAAGTTTACAAGATAAGCACCCTTGCCTTCGTTTCTCTCTCCTATGATCTTTTTTATCTGATCAAGATTATTCTTGTCGGTCTTATCCTTGTCAAGATCCTGACTGCCCGACTTCTGGTAGAAGGAATAGCTGTGCTTGCCATTCTGCTTGACAACGTAAAGTGCCTTATCCGCAAGCTTGAACAGCTCGTTGAAGTCTCTTCCGTCGGCCGGAACTCTTACCGCACCTATAGAAGTACCGAGAGGTATGTTCATATCCTCGCCCATATATTCTCGAGCCGACTTAACAAGCTCCTTGTTGAGGAATTTGGTTATTCTTTCAACATCTTCTTCACTCTGAGTGTTCTTTATGAAGCCGGTAAACTCGTCACCGCCGATACGACCGGCCATATTTCCCTCGCCAAGAGCCTGAGTGATAAGCTCCGCAAATCTGATAAGTATCTTGTCGCCCATATCATGACCGTAGATATCATTGATCAGCTTGAAGCTGTCAAGATCGATCATCATGAAGATTCCGTTCTCCTCGGCGCAGAGCTTCTCAAGAGTCTTGAAGGATCCGGCTTTATTTAGGATTCCGGTCATTGGATCGGTAGAAATCTCGGTCTGAAGGCCGGAAATACGTTTAGTCTTTTTATTGATGGTGACAAACAGCCACGCGATATACACAACCACAAGTACACTGAGGAGGTACAGATAAAGCTGGAAATAGAGCTTCTCGTACATCATAGCCTTCTTGATGACAGTGAAACTCTTTTCAAGCGTTATCTCGCCGGTCACGCTGTCAAGCACCTCGATGTGCAGCTTGTATTTTCCATGAGCCAAGCTGGAGAAAGTAAGCGGTATTATCTCTTTCTGGAAACAGGTGATTCCATCTTCATCGTCCGAGCCCTCAAGATAATAGTGAACAAGAGGATTGGATAATGAGTAATTATTCACTGCAATATTGAAACTCACTCTTCCGCCACCGGCAGGGATCACGTATTCGTCATCCTTCTCGTAAATAGTTCCGTCTGCAGTATCGATATAATCAAGATGAAGCTGGAAGCTGTGGGCATCTCCGCCAAATTCCTCAGCAGAAAGTAGTCTGACACTGTCGGTACAGCATAAGATGATGTATCCGCCGATAAATAAATTCCATGAATTTGCCGTGAAGTTGGTCTTAAGTCCACTGCTCTCATCAAGGAGTGTACAGGTATATTCGTTATCCTCGAGCAGCGTTTCTTCGTTTACTACATAAAGTCCGGCGCTGGAGGTGATAAAACAGGTTCCGTTGTCATCAATGATGATATCGAAATTATTAGAGTACGGGAAGTGCTTAAGCGCCTTGATCTCCTTGCCATTATCATGATAGATCGCATTACTTGTGACATAGAGGAAACCGTCGCTGCACTTAACTATCTTCATAACGACAACTGTTTCAAGCCCTTCGCTCTTACCGATATGTCCGGCTACCCTGTCATTTCTGATGATGTATATGCCGTCACCGTCGGAGGCAGCAAGTATCGTTCCATCTTCCTTCTCGTACATCGAAAGGATATACTGGTTGTTCAGTCCGTTTTCAACACCGATAGTATTTACAACTTTATCATCTTTGATGAAGGTAAGGCCCATATTGCTGGCCGCAAGTATCCTTCCGTCAGAAAGCTCGATGACACATCTGCATCTTCCGCCGAGCATCCCTCCGCTCTTATCGTTGAAATACGATATTTTCCTGTTCTTATCGACCTTGACAAGTCCATTCTCGCCATAGGTACTTATCCAGAAGTTTCCCTTTGAGTCCTTGAAAATATGTCTGATCCTTACAGAACCGATATCACTGATCCACGGATCCGTAAGCAGGATCTGGGTATCCAAATTGATAACTCTGAGCCCGTCATCCGTACCGACATACAGAAGATTGCCGTCAAGAAGGACAGCATTTACAACCTCTGATTCGATTCCGTAATCGCGGAAAATATTAATGAACGGTGAGTCCGAATACTTGATGAGACCGTATTTGTTCGAGGCAAACCAGATATTATCCTGGTCATCCACGCATACATCATTTACGGAGCCCTTAACATCACTTCCGGTCATATCAAAATAATAGCCATAATCAGGAGTCCAGAACCCCATTCCATCTTCGCTGCAGATCAAATACCCCATCTCGTAATAGAGGATACGATTGCTATATGATGTATTACTCTGGTGAAAAGTCTTTTGGAAGCTGAGTCCCCTGCCGTCAGGGAGCACCTTGTAACTGTCAAACGACGTCGAGCTGGTACCAACCAGAAGTGCATCACCGTCAACGCCAACCTGCCTGTAATAAACACCCGTCTCGCCTCTGAAATACCTGGCGTCAAGAAGGATATCATCCTTGATCAGGAAGAGGCATCCGGAATTCGTAACACCTACAACCTCTCCGGTTTGAAGTGACGTAAGCGAAACAGCATAAAAGATATCCTCCCACTCGGAATAGGTCTTGATATTACCTTCTGTATTAATCCTTGAAATATAACGAACGGTACCGATATAAACATTGCCCTCTGTATCCTCGCAGATACTTCTTATGGAATCGCCTGTCAGCCCATTCTCAGAATTATAGTTGTAGCATCCTCTGGTCTCAGGGTTATAACAAAATACACCGCTGTCATTGGTTCCTATCCAGAGCCTGCCGCAGGAATCAACGAACAGAGTCATTACATTCTTGATACGATCATCAATATCTGCCTGCTGGAACTTGACACCATTATAGTAATAAAGTCCGGAATAGGTTCCTGCCCAGATATAGCCGTCCCTGGTCTGAGCAACCGCATTTACCTCAGAGGTAGGAAGGCCCTCACCGCTTCCGAACATCTCTGTTTCGTAATCAACGCTGCGTTCTTCAGCCTCTGCCACTTTACCTGTGGTCATTGCAAAGGAAGACATCACAAGCCCTAAGACAAGCACCAGCGATGCAACCTTATCCGCTCCCGCACCGCTCAGCTTTTTATTATTGTAATCATTCACGAGATTTCTGATAGACCTTATCAGAACGATTGCCAGGATCATTGAAATAAACTTATCCGGCATCTCTATAAATATCTTCGAGAATATTATATTCAGATCCGACGAACCGATCCTGTCCTCAAGCATGTTGTAGAAAGCGTCGCCCCACTTATTTCCGGTCATACCGTTAAAATTGATCTTATCGATCGGATAAGAGGCAAGCGCAGCAACAAGACCACTAAAAAGCGCTATGGAAACAACGCCGATGGCCTCGAACTTCTTCTTAACATTAAAATAGAATCCAATGATCAGTGCTACAAGTGCAGAAATGATCGCATAAGAAAAATAGGTCGGATCAGCTATATTGAGAACCAGGTTTGTAAGTACGCCGGTAAATATGCCGGCGATAGGCCCGTATTTTATCGCAACAGCGATCGTCCCGACAGAATCAAGCCACAGAGGAAGCACCAAAACTGATGCCACTTTCTGCAGTATGACATTGATGACGATACCAAGTATTATCGCCAATATAGAATATTTATCTATCTTGAATAAAAATATATCCTTAAACCTTTTTCCGGTTTTCTTTGTATTGTTTTTATCCATATACTCCCCATATATTTACAGCAAGGCATAACCCCTTATACCTTTGCATACCCCGATACGGCAGTATCAGCCGTACAGTTTTCCCCAATATCACGCGTATTATTCCGGTGAATATACCTTCTTCAGACTGTCAAGTCTTGAGGAAGCATTCTTTAGAAGCGCATCAGCAAGAGTAAGGGCCGCCATAGTTTCAACCACAACAACAGCTCTTGGAGCAACGATCGGATCATGCCTTCCCTTGATAGTAAGCTTTGTATCCTCTCCGCTTCTGTTAACGGTATCCTGTTCCCTGTAGATGGACGGCGTCGGCTTGAAACCCGCAGTAAGGATTATATCACTTCCGTCGCTTATGCCGCCAAGGATTCCCCCGGCATAGTTACTCTTTTTAGCAACTTTGCCGTTGTCATTATAAAAGCCGTCATTATTCACAGAACCGGTAAGAACTGCCGCCTCTTTACCTATACCAACCTCAAAGCTCTTAACGGCGCCTATAGAAAATACAGCTGCCGACAGCTTTGCATCCAGCTTATCAAATACCGGATCACCGAGTCCCGCAGGAACTCCGCTTATGATGCATTTTACCACAGCTCCCGAAGAATCTCCATTACTTCTTAAACCATCAAGATAAGCTGCCGCCTCTTCGGCCGCAGTCTTGTCAGGCATATAAAGCATATTATTAAAGATCTCATCCTTATCAAAACGCTTAGGATCCACAGATATGTTGCCAACCGATTCAACATAGGTTGTAAAGCTTATTCCAAACTCAGAAAGAAGCTTAACCGCGATGGCACCGCCGGCAACTCTTGCTGCAGTTTCCCTTCCTGAGGATCTTCCGCCGCCGCGGTAATCCCTAAAGCCGTATTTTTTATCAAAGGTATAATCCGCATGTCCCGGACGATAAACATCCATGATATTACTATAATCGCCCGAGCGCTGAGTTTCATTCCTGATAAGTAAAGAAATAGGAGTACCTGTGGTCCTGCCTTCAAATACTCCCGATAATATCTCTACCTTATCGTCCTCTGCTCTAGGAGTAGAGAACCTCGATTGTCCGGGCTTTCTTCTGTTCAAAAAGCTCTGAATATACTCCTCACTTATCGTGAGCCCCGCAGGGCATCCATCAAGGACAGCTCCAAGAGCAGGTCCGTGGGATTCACCCCAGGTGGAAAGCTTCAAAATGTCACCAAAAACAGATCCAGCCATAATATTATACATCCGGCAGCATGAAACCTTCGCCGCCGGTTCCTTTCTAACTTATTTCACACCAACACGTGGATGTGATCTTTCATAAACCTCTTTCAGTTTATTTCTCTTGCCCTTCAGGTAAACCTGAGTTGTTGAAATATCGGAATGTCCGAGCATTTCCTGAAGTGCACGCAGATCAGCTCCGTTATTTACCATATGCATGGCAAAGGAATGTCTGATCATATGAGGCGTGATGTCCTTATCGATACCTGCCCTGTTCGCATAGAGCTTGATGATCTTCCAGAAGCCCTGTCTGGTCATCAGCTCACCCTTGCAGTTGGTGAACAGATACTCCGAATCACCGCACATAGACGGTCTGACACTATTGATATATTTTGATAACGCATTCTTAGCTGCGCTTTCAAACGGAATTATTCTCACCTTGCCGTTATCGTTACACTGAACAAAATTCATAGCAAGATCAACATCAGAGTATTTCATGGAGATAAGCTCCGTAACTCTCATGCCTGTTGCATAAAGAAGCTCAAGCATAGCCTTGTCACGTACTTCCTTATTGCTTTCACCGTCAGGCTGCTCAAGGAGAAGGTTAACTTCATCGATTGAAAGAACCTCCGGCGCCTTTTTCTCAACCTTAGGAGGTTTTATATTTTCAGTAGGATTACTTGAAATAAGCCCGCGATTAAGGAGAAATGTGAAAAATGATCTGATGCTCGCAACATTTCGGGAAACAGTTGCAGAGCTCATGCCCTCCTTCTCGAGCCTGAGAATATACGTATTGATCGTTGTGGAATTAACATCCTTGAGAGAAATACCATTTGAAGTAAAATATTGATCAAGCTTATTAAGATCACGCCTGTACGAAGCAACCGTGTTCTCACTTGACCTCTTTACTTCCTTCAGATATTCAATGAAACTGTCAATTAGATTACCCATCACTAAAGCCCCAAAATACAAATTATATGTTACAGTATAATTTCAAATTAACATAAAATCAATCAGAATTTTTCGTCAAAAACCGCGCAAAATCAAGGTTTTTAGGCATTTTCACAAAATAAAGTATAAGGTTACATAACCCTCATACTACATATTGAGAAAAAATTTTAAACATTTATTAATTTTATTAAATAAGTGTTATTAACATTTACGTAACATCATGCCTTTTTCAAAGCGTTCACTGTTTTTCAGGTCTTTATACGCAAGAATTGCAATTATAGTTTTACTGTCGATTATCCTTCCTTCATAGACTGCTTCCACCGCTTCATCGAGAGTCATCTTCACTATATCAATGAATTCATCCTCGTCTCTTTTGATGCAGCCTTCTTCAAGACCGGTACCGATATAGATTGCAGTCATCTCATCAAATATGCCTACAGCAGCAATTATCTTCGTCAGATAATAAACCTTTGCAGGAACATATCCGGTCTCCTCCTCTGCTTCTCGTAAAGCGCAGACAAGAAAATCCTCCTCGGGAAAATTCTGGCAACCGGCCGGTATTTCAATATCATCCTTACCGACTGTATTTCTGTATTGCTTCACAAAGATAAGTTTCTCTTCATCCTCCGAATCATCAACCAGAAGTATTCCGGCACCATTCCTGTTATGAACATAGTCATAATGAAATACTCTGCCGTCATCAGCCTTTATCTCATCCTCATAAACCTCAACTCTATGCCCTTTAAATACCAGTTTTCTATCAAGAAGCTTCATCTCCCAATACTCCTTTTGTTCTTTACACTCATTATTATCACTGCGTAGATGCGACTTCGTCACACGGCACCTCGTCTGTCGACTCGGTGTCGGACATTCGCCGAATGTCCG
>JNKY01000016.1 GCA_000702245.1 Lachnospiraceae bacterium C6A11 | reverse complement strand
CTTATTCAAATCATCACCCCCGCAACTAATCTTAGACGCTTTCTTTAAAAAAGCGCATCGATATAGTTGACTATACCGATGCGCAGATAGTCTTAATCTTTAATTAAAAGATCAATTCTAAATTTAAATTACTCTACGATAAGACCAAGGTTTGTCTCAGCATCCTTCTTGATCATAGCGATTGCATCATCAACTGTTGCAGCCTCACCTGTGTTGTAAGCTGTAGAAGCAGCATCGATGTAACTCTTGATTGTAGAGTCAGCGTATGTTGTGTTGCTAAGGTCGATACCTTCTGCTGCGTCAGCCCATGCCTGAATTGGGTTCTGTCCGCCAAGCATATCAACCATTGACTTTCCGTCATCGAATATTGGAGCAACGCCATCCTCAACGAGTTTAGCGTTAGCTACTCTATTGTTAACGAAGTCGCCCTTCTCTGTTGTGATCTTGTACATCATTTCAGCGTCGCAGCACATCTCATAGATAAGGAATGCGCAAAGGTCAGGGTTTGGAGTATCCTTACCAACCATTACGTATGTACCACCCCAGTGATATGGAGAAGGACCTGTACATGCAGCCCAGTTACCAAATGTATCGCCACAGTTTCCTTCGATCTGTCTCATGAACCATGTTGTTCCGAAGTAACCAAGTACGTCACCAGACATGTTTGCATACCAGTCTGGCTGCCATGCCTGTGTTTTCTTTGTGTAATCTCCATCATAGAGCCTCTTAGCAAGCTCAAGGTAATTTGTTACTGCATCATCAAGAGTAAGCTTCTCTGAACCATCATCAGCGATTGTTACCCATGGCTGCTTCTGGCTATCCCAAACTGCATACTTGATATCGTCTGGACCAGAAACGATGAACTTACCAGCTTCCTTAAGCTTATCAGCTGCTGCGAAGAATGCATCCCAATCCTTAAGGAGTGCCTGAACATCAGCTGGCTCTGAAACGCCAAATACTTCCTGAGCGATGTCTCTTCTGTATGTGAATACACCAGGACATCCCTGCCATGTAGCTGCTCTGAGCTCTCCGTTGTATGTAGCATAACCCTTAGAGAAGTTATATGCATCAGCATACATATCATCTGTGATTCCGATAGAAGCAAGGGATGCTGTCTTTGTTTCATCCTCTAACCAGTACTTAGCAACATCGTTATCAGCTGGGATAAGTGAAGGATACTTGTCACCGCTTGTAAGAGCTGTGTCGATAGCTGTCTTGTACTCATCACCTGTACCATTTATACCAAGGTTTACGTTTTCGATGTAATCCTTTAGCTCTGGGTACTGGTTTTCTAGAACTTTGATCGTCTTTTGGAAGTCCTCATCCCATGAATTAGCGTAGATCTTCTCCCATCCATCAGTGCTTACTGTGAACTTGCCATCCATAGATGTGATTGAGTTCTCTGCAGGTGCCTGTGTATCAGTTGCCTGAGTATCATCAGTTGCCTGTGTGTCCTGAGTTGCGTCAGTTGCCTTTGTAGTTGCTTCTGTTGTTTTGTCTTCTTTCTTATCGTCATCCTTACCACAAGCTGCAAGAGAAAGGCCCATAGCAAGTGCGAGAGAAAGAGCAAGTGTTTTCTTAATCTTTTTCACAAGAAAAACCTCCTTTATTATGTGTGTTCTTTTTTTCTGTAACTCATCATTCTTTCACATCTTATGCGATCCATAATCAACAGCCCGAGACTGTTAACGCCAAATGAATAAAACGTTATTCAAATGACAGTTACGTTGAACATTCAATGCAAGGTTGATTATAGGACATAATAGACAAATAAGCAAGTGTTTTTTTATTTTTTTTCATTTTTTTTGTTCAGTTTTACTATATATAGTCCTGAAAATTGAAATTACTACAATAAAATGACGATTCCTTTGTGCATTTTTAAATATTTTGTGAACCCTCTTGCTTTAATTTGTAAAAAATGTTTAAATATTGTAATAAATCAAACATATTTCATTAGTGAGGATATACAAAAATGCGCGAAATGCTTAAGGAATTCGAAGAAAAGCCAAAGGAAAAGGACGAGTCCGAAGACAGACTCGAGATGTCCCTCATGTCCAGGAAAGACCGCCGTGCCAGGAAGAAAGCTCTCTTTCAGGAGCAGACCGCAGGCATGGACAAAAAGGAGAAATTCAAATACATTGTCTACTATTATAAATGGTATTTTATCTTTGCTGTTGTCGCCATACTTACGGTGGGAGCTTTTGCCATCGCAATCTATAAGAACACCCGGCCGGTCAGTATAGCCGTTGCCGCCCTCAACAGTGAGGATCCGGTATCTGTCAGCTCACAGCCTCTCGAAGACTTTGCCAAAGCAAATGATATGGTGGACGGTTACCGCGTCATCGGAGATACCTATTATAATGTAAGTCTTGAGTACGAGCTTTCAAATACATCTTCAACCTCGAACGCCACTTCACTTGCACTGCTCCTCAAGGATAACTACTACGATGTTATAATCACCGATCTCTACGGTCTGGAGTATTTGAATTACGCCTGCGCCCTCTTCTTCATGGATGACTACTTTGATGCAGAGATTCTTGAGAAATACAAGAACAATATCTACTATTCTTCAGATTACGCAGATCAGTCAAATGTCAAGGCTGCAATAAATGCCAAATCAACAGAGATCCTTATGGCCGTCGGTGATCGTGACAAGCCGCTGGCTGTGGATATCTCAGGAACAGAGTTTGCAAAGAACATGAACCTTGGTTATGATGAGGTTTACATCTGCTTCCCGGGTGGTTCAAGCCGCAACAAGAAGAGAGCTAAGATGCTCCTCGAGTATATTTTCGGGTATTAATGATATAACGTAAGGAACGGGCACATATTTCGAAATATGCGCCCGTTCCTTTTTTATTCTATCACTATTTCTTGTGAATATTTACTCTTCGTCACCCTCGCCGGACTCGTTCTCCTTAGTGCCATCCATATTCATAACGAATCTCTTTCTTGCGAGCTCGTCGCTGTCGAGGTATTCGTCGTAGGTTGTCTGCTTATCGATGAGGCCGGTAGCTGTAAGCTCCATGATACGATTTGCAGTCGTCTGGATGAACTGATGATCCTGGCAGGCAAAAAGCACAACTCCAGGGAACTTGATCAGTGCATTGTTGAGCGACGTGATCGACTCCATGTCAAGGTGGTTTGTAGGCTCATCGAGGATGAGGCAGTTGCTGCCCTGAATCATGATCTTCGACAGAAGGCATCTAACCTTCTCACCTCCGGAAAGAACCTTAACCTTCTTGGTTCCGGCATCGCCAGGGAAGAGCATTCTTCCAAGGAAGCCTCTTACATAGGTAGCATCCTTCTCCTCAGAGTACTGAGTGAGCCAGTCAACCATGATAAGGTCATTATCGAATTCCTTGGTATTATCCTTAGGGAAATATCCCTGCGAGGTTGTAACTCCCCACTTGTATTCACCCTCATCAGGCTCCTCTTCGCCTGCGAGTATCTTAAAGAGCATAGTTGTTGCAAGTGTATTTGGACCGACAAATGCGATCTTGTCATCTCTTCCCACTGTAAAAGAAATATTATCCAGAAGCTTCACGCCGTCAACAGTCTTGCTGATATTCTTAACGGTAAGGACCTCATTTCCGATCTCACGATTAGGTCTGAAATCAATATAAGGGTATTTTCTGCTTGAAGGCTTGATCTCATCAAGCTCGATCTTCTCGAGAGCCTTCTTACGTGAGGTTGCCTGCTTAGACTTGGAAGCATTTGCAGAGAAACGGGCGATGAATTCCTTCAACTCCTTGATCTTCTCTTCCTTCTTCTTGTTAGCTTCCTTCATCTGACGGATCATGAGCTGACTTGACTCATACCAGAAGTCGTAGTTACCTGCATAGATCTGAATCTTGCCGTAATCAAGGTCCGCAGTATGTGTACATACCTTATTAAGGAAATATCTGTCGTGGCTGACAACGATGACCGTATTTGGAAAGTTGATAAGGAACTCTTCCAGCCATGCGATAGCATCGAGGTCGAGATGGTTGGTAGGCTCATCGAGAAGCAGAACATCCGGATTACCGAAAAGTGCCTGCGCAAGAAGAACCTTGACCTTAAGGTTGCCATCGAGTTCACTCATCATACTGTAATGGAACTCCGGTTCAACTCCAAGGCCGTTAAGAAGAGTCTCTGCATCAGCCTGTGCATTCCAGCCATCCAACTCAGCGAACTCAGCCTCAAGCTCTGAAGCTCTGATACCATCTTCCTCGGTGAAATCCTCCTTGGCATAGATAGCATCCTTCTCCTGCATGATATCATACAGTCTCTTATTCCCCATGATGACAGTGTCAAGTACGTTAAATGCATCATATTTGAAGTGATCCTGCTGAAGAACCGACATTCTCTCGCCCGGATCCATCGTAACATCGCCGCTGGTTGGCTCAAGTTCGCCCGAAAGGATGCGGAGGAAGGTTGATTTTCCTGCTCCGTTCGCACCGATCAGACCGTAGCAGTTGCCCGGTGTGAACTTGATATTTACTTCTTCAAAAAGTGCTTTCTTACCGAATCTCAGTGAAACATTATTTGCGCTTATCATTTTTACTATCCTTTTCTTTTTCTATTTCCGCCCTAAATACATTAAATATCTTTTCCAAATACCCCGTCACGCCTTCTTGCCGCGTGTTCCCGTCTTATCCGTAGAAGCTCCCTTTGCTGCAGTGGTTTTTCCCGCCGCTGCAGACTTGGCAGTAGTTTTTGCTGCAGGCTTCTTCTCGGCCGTTTTCGCCGTCAGCTTCTTTTCAGCCGCCTTGGCCTTCGCTGCGGTTGCTTTTGTATCCGGTTTCTTCTCAGCCGCCTTACTCTTGGCTGTTCCAGCCTTACCCTTCGACGCCGCAGCCGTTTTACCCTTTGCAGCCGCCTTGCTCTTAGCCGCAGGCTTCTTCCTTGTTTTCTTTCCGTCAGCCTCAGCCTTAAGCATCTCCGCCTCATCTATCTCATCTATCAGCTGCTCCATAAGGCGCTTCTTGCCGTAGATATCATAAGCCAGCATATATATAAATACAAGCTTATTCAGATATTCATCCTCATCAGCCATCTTCAGATCCGTGATCTCCTTCGCTCTGAGTATGCTGTTTTCAATATTAAAATACTGTCTCCTTCCGAGTTCAAATATTTCCTCGTATATTTCCAAAAGACCTCTTCCCTTCTCATCCTTCTTATCGAAGTATTTTTCAGTCATAGGCCCAAGCATCTTCTGTATATCGCTGATGGAGATAAAGTTCTTCAGATAATATATGGAAATAAGCATGATGATATGCTCTTTCGTATACCTCTTCTTCTCCGGTGGAGGAAGGAGCTTATTCTTGATGTAATTATTGATCATCGTCTTGGTGAGCGGCTTATCCTCACTTCCGTCACCCCTGCTGTTTCTATGCAGATGCGTGTCCATAAACCTTGTCACCTGGTCCATATACAGCTCGATATCCGGTATATCCTCAGGCAGAACGAAATTCAGCCTGATCAGCTCTCTTATTTCATTTTTAAGTTCACTCAGTCTGTCTTTCTCGTCCATATTTCCTGCAACTCTCCATGTATTTATCACGATTTATGACCACTCAGCTTTCTTGGCATAACGTCATCACTCCGCATCGCTGTCCGACTCGTCATCCTTCTTCGGAAGCACCTTCAGCTCAACTCTCACAGCCCTGTTCTTCTCAGCGCTTGTGACCTTAAGCCAGACCTTTCCGTCAGTAACCTCATCGCCCTGCTTCGGTATTCCGTCCAGCAGCTCGATAACATAGCCGCCGATCGAATCGTAATCCTCGGACTCAATCTCTGTTCCGATCGCATCATTAACATCATCTATCTTGACCGATGCATCTATATCGTACCGGTCATCCCCGAGGTTCCTTATCAGGTCATCCTCGTAGGTATCGTATTCATCACGTATGTCACCGACTATCTCCTCTAAGAGGTCCTCCATCGTGATAAGTCCCGCCGTAAGACCGTATTCGTCGATAACTATACACATCGTCGCTGAGGAAGTCTTCATCCCGGCAAATATTTTCGCCGTGTGCTGGTATTCATAAACAAATACCGGTTTTCTCATGACCTTCTCTATCGTGAAGCTCTTCTTCTCTTCATCATTCATAAGAAGAACATCCTTCACATTGAGTATTCCCACGATATGATCCCTTGTCTTCCTGTAGACCGGAATCCTCGAGAAATTCTCCTCTCTTATGAGCTTAAGCAGCTCGTCATAGCTTGCACTGCAATCGATACATACCATATCGGCTCGCGGTATCATGATATCCTTCGAAACAACTTCGCCGAAATCAACCACATTCGTGATCATTTCCCTCTCATCCGTTTCGATTACACCGTCCTCATGACTAACATCAACTATGGTCCTGAGCTCGCTCTCAGTCATATGCTCCTTCTTATTCGGGTCCACCCTGAGGATCTTGAAGATAACCGTCGTGATACCGTTCAGTATCCAGATGAGCGGTGTAAAAATGAGCATAAGAAATGCAACCGGATATGCAAATATGAGTGAAAGCCTCGTGCTGTAAAGTGTTGCCAGAGTCTTCGGAGTTATCTCGCCGAAGATGAGCACCACAAGAGTAAGTATACCCGTTGCTATACCAATGTAAACACTTCCGAAGACCTCGGTGCAGAACGTTGTCGCAAGCGCCGAGGCTGAAAGATTGACTATATTATTTCCGATAAGAACCGTTGTGAGCAGCTTCGAAGATGATTCTCTCAACTTCAAAACCTTGGCCGCCCTTTTGCTGCCCTCATCCGCCAGTGCCCTGAGCTTATTCAGATTGACTGTAGTAAGCGCAGTTTCTGCCGACGAAAAAACTCCTGAAAGTATCAGAAGAACTATAAGGACGACCAGCTTCACCGTGGCGTCAGGATCCATAAACATCCTCCATTGTAAGTCCGCCTTCGCGGACCGGTTAATTCCTTCACTCAGACTTTTTATTAAGCCTGTCAAATATATATTCGTAGCTTCCGTTGCCGTAATTAAGCGATCTGTTGACCCTGCTTATAGTAGCAGTCGACGCCCCGGTCTCCTTGGCTATTTCAATATATGTCCTGTTTTCGTGGAGCATACGCGCAACCTCAAGTCTCTGTGCGATGGAGACCACCTCATTGGTCGTGCATATATCCTCAAAAAACTGGTAAAACTCTTCTTTATTTTCCAGGGACATTATCGCATCAAAAAGCTCGTCCACAGCTTTTGTTCTGATAGTTCTTTCCATTATCTTCCCCTGTTTTATTTAGGCTCCTTGCGAACCCATACGGCTACCGCATCTCTGTTAACATAGAAATTGCCGAAGCCTTCATCATCTATCTTGATATTGTATTTTGCATTACCCATCACATCAGAGAAGTGAGCGCCCGCAAACTGCCTTCCGATGTACATACGCTTTGTTCCGCCTGTACCATCAGAAATAACAACAGCGAGTCCGGAATCCTTATGCTCATCATCGCCCTCTCTTGTCCAACCGATGCAGTTCGGATCGTCGATATAATCATGCTGAGGGCCGTAAGACTTGGTCTTTCTAAGCTTCATAAGCTTGTCGAGCATAGTCTTCTTAGACTTGATCTTGTCATGAGGTATGCCCTTATAATCTCCGTAAAATACGCATGGATAACCCTGTGCTCTGAGAAGAATGAGCGCATAAGCCATAGGCTTAAACCAATCCTCAACCCATGATTCAAGAGCTCCGCCCGGCTGTGAATCATGATTATCTACGAAGGTTACTGCTGAAAGCGGACTGCTCTGAACAAGCGATCCATCAAATATTCTTCTGAGGTCGAAGTTTCCGTGTGCCTTCGAGCAGTTGTGAAGGCTGAAGTGAAGCGGAACATCGAAAAGTGATGCAGGAGTCTTGATGTCTTCAAGGTATTTCTCAAGAAGATTCCTGTTCCAATGCCAGTATTCACCAACTGTAAAGAGCTCCTTGTGCGTCTCCTCACGCAGGCTGAAGAGCCAGTCGCGATAAAAGGCGGCAGGAATATGCTTTACAGCATCAAGTCTGAGGCCGTCAACTCCGGTCGTCTCGATATACCATTTGCCCCATGCAAGAAGCTCCTCGTATACCTCGCGGTTACTAAAGTCAATATCGGCACCCATGAGATAGTCATAGTTGCCGTTAGCACTTGAATCAACACCCTCGTTCCATTCCTTGCCGGCAAACTTGAAGAGGGACTTCTTCAGGTTCTCCTGATCCCAGTCAATACCGTCGAAATGCTTCCAGTTCCAGGTGAACTTCGAATATTTTCCTTTTCTTCCCGGGAAGGTGAACTTGGTCCAGGCGCCTATCGTTCTTGTATCGCCGATCATCTGATAACGGTTCAGATTATTGAACTCAGCAGCCTCAACCTCTTCCACGGCGTCGGCACCCATCTTGTGATTCAGGACTATATCCGCATAAACATTTATACCCTTAGCCTGAAGAGCCTTGATCGCATCGAGGTATTCCTTCTTGGTTCCGTATTTTGTACGAACCGTACCCTTCTGCTTAAACTCGCCGAGGTCATAAAGGTCGTAAACACTGTAGCCGGTATCTTCAGAACCCGCTGCACCCTTGTATGCAGGCGGAAGCCAGACAGCAGTAACACCCGCAGTCTTAAGCTTTGCAGCATCATCAGCTACTGCCTTCCAGAGACTTCCGTCATCAGGAAGATTCCACTCAAAATACTCCATCATAAGTCCGTTATCGCTCATAAAGTGCCTCCTCTATCAATAGATTTTATTTTCAAAAATAATTAAAGATGACTATCATTTTTACATAATAGTCATCTTTAGATTATATCAAATCGCTTTAATATCGTAAAGTGATTTTTATCTTGCAGGAGGGGATCACGAAGCCCACTGGGCTCCTGATCTGTATGTAAAATATTACTCGATTGAATCAACTGTTCCGAGAAATACAGGAAGTCCTGTATCGGTCTCGATGATAGCATAAACGAAAGGTCTGTCAAGCGTGATAAACTTAGGTGATACAGTCTCCTGCACTGCTGTGCACTTGTCCATTTCAACCACTGTTACAGCCGCTGCCTTGGTACCCTTTCTATCAACCTCAATATGAGTCTTGTGGATGATGTCGCCAATCTTAAGTTCCTTCTTGCCTGATGCAAGCATACCGCTGAAATCAGCATTGTCGCTGAAGGCTTCATTCATTCCAAGAGACTTGAATGGCTCAACAAGGCTTGTTTCGTAATCAGACTTAAACTCAGGCATATTTACGTATACGTCTAAGGAGTTGTCTCTATTCTGATATGCCTTTACAAAATCTTCACCCTTAAGGTTTGCAAGATATTCATCAGCGCTTACACCCTCTGCAGGAAGGATAGCAACATAAGCGTAGTCACAGCCCTTGTAATATTTTACGAAGCCTTCACCACCGTTAAGCGCGATATATCCTGACTCAGTGCTGCTGAGCATTGTAACCTTCTGCTCCTGCCCCTTTGCAGTTGTGAAGGTCTCGCCTTCCTTGATCTGATTCTCCTCGTACTCCTCTGCCCACTCAGCCTCGAAAGCAGCTGCATTTATGAGGAGCATCTGAGTATCCGGATTAAGCTCCTTCAGAGTTTCAGGGATCATACCGTTAGTCTTATCATTCACCCAGTTGTTAACATCCGTCAGTGTCTGATGATCAAAATCAGCTGTGAAGAACTCAGCGTTATGATAATCAACATTTGTCTGAAGGAAACCGCTGTTTATCTTCAGTTCCTCGGAATTTCTTACCCAGATCGAGTTTGCCATCGCAAAACATCTCGGCTCTGTACTTGTAAGCTTTGTATTGAAACCTGCAACCGCCTTATTATATTCCTCAAGAGTAAGATCCGGACAGAAGACCTGGATCATCTCATTAAGTGTATTTCCGCCTGCTCCGTTCTCAGTCATAGTAAGTGCTGTAACGATCGACTCAGGCGAGATCATAATATTTCCTTCTTCGTGGACCGCGAGATACTTAAGAAGCTCAAAGGAAAGATTTGCCGTTGCATTGATGTAGCTCTGCTCCTCATTCTCTGTTGGATCTGTAACAACGTTTCTTGACATATTTGCGCTGAGGTTTGTTGTATGTCCTGTCTCAGCACTTATCTCTTCACCGTTATTTATTACTTCCGTCGAGATATTCGTATTCTGCTCCGGCTTCTTCTCAGAGCCGCTCTTGCCACAGGCCGTCAGCATCATAGCGCCCGCCAGAAACAGTGCCGCCGCCCTCTTCTTCATACTTTTCTTACCAAAATCCTTTTTCAGACTCTTATTAAACATATATTCATCCTCCGTATTAAATATGATTAGATTCTCTACTTACGCGGCACACTTTCGCACCGCTTTCTGCCGTCCTTAATCATATATACGGAGGATAAGTATTATTTTATGGTAATGCTTTCAACTTATTTATTTGCCATATACCACATTATCAAGAGAAACCATATCCTGACTATCCTCAGGATTAGCGCCACTATTTACCAGCTCATAAGGATTTTTTCCTACATATGCTGTATATCCATTTTTATCCTGTAGAACCTTACCTCTTCTCTCGTCATAAAATACAGGGAACCCCACTGTCACCACCTTAGATTCTCCCGGTTCAATATCCAATTCATAGAAGGACATGATGTGTGCCGAATCAATAGTTGTTGAAGAGCCCTGTACATAACCAGCTCCGCCTGATATAAGATATCCTCCATTCCCATCTGAAAGGACCACCTGAATTGAGGAAATATTGTATTTATCATCTTTCTTCTGTCCAGATGAATTCGTTATCCTCATCCTTACAAAATAATAATCAGTGTCAGCATTATAGTAGAATTTGTTCTTTTCTATATACATATCAACTTCTTCCTGATTGTTGGCATAAATCGTCATATAATCATCAAAATCCATTTCCCCCGCAGCAGGATCAAACATATTATACGACTCTGGTCCATATAGTCTATATGTCACATCTGATTCCTTGGAAATACCTATTCGATCAAAGAAAAACTTTCCTTCATACCCCGATTCATCGATGCCAAAGCTATAATCCTCTACACTATACTCCGGATGATCATTCAATTCTCCTACCGGTATTATTTCATAAGATACCATTTCTATCTTGTAATCATTATCAATGATGTATGGATAGTCCCGATTATCATCTACAGCTATATCTTCAAGTTTCACGTACGCTTCGTTTTTATCATCAATTTCTTTGGCTTCACTCAGTTCGCCCTTATCTTGCTGCCCTTCCACACATCTTGTGTATTCAACATCATTAATATATATCGCCTCAATACCATCCACGTCTACAAGGCGATTAAATATGTATAGATCACCACCGCCATATCCGTCACCAATTATATATCCTGTATTATCAATGTATTTATCATTTTCATGATCCGGCCAACTTCTTTCCCAGACGTCATACTCTGTCCCGTCCCTATAAGCTATCCTTACCGAATATGTATTGTCCATATGGGTCTGTTCATAAAAAGCCACCTTCATTGAAATAGGCGATATTTCTATTTCTCCTTCAGCGCCCGAAAAACTTGCCTTATCCTGAAGCTCTGACACTAAAAAATCATGTCTTTCTGTTTGTGTGTTTTCGCGTTTCTCCGGTTTGCCCTCCGGATATGTGTTCTGATATCCTTCATATCCAAAGAATTCTCCCTTTGAACAAGGATACTCTATTATGCTGATTGGGAAGCTTCTTCTCCCTTCATAATCCGAATACGCAAGTGCCGAATACACATAACAAACAGCCCTCTCAGGTGTTGAATTATCAATATCCACATATATCAGCTGACCACTTCCGATAGTGATACTCAGACGTGAATCATTTGAAAACCACGCACCTTTTGATTCATTATTCAATTGATCATATACAAATCCCTCAAGTCCATCTTTATTTTCAAGAATCATCGAAAGAACCGCCGCATTGCCATCGGACACAACATAGTCCACCGTAATAGTTGTTCCTCCTCTTGTCGTAAAGGAATAAGGTTCAAACTGTTCATCCTCCTTCAGCAGCTCCGCAGCCTTCTCCTGATCTACCTCAACATATTCTCTTTCAGGATAAGTTATAGGTATTTCTAATCCGTATTTGTCATCCACGAACACCTCTGTATGAACCTCAACATTTCTATGTCCTTTACTTCCAAATAGCCTTGCAAATAAATCCCCCTTTGTTGCCGCATTAACAACAACCGGTGTACCCACAAGAACCAGGCACATCGCTACAGCTAGTCTTAATATTCTGAACCTAACTTCCTTCTTTCTGGAAATCTTTTTTAGTATCAGTCTTTTTCTTTCATTATACTCTTCAGAAAATTTATGATATCCTTCCGGACAATCAAAATCTTCCGGATTTATATCAAAATCCGGGATTGTTTTCTGGCTTTCTTGTTTCATTGTATCCTCCTATTCCAAAACAGCCCTCAGTTTCTTTTTGGCTCTCTCATATCTTTTTCGCACTGCATTTTCAGATATTTCAAGCTTTTCCGCCGTCTCTCGTACATTCATCCCATCAATCACGATACATCTGACAACCGAAGAATACTTATCCGGAAGCTTATCTATCTTTTCTTCCACATCAACACTATCTAACGATTCGTCATATAGTCCGCTGATATTTCCACCTACAAGCTCTTCTTCCTCGCCGATCAGATACATATGTTCCTCTTCTCTTTTCCACTTCCTATATTTATCTATTATAGTATTCTTCGTAACTGTCATAATATAGTTTCTGCACTCATCAGATCCGGGATTACCGAAAACCTTTCCCTTCTCTATCAACTTCAAAAATGTATCGTGAACCGCATCCTCAGACAGCTTTTCATCCTTCAAAAAACGATAAGCATAAAAATACATCTTCTGTTCGTAAAACTCGTATAACTCTTCTATGTATTTCCCTTTATTATTCTTTTTCATCATCTTTCCTCTTTTTGAATGACTTTCCGGAATTGCCTTTCACTACATATAACGAATTAACCGGTTATTTTGTGACAAAAAAACTTCACGACACGAATGCCGTGAAGTTTTTTATTACTACTGCGCCTCAACCGAATTAACTGTACCGAGGAATACAGGAAGTCCTGTTGAATTATCAACTATTGCATAAACGAAAGGTCTGTCGAGAGTGATATAGATTCTTTCAGGTTCTTCGATAGCCATAGCCTCGCCGCACATAACAACTGATGTAACAGCTGCTGCCTTGGTGCCGTTTCTGTCAAGCTCGATGTGAGTCTTGTGGATAACATCACCTATCCAGAGATTCATCTCGTCCGGATTGCACATACCCGAGAAATCAGCCGATTCTTCGAAAGCCCCTGCCATTCCAAGCTCCTGAAGGACCTCTTTCAGACTTGTTTCGTAGTCGTATTTGAACTCAGGAAGCTGTGTGATCAGATCAGGATCGTAATCCTTATCGTTCCATGCCTTAAGGAAGTCCTCACCGGTGATTCCGTTAAGGTACTCATCCACGCTTACACCCTCGCCCGGAAGCAGAGCTACAAATGAATACTGTCCACCTTCATAGCTCTTTGAGAAACCAAGTCCGCCGTTCAGTCTGATAAGACCTTTCATGGTATCGTGGAGCATCACGCACTTCTCTTCCTTACCATCACTGTTTGTGAAGGTACAGTCCTCCACTATCTGGTTTCCCTCATACTGCTCTGCCCACTGCGCCTCGAAAGAGAGCGCATTTATGAGGTACATCATCTTATCCTCTGTTATCTCATCAAGAAGCTTATCGATCATACCCTGAGTGTTGTCATTTACCCAGCCGTTTATATCATCAACAGTCTTCTGATCGAAATCTGCAACGAAAATACTTGCATCATAGTAATCTATATTTGTCTGGATGAAATCCTTGTAGATCTGAAGTGCAGGCATATTTCTTATCCAGATTGAATTGGCTGCTGCAAGCTTAACTCCCGTAAGAGAAGTAAGCATGTTGTTGTAGCCTGAAAGGGCCTTGTTATACTCCTCAAGAGTAAGTCCTGCGCCCATAAGTCCGAGCATCTCCTCAAGAGTCGCGCCCTTTGCACCGTTCATAGTCATCGCAAGAGCTGTTATTATAGAGTCAGGCGAGATCATTACATTCTTGCCGCCCTCCTTAGCCGAAAGCGCCTTCATCAGTTTGAATGCAAGATTTGCAGTAGCCTTTTTGAATGCCTCTTCCTCAGCCTCCGTTGATGCCGGGATCTCTTTCTTCTCAAGATCAGTACCCATTTTTACGGACATACCCTGATTTACCGAAAGCGTATCACCGTTATCCTCATACCTCAGGGTTATATTATTACCGGTATTAGTGGTATCATCCTCTTTCTTACCGCTCTTCCCCTTTCCGCAGCCTGCAAAACATATCATCATAGCCAGGATAAGGGCCAAAGCCCTTATCCTGTTCTTATTCCCTATAAAATTATATTTCATATTTTAACCTCCAAATTGCTGCCGGTATGCAGCTATCACCGGACATCCGCCACAGACCCAATCGTCCTGTGCCACCCGTCAGAGCGCCTCCACTATCTGTCAGCTCTCTTATAATCAGAGATTATGACTCTTCTGCCTGACTCACCGCTTTCATCGAAGTTTCCTTTGATCCATACTTTAATCCTGCCGCTTTTCTTAAGCTCTGCAATGACTGGTTCATCAAAAACCTCGATATTAACGATCTCATACTTTGAGTCAGTCGGTGTTTCAAGGATCACCTTAAAATCATCCGACAGATAAAGCTCGCCCTCTGCTTTGATCTGGTAAATCTGACCATCCTCGAAGAAATCATCATATCCATCGCCTTCAACCATATCGCCTGTTGTTGTACTCTCTGTCGAATACGCGATCTCATCGGCCCTCTTATCATTCATGGAATCCTTATCACCGTCCTTGGATCCGGTTTTATAAGAGGTATTTGGCTCATAACTAAGATTATGTGATTCACCGTTTCCTGAACCACCAAGTCCGACAGAACCATTTTCTGAGTCCTCAGAATAAGCAACAGAAGACTTATTATCCTTGCTGCTCTTCTTATCGTTTCTGGTTCCACCAAACATAGTTGCAGGGATCATAACAAGAAGTATAGCCGCCGCTGCGCCGATAGCTGTAAAGAACGTTCTTCTCTTCCTGCGTCTGTCAGCCAGACTTACGACCTTGCCGTTCTCAGCAGGAACTGTACCATTCTTAGGCTGTCCAGGAACCATATTCTTCCCGGCCTGTACCTGAGCCGCATTGTTATCAGCTCGTACAGGTGTCGGAGCCATCCTCTGTATAGGAGTCGGAGCCGTGCTCTTCACAGGTTCGCTCGTCAAAGTGCTCGTACTATCCAGCCCCTCCGCACGTATTCCAGCTTCTATCCTATTCCAGATATCAGGAACCTCGGCATCGAGAGTTTCAAGATACATAGCCTCAACCGCCGCTATTTCCTCTGCACTCAGCATGTCCGTAACAGATGTATTATTCAGTTCTTCACGAAATCTGTCATCTTTCATGTAAGATACCGCCTCATCTTTTTAATCGCTTCATTATAGTGCCACGAAACCGTTCCCTGCGGAATCTGCAGGTAATCGGCTATTTCTTTGAACTTCATTCCACCTGTAAGCTTAAGATCTATGATCTCCTTCTCCTTATCAGTCAGAAGACTGAGCGCTTTCTCAAGTGTAAATCTGTTCAGTGCTTTTTCTTCCACATTTTCCTTGTCTGCCATCCTCTCGCCCATGCTTACACCGGTGTCGCCCTGGGTGCTGTCAGAGGAATGACCTCCCGCCTGGCCGCCGCCAGATCCGGTCTGCCCTCCTATAGGTGCATCAAAGGAAAGTACTTCATGTGAACTTTTGCGGAGGTAGTCTATGCACATATTCTTAGCAATAGTAACCATCCACGTCTTATGGTGTCCCCTGCCATCAAATGTTGCAGCCGATCTCATCAGTCTGATGAAAAACTCCGAAGAAACGTCCTCGGCAGCTTCCTTCTGATGAAGGGTGTTCAGACACACGGAATATATCAGTTTCATGTAGGTCTGATATATCTCCTTCAGTGCTTCACTGTTGCCGGCAGCCAGCTGCTTCATAAGATCATTAAATTGTTCTTCCGACACCCGGCCACCTCCTTACTTCTATATACGAAACTCATTTCCGGATTTATGGGAATTATTTTAAATATATTTTTCATCCGTGTTTTTCCGTTCCGGATCAACAATAACTTCCTTTAAAATACTGTAAAATACAGCTACTCACGCTCTCCCAGCGATACATACTCTGCCTCGTCCGCTACAGACATGTAAGCCGGACGTATGATCTTGTTGGTGCAGATAAGCTCCTCAATCCTGTGAGCGCTCCAGCCTGCAACTCTTGCGATAGCGAAGAGCGGCGTGATGAACTCATCAGGAATACCAAGCATATTATAAACAAAGCCGCTGTAGAAATCTATATTTGGACAAACAGGTTTATACATCTTCCTCTCGTCCTTCATAAGCTCGGGAGCAAGCTTTGCCACATTCTCATAAAGCGCAAGCTCGTCCATCCTGTCCTTCTCCTCAGCGAGACTTACAGTGTATTTTCTGAGGATCTCGGCTCTCGGATCGGACTTGGTATAAACCGCATGGCCGATACCGTAGATAAGGCCGGACCTGTCGAAGGTCTCTCTCCTAAGGATCTTCAGCAGATATGCCGCAATCTCATCTTCGTTGTGCCAGTCCTTAACATTCTTCTTTATCTCATCAAACATCATCTTAACCTTGATGTTTGCGCCGCCGTGCTTAGGCCCCTTAAGTGAGCAGAGTGATGCGGCGACTGAAGAATAAGTATCGGTTCCCGAAGAAGTTACAACGTGGGTTGTGAAGGTTGAATTGTTTCCGCCGCCGTGCTCGGCATGGAGCACCAGCGCGATATCAAGTATTTTCGCCTCAAGCGGTGTGAAATTCTTATTCTGGCGCATGATGCGCAGCAGATTCTCAGCCGTAGAGAACTCCGGCTTTGGATTATGTATGTAGAGACCTCTGCCTATCAAATAATGCCTATAAGCGAGGTATGAATACGCGCCGATCATCGGCAGTGTTGCGATCAACCACAGGCTCTGACGAAGCACGTTTGGTATCGCAAGGTCATCCGAATTCTTATCATAGGAATTAAGTGTCAGGATACTTCTCGCCATAGCATTCATGATATCCTTGTTAGGCGATTTGAGGATGACATCCGGCACGAACTCATCCGGAAGGCTTCTGTTATAAGCAAGAAGGTGGTTAAACTCATCCAGCTCCTCCTCGTTCGGAAGCTTGCCAAATATAAGAAGGTAGACCGTCTCCTCATAGCCGAAGCGATTCTCACTGGTGAAGCCCTCAACAAGCTTATTGATATCAATACCGCGGTAATACAACTCGCCCTCTATCGGCGTGATCACACCATCGATATCCTTCGAACCATGAATAGTCGAGATCTCGGTCAGTCCCGTCAGGACACCCTTTCCGTTTGCTTCTCTAAGCCCCTTCTTTACCTGGTAAATATCGTAGAGCTCAGGTGCTATCTTATTATTCTCTGTACAGAGCTTTGACAGTCTGTGTATCTCTCTTGCTGCCTCCCCCGGACTTAAATATGACATCTCTCTTCCTCCTATTCTATAACCATCATCCTTCGGCCCTTTTCCGGCCGCACCATCCTGTTTTCCTGAAAACCTTGATCCTGCCCTTTTTTTACAGCCATCACTGCCGTTTTGTTTTGTTACAGTCCCAGCTCCGCCGCTGTCTGTTCCAGCCAGAAATCATAGAACATATATCTTCTTGCCTGCTTTAAGGCTTCTCTGGCTTTATCCTTCTGCTTCTTCATCAGATAGACCTTAACCAGCTCCTTGTAGGCTTCCCCACAGGCAGACTGGACGCAGTGCTTGCATCTCTGTCCCTTCAACGCCTCAAGTAAAAGCTGCTCCGCCTTATCAGGATCCTTTTCCACCCTGGCGATACGTGCCGCATCCACCAGAGTTTCCGTATTATACTCATTTATCGTCTTATATTTTTCAAACAGGTCTTTATACCTTCTGAACCTTGTCTTGCCGCCGAACTGTCCCGCAGCCGCCTCCGCAAGCTCACTGTATGCGGTATATTCAGAGTTCTCCATCCCCTTCAGGAAGAACTTCTCCGCCTTCGCATAATCCTTCATGTTCAGATATGCATGTCCCAGATAATACGCCAATGCCCGAAGATTCACACCTTCATCGCCGGCCCTCTTATATATCGCCTCGGCGCCCTTGATGTCGCCTGCACGGCATTTCATCCGGCAGAGCCTCGTGTAAACCTGTTCATCTACCTTCTGGCTTCCGTAAAGCAGCTTACTCACAAGAGCTTCCGCCTCACCGAACCTACCTCTGGCCGCCAGCAGCTCCTCATAAGGAAATACTATATCTGAGATCACGCCGAAATCGACGATCATCCTCTCGTATTCCGCAAATGCCCTGTCGTACTCCTCGCTCAGCGCCAGCGCCGACGCAAGCCCCTTCCAGGCACGCTTCCTGTCCATCGGTGTTTCCGCACCGGCCAGCCCCTTCTCGAAAAGGTCAGATGCCTCCCTGTAACGATTTAGCATCAGCAGGTTCTCAGCCGCCAGTGTATTTATATATGGTGCAGGATTCGGCAGCTGCAGCACAACCTCATAGTCGGCCGCCGCTTCAGTGTATTTTCCCAGCACCTTGTAGGTTATCGCCCTGAAGATATAGTCTGTATCTCTCGGCGATATTTCAATCTGTTTTGAATATTCCTCAACCGCTTCCGCGAACTTCAGCTTCTTCCTGTACACTCTGCCCAGAGCCCTGTGGCCCTCGACATCATACTCATTAACCTCAAGCAGCTTACGGAAGTTCTCCTCCGCCTCATCAAGCCTTCGGTTTTCCTCAAAGCAGCGTGCAAGCAGGAAATAATATTCGCCCTTATCCTCTATATCCGATGTCGGACTGCTGATATCTATATCCTCCAGAGTCTTCAGCGACTCCGTGTATTCCTTGTCACGGTTCATTGCAACCGAGCAGCGCATCATCCTGCAGCACTGGCTGTCCTTGTTCATCTTCTCATAAACAGCGATCACCTTCAGCACGTCGTCATACTGCTCAACACTCATGAAGATATCCATCTCAAGCTTGTACGGCGCAATCGAATAAGGATAGATGCTCTTAACCTTATTTGACTCGTCAAGCGCCACCTGAAAGCTTCCCAGCCTGAAATACGATTTTGCGATATAAAGCTGCGCGATGAAGTTTGTCTCCCCGCGAAGAACCGCCTCGCACTCATTTATGCACTCGTTGTAGTGCTTTGTTTCGTAGAGTATCTCGCACTTCATCTCCTTGGAAACTATAATTTCCTCGTGCTCGGTCTGAAGCGAGATATC
Source organism: Lachnospiraceae bacterium C6A11 (assembly GCA_000702245.1). GTDB lineage: Bacteria > Bacillota > Clostridia > Lachnospirales > Lachnospiraceae > Eubacterium_Q. Next base: position 207,756 of record JNKY01000016.1, on the reverse strand, counting down.
AATATATTTCTCCGCTGTTATGTAGTCTTTTTCTATAAAATACGTTGCTCCTATAAGATAGTTAACGTACGGTTTTCTTCTAAGCTGCTTCTCATCAGTTATCTCTCCGCTCATCAGGCGGTCCATCCAGATGAGGAAGCATTTCCTTGCCTTCAGATACTCATTTGTAAGTAAATACGATCTTCCCAGCAGGTTGTTATACTCTATCTCTTCCTCCGGGAACGGCTCAAAGCTGCCCAGAAGTTCTACTGCATCGGCTGCCGCAAAGGACTGATAATAGGCCCACGCCGTCTGGATCTTCAGCTTATGGAGTTCTTTTTCATCCGACAGCTCCTTGATCTTCTCAAGATTGGTCTCAACGATCAGCTGGTTGCACTTCTGTATAAGCCCTCTGATATAATTATCGTAAGGCCTTGTATGAGCAAGATCCATCAGGATATCCTTGGCATCCTCGTATTTGCCCTCTTTGATAAATATCTCAGCATGCCTGATCCTTGCGATGAGACTGTTTGGCTCAACCATAAGAACCCTGTCAAATATCTGATGAGCCTCCTCATAGCGCTCCATAGCCATAAGAATATCACCCCAACAGACAAGTATCCCCTGATTATCCGGATATTCGTCGCTGAGCTTTATCACCCTCGAAAGAGCCTCATCAAACTGCTTCTTCTGTGACAGGTTGCGGCAGATAGCCGCCTCGATAAGAGGATTTCTTATCGGCGAGCTGCTGAGCTCGGCTATAAGCTCATCCTGTTTTTCTATATCACTACTCTTAAGTGCCTGGTCGAGGTCCGCAAACCTTGAGATGTAACCATCATAGTCAGCGTCCTCCGGCCCCTCAAAAAGCCTGTAATCCACCACATCCGGGTAGATAGAATTATTTATAAAATACTCTATATAATCTCTCGGAAATCTCTGTTCAAGCTCAGCCCTTCTCTTATCGATGGAAAAGCCGTTGACAAGCACCTTGAAGATGTGCTGCGGCAAAAATATATTTCCCATGAAAAAGCTGAGTATGATATTAAGAGCCTCCTCTGAGGTATCAAGGCTCTGCGCAAATTCTGTATTTATCAGTCTCTTCCACTCCGCCTCGTCGATACGCCTATAGAAGGACTTGTAGATTCTCTCCACGCACCTCCTGAAATCCCCGCCGTTTTCCGGATTCAGGAATCTCTCCTCGGTCAGCTCCTCTTCGGCCTCATCCACTGCGTCATCATCCTCATCCGAAGCCTCTTTCGCCACCTTCTCCTTTGCCTTTTTTACAGCCTCTTCGTAGGCAGCTCTCAGCTTCTTAAAGCCCTCCGGGTCGTCCTCAGGATTTGTGACCAGAAGCTTATTACGATATGCATTTTTTATGCTTTCCAGGTCCGTCGTTTCTGCGACACCAAGTATTTCCCAGATCTCCAAGACAGTTACTCCAACCGTGATTAATTTTTTGCGCACATAGCCGCATAACATTATAACACAATTAAAGTAAATATGACATTATTTTATATAGTTAAAATAATATGAATTCCGGCAGCCTCACAGCAACCCTATCATACAAAAAAGCAGCTACCCGTTTTACCGGATAGCTGCCGAATAATCTTTTATAAATCAGCTGTATTACATAGCCTCAAGAGTTGCGCGGATAGCCTTGATAAAGTTCTCTGTATTAAGAACAGTAACATTCTCAAGCTCTGTGATGAGCGCAAGGTCCTTGGTCATCTGACCGCCTTCGATTGTAGCGATGGTAGCCTTCTCAAGCTTATCAGCAAATGCAGCAAGCTCAGGAGTTCCGTCAAGCTCGCCTCTCTTACGAAGAGCGCCTGTCCATGCAAATATAGTTGCAACAGGGTTTGTAGATGTCTCCTCGCCTGCAAGGTGCTTATAATAATGTCTCTGAACTGTTCCGTGAGCAGCCTCGTACTCATAAACTCCGCTTGGAGAAACAAGAACAGAAGTCATCATAGCAAGTGAACCAAATGCAGAAGAAAGCATGTCGCTCATTACGTCTCCGTCATAGTTCTTGCAAGCCCAGATGAAGCCGCCCTTTGACTTCATAACACGTGCAACCGCATCATCTATAAGTGTGTAGAAATACTCGATACCTGCAGCATCGAACTTTTCCTTATACTCTGCGTCAAATATCTCCTGGAAGATATCCTTGAAGGTGTGGTCGTATTTCTTGGAAATAGTATCCTTTGTAGCGAACCAGAGGCTCTGCTTTGTATCAAGCGCATAGTTGAAGCAGCTTCTTGCAAAGCTCTCGATAGATGGCTCAAGGTTGTGCATACCCTGAACGATTCCTGCCGAGTCAAACTTGTGAACGAGAACAGACTCTGTAGATCCGTCCTCAGCTGTGTATACGAGCTCAACCTTTCCAGGTCCCGGAATCTTCATCTCTGAAGCCTTGTAAACGTCACCGTAAGCATGTCTTGCAATTGTGATAGGTGCCTTCCAGTTCTTAACGCAAGGCTCGATACCCTTTACGATGATAGGAGCTCTGAATACAGTACCGTCGAGGATCGCTCTGATAGTTCCGTTAGGGCTCTTCCACATCTCCTTAAGGTTATACTCTTCAACACGTGCAGCGTTTGGTGTAATAGTTGCGCACTTAACAGCAACACCGTATTTCTGGGTAGCATATGCAGAATCAAAGGTAACCTTATCATCTGTCTCGTTTCTATGCTCGAGGCCAAGATCGTAATACTCTGTCTTAAGGTCGATAAAAGGAATAAGAAGCTCATCCTTTATATACTTCCAGAGTATTCTGGTCATCTCGTCTCCGTCCATCTCAACAAGCGGTGTCTTCATTTCAATCTTGCTCATTTATTTGTTCCTCCTGGGGTGTATATTGTTCTGCGGGTACGTGCGCAGTAGTGTTTATTAGAAACTCCTTCAGTGCAATAGTCTCGCCGTATACAGAAAGCGGCGGTGCCACATGCTTTGCGGCAGCCTTAACCTCTTCTCTCGCACTTCCTATAGCATAGCTTTCGCCGGCCGCTTCAAGGAGACCGAGATCATTGATATTATCGCCGAAGGCCATGACTTCTTCCTTCGAGAGGCCAAGCTCCTTCATAAGTACCTTCAGAGCGCTGCCCTTATCTGCTCCCGGATTAACGATATCCATCCACATGGTACCGGCCGATGCAATGACGAAGCGATCCTTCCACTTCGGATAAAACCACTCCATAACCTCCTGCTCAACCGTGTCCCTCTTATATATCGAGAGCTTTACGATATCGTCATCGAGATGCGTCTCAAAGTCGCCGAGAACCTTGATATTGTATTTGTAAGAATCCCTCATCCAGAGGAACATCTCACTCTTATCCTCGCAGTAAGCCGTATTAAGTCCGCACAGCATGATATCGCAGTTGTCCAGCTTCTTCACGTCGGCGATCAGCTCGAAGAGAATATCCCTGTCGATCACATTCATCGAATAGACCTTGTTGCTGTCTCTAAGGATGCTGCCGTTGTCCGTGATATAAAAAATATCATTCTTAACAGGCGCGAAAAGCTTTCTCATACTGACAAACTGCCTTCCGCTGGCACCCGCGAAACGTATGCCTCTCTTCTTCAGTTCCTTGATGATATTAAACATCTCCGGATCTATCTGATCCGTGCCGTCCGGAACCAGAGTACCGTCGATATCGCTGGCTATGAGTTTTATCATACTGACTATTCCTTATCGTAAACCGGCTACCATTTTATGAAAATCGGCGCTTACCGGTCATACTGTAATTTCATTTTGTTTCATCGGATCACCATGCCGGAATTCATTTCGTTTCTGTGTGATCCACTAAAATACTCGCATAATTATAACAACACCTGGAGTGCAGTGTCAACCAAGCTTCTTCTCGATTGCCTTGATTATGGTCTTAAGAGCCTTAATTCTTGCATATTTTTTGTCATTTGACTCCAGAACGTGCCAAGGAGCATAGGTTGTATTTGTTTTCTGAAGCATTTCGTCCACCGCAACCTCGTACTGATCCCACTTTTCTCTGTTTCGCCAGTCCTCATCGGTTATCTTCCACTGCTTCTCAGGTGTATTCTGCCTCTCCGTGAATCTCGCAAGCTGGGTGTCCTTGTCGATCTGAACCCAGAACTTCACGATAACAGCGCCCCAGTCGGCAAGCTCCTTCTCGAACTCATTTATCTCGTTGTAGGCTCTCTGCCAGTCATTCTCCGAGCAGAAGCCCTCAAGACGCTCAACCATAACTCTTCCGTACCAGGTCCTGTCAAATATAGCTATGTGGCCGTCCTTCGGCAGTCTGTTCCAGAATCTCCAGAGATAATGCCTTGCCTTCTCTGCCGGCTCCGGGCTGGCAATCGGGTGAACCTCGTAGCCTCTCGGATCGAGGGCAGCGGCGATGCGCTTGATATTTCCGCCCTTTCCGGCAGCATCCCAGCCTTCATAGGCTATGATAACCGGTATTTTTTTATGATAGAGCGCGTTATGCAGCTCACTCAGTCTCTTCTGCAGCTTATCAAGCTCAACCTTGTATTCCTCCTCAGGAACCGTCTTGTCCAGAGGAATCTCTGAAAGGTGAGGAATCTTCTTCAGTGGGAAGGTATTCTGAAGCAGAGGCGCCTTCTGGTGCTGCTCTGCATTCTCGAGAGCGGTATCGATGCTGGCGATCAGTATTTCCGTCATCTGAAGCTCAGCCCACTTCTTGCTTGAAGAATCTATAAAATACCACGGCGCAACAAACTGGTTTGTCGCATCGATGTATTCGTCATAAACGTCCATGCATTTATCATAATGCTTGTTCTGCCAGAGGTCCTTCTCAGAAACGCGCCACTTGGTGTGGTCGTCGCTCATCAGGTCCTTCAGTCTCTTCTTCTGAACCTTCTCATCTATGTGGAAGAAGAACTTGACCACAAGGTATCCGTTATCATTCAGCTGCCTCTCAAAGCGCTTGATGCTGGTCAGATACTCCTTGTATTTCTTCTCGCTGATCTCGTCCATGAGTCTGGCGGTTGTAACCTCTCCCATCCAGCTTCCATCGAAGAAGGATATCTTTCCGGCCTTCGGGATCTTTACAAAATACCTGTAAAGAAATGGTTTCCTGAGATCCTCCTCAGTCGGACTCTTCAACGTCTCGCAGTTGAAAAATCTTGGATCAAGATTCTTGATTATCCTTCCGAGAACGCTTCCTTTTCCGGCCGCGCCCCATCCATCGATCACAACAAGCACCGGCAGATTCTTCTCCTTGATCGCAATCTGCCTTACAGCAAGAGTCTGTCTTGCTTTTTCGAGCCTCTCCGCGAGTTCCTCGTCACTTGGCCTTTCTTCCTTAACCCATTCCTTTAACATATTTTGTACCTCCCATAATTTCTCCGCAGTCCGCGAAGCCTTTGCCGTAACTACATTTTCCTTCTCCGTTTCTTCTCCATTTTAGCTGTTATTTAACTCACTCATTTATCACAGTGAAACTATACCAAGTAAAAAAAGGGAGTGTGTTTCAGCTGTTATTTTTCATGTTCAATCCCATGCTATTATTATAACAGATATCATGTATTTCACACCAGTTTTTGTTTGATAAGATATGATAAAAATCCTTCGCAGCCCTCGACGATATCATCGTAGGTCACATCGAAGTTTCTTGTGTACCAGGGATCTGCAACATTCCTCGGTCTGTCCGTATAGTCCATAAGAAGAGATATCTTGTCTTCTCTTCCAAGTATCCGCTTCATCCACCTAAGATTCAGATCATCCATACCTATGATGTAATCAAACTCATCATAATCCGATTCCTTAAGGAGCTGCGCTCTCTTGCCCTTGCATGACAGTCCATGCTCAGCAAGCTTCTCCCTCGCCGGCGGATATACAGGATTTCCCTGACCGTTCCATATTTCATCTGTATGTGTCGCTCTCGACTCAATATGAAAGCAGTCCGAAAGCCCCTTCTTCTCTATCATATCTTTAAATATAAACTCGGCCATCGGCGAACGGCAGATATTGCCCCAGCAGACGAACAGTACTTTAATCATGTCATTTTCTCCCTATTTTTCAACGTTTTTTCATTTGTCTATGTCATATGATATTCATAAAATGGCATATTATTTACACCAAAAGGTATAAAACAAGGTATAAAATTATTTGTTTTATACCTTAATCGTTAAATTCCATATACACATTTTATAATATATTCAGGTGTACCTTCCTCTAACTGTCTATCTCCGGTCTTTTTAAAGCCATGTGCTTCATAAAACGCGATTGCATCCTGGTTTTTTTCCAAAGTCCACAGGAACTCGACATCATGTTCTTTTATGGCAAATTCGATGAGCTTAGATCCTATTCCCTGCCCTTGAAAAAAGTAATCTACATAGAGCTCGATAATCTCCTTATCCTCAATATGAATAAGCCCCTTTACTATGCCTTTCTCCTCATAAACCCAAATATTATCCAGAATACTTGGAGCAGAATACTCCTCTGCCACAGATATTACCTGCAGGTTACCAAAGGAATACCCGTCATCATGGAAGATAGACCTATATTTCATTCGTTTTACAAAGACAAGAATTTCTGCAATTCTTGATAAATCTTTCTTTTCAGCTTTTCTTATCAATTGACTTCTCCTCGGAAACTTTTTCAGATAATATGCCGCATTAAAGCGTCAAGAAATTCATTACTAAAGCAACCATTATATCTTTTTCTTCCGGTCTTGATTCTGCAATCATTAATGTTATAGCCACTAGCGCCCCATCACTGATAATCTTTTTTCCATCTCTGAATAATGCATTATTCTTTCCCAGAAACTCAAGAAACAGTGACGCCGCTATCCTTTTACAGCCGTCCGCATATGGATGATCCTTTATCATAAAATATAACAGATTGGCCGCCTTCTCTTAGCCCACTGTCTGAATTCTGTTCCACGCTTAGATTTTACTCTATATCCAACAGAAATAATCACATCTAGATTATAATACTGCGGAGGTCTTGAAGCATTATTCATACTTCTGTCGAAAATTTCGACAGAAGTATCCTTATCCAATTCACCTTCCCTAAATATTCTTCCTATATGATATGCAATCGAAGATCTGGCTGTATCAAAAAGCTCACTCATTTGGTCCTGAGTAAGCCATACAGTTTCTTTTCCAACCGGTACAGAAAGCATTATTTCTTTATCTTTTGTCTCAAATAATACTATTTCATTATTCATAAGCATAGCCTCCTAAGCCTTAATGATACTGAAATTGTACAACGATTAATTCTTGTTGTCATTGCACCTATAGTATAATTATTTAACTCGAACCATATTGTTTCTCCCTCTACTAACAGGTTATCCAATACCGTTTCATTTCAGTTCCGTCAACAACAATTATATTTTCAAATACTCCACCATTTGCAATAATCGTTTTCTCGCTTGCTTTGTTATCCGAATCGCAGGTAACAAGCATCTTCTCTATCCCAAGCGCTTTTGCGTTTTGAACGTTTAGTCTCAGCATTTCTTTAGCATATCCTTTCCCCCGCTCGGAAGGGCGCACAGAATACCCGCAATGTCCTCCCCATGTGCCAAGGATAGGATGGTTTATATGATGTCGCAGATCAATAATACCAACTAAACGATTATCGCTATGCCTGATTGCCAGGTGCGTATCAGAAGGCACATCTGAACCGACTTTCCGGCATGTCTCTTCACTTTTACGAAGCTCGCATACATGAATCCATTCTTCTGCGGAACCGCATGAATCAAGTGACATGCAACCGGCGAATCGGTCTTCACTATCCGCATCTGATTCTAATATTTCAACCCTAAATGCCCATATTTCATCAGCATATTCCAAACTTGGTTCTATAAGCCTTATAATATGCATACCGCTTTCAAACATTTCTCACAATACCCATTCCTTTGCTTTTTTCTAATCATTCTTTTAATTCACAAGCGCCCCGGTACAATTATGTATCTCATTAAACTTCTTCTGAAACCTATTATATAACCTCTATTATCCTTCGTATCTATATGTCCTTCCTGAGTTGGTCTGGTGTATTTCTTTTATTCTTACAATAAATATTATAATGCCGAATAATCTTATCTGCCATAGATAATTCCAAAAAACGCAGTTATCAGCATTTGACCGACAACTGCGTTTCACTATACCATTCAAGCTATGATCAGTATTCTTACAGATCCTTTCTCTTCTCCTTGATGAACTCAGCGATGATCAAATCCAGCTTGCCTGTTATTATCTTATTCATGGTCTTATATGACGAAACATCGTTCATATCCATCTCAACTCCCGTCTCTTTACAATACTCAGCAATTGCCGTACCAATGATCTGGTCAAGCCCAACCGCGAACTCCTTCATCGCCGCCTGAATCTCCGGCACCTTCTTATCCAGAGCCTCCTCAAAACCTTTTGCATCATTCTGAACTCTTTCTTCAATTGTCATTTGTGTACCCCTCCTTTTATTTATATTTTTTTAAAATCAATCCGTATCAAAGCTTTGCCATTTGGCAAGCCCATTGACTCCCGCAAGATCTTACGGTAGCCTATTTTCTTCATAGCATCCGCCAGTGCATCCTCCTCCATCTGATGATGTATCTCGTCCAATCCATCAAACGCATGCAGATACGGCGAATCAGAAACCCATTTCTCGTCTCCATATCAGTTTTTCTTACCGGTGAGCATATCGAAGGTTACGCCGTACTTCTTTGCGATGTCGGATGCATAAGAAGAACCTTCCGGTGGTGCAACCGCAAGCTTGAAGGAGCGGTTGCCGCCATCACTTCTGACGATGAGCGATGACGCCTTCTGCTCAAAGTCTTTGGAGAACTCTTCCGCATCTATGCCAAGCTTATGCATATGCGTATTGTAGATCGTCCTTGCGCCCTTGGTGAGAAGCGCCTTGATCGCATCACACGCGATGTAATACCCCTCTTCAAAGGAAGTCGTAGAGAAGGTCTCGTTCATCAATATAAGGCTTCTGTCCGTTGCCCCATCAAATATTTCCTTAAAGCGGATGCACTCTTCGCCGAGACGACCCAGATTCATAGTCTTATCTTCATCCGCCGGAAAATGCGTAAATACACAGTCCGCCGGTTCGAATTCAAAAGATTCCGCCGGAACAAATATGCCACCCTGCGCAAGCGCAAATAGCAGTCCGATGCCCTGTGTCGCAGTCGTTTTACCGCCTCTATTTGCTCCGGTCAGTATATAGATCATATGATCAGAATCGAAATCCAGATCATTTCCAACTATCTCGTTCGGGTCAGAAAGGCTGAGCGCCAGCTTAAAGTTATAGAAGCCCTTTGCACTCATCCTATTATCACTGCCGGAAACAGCTCTGGTATCACTGCCGGAAACAGCCCTGGCCTTAGTCATTTTAAAGCCCTTATTTTCGAGCTTAGTTATGAACTCGGCAAACCTGATATAATACACGAATTCAGGAATAACATCTGCTATGTGATGAATAGCCATATCGGCGTATTTATCCAGAGTCTTCCTCAGGCTTTTGGACATCGAATCCAGCATCTTATTAAGAGTGTAATCAAACTGGGCCGGCACATTTGCAAGCCCGTCGCCCTGCGGGATCGATGATGTCGTACCGGCACTCATAGAACTGAGTATCGGATTAGTCTTCCTGAACGCCTCCTCCATAACACTCATTATCCCGGGTGCGGTTGTTTTTTCGACCAGACGATAGTGCATATCGCCGTTCCACTCATTGCTATTCTTTATCTTATCTTTACTAATTCCCTCCGCAAAGTTACTCACAATACCGGATTTCTTGAAAGGCTTATTATTTACGGAAACTATGCCCATACTGACGGCTTCGAGCCTTTTATTAAGGTTAAGTCCGAGAGTCACGCTCTGTATTTCCGACGTTTCTGCCGAGATGCGCTCCAGATCCTTCTTGAGCTCATTGAAATGTGCATCCGCATATACTTCATCGATATAAGCTTTATAATCCTTAAGTCCCTTCGACTTTATCCTGTCATCGCTCAGGCAGTCCTTCAGCGCATCAACACAGGTTATGTAATCACGATACTGATCTAGACGATGCATAAGCAGCCAGAGGCCCTCAACCTCATCCTGAGATTTCTTAATTACGCCATACTGCTTGTTAAACTCGATCTGATCAAACAGTTCTGTTATCTTCGCTCTGATATCCGGCAGGTTCTTCAGATCTTCAAATATCTCCTGCCTGTAATTTGTCACCTCAGGATCTGCGGATAAATAAGATAAAATATCAACGATGATCGCCTGTTCATTTTTATCGGAAGTGACCGCCCCAGTGATCACATCAAGCCCCAGATCATGATACGCACTCCCCTCTAATTTTCTGAATTCAACTTCCTTCCCTCTCGGATAGAGAAGGCTGAATGTCTTATCACCTTTCATGCTACCCCTCCTGCTTTATTTCTGAAATACTCTCTTCTCCTCACAAATCAAAATCATCATTCGTCAGCGCCGTTGCCCAGATCTCTGAATACCTTCATCATTTCGTTTGTTAAACTGTAATTATTTGGCTGCAGAACTATGTCTTCGCGTTTAACCCACTCCGCATACTTCAACTCACCCTCGTCCATATGAATCTCTGCGTCGCCGTCGGCATCGCAGTAGAATCCAACGAGAATATCCTGAGCCAATCCCCATGGCTGCGATTTATAGTAACGGATGTTCTTAACCTTCACGCCAGTTTCCTCCATAACCTCTCTGGCCACAGTTTCCTCCAGTGTTTCACCTATCTCGGTAAACCCGGCCACCAGAGCGTTATGTGCAAAACCGGTCCTGTATCTTGTGATCAGGAGCGAGTCGCCCTTCGTAACTCCGACTATGACCGCCGGATTGATACGCGGATAGATCACATTGCCGCATTTCGGACATATCAGAGCCCTTTCTTTATCTGACAACTCAAGCCTTTCAGCGCATTTACCGCAAAAAATGCTATCGGAGTACCATTTCCAGAGATGATACGCCGTAAATATAGCAAATACCTCTTTTCCGACAAACTTGTCACGAACCTCCCTGATCGTATAATACTCGAGTCCGGGCAGGTCGACTGCTTCTGCGTCTAACGCCAGAAAATACCTCTTCTCATCCAGAGAGAATAAATACACACTTCTGTAATCGCTGCTGACTTCTGCTGCTGTTAAAAACGAAGGAATCCCGTCCTTATTTCCCAGAAGTATTTTTCCTTCGCTATTAAAAAACAGTAAGTTGTCCTCTCCTTCGATTGCATAATTCTTATATTCAATTCTAAGCTTGCTCGGATATATGTCCTGAATCATATTATGTAAACCTCTTTATTTCTTTTATGATCATCGTCGTCATATACGGTGCTTCTTCCGGCAGCTCCTCCGGGTCACCAACGCCCACACCGACGCCTATCAATAAGCTCTATTCATTTACTGACTTTTTTCAGCAGATAATTATCCACAATCTCCAGCAGCCATGCGCCGATGATGGACAGTATGTAAACAAGTGCCATGTATAGGATGTCCGGCATCGTGCTGTCCGGAGTGCCAGGTAGCAGTTCACGGAACATGCCATGGATCAAATATATCTCAAAGCTGATCCCGCCCAGAAACCTAAGGACAGAATTACTATATCTAAGCTTCAGGTTGACATGCAGCATCAGAAATACGAACAATGCGCAAAGTATCACCTGGAACGGTAGCGATATAAACTTCTCCGTATATCCCGGATGTCCTTCCCACTCCTTGTAATATCCGAACTGATCCAGCATGAATTCTTCCAGCAGATACCAGCCAACCAGAAGTACGATCAAAACAAGAAGCAGTACCTTGTACCCCTTCATCAAAAAGCCTTTCACGCTGTTCTCATGCTTCGCCACCACTATTCCAAGGATAAATATGAAAGTGGTATTGTACCACCACTCTCCCATAAACCAGTGGCCTCTCACCTGCGAACCGTCATGCCCGAGAAGCAGTGCGCCGGTCACCATCAGCAGTGTAAAACAGCTCAGTTTAATGATCGCGCCACGTTCAGACCTTGACCACTTAAAGCAGATATAAAAAGCGATGTACAGGAAAACAAGTTCCACAAGAAACCATGCATTGGAATTGATCAGAGTAAAACCAAACAGCGATGTTATCACGTCACCCACTCCGGTAACTCTGGAATATGAGACCGTAACCAGGTACAGAATATTCGTGATTGCAAAAGGTATCAGGATCCGCATCAGCCTCCTCCTAAGAAAGCCGTCCAGATAATTTTCCTTGGTCTTGTAGCTCTTATATAGTCCGAATCCGGAGAAAAAGAAGAAGATCGACGTAAAAAGTATTCCGAAGGAATTCCAGATCGTAATCGGCCCCTTACCAACCCTCGTGCAGTCAGTGATCGTCTGCGCAAGATGATGAAGAACGATCATCAGTGCCGCAAAAACCTGCATCGCCTTGGACTGCCCCACCGTCCACGCATCTTCATGGAACTCACCCTTCTTCGCCGCGCGGGAACCTGCAAAAAGTATCGGAAATATAGCTATCGGAAATATAAGTAAAATATAGTCCTGCACCTGCTTCTCCCTCCACAAATCAAAAGGCCATTCACCGACTATTATTATAGCACATTGAATGGTCTTCTGATTACTCTTTATTTACTTGTTTTGATTATTTTTTCGCCATACCGGTCAGTTTTCCAACCTTTTTATTCGTCTTATTCTCCTTAAATTATCAATACATCATAACTTTACTGCACCATTTGTTCAGATGATAGCATTATAGAGGCAACAAAAGTGCAACAAAAAAATCTGAGTTTCTCATAAATATCAGAGATTCTCAGATTTATTAAAATATCTTACAATTTAAATTTATAATTCTTTCTCGTAGCAGAAGAAATCCTGTTCGTACATATGGCACTCTCCTACATTGTTGAAGCCCATATGTGCATAGGACCTGAGCGCCTTGACATTGTATCTGTTCACGAGAAAATGCAGACTCTTAAAGCCTCTCTTCCTTAGCTCGTCCATAGAATACTCTATCATTCTTCGCGCTATCCCTCTGCTTTGCATATCCGGCAGAACTGCAAGTCTCGAAAGCTCGCCTCCCGGCGCAAGATCCGGATCCCAGCATGCCAGTTTATTTACATCCCCATCCTCGTCGATTGAAATAGCTGCGATAACCCTGCCGTCTTCCTTCATGACAAAAAGAGCATCTCTCTCAAGATCAAAGTCGATTGTTTCATCCGACGGATAAGCTTCCGACCACGGGCAGAACGGTCTGCCCTTCTGCATATTGTAGAGTGCAAGTATCTCCTTACGGTCTGCCTCAACCGCCGGCAAGATGACATATTCTTCCGGAATGGTATTTTTATCCAGGCTACGCTCCGACCTATCACTCGTTTTCACAACATTATCCACACCATCGGTATTTCCTTTAATACCGTCGGCAGCTGTGTCACCTGCGCTTTCACCGTCATCAGAAAGAACGTACTCCATACAAACCTTCTGCGGCACCAGCCCCATAGCCTCATAAAACTTCATCGCACCCGGATTGCAGTTCCAGACATTGAGCGTGATATTATAAAAGCCCTCAGCCTTCGCGTATTCGACAACATACTGATAAAGCGCTTTTCCAACGCCCTTCCCTCTGTAGGAACCATCCACACAGATATCATCGATATAGAGAGTCCTGACATCCGTCAAAACCGAATCTCCCATCACCTGCTTATGGATACAGAAAGCATGTCCGACTACGATTCCTGTTTCATTTTCACAGACAAATACAGGTGTATCGTCGTCCTCAACGATACCTGCCAGCTCCTCTGCATTATATTTAGTAGCCGGACCCTTAAACAGGTCCGGCCTTCCTTCATGATGTACCATATCCACCTGAAACAAAAGCTCAAGTATCCTCGGTATATCTCTTTTTTCAGCTCTTCTTACTAACATATTGTTCATCCATCATTTCTATTTTTATACAGTGTATTTCTTCATAAGAAGACGTTTTTCAAACTCCTCCACAACAAGCGGTCTGTCGAAATAATAACCCTGGGCCACTTCGCAGTCGTTTTCACACAGTATCTGCAGCTGCCTCTCGGTCTCGACGCCCTCTGCGATACATTCAAGCCCCAGCTTCTTGGTCATACGAACTACGCTTCTGAACATGATGGCTCTTACACTGCTCTCATCATCCTCTTCTATAGGAAGGAAGCTTCTGTCGATCTTGACAGTATTCCAAGGAATATCCCTGATAAGATTGAGGGATGAAAAACCTATTCCGAAATCATCCACCGATGTATAGAAGCCCTTGTCATGCAGTCCGCGCGCTATACGCTTAAGGTCGCTGAACTCTACATCCGTCGTTGTCTCTGTCAGCTCTATCTCTATATATTTGTGAGGAACATTATAGTGATCGACTATCTCCGCTATGGTATCCGGAAGAGCCACATTCAGTATATTCTTTCTCGAGAAATTAACCGATACCCTGACAGCATCCTTACCTTCATCTATCCATCTCCTGATGTCCCTGCAGACATGCTCAAGCATATAAAGGTCAAGCCTGCAGATATCGCTTGTTTCCTCAAGCATCGGGATGAATTCATCCGGAACGATCACTTCACTGCATCTGAACCACCTGCAGAGAGCCTCGGCGCCCACTATCTCACCGCTTCTTATATTAACCTTTGGCTGATAGAGTGGCTTAAACTCACCATCCTTAAGTGCATCGGAGAACAGCTGCTGAACTCTCATGCTCTTCTCTTTTCTTTCATAGAGAGACTTATCGAAATAAACTATATGATCCTTTCCGCCTGTCTGAGCAGCACGGTATGCAGTGATTATCTTACCCATGATATCACTCGGATTGCGTACGATATAATCGTCCGGTATGCAGAAGATACCTGCACTTGTCGGAATATTAATCACTCGTCCCTCACTTATTGCAATCGGCGCCTCTAAAAGATAATCAGCTATCTCCTTCACCTTATCCATGGTACAGATGCCGACGAAATTATCTCCGCCCAGTCTGGCCAGGAAACCTTCCTTGCCTATACGCTCCTTAAGTGTATCAAAATGCTTCTTCATTATGATATCGCCCGTATCTCTGCCAAACTCCTGATTAACAAGAGAAAAATGCCTCATATTATAACGGAAGGCAGCCTTATTTACAAATGCACCGGTTTCCGTATTTTCATTAATATATTTTATCAAGCTTCTCAGGTTAGGGTAGCCGTTATCGTCCAGATAAGCAAGCTCTTCAACTATATTCTTCAGACGATTGCGGCTGACGAAGCTGAGAACCGTCCTCATAACCAGCTCAACCTTCCACCTTTCCCTATCAGTCAGCGGCTTTTCATCCGGACTCATATATACGGTGATGGTCGCACTCGAAAGAACGCTTGTAGCGACTCTGCGGGACAGGATTGCTTCGCCCTCTTTACCGGTATCAAAGCAGCAGAGAGTTTCTCCGCTTCCATCCTGTTCTTCCTGAGGATTCTTGTATACTCTGGTAATGCCCTTGGAAAGCCTGAACATGGTTGATATTTTTATAAGAAGCTGCTCGATACGTGGAATATCTGCTCCACCTATCTCAGTCATAGCTGATACCAGCTGCTCATAAAGCTCATAGAATTTAATATATTGCTCCGAACCGCCGGAACTCACCTCTTCATCCGGGATCTCACCCTTAAAGCGCCTCTTATTCCGATACATCAGTTCATCAGCGCGCTCAAATACATCCTGAACCCTGAGGTCATTCTTTGCATCAAAATCTGAGATTCCATAAGCCAGTGTAACAAGACCGGCCCTCTTATTTTCAGCAACCTTCATACCAAGCTCGGCAATAAGTTCCATACGATTTTCATAATCACTTCCCCGGAGGATGATGACAAACTCATCGCCTCCTATACGAAATACAGGACTGTGATCAAATATATTGCAGATTATCCTGCAGGCGCTCTTGATATATTCGTCGCCGGTACTATGCCCCTGCTGATCGTTAACCTTCTTCAAGCCGTTGATATCGCAGACTACTATAGCGAATTCCACATCCTCCTTCGCCTCAATCGCAAGGTCCAGCTTCTGCTCAGAATTGGCATAAGCATGTTTATTCTTAACACTTGTAAGCGCATCCTTATTTGCAAGGTCTATCGCAGAGCCTATAGCCTTCTCAAACTCTATCTCCCTGCGTTTTGCAGCATCGATATTTTCAACGGCCACTATAATATGCTCCGAATCATTCTTCGGCTTCAGAACGATAAGTGTTACATACTGAGGACGTCCCTCAAGCATCAGCCTGTAATTCAGATAAACCTTGCCCTCTTCCTTCAGATTGGCCAGAAGGATATCCTTATTCATGGCCTGCTCCATCATAGGAAAATCTTCCGGATAGATGTCCTTCTTCATATTTTTATGCGTGTCAGCGAAGAAATCCTTACCTGTAACACCCACTTCGAGTCTGGTGTATTTTGCACTTGCACTGTATTCCGAATATTCATCTGTCTTGATATTAACGCGGTAGATGACCTCATATCTTGAACCGAGAGCCATAGCCATCTCATTGAAGACTCTATTCTCGGCAAGCATATCCTGCTCGCGCTTAATCTGGGCATCAACATTCATGACACCCATTACGATATGATTCGGGTGATTTCTTGGCTGAACGATGACTGATGTAACATATTGGGTTCTGTCACCAAGCTGCTGCCTATAGGTCAGCGTAACTGTTCCGCTTTCCTTAAGATGCTTAAGAAGATTCTCCCTCTTCAGCTCGCTGAGCACGCGTTTCATGTCATCCTTGTGGATGTATTTTCTGATATCATCCGCTGCATCGCCGAAGAAATCTTCGCCCTGTCTGGTAGTGCCAAGCTTTGCATATTCATCACTTGCACTGTACTGTGTATAGGCACTGTTCTCTACATTAATATAGTAGATAGCCTCATAACGGCTCGCCAGAGCGCCGGAAATATGCATATATGTCTTGATCTGCATCTCGGCTCTTATCTTGTCCCTGACCTGATCGTCCACATTCTGAACACCGATGATAACCTTATCGTCAGTTCCTCGGATAGTCTTCAGGAAGTAGTATAGCGGCTGATTATTGATCATAAGCCTGTAATTAAGAGCGAAGGACTTTCCGTTCTTTAAGACCTCTTCAATATTCTCCTTCTTGAAGGCATTCAGGAAGTTCTCCTGATCCTCCGGATAAACCTGCTCGCGGCAGTCCCTGACAACATCCTTATAGAAGTCTTTGCCGGAAGCTCTCCTGACAAGCTCCTTATTATCACCCTCCGCGAGATATTCAACATAGCTGTTATCATCCGAATCAATAACGAAGATACTGTCATAATCATTTGCAAGAGCAAGTGCTATCTCTCCGAAGGTTATGCTTTTTTTAATTTTAATCTCATTTTCCATAGACTTTACCCCAACCAATACAAAAAAACACGTTTTTCCTTTAAAATACCCCATTTTCAGACATTCATATATAGTCCGACTTATTCTATATTCTACCATAAATTAATCTGATTTCGTATTTTTTTTAATGATTTTTTAATCTTTTACAAATTATTATTTAATCCGCGAGGGATATACTCACATCATCAAACAAAAACAGATCGGAAATAAACGATCACGTATAAAACACAGGAGGTATGGAAAAGTGAAGGTTTTTTTGAAGTATATTTCAAAAAACATGTTTGAGAAGAAAGGGCGCTTATGTCTCCTCATCTTCTCCATCGCAATGAGTACTGCACTTCTCGTAGCAAGTACAGGACTTATCAAGCTCATCTTCGACAGCTTTACAAAGCCTTACGAACAGGCTCAGGTTTCGGAGATAGCAATCTCATCGGCAACGGACGATCCGTTCATCGACAAGGCACAGATTGATACAGCCGAGCTTAAGGATCTTGACTTACAGCTTCAGATCATGGGTGTCATGAATGAGAATGACAAGATCAGCTACATTCAGATCCACGGCAAGGAAGCTTTCGACGGAAAGCTCGACTCAGGAACAAATGATTTTTTAACAAGCTACACTGAAGGCAGCGAGCCATCCTGCATCATCTCCAAGAGAATCGCTGATGAACTTGGACTTGAAACAGGTAGCATGATAAGGCTTTTCATCCAGGGTGAAAACGTAGTCCTTAAGGTCAAGGCAGTCGCAGTCAATGACAAGCTTTTCTATGCAGATACGAAGAATTCCTTCCACATGGTTGTTCCTTACGAATACCTGAACAACAAAATGGAAGCCGGTGGAAAATACAACTACATCGGAGCAAATCTTGTAAGCGGCAGCGCAAAGAAGTTTGTTAAGACCTTCAACGAGAGCCAGACAGAACTTACAGCTTACTTACTCAGCTCAGAACTTGAGGCTGACGCATCAATAACAGCTTTACTTTATGCAATGATGGCGATCGTAGTAATCGTAAGTGCGATAATCATCCACGGAGTATTTAAGCTCATAATGACAGAGAGACTTACAGTTATCGGAACCTTTATGAGCCAGGGCGCAACAAAGAAAAAGATTGAGAGAATGGTACTTCTCGAAGGCCTGATGTACTCAATACTCGGCGGTATCGTAGGATGTGCTCTCGGAGAGCTTCTCCTCTACGTTATCGGACGCCTCATCTCCCCTCTTGCAGATTACGGTATCTACACACCGTTCAACATAGAACCGCTTCACATTGTTATAGGTATGATCTTCGCAGCAGTGCTTTCAGTACTCTCTGCTTACACTCCTGTAAGATCTATCAGAAAATACGAGGTTAAGGACGTTATCCTTAACAGAGTAGAGCCAAAACAGAAGAAAAGACTTGTTAAGTTCATCTTTGGTCTCCTTCTTCTTGGTTTCTCGATCGCAGTACACGTAATGATCGGAAAGGATGAAAGTCCACTCACAGCAGTTGCAATGCTTACAACATTCATCTCAATCATCCTTCTGACACCTACAGTAGTTAAGTTCATTGCCAGAGTGCTTGCAGGAATATTCAGAAAGAATACAACCGTATTCCTGACAATGAACAATATAAGAACATCTAAGCTTCTCAGAAACAACATCGTACTTATAGTAGTTTCTTTATCAGCTGTTCTCATGATCTCTTCATTCGGAGAAAGCATGACAGATCTTGTTGTCGGAGCTTATGATGATCTCAAATATGATTATACGATATCAAATATCATGGAGAACGGAAGTGACACAGCAACAACCGATCTGATCGTTGACAAGCTCATGTCTACACCTGGTATCGATAAAGATTCGATCGTTACCTCAGGCTGGAACATGGGAGAGATTGACGGCGAACTCACTTATATCTCACCGGTCTCAAATCCAATAGGTACCGGTAAGATGATGGATGAATATACACCTATGTACAGTGAGCATAAGGAAGAGCTTGAATCCTTCGCAGCATCAACCGATAACCAGATATTTATTACAACAAAGCTTGCAAAGGCAATCAAGAAAGATAAGGGCGACACAGTCACACTCGAGTTTAATAACAGAAAAGTTGATTTCACTGTAGCCGGTGTATACGATGGCAAGGTTTGGAACAACGGTATTATGACTATAATAAAGAGTGACGTCGCAAAGGAAGTATTTAATATAAAAGAGGCCGGTGACATCAACTTCTCACTGGATGGAACCAGAAGTGCACAGGATGTAGAAAAGGATTTCAAGTCTTACCTCGCATCCCTCGGAGCAACCTACAGCACAAAGGCTGAGGATTGCAAGAATAATGAAGAAAACAATGCAATGGTAGTAAGTGTTATGGCAGTCTTCTCTTATCTCGCACTCATTATCGCATCGATCGGTATCTTCAATAACATAACCATCAGCTTCCACCAGAGGAAGAAGGAATTCGCAGTAATGTCTTCGGTAGGTATGACAAAGAAGAAGAGAAAGAACATGATACTTACAGAGAGTATGTTCAGCGTAGTGATAAGCTTACTTATCACAACACCATTCCTGATCCTTTTAACAGGACTTTTCACAGACGTAACATATTTCTTTGGTATTGCAATGGTAACTGATGTAAGCTGGATAGCAATTCCAAAGTTCGGACTTGTGATCGCAGCAATCATCTTCATAGCATCACTTTCAACAATGAGAAAGAGCAAGAAGCTCAGTATAGTACAGGAACTTAAATACGAATAAATAGTGGAGGAAAATAAAATGAACGCAATCGAAGTAAAGGGTCTTAATAAAATATTTGTTAACGGAAAGCAGGAATCACATATATTAAAGGATATCGATCTTACAGTTAAGCAGGGCGAATTCGTATCGATCATGGGTCCTTCAGGAAGTGGAAAGTCTACACTTCTCTACCTCCTGGGCGGTCTCGACAGCCCTACAACAGGAACAGTTTCAGTCAACGGAACAGACCTTTCAACGCTTAATGACAAGCAGCTCTGCAAGATGAGAAATGAAGATGTAGGATTTGTATTCCAGTTCTATAACCTGGTTCCAAACCTTTCAGTAGAAGACAACATCGCTCTTCCACTTATGCTCAGCGGCAAGAAGCTTTCAGCTTACAAGGATAAGATCAACGAGGTTCTCGACATCATCGGAATGAAGGATAAGAGAAAGCTCACGCCTAGAGAACTGTCAGGTGGTCAGCAGCAGCGTGTAGCTATCGCTCGTGCACTCGTATTTGATCCTGAGATCATCTTCCTTGACGAGCCTATCGGAAACCTTGATACCAAGACAGGTATGAAGATCATGGAGCTCTTCAGACAGATCAACAAGAAGTATGGCAAGACCATCATCCAGGTTACTCACTCAGAGGAAGCTGCAAAATACGGCACAAAGCTTGTACGTATCATCGATGGTGAGATTGATTCTGTAGAGCGCATGAACACAAAGATCGCTTAATTCCATTCTCCCCGCATTCATATATTGAGTAGGGAATCCTACTCGCCGCGCCGCCCGCGTGTCACATAGTGACATATTTCACTGTGCGGGCGTGTGCAGTAAACAGGAGCCGGTGAGGGTTGTGCCCCCTCCCGGCTCCATCTTTGTTTACATCTTACGACACATACAGAGAGGGCATGCTTCTGTTAATATATATCACAAAGGGTGATAATATACTTGAATGATATATACAATTCATATATAATCTCTATGGACAAATACTCCGGAAGTATTGTATGCACATAGTCTTCCGAAATGCGCGAATAAGCGAGGTGTGATATGATAACATACTCTGTAAAGAAGAATAAAAGAACACGTATGACATTCCGACTCTTCGGATTGTTTCTTGTTTCATTTGCACTTCTGATGGTTGTTCCGATGATCATGGGCTATGAGCATCATAAGGTGATCACACTCATCTTCGCCATCCTCTTCGGTATGTACGGCGTGGTACTGATCATCCATTCCTTTGGCAAGACCTCCTACGATATAACCTACGAATTCCGCGAGGACGATATGCTTGTCAAACATCGCTGGGGTGAGACCACCTATCGCTATGAGGATTTCACGGATCTGTCTCAGGTATCTCCCGACAATTCCAGCTTTTACAACATCATAAATATCCGAGTAGGACGAGAAAGCTTCATCATTCCTTTCACTATGAAGCAGGAGTTCTGCGATAAGGTTTATACATACGTAAACGAAAGAATGACCGTCAAAATGCTTGAGGACGATCTATTAAAAAAGGATACCGATCGGTAATGATCAGTATCCTTTTAATTTGTCTTTAAATATAGATTATCGTCAGCTCCTACCACACTCTCTCATCTATAGGCAGATATTCTTTATGTTTGCCAACGTATTTGTAGGCAGGTCTGATGATCTTGCCGTTATTTACAAGCTCTTCTATTCTGTGAGCTGACCAGCCCGGAATACGCGCGATCGCAAACATCGGTGTGAAGAGCTCGATTGGAACCTTCAGCATAGTGTAAACAAAACCACTGTAGAAATCGACATTTGCACATACCGGCTTATGCATATCCCTCTTACTCATTATAAGCTCCTTGGCAACTCTCTCGACTCTCTCATAGAGCTCGAACTCCTTGGTCATACCCTTCTCCTCGGAAAGCTTTCTTGCAGCCTCCTTAAGGATGACTGCTCTCGGATCCGAGATAGAATAAACCGCATGGCCCATTCCATAGATAAGTCCCGAATGGTCAAAGCCTTTCTTGTCGAGGATATCATTCAGATAGTTCTTAAGCTCAGTCTCATTCTCCCAGTCGGAAACATGTGCCTTGATATCATTGAACATCTGCTGAACCTTAAGGTTCGCGCCACCGTGACGAGGTCCCTTAAGAGAACCGAGGGATGCGGCGATTGCAGAATATGTATCGGTATGTGAAGTTGTTACAACATGTGTTGTGAAGGTGGAGTTATTTCCTCCGCCGTGATCCGCATGAAGCACCAGACAGATGTCCAGTACACGTGCTTCAAGATCAGTATATTTTGTATCGGTTCTGAGAAGACGGAGTATATTTTCCGCAGTCGTCAGATCCTTCTTAGGTCTGTGGATGATAAGGCTGGAATCATGATATTTATGCCTGTAGCTCTGATAGCCGTAAGCCGCGATAAGCGGAAATCTTGCTATAAGGCTGAGGCTCTGCAGCAGGACGTGTCTTATGGTGATATTGTCCGGATCATCATCGTAGGAATACAGTGTGAGTACACATCTCTGAAGCGTATTCATGATATTTGCGCTTGGCGCCTTCATGATAACGTCTCTGTTGAAGTTCTCAGGAAGCTCCCTGAAATCGCCCAGCACGCTCATAAACTCGATAAGCTGCTCTCTGGTCGGAAGTTCGCCGAACAGAAGAAGAAATACAGTTTCTTCAAAGCCTCTCTTCGAGCCGCCAAAGCCCTTGATGAGGTCGCTGACATTGTAGCCCTGATAATAGAGCTCGCCCGGAATAGGCACTCTCTCTCCATTCTTCTCATCAAAACCGTTAACATCGGATATCTCGGTAAGACCTGTAAGAACGCCTTTACCGTTTGATTCTCTGAGTCCTCTCTTAACATCATATTTTGAATAGAGTCTCTGGTCTATCTGTCCGGAATCGGCGCAGAGTTCCAGATATTTATCTACTGTCTTTTTGAAATCTTCATTATTGAACATTACGAACTTCTCCCTTCTCAGGTTCATAATCAATTATACATCTTTCAAATGCATTTACAACCTTGATATCATTATACGAATATTCCTTCACAAACTGTCTGCCGTAGCTCCTGTGCACGTGGCCGTGTATAAAGAGCTTCGGCTTCTGTTTATCAAGTATTTCATAGAAGCATTTGAAGCCTGTGTGAGGAAGGTCCTCCCCGTCGTGAAGATGGAAGGCCGGTGAGTGTGTGACAAGAATATCCACGCCCTTACTCTTCCAGAGCTTTCGTTTTATCTTTCTGACTCTGCTTGCCATCTGACGTTCGGTATATTGGTATGCGGACTCGTTGCCGAAATTGTATTTCATACTGCCGCCGAGTCCCATTATCCTGACGCCCTGATGAACGTAGACAGTGTCCTCTATTGATATGCAGCCTTCCGGCGGAACGTCCTCGTATTTGTAATCATGATTGCCGTGGACGTAGAGAACGGGGCACTTCGCATAGGTTACCAGGAAAGAAAGATAGTGCGGGTCAAGGTCACCGGCGGATATGATAAGATCTATATCCTCCAGCTTACTCTTCTCAAAGAAGTCCCAATAATATTTAGATTCTACATCAGCTACCGCTAGTATCCTCATCGTTCTTAAGTACACCCTTCAACTCAACAATCTCTCTTGCGTTTTCCTTCAGACTTTCCATAACAGGAATGGTTCCCTCAACATTCTCTAAGAGCCAGTCCATGGTCATGATCTCTTCTGGAGGCATCAGCCTGCCTTCGGCATTTCTCTCCTCGCCGTTCTGGTCAACTATCCTGTCCTTAAATACAGCAAAGCTGCCGTCGATTATCTCCTGCTTCATCGCATTCACAAGTCTTCTCACACCGTAAGGAAGCTTGTTTGAAAGCAGGATATCGATAACGCCCGAAGAAAAGCCCCACCAATAGTTTACAGGGATGGCCGCATTTCCGCTGTCGGCATCGTCCCATGAATCATTTATGATAAGCTTGATTATCCTCTCGTATAATACTCCCCAGTTATAGAGCGGCATAGCTATATTCTCCGGTTCGCCCGCAGAAAGTTTATACATACCGAAACGCCTTGATGCATTCTTCGGAGTTATCATATCCTGATCGGATATGTAATCGATATTATCCTCGAAGAACTCCCTGTACATCTCGGAACGCTTCTCTTCCTCCTTAAGCGTTGTCCACTTAAGGCTCACCGTTGCTCTCGGATTGACCATCAGCGCGCCGAGAGAGAAGGCGTTGATATCCGCAGTAACACCGAATATCGGATAGTTTGCCAGATATCCCAGTTTATTTGTTTCCGTAAGTGCTCCGGCGATCATTCCGGAAAGGAACTTCGCCTCATAAAGCCTTGCGTAGTAGGTTCTTATATATCTGTGCGAAGTGTTCAGCGAGCAGTTAAGTATCTTAACGTTTGGATGCTTTACTGCACACTTAAGGCTCGCGTCAACAAGCCTTGAGGTCGTCGTAAATATAACCTCGCACTTCTGCTTTTCGATCAGCTCATCTATCGCCTCTACCGCTTCATCCTCAGTCTCGGCCGTCATGACCTTCAGTGTATTTATCTTATTTCCAAATACCTCTTTGATATGGTTGCGGCCAAGCTCATGCGCGTAGAGCCAGTCAGAGGTCATAGGATCCCTGTCGTAGATAAATGCAACCTTCAGCGGTTTTGAAGCCGACGGCGAAGAAGTAAATATCTGTCCGAGGAGCGATTTCTTCTCCTCAGCAGGAGGCGTCAGATTGATCTCAAGCACCTCGTTCTTATTCTTGGTCAGATACTCCTCCCAGGTTCTGTCTATCGCCTTCTTCATCTCGTCTCGCGACATTTCAACTGCTTCATAAAAATCATATATACCCAGGAATGCAAGGAAAGCGTCGCCTGTGGTTATATTTTCAAGCTTGCGGCCGCCTCTTGCCTCGTAGCATTCTCTGAACTTGTAATAAGCCGACATGAAGTCCTTGGTGTCGTCCTCTGTCCAGACCTCTCCGGTGGCAGCATCGTTCACGCGGCCATCCGGTGTCATAATTGCATTCTGTGCTCTGAGAACGCCTGTATTACCGTTTACGCTGTCCGTGTAAGGAGATGCGCCCGCTGCAATTCCCGGCGTATCAGAAGTAAGAACGTCGCTGTGTTTTCTCCTGAAGCTGCTCTTCGCCTCAAATACAGTATTTATGAGTTTCTGGAAATTACCCTCATCACTAACCCAGATATCGTTGATACCTGTGATCTTGTTGAAGTCCATGAACTCGTAATATATCTTATTTTCCTTATCGTCTGTCTTCTTAGGTATCCTTCTTATAACTTCGGCAGGCACCTCGAGAGCACCAAAAAACCTCAGAACACTTACTCTCTTATTACCCTCGATGACATAGAAATAATTCAGATATTCATATACCTTGATAGGGTCTCTGATACCCTCGTTCATCTGTGCATCCGCAAGCGCAGACCACTTATATGCAAACTCTGTTTTCGTCTCAAGTATAGGCATGAAGTTGTTCGCGAAGGAGTAAGTTCTGCTCCTTGTTGAGGTTCCCACAACTCTTGAAAGTGGTACACGGATAACTCCGAGGCTTACATCCTTAACGATATCATCCTCGGTGATTATCTCATCCAAAACCGGAAGATAAGGATGTCTTCCCTTCTGAACCGATGATTTATAGGCCTTTACGCCCATTTTATATGCTTTTTCATATTCAATGATCGACATATGACTCCTATCTGTTCATTGTTTATAAACTATCTATAACAATAATTATTTACCCGAACCATACAGTATCTTCTCCGCAAAGCCGAAGTCGTCCTCGCTTATCTCTTCCTTCGAGAAGCCTGCTTTATTAAGTATCTCGTTAAGCCGCGATAATTCGACGTCTGTGCACGTCATTTTACCACTTTTCCTCAGATAGTCAAGCTGGTCATCATAATTCATCCTGTCCTTAAAGTCCTTGTCTTTCTTTTTACGTTTTCGGATGAATCGCATGTATTTAAGGATCAGCTTGTCGTTCCTGCCCGCCCTTGCGTAGGCTATATGATATCTGATGGTCGGAAGGAAACGTATGAAGAGAAATACAAGCGCTGCTGCCATGATAACAGCAAATATGATAAGCGCCGTACCCTTCATGAAGGAATCATTGATCCTGAAACGTGTACCGGTTCCTTCCTCTTCGGTCGTGTCATTATCATCCGAGCTGCCCCTGCTGAACTGGTTCCAGAAATCATCTATCTCGTCCGTATCTCCGGAAGGCGTTGCCTCAACGATAACCCAGCCCTTTCCATCTATATAAGCCTCAACCCAGGCATGTGCCTCCGCATCGGAAACATCAACCGAAATAAGTGCAGTCTCGCCTATTGCCGAATAGCCCTGGTAATAATCGCTGTATTCTGCGCCCTCAACCAGCTCACCGTAGTGAGTTGCATGGTCGTAGGAAAGCGCGTAGCCCTCGCAGTATCTGGTCGGTATGCCGAAATACCTGAGGATCAGCGCAGCCGAGCTTGCGAAATGTGCACAGTAGCCCTTTCTGTTCTTGGTCAGGAAATAATTAACGAAATCCTTGTTTCTCGGAGTTGCACCCGGCCTGATGGTGTAAGGGATATTTTCCTGGAAATAGTTACACAGGCAGTTTATTATCTCCTCCGGCGTATCGCCGCCTATATTGTTCTGCTCACAGAAGGAGGCAATAACATCGTAGTTTTCCATCGGGATCAGGCGGCATTCGTTGTTTATCTCCTCCTGTTCGGTTCCGATCTCTCCTAATACTAGATATGGATAATACTCAAATTCCTCGGTAGCACCGAAATAGACAATATTATTTGTGTCGTCGGAATAATACGGAAGGAAAAGGCTGCCCGAAACATCAACATTTGTTACCTTGAGCCTGCCCTTCGCGCTGAAAGGCGTTCCCTCCTCGAACCTCTTCTTCAGAGCCTCAACGGTCTGGTGGTTCTCTCCCTCAGGAGTTCTGAAGCTGCGGTCCATGGTCCAGCTGTTTACGTACGGATTGTAGGTATTTCCAACAAACTGCTTCAGATACAGCGTCTCGTAGCTGTAAGGCGTATATTCAACCCTTATATCGGTCTTGTAATCCAGCTTGATGGAAGAAACGCCGCCCAGACGTCCCGTCGAGAGACCGCCCCTGTTGGCGTAGAAATTGAAGAGACCCTCAATACCCAGAGTAAAGAAGTTCGTCACCATATCCATGGATTCCTTCTTATACTTGTTGTTGCCCTTCATATCGTAGGTGTCCTTCGGAACTATCATGCCGATGATATTAACCGCAAGAAAAACAAATACAAAGCCGATCAGCATAACCTGGCGCAGCGCCTTATGGCTGATACCGTAAGATAGTCCGTTCTTTTCACGATAAAATACACTGTTTCTTCTGTAGAGTCTGTAATGCTTTCCGCCCTTCAGCAGGTAAGCCATCACTATACCGCTGAGAAGCAGAACCGCGTAAAACGTATCAGGTTCGCATTCAAAATAAAGCGGAATGATACTGATAAACATAACTATGATAGTCGCTATAAGGTATCTTGCGCGTCTTGAGATATAGTTGTTTATAAGGATATTTACCAGCAGCACGAAGAAGATCATCGTAACGGTTATCGCCGTATATCTGTCGCTTATCCTCTCGTTGTAGTGCTGCATACCGTCCATCTTGAGGTACATGGAAGCCGCTTCCATAGTGTCGTTGACGATGGCATAGAAGCCGGAGTTTATATAGTCCTTCAACATAAAGGCGCCGGCGGCAAAAAGCCCGAAGTAAACAAGATAACCGATGTTTTCTGTAAGGTGATTGTAGTAAAGCACCGAGCAGGTGAGCGCAGAAAGAAGAGCCACCACATTTACAAGGAATGAATTATACTCAACCTCGAAGCTGGACAGATAGAGTCCCGCTCCACCCATTGTGAGGCAATAAGTAATAAGGCCCTTGATAAATAGGGTGAATATCCTGTTTTCCTTGACATCATAGATGCTCTTATCGATCACAACGCCGCTAAGCACCTCGATATCGGAATAATCCTTCAGTTTTTTGTTCCAGGTTTTAGTACTGGCATTCTTTTCCTTCTGAGCGCCGTACATTCCCTTCGTACTTGTTCCCATAAAGCACCTTTATTTAATCCTGTTCCACAACCTCGCAGACCGCTTCACCGTTTCGCGGCAGAACATCAATGTAAGCCTTAAGCTCAGGCCTGATACTTCTCATATACTCCCTCGTCTTCTCCGGATCCGGGTATCTCTTCTCATAAAATACATCATTAAATGCGTCGGAAAGATTGTCCCTGTTCATGAGCTGTCTTTCCTCAAACATATATCTTGATTCACTCCACCACATGAATCTTATAAACAGATTGCTCGTTATCATATTTCTCATCATGCCGTAGGTAAGAGCCACAACCTCTTCAAGTTCCTCCGGCGTACCGGAAAGCTCCATCAGAACTACCATCTGCTGGTCGGACATACTGACTCTGTCCTTGACCATCAGGATATCCCTCTTGGCAGAAAGCTTCCAGTGTATGCTCATCAGCTTGTCGCCCGGGATGTATTCTCTGACATCGTTTACATCAGAGAAATCGTTGCCTCTCTTATTTGTCTCCTCCGCCTCGGTGAGGCCTCTGTTCATATCGGTCAGATCTCTGTTGATATACGTATTTCCGTATGGAAGCACACTCATTTCGACCTTTGAGTCGTTTTTCTTCTTAAACTCAACAAAGCCGAGTATATCCAGGACACTGATACTGTCCACGGAATATTCGACCAGACCACATCTCGAGAGCTTTATAGGAAGCTGCAGCTCCTCAGTTTTTCTTATCCTTGCAGGGAGCGTCAGAACTATACTGCTCTTCTCATTATAGAATTTATTCTCAACTGTGAGATTGACCCTGACACTGAGGGAAGGGAAAAATGCCTTGTTCCTAAGCTTCACCGTCACATAGCTGAGAGTGTATTTCTCAGCACGCGGTTCACTGGTCACAAGGCTACAGGAAAGACTGTGCCTCACGTAGAGGCACAGCAGAATATCCGGTAACGGTAAGATTACCATGATAAGCAGCAGCATCAGATAAAAATGGCTGTGCAGAAAATCATGGAAGAAAAAGACTACCAGCCCGAGCGCTATATACATTATTATTCTTCCGAAATATATCCTGTTTTTCAAATCTAACTCCTTGGGGCAGGAATATACTGGATAAGTCTGTCGAGTGCCATGTCCATGGAAACCCCCTGAGCTCTCGCCCTCTGGCCGAGCTTAACTCTGTGGCCGAGAGTATCCTTCACAACGCTCTGGACATCCCTTGCATTCACAAAGTCCCTGTTGTCGATTATCGCCATAGCCTTCGCCATTCTGAGGCAGGCTATAGTACCTCTCGGACTTGCACCCATAGAGAACATATCGCTTCTTCTGGTTTCTTCAACTATATTTACTATATATTCGTAGATCTCATCTCTTATATAAAGCTCATTCGACATCTTGCGAAGTGCCAGCAGCTCACTTAGGTCCATGGCTGCCTGAACTGTCTTCAACGGACTGAGGGCGTTGCCCTTAAGGATCTCAACCGCATCGCTGTGGGCAGGGTAGCCCATAGAAAGGCATACCATAAATCTGTCGAGCTGTGATTCCGGAAGCATCTGTGTTCCTGATGAGCCGTACGGATTCTCCGTTGCGATTACGATGAAAGGATCCGGCAGGTCACGTGTCACACCGTCCACTGTCGCATGACCCTCCTCCATAACCTCGAGAAGGGCAGACTGGGTCTTCGGGCTTGTTCTGTTGATCTCGTCCGCAAGGAAAAGGTTACAGAATACCGAGCCCGGTCTGTATTCGAATTCCTTTGTAGCACTGTTATACATCGAGAAGCCGAGAATATCCGACGGAAGTACGTCAGGCGTAAACTGAACTCTCTTATAATCAAGTGAAAGAGCCTTGGCAAATGCAGTCGCAAGAGTTGTCTTTCCAACTCCCGGGATGTCTTCCATAAGGATGTGTCCGCCGGCGATAGTCGCAGCGAGCACCTTCTTTACGACATGCTCCTTGCCCTTTATGACCTTATTAACATTCTCTTCAACGAGTTTTATCTTTTCAAAATACTCCATAGAACCTCTCTTCTCGGTCTTGTACATTCTCAAACGACCCCACAGGGGATCATTCATTTATTTTGTGATTCCGAGTCTTACTGCCTCATCGGCAACTGCCTTGGCAACCACCTTGGCAACCTCAGGGTTAAATGCATCAGGAATGATGTAATCAGCACAGAGCTCGTCATCCTTAACGATTGATGCGATGGCAACTGCCGCTGCACGCTTCATCTCTTCTGTGATACCTGTAGCTCTTGCATCAAGGGCACCTCTGAAGATACCAGGGAATACAAGAACGTTATTTATCTGGTTAGGGAAATCAGAACGGCCTGTTGCAACAACTGCAGCTCCACCCTTCTTAGCCTCATCAGGCATGATCTCAGGTGTAGGATTAGCCATAGCGAAGATGATCGAATCCTTAGCCATTGTGCTTACCATCTCAGCTGTAAGTACGCCAGGTGCTGAAACGCCAAGGAAGATATCCTTGCCCTTAACAACATCTGCAAGGCTGCCTGCCTCTTTATTCTTATTTGTTATCTTAGCTATTTCTTCCTTTGCAGGGTTGAGTCCGTCTCTGCCCTCATAGATAGCACCCTGTCTGTCAACAAGGATGGCATCCTTAAGGCCGAAGGAAAGGAGAAGCTTTGTGATAGAGATACCTGCGGCACCAGCACCGTTAACAACTGCAGTAACCTCCTCCATCTTCTTTCCGACAAGCTTAAGTGCATTCATGATACCTGCAGAAACAACGATAGCTGTTCCGTGCTGATCATCATGAAATACTGGAATATCAAGCTCCTTCTTAAGTCTCTCCTCGATCTCGAAGCATCTTGGTGCGGAAATATCCTCAAGGTTGATGCCTCCGAAGGAAGGAGCGATCCTCTTAACTGTCTCTACTATCTCATCTGTGTCCTTTGTATCAAGGCAGATAGGAAATGCATCAACGTTTCCGAATCTCTTGAAGAGGATAGACTTACCCTCCATTACAGGGATTGCTGCGAGTGGTCCGATATCACCGAGACCGAGTACTGCAGTACCGTCTGAAACAACAGCTATTGTATTTGCCTTGCAGGTGTACTTGTAAGCGTCCATAGGGTTCTCGTTGATCTTTCTGCATGGCTCCGCAACACCCGGAGTATATGCTGTTGAAAGGTCATCCTTAGTCTCAACTCTTACCTTTGATACTACCTCAAGCTTTCCTTTGTTCTCTTCATGCATCTCTAAGCTAAGCTTATTAAAGTCCATTTTCTAGTCCTCCACCTTGATCCTTTTTATATCTTCTTCATAACCGTCGATATTCTCGCGGCTGACATCAATTTCAGAGAAGAGACATTTAAGCTCTTCATCGTCGCAGTTTCCTGCCTTATATCTCTTATACATTATGCGTCCGATCTTCTCGAAATCGGCTCTTATGGTTGATTTCTCGTTACTTATCTTGGCCTTGACCTTGCCGACCTCAATAGCCGTTCCTGTCTTGTCACCAACGGTCTTAACTACTGAACCGACTGAATCCATAAATGACATAAGCTGAACCTCCTATCCATAAAACTGTTCCTAGGTATAATATAATATCGCAAGGTAAATAAAAAGTAAAATATTTTACATCAGATCGAAAATATTCATCTGTTTACCCTCTGTTTTATTCTCATAGCTTCTGTTCAGCCTCTCTATCTCAGCCTTTCCGTTCGCTATGCCGTGCTTTTTAGTGAAATCTCCCACCAGCTTCTCGATTGCTGCCGCATTCTCCGAGATCACCGTGTCCTTATCGCCGTATTTTTTAAGATACTGCTCATATTCCGAAGGGAAGCGTTCCTTATAACTCCTGTGGAAATGATCACCCACCTCGCCGCGAAGTGTGAGAAGCATATTTCCACTGTCTATCCCGGATATCCCCAGATCCTTTATCTCGCTGAGTATGGCCGAGATCTCCTCCGGATAATCATTGATGCATGGTATCATCGGCTGCAGGATGATGGTCACCGTTATCTTTCTTCTGATCAGCTCACAGATCATCTCCATCCTCTCAGAAGCTGTCGACGCGCCGACGCATATCCTGCCGGAGATGCTGTCCGACAATGTCTCGAACGGCACATTGATAATAACCTTGGAGTTCCTGTTGATATCCTGGAGCAGATCCATATCTCTGAGAAGAAGAGTATTTCTGGTTGTTATCGAAACGCCGAAATCGTGGCGCGCGATGATATTCAGGCTGTCACGCATTATGCATTCATCCTTCTCAATATCCATGTAGGGATCCACCATACTTCCGACTATGACCATGCCCCTCGTCCTTTTCCTGGACAGAGCATTGCCCAGAAGTCCAGGTGCATTCTTCTTGATCTCTACATCGAAATAATCATTCTTGTTGTAAGGTTTTCTGAGTCCTTCACAATAAATACTGTCCTCTATGCTTCCGTGGTACGGACTGTAGCCGTTCTGCGGAGTAAGCACTGTTTTCGCCTCAACATAATGCATAGTACACCCCTCTTTTCTTATTGCTAAATAAACTCGAAGGTCTGCTGCTCATATGAAAGCTCATGATATTCAAGCTCTTCCTCGGTCGTCCTGCTTTCATAATTAACCACTACTGTAACTTCCTTGTCTCCACGCTTCTGCTGTCCCAGAACGTAATTGATATCAAAACGTCCTGTTATCGCCGGAGAAGCTCCTCTTGCCGGAACCACAAGCTGAACCCTGTTTCCTGAAAGCAGGGCAAATATCGGCTCCCAGATATAGATATCCTTGGCGGCTCCGAAAGGATTGTCGATAAATATCGTATTTGTTCCCTCACCTATCTTCTCCGGAGCATACATGCCGGAAATATAGTTGATGATGGATATCAGGAACTGTATGTAAATACCCTGAGACTGACCGGTACTTCCGACCGCCTCCTCGTATTTCAGATACCTGCTCTGCTCCTTGATCCTCTCACGCTTGTAGAGGCTGAGCTTGATCTTGTTCATATCCGTAACGATGACGCCGAAAAGCCTCTTGGTTGAAAGGCTGTTTCTTATCAGCTTCAGTCTGCCCTCATCATCGTCTATCTTGTCGGCTTCATCCACTACTCTGTCTATGTAGGCGGCCATACGCTCGCGCATAAACTCATCCTTCACGTAAGGGATGCTGAGCCTGATCATCTCTATCTTCTCGCCGTCCAGCATGATTTCTGAAAGACCCGGAAGCATCTCGAGCTCTGTCTTCACATCAAGACATCTGTCCAGACACTGATCCACGAAGCTGTCATGAAGAAGCTCCATATCCTGAAGGCTCTTACTTACTCTGTCCTTCTCTATTCCGATAACCTCCAGCATACTGCCGAGACTCTGGAGAAGGTTCTCCGCGTCCGCAAGGCTGGACGGAATCTGAACGTCTTCTCTCACAGCTGTTGCAAGTCCTGAAACGCCCATATCCGAAAGGCTCTCTGATATCCTGCCCTTATGACGTACAAGCTCAAGTCTGGCCTTGTCCATTGATTTCTGGATATTGTCGTATTGAACAAGAACATCCTCGAAGGCCTCCTCTCTGAGGTCCTCCTTCGAAACAGGTACGGCCTTTGATGTATCGATATTATTTCTCTCAACTATCCTGCTGACATCCTTAAAGATGTCCTCGGACTCTCTCCTATTCTTATCAAAATCGGAAAGCTTCTTTCTGTCCTCGTCGTATTTCTTCCTGATGTCCGAAAGCTGCAGCTCAAGAGTTTTCTGCATATCTAAGAGGGCACTGCTGTCCCCCGGAAGTCTCTCGAAATCACCGAAGGCATCGGTGTAATTCTTCGCTGCATAATCGATCCTGCCGGAAAGTCTGTCATATTCGCTTCTCTTATCGGCAAGCTCCTTCTCTGAGACTGCAAGAGCCTTTCTGTCTGCCTCGGCATTATTTCTGAGAAGCGCTGTGGCCTCTTCATCTGTAAAATACAGTCTTCCCGCAAGCTGCTCCGCCTTAAGGTATTCCGGAAGCTCCTGACCCTTTCTGGCTATATTTTTCAGTATCCTGTCCATACTGCCAAGGAGAGTCTCCGAAAACTGTCTCAGGGATTCCTGCTCCTTATTCTTATCGGCATATTTGCTGACACTTACATCAAATGCAGCTTCCAGGTATCTCAGGCTGTCATTAGATTCCTTATATTCGCCCTCCCTGTAGTAAGGAAGGTATTTACTATTCCATTTGTCCTGAAGAGCTGCTCTGTCCTGTTTCTCCCTGCCGAGCCTGCTACGAAGCTCTGCCTCCTTCGAAACAGACTGTCTCTTCTGTTCCTCGAGGCTCTCCAGCATACGTGAAAGCCTCTGCCTGTCCTTTGCGGCTTCCTCAGCTCTCTTCGTATCATTCTCTGAAAGCGTACTAAGCTCGAGGCCTCTCTTAAGGATAAGTATGTCACTGTCCAGAGTCTTCTTTTTATCTGTAAGTGCAATAAGCTCCTTCTCTAATTCAGCAAGCTTTTCTGTGCTCTTACCCTTACGTGCTTCAATCTCTCTCTTCGCGAGGATGAGTCTATTCTCCTCTGAAGCAAGTCTGTCAGCCTCCTCATCTGAGCCGAGGATGTTTTTTCCGGTCAGGGTTCTGATAAAACCGAGGTCCTCCTCAGCTACATCTGTCATATCCCTGAGGGATCTTATCTCGTCACTGAGTATATCAATCTCCGCCTGCTTCTCAGCACCGAGCTTCTCCTTCACCTTCTCATCGATGAAGAACTCTCTGTCCCTATGGAGGAGCATCATTGAGGTTCCGGAAACTATCACCTCGCCGCCCTCGATCTCGTCCTCGTTGTAGATGATCACTACTTCGCTGCCGGTGTCGATATCTCCTATATTCTGATCATGTCTGACCTTGTCAAAATCGCCCGTTACCACTCCGTAAGGAAGCTCCGGCGCATGCTGCAGCGCCTCTCTTCTCTTATCCTCAGGGAGTGATGCTATATAATCCATTCCGGACATTGCAAATATATTATGCCTTGTCCTGAGGTACGCCATCACCTTCTCGACACCTTCAGTCGTCTCGATAAGGCGTCCCTCCTGGATATCCTTAAGTCTGTTTGAAAGCTCGGCAAGACGCTTTTCCTTTCCTCTGAGGTCGGCCGAAAGATTCTTTACTTTCTCATATACCGTTTCCTCAAGCTTTGAAATATCCTTGTCATCACCGCCGAGATATATCCTTGCGAGAGTTTCAAGTCTGGATCTATTCTCTGTGAGAAGCTTCTTCTCCTGCTCTGCATCCTCACGACGCAGCTTAACTCTCATCATATCTATCTGACCTTCGCGAAGCTCCTCGTCAGCCTCTCTTATATCAGCACTGACAGAGTCCTTCTCTTCGGAAAGCTTCTTTTCCTCTTCTTCAAGCGAGAGCTTCTCCTTGCTGAGTCTTCCCAGCTTTGCAGCAAAGTCCTCAAGGCTCTTATCCGAAAGCTCGGTAAGAAGTTCGGAAAGCTGTTTTCTGATAAGCTCTGTATTTGCGGCGGCTGATGCCTCCACGCTCTCGGCTACGGCTATATTTGTCCTTGCCTCAAGAAGCTCCTTCTCGTGAAGCGCAGTCTCCTCCTCCAGCTTTGCAAGAGCCTCTTCACCGGCTCTGATACTGCTGTCCATGGCAGTAAGTTCTGCGTCGATATGCCTCTTGATATTTGCGGCAAGTGATGCTGTATCGCTTTCGCCTCCCGCTGACTGATCCAGAAGCTTAATCTTTTCCTCGATGGTATCGCGGCGTTTCTTTTCTTCAAGATATTCCAGATACTCATTTCCTGCCTCTGCAAGAGTCAGCTTTCTCTCGTCCTCGCTATAAACCGCTCTGCTTTTCTCAACCTTGGCACTGCACTCGGCGATGCTCTCCGTGAGTGCATCCAGAAGGTTCATATCGATAGAAATCTTCAGCTGTTCAAGCTGCTCCGTGACCTTCTGTTTTCCCTTTGAAGCATCCTCTATAGCCTCCTCGAGAGACTCCCTCTCCTTCTCGGCTGCCTCATTCTCCTGCTTAACCGTGATATAGATATCAGCTAACGACTGCTCGATACTGTCCTTGTCCCTGA
Source organism: Lachnospiraceae bacterium C6A11 (assembly GCA_000702245.1). Taxonomy (GTDB): domain Bacteria; phylum Bacillota; class Clostridia; order Lachnospirales; family Lachnospiraceae; genus Eubacterium_Q. Next base: position 171,681 of record JNKY01000016.1, on the reverse strand, counting down.
AAATACTTTCGAAGGATCTGACTCTGTCATAAAGCAGTCTGATAAGCTCCGACTGATGGTCGTAGGATGCTATATCTCTCTTCTTCTCGGCAAGGCTCTTCAGCTGGTCCCTGATGCTGATCAGCAGGCGCGCCATACCGTTCTTACTTTCCTCGTCCTTATTTGTCCTGACAAGAAAAGCCTTATCTATGATCTCTTCGATAAGGAGGTCCTCGATGACCTTCCTTGTTGTCTTGTAATTCGTCTCAAAATAGGTTCTTACGTGGCCCTCTGTCTTATTGATACCTCTGACTATCTCCCACTGGCTTTCATGAAGTCCGTAACCGCTGATGAAGCGCTGGTATTCGCCCTTCTTATCAAATATCTGTACCTTCAGCTCGATATTCTTGTGCGAAAGATCCAGCAGATAATTCCTGAGTGCCTGATAAGATATATGCTCCTTATCCTTCACAAGCGGAAGATTGATGATATCGTTCTTGTTGTATGAATTATAAAATATGCAATAGTTAAAATACTCTATCGAAGCTACGCCGGACGCACCGTCGGAACTTGTTTCAGCCTCCTGAGCCACACCCTCGGCCGACCTGTCCCTTGCCTTTCTCGCACAGAAACCGGTGGTCATGTATTTATACTCATCCGCACCGCCTACGTTGTCGAGCTTCCACTCGATCAGCGAATGAATGGTCGTATTGTTGCAGCCCTCCCTGAAAAGCTTCTCGATAGGCTGCTTGTCATCAAGCGTACTGTTCGGGATAAGATTCTGCATAAGGAGAAGCATAAGAACTGATTTTCCGCCGCCGTTTGCAAGATCGTAGATGGTATTTCTGCCATACATTCTCATGGTGAAATCATCGTAATACTGCGTACCGAAATTGTATTTTATGTTGTTTACTCTGATCCTGTTAATTACCGGCATTTTCCGCGCCTCCCGTAAGCGTATATATCTTACCCTTGTATTCTTCAAAATAGTTTTCCGCCAGTGCCCTGAAGCGGTCTGTCGGATAGAACCTGTCGCCGTTCTCTACGAAAAGCTTCTCCTCCTCTAGGAAGTTGAAGCACAGCTTCACATAGCCCGTTCTCGAACCGCGGCTTGCCTTATTTCTCTCACTGTCCGTCGTAAGGATCAGCGGCAGCCCGTCCCAGAGCAGCCTTACAGCCTTGAAGCTCTCCGCATTCTCGTCATCAACGTCAAATACATCATCGCCCCCGAGTACTGTCAGCCTCTCGGAAACCTCATTTATCATATCCTCAAGCCTGATATAATCCTTCGTCTGATATGATGCCGAATCCTTGTAGAAGTAAAGCAGCGCCGTATATATCAGGAAATACATCAGATAAAGTTCTTTATTCAGCCTGAGACCAAGCATCTTCTTAAGCTCGTCATTTGTATAGCCAAATATCCTGTTGCCCTCACCGGCCGTGATAAATATCGAATCATTGTATTCACACAGCACAAGTCCAAGCTTCTTCAGCATCCTTGTCACTATGTCGTAGACCTCCGAGTTTCCGTAGAAAAGCTCGTAGAGATCCTTCGTCTCCTTGTTATGAAGAGATACCTCTTTACCTGTTATCATCGCACTGTATATTTCCAGCGCCTTGTCTAAGTTTCTTTCGTCCATTTTCTTATCTCCGGTTTATATCTATCCAGATCACTCTTTCACCTATGTTTTCTGACCGATCGTGTCTTACGTATAAATCTATTTTTTAGATCGTGTTTTACGTTTTATGTTTTTTATGATCTGCGTATAAAAGTCATATTGGTAACGACTCTGCCCTCGTCGGAATCCATGTATTTAGCACTGTCAGTATCGGCGTGGCTGTTTCCCTCTCCGATCAGGATCATCTCGCTGTCGTATTCTATATCAAATGCAACGTCCTTATATTTCTCTATCTGCTCCTCACTGAAGCTGCCCACCACCATCTTCTCGAGGACGGTATGCTGCTTCTCGAAAATATCCTTCATAACATAGTTTTCCTTCTCCGCAAGGTGAACCAGAAATGCGAAGAGGTCTCTGTTTTCATATATCTTCTCACCAAACTTGATCACAAGTATCGCGAGAAACTCCTTCAGTGTCAGTCTGTCCCACTTCCTCAGGCGTTCCAGCAGCTCGGTAAAGAGCATGCCAAAATTGTGAGCAATCATGATATCAAGCTTCTCATCATCGTATTTGAAGGAAAGCTCTGCCGCTGCCTGTTCGACCTTCTCACCCTTAAGAGCGTCATCATTTCCGGCCTTCAGCATATTATCCACGAGATCCGGTGAAAAGCTCTTATGCTTCTTCGGCATAAGGAAAGGCTTGATGATGAGTCCCATGTCCTCCGCCCTTCCGGAACGGACTATCCTCATGAGGACATCCTCATAATCAAATACAGGTCTCAGCTTTCTCAGCTTCGCGCGGCTGATCATCTCCTCAGAAAGCTTCGACAGCTCAGCCGTCTTCTCAATCAGCTCACTATGGTTGCTTATGGCCTTCTTCAGCTCAGTCATAAGAGTGCTGACCTCTGTAAAGCGCCTGCTCTCGTTGCCCTTACCCTCGGAACGCAGTCTCATGACTGCCTTGTCCGCAAGATTCTTATTCTTCTCGAAGGACTCTCTTTCCTCCTTGAACCACCTTATGGTGCTGTTCATGAATTCATCGCAGGCCTCCGAGCCCGCCTTGATATCTGACGCCATGAGCTTGATGACCTCTTCACGGCGCTTTTTAAGGCGTTCAACCTCGTTATTTATCCTCTTAACAACATCTATACCACCGCGGAAGTTCTCGGTCTTGATAAGCTTCTCAAGAAGGAGCTGGCCTGTATTTATCCTGCTCTCGTCCCGGACCTCCTTGGTGTCGAGATAAAACTCTATTCCATCGGCGGTGATATTATAAATAACCTTTCCGTCGGAAATACTGCTGTCTATCAGTCTCACCCTCGCCGACATGGTCTTCTGCGCCGACGGATCGAAGAAAGAAAAGCTGAAGGCTCTTCCTTCATTCGTGATCTTCGAGAAGATGTACGCGCAGAGATCCTTTATCTCAGCCTCGGTATCGAGCCCCTTCACGGGGTCGAGACTGTTGACGTCGGTAGGTCTTATCTCTTCCTCTATCTTAAAATCTCTCTTCAGCAGCTCTGTCATGAACTTTTCATAATCGCTGTATTCGACCGGTCTTTCATTGAAGCTATTTTCGTCTATAAAAAAGCGAAGAACAGCAAGTGTTATATAGCCCATATCCAGGCTTTTGTAGCGGCCTTCCTTATACTGCGAAAAGCTGTTGTCGCACAGGACGAAGAATGGATAATACTTCTTCAGATTAAGCATTCTCTCCGTGTGGTCATTTATTATTTCATTGATCAGAACGTGCTGCTCCGCCATCTTCGTTTTGTCCCCTTAAGCTCCGGTTATATCTTTATGTGTGCGACTATATGATATGCCTTTTTTACGCATAGCATTCCACAGTCCACACCTATTTTATAATACCACAAACACACAAAATCTTGTAGTTTATTTTTTAAAATCCACCAATTCTATTTCAGGCAAAAAAAGAGCACCCTATAGTCTCCCATAAGGTGCTCATTATATTACTTTTCAGTTATTTAGAAACAGCTCACGCCTTGTTAGCTGAACCAAATACAGCAACACGATCCTTAACCTCTGCTCTGATTGCAGCTGCACCAGGAGCAAGAAGCTTACGTGGGTCATAACCCTTACCCTCGAGATCCTTACCAGCCTCGATGTACTTTCTTGTAGCATCTGCGAATACAAGCTGAAGCTCTGTATTTACGTTTACCTTAGCAACGCCCATAGAGATTGCCTTCTGGATCTGCTCATCAGGGATTCCTGAACCACCGTGAAGAACGAGTGGTGTATCACCTGTAACTGCCTTGATTGACTCAAGTACCTGGAACTGAAGACCAGCCCAGTTTGCAGGGTACTTACCATGGATATTTCCGATACCACAAGCAAGCATTGTTACACCAAGATCATTGATCTGCTTGCACTCTGCAGGATCTGCACACTCACCTGTAGAAACAACGCCGTCTTCCTCGCCGCCGATTCCACCAACCTCTGCCTCAAGAGAGATACCCTTCTCCTTGCAGATAGCGATGAGCTCTTTTGTCTTCTCGATGTTCTCCTCAAGAGGAAGTGATGAACCATCGAACATGATTGAAGAGAAACCAGCCTCGATACAAGCCTTAGCTCCTTCATAGTTACCGTGATCAAGGTGAAGTGCTACAGGAACTGTGATTCCAAGTGACTCAACCATAGCGCTTACCATAGCAACAACTGTCTTGTAACCTGTCATGTACTTTGCAGCACCCATAGAAACACCAAGGATTACAGGGCTCTTAAGCTCTTCACACTCAAGAAGGATCTCCTTTGTCCACTCAAGGTTATTGATGTTGAACTGTGCAACTGCATAACCACCTGCAACTGCGTCTTTAAGCATCTTCTCTGCTGAAACTAACATTTGTATTTACCTCCGTAAAAAATATATATGGTTGTGAGTTCTCTTCAGAACTCTATATATACTAACAAAAACCTCACTTATCTGAAGTTTGTGTTATCAAACCGACAACATTATATAACATGGTTTTGATTTAAACAAGTTTTTATTGAAAAACTTCTTTGGAGACTCGTCCGGGATTCTTCCGAGTCTTCTTCTGAAATCATCCGGAGTCTGTACATCACACCACCCTGATCTCCATCTTATTCATGAAGGATCTGTCCGGCTGCTTATCCGTAAGAACCACCGTTCCGACAAATTCCGTAAAGGTTACCGAGCTTGTGAGCCCGAACTTTTCATGGTCCGCAAGTATGTATCGTCTGCCCGGAACTGTATTATCTGCCGCTATACGTTTGATCAACGCCTCACGTATATCATCTGTTGTAAAATACGCCTGCAGGCTGACTCCGTTCGTTCCGAAAAAGGCCTTTGAGAAATGATATTTCTGCAGATGAAGCACTGTATCAGCTCCCACAACTGCGTCCGTCTCCTCCTTCAGCTCACCGCCCAGCAGGATAACATGCAGCCCCTTCGCAACAAGCCTCTTCGCATGGTAGACCGCATTTGTTATGTAGGTTGCTTCCTTCTCGCGGATAAAGTCGATCATAAAGCCGGTCGTCGTACCGGTATCGATAAATACATAATCGCCCGGTTCTATAAGCTGTGCCGCGATCTTCGCTATCCTGACCTTTTCTTCACGGTTGACCTCTTCTCTCTGTTCTCTCGCAATATCACTCGTAGAAAATGCGCTGTCCAGAGAAAGCGCCCCGCCAAATACCTTAACAAGCTTTCCTTCCTTGTCCAGATAGGTTATATCTCTTCTTATCGTCGACTCTGAGGCATTGAATACCTCGCGCAGTTCCTGGACAGTAACACTCTTCTTCTTATCAACATATTTCAGAATATCTTCCTGTCTCTTCTCCGATAACATGTTCTCCCCCCATGTTTTCTAAAAAACACTAACTGCACCCAAAACATCACTGACCCAAAAAGCTAATCTTCGTCATATCCGCTGAAACTAAATAGTCTCGAAAACTGCCTTTACTTCTTCCTTCGTAGCAAGCTTCTCAGAAAAAGCACTTGCCGATCCGGCTGCAAGTCCCATCTTAAATGCATGGTCATAGTCGTCCGGCTTTTCTGTGATTCCCGTGATGAAGCCGGCAACCATCGAATCGCCTGCTCCTACCGCATTTACCAGCTTTCCTTCCGGAGCTTCTCTAAGTATCACCGAGCCGTCTGCCGCTGCAAGGACTGCGCCTTCAGCAGCCATAGAAACGACAACATTCTGTGCCCCGAGTTCACGAAGCTTCTTCGCATAAGGAACTACACTTTCTCTCGTATTAAGCGTTGCACCGAATATCGCGCCAAGCTCATGATTGTTTGGCTTAACAAGGAACGGCTTATACCTCAGCACATTCATCAACAGGTCGCCTGTTGCATCAACAACTATCCTTATCCCTCTGCCTTCAAGCCTCTGCATGATATCGCTGTAAATAGTATCCGGCATGCTCTTCGGGATGCTTCCCGCAAGCACCAGCGTATCACCACCGGCAAGTTTATCAAGCCTTTTAAAAAGCTCCTCAACCTTTTCCTCCGGGATATCCGGCCCCATACCGTTTACCTCGGTTTCTATTATTTTTTGTTTCGCGGTTGAATCAGCCTCTTTCGATACAGCAGTCACGTCTGCTTCAACCGACCTCAGCTTCATATTTATCCTTGAGCAGCCCTCCGGAATATCAATAAGCTCCGCAGTGATCCCGCTCTCTTCGATCAGTCTTGTTATCTCTCTTCCAACAAAGCCGGCACTGAAATATATAGCTGCACACTCTACTCCGAGGTTTGAAAGAACCGTCGAAACGTTGAGTCCCTTGCCGCCCGGAAGCATAAGCTCCGACGATGTTCTGTTAGTTGCTCCGCTCTTAAAACCATCCACCGTGACTATATAGTCAAGGGACGGATTGAAGGTAACCGTATATATCATACGACCTTTCCTCTCTGTGTCTGATTATTTTGTAAATACCGGTAAGCTCTTCGGATCATCCGACATATCCCAGATGTCATAAACCGCGCAATCATTTCTGACGCTGTAATATGCAGCCGCCTTGCTCTGATCAAGGTCTCCGCCATCTGATTCAAATACCTGAACCGTCCAGCTTGTGCCATCTTCATAGCTCCAGGCTTCCGTGACAGTATATGAAGTCTTCTTCTTTTCTGCAGCTCCGGTATCCTTTGTGTATTTTGCGCATGCGCTTCCGATAATATCCTTGAACTCTGTATATTCCGAGGTTTCAAGCTTTTTCGGGATATTATGGCTGTGATAGTAAACCGACCAGAACTTCTCGCCGTCCACATCCTTAAGTTCTGCCACAACATATCCTTTGAGTCCGGTTGATGACTGTACGCGTTGGCCGTTCTCATCAATCGCGCCAAGGTCAACATAGTAGTTGATATAATAGTATCTACCGTCATATGTCACGTCGCCGATCGATATCTCATAGAACTGCTTAGTCTTTGAAAGGGCGCTTCCGCCGTAGAAATAGTATTTCCCTTTATCCAGATAATACCCTATGGCCGCACCGGTGGTGCTGTTGGCATTCTCGGTAAGCTTACCAAGGTCCTCATCGCTCACATTGAATATGTTCTGAGCGATCCATATCACGGATTCCTTATAGTATTCATTATAGTTGCCCAAAGTTGCTGCCTTGCCCCAAGGATCCATGGCAGCTCCGTTCCTCGTGTCATTAAACCTTGGTTCATCTACGGGATAGATTGAAAAATAAGCGATACTGTTCGTTTTCAATATATTATAAAGAATATCAGTATCACCATCCGCCGCCTTCCTTGAATCATAGTTTCCGGCGTCGCCATCACCGTCTCCGCTTTGTATTGAATAAAGTTTTGACAGAACATCATAAAGCTGCGGTGCATAAGGAAGCGCGTCTGCAGAGATATGCTTACCCTTCGGCGTCTCACTCCAGACGCTGTTCTTCAGATCACTGTCCTTACTTTTTTTCAGAAGAACTGCCGCGGTTATTCCTCCCGCGATAAGAACTGCCAGTGCGATGATCGTAATCAAAAGCTTCTTCCTATTCTTCTTCGGAGGCTCATATAGCGCCAGCTCAGTACTTTTTTCATCTCTTACTGCCAGTTCATTCTTTCCATCCGGCACAACTGCCAGCTCGGCCGTCTGTCCTTCAGGATCGGCCAATAAAACCGGAACATGTGCACCGCACTTCGGACAATTCTTTTCACTTTCTGATATCTCCGCTCCGCAGATGATACAAAACATATTATTTACTCCTCAGATACTTCTTCAGGTACTGCCCCGTATAGGAAGCTTTACATTTAGCTATCTGCTCAGGCGTACCCGTAGCAACCACGGTTCCGCCGCCACTGCCACCCTCAGGTCCGAGATCGATTATATAATCCGCAACCTTGATGACGTCCATATTATGTTCAATTACAACGACTGTATTTCCACTTTCTGTAAGCTTCTCAAGTATCTCGAGGAGCTTTCTGACATCGTCAAAATGCAGTCCTGTAGTAGGTTCGTCGAGTATGTAGATCGTATTTCCGGTGCTCCTTCTCGAAAGCTCGGTTGCAAGCTTGATACGCTGCGCTTCGCCTCCGGAAAGTGTCGTGGACGGCTGTCCCAGCTTGATATAGCCGAGTCCGACGTCACGAAGTGTCGAAATCTTACGACTTACCGACGGCACATTCTCGAAGAAATCACAGGCCTCGTCCACCGTCATATCGAGAACCTCGTAAATACTCTTGCCCTTATATCTTACCTCAAGCGTTTCCCTGTTATATCTCTTTCCGCCGCAGACCTCGCACGGAACGTAGATATCCGGCAGGAAATGCATCTCTATCTTTATAATACCGTCGCCCTTGCAGGCTTCGCATCGTCCGCCCGACACGTTGAAAGAAAAACGTCCCTTGCTGTATCCGAGAGCCTTCGCGTCCTTTGTGCCCGCAAAAAGATCTCTTATAAGGTCAAATACGCCTGTATACGTCGCAGGGTTCGACCTTGGTGTGCGCCCTATCGGCGACTGATCTATATCAATAACCTTGTCCAGATCATCGTAGCCGGTTATCGAGTCATATTTACCCGGCTTGATCCTCGCCCTGTTAAGCGAGCGAAGCAGTTTCTTCTTAAGTATCTCATTGATAAGCGAGCTCTTGCCCGAGCCTGAAACACCGGTCACACAGGTAAATACACCCTTCGGGATCTCAACATCGATGCCCTTCAGGTTATTCTCCCTTGCACCTTTAATACTGATAAAGCCCTTCGGCTTTCTTCTCTTCAGCGGAACACCTATCTCCATCTCATGTGAGAGGTATTTTCCGGTCACGGAATCCGGATTCTTCATGATATCCTCGGCTGTACCGGTGGCAACTACATTTCCGCCGTTTCGTCCTGCGCCCGGCCCTATGTCGACAATAAAGTCCGCAGCCTTCATGGTGTCCTCGTCATGCTCTACGACTATAAGTGTATTTCCAAGGTCGCGAAGCGATTTGAGAGATGCGATCAACTTATCATTATCTCTCTGGTGCAGTCCTATGCTTGGCTCGTCAAGTATGTACGAAACGCCCACAAGTCCCGAACCGATCTGCGTTGCAAGCCTTATTCTCTGCGCCTCTCCGCCGGACAGCGTCGAGGTTGGACGGCTCAGCGTCAGATAATTCAGTCCCACATCCACCATGAAGCTGGTTCTTGATGATATCTCGCGGAGTATCTGTCCGCCTATCATACGCTCTCTCTCCGAAAGCTGTATTCCGGCTAAAAAAACCTTCAGTTCCTCCACAGGAAGCTCTGTAACATCGTAGATATTTTTGTCCGAAATCGTTACTGCAAGCGAGGTTTCCTTAAGTCTCTTGCCATGGCAGGCCTCGCACGGTATAAAGGTCATGAACTCCTCATACTCGGCCTTCATGGCTTCTGACGAGGTTTCCATGTAACGCTGCTGAACATTCTTGATAAGCCCCTCGTAGGTTACGTTGTAGGTGCTGCGTCCTCTCTGGCCGGTGTATTCGACCTTGATCCTTCCTTTGATGCCATAAAGAATAACATTCTTCGCCTCCTCAGAAAGCTCCTTCCACGGAGTATCAAGCGAGAAGCCGTAGTTCTCCGAAAGAGCCTTCAGCATAGCGTGCGTGAAGCTCTTCGTATCACCACTGGACTGCCATCCCGGCACAGCAAAAGCACCTTCGTTCAGCGTTCTCTTCTTATCCGGAACCACAAGATCCACATCAAACTCATGTCTGAAACCAAGACCCGTACAAACAGGACAGGCTCCGAAGGGATTGTTAAACGAGAAACTTCTCGGCTCTATCTCATCTATGCTGATGCCGCAATCCGGGCATGAATAGCTGTCGGAAAAGTTCAGAGTCTCTCCGTCCACTATCTCGCACTTGACCAGGCCGTCCGTCAGATGCAGAGCCGTCTCGATCGAACCTGCGAGACGCATCTCTATCCCTTCCTTGATCACAAGTCTGTCTATAACGATATCTATATTATGTTTTTTATTCTTCTCGAGGCTTATCTCCTCATCAAGATTGAAGAGATTTCCGTCTATAACTACCCTGACGTAGCCACTCTTCCTTGCCTGCTGGATGACCTTCTCGTGTTCGCCCTTGCGGCCTCTTACGACCGGCGCTAGGATGCTGAACTTGGTTCTCTCCGGCAGCGTCATGATAGCATCAACCATCTGATCCACAGTCTGTCTCTCGATCACCTTGCCGCATTTCGGACAATGTGGAATTCCAATCCTCGCGTAAAGGAGTCGCAGGTAATCGTATATTTCCGTTACCGTTCCGACTGTCGAACGCGGGTTGCGGTTGGTCGACTTCTGATCGATGGATATGGCAGGGGACAGTCCCTCTATCTTGTCAACATCAGGCTTGTCCGCCTGACCGAGAAACATTCTCGCGTAGGATGAAAGCGACTCAACATACCTCCTCTGGCCTTCTGCATAGATAGTATCAAATGCCAGGCTCGATTTGCCGGAGCCTGAAAGCCCCGTAAATACTATGAATTTATTTCTCGGAAGCCTGAGATCTATATTTTTCAGGTTGTGCTCCCTGGCTCCCTTAATAGTGATATATTTTATCTCTTCCATCTGACTAAAGCTTCTGTCCTTCCATTATGTCTGTTTATGTCGGGTTTCATAGCAGTCTCTGTGCCAAACCCGACTATTATTCTCTGCCTATCACGGCAGTTATATTTAAATTATACGCGACTCTTAACGTAGTTAGCGAACTGATCAACAACTCTCTGCTCATCCTCGTTAACACCATCCGATGCAACAACAATATCGGCAACATCGTCGCTCAGTTCCATCAGAGAGTCCAGGTTCAGCTTGTCAAGATATACAACAACCTCTTCCCAGGTGATATCGTGATGGCTGCTGATCTTATCAAGCTCCTTCTCAACTGTCTCAGGAAGCTTAACCTTGCCCTTGATCTTTCCGATATTTATGTCCATCTCCATGTATTCTTCGATGCTCACATTGCCATCGCAGGCTGCACAATAAACAGAAAGTGCCGCTGCTGCAAGACAACGCTCAGAAACACGTGCAAGATGTTCAGGTGCCAGTGAAGCCTCCTGCTCCGGTGCCGCTGCCTGAACTGCCTCTGCCGCCTTCTCGTCATCTCCGATCTTGTCAAATACTCTTTCAAAAATACTCATCCCAAAAACCTCCCTGTAAAACATTTTTAATATGATATGATTATAGCAAAAATCCGCCCTTTTTCCAACTTGCTTTTATCCTTATGCTTCTAAGATATCATAGAACATACGTTCTATCAAGGTTTTTTTCTGCACTCCAGTCACATTTTTTTATTTCAAAAAGCCAGTGACCATTATTGTCACTGGCATAATAATCAATGATTTCCATCGTATTTCCACTTATTTTTTGGATTAACCAACGATGCGAAGCTTTCTCCTAAGTACGCATCCTATTTTCTTACTCCGTATAGTACTCTTCGTAATCGTCGTCTGTTTTTGCCAAATTACGTATCTTTACGCCGTTTCTCAGCAGGAAGGTTATAAAATCATCCATATATTCTCCCTCGATCACACCGAAGAAATTCGTGATTATTACATTTCTTGCATAACAACTGTTGTATACATTTTTAGTCCCCTGTCAAAACCTATTATTTATTTTTTAATTATCGCCACTATCCACGAAGGATCCGGCGCTTCCATATTTTCATTCAAAGCCATTTCTTCCATGATGCCCTGTACCGTCGCCCAGAAGCAGACTGACAGGAGCTTCGGATCACCATCTCTGAACACACCTGATTCCTGCCCCTTCATGATCATCTTGGCAGTACCCTCTATGGAACCTGTGGAAAGCGCGATCTTTCTCGCCTCTTCAGGCATATTTGCGCGCCTTGCCTGCCCCATAAGGACAAACATGTTAAATACCCATGGCTCATTCTTCGCATATTCAAACAGCTTCTTCAGGAAGCCCTCGAAGAAATACTCCGGCGGCACTTCGCTCATCTTGTCCATGGAAGCGGTAGCACCCGCCCCCATCTTCACCAGTTCAAGAAGAAGTTCCTCTTTGGATTCAAAATAATGAAACATAAGTCCGGTGCTCATAGGAACCGCCTCTGCTATATCAGATATTTTGGTTTCATGGTAGCCTCTCTTCACAAAAAGGTTAAGAGCTGTCATCAGTATGGCTCTTTTTCTTTCTTCCTTCTGCTCTTTTCTGGTCATACTCTTTCTCCGATCATTACGTAGTCTATCAATATGTTACCGGTTCATTACCGCCATGTATTCAGGGTACATTAATCTCCAATATTAACATCTCTGTGCTGCTTCTTCAGAAGTCTCTGCACCGCGAATTTGCCGCTGGCAACTGCTACCGGAAGTCCGCCGGGTGCATTTGTCCACTGACCTGCAAGGTAAAGGTTATCGATACCCTTAAGCTGGCCCTTAAGTCTGAGCGGCTTAACTGCAGGAGTCGAAACAAAGCTCATGTAGCTGCCATGATATGCATTGCAGTATCTCTCGTAGGTAAGCGGTGTCCATGCATCAAGAAATTCCATATTTCCCTTAAGTTCCGGATATGTAGCCTCGATCCTCTTGGTAACCTCAGCAGTAAACCTCTCCTTCGCAGCCTTGTATTCTTCCTTACTAAGGCTCTTCCAGTATTCATAGTCCTCATCCATCTGAGTGATACAGGTCTGGATAACCTGCTTACCATCCTTTACAAATATCGGATCATAGCCGTAAGCCTTGATATACATTCTGTTAAATACACGGCTGCCAACCTTGATCGGATCGATCTCAATAAATATAGTCTCGCCCTCGCTGAAGCTCTCGCTTACTGCATATGCAACCTGGAATCCACTTATTGAAGGATTATTCTTCGGCGTCTCGTAAGCAGCTCTCAGCTTCTTAGGCATGTATGATTCAGGAAGAAGCTTCTTGAAGAGGAGATTTGTATCAACTGTAGGAATGATATAATCAGCCTCTGCAAATGAACCGTCTTCAAATCTCACACCTGTTGCTCTCTTCTTATCAAGCACGATCTCAGCAGCGCTTTTATTATAACATATAACTCCGCCAAGTTCCTTAAATTTCTTTTCCATTCTGAGAGACATCTGAAGTGATGCGCCCATTGGGATTCCGCCGTTGCCATCAGCAACACTCGCGTATGATACAAGGAAGGAATAAGCTGTATATTCCTTAGGAAGATAATCGCAGATTGCCTTCTGAATAACCGGCGACTTGAATCTTCTGCTGTATTCTCCAAGGCTGATCTTGCCGAACTCCTTCATGATCTTCGGAAAATCCTTCATGGAAGCGCCCATCTTAACGTAATCCTTTACGCCCCACATATCCATCGGTTTATGTGCCGGAAATACACACTGCTTTGAGTATTCAACGCTCTGAATAAAATGTCTGATCTCCTCTTCGTCTTCAGGCGATACCTCGATCATTTCTTTCTCTGTTCTCTTAAGATCATTCCAGAGTGTTACGCTCTGTCCGTTATAGGTTGATGTATAAAATGCATCGATCTTTGCATACTGTGTATCATCCGAAAGTGCGCCAACCGTCTTCCATACCTTGTACAGATCTGTTGTATTCTTTGTACCTGTAAGCCAGTGGATGCAATTGTCGATATGATAACCCTTTCTATTCCAGCCGATACACTCGCCGCCCGGGATGCTGTTCTTCTCATATATCTCTGCCTCGAAGCCTGCAAGCAGTGCATAAATACCTGCTGAAAGTCCTGCAATTCCTCCACCGATTACTACTACCTTTTCCTTAGATGATGTGTTCATGATTTTTCCTCCATTTGATATGATTATTTGATCTAAAATCAATTTATTGAATTTGTTTTCATTGATTATGTATTCAATATAATCATTTCAGAACGTTTTGTCAAGACTTATTTTGAATTTATTTTCAATGAATTTATATTCACTATCAGAGCATAGTAAAACAGCGCAACAAAAAAGATAGAGATACATATCGTGTATCCCTATCTTTTTCAGATATTTATATACAATTTATCTTTAAATCCTATTCTTTTATATATTGGATAACCCTCTTCAGTAAATACGCTTAATACCTCCGAACTAAGGCCGTTCAGCAGTTCTTACACTCTTATACAGACTTATGTGAGCATCCAGATCCTTGAAGCCATTTTTATGGTAAAAACGATATGAAGGCTTATCCTTATCTGTCTGCAGAAAAATACCGGCCAGCCCCTTCTCACGAATACATTCTTCGATCATGCCCATGAATTTTGAACCAAGGCCCTGCCCCTGATATGCAGGAGATACACAAAGCTCTTCGATATTATAGTTCGTGCCTTCCCACCAGTGACTGATCTTACCGACTGACATACATACCAGCCTGCCATCTATCAGTAGCCCATAGTTCAGAGCATTATAGCCCTTCGATATATCCTTCATATACTCCATCAACTGGTTCGTGTCGCTCCAGTCATCATTCCACGGTTCCCCGCCAAATGCTTCTCTATACAGCTCCGCCATCTGAGGTAGATAAGAATCATCAAGTATAATTATTTTTTCCTCATTCATCTGCTTATTTCTCCTTAGTATCTCCGCCCGATAAGCATTACATTAATGTGCAAGCAGCGCTATCCTTTGAAATATCATTCCAGCATGTACAGTTCTCCCATAAAAAACTGTTCCTGAAAAGCAATAGCCTCAAGAATATCCTCTCTCTGAATCACTTCTCCGCTTAGACTTACAATCCACTTATCTTCACAATCATTCAGGCGATGATAAACAGCAACAACCCTGCCGGTAAATGCTTCTATCGGCTGATCTGTCCCAAAGACATACACATCCTGTTCAGCCCCATCCCCGGCAAATACATTATCCACATAACCATAATTGATGGGATAGATCATCTCAGGATGCTTTGGATGAGCGCTTCCAAGCGGTCTGTCAATCGTTCCGCTCACTACAGTTCCCAGCACATCACTATAATCCACTGTGACAATATCCGTTTTATATACTCGGCTTTCCTCTCCGCCGACATCCTTCATGGTTTTCCAGAAGCTGTATCCGTATTTCTCATAAAGTCCTGTTTCACCCGTGGAAATATAAATATGCTTATGTCCTTCTTTCTTTGCAAGTATATAGGCATATTCCAAGAGTTTCCCCACACGCCGCTTTCCCCGGTATTCCGGGAAGGTATACACAAAGCCTACCCAAGGTGTCAGTGACGGCTCCCGTATCTCGTCTTGTTCGGCATATGTACAAAATGACATCAATTTATCACCATCAACAAGAAGGAGAACCTTGGTCGATTCACCACATAACTCCTTTAATTTATTATCACGGAGCAGTTCATACAGATATTTTCCTGCTCTCCAGTCACTCTTATTTATTTCAAAAAGCCAGTGATCCTTATTGTCACCGGCATAATAATCAATTATTTCCATCGAATCTCTCCACTGCTTTTCTGATTAGCCAACGGTGCAAAGCTTCCCTCGAATTACGTATCCTATTTTCTCATAACAAGCATTCGAAGCTTCATAATCTGCATTCGTATAGAGCATCGGAACGAACCCCGCTTCCTTTGCCTTCATCGTCACCTGATACACGAGATTCTCAGCGTAATACTTTCTGCGATACTCAGGCCTTGTAAATACCAGATTTATGGAAGCCATATCACCGTTAGGCGCATACTTACAGCTCGCTACACTATTACCCTCTGCATCCTTCCAAAAATACATACTACCGGCTTCGATAAAGGTCTTTGCCTCTGATTGATACCCTTGGATATCTTGTTGATCAATCCCGATTTCCTTATGAAACATATCCATAAAAGAAACCAGTTCATCCAGATCCTCAGCCTTACAAAGATGAATGTCTCCGTCAGCTTTTTCCTGCGGCTTTACAGGATTAAGACAGTCATACGCATACATATTTATTGATATTTTCATCGAAAAGCCGTCCTCATTAGAACGCTTTATAAAATACTCAGCAAGAGAATATTTGACATTAAAACTACACTTGTCCGAGAGCAGTTCATTCTCTTTCGCAAGCTTATATGCTTTTTCCATCTCTTCACCCGAGGCGTCATCCGGCGTCCATATCCATACCGGAAACGGATGACCGGTATAGCAGATGATCAGTCTTTCATGGTCAGACAGTAAAAGCTTTACATTTCCTCCCATGATCTGCTTCAGAACGAAAAACGTGTATTTATCTGATTCTAAAAGTTTATAATCTCTTTCATCAACAAAACTGTCCATACTATAAATACCTCCTTATCGGATGCCTAACCACAGTCTTCAGTTTCTCCGGAGCAACCTTCCTTGCATCGGAGAGATAAATCTCGTGGTGCATCCTCTGATCCGTAATATCAAGCACATATCCCTGCTCTTCCATAAATCTGTGCATTGCTTCTACTGTAGCAGGTTCATCATCATACGATCCTATATGCATGCACTGCACACACAACCCTTCATCATAAGTAAAGAACTCCACCTTTGAGAAATCCTGTTTCTTCTTAACCGTAGCTTCCCTGACAGCCCACTCAAAATCATCTTTCGTTACAAAGTCTGGCAGGCGGATGACGGATATCCACTTGAAATCTTCTTTATGAGCATAGTCGATACCGACCACGCCGGTCTGCCACCAAAAACCTTCCAATGGCGGCACCACATAATCCTTGCCAAATATGCGATAGGATATATTCTGACCTTCTATCACTTTGCTTGTCAGTGATAATCCCTTTTTCATTTGTTTTGCTCCTACATTATTTTGCGAGTTAATTCTCCAACAGGTTCTTGAAAACTTTTGTAATCCGAGATTCTCCTTTGTGATTCCAAATAAACTGCACGTCGCTTCCCTTTTCCGGCTTTTCCTCAAGTGAATCATCGCCCTTGGCGGGAATCAAAAGTTCCCAATAACGAACCATAAAAGTTTCATCTTCTACCGATTCAACGACTCCAAGGTGTTGCCCAAATATCTGCATAAAGCCCTCTTGTACCTTGACTCTCCGATATGCCGGAAATTCTTTGCTTATCTCCTCTAATAACTTTTCATCTTCCAGCTTTTCAAAATCTTCGCTTTCGATCAGTTTTCCCTTTATTGACTTAAACTCATCGTTCAAAGGAAGGCACATAAGCGCATCGAACGTGTTTCCCTGCGCATCAGTTAATCCATGATCTGCCCCTCTTTCAAAACCAAATCGCGGATAATAGTAAGGTTCCCCCATCAGTGCAATTCCTGTGATGCCATTTTGTCGAGCAAGTTTAATGGTTTCCCTAATTAATGCTCCACCTATATCATTACCTTCAAGCGTTGGCTCTACCGCCAGTGGACCAAAGGTGACAATTTCGTGTTTTATATCGCCATCTACAATCCATGCCTTCGTATAATACACGGCGCCTACTATCTTTCCATCAAGTTCTGCGATACGGCTGATTTCAGGGACATAATCCTTTGATTCACGGATAATACGAATCAAAAGATGTTCCGTGGCTCCGGGCCAGTATTTATTCCAAAAGCTTCGCATTGCCATAAGTTCAGTTTCTTTATAATCCTCAGGTCTCTCTTGCCTGATAATCAGGTTTTCTAACATTTTTCAACCTCCATAGTTCGAAAAATTCAAGTATTTCCTGATCTTCCGCATTCCTGTACTCTTGCGTAATCTAAACATAACAAACCATTTGCAAATCATACGGTTCTTCTTCTGCAATTTCCTTTATCGGACAATCTGCGAGTTCAGCTCCCATAGCTTTATAAAAAGCAATAGTTTCTTCAGATGAACATGCAGAAATATACAAGGCCACTGCTCCTATCTCATGTATACCTTACAAAAATGCCGCAAATGCTTCTCGATGTATTCCATGCATTCTTTCTCACACTGCGGCTGTCTGTCTGACCTTGCAATCTGCAGAACAGCCGGTGCGGTAAGTTCTACTGCAAGCAGCTTCGGATCATCCTTTACGACTATCCCCTCATCCATCATTCCCTTGATAATCTTTGCAAACATCCTCTGTATCCCGTCCAGCTGATGTCTGGTTGTAGCCTCGGAAATCCTTTCATTTCTGAACTGCTCTTGCACAAGAAGCATCCTCGTCTTTTTGATTATGGGATCCCGCATTGTGAATGAGATCCTTTCCATAGTCACCTTTATAAACTCCTCCCGGCTCTGCGGCACCTTCCCGATGTTTTTCTCAGATCCAAACATTACCTCATACCGCTCTTCTGCAGAATCAATCAACGCATTCAGGATGTCCTCTTTGCCTTTATAGTGCTTATATAGCGATGGAGCTTTGATCCCGACAATCTTAGCAATCTGCTCCACGCTTGTTCCATCGTATCCATTCTCTGCAAATAATGTTAATGCCGCATCCAGTATTTTCTCTTTGGTAGACATGACTCCCTCCGTTCCGCTAATAACTATTAGCCTCATTATAGCTAATATTCATTAGCCCGTCAAGATGAAAAAAAGACTGATTTCCGTAGCTCCCAGCTTCCATTAATCAAACGCCATATCCTTTTTCTCCACTTCGTTTCGGTCGGTGCTAAACGGATGGTCTACGTTCCACTTCGGTCGTTGCTGAACCGAGATCCCCCGGATCTCGAGCAACCCCCGGACATCCAGCGCCCTTGTATGATCAGTCCCCTAAAGCCTGTTATTATATTTGCCATCACTTAAATATCTTCCCGGTAAATAACTGAAACATGAGTGATTTCATTTGCTTCATCTGGGTACTCTTTGTCAAAATGCATACCGATTGCTTCAGCAGTTTTGATGGAAGGTATATTTGTGTACTTGCAATACGAATACAATGCCGGATAAACTGTGTTCTGAAACGCCCAACTTCGCACGGCTGCAGCAGCTTCTTTAGCATAACCCCTGCACTGGCAGTCACGCCTGATGTGATAACCTATTTCAGGCAGCATCTCTCCTTCTATATTTTGAAGGGTAAGCCCACAATCTCCGATCATTTCTCCGGTATCCTTCAGACACACAGCCCACAGTCCGAATCCATTTTCTTCATAGTGTTTCATGTTACGCCCTATCCATTCCCTGACCCTTTTCTCATCGAAAGCATAAGGATAGTGCTGCATGATACTATGATCTGCTAAAACTACATATAACGAATCAAAATCTTCCATAGTCATTTTGCGTAAGAAAAGTCTTTCCGTTTCAAGAATCACTTGCATATAATTAGCCTCACACTATTCCACCGATTTTATCTGTTTCCCTCAAGAATCTTCAATCCTTCATTCAGGTTAGTCCCAAGTACCTCCTGGATCTTCTGAAAATCATGCTTCTTATGCAGATTATCAAGAACAGCTGCCAATTCTTTCTTGCCATGCTTCCGTATGAACATGGCCATCGCCTTCACCGCGTTTGCATCATTTCCAAGTGAATAGAAGCCTGTATGGCAATCTGCGAGATCATCGCAGTCATAACAGCCGTCCAGACCTTTTTCATTACAGCATGCGGTATTGGGACATATATGATTGGGGCTTTCGGTTGCGTATGAACAGGTATTATAGCATGTCCTGCAGCCGCCGCACCATTCCTTATTCATACCTCTACCCTCTTCTTTTCATCATCAGATAGCAGTTAATCCCCTTTTTATAAAAATCAGGTAGTTCTCCGACACACTTATACCCCAGATTTTCATATAATTTCTTCGCTCCCGGGTTAAAATCATCTACAGTTAAGAAAAATTTTGCTGAAGAAGAATCGGAAGCATTATCCTCAAAAAACTTTATCAGCTGCTTACCGATACCATAATTCCTGTATTCTTCCTTTACTGCAACAATATGAAGATAGGGGTAGCTTCCAAAAACACCATTTGTCATGTAGTAAATAAACCCCAGGCATTTCTCATTTTCATCCAATGCAACATATATGTTTTCTTGTTCCACTGCATATGTTAGCATATTGGCTGCCTTTTCATAATCGCTGAAATACGCTCTTCCCAAATCAGAATTTTGCAGAATTTCTATGCAGCTATCAGTATATTTCATATTTGCAAGTTGAATATGTATATCCTTTTTCCACTTACGCTCTTCACACATGAAACTTTACCTCCGGCACCTTCGTCAAAATCTAAAACTATCTATAATATAAAATCTCGCATTCGCCTTCATCGGTAAAAGTTTCAATCTCATATGTAAGAACCCCATCGGCGTAGATTTTCTGATAGATCATATCTAATTCTGCTGTTTTTCCTTTCACGGCAATCCATCCTGAATTCGGCAAAACCACAGAACAGTTTGCATTATCTATGTCGCCGGATTTAAGCCCGATGACATATTCAATCGTATCAGTTGTCCAGTTATAGCCTAAACCTCTAAGGTTTTCTCTGCCATATTCTTTGGATAGTTCATCCCAAAATGCGCCAATCGTTTCATATTGCCGATTGTCTTTTGTTGAAAACACCTTACTGATTCCATTAAAAACCATACGACCCTCTCCAACTTTTAATTTGCTTCTTAGCGCGATATACCAATATAATCCAATATAGGGTCTAGATATGCCCTGTCCGTACAAGGTATTCGCCTCCAAAGCTTTCAACAATCGGCTTTACCTTCTCGATATAATCCTCATAGGTGCCTCGCCCCTTGTTTTCATCAATATATACATCAACAATAAAGTAACAGCTCATCCCATACTTTCCCCTTGTATAATATGTAACGGCACGATTACTTCATAATCCTGCCCAAAACGGATCCTCAAAGTATACCGTCAGCCGTCCCTGACATTTTTCTGTTCTCACGTCGCCTTCGTCTCCGTGTATTTTTCGCCTCATAGAACTCTCTGCGTACACGCAGAGCTCTGCGAGGCTCTTTTTTCATAATAAACGCTTTCGTCATCTCTTCCGATTTCGGTATAACCGCACTTTTTATAAAACCGGTTTGTACGCTCATTCCAAATCGGGGTATCTAATTTTATTATTTTAGAATGGAATAAATCCTCAATTTCCATCATAAGTTTCATTCCGTATCCCTGACGGAAAAACTTAGGATCAATAAATATTCTTCCGACGAATAATTCCTCTGCTCCAAACAAAACGGCACCACCCACAATATTTTCATCGCTATTCAAAAAAGTATATAGGTGATTCTGCTCCATCATTTTTCTATACCAGCTTTCCGAATCATAATCCGGTGGTCCGCCTGCTTCTTTTCCGCCGACTTGTATATCAGAGCCAAATGCTTTAATGGAAATAGCTGTAAGTTCTTTAATATCGTTTATAGTACTCTTGCGTAAAAACATCATTTTATTCCTTTCTTCAAAGCGGATCATGTTCTCTGTCAGTTTCTCCATCTGAAAATCTCAAGCCTCTACAAATCAGGTCTTACTCGCAATACATACAAATAGTTCCTTGTGACAGCTTAAAACCATTCTTTTTATAAAATTTGGTAGCAGGTGCATATTCACTGGTGTAAAGAACAACTCCGGCATATCCTGTTTCCTTACTATAATCTAATAGTGTCTTCAGTAATTGCCTACCAATACCTTGGCCCTGTCTTTCCAGTAAAACTGCCATTTTGCTAATACATATTAGCCTAATTATAGCTAATGTTCATTAGCCCGTCAAGATAAAAAATCAGACTGACCGAAACCGTCAGGTTTCAGCCAGTCGTTCTTTTCTCTCATATCATCTGAAAATGCCTCATCGCTTCCTCAATGGCTTTAATCCTCATATCCGAAGTGCCAGGTTGTTTGCTGGTCTCCGTTGCCACTCCGGTCCGCACTAGACAAAAGTACTACAGTCTCGACGTTGTTTTCGTTGATTAACCACCTTCGTTAGTATGGTTTTATACAGGCATACAATGCGTAGATATCAGAGTTTTAATCTCATATCCTTATATTTCTGAACCTTATCTTCAAAACCTAGTTTTTTGTATAAAGGATATCCTTCGTCTGTTGCGATCAAATCTATTCGACTAAGATGATTCGCCTTAGCATATTCGATCATATTACTCATAAGTTTCGTACATATTCCTTTTCCGCGATATTTTTCTTCGGTGTATACGCTGAGAACCTCTGAATCCAAACCGTTCAGGAAAAACGGGTTTGCAGGTTTCTCAATAATCAAAAGATATGCTGCGGCAACGAGCCTGCCCTCCGCTCTTGCTACAAATGCGATCAGTTTATTTCCGAGCTCTCTTTCAAAATAGCCCGGAAGCTGAGCCTCCATACCTTCTTTTTCCTTGTCAGTAATAGAACCAAAATCGTCTATCATGTATAAGATTCTAAGTCTGACCAATTCCGGAATATCGCTTATATTAGCAGTATCATATACAATACTTTCCTTGTCCACTCACTTCACCGCCTTTCTATATTCAATCTCCATAAACTCCGTCCTCATAATCCAAACGACAGCTCGTATCTTTTCAAACAAATTGGATGTAGTACTCCTCGGCATCCACACCGATTTCAACATAGTCCTTCGCTTTCTGTATTCTCTCAAGTAAACAACAGGTCTCAACGTCGTTTTCTGGGAACAACGAAAAAATATGTTCACTATATAATCTCATAATCGTCCTAAAACCTTTTTGATATTCTCTGCATTCGGAATTATGATATTGATATCTACTTCCGGGTGTTCCTTGACATACGCTGTAAGAAAGTCCCTAAGATTTTCCATTGTCTCCATATAGTCATCTACGATCACCTTATCGCTATATCCCAGCTTCTTTAGAATGGCGGCAGATACCACGCCGGTACGATCCTTTCCTGCTCCGCAGAAATACATAACATTGGTGTTCGCATTTGTTATGGTACTGACGATCTTATCCATCTGTGGATCGAGCATTCCAATGTATGTTTCAGCAACTGCCTCCGGAGAAGATGGTGTATCTCCTCCGCCGGTAACAGGCAGGTGATAATATGTAAATCCGTTCTCCATCTCGAGTCTGCAAGGCTTAACCTTATATTCCTTTTCCTCACGCAGATCCACAATGGTTGTAATATTATTATTAACAAGCCATTGCACTTCCTCATCAGACAAGCTTCCGGGAAAATCACTCCTGATATACCGCAAGTCTCCTGTCGGCAACGCTCTTGTATTCAATGTAGAATTCAATAATGAACTCATTTAATCGCCCTTTCCCAGCCACTGTATAAAGGCTGTCTTATCAGTACTGTTATATCCTGCTTTTTCATAGAAATGCAGAGTCTCCGACTTCTTTGAACCGGTAAGGAGCATCATCTTATAACAGTTTTCTTTTTCGGCTATCTTCCTGGCGTAATCCAAACATTCCCCCGCATAGCCATTCCCCCTAAAATCTGCATGTGTTACAACATTCTCAACAAAAGCATACGGCCTGACATTCCTTGTAAGGTTCGGTATTATAACACATACGCAGGAAGAAATGATCTTTCCATCCATCTCATTTACGATCAAATGATGATCCTTATCCTGTATTATCTGCATCCATGTTTTTCTTAAATGCTCATCCTTTTCAGGTATACTGTCTTCGTGCAGGAACAAATACAGTTCAAGTATTGCATTCAAATCCTCGTGCTTCGCTTCTCTAACCATCTACAATCCCCTTCAGCCATTGGTCTTATGTGCAGTAATTATTGTATAACTTTTTGCATTTATGGTGATTTCGCATCCGTCATAGGTGACATACCAGTTTTTACCCTGCCGGATTATATCTGCGCTTTCGTTCATAATGATTTCCCGACACCGTAAAACTACATCCTCATTGTCAAAAGCAAGGTTCTTTTTTATCCTTTCAGCTCCCATTTCCGTCGTATGTATTTTATCCAGATTATCAAGCAGAACCCGGACATCCGGTTTTTCAGAATCTATTTTATTAAGAGTATCCTTCAGTATTTCACTCCTGATCCTCTACTTTATATCTATTATATCTTTGTATTCTTCGAGCAGCTCATGTGAATATTCCTTCTTCAGATCCGATTCTCTGACAATCTTCCAAAGAGCGGCCGCTGCCTTTAGCCGCCCGCTATAGACTTTTGTCGCCTCATCCCCATAGAAATCCTTTACAAATTTATTCCATTGAAGCGCAGATTTATCATATTGGGCGTATGTTTTTTTGCCATAATAGATGTCAAGAAGATCTCCGCCGCCGATGATGGCAGTGTGGGTGCCGTGTTGCAATTCTAATCTTTTTCGTAAAATACAATATCCATCAAATCGTTAATCTTTTCGATTTTTCCTGTCTGATGGTAGCCCATTTTCTCATATAGATGCAAATTACCTTTTTCCTGTAAGATGGTATCCAAACACCAATTCTCGGAACCATATATCTGTTCTACCGCTGTTATTGCGGACTGTGCATAACCTTTGTTTCTGTATTCCTGCATAATCCAAATTGGAGATATCCGTTTTCTGCTCCCGTCTTTTTTATCAACCACCCTAATTGCACCGACAACTTCATCCTCAGCAACGATGAAATAGTATGTCGTCCATGGCTGACAATATCTTGCCATAACCTTATCAAAGGTCTCAGCGGCCGGACTCATTTCATAGTCCTGATACTTTTCCAGAATATCTGAAAAAGCTCTTACCTGCATCTTCCAAAGGGTTTGCAAATCATCTTCTGTCACAGCTATTAAGATAACTTTATTTGAAGGCCGCAATTCACCTATGAACCTCTGCATCCGTTCTGTTACCAGTTCATCTTTCTTCATGGAAACCAGCTCATCTTTTGTAACCCACCTGAACGCTGAGGTCTCACCTTCCTGAAGAGTAACCTGTTCTTTTTCACAGTCTGTAACACAGAGGAATTCAACGTAAAGTGTGTGATTATGATCATTGACGACACGACCAACCTCCGTTAATGCTTCAGATTCGATTCCGGTTTCTTCACGCAGTTCTCTAATGGCACAGGCAAGGGGACCTTCTCTTGTCAGAGTGGAACCTCCTGCTGTTGCTTCCCACATGCCGCCGAAGTGCTTTCTGCTGTCTCTCTGCATTAAAAGATATGTGCCGTCTGCATGTCTGACGATAACGTCGCTTACGAGATGATAGACTCCGTCTGGAATCGCCTCTCCACGGATCAAAGTCATTCCTTCGATCTTCTCAAACTCCTTATTATAAGCATCCCAGATTTCCATTTTATCCTCCAAATATATCGGACATCGAAACTACAGTTACAGCAACAGATTTCCTCAATTCTGCGCTCTCGCTCTGTGGAAACTTATCTACGCTCCGACAGACGGTCTAAACCCGCAAATGCCCTGATTTCAAGCACTTTTCAGCACCTCGTCCTCATTTCCTTGACAGCAGAACGACAGTCTC
The DNA here is from genome assembly GCA_000702245.1 of Lachnospiraceae bacterium C6A11. Lineage (GTDB taxonomy): Bacteria > Bacillota > Clostridia > Lachnospirales > Lachnospiraceae > Eubacterium_Q. Next base: position 146,432 of record JNKY01000016.1, on the reverse strand, counting down.
AACGTGCTGGGTATTTGGGAACTCATCTACGGCGCAGGCCTTCACGACCTCGTAGCTGTTCGCCTGAAATACGACCAGATCTCTCGCGAGTGAGGTCGGCTTACAGCTGATGTAAACTATGTTTTTAACACCGTAATTGATGATCTTTGTGAGCGCCTTCGGATTGATTCCGTCACGCGGTGGATCGAGTATGATAAGATCCGGCTTATCCTCAACCTCGTCAAGCTTCTTCAGAACGTCGCCCGCGATGAACTCGCAGTTCGTCAGCTTATTTCTCTTTGCATTATCTCTGGCAGCCTCAACCGCTTCTTCAACTATTTCGATTCCGATAACCTTCTCAGCGACCGGTGACATCAGCTGTGCGATAGTTCCGGTTCCACTGTAGAGGTCAAATACAGTGCCGACGAGCTTCTTATCTTTTCCTTCTGTCGCCGCTTTATCACCGTCAACGCTCTGCGAATCACCGACATTCTCCTTACTGCCTGCTTCAAGCGCCTCAAGCACATATTCTCTGACCTTGCTGTAGAGAACCTCGCAGCCCTTTGTATTTGTCTGGAAGAATGAAAATGGTGATATCTTGAACTTCAGCCCGAGTACCTCTTCGATCAGGTAATCCTGGCCATAAAGAAGCGTTGTCGAATCACTCTGTACAAAGTCTGCGACCGAATCATTCTCAGTATATAATATGCCCGCAATCTTGCTGTAATTTTCAAGACTTGCCAGCTTGCCCGACTCGGAAAGAGCTACCAGCCCGGCTACATATTCCGGCAGGCAGAGCTCCTCAATGATCTGATTTCTGACTCCCCCATTCATCTCATCGAGGATTGTCATTTTCTTCGTACTTTCAGCGTTTCCAATTGCTTCACCCGAGCTGACCTGATTATCCCCTGCTACGACTGCTTCACCTGAATTGATTGGCTTATTCTCTCCATCCAAACTAACTATATTAATATCGCTTGTTTTCGCAGCCTTCTCCGGCACGTCCAGCGCATGCTTTGTGGTAGTAACAAGATTGATAAGAATACCGCCGTCCGCATATGACTGTCTGATGACAAGGTTGCGGAGAACGCCTGTATGCTGCATCTTCTTGTAGAATGTGACCTTCTTATCTCTGAAGAACTTCTGTGTATATTTAAGTATTTCGTTCCACGCTTTATTAACGATCGCGCAGCCGTCTATCGACAGAATATCGTAATTCGAATACTGCCTGTGAAGACCAAGTGTAAGCGGCCCATCCTTCTCAGCATCGCCGAAGGTGAACTCCATCTTATTCCTGTAATGCCACTGAGACGGCGACGCAACGATGCCCTCCCAGATATATTCCTTTCCATTAACCGCCAAAGATGCGCCATCCACATCAACTGCCGGAACAACATCCGCCGTTTTCTCCGGTTTTATGGTGTTTCCACAGATAGCCTGATCCAGCAGTTCCTTCACCATCTGCTCCTTAACGCGAAGCTGATTTGTGTAGGAAAGCGTCTGATAGGTACAACCTCCACACTCAAAAAAATGAGGACAGACGGGCTTCTTCGTCTCAAGCGGTGAAGCCTTCAGGGTATCTATAACCGCAGCTTCATAAAGACCTGACTTCTTCTTTATGATACGTCCGCGCACAGTCTGACCCGGAAGAGTTCCCTTGACGATCACTCTCTTATCCTCAACCATCATGCTTCCCTTGTTTGGAAAGCTGTATTTATCTATTACTCCCTCAACGATATCTCCCTTTTTCAAATACTTCCTCCTGTCTCAACTCATAAATTCTTCCACTCAAATAATCACTTATTTAATCAATACCACCGGTTCCGGCAGTTCCTATCATTCCTAATAACGAACATCAATCTATATTGCAAAACGTAAACGAAACGGCACCCGCCTCATCCTGTTCCAGCACCACATAAGTTTTCTTCCTGTCGTACTGCCTTGGGATAGCGCAGCTGCCCGGATTCACCACCGTGATATTCTTCCCCTCGTAAATAAACGGCACATGCGTATGTCCGTAGAGTGCGATATCGCAGCCAACCTCCCTCGCGGCGTATTCCAACCGAAGCGTATCCGAGCTCACACCATATCTATGGCCATGCACCGCAAATATCCTGTGTGGCGGAAGATTTATGATCTGGCAGCCCTGCATTTTAAAGTCGTAGTCGCAGTTTCCTGCCACGAAATAGCACGGACACCCGGCCAGCTCCCTGACAGTATCCATACTGTCCATAAGGTCACCGAGATGGATCATCATATCGAACGGTCCCGATTTATCGATTGCCGCCTTGATATACTCGGAATGCCTGTGCGAATCGCTTATTACAAGTATTCTTTTTTTAATACTCTTTTCCGAACTCATTCTCCACTTACCCGATCATGTTCTTTACACCCGGCATTCACCAATACTAAGCTTCCTCCAGGCACTCTCTCATCATTCTGAGAGCCTTGCCCCTGTGACTTATCGCATTCTTCTGCTCCGGAAGAAGCTCAGCCGACATGCAGCCAAACTGCGGCAGATAGAGTATCGGGTCGTAGCCGAAGCCGTTCGCACCCTTCTCCTCGTAGCCGATACGGCCTTCCATAGTTGCTTCTCTGACTTCTTCACGTCCATTTGAAAATACAGCCGCAACTGCACAGACAAATCTTGCCGTTCTCTTCTCATCCGGCACGCCCTCGAGTCTGTCGATAAGGTTCTTATTCTTTATCCTGTAAGAGGTATCCTCTCCCAAATATCTTGCCGAATAGATGCCCGGCTCCTTATTAAGTGCATCGATCTCAAGTCCCGAATCATCCGCAAGCACTACTATTTCATCACTTTCATGGTTGCCTGCAAACTCTGCATCAGCCTTCTCGAAGGCTTCCTTCATCTTCTCCGGAACTTCTCCCGACTTGATTGCCTGCTGTATGCACGCAGCAACTGTTCTCGATTTGATCAGCGCATTTTCTGCGAAGCTCGTTCCGTCCTCAACTATCTCCGGATCAACTCCGATCTCCTTCATGGAAAAAACTTCATACGGAAGCCCTGCCATGATCATACGTATTTCACGCATTTTATCCTTATTTCCTGTTGCAAATACGAGTTTCTTCATCTCTAATCTCCTATATTGATCGTGAAAGCCTTCAGGCAGAGGTTGCACCTCTGCGTTGTCTCAACATTGTGCCAAACCTCGCCGTAGAGACTGATATATCCTTCTCCGTCGGTGATATCCGCCATCTCGGTCCTGTCGTCCGCACGGTATTCGATTGCGATCGGCTTAGTGCTCCCCGGCGTTTTTACACTGACTATAACAGCGTATTTTTCACCCGGGCGAAGCTCCTCCTGATCATCAAATCTGACCGTATAATAGCCGCTGTACCTGGCCTCTCCGGTAGATACCAGAACTCTCTTCTTAAGGTCAAGGTCGGACTCGTAATCATGTACAACATACACGCTGAACTGCGTATTATCGTCTGTTGCGTAGAAGGAAACCGCCTTCAGCTTCTCCTCGCCCTTCGCCGTATAAACATTCGCAAAATATCCGTTCTCGCTTCCAAAGCCGATCTGACCGACCCAGCCCAGAAGATCGGACTGATAAATATTATCAAAATTGTCGGCGTCGCTGAGCTTTGTATAAATGATCGACTGACTACAGATATTTACGTCATCGTACGACACGTAGAAATACCCATCCTCGCCGAACTCGGTGCCCCAGCTGTTCTTGCAGATAAATGCTCCGTCATGCTCAGGAACTATCCTGAAATTACTCTTCGGATAATTATCATCCCAGCCGACTATCACTATATCGTGGTTCGGACTCTTCTCCTCGTCATAGTAATAAGCCGCCGTCTCTTCGTTATAATAATCCGATGCTTCGCCTGTATATTCCATCTGCAGATAGAGGGAGGTCTCAACACCGCCGTATCTGAAGATCGCTGTCTTTATCGTATCATCGTTTCTGTTTTTAACAACTATCGCTTCCTCAAGGTGCTTTACAGCCTTAAGTCCCCTGCTGCTGATGCCGTCACCGTAGGGATCATCCTTCTCGTAAACCGGTCCCTGCCATGCAGCAAGATAAGCAATACTTACCGTATGCTCGCCGCCGGTGGAAAGATCCAGATTGTAGCTGTTATTAAGAGTCATATGCTCTGTCGAATAGCACTGCTCCTCCTTAGGCATCAGAGTTGTCTCCAGCGCTCCCAGTGAAGCGAAGGCCCAGCAGGTACCGAATCTCCCCTGATCCCTGACAGGCGTTACGCGGCCGGTATCCCTGAGGTCGTATTTTTCAGGAAGGACCTGGCCTTTTCTGACCTGCCTGATATCGACAAAGTTTTCTATATAATCATATTTATATTCAAGATCCAGGTAATCCGAAATGTTGTCCATCGGGATATAAAGCTCGCCGTCCATGGTAACCACAGGCGCAGCCTCCGACGTCACAGTCTCGGAATTGATATTAACATCAGTCTCGCCAAGCTTCATGACGATAGTATTTTCGCCCCTGTCCATCCTGATGCTGCCGTCGTTATACCTGATGATGGAGCAGCCGGTAACGTCCTCCAGAAAGCTCTCAGAAAGCATGACTGAAAGATCATTACTAAGATAGGCCTTGTAATAGCCACCGAAACTCTTACCCTGCAGTCTGACATCCATCTCCCTGTTCTTATTGTACGTAAGAACCTGCTGCTTATATCCCTCGGCAGCTGAGCTGTATTCCTCCGACCTTACAGGGTCACCTTCATTTTTTTCAGATACCTTATAAAATCCAAGTGCTGCTATGACTAGCAGCACTATAATTATGATTATCTTCTTCACTTTTTCGCCTTAATAAAAATATCCTATATCGGAACCGGTGTAAAACTATTCGCCCTGATCGTTCGCACCACCTGTACGCTTAGGCGGCTTTGCGCCCATATATGACAGAAAATACGACTTGATCATTCCATTATATATCTTCCTGTTTTTATCTGCCTTGCGGCCGATGTACCTTTCTGCATCCTCGTATGAGGTGATAATGAACATAGACCAGTCCCTGAGACCCTTGTAGCTCTCACCGATGGTCCTGTAAAGCTCAGGTAAAGCTTCCTTTTCCTCAAGTCGCTCTCCATAAGGAGGGTTTGTGATAAGGAAGCCATAAGGCTTCGGGTTCCTGAGATCCTTAACGTCTCGCGCCTGGAAATGAATGTATCTGTCGACACCTGCGTCCTTCGCATTCGTCATAGCGCACTTTACTATCTCAGGATCCAGGTCGTAGCCCTGGATATTCATATCTATATCTGTTTTCTCAAGTGATGCTGCCTCGTCATAGGCCTCATACCACTGCTTCTTGGTCATGAGCTTCAGCCACTTATCGGAGGTGAACTCGCGATTAAGGCCCGGTGCTATATTTGCTCCGATCATAGCCGCTTCAATAGGAAATGTGCCGCTTCCGCAGAAGGGATCCACAAGTATCCTGTCAGCATGCCATGGCGTCAGCATGATGAGCGCCGCTGCAAGAGTTTCGGAAATAGGCGCCTTGCCCACCAGCTTTCTGTAGCCTCTCTTATGAAGCGATACACCTGTCGTATCAAGTGCAACCTCAACCTCGTCCTTCAGGATAAATACCCTTACAGGATACTCGTCGCCGTCCTCATCAAATCTGTTTGTATGATAGGTCTGGCTCATTCTGTCGACCATCGCCTTCTTAACGATAGACTGGATGGCAGAGGCACTGAAAAGCGTACTTCTGTTGGTAGTCGCTTTGGTAACCCAGAACTTTGCATTTCTCGGAAGATATCTCTCCCATGGAATAGCCTTTACGCCCTCAAACAGATCATCAAAACTCTCAGCCCTGAAGCTTCCGCATCTGAGGAGTATACGCTCCGCCGTTCTGATATTAATATTTGCCCTTGCAATCGCCGCGGTGTCACCGGTGAAGGTAACCCTGCCGTCGCTGACATTTTCAATCTCATATCCAAGATTTATGATCTCACGCTTAAGCACTGCCTCCAGACCGAAATGGCACGGAGCGATAAGCGTTACCTTTTCATCACTCATATTTCCACCACTGTTTATTATTACTTCCGTATAATGACCGGTGATTACTCACCAAGTCTCTTCTTAAGCTCTGCTGTCTTCTCTTCGTAGCCCGGCTTTCCGAGAAGAGCGAACATGTTCTTCTTGTAGCTCTCAACGCCCGGCTGGTTGAATGGATTAACACCAAGTGTATATCCGCTTACACCACATGCAAACTCAAACTTGTAGAAGAGCTCGCCAAGTGAAAGCTCGTCGATTGTTTCCATATCTATTCTGATGTTTGGAACGTTTCCGTCAACGTGAGCGAGGATAGTTCCGTTCATTGCACACTTATTGATGAAATCAACATCCTTGCCTGCAAGATAATTAAGACCGTCAAGATCTGTCTCCTCAAGCTGCATTGTAACAGTCTTTCTTGGGTTAAGAACATTGATGAAAGTCTCGAAGTGGTTCTTTGTACCCTCCTGGATGAACTGTCCGAGTGAGTGAAGGTCTGTTGTGAAGTCAACAGCTGTAGGGAAGATACCCTTGCCGTCCTTACCCTCGCTCTCTCCGTAGAGCTGCTTCCACCACTCTGATACATAGTGAAGTGATGGTTCGAAGTTTCCAAGGATCTCCATGCCAAGTCCTGCCTTCTCATGAAGGATATTTCTAACTGCGGCATATTTAAGAACATCATTGTCGTCAAATGCTGTATTTAAGCAGTACTCTCTTCCGTTTGCAGCACCCTGCATAAGAAGATCGATGTCTGCGCCTGAAACAGCGATTGGAAGAAGGCCTACTGCTGTAAGAACCGAGAATCTTCCTCCTACATCATCAGGAACTACGAAGGTCTCGTAACCCTCTGAGTTAGAGAGAGTCTTAAGAGCTCCCTTTGCCTTATCTGTTGTTGCGTAGATTCTCTTTGAAGCCTCTGCCTTGCCGTATTTCTTCTCAAGGAGCTCCTTGAAGATTCTGAATGCAACTGAGCACTCTGTTGTTGTACCTGACTTACTGATTACATTTATTGAGAAATCCTTACCTGCAAGTACATCAACAAGCTCTGCATAATATGTGCTGCTAAGGTTGTTTCCGCAGTAATAGATCTCAGGTGTCTTACGAATGCTCTTGTCTACCATATTATAGAAGGAATGACGAAGTGCCTCGATTGTTGCTCTGGCGCCGAGGTATGAACCGCCGATACCGATAACGAGAAGGACATCTGAATCTGACTGGATCTTAGCTGCTGCCTTCTTGATCCTCTCAAACTCTTCCTTATCATAGTTAACAGGAAGGTCTATCCATCCGAGGAAGTCATTTCCCTCTCCTGTTCTCTCAACAAGAGTCTTCTCTGCTGCTTCGATGCGTGACTTGATTGCCTCAACATCTGCATCACTTGCCATGAACTTTGCATTGCTGAAATCAAAATTAATCTTCTGTGACATTGTTTTATATACTCCTTTATCTTTTAGCGTCCGTTTATCGTTCTCCGGGCGCTCTTTCATTACATATTCCAATAGATAATAGCAAAAAGCCCTTTGATTTACAATAAAAAAATAAAAAAAGTCTGTGAAATAACGTGCAGTGTCTGTTCCGGCGTTCTTGTATTTGCAATTAGCGGAATATAAGACTATAATCGGTTATGACCGCGGCACTTTCTTTGGAGCATACTGGTTTTTGCATAATACAAATGCTGCGCGGTCCGTATATTCAGATAATAATATCAGGAGAATGCTGTGATGAAGAAGATAATACTTACCGGCGGCGGAACTGCCGGACATGTTACGCCAAATATAGCGCTTATGCCGCGTCTTAAAGAGCTTGGCTACGAGATAAGCTACGTAGGAAGCTACGACGGTATAGAAAAAAAGCTTATTGAGGAGCTGGGTATCCCTTACTACGGAATATCCTCAGGAAAGCTGAGAAGATATTTCGACCTCAGGAATTTCATCGATCCTTTCAAGGTTCTTAGAGGATATTTCCAGTCGAAGAAGCTGATGAAGAAACTGAAGCCGGATATAGTATTTTCAAAGGGAGGCTTCGTAAGTGTGCCTGTTGCACGCGCCGCTGCGAAGAAGAAGATTCCGGTAATCCTCCACGAATCGGATATGACTCCGGGACTCGCAAATAAGCTTGCGCTTCCGAAGGCAACAAAAATATGCTGCAACTTCCCTGAAACCCAGAAGAATCTCCCTGAGGGAAAGGCTGTTGTTACAGGAACCCCTATAAGAACCGAGCTTTTCACCGGTGATAAGGAAGCTGCCAAGAAGTTCTGCGGCTTCACGGATGATAAGCCTGTTATCCTCTTTATCGGCGGCAGCACAGGCAGCCAGGTTATAAATGATACTCTTTCAGCATGTCTGGACGAACTTCTTGAGAAATATAACATCATCCACCTCTGCGGCAAAGGCAAGGCAAATAAAGCCAACGACGGCAAGAAGGGTTATGTTCAATACGAATATATAAAGAAGGAGTTGGCCGATCTCTTCGCACTTTCCGATATTGCAATCTCAAGAGCCGGCGCAAATGCGATCTGCGAGCTTCTGGCACTCAGGAAGCCAAATATCCTTATACCTCTTTCTCTTGCGGCCAGCCGCGGCGACCAGATACTGAATGCACAGTCCTTTGAGAAGAGCGGCTACAGCAAGGTCATCAAGGAGGAAGACCTTTCCCCTGCGGGACTTGTCAAGGCTATTGACGAAACCTTCGCAGACCGCGACAAATACATCAAGGCAATGGAATCAAGCCGTCAGAGCAACGCCATCGATATCATAACAAACATGATCGAAGAGCTTGTTTCTCATAATTAAATATCATTAAAAAAACATGTCTGCAGAAGTATTTTCAAACTGCCGTGCGGACATGTTTTTTTATATTAATACATAAGAAAAGCACCCAGCCGGGTGCTTTTCTTATACTCTCTACAGTTCGATTTATTCTCCCCCTGAACTAACCTTTGAGAGAAGATCATCGATGATCATACTTGTGTAGGTGTCATCCTGCTTATCATCATTTACTGTTGCTGTAACTCCGACAAGCTGGTAAACTCCTCCTTCCTCTATCATGTCCATATCAAGCTTCAGATGAGCCTCTGTCCATGTCTTTGAGTTATTTGGTGTAATAGGATCGTCTACCTGGATAGTTACCTTGTAACCGTTAACCTCTACTGTGTATCCGCCTGCAGCTTTCTTCTTAACATACCATGAAACGCTGTTGCAGTTCTTTTCCATCAGATCTTTGTATGTAACCTTACTTGCTACTGTTCTCTTTGTTGTTGGGTCGTAGGTTGCTACGTAAGTTCCTCTGGCTGCGTCAGCTACCTTCTTGGTGCTGCTCTCAAATGTTTCCTGAAGCCACTGTCTTACGCCACCTGTAAGGTTGAGCGGAAGTAATTTATATGCCGCAAAAAGAAGTCCGAAGACTATCGCAATCGCTACTAAGATTCTGATCAACTTGTTAACCATTTTTAAATCCTCCCATTAATTAGAAAAGTTCTCTTTCGAGCTGATATATGTAATTCTCTATCAACTGCATACGTTTCGTAAACTCGGCACGCCCCGGATCCGTCTTACATCTCTTGATCTTCGGCTTATTACCTCTGTAATACTCCTTAATCCTGTAGTAAGCTCTCTTATAACTTGCCTCCGGCTCCAACGCAGTTGCCATGCAGTCCCATATGATCTCAACGGCTCCTATCTCATCGAGAAGGTCCGCATCCATAACTATCCTGCACTCAATGGAAAGATCATCGGTCGTATCCTTGTCCTCATGCTTCATGATTATCTCGCCGACGCGCTTGATCTTCTCAGGGTCAACGCCGATACTGTCGAGATATTCAACAGCTATCTCTGCACTTACCTCTTCATGCGGTCTTCCTTCTTCCCAACCAACATCGTGAAGCAGTGCCGAAAGAACTATGATATCAAGGTCTCCTCCCAGCTTTGCCTGAAGTCTGATAGCCCACCTGTATACACGCATGATATGCTCGTACCTGCTTCTGAAAGGATAATTTGCAGGTCGACCGATCTCAGCGGTTTTCTTTTTTACAAAATCTATCACTTCTGAATAATTCATTTTTAGCCCCTTATCTGAAGCATAATTGCCCCAGCAAATACATTATATATTATATTATCACGTTCCGTTTTATATTTCCATAAAAAATTTGCTATTATTTACAAAAACATGCACAAATATTATTGTAAAACCTTCCGATTTTTAAGGAATTGGACGTATTTAATATAAAAACCGTGCGGCTCGCTTTGAGAAGAACCAATAGGCGTTACCTCAGCAGTTAACTCAACCCAGGCACCCTCACGTCACCCAGAAGGTTCTACTTAGTGCTGCTTTGTTCCCAACCTGACACGGTTCATAGATTTCTGTCGCGTAAGACCCAGATATCAACATCACTTACCGAGGGCAGCCCTACAGAATTCGACCCTAGGCCAGCCATCACCCCTGCTATAGCGGATTGCAGGTTCAGGGCACCGCTAACTCCCCGGCTGCACGGAAATTTTAAAACATAGTTAGTATACTCAAGAGAAGGCTTTACGTCAAGTTTTGTTTTTTCTGACCAATACCGTTCAGCCTCTTACTCCTCTGCTCCTCCGGCTTCTGCATTCTTCTTGCTCTTTCTCAGCTTTGAAAAAAAGCTGCTGAGCATCGTCGAACACTCCTCTTCGCAGACGCCCCTCGTCACCTCAACCTGGTGATTGAACTGCTTCATATCCAGGAGATTGATGATCGAGCCTGCGCACCCGGCCTTCGGGTTCATACAGCCTATCACCACCTCGGGGATGCGCGCCTGCACTATCGCTCCCGCACACATCTGGCACGGTTCAAGGGTCACATACATCCTGCAGCCCTCAAGCCTCCAGTCGCCTATTATCTTCCCGGCTTTTTTCATTGCTATAAGTTCTGCATGTGCAAGAGTGGACTTATCCTTATTTCTCCTGTTATATCCGCGCCCTATGACCTTTCCGTCAAATACGATCACGCAGCCTATTGGAACGTCACCGTTTGCCTCAGCCTTTCTCGCAAGACGCAGTGCCTCATGCATGTATTTTTCATCTTCTGACATCATTTGATCATTATCCTTCGTATCTGTCCCGGTTAACGTGACTTATCATACAAAATATCCGCAAGATGCGCAAACTCGGTAAGACTCAGCCTCTCACCACGGATATTTTCGTCAAGTCCCATCTCGATAAGAGCCTCTCCGACCATCTCCTTCGTGATGCCGGAAAGCTCAGCATTTCCGATGCCGTTCTTCAGAGTCTTCCTTCTCTGCTCGAAGGAAGCGTGGATCAGGCGGAACATAAGCGCCTCGTCCTTAACCTCCATAGGCGCCTTCTCATGCTTTGTAAGCCTGATGACCGCAGAACCGACTCCTGGTCTCGGGATGAAGCAGTTAGGTGGTACATTTGCGGCGATGTAGGTTTCGGAATAATACTGCACAGCCAGCGAAAGGGCGCCGTAATCCTTGCCGCCCGGTGCGGCATTCATTCTGTCGGCAACTTCTTTCTGCACCATGACTGTTATGCTTTCAGCCGGAACATGTTTCTCAAAAAGTCCCATGATTATAGGAGTTGTTATATAATACGGCAGATTTGCAACAACCTTGACGCCGCTCAGACCGCCGTTTCCTGTACACTCTTGTCCCTCAGTCTCAGCCATCGTTTCCGTTTTGCCTGCATCAGTTTCCGACTCTGTTTTCGTTTCTACTGTTTCAGAACCTGACGAGGTTTTCTCAGCCCTGACCTTTTCAACAAGCGCTTCAATGTCGCACTTCAATATATCCTCGTTGATGACTGTTACATTATCATAAGCAGCCAGTGTTTCTGCGAGTATCGGCAGCAGCTTGGTATCTATCTCGACAGCGATGACCTGTCCCGCCGCCTCGGCAAGATACTGGGTCAGAGTTCCCATTCCGGGACCTATTTCAACAACGATATCATCCTTCGTGATATCCGCCGCCTTGATGATCTTCTTTATAACATGATCATCTATCAGAAAGTTCTGTCCGAATTTCTTCTGAAAATTAAAACCGTATTTTTTTATCGCAGCTATCGTAACCTGCGGGTTACTGAGCTTTTCATTATCCGGGATCATATATCTCTCCTGATCTTTTATATCCTGTACATTCTCATCGCGTTTTCGTAGGTAGCCTCAGCAGCCTCCTCCGGCGTGATGCCCTTTATCTCGGCAAGCTTTGCCACAACGTATCTTAGGTTTGCGGAATTATTCCTCTTTCCTCTGTTAGGTTCCGGCGCAAGATACGGACTGTCAGTCTCGATGACTATCCTGTCAAGCGGAGTCGCCTCAACCGTCTCCACCAGCTTTCTGGCATTCTTGAAGGTTAACACACCACCGACACCTATGTAAAGCCCCATCCTGAGGACTCTCTCCGCAAGCTCCTTCGTATAGGAATAGCAATGCATGACACCACCTATCTCTCCGGCCTCCTCTTCCTCAAGGATTGCCATGGTATCATTTGCGGCATCTCTTGAATGTATTACCACCGGAAGTCCGATCTCGCGGGCAAGCTCAAGCTGACGCCTGAACCACTTCTGCTGTACTTCCTTCCCCGGCTCCGGCCAGTGATAATCGAGCCCAATCTCGCCTATTGCAACGATCTTTTTGTTCGCCGCCGCGAGACTCTTCAGCTCCTCGATATCCGCCTCCGTCATATCTTCGCAGTCACTCGGATGAACTCCGACCGCCCCGTAAAAAAAGTCGTACTCACGTGTCAGCCTGTCGGTCGTCCTCGAGGTCGCCATATTCGATCCTATATTTACTACCCTATCAATGCCAAAGGACTGCAGTCTTTCTATAACGGCAGTCCTGTCAGCATCAAATGCTTCATCATCATAATGCGCATGTGTTTCAAATATTCTCATTTTAATCTCCATCGCAGCCCTTTTCTCTACCGAACCATCGCCGGCATCAGCCGAACTCTCCGCTCATCATTCAGCGTCTTCATCCTCGATCTTCATCTTCAGCTGCTTGCGGTTTTTCTTAACCTGATACATGTCGCGGTCAGCATCCTTGATACTCTCGCGTACATTTTCGGCTGTGAAGCCGTCCTTAACAACCTTACCGACAGAAAGCTCGATAAGGTATTTCTTCTCGCTGCGGCTGTTCAGTCTGTCGACAGCGTCCTGCAGTGTTTCCAGATAAACATCGGAAATATCACTGTCCGCGGCACCCGCTATAACGAACTCATCGCCGCCGATCCTACCGGCCGTGAAATTACTGAACCTTCCGGCAACATCATTTATAACTCCGGCAACATCCTTCAGAGCCTCATCGCCCTCATCATGTCCCCACATATCATTGATCATCTTAAAACCATCGATATCGATATAGCTGTAGATAAGGACCTTCCTGTCCGCGCCTTCCTTCTCGCACATCTCATCAAGGACCTGCGTAAGTCCGCGGCGGTTGAGAAGTCCGGTGAGCTGATCATGAATCGAGATCTCCTGCAGAACACTGTAGGAATTCCTCAGTACCGACATCAGCTTGTCCGAAGTCTCTCTGTCTCTCACAACACGAAGTATCGTCGAGATGTTCTGGCAGAGGAGTGACGAATAATAAGCTCCCTTCAGCGAGTTAACACTTGTATCCTTATCACAGAACGCAAAGTAGCCTATTACCTCGTTCTGGAAATTGATAGGAACAAATATAACTACGCCCTTCTTCTCAAATACCTCCTCTAAATGTGGAAGTATATCATTCCTGTTGAAATGTATGCCGTATTCGCAGCGATCCTCGTAATCCGCCTGATCTCTGGTTTCTTTATTCCCGTCTGCCTCAGGCTTATATATCTCAGCGATAAGATCCTCGTCGAAATGATTCATATCGTGCTCGTAATCGAAGTCTTCAACCGTACCCTGGACATTATCCCAGAAGGATGAGTTTACAACGACCCAGGTATGATCCGAAATATATGAGGCAAGAGCCTTGAAGAGATCCTTTCTGCTGACGCTGAGCATCTTATTCTTCATCTTCGTAAGGTGTGTTTCATTTCCCACAACCTTGCCTATTCCGTCCTCAAGCTCGATCATCCTCTTACTGATATTAGGAGAGGTATCCATATTACAGCCACAGCTTGCATGAATACAGAGCTTCATAGGCACTCTCGTGAGTCGCGGCTCGCTGATGGCATTTCCCTCGATCAGCTTAACAATCTTCGCCGCAGCATCCTTGCACAATCTGTCCGAATCTGTATCTACAGTCGTAAGTCTCGGCTTATTGTAAATACCGATATCTATGCCGTCCATACCACTGACTATCATATCCTCCGGAACCCTGATGCCGTGAAGAGCAAGCTGCTCTATTACAGCAACAGCCATCGTGTCGTTCGCAGCGCAGATAGCATCCGGAAGCGGTACTCCGGAATCAAACATTTCCTCTATACACTGCTTTGCGGAAGGTCCCCAGAATCTGCCGTAATAAACCAGCGAATCCTCGTCGGAGATACCGTTCTCCTTGCAGATCTTCTTAAATACATTTATGCGGTCGTCAGAATACGGATTGTCCTTAAGGCCCGCGATCATGTAAACCCTTCTGCACTTATGGAATTCGATAACATGGCTGACAACCTGTCCAAATCCATTCTTGTAGTCATAATTCACGCTCGGGATACCCGGCAGGTCATAGTCAAGGCACACCACCGGAATGCCGCGCATCTTGGCATTCTTGATGATATTATCGGCCTTCGGCGTATCCTGGAAGGTTCCGTACATGATAATAAGTCCCGAAAGCCTGTCATAAGGGATAAGCTCCAGAACGCTTCTCTCGCCATAGTCATTCATATCCTTGGCGGTAAGATCAGTAAATGAACCAAATACCATAAGGCCGTAGCCCTTGTCGTACAGTTCATCCCTGAGCCTGTTAATGATATCCAGATTGTAATCTCTTTGTGGCTTTAAGACCACGAGTGCTATTATCTTTCTCATATCTATGTTACTTCCTCTGATATGGCTGCACTGCCTCCTAAAAAGGCGATCACTAACTGTATTTATTGTATCAGATTGACGCCTATAATTCTACTATAATTATATATTATTAATACCCTGAAATAACCACATTTTGTTATATTTTTCATTGTTTTTTATCCTGCATTGGATTACAATTAGCAGAGTGACCTTTCCGGGCGGATCCGGAGGATACATTTAGGAAAAATACAGTTTTGAGACTGTGTATCATTTATAGAAAAAGGAGCATGAAAATATGATAAATCAGTTCTACAAAGAGATGACCGGCAAAACCTCAGTCATCAGGCAGTTCTTTGCATATGGAATGGAAAGAGCAAAGGAGCTGGGCCCGGATTCTGTCTACAATTTCTCGATAGGCAATCCTTCCGTTCCGGCACCTCAGAGCTTTACCGACGCCATGGAGGATCTTCTTAAAAACTGTGATCCTGTAGCTCTTCACGGCTACAGCCCATCACTTGGTATCGATTCAACAAGAGAGGCTATTGCCGATTCTCTTAACAGACGTTTCGGCATGGATTATAAAAAGGAGCACA
Organism: Lachnospiraceae bacterium C6A11; assembly: GCA_000702245.1. Classification (GTDB taxonomy): domain Bacteria; phylum Bacillota; class Clostridia; order Lachnospirales; family Lachnospiraceae; genus Eubacterium_Q. Next base: position 130,950 of record JNKY01000016.1, on the reverse strand, counting down.
TTTTCCCGACAACAGGTGCAGCAGGCGCTATCGCTCACGCTATAAGATGTATCGCAGGTGCAGGCGACGAGGTAATAACCTTTGCACCGTATTTCCCTGAGTACATCCCTTATGTTACGGGCTGCGGCGCAGCTCTGAAGGTTGTTCCGGCAGACATCAGCTCATTCCAGATCAACTTCGAAGTATTTGAAGAGATGCTGAATCCGTCCGTTGCGGCAGTACTCATCAACTCGCCAAACAACCCATCGGGTATCGTATATACAACAGAGACTATCGACAGACTTGCAGGAATACTCCGCGAGAAGGAGAAGGAATACGGCCATGATATCTATCTCATCACGGATGAGCCTTATAGAGAGATAGTATTTGCCGGAACCGACTCACCATTCATCTCTAAGCACTATGACAACTCAATCTGCTGCTACTCCTTCAGCAAGTCACTTTCCCTTCCGGGAGAGCGTCTTGGCTACGTAGCGGTCAATCCTAAGGCAGCAGGCAGCGATATCATAGTTCCGATGTGTGGTCAGATCTCAAGATTCACAGGTCATAACTGTCCGCCATCCATCATCCAGCTGGCTGTTGAGAGAGTCATTGATGACACAAGCGACCTTTCGATCTACGAGAAGAATGCAACACTCCTCTACGACGCGCTTACCGATATCGGTTATTCATGCGTGAAGCCGGGCGGAACCTTCTATATGTTCCCTCAGTCTCCTATCGAGGATGCAAATACCTTCTGCTGGACAGGTGCGAAGGAGTTCGGTCTCATGACAGTTCCGGGCGATTCCTTTGAGTGTCCGGGGCACTTCCGCATCTCTTACTGCGTACCGACCGAGCGTATCGAGAAAGCTATTCCTCTCTTCAGAGAACTTTACAACAAATTCGTATAAGAAAAGTTGGATTATCGCATTATTTTATGTTAAAATAGATAAGATGGTTCGGCGTGGGGTTTTATTTGTCCGGGCGATCTGAAAATGACAGCTAATGTCGAATACATAAAGAAGGGAACTATAGACAATGGATAGCGTTCATTTAGATATTGCGCCAAAGAGATATGCAGGTATTCTTATCCACCCAACCTCTTTCCCGAGCCCTTACGGTATCGGCGATCTTGGCAAGGGTGCATATGATTTCATAGACTTTATGGAGAAGTCGGGCATGACAGCCTGGCAGGTGCTTCCTCTCGGACACACCGGCTTCGGCGATTCGCCTTATCAGCCTTTTTCATCCTTTGCGGGCCAGCCGCTCATCATAAGCCCTGACCACTTAAAGGAGCTTGGACTTCTCTTTGATGATGATTTTCATGATATGCCACAGTGGAATCCTGAGGATATAAGCTACGGTGATGTTATCGCCTTTAAGGGTGGTCTTCTGAAGAAGGCTTACGAGCGTTTCATCGACAAGGATTTTAACGACGGCATCTCCGGTGATGAAGAGCTTATGGCCGAATACAACGAGTTTCTTGAAAAGTCAGACTGGCTTTCAGACTACGCTCTCTTTATGGCCGGCAAGGATTATCATGAAGGCATGCCTTGGTATATGTGGGAGGACAGCCTTAAGAATCCTAAGAAGTCCGAAAGAGCCGAGTGGGAGAAGAAGCTCGAGAAGGAAACCGGTTATTACAAGTTCCTTCAGTTTCTCTTCGCCATCGAGTGGAAGAAGCTTAAGGAATATGCAAACGATAAGGGTATCTCGATCATCGGTGACATCCCTATCTTCGTTGCCTGGGACAGCGTGGATGTATGGAGAAACAAAAAGCTCTTCATGCTTGACTCTAAAGGCTATCCGACAGATATAGCAGGTGTTCCACCTGATTATTTCTCAGCAACCGGTCAGCTCTGGGGCAACCCTCTCTACAACTGGCCTGAGCATACCAAGACAGCATATGATTGGTGGATCAAGAGGATCAGGCATCAGCTTGAGCTCGTTGATTTCCTCCGTATAGATCATTTCCGTGGCTTCGACAAGTTCTGGGCCGTACCTTACGGAGACGAAACAGCTATACACGGAAGATGGGTACAGGCTCCGGGTGAGAACTTCTTCACCATGCTTGAAGCTAACCTCGGATACCATATGCCGATAATCGCTGAGGACCTCGGTGAGATCGACGAATCAGTCATCGAACTCAGAGACAAGTTCGGCTTCCCTGGAATGAAGATACTTCAGTTCGCATTTGAGAATCCGAACGACAACCACTTCCTTCCTCATCACCACATCAGAAACTGCGTATGCTACACCGGTACGCATGATAATGATACTACTCTGGGCTGGTACAAGCACGCATATGAGGCATCACGCGACAAGCTCAGAAGATATTACAGCACAGACGCAAGCGACATCTGCTGGGTTATGATAAGAGCCTGCTTCGGTTCAGTTGCAAATATGGCCATAGTCCCTATGCAGGATATCCTCGAGCTGGACTCATGGGCACGTTTCAATACCCCTGGTGTCGGAAGCGGAAACTGGTCATGGAGATATAAGCAGGAGGCCCTTACGGACCAGCTTGCTTCAAGACTCTTTGAAACTGCTAAAATGTTCGGAAGATAACTGATCACTGTCAGTTAAAGCCATAGTAATACGGAGGCAGCTTATGATAAGACTAATTCTCTGTGCTCTGTGGGCCTTTAATGCAATGCTCTTCTCTTTACCTGTGCACCTGCATTTCAAGCACATGATAAAGAAGGATCCTATGAAGGGATGGTCGAAGGCCAATCCTTTCGTACGAGGCTTCTTCAGGAAACTCCTCTTCCTTGCCGGAACCAAGGTTACGGTCAGAGGCCAGGAAAATATACCGAAGGACACTGCAATACTATTTGTCGGCAACCACAGAAGCTGGTTCGATATAATCATACTTCATACACTTGTGGATGTTCCTCTGGGCTTTATTTCCAAGAAGGAATTCTCAAACACTCCTCTTCTCTCACCTTATCAGCGAGACATCGGATGTGTTTTCATCGACAGGGATAATCCCAGAGAGGCTATAAAGACCATCAATCAGGGAACTGAGCAGATGAAGCTCGGACTTTCACTGGGTCTTTATCCTGAAGGAACAAGAAACCACAAGGACACTCTCCTTCCTTTCAGGGAAGGCGGATATAAGATGGCCGAAAGGTCTAAGTCACCTATCATCCTCGTTGCCATGAGCAATCAGGATAATATATTTGAAAATAACAAGTTTCACTTTATCAAGAAAACTCATGTTACCGTCGAATTCAGCGAGCCTGTAAATCCGTCAGAGCTGAGCGTTCAGGAAAAAAGAGCATATTATGCCGACATTCCGAACCGCCTGACCAGGATGCTCGAGGATCAGAAAACATGGGACAAATAAATTAAAAAGAAAGATCGGAGGACATACCGGAAAATGTTTTGGATTATTTTACTCATCGTGCTTGTTGTACTTATCGGCGCGATCGTAGCTCTCTATATTGTCGGCAACAAGATGCAGAAGAAGCAGCTTGCCCAGAAGGAAGAAATGATGGCACAGGCCCAGCCTACCAGCATGCTCATCATTGATAAGAAATATATGCCTCTCAGGGACGCAAAGCTTCCTAAGGTTGTTATGGAACAGACACCTAAGAAATACCAGAAGGCCAAGGTTCCTGTTGTCAAGGCAAAGGTTGGTCCTCAGATAGTTACACTTTTATGCGACGATGCGATCTATGACGACGTTCCTACAAAGGGCGAGGTTAAGGCCATGGTCAGCGGTATCTATCTTGTAAGCGTTAAGAGTGTTCGTAAGTCTAAGAACGCTCCTGCTGCTGAAGAAGAGACAGGCAAGAAGAAAAAGAAGATGTCCTTCAGAGAAAAGATGCGTAAGCAGCAGGCTGATTATCAGAGACAGCTTAAGGCCGACATAGAGAATAAGAAGACCAAGGAACAGCTTAAGGCTGAGAAGGAAAAGGCTAAACGTGAAAGAGAAAGAGCCAAGAAGATCACAGACTGATAAAACTAAATCATTATCAACTGAGACTCACAGGGCTCAGCTTGAAACAAGCTATATGATAAAGGGGCTGCTGATTGCAGTAGCCCCTTTTCTTGTTACATATATTCTGGAGATCATCGCATACTTTGCGGACTTCGCCATCGTCACCGCCCTGAATACCTATCTGGGCTTTAAGATTGATTTTGACGAGGACTCCTACATCGGCGGAACCATGCCGACAAATACAGCTATCACCAATCTTATCTATGCACTCCTGTGCCTGATAATCTTCGGCTGGTGGTATCTTATGGTATGTGAGAAGAATCGCCTGTCAACAGCTACGGCAAATACAGCAAAGAAAGCCGGCAGTGCAAAAAACGAAAAGAAACCTGAGAACAACACTGGTAATACGTTTCTCAAGACTATCGCCTTGCTTGTAGCAGGAGGAATAGCCTTCCAGCTTTTCGTTGATAGTATAATCGCATTGATAAAACGTGTCGCTCCGAAGCTCTTTACATCCTACGATGAAATGATCGGAAATATGACCGAGCGCACGTTCCTGCTCATGCTGACCGTCATCCTTCTCGGACCTATCGCCGAGGAGATCATCTTCCGCGGACTGACACTTCATTTTGCAAAAAAGGTACTTTCGATAAAACCTGCAGTTCTTTTCACTGCTCTGCTCTTCGGACTCTATCACGGAAGCATCATCCAGGGCATCTACGCCTTTGTCGCCGGCATCGTCTTCTGCCAGATAACGATAAAGTTTAAAAGCATATTACCGGCTGTATTTCTTCACATCATGGTAAATGCCAGCGTATATATGATCCCGCAGGATCTTTTCTCTGCAGTGATCCCAACTGTACTGACATTCGTTATGTCCGGCGCGATACTTTATCTCGTATTCCTGAAGCTTATAAAGCGACCAGCTAAAAACGCCCCATATTAATCCTGCACAGGACTAATATGGGGTGTTTTATTTTCATATAGCTCAATTCCCGGCAAATTACAGATATCTTGCCACAAGCTTCAAACTATTTTTAGCTTCATTTTCCGGACCGAAGCTTATAGTGTATTCAAGCTCGACATCAGCACCGTCCTCGTGAAGCTTCGTAAATATCTTGTTGGTCTTCATCTTCATAGGTATTTTCCCTGCGCCCGTATCATAGAGCACCTCATGGTTTCTTCCATGAGAGAATGCCATCGACGCCCTAACTCCTCCGGACTTCTCAAGAAATACCTCTCCGCCCTTTATCGTCAGGATACTTTTTGTTACAGCACTGTCACCCTCAAACTTCTCATAATAGGTGATAACAACGCTGTCCTCATTCTCCGTGAGAGTCCCTTTAGCTTCCGTTACGGTATCGCCCAGCTCTGAGCTGCCGGTTATTTTTACATTTATCTTCTTTAAACCACTATTCATACTATATTCTTACAGTTCTATATGACTCATACTCCCCGGCTGGTTGTTATTCCCCTATTAATCCGATTTTTCAATCGTCCGCTGTTCTACACAACTCAGTTTTAGGAGACAAGCATGTTTATTTGCTATTTTGAGTGCTTCTTTTTTGTATAGTCATGTCTCTCGTAAGCCATCTCGATAAGCTGGTTTACGTACTCATTCATCGGATGTCCGGCCTTCTCCATCAGCATCGGATACATGCTTATCGATGTGTGACCCGGAATCGCATTTATCTCATTAAATACAACCCTGTCAGTCTCCCTCTCAAGGAAGAAATCAACTCTCGAAAGACCGAAGCAGTCGCAGGCTCTATAGATCTTAACAGCCGCATCACGTATTTCCTCAACCTTTTCTGCCGGAATATCCGGATCGATAATGGTCTTCGATGCAGCATTATTGTATTTTGCATCATAGTCATAGAATTCAGCCGCTGCCACGATCTCGCCGACGCCTGTTGCGAAGGCATTTCCCATATAGCCAAATACAGCACATTCGATCTCGCGTCCGTTTATCGACTCCTCAACAAGTATCTTGCTGTCGTGCTTAGCCGCAAGCTTCAGGCCCTCTATCAGCTCAGCCCTGTTGTGAGCCTTGGTGATTCCAACCGAAGACCCTGCATTTGAAGGCTTGATAAATACAGGATATTCCTTCTCCTTCTCGATCTTCTCAACCACCTTGTCCATCTCGGCAAGCTCGAAGGAACGAACAGGAACGTAAGCAGCCTGCTGAACATTCACAGAATCGGCGATAACCTTGGTGAAAAACTTGTCCATCGTAACAGCTGACGAAAGATGTCCGCAGCCAACGTACGGAATATGCGCCATCTCAAGCAGTCCCTGGATGGTTCCATCCTCACCGAAAAGTCCATGAAGCACCGGAAATACAACATCGATCTTTACGCTCTCAGTGCCTTCCTCACTCGTTACAAGCAGCACGCCCTCAGTATCCGGAGAGATGACCGCTCTCTTCTTGCTCTTTCTCCAGCTTCCGTCTCTGATACTCTCTACACTCTCGGTAAGCAGCCACTTGCCGTCCTTTGTGATGCCCACAAGAATAGGCTCGTATTTCTCCTTATCGATCGCACCGATCACAGTTGCGCCGGAGATGCATGAAACCTCATGCTCCGAAGACATTCCACCAAATATAACAACTACTTTTTTCTTATCCATTTTCGTGTCCTTCTTTTTTTATTATGTTACTGAACCGATAGCAACACTTGTATAATATACCTTCTTCACGCCGGCCGCAAGTAATACCTTCGTACAGCCCTCGATCGTAGCGCCTGTGGTGTAAATATCATCCACCAGAAGCACAATCGCCGGAACATAGGCTTTTTCATTCTTTCCCTGCTCTTCCGTCTTACTATCGCTTCTCCTGCCGCTAACTACACCACTATTCAAACTAGAATCGCTGTATGTCTTCCCAACGGAAAAGGCCATCGCCAGATTCTTCTCTCTGTCGACATCACTGAGCTCTTTCTGCGGAGCGGTCTTCTTATCTCTGACAAGCAGCCTTTCATTTACAGGTATCCCGGTCTCTGCCGAGATTCCCTTCGCTATAAGAGCCGCCTGATTATAGCCTCTTTTCTTAAGCCTGTCCTTATGAAGCGGCACCGGAACGAGGCACTCCACCCCCAGCATCTTAAAATGTGCGCCGTAAGCCTTCGCAATCTCCCTGCCGTAAATACCGGCATATTCCTGCCGCCCGTGGTATTTCAGCCTTGTGATAGCATCGGAAAGCGGCGGTATATAGTTAAAGAGCGGAAAACCACCTTCAAAGCTTCTTTTGGTCTTTGTACAGTCGCCGCAGTATTCCTCGTCGCTATTTTCTATTTCCTTGCCGCACCTCATGCACCTCGGCTCACTCACATAGGAAAGTCTCGGTCTGCAGGACGCGCAGATTCCCTTACTGCCCGGCGCAAGAACATCATCACAGACCGCACATCTTCTTGGAAATATTATGTCAACCAGATTGTCAAGCATTCCTCGCCTTTCTCGTAATCATAAAACTCCATATATCATCAACATATTCAAATCAAGACTGCAGCATACTATTCTCAACACATCTGCGTCATGATCTCTTTATTCATCCATAAACATCTCATCCAACCGGTTTCTGAACCTTGTATATCGCCTCAGTTCAGATGCATTGTCGATCATCTTATTGATCAGCCCAAGATTGCCGACGATGACAACCATCTGCTTTGCCCTGGTCACCGCAGTATATATCAGATTCCTTGACATCAGCCTCGGAGGCCCACTGTAAAGCGGCACAATGACTGCCGGATACTCACTGCCCTGCGACTTATGCACCGTGATCGCAAAAGCGTGCTCAAGCTCATCAAGTATCGCATAAGGATACATGACCTCTCTCCTGTCGTCGAACTTAACATTTATCACTTCATTAAAATCATCTATCTCAGTAATGACTCCGGTATCGCCGTTAAATACGCCTATTCCGCTCTCATCCACGCTGCCGTCATTATTATAGATGGTCCACTCAAGCCTGTAATTATTATGTATCTGCATGACCTTGTCACCGACTCTGAAGATGATATTATTCTTGACCTTCTCGGTCTTCCCTTTCATCGGTGGATTCAGAGTTTCCTGCAGGCGCTTATTCAGATTCTCCACACCGAGCTCGTATTTTCTCATAGGTGAAAGCACCTCGATATCCGTCGGTTCGACCTTCAGATACTTCGGCAGGTCCTTCGTCAGCAGCGTATTTATCTCGTCGATTATCTCAGCCGGACTCGTCCTCGGTATGAAGAAAAAGTCTGAATTCTTATTATCTATCGTAACATGCTCGCCGTTCTTGATCTTGTGGGCGTTTCTGACTATCATACTCTGCTCGTCCTGTCTGAAAATCCTGACAAGCTCAGTCACAGGAAAATGCCTGCTGTCGATCATATCGCGCAGTATATTTCCGGCACCCACCGGCGGAAGCTGGTCCGTATCGCCGACAAGAATAAGCCTTGTACCGTATTTTACAGCCAGAAGCAGCGCATGAAAGAGCATACTGTCGAGCATGGATGCCTCATCGACTATGATCGCGTCCGCCTCGATCGGATTCGCCCTGTTGTGGTTAAACTTAAGGCCTCTCTCCTCCTGAGAGCCCGGCTCACCGATGAACTCCAGGAGCCTGTGAACCGTCACCGCCTTGAAGCCCGTCGACTCGGTTATGCGCTTCGCCGCCCTGCCCGTAGGCGCAGCGAGCTTAACCTCCATTCCGTTATTCAGGAAATACTCTATTATCGCATTTATTATCGTAGTCTTACCGGTTCCGGGACCGCCGGTGATTATCGCAACACCGCTGCTGACCGCATTTCTCACGGCTTCAACCTGCTCCGGCGCAAGGTTCATTCCCAGATCCTTCTCTATCCTGCCTATATATTCGTCGATCTCCTCATCATCGGTCTCATGACGAAGTATAAGTCCTGCAAGCAGCTTTGCACTGCTCATCTCAATCCTGTAATTATAGGCCGAAAATACAGCCTCGCCCTCCTCGGTCTCTTCAACAACTATCGCATGCTCCACCAGAAGAGCCGCAAGCTGGTCCTCTATCACCTCGTCCGACTCCTCAGCCCCAAGTGAAAGAAGATCTCTAACCGCATTCACCAGCTGTTCCTTCGGCAGATACATGTGCCCGAAGCTCATGGACTGGCTTAAGAGATAAAGTATGGCAGATCTGACTCTGTATTCCGAATCCTCAGGTATTCCGACCTTTCTTGCTATATCATCGGCTGTCTTGAAACCAACTCCCGGGATGTCCTCGGCTATCTGATATGGATTGTTGCTGACTATACTGTAGACTGTATCGGCGTATTCGTTATAGATCTTCATGGCAAGATTTATGCTTATGCCATACTGCGCAAGGAAGATTATCACATCCTGAAACTCCCTGTTCTCCATGTAAGACTGTGCGATAGCCCTCGCCTTATTCATGGAGATGCCCTTGATCTCGGCAAGTCTCTCCGGCTCCTCATCGATGATCCTAAGGGTATCAGAACCAAAGGCCCTGACTATCCTTTTCGCCAGCACCTCTCCTATGCCCTTGATGATTCCCGAGCCAAGATACCTCTCGATACCGGCCGCATCATCCGGAAACTTTATCTCATACTCCGTGAATTTGAACTGTATATCATACTGAGGATGGTGAACATATTCACCGGTTGCAACAATATACATGCCCTCACTGCCGGAAGGCATGGTACCGACAAATATTTCCTCGCCCTCCGTCGTCTCAACAGAAAATACGGAGTAGCCGTTCTCTTCATTTCTATATATGATCTTCTCTATATATCCTTCGCAAACCATATTTTAATACCTCGACAGGCTCCGCCCCTACTTTCAGAAGCTCATCAAACCATTCTGCAAACTCCGCCTCTACTCTCAGAAACATACCAGCCCATTATGCGAACTCCGCCTCTGTCCCTAAAAAGCAACAAACTGTTGCTCTAATTACTCCGAAAAACACCTGCACCGCCTCTGAAGAAACCTCCATGGCGGTGCTTGACTACGTAAACTGCAGTCTCGTCTCTGCAGTCAGTATGCTAACTTTTATCGTTGAAATACTCAACATATTTACCTGTTCCGATAGCTACCGCAGACATAGGATCCTCAGCCGTCATCGTAGTGATGCCGGTCTTCTCCTCGATCAGCTCCTCAAGACCATGGAGCATAGCTCCTCCTCCGGTCAGAACGATACCCCTGTTGGATATGTCTGCTGCAAGCTCAGGCGGCGTCCTCTCAAGCACGCTCCTAATAGACTCAACTATCTGTCCCGTCGGCTCTCTCAGCGCCTCCTCGATGTCATCCGATGCAACAGTAACCGTCTTCGGAAGTCCGGAAACCATATTTCTTCCACGCACGTCCATAGAGATATTTTCCGGTCTCTTGTAGCAGGTACCGATATTTATCTTGATCTCCTCAGCGGTTCTGTCACCGATCAGGAGATTATGAGTCTTCTTGATATATCTAACGATAGCGTCGTCAAAATCGTCGCCTGCCACCTTGATGGATGAGCTGACAACGGTTCCGCCCAGCGAGATAACAGCTATATCTGTTGTTCCGCCGCCGATATCAACGATCAGGTTTCCACAAGGACGCATAATGTCGATCCCGGCTCCGATGGCTGCAGCCACAGGCTCCTCGATGATCGTAACGTCTCTTGCTCCGGCATTGTAGGTTGCGGACTCAACAGCCCTCTTCTCAACCTCGGTAACGCCCGAAGGAACACATACACTTATACATGGTCTCCTGCCGAAGAGGTTTCTTCCTACTGCCTTCCTGATAAAGTATTTAAGCATCTTCTCGGTAGTGGTATAGTCTGAGATAACCCCGTGCTGGAGCGGCCTGATCGCAACTATATTTCCCGGAGTCCTTCCGAGCATTAGTCTCGCCTCGTCGCCTATCTCAACAATCTTGTCTGTGTCTCTGTCATAGGCAACTACCGAAGGCTCGTTCAGTACGACGCCCTTACCCTTGACATATACAAGTATGCTGGAGGTTCCCAGATCTATTCCTATATCTGTACTTGCCATAATTGTCCTTCCTAACTATTCCTCCACCGGTCTTACGATATAAACCGATGCCGGTTCACCGTTCAGCCATTTGATCTTGATCTCGGTGATATCAACTATCTTAACCAGTGTTTCTATATATTTTCTCCAGTTTGTCACCTTATTTCTGTCACCACTCTCGCCAAAGCCCATAGAGCCTCCTGTATGCGCTATAATGACAGAACTGTCCGTGCCCGTGAATTCATAACCGAGCATATTATTCATAGTCCTGTTGGAGAATACTACCCTGCCGCTCTGATCATCCTTGATAAATACACCTACGTTAAGGTAGTTGTAGATGTCCAAAAGAGTCTTGTTTGCCTCATCAGTATTCTCAGCTCCGGTTGCATATCTGATTATGCGCCCCGCCGTCGCACTGACCTCTTTGGCAAATGCAATATCATTCTCTGTCCAGGTTCTTTCAGCCTTATTTTCGCAGAATACGATATAGGCCGATTCCTTCTCGTCGACATTGACAGGGAAGATCATAACCGCCCTGACATTTCCACGGAAGATACCAACCCTGATACGATTGGTCATATTTTTGTTGTCTATGATGAGACAACCCTTTTTCTTTATTGTATCATATTCCTCAGCATATCTTCCTGTATTCCAGGTTGAATCGATGACCGTCTTGTTGCGGCCGTGAGAGAACCAGGCTCTCTTATACTCGTAGGTTGAAGAATCAGGCGAGGTAAGCCCGAACATGGCTATATAATCCACCTTCATCTCGTTACCGGCAGCCTCAAACAAACTGCTGATACAACCCATGCCATCGGAAATATTCATTATGGCGTCGGAGATGATCTCCTTCTGCCTTATATGCGTTTCTGTGTCCGCCTCCAGCTTCTTCAGCTTCTCAGCCTTCTGGATAGACGTATTTATCTTGACCATATAGGTCGAAACATTATCTGCAATATCCCACTGCTTCTTGTAGATGACCTTCAGATCCTCCGCCTGCTTTCTGTCGTAAGCGCAGAGCAGCCAGGTCGCTACGTGGTTTCCTTCAACATAGATAGGTGCTGCGGAAATCAGGTTGTCAGGATTGCCGTTACCCATATCGGATATGAAAGGCTCACCCTCATCCTGCACTCTCTTCTTAAGCCTTCTGAAAAGCTCTCTGTAATGAGGTCTCTCGAAGAGATCGTAGAAATCACCGAGGAAGCTCTCAGGGCCCACAGGTCTTGTAAGTATCCTGCCCTTTCCATCAACGATGCTCGAATAAAGATTGAATGCGCAGGAAATATTCTGGAAGAACTCTGCCAGATTGTTTTCTGCAAGGACATTCAGAACATGATTCATATCAGCATCGGATACAGCCGGTTCAGCAATCGCAGGCTTTTCTACCTTAACAGTTGCTATCTCCTGCTCAACCCTGCTCTCCATACTAACAGCCTTGGACTCCGCATCCTGTATGATATATTCGATTTCAGTCTCTCCCTCGCTTATCGAAAGGAAGATGATCCTGAAATCAACTGTATGAAGCTTTCCGTTATCTCCTACCAGCCTCGCTCTGTAGGAATAATTGGTTCCTTCCTCTCTGGCAGCCAGAATAGCGCTGACGAAATCGTCCCTGTCCTCCGGATGCAGATAATCGATAGGAAGCCTGAAGCCGTTCATGATAGCCGACTTATTCATACCATATCTGTCAGCGTTATCGGATATGTATTTGATAGATCTTCTGAGGAGCTGTCCTGCAAAGCTGAGAGTCTGTACGATTACGACTGTCTCCTGCTCGCTGAGAGCTCTCGCGAGATATTCCAATTCGGTATTCATGCTGCATCCCCCGTTATGCTTAAAAACTCCACCACTATAAGAAATAGTGGCGGAGTGTATTTAAGACTTCATGTCAATACTCAGCCGCGCGATCCTTCTATTTCGCGTTCTGATAAGTCATCACTGTGCGCTTACGTCTCCAAATGCACCATCAGCAAAAGCCTTGGTCTCTTCACATGCCTCAGATACCTTCTTAACTGATGTCATGAGCTGAGAGATAAACTCGCTGATGCTCTCGCATTCACGCTTAACGGTTGTTCTTGTCTGGAGAACCTCCTCACGTGTTGCAGCCTTCTTCTCGTCGCACTGCTTTGTTGTCTCCTCAAGAAGATTTGCGCAATTAACCTCAGTAACATTCTTGAGGTTTGCAGCTTCCTCCTCAGAGGTTCTCTTAAGCTCTGCTGCAGCTTCCTCAGTCTTTCTTGTGAGGTCATCGCAGTAAGCTTCTGTAGCGTATTTCTTATTTGCGCACTCATTATCTGTTTCTGTTGTAAGCTTCTCACAGGCAGCCTGTGTCTCAAACTTCAGATTCTCACAATGAGCTGTTGTTTCCTCAAGCATCTGCTGGCACTGAGCTGTTGTCTCAGCAAGCTTTGCCTCGCACTCTGCATTTGTCTGTGCCATAGTCTTGGCAGCTGACTCCTGAGCAGCAAGAAGAGTTCTGGAAATAGATTCATACTTTGAAGCAGACTCACTCTCTTTTTCTCTGAAGCTGCTGAGCTCTGCCTTAAGGCTGTCGATCTCAGCCTGAAGATTATCATTAACTGACTTAAGGTTTTCGATAGTCTCCTTTGATTCGTTAACATTTACGTCTCTCATTGTCTGAAGAGTCTTAACTGTTTCGCCGAGCTTCTCAAGCTTTTCCTTCTGCTCTGCTATCTGCTTTTCATAATTAGCTGTTGTTTCTTCAATATAGCTGTCTACAGCCTTCTTGTCATATCCACCGAAAGACACTGATTTGAATTCTACTTTTTCCACTTTCTTTCTGCCCCTTTCACTTCATCTATAATATTATTTCTATAAAATACGGCTCTGATAGGCTCTATTCACTGTATCAGACCATAAACCGCGTCTTTAAATAGCGCCACAAACAGTATAGCACAAAGAGCATTTTCCGTCACTTGATTTTTATTAATATTTTATTTCTTTTCAGGAAATAACCTCATCGAGACGCTTCAGGCAATCCTCGTACTCCATGTCACCGTCGTTAAGTCCCATCAGCACATCTATCCAGTCGGTCACACAGGCTACCGAGTCAAATATCCTAAGTCCTGCGTTCTTCAGAGTATCCTCATCTCCCACTTCTTTAGGGAGTGAAATATTATTTTTATAATACAGTGTCTTCTCGTCATCCGAAAGAACAAATGCTCCGGCCGGGGTCCTCACATTGATCCTGTTCACGATCTGGTACATATCAAATATACCGACCGGATCTTTGGCATCCGTCTTATTTGCTTCCTGAGAAGACTGGGCATTACCTGCTTCTTTTCCTAAAGCCATAACTCTTCTCCCTCCAAAAACATTATATTTAAAACCCCATTTATATCACAAAACCGGCGGATGACGGTTTTTGTCGCGTCACCGCCGGTCTTATATCTTTATTACTGCTCTGTAACCTGCTCTGAATCCTGTTCAGTAGCTTCACCCCTGTACTGAGCTATCATAGAATCATCGATCTTAATGAAATCCTCATTGCTGATATAGAATGTATCTCCCTCAACGTATATCGTAGCAGTGACCGTTACAGGCTCCGAATACTGAAGGTTCTTGACAGCATCTTTCAGGATATCCACTATGCCCTCGGCAAATTCATGCTCGTAAACCTCTCGCTCGTAGTTATTGAACTCGCCTGCCGATACTCTGCTGTTAAAGTCCTCTACATAAGTCTTCACATCGCTGTCGGTCTGGTTAAGGATATCGATTGGATAGATCTCAACATCGACTGTATAGCTGCCACCCTTTTTCTGCGGTGACTTAGTACTGTATTTTATACCTCCGTAGATGGTTTTCGCAAGCTCCTTCAGGTCTGCGTAAAGCTCATCATCCTCAACGATTGTAAGACCATAATACGCCTGAAGCGCATCAGCAAGTCTGGCAATATTGTTATCATACATAGCCTCAGCATCGCTCTTATTGGCACCGGTGGTTTCTATGTAGTCATCGGTGGCGCCGAGATAATTCGCGGTGATAAGATCGTTGATGTAGTTCTGATACTTCTTTGTTTTCTCCTTGCCGCAGGCCGCGAGGGATAAGCACGCAACCATGAGCATCGTTATTGCTACTAACTTTTTAACTTTCATACTATAAATTACCTTTTAACGTACACCTCGTCTATGGCAACGCTTTTCTCGACTCAACTTACAAATACGGTCTCGATCAGCATTACCATATACTCAGCTGTTATATTAATATTTCCAAAAAATTATTCTACAGTTACCGACTTCGCCAGGTTACGTGGTTTGTCCACGTCAAGACCCTTGGCATCGGATGTGTAATATGCGATAAGCTGGAGTACAACAGCTGTCGCAAATACAGAGAAGGTACTGTCAGCCTCAGGCAGTCTGATCTGCATATCGCAGATACTTGTATCATTAAGCGGCTCGTCGTGGCTCACGAGAACAACGTAAGCTCCGCGCGACTTAACCTCCTTCACGTTTGAGATTACCTTAGCGTGTACATTTTCCTCTGTCGCGATAGCGATAACAGGTACATTCTCTGAGATCAGCGCGATGGTTCCGTGCTTCAGCTCGCCGGCTGCATAAGCCTCCGAATGGATGTATGAGATCTCCTTAAGCTTAAGGGATGCTTCAAGACTGAGTGTATAATCGATACCTCTTCCGATATAAAATACATCCGGTGCTATCATGATACGATTAGCAACCATCTTGATCCTGTTTGCATTCTTCAGAGTCTCCTCGATGAGGCTTCTCACATTTTCAAGCTTAGCGATAAAGTCCCTTGCGTCCGCCTCGCTCATCACGCCCTTAACAAGTCCGTAACGGCATGCAAGCAGATACATAGCTGCTATCTGAACCGTATAAGCCTTGGTACTTGCAACTGCGATCTCAGGACCTGCATGTGTGTAGAGCACATAATCACTCTCACGTGCTATGGTCGAGCCCTTAACATTTACGATTGAAAGCACAGGGCTTCCCTTACTCTTCGCCAGTCTCAAAGCCTCGAGTGTATCAATAGTCTCGCCTGACTGCGAAAGAACTATGGTAAGTGTCTCGCTGTCGATGATTGGATCCTTATATCTGAACTCGGAAGCGATCTCAACATTTACAGGAATCCTCAGCTTATTTTCAAATACGTATTTCCCTACCATTCCGGCATGCATAGCAGTACCGCAGGCGATGACATTTATCCTCTTGATCTTCTCGAAGAGCTTGTCACTGATACCATCCTCAAGAAGGTATGGAAGACCGTCCTTAACTCTCGGTCTTACTGTTCTGTCGAGAGCGTCCGGCTGCTCATAGATCTCCTTAAGCATGAAGTAAGGATATCCGCCCTTCTGAGCTGAAGAGATGTCCCAGTTCACTGTAAGGATCTCAGGCTTAACCTCGTTACCCTTCATATCCTCAACCTTGATGGTACCTTTGCCGATTGTAAGGATAT
The DNA here is from genome assembly GCA_000702245.1 of Lachnospiraceae bacterium C6A11. Classification (GTDB taxonomy): domain Bacteria; phylum Bacillota; class Clostridia; order Lachnospirales; family Lachnospiraceae; genus Eubacterium_Q. Next base: position 114,612 of record JNKY01000016.1, on the reverse strand, counting down.
GATACTCAGGAACTACAAAATAGTTCTTTGTATAAGGGATGATTGCAGTGATATCTGAAGCGATCATCGAATTGTCATCAAATGTTGCAGCAACCATCGGGCTGACATTTCTAACTGCGTAGATCTCGCCCGGATGATCCTCAAACATTATGCACAGAGCGAAGGAACCCATCATCCTGTCGACCGCTTTTCTGATGGCCTTGATCGGGTCACCGGTATAAAGCGTATCAAGAAGGGCTGCAACCACCTCTGTATCTGTCTCAGAAACAAGCTTGTTCTTCAGGCCGTAGTCGGATATGAGTTCACGGTAGTTCTCGATGATACCGTTATGAATAAGTACGACTCTGCCGCACTTATGCGGATGCGCGTTCGTGTCTGTAACGCCGCCGTGAGTTGCCCATCTGGTATGTCCGATACCGCAAAATGCTTCCTCCGTAAGGTCCATAGCTGCCTCGCGGAGCTGTGCAACCTTGCCCGTTCTCTTTCTGATATTTATTCCGGTATCTGTAAGAACCGCGATACCGGCGCTGTCATAACCTCTGTATTCAAGCTGTTCAAGTCCATTGATCAAAATGTTTTTTACAGGCTTCGCGCCTGTGAATCCAATTATGCCGCACATAATATCTCCTTATTATTCTGTTTTTTTATTACACTGCTCTGATTTTTGTTCCGGAGTCACCTCCGATTTTGTTACAGAGCTTTCGTCTGTGCGGTCCGGTAGGGCACCCGCCGAATTCTTTTCGATAACCCTACTCCTCGTCAGCTGAACCGATATCCTGCCATGGAAAATACCCTTCCCGCAGCCCATCCAGCCAGCCTGGCGCTAAAGTTTTTAACTTTTCGAAAGCCGCTTCCTCCACTCACAGCCGTTAATATAATACCATAATTTGCCATCTTTGTGAACTACCAAAAGCTTAAGGGTTCTTTAAGCATCTTTAATGTGTAGACGCGACGCCCCTCGCCTATCGGCTCATTATCTACGCAAAAACCGGGCAGCGTTACCGCCACCCGGTTTATAACCCCAATACAAGTGATTAATCCTGAAGCTCATTGATCATGTCTGAAATCTCATCCATGTCATAACCCTTATCATCGATCTCCTTAGCGAAACCGATAACACCATATTTAAGACTTGGTGCAACCTCTGCAACTATATCCATACCCTGCTTCTTTGCTCTGTCTTCGATGTTTTTAGCAAGACCAAAGAATACAAATGCGAGAACAATTCCCATGATTATTGCAGCTATACCGGATACGATTCCGGCCGAACCGCCTTCACCCTTCTTCTTCTTGAGGATCCCAAGAACGATTGCAAGTATGCCAAGGCCCGCGCCTACGAAGCCACCGATTATACCAAAAAGAATACCGCCAACAAGTGCCACAATAATTCCAATAATACCAACTACTACTGCCATATCTGACCTCCTTGATTATACCTTTACCTTATGGACATTTATCTTATGGCACGATAATACGCCATGCTGTCCAACAAATGTCCAACATGGCGTAAGCTTTTTTAAAATATTTTTTTAATTAGGTTTTCTCTGGGTCATCCGGCGTATTTCCGTAGGTCGTCTAAGCATGTTATTTTCGTCAACCACCGTACTCATCCTTCTATGCTCGGTCCCTTTTCCGGTGAATTCCTTCGATATCTTTGCTTCATAATCCTCGGCAAGGAATCGGATCGTATTTACCCTGATATCCCCCTTCTGCATGAACTTCTTCAGAGCAGTCTTGAATTCCCTGGTCTCCATGATCCTGTTCGCCAGCTCATCAAACTTCTCACGATTGAAATCATTTTTGATCTGATGATAATATGATGCCGGACCGTCAAGCTTCTTGTTCAGCTCCTCGTCAATAACCTTGCAGAGAACGATAGCAGCAATCTGCTTCTTGATCTTCTTCTCATCAGCTTTGGTTATCGGATCAGGACTCTTGACACGCGCAAGAAGATATGCGGCATCCTCAACCGTCCAGTCACAGACACTCTGTACTATAGCTCCTCGTCCCGCAGTCATACGCTTGATCCTCTGAACCTTCGACCATGCCTTGACCTCGTCCTCTACCTGTTTATTTCTCTTCTTAACAGTCTGAACTCCTTCCTTAGGAAGCTTCTCATAGATGTACCACATCTCCATCTTCTCACGGAGTTCATTATTCTTCTGCATTACGCTGTCACGCTCAAGCTGCTGTGATATCGGAAATACAAACTCAAGAGCAAGCGAAAACATCTTAGCCGAAGCGGTTGGATCATTTCCCTCCTGAACATCCTTCAGCATCTGAGCATTTTTCTTGTCTCTGTAGGTTCCGATCTTGTCCAGGACTTTCTTTTCTTTTTCGATAAGCTCTTTTGTATAGCCGTTTCCTTTAATGAAATTACTTCTGCCGATAAGAAACTCATTCTGAAGATCCCTTGTTTCTATGGCAAGATCATCGATATCAGTAAGAAGCTCCTCAAAGAATTTTTTATCCTCCTCGGTACCATACTGCTCGAGATCCTTGGTATAGGTCTTCCTCTTACCTGCATAGTATGAGGCATCTTTGGCGCTGTCGTCAAACCTCGGATCGTCCTTCAGGAGCTTATACGCTCTCTCATATCCGTTGACAACAGACATGAACTTCTTGAACTTCTCCTCATTCTCCGCGAAGTCGTCACCGATCTCTTCATTGATATAATTAAGAGCTCTTATGATCGTATTTTCATATTCAAGCTGGACATCCTTCTCATCGCGCTTCAGCTTGTAAGGGTCCTCCGCAGCCATCTTCTTAAACTCTTCATTCTTTATGATCTGGTCAATCTTGGACTCATCTACATATCTGAACTTCTTCCTGCTGAATATAGTACGGGCTTTTTCGTGGACTACAGTATGGAAATCCCTGAGAATATCAACCTCTTCAGCCTTTTCCTTCTCTATTTCGGCAATCATACGCTTATTTTCATTGTACGCGCCTATAAGCATAACGCCCTTCATGACGTTCTCGATCTTCTTCTGCTCTTCCTTATCCTTCACCTTCTTGAGCTGAAGCTCGCAGTTCTCGATCGCGCCCTTAACGTAGTCAAGCTGAACCTGGATGGTACCCATTTCCTTATCCAGACGTTTCTTCTCTTCAGGATCGGTCTCAGACTCATGAAGAGCCTTATATTTCTCGTATTTCCCTTCAAGATCCTTCCTTGCGTCGTTCATCATCTCGATGACTTTAAGCTGTTCTTCCTTTTTTCCCATAGCTGCTACCCCTTGATCTTCCCCAAAAGCTCTTATGCATCTACTCCGGTCTGCCAGGCTTTACTTTCGTAGAAATCCTTTAGTATTTCTCCGTCTATCTTACCCTCATCTCTCATACTTTCAAGTATGCTGAACGCCTTCTCCGGAGGCATCGGCGGTTTGTAAGGCCTGTCCTCTGCAGTCAGCGCATCGTAAATATCTATTATCGTAAGGAGCCTTGTCTCCCAGGTTATCTCATCGCCCTTAAGTCCGTTCGGATATCCTGAACCATCCAGGTACTCATGATGTCTTCCGGCCCACTCCGGAACATCCTTATGAGTCCCCTCAAAATTCATCTCCTTAAGCATCTCGTAGGTCTGGCTTACATGAGATTCAATGATCTTTCTTTCCGATGCCGTAAGAGTTCCCTTGCGTATCATCAGCGCTTCCTTCTCATAATCATCCAGAAGCGGTACCATCTCTCCCTCCGGCGTGAGACACTTTATCTCTGCCAGAGCCTCAACCTTCGCAAGTGATTCATCATCCATAAAGCCTTTCATGTTAATTGACTTTATGAATCTTGCCGCCTCCTCAAGCTCCTCTATCTTCTCATGAGCCTGTGCGCCCGACTCGGGATCCTCAAGCTCCTTTATCCTGTAGCAGAGCTTTGAAACCTCTATCCTGTTCATGACATCCGTCTCTTTATCTCCGAGACGTGAAGGCTTATCCATGACCCAGAGCGGTATGACAAGCTTTCCGATATCATGAAGCCATACACTTGACAGAAGAGGCTTCTTCTTCATAGGGTCTATCCCCCTGCCCTCTCTGTCCAGATAATCCAGATAATTCTCGGCATATCTGGCCATCTTCTTGGTATGGTTAGCGTTATAAGGCGATCTTTTATCGATCGAACCAACCATTACCATGACGAATCTGTCTATAAAATCCGCAAGCTTCTCGCTGAGTATCCGGTTTTTCTCCGCAAGCTCTACCAGCTCGGTAACGTCACTGAACATTACCATTACCGAAGAACCCGTGCCCTCATCCGCAAGCGGAAATACAGCAATTCTCAGGTACTTTACCTCGTCCCCTCTTCTGAAAGGAACGGAGTCGTATATCTTGTTCTTCTGAAATATGGCATCGATTATACACTGATAAAACTCATCATTAACGTCTCCCTCGGTCATAAGCCTGATGAGACGCTCGCCATGAAGCTCCCTGTTGAGGAGGTTCACCGCCACAGAGTTTTCAAGTATGACCCTGCCATCATGTCCGACAAGAAATACGCCATCGGTCATATTTTCGATTATATTTTTATAGGCTTCCGAGAAAACCTCTTCCATACTCTGATCCTTTCACTGATCCAAACTAACCGATCATTTTATACATGTGGTCCGCTTGCCTGCGGATTGTTAAGTTCAAGTCTTCTATCCTGCTCAGGATTGTTCCTTGCAACCGGTCTGATATTAGCATCGCGGTTTCTCTGGTTGATGATCGGCTGAGCCTGATTTCTGATCTCCTGCTTCTCGGCAGCTTCCATATCCTGCATGGTAAGTGCACTGCCTTTCTTTGTCTTCTCAACGCCTTCGTCAATAAGCGACTTCACAAGCGGTGTATTCTTTATATCTCTAAGGTCCTTAGGTCTAGGAACAAGATAAGAATCAAGTCTTCCGAGAGCCTGACCAAGTGACTCACCCGGCCTTACACACAGATCCTCAGGCTTAAGACTCTTCATTCTGTGAGCGAAGAACTCTGTTCTTACGACGTTGTTCTCCATAGTATCCCTAAGCTGTTTATCATCAAGATTCTGGGTTGAAAGATGATTCCTTTCATCCTCCGCCTTAGCAACCTCAAGGTCGCATTTTTCCTGCATCTCTTTGATCTTATCGGCGATAACGTCCTTATACATCTTCTGACGTATCTGCTCTACGCCATCCTGAACATCCTCGACGATCCTGATCCTTTTCTCTTCATAAGTGGATTTTCTTTCCTTCTTACCATTCTCAAGTCTGTCTTCCTTCTCTTTATCCTTTCGGTCAAGATGAGTCTGGCAGGAATTGTATACCTTCATAGAGAGTCTGTCGAAGGTCTGCATCTCCTCAGGAGAAAGCCTTGTCCTTCCCTTGATCTCCTGCATGAATTTATCAAGCTCGTTAAGATCCTTCTGAACAAGCTTAAAGCTCTTGGAAGATTTCTTGAAAAGCGGCGTTGCATCAGCCATCTTCTTGATCTTCGTCGACTCGCTTGAAGCATCTCTTATGGTGTCCTCTGCATAATACACTTCAGTGAAGATGCCCAGCCTTGCAGTCACCTTTTTATTCTTTCTTATGCGCTGCTTTGTTATAGGTATCTCCGGTTCTTCCTTCTTAGGTTCCTTCTTCTCTTTCTCTTTATCCTTTTCTTCTCCCTGCTTCTTAAGAGCTTCCAGCCTCTCTCTTTCTAAGCGGAGCTTCTCCTGCTCTATCTTGAGCTTTTCCATCTCAAGCTGAAGCAGCTCTCTCTGCTTTTTAATCTCCGCAAGTTCATCCGGCTTAGCCTCAGCAACCTCTTCTTCAGGATTCTTCAGTACGAGATAATGCTTTCTCGGATCCTGCTGAAGCTGCTGTTCAGCCTGTTCTACCGCTTCATTTACGTTATTCTCACGGTTTTCGTTAACAACAGCATCTCTTACATCCTGAGCATTTGCAGCGCCAAGTTTTTCCTTCATGCTGTCAACAAACTCTTTGGCTGCAAAGAGTCCATCCTGCTCCATCCTTGCTTCAAGCTCAGCACCCCAGCCACCGTCGAATTCAGGACATACTCCCGGATTCTGATTTACAAGAGTCTGCAGCTTATCAAGAGCACCGTACACCTTGGCGCCCTGCGCGAGAAGCGGATCCTCTGCATTTGGTTCTGGCGGCTCATCAAGTGCTTTTTCAACTTCAAGAAGGGCGTTCTTGATTTCCTGACGCTTTGCTTCCTTCTCTCTCTCCTGCTGCTGGCGAAGCTCCTCAGCTGCATTTGGATCCACCTGCACTTCCGGATTCTGCTGTTGCACCTCCGGATTCTGCTGCTGATTCTCCGGATTATTTATTTCCTGATCGATATTCAGATTCTCATCAATATTCGGCCCCTGCTGGTTCTGCGGTTCCTCATTATGCGGGTCTTCCTCCTGCGGCTGCTCGTTCTGCGGAGCTTCTTCCTGTGGACCTTCATTCTGTGGTCCGTCGTTCTGTGGCTCCTCAATCTGCACACCCTGATAGAAATACTGCTGCGGATCAACCTCAGGCATCTTCATCTTTTCCTTCATATCCCTGACGAACTCATCCGCTGCCATTCTGGCATCATTAAAGTCGTTCATGCTCTGAACAAGCTCTTCATACCAGCCATCCTGGAATTCAACGGCCGCATCTTTATTTGACTCTACCAGACCCTTCAGTATTCCGATAGCTTCCTGAATATTGCGTTCTCTGGCTTCCTGCGGATCTAACTCGGCCGGATCCATCGGGCCATGAACGGCATTATCCAATTCCTGAACGGCTGCCATGATCTCCGCTCTTGCATTTAATTTTATTTCATTTCCTTCTCCATCTCTAGGCATATCATGTACCTCCTAACCGGCAGTCCGTCCAAATACTATTATTCCGCCTGTTTTCTACTTCTCTTTTTTCTGATCCCCATAATATGTGAAGCCCATCATTGTGATGTCATCAAACTGCGGTTCATTTCCTGCAAACTCATCAACCGCCTTCTTCATCGTATTTATCAGCTCCTCATTACCGGACTCCTTATTGTCATTAAGTATCTCAAGCATCCTCTCGATACCGAAACGATCACCTGTCGGGCTCTTAGCTTCCGCAAGTCCGTCAGTATAGAGGAATATCCTCTCACCCGGTTTCAGCTGATAATCATATTCTATAAATTCCATACCCGGTATGAAACCGACAGGCGGACCATGCTGAGCCTTTTCAACACTGTATCCTTCTCCAAGCTTCATGATAGCCGGATAATCATGTCCTGCATTACATGCATTTACATAGCCTGTTTCAAGGTTTATGATACCGAGCCATACGGTTACAAACATTCCCGCAGGATTCTTCTCTGCGATAAGCCTGTCTGCGTAGGTTATTATCTCTGAAGCACTTCCGCCAAGCTTTGCACGGGACTTGATAAGAGTCTTCGAAATAGCCATGAAGAAGGCTGCGCCAACTCCCTTATCCGAAACATCCGCCACAAGTATGGCAATATGCTTATCGTCTATCATAAAGAAATCGAAGAAATCTCCGCCGATCTGCTTTGCCGGATGCATAAGTGCATGGATATCAAAACGTGAATCGTCTACGAATTCCTTATCCTTCTTAGGAAGCATACCCTGCTGTATTTCCGATGCAAGGGAAACTTCGTAGCTTATTCTCTCCTTGTCCTTGGTCATATTTGTGATATCGTCGATATTCTTCAGAGTATCCTCCTCCATCTTCTCGATGGATACGGCGAGGGATTTTATTTCATTAACATCTCCGACATTTTCGGAGATCTTATTTTCTTTATTCTTAGTATTATCGTGGGCAAATCTCTTTGCTTCTTCCTCGATCAGCTTAACAGGCTTGATGATCTTCTTCCTGATGATCTTGTAGGAAACAACATTTATGATGATGATCACAAAACCAGCTATTCCGAAAAGGCCCTGGAGGAAGGCTCCCGTAGCGCTCTTAAGGTCGGTCATATTCCTCTGTACACAGAATATGCCGATTATATTCTCCTTTTTATACTCCTCATCACTTATTCTCTTACCGTTTTCATCATAGTATTCAGAGCGTTCCTTATACACCGGAACAAGTGCTGTAACATGAGGTTCTGCTCCGTTCAGATTCTTATTTCTTAAAATGACCTCCTTGGTAGAGCCCTCTTCATATATCCTTCGGTACGCCTCTGCGTACTCCTCTGTTGATGTATTCTTTTTGGTTCCGTAGCTCCATGCTGTATAGCCGCTGCTCTTACTAGGACAGTTTACGAGGCATGTGTAGGTTTCATAGCCCGGATCAGGAACTATATAATACATTACCGCAAGATTCATTGATTCTACCATCTGCGTGAGCTCATCCCTGACAGTGAAATATGCATATGCACATGATGTCATAGTAAACAGCCCATCATAATAATATCCTGCACATCCCGGTTTCAGCTCCGGCCATCCCAACTTTCCAAAATCAACAGCCTCAAATTCCTCCTCACTTATCCCAATTGCCTGCATAAGGAGCTTCGCTGAGCGATCCAGTTCTTCATCAGTTTCGCCAAAAACAAAGTCTGCCACGAGCTTTTCCTGATTGAGATAATATCCATAATAAAGCTTATCCAGAAGTTCCGGACCGATAGCATCAAGGTAAGCTCTCGAATAATCAATATCCAGATATAACTCCTCGGTAGCAACCAGGGCTGATTTGTAAACCGAATCCTTGTATTCCTTGGTCAGAGTGCTTGAAAATGCAAAATAACCAACCCCGCCTACGATAATGGCAAAGACCCCAAGTGAAAGCACAAATATGCCAATGAGGATAACGTAGATATTTGATGTTAATTTTTTTCTAAACCTGCGAAGTATCTTCACCTTTATCCTCCATTATCACACGGAAATCTCACTCTTTGTTCTCAGCAGTCCCATCACTGAAGGTCTTTTTTATACTCAGGATGTTCTTACCATCCTTATATTCATAATCAACCGAGTCCATAGTCTTCTTGACGAGAAGGATACCGAATCCTCCCGGTCTCTCCATGAACATCTTTCCTGAAGTATCTGCATCAGGGCGCGCAAGCGGATCAAAAGGCTTACCCGAATCCATAAACTGTATCATAACAGAAAGAGGCACTTCATTAACCTCTACATAGATCTCGGCCTTTCCTACATCAGGTCTGTATGCGTAGGAAATAATATTTACAAATATTTCCTCAACCGCAAGCCTGATCTGCATCATAGCCTTCTTCTCACAGCCATATGACATGAGCTTTCTCTTAATAAAATCCTGAATAAAATCGATGGATTCGTCCACCGCATCGATTATTATTGATGTTCCGTCTTCACTGATCCTCATCACGATATCAGGAATATCTGCATCACCCAGTTCATATCCGTTTGATAGATTCTCTGCCATACTGTCACCCCTTTTTTACTTTCCTCGTTATTCTGCTGCTATCAAAGCCGGCTCAAGTCCGGTTACTTATCAATCTTCGTCGTCATCGTATTCCTTTTTCTTACGAATGACCCAGTTACTGCCGTCCCATACTTCCTCTTCGTCCTCTGCAAGCTCCGGCTCATCACTTTCCTCTTCCTCTGCATCGGCACCGAAATCATAAGGTTCATATATCTGTTTATCACGTTTAAGAAGGCCCTTCTTCTTTTTGCCCTTCTTACGCTCTATACCGTTCTCGTCTGTTTCCTCTTCCTTCTCAGGTTCAGCCTGCTCTTTATACGACCTCCTCGATTCAAGCTCAAGATAGTCTCTCATCTCCTTCTCGAATCTTTTTCTGGCGAAGCGGACCGCCAGTCCCGAGGAAATAGTCCTTGCAGTATAGATTGAAAGCTGAAGCTCATTATCTTCATTTTCAAAAAAAAGAAGAACTGTCGGGTAGAAAATATACAGCTTAACGAGGCTTGCGACAGAATCCTTCTTTGTTTGAAAATCAACACCATGGCCCACACTGTTCATGAGCTTTCCAGCCTCATAAACCACCTTGGTATTGTTTACATCTGAAGCGTTATATAAATAATGTCTGGTTTTGACGCCCCAGACTCTGATCTTGTGGGAGCCGTCAGCGGCTCCCCAAGTCTGGATACGCATATCCATATCTGCGATCAGATGTCCGTTTTCTGACGATCTCACATGTCCCAGCAAAACCTGTCTGGCTTCCATCAAAACCTGATTTCTCTTAGTCTTCTTAGTTAACAATGGTTTTCACCTCGTAATGATCATTTATCCTTCGGAGCTTCTGTCAGTGAAAGCTGTATGCCACCCTTCTCACTAACTTTAACCTTGATATACTCCGTACGACCACGCTTTTCGCTTGTCAATGTTATGACTGTCTCGTATGCTGTGATATTTACCGCATCATTGTTTGTTGCCGTATAATCCAGCTGTGAATCAGCTTCATAATCGTAGAATGAAAACGTTTCTATTCCGTCAGACGAATAACCAATCGAACACCTTAACTTTCCTGAAGGATCGTCCACTAACCAGTCTGATGAGCCATTCGGAAATACGATATATGAATAACCGGTAGAACTGTTTACTATCATGAAAGGGCAATCCGTATCCTCGGCAACCTTGGTCGTCATCTCTGAATCAACCGACGCCTCCTCAGATACTACTATTTCATACTCCTCGCCTTCGTTCATAAGCGCAAACAATGTAAGTTTAACGCTTGCAGCGTCATAGTTGTAACCGGCAAGTTCATCCTTTCTCTTAAAGGTAATATCTGTAGAGCCTCCTCTTAAGACCTTGATATTATATGTAACTTTGCCCTTATTCTCTTCACTCTTTGTTGTGATCTCGAAGATCCCGTCGCGCTTCATCTCATACTCCCACTTAAGATTAGGAGTCTTGCTTCCGTCAAGGGTCAGCTCGACGCCGGACTTTGTAACCTTGTATTCACAAGGGTAGTCCGAATCGCTAAAGAGCTTCATCTTGCTGCTGCCTCCCTTCTTCCCCAAAAAGAGGAAGAAGGCAAGGCCTGCTGCAAGTAGCAGCGCTACTATAATAATTACAACTATGATCACTTTTTTCTTATTCATGTCATGACCTCATTAGTTTGATTCAACCGGATCAACTGAAGGGAATCCATCGGAATCGTTCTTGTTTGTGTCATCCGCGGTACCTGATTCAGTATTTGAATCATTGTTCTGATCCGTATTCTGATCATTATTCTGATCGGTGTTTGATTCTGTGTTGTCCTGCTGTGATCCTGTACTCTCCTCAGTTGACTTCTCCGTCGTACCCTCGGTAGTTGACTCTGTTGTATTCTCCGTAGTAGCTTCTTCACGCTCCTTCGTCTTCTCAACAGTTACATATACTATATCCTGGGTATCAGGATCGTCCTTTGGATAAATAGCCAGTTCATAAACTGTATTGTTATAAGGATCCTTGCTTTCCGGTACAACAAACCAGAACTTATTTGCTGCATTGTCTATTACAATATTATCCTGTGTGATATCCTCACGTGCATCTCCGACCTTTCTGTAAACCTTTACGCCAAAGCCGTTCAGCGAGTTGATAACTGTAACCTTACCTGTAAAGATATCATCCTTCTTCGCCAGGAAGTTAGGAGGTACAGATGTGATGGTGTAATCTCCGGTACCATTCTGGTTTATAGAGCTTATGAGTGATGCACTATTAAATATGATCTCTCCGCCCTGCTGGAGTCCTGAGAATGTCTTCTCAACCTTTCTCTCAAGCGGTGTTATCTGTCCGTCAGCTATAGTTACCTTAACGGAATGGATAGTCCAGCTTGCATTCTGGTTTTCGATAGTCTTCTCAAGGATGGTCTCAGCACTTGGATTGTCCGGATCATCAATCTTTGCGTCAGGTGTTTCGCCGTTCTTCTCGGCCTCCGCCTTCTTTGCATCCTCTTCTTCCTTCTCATTAGCTGCATCCTCTACAACCTCTGAGATATCCTTCTCCGTTACGATAGTATCGAAGTAAGGAAGAAGCTCTACTGAAATAAGATCGAATTCGCTTCCCATCTCTTCAAGGAATATCTTGACTGTCTGGGTTTCATTTGTAAGGAATTCCTTATTCTTGCCTATTATGTACTGACTCAGATCATCATATGTCTTGGTTCTTTCAACCTTCCTGTAATCGATGTAATGGAAGGTTGCCTTGATCTTGGCTCTTGTTCCGCCCTCGCCCTTGGTTGTTGCCGAAGCTGTTGTGAAGTCGAAGAATATCGGTGTAACCGTATCAGGTCCGTAGTACTCATTAACCTTTGACTTATGCTTCTTCAGATTATCTGTAAGTTTGTAGCTCTCCATAACCGGAGCATAATTCTTGAAGGTTAATTCAAGTGCTTCCTCTTCCAGAGTTACAAGACTCTGTGAATCATTCTCATCTGAAATATCATAAGCATATATTGCCGATTCATCGATCGTACCCTTAAGGTTTCCGTAGGCTGCTATACTGTAGCCTGTAACCTTGTCTACGTTATTTACCTTGAAAGGTATTTCTGCCCAGAGGCCTTCGGAAATAGTCTTGTAGCCCACATCTGTCAGATATACGTAAGGCGATGTATACTCGTAGCCTGTAGGATCGATGGTTGAGGTGTAATGTACAGCAACCGCTATATCGTTTGTCTCAGGAACAAGATTTTGCTCTTCCGTATCCTTACCAAAGGCAAGAATAACCTTTTCTTCTGTTCTGTCCGTGTATTGTCTCCTTGATGACGGTGATGCTTCAATACCGAGTATAGCCGACGAATCGAAGAAGTAATACTCATAAGTATCGATTATTACTCCATTCCTCTCATGTTGTACCACCGCATAATCGAAGGCCATATAGGTATTCGTACATTGTACTTCGAGCTTGCCCGGACTCACAAAGTTCGCCGCTTTAAGACCTCTCACGTAGAATATCGCATCCTCGGTTCCGCTTCCCGATGTATACAGATTCTCATAGCTTATCTGCATATACTTAGAGAATGGGATACCGTACTGGTATGAAATACTCACGTTTACATCATCTACGTTATATGAACCAGGTGATGGGTGTAAGTAAACATTAACCGTATCACTATTTGATTCCGGTATTCTTGACACAGGTGTTGCCCACGCGTCAGATACCCATACTATCTGGTTGTCTGTAAAGTTAAATACCGAGGTTCTCTGCGCCTTACCGATAGGAAGTGTTGTTGATACAACCTTGCTGTTTGTACTTCTGCAGAGCTCCTGCGCATCAATATCTCTTAAATACTCCTCATTTGTGGTGAGCTGTATAGAACCACTGTCTGAGGTTATCTGCGATAATGTTATCTGTCCGATATTCCATATAGCCGGATATCCGTTTCTGGTCTGTGCCGTAAACTGGATACTCTTTATGGTTCCGAGGTCCGGTATAGCCGGGAATATCAGTCTGTCTGTATGGTTAGGTCTGAACATCCATTCCGGATCGGATATGGTATTCAGTCCCGCCGCCTTCACTACCTGCGAATTCGGATCCGTCGAGGTTTCAACCGATTTCGCCGTCTTGTTCATATATTCCGCTATATACTGAACAACATCGAAGGACATGGTCTGTATCGTCTTTGTTTCTGAACTTACATATACAACCTCTGCCATTACAGAGCCCTGGAACTGAAGATAATCATTATCCCACGGAAGTGTAACTATCTCGCAGAGAAGTCTTACCGACTTCTGCTTGTCAGTTATATTGAAGTAACGTGATATTTCCTTCTGCATTCTTGCCTTCTGGCCACCCGGAGTAACTGATTCGAGCTCATCACGGTAGTCGATCTCGATCCAGCCTACGTTATCGATAACGTAGTTCATGAAGGCACCGCCGCTTGTTTTTTCGGTAATAGTTATCTTCTCTATATTAAGCTTATCAAATACATCTGTTTCTGATGAAAGATCCTCAGGAATGATACGTACTCCGAGAAGATCTCCGTAATCTCTGTTTGTCTTGATCGAGAAGGTTTCTGACTTGCCCGATCTGAAACCATCGGCTGTCAGCTGCTGGTTTGCAAGAACGTAAGCACTGTTTCCGTTGCTGAAATCAAGCTGGAAATAGAAGTAGTTCTTTGAACCCGAATCACCGTCTCCGTTATCGTAGTCCGGATCATCCGCAACCTTAACGGTTACATCAAAGGTCTTGGCCTCCTTGAAGAAGCCCCAGTCAACTGCAGTATCCTCATAGCTCATGACGTAAAGCACATCTTTATACTGTCGTCTGTCAACATTTTCAACTGTTGTATTATTTGTGAAATTGAAGCTGTAGCCTGTTCCTCCTGCGAAGAACTGCTCATCACCAACTGCTCTTCCTTCAACAACATCATCGGCGTCAATATATATCGGATTGCCATCCTTATCGGTTACCACTTTACCATCCTTGTCTGTAAGCGGCTTTTTATTATTCTGTATCTTGCTTCCGTTTCCGTATACGGCATCTCCTGCCTTATCAAGAACTGTTACAGCCGATCCGCCCATGTTAAATATCTGTGCGGATACCATCGATCTGTCGATCCAGAAATGAGTCGTAACTCCGGAAACAGTCTTGTCAACGACGTAAGCATGTCTCTTTTCAAACCTCTCTACATAATCGATAGTGAGGTTGTTCAGCTGCCATTCATCATCACCGAGGAGGTTAACATCAACTCCTGTAAACTGTTTAAGATTGATAGCATCGATCAGGAATGAGATTGTACTTCCCTCTGTAAGAGCTATAGATCCTATAAAGTCCTTGCCGTTTGTTGCCGGCCAGGTTCCCATATACTCAACAGCTGCATTTTTAACATTGTAGAGTGTAGTCTTATTATGCTGTCCGTCACGTGTATCATATTTGAATCTCATCGTAACATCATTTGTTGTTCCGCACTTCTTAATGTTACTTGTGGAAACTGTTACGAGGAACTTATTTCTTGCTGAGCTTGAAGCTGTAAGTGTTGCTCCGCTCTTATAAGCTGTAAGCTTAAACTGCTCCTTACCACCCGGCTTAACCAGCCTTCCTCTTTCATCGGTGGTTGTGAAATATGTGAAAGGTGAACCTTCAAATGCGTAATCAATTGTTGCACCTTGTACCTTCTTGCCATCACTGTCGATACCATCCTGGATATACGGCATACATGCGCCCTTGTAGAACGATATACCTGCTATCTGAATATCATCGGTAGTAGTGTTATTCATCGACTGCTTCATACTGCCGGTACCGTTTGAAACATTGATGCCGGACTCTGCAAGTCTGTCTCTTGCTGCTTTTCCGACACTCAGGGTTACATTTCCGACTATATAATCCATATCAGGGAAAAGTCCCATGAATGCCAGCGTGTCACCTCTCTGGCCAAAGCCGAGGATTGTTCCATTTTTTTCCTTTTCCAGCACACATCCGTAGCTGCTGAGGATGACCGGAAGAGCAACCTTTCTTGTCCAGCCGCTCTTATCCTTATACTGGAACTCTATAACTATATCTTCAACTATATTATCCTTAAATGAATCTACCTTCTGACCGTTTGAGTTTGCGAATGTTTCGATACCCGCATCCATCTGATCCACGAAATCCATTCTGAAGGAATATACATAATTCTCAACTGCATATTTCTTCTCAGACTCACCCTTACTGAAATTCTTAAGTGTGCAGTACTGGTTTACATCCTCTGACTCGCCGATAACGATAACTGCATCCGCTCCCGATGTTGAGAAAGTAACCTGGCTGTTGGTCTTAACAACCTCAGATACCTTGTAGCCTTCGAAATCAAGGAACTGCTTTCCGGAAACTATACCATACTCTTCATAGCCCTTATAAGAATCAACCTTATAGATCTCAAGTCCCTGGATATTCCAGCTGCCCTGTCCGAGATAGATCTTGATATTGTCTACCTTCTTAACCTCGGCATCCGTCTGGAATACATAATCCTGAACACTCCACGCTGCCAGCGGATCCTCGCTCTGCAAATCCTCGGAATAGTTAAACTCCTTCAGCATATTGCCTCCGTAGGTCTGATTCAGAGTTTTTCCGTTTGCACCATACTTAAGAAGTGCATCAGATCTGTCCTTGGCATCAATAGAAGGAAATACGAACTGTGTTCTTGTAACATCATTTACATCCGTATACTCGATCGCATAGTAGAGAACCGTATCACCCTGAGTTGCACCGGTTCCAACATGCATACAGTAGGTGTTTGATGGAGCCTGGATGCTCTGTCTGTCCTTCCATGCCGAAACCGCACCATAGTCGGAATACTTTTCTTCATCATCCGGATCAGGCTTTATTGAATAAGTTTTAACAATAGTCTTATCCTCAGTTGTTCCCTCGGTTGTCTTCTCGGTTGTTGGATCCTTCAGAATATATTTGCCATCCGTTCCCAGTTCGGAAACATAATAAGATGACCCCTTATCCTCCGAAACCTGTGCAGCCTCTATTTCCTTTGCCGGAAATACAGGAAGCTCCGTAAGAACAAGCGAGAGAGCTGTTATAGCCGCTATTCTTTTGATAAAACCTCTCTTCTTCATAGTCATCCCTCTTAAAAAACAATCTACCTGATGTTAAGTAATCCTGCCAGTCCTGTCATTTCGAAAACCTCCATGACATTTTCGTTAACGTTTGTAAGCTCCAGCCTTCCACCATTCTGTGTTATCTTGATGTAAAGATTCCTGATGCTTCGGAGTCCAGAGCTGGATATATATTCAAGATCTGTCATATTAAGTGTCAGATTCTTGAATCTGTCAGCCATCTGTGAAAATATCATATCAGCATCTCTGGAGGTTTTCGTATCCAGATCTCCCGACATTATGAGTTCTCCTGTGTCTCCTCTGTTAACAAGCTTTATATCCATCTCTTTATCCTCCCAAAATTATAAAACATGTTTTATTGTTATTTCTTTTTACGCTGTTTTTTGATGTATGCCATGAGTTCTTCGAGAGTGATCTCCATAACCTCTTCGCCCATCTCTTCCATACGTTCTTCTATATCCATATCAGCATATTCCTCCGCTGCTTCTGCAAGCAGTTCTGAGAACAGGAACGGTGCAGGTTCGTACTCTTCCGAATCATCATCTGAGTATTCCTCATCCTCATCGTCATCGAAGAAGGAATCTTCTTCCTCTTCTTCATCGTCATCGAGTGAAAGATCTTCATCATCATCTTCGTCAAATGAAAGATCTTCATCATCTGAAGCTTCATCCTCATCGAATGAGAAGTCATCCTCTTCTTCATCTTCATCGTCGAATGAGTAATCCTCTTCTTCATCGATAGATTCTTCATCCTCGTCGAAGCTTGAGATATTCTCTTCCTCATCATCGTCGTATGAGAAGTCGTCTCTTTCTTCCTCCTCATCATAGCCAAGTGATAAGCTGTCATCCGACTCGAGGCTACTTGCTGTGTATTCTTCTTCCTCACCGATTGCTTCTTCGGTTCTCTCTCTTACTACGGTACTGCTTCTCTTAGCATTTACACTTCCTGCTGCTGCCGCTGCAAGATTATTGTTACCTGCCGCAAGTCCTGCACCGATTGAGATCCACTTGATCTTCTCGGTAAGTTCCTTCTCTAATTCCTGTCTGATGGATTCTCTGAACTTCTCAAGAGATTCATCGATATATTTCTGAGATACTGCATCCTGAGCTGCCGGGTTATACTGTGGCGCATACTGCTGAGTGTACTGCGGAGTGTACTGCGGAGCCTGCGGTGCATACTGAGGTGCCTGTGCTGCAGGTGCCTGTGGTGCATACTGAGGTGCCTGTGCTGCAGGTGCTTGCGGTGCATACTGAGGTGCCTGTGCTGCAGGTGCTTCTGTGAAGTTGATGCTTCCTGAGTTTACAGGTGCCGCAACCTCTTCCGTGAAATTGATGCTTCCTGAGCTTACAGGTGCTGCCATCTCTTCCGTGAAGTTGATGCTTTCTGAGTTTACAGGTGCTGCTACCTCTTCTGTAAAGTTTATACCGCCCGAACCGGCTGCTGCCGATCTGTCGGTATTCATCTTATCAGCTTCTTCAGCAGAAATCTCCTGGAAGCTTATGCCTCCGAAGCGTCCCACTGCCATCTCGTATTCCTTACGATCAACAACCTCTTCAGCAGCCATATATCTTTCAACTGCCGACGGCTTCTGCTCTTCCATTCCGAGAAGCGGCTTCTCCCAGTCAAATATTTCGCTGACCGGTTCAAGCTCTTCATCCTCCTCTGCTGCAGGAGTTTCCTGAAGCTCGGTGATCGGTGGGATGAATCCGTATTCTTCAAAGGTTACGGACGATCTGATCGATGAATTGTTCTTTCTTTCCTTCTTAGTCCTCTCTGCAACCTTACGGTCCGAAAGGTTTCTGTCATGTATTTCTCTACTTTCAACTACGAAATCGTTCCAGTACTCTTCTCCGTCTGCCCCTGAGAAATACTGGCTTACGTAGTCGCGGTTCTCAAACATCTCAACCATCGAATCCGGAACCTCGATCATGAAGGATGATCTTGAGGTCGGGCTCATGATCGTGAATGCCTGTCCACGCTTAGCACCTATGATGTCTTCCTGCTCCTGCTCGTTGATTCCGCCTGCCTTCTCATAGAGCTTGCAGAGGTCATCCATATCGTTCGGAGCAAGTCCGAATACGAAGCTGTACTGACACGCATTGATGATAGCGGTTGACTTTCTTGCGATCTCCTCGCTTCCTACGAAGTCCTTGATGTTCTGTGTGATGACTATCTGCATACCGTTGTACTTACGGATACGCTTAGCCAGCTGGAACATAAAGTCGAGGGCTACAGGGAACTTGGTGTCGATGAAAACGTGTGCCTCATCGATTACTACAACTACCTTACGCTTTAAGCCGTATTTTGTATTGTAGTCCCTGTTCTTAATGATCTCGTTATCTATATACTTAAGTACCAGGAGCATCTGCGCGTTTGCTATCAGTGTATTTCTGTTAGCAAGCAGTGACTGGAAGTTAAATACCGAGAAGTTCTCTTCTGTTGTGATAGTTGACGGTCCGTTCCAGATATTTGCATTTCGTCCGCCTGCAGCGAACTTTGAAATATAGTTAACCAGTGAACGGAGCAGCTGTCTCAAGTATTCATTGTTTGTTCTCTCGAATTCCGAAAGAACTATATCGTAGAGGTCATCAAATATCGGATAATCATCAGCCGTGAGTGTTGCAAGATCTGTCTCAGGCGTGATACCGAAGTTAAGATAAAGCCTCTCTATAAGTGAATTGAGGTACTCCAGAGCGTCCCTGTCGATATCAGGAAGTATCTGTCTGAAAAACTCTTCGAGGAACTGCAGGTGTGTTGCAAAGCTTCCGCCTGTACTGCTGTCTCCCGACTCATCATCATCAAGTGCTGTGATGATGTGGAAAGGATTAAGTCGTCCCTGCGTTGCATTTCCTACATTTATCATCTTACCGTGCAGGTTATGTGCAAGCTCCGAATACTCGTTCTCCGGGTCGAGGATGAATATCTTCGCATCCTCTGAAGCCAGATTCGAAAGGAGTGATTTCGTTGCGTAAGACTTACCTGAACCGGACTTCCCGACGATAACCATGTTAGAGTTAACTCGTTCAGAATCTCTTCTGAAGAAGTTGATAAATACAGGTACACCGTCTGCGGATCCGAGCTTGATACCGCCCTTATCCGAAATATGTGCAAATACCCAAGGATACATACCTGCTATGGTATTTGTCGGGATACCTCTCGCATCCTTTATAAGCGGATCGTAAGCTGATATCTGGCCGCCGATGAAGCCCTGTATCTGCATGAAGTCCATTCCTGAAACCTTCATACCTGCTTCTGACCAGTTTCTTCTTACGGTCTTCTTCATATCTGTAACCGATGGAAGCATCGTCTTTACATCTTCCGTAAGAAGCTTTGCTTCCTTTGATGCTACTACATCGTATGCCGTGATGTAGATACTTACCGACATGACCGCTTCGTTATCCTGCTTAAGTGTTACAAGCAGTGAAGAAAGGGTTTCGATATGTTCCTGAAGTTCTACTATCTTGGAATCAAGGCTTGTCTGCATATACTGGCCTCTCAGCTCTGCAAGAGAGCGGTCGATGGAACGTATAGCCTTGGTCTTATCCATTGGGATAACCTTGACAACAACCTTGGTGCCCGGGAATGACATAACGCCTGCCAGCCATGCATCTCCGACTGCTGTCGGATAATTTATAACTCTCATATTGTGAGTTACGATATTATTGATCTGGGTTCTTCTCATTGAGAATTTTACGTTTTCAGGCATAGCCCATGCTGCGTAATTACCCTCTTCGATCCTGTCTATCTCACTCTCGTCAAAATCAAGAGTATTTGTATATTTAAGGAAGAGTGCGAGGCCCTTTGTATCGAGACGTCTTACTGTCAGCTCGCCCTGCTCAAGTGAGCCGATCGCCTGCTTAACTGCTGTATCAAGTCTTCTCTTATCGCTGTCAAACATTACCAGGTAATAGAAGCCTTCAATAACCTTATAATCTGTACAAAGTGCTTTAACCTCGTTGATACGATCAAACTGTATCTCAACTCTCGCCTGATATTCTTCTTCATTCAGGAGACCACTTTCGAATGATTTCTTCAGATCTGCGAGCTTTCCGTACTCCGCATCAAGATAATCATCATATATGATAGGTCTCTGAATCTTTACTATATTTGCACCGTAATCACCGTGCATACTTCTGAGAACTCTGCCGAAGCAGGCCTCAATCGAATTATTTCTTCTGTGCTTTGAGAAGAAACGGAACTCAATCGGATCTATCTCGATAACAGCGCCGAAATACTTTCCGTTATATTCTATAAAGTTACCGCTGATGCCCGTAAACGGCATAAGATCGGCCATATCCTTGAATGATGCGTTTTCATCCTTCTTCTGAGCCTTCTCCTGCCTCTTTGCTGCGGATCTTTCAGCTCTTGCAAGCCAAACCGCATTCTTATCTGCTTCGGTAGCTTTCCTGTTCTTTAATACCTTGTTCTCCTCAACGATCATCTTGTTGAAGGCTTTCTTCTTCTCTGCCGGATCAGTGGCCTTCTTGTAGGCCTCCGTAGCTGCCTTCATCGCATCGAGAACAGTTGATTTGGTATTTGCCGGTGTATTTGGTGTCTGTGCCGCCGGCTTAGCTTCTGCAGTCTTTGTCTCAGCTGTCGCCGCAGTTTTCTTGCCCTTCTTCTTGTCCTTTTTCTTGGACTTCTTGCCTGAAACCGCTTCCTCTGCCTCAGCCGCTGCCTCCTCGGCTACTGCTTCAACCGTCTCTACAGTCTCAGCCGCCTCATCACTGACAGCTTCAACAGCTTCCTCTTCTACCGCCTGAACCGCCTCTGCAGCCTGCTCCTTAGCAGCTTCCTCAATGATATCGGAGTTGTCGGTCTTGCCGGCATCCTCTTCATTAAACATCTCGTCTACTGCATTCTCATAACCTGCCTTCGACAGAAGCTTATCGCTGAATACTCGCGAATATCTTCTCGGATATGCCTTGTATCGCAGCATATGCCACATAAAGACATACATCGGTTCTTCCTCTATACGGAAGAGCATGAGTGCGAAGATAGCTGCCACGATCATAGCTATGATCCATCTGCCCGGAAGCGATGATACTACGCAGAGTGTCACCGCTACCAGACCAACAAGTCCTACCGCTACATCCGAAAGTGTTACCTTCCTGAATAATTCAATTTTGACTTTTGTTTTTCCCGGGATGAGTCTCATTTATTATCCTTCCTCGTACCTGACGTCTTCGGTGTTTCGGAATTGTGTAAATTAAAACCGTTTGTTATTTATACGTTCTGCCTCTGGTTATCTGGCATATCCGGTGCAAATGCACCCGTATTATGGATACTTTCGTACTGTCTTAAGGTCTCCTTCATCTGACCAAGCTCACCTCTCTTAAGAGGCTGATGGCCGATAAGGTGTTCATTATTCTCACTTGCGAATTCATAATCAGCCTTAAGTCTTCTATAGTCATTGTCCTGCATCGTTGCTGCAGCCATCTGAGCTCTCTGAACATCCGGTGGTGGTTCCTTCCTGCCGACTTCATTCTGTCTGGCGCCCTCACCCTTAAGGTCCTTCTGCTCCTGATCGTATTCTTTTTCAGCTGCTGCATATGCCTGCTCGAAGCTTGCTCCGCCCTTGTCCATGTTGTCGTAGGTCTTCTGCATCTTATCGAGCTCGCCTTCCTTAAGCTTCTCACCGGTCTGAACATTACGTCCGGTCTCTTTGCCGTAGTCGATAGCGCCCTGAAGTTTCTTCATATCGTTCTGACGCTTCTCGTCCTGCTTGCCTTCCTTACCGGCCTGCTTCATAGCATCCTTGTAGCTCATGCCCTTACCATTGTTGCCGTTCTTCATAAGGTCAAGGCCCTTCTTCATCTTATCGAGCTCGCCCTTCTGAAGCTTTCCGCCACCAAACTTTGAACTGTGGTGGCCTGTCTTCTCAGCATGTGCTATATCCTTCTCGACAGCATCCATATCTGCTTTATGAGCTTTTTCTTTATCTTCTTTCCTCTTCTGCTTAGCTTCCTTATCGAAACCATTCTTAAGAACTCCTGTACCTGTAAGTCCGCCAAGAGCCTTACCGAATGCTGAATTCTCAAGCTTATCTCTCATGTTACCTGCGTAAATAGCCTGGTAACCTGCGTTATCCGCAAGAATACCGGTAAAGATGCCGTTTACCTTATTTACTGCCTCGAGAGCCGTGTAGCACATTACTACCTTGACCACAAGGTCGATAATTATATTTGATGAAACAACCAGCTCAGGGCTCCAAACGATCGGCAGGAACATGAAGAACAGTCTGAGCGAAAGTACCATTCCGACGATTCCGAGAAGCTGGATAACAAATGCTGTCGACCACTGCTTGAACTTTCCGCCGTCATCGAGCGGCATCGAAGATATTGCCAGCGGTGCTGCAACATACAGCGCCAGAAGGTTAAATATTCGCACTCCGCAGGTCAGGATGATACTTACCATCTCCATCAGGAGTCCCATACACGCAAAACCCACAACAACGTAGTTTGTCTTGTACGGTGCAGGGTTGAATACCTTTCTTACCTGCTCATAATTGTAGATGCTCTTCTCACCTATATAGAACGGAAGTCTTGCTCCGTCCGCGAATCTCGGATGTTCATTAAATACATCGTTTCTCGCTGCGGCGCTTCCTCCAATACTTCCCATCGTTCCTATAAGGAAGATGATTCGGTTCAGCGGAACATACATTCCGTCGTCAACCTTTTCCTCTATATCTGCTCTTGAATACTTCCGAAGTACTCTTACATGATTGTTATTTTGAAGCGTATCCATCGCCTCGAGAATAGCTGATGTAAGAGCATCATCGTAGGTATCAAGAGGAACTTCCACCTTATAATTATATGCATTCGCAATCTTTTCCAGGATGCTCTGCCACGTCGGTTCCGGTATACCGTCTCCATCCGTGTCCTTATCCACGTAATGGAAATCAAACATTCCGGAGTCCGCCAGCAGCTGCAAATCCCCTCGGATATCATTGTAGCACGCGTTTAGATTGTACCTGGATCGATAGGACGGATTTAACCGGTAATTACCCAGCGTATTTATGATTCTGCCCATCGTGGCATAATCATCTTCCTTGAATACTATATCGTCTCCGCCAAGTGTGAACAAATCACCTTTACTAACCGCGTAGCTGACCTGCTTTGTAAGCACATTTGTTGCCTTGAGCGATACAAGTACTATGGCATTCATTGAGAAGATAAGTATTATACTCTTCAGAAGATTTCCGAGTATCGATCCGAGAGTAACTCCCTGCTGCTTTCCTCTGAGATCTCCGGCTCTCTTGATGACACTCCATATCGCAAATACGAAAGAAAATACGATACCGATCATCGCTATTCCACCGTATATACCCTTGATCGTCGAGTTATTAAAGAATACATCGATCAGGGCCATCTTGGAGTTATTGTACATAACCTCCTTCTCACCGGTGAATATGGTCATGATGTCTTCAAGCAGATCAATAAAGAAGAGCAACACTATCTCGGCGAAGTAGAATATTCCCCAGACAACGTAATCCAAGAATGTTTGTAATGCACTTTTTATTCCGCTTAATAGGCCGTCTACTATACTACCCATATAAGATCCTCCTAAGATCTATCTGACTCTAAGTCTCTTTCTTGTAATGTAAAGTGCGACGCATACTCCGATGATAACCGCAAGTATTATCGCTATAAAAAGTGTACTGCTCAGGTTGAGATATATCAGGATCGTGAACCTCTTCTCAACACTGTTTCCTGCCTCATCCGTAACTGTTACCGTATATTTTCCGGATTCGGTAAGCTTGTTGTTCATACCAAGGCTGCTCTTGGCACCGTTAAACTTGACCGTTACTATGTCCTCATCCTCAAGTCCTTTGATCGTAACCGGTCCCTTGGCCTTGTTGTTCTTATCAAGTCCCTTGAAGGTTACCTGTGGCGGTGTATGATCCACCGTGACCTTTAGGGTATACTCCATATTGATTGAACCGTTAATATAGTTGATCTCATAAAACCCTTCCTGCGTCATGTCTACCGAGCTGTAGCCTACATTCTGCTCGATACCGTCTATCTCGACCGTATCTACATAGAAGCCCTCCGGCATGATGTACTGGTTAAGGAGTCCTGTTTTTTTATTAATTATCTGGAAGCTCATAACCTGTGCTGTATGGTTTGCGTCACCGTACGTGAATACATAGTTTCCAGGCTCAGTAACGGAATTCGGGATCTTGTCAATCTTATTACCGTTCTTATAGAAGCTTACGGTCGAAACTCCGTCTACCTTTATTTCAACTTCACCGGTCACTATCATTCCGTTGGCCACACTACACTCTACCTTTCCTGTTTCAAAGGTGTAGGTATAGGTATCTGATGCACGGTTATATACAGATCCGTCGGTACATCTGACTTCAACAACTTCCCCGGTGTCTTCATCGGTATCTTCACTGCTGCCGGTCGGTTCCCCCGTGATCGGATCTATCGGGCCGGAATAGCTGTCGCGCATATCCGGTCCGGCTGTCGTCCTCGCCAGGGAAATACTTCCTGCGCTACATACTCCCGCAAGTATAATTCCAAAGGTTATTATCGCTTTTCTCATACTTTATGACGCCTCCGCATCCGCATCATCGTTCTTACCGAGAACGATTCCGTTTCTCTCGTCAAGATCGTAATAAACCTCGTCAGCCTTGAACATATGGCTTCTGAGTTCTTCCATATCCATCCTTCCCATCTGGTAGAACGGACAGAGATAGCTAGGTGTATATTTTGTTCTTAAAGGGAAGTTACCAAATGTAACGATAATGGCATTTCCCGTACTTTCCTTGTTATTAAGCATCTGCAGCTCTGACGGATAGATAAGAGGTCTTACCTGAGTCTGAGCCGACAGGTTGATGTCTCCTGCCTTCGCACCGATATTTGTAGATGTCGATGTCGTGCGGACTGTCATGTTACCGCAAAGCTTAGAGAATTCTTCACAGGTTCCGATATCATTGGAACCGATGAACATCTTCATACCACAGTTAGACTTAACGATATCGGCAACCTTCTCGCCGTATACGTTATTGAGCTGTGAATATGACTGAACGACCATGTTGAACCAGATCTTTCTTGAACGTCCAACAGTGATCATCTTATCGAACTTCTCGATCTTCGGCATATTACCGAACTCATCAAGTATGAAGTAAACATTTCTCGGCAGTGAGAGGTCTTCTCTTGCCGAAGCAACCTTGATAAGTGCCTTGTACATACAAAGGATAAATACAGCTGCAAGACCATGTCTGGTATCCTTCTCATCAGGGATCTTCATGAAGAGCGCCGTAGGTTCCTCAGCAAACTTCTCAGCCTGAACATCTGTTGCACTTGTCAGACCGCAGAGACCTCGGTCATTGAACATATTCAGCTTATCAAAGGTGATTGACATATAAGAAGAAAGTGTCGTATCAGCTGCTGACAGAACCTGTCTTGAAAGTGTATAGGCCTGTGACAGCTTGCTTCTTCCTTCGAAATACTCCTTAAGCGCTGCGAACTCGTTCTCAGAATTGGTAAGCGCCTTATTGATATTGAAGAAATTAAACTTATCCTTCGTCATTCCGAGTCTCTCATCCTCGGAATCCTCTAACATTGCGAGGCAGGTACTCATTATGATGGAACGTGCACCCTTCTCCCAAACAGGATCCTTCTCATTTTCTATCGGACATATTACCGATATAAGGTCATTCAGATCCTCGTACATTTCGTCATATATCTTCTGTCTTGTTACCGAAACATCATCCTGGCAGTGTGTAAGGTCCGAATACGCCCTGCCCTGCCACTCAACCCAAGGCTTTCCTTCCTCTGCAGGTCCATCCGGCTGCTTAAGATCCGGATAATCTGCCATATTGTCCTTGTGGAACTTGATGCCCTTTCCAAGCTCTACATATTCCTGATACATATCCCAGATGCCGCCGAGCGGATTCCACCTTGAAGATGAATAGGTATCACGGAGGTCAAGCAGGAGTACATTGTATCCTCTTGACTTGAGGAACTTTGAATGGAGATCAAAAAGCTCTCCCTTAGGGTCTGTCATGATCATCGAGCTTCCTGCTGCCGTTGCACCGAGGAGCTGGATCATAGGATTGATGAAAGTGGTTGTTTTACCTGAACCGGTAGCACCGATAACCAATGAATGTGCGCCCGGCAGGAAGTTAACCTCAAGATTGTTTTTCTTATTTAATACTGCTCTTACAGGTATGCCGTCTTTCTTGACATCCTTAAGTGCGTTGTACGGATGCTCAGGGAAATACTTATCTCTCTCCTGATCCGTAAGGAAACGGCTGTTTTCCAGAGAACCTCTGACAACATCAGCCTCTCCGTTCTTACCTCCGAGAAGACTCTTGCCCTTACCTGTTATCAGCATGTCCAGATTACTTCCCGAAAGAAGCCAGACAACTGAAATAACTACCGATGCCATGAGTCCGAAGAGCCATGTCTTAGGCATCAGAAAGTACTTAGGCGACACCTTAAATGCCTTACCCTTAGTAGCTTCAACCACCGATACAATGAGAATTCCCGTAGCAGCGGTTACAAGTATTAAAACCAGGATATTAAGTAATATCTTCTGCCATTTTTTCATCTGACATTCGCTCCTTCCGATAATTTATCAGTATTCCCTGACGATAACATTCAGCATACGATCTTCATTCGAACTGTACCACTTTGATCCTTGTTCAACGACGAGTGTACCGCACTTTTCCGCCTTCTCTTTATCTGAATAATACTTCACCTTACCATCACTGTCCCTGTCATAGGAATATTTGCCGGGCAGGAATACCCCCCTTCCGCCTGCATAGTGAGCTTCGATTATGCCTTTTTTGCTATAACTTACACTCTCGCCTTTGCCGTCTTTACCTGGATGGTATATGTCAAAGCTCATCCTGTTCAGCATCTCTGAATTATCCACAAGATATATGCCGAAGGCTGCCACAGCACCTTTACGATTCTCTATCTTGCTGCCATGCGAAATAGCACATCTGCTGGTCATAAGTGTTCCATAATTGATTACATTCCCGCCATTTATAACCGAAAGATAGTCTTTACAGTTTACATAAACCCCGTTTGATTTTTTGGGTGATGGTCCCAGCGTATAAACCTTGCCTCCCGGCATGATGATCATATCGCCGCCGTTTATCTCGATAAAGCCCTCCGCGGAATCCATATAAGGAAATACGCTTCCGCCATCCTTTACGATTATGGTTCCGCCTTCATTTATAATCGTGCCTTTATTGATGAAGACCCCTTCTATCGAAAGAACTCCACCCTTCTTAACTATGATAGTGGAGGTTTCAGGAAGAACAACGCCGTCAGCCTTCGCCGTCTTGCCGTTCTGGTCCTTATAGGTCGCATCGCCGACTATAAGCATCTGTCCGTCATCTATGATCGTCGTTCCGCCTTCGCCTGTATCCTTGTCTCCCCCTTCTCCCTTTAAGGATGCAAATACATACTGGGTTCCGGCATAGAGATAATAGGTATAATGGATATTTTCCTTAAAATTATTGGTGTAATCCTGTCCCGCACCATTCATATATGCGTAATGTATCGGAGTAAGCCACCCGTTTACAGGACAGAGATATTGCAGCGCATCCGCATTACCCTTAATAGCATATAATGTGTTATCTTTACTCGAAGTGGTCTGAACGATCGAATAATAACGTCTTTCAGCATCCTTACTCTCAAAAAACGGATAAGAATTTGTCAGCTGGGCAATCGGCTCACCTTCACCGCCGCTCTTATTTGGAAATATATAGATATGCTCACTTGATGCTCTGTCTCCAAGATCAAGATATGACATATCTGCCGGATTGCTCTTTGCAGAACCGTCAACGATTGCTATCTGCGCTCTGGTTATATTGCCATTCTTGATTTCCTCCGCCTTGACAAAGAGCGTTCCCATACAGCCGCCGGTGGTGAAGAACTTATCCTTGATCACCTGTGATTCGGAATCAAACATCCAATCGCTGATTCCCTTCAGCTTATCATTGCCGAGCCCATCCTCGTCCATCTTGAAGAAAAAGTTCGCATACTGGTCAAAACCATAATAATATGGTTTTTTGTCGCTATTAAACTTTTCTCCCCATATCTTCTCAACCATTGCCACATAGTCATCGCCCGCAACATCCACAAGCCTGTTATAGTGAGTGTACCAGCCTGAATTTACAGTCTCACGCGGAAGATAGATATGATCCTTATCATTATATAGCGAAACGAATCTCCACCTGTATGCAACCCCGTCGCCAACAGCTGCCTTTTCGCTATAGCAGAACATACATGCGTGGAACTTGCCATCTTTGAATATAGTATTAATACTATTTTCATTGACTCTCTCCCATTTCCAGAAGGAGATACGTCCGTTTTCGTCATTGAGGATATCGGTTTTGACCGCGCCCGCTTCGGTTGCTTCCTCCTCGCTTCCGGTCTCCTCTGACCCTGCTGACTCCGTCGTCGGATCATCAGCATATGAAGCTCCTGCGCCCTGCTCGAATAAGGCTACGGAAAACATCAAAGCCATTGCGGCCGTTATGCACTTTTTTCTAATTTTTTTCTTCATATACTGCCTCCGATACGATAGTCTCTATAAACCTGCAATGCTGCACAGCATAAACTGTGCAGCCGCAGACAGATTATAATTTACATGAACTTAGCAACTTCGATAAGAGCGTCTGTAGTAGTCTTCTTCTTTGTGCTCTCCTGCATCCAGTTCTTAAGAGGATCGATAGAAAGCTTAAGTGCTACTATAAGAACGAAAATAAGGATGAAACCGATAATGGCTGTCTTAAGTGCCTGCTTTCTCTTTTCCTTTTCCTGCGGCTCTTCTGCTGTTGCATACTTAACTCCAAGGAAGATGCAGAAAATAGTTCCGCCTGATCCAACGAGTACAAGTAATGGGTTAACGATTGAATCAATAAGGTTTGTAATAGGCTTAACAACTCCATCAAATGCACCCTCAGCTGCAAATGCGAAACCGTTGTATGAGAATACTACTGCCATTACAACAAACGCGAAGGACATTACCTTAAACGCCCTCATCTTCTTCTTGTCTTTTCCTAATGTTTCGAGCATGTTTAAAATCTTCTTTTTCATAATATTTGCCTCCTTGAAATAATATGGTTTGTCTTTGATGTCTTGACTTTATCACATGAAGCATAACAAAAGCGCAACAAATCAAATAAATTTTTTGTTGCACTTTATGTGATTTTATTCTCAACACCGTTCACAGGTATCTTTATGACCGCTTCTGTACCGACCTCGAGCTTATTTACAGAGAGTGTTCCGTTACACAAAACCTTGAGTCTCGTCTTCACATTTTCAGTACCCACGCTCTTCTTCTTTTTCTGCTCCGGAAGCTCGGTTGAGGTGCCGTGTCCATCATCGACAACACGGATTACATAATATCCCTTTTCTTCTTTGGTTTCAATAAGTATCTTTTCACCCTCGGTGCTCATGCTGAGTCCGTATTTTATCGCATTCTCGATAAGCGGCTGGACCGTGAGCGCCGGAATCCTGAAATCTGTCACCTCAAGATTCTTTTCAACCCTGAAACGCCTTGACGGAAGTATCTGTGCAAGGGATATGAACATATCAACGTGCTCCATCTCCTGCATGAACGGAATCATACCTGTATTTGTCAGAGATTCGAGGTTTTTCCTGAGATATCCCGAAAAGCTGTAGATCGCAGGCTTCACCTTCTCCGGCTCGTCATCGCAGAGCAGCGCTATCTGCTGCAGCGAGTTGTAGATAAAGTGTGGATGTATCTGGTCCATAAGGACCACCATCTTGTTCTCGGACAGCTCTGCCTGCTTCCTCAGAAGCTCGTTCTCCACATTCATCTGATAACCGAAAAATACTATCAAAAGCAGCATAACTATCGCAAAGCCCATAAGGTCCAGTCTGACATTTGCCATACCTATGAGTGACGCCGTGATCGGCGCACACATTCCTATGATAAAGCCGATACACTCCCTGATATCCTTATTTGACAGGGTAAGCATGATTACCAGTATCATGTACTGCATAAGGAATGCCAGATAAACCGGATATCCAACGCCCCTGAATATGATAAGGACAGCTATCAGAAGTGAGAACAGCCCCTGCAGAGTAAGCCAGAAGATTATATCCCACTGTCTCTTCTTCTCGCCCTCACTTTCGATGAAATACAGGCAGAACAGCGGCGCAACAAGCGAATAAAATATCATTGCGCGGGCCGAGCTGACCCCGAAGGTTCCGACATCGTCGTGCTTAAATATATTTATTGGTGTCAGCTGCAGCCTGAGGCCGCCTATGACAACGCACAGCGACGCTATGAACCAGCCCATCCTCCAGCTGTGGTTCTTCGCCTTCGCAGCAACCACGAGTATAGTCAGTGCCAGTATGATGGATACCATAACGATGAAAATATTCAGTGCTTTTGAGAATTCTGTTGTCATGCTTTATCTCCCGGTACTCATCTGCCTTATCTGATTATTATAATTGTACAGATAGTAGTCGTAGCACATACGGCGTGTTGTGAGCCACACCCTGAAGCCTGTTAAAAAATACACAAGCAGTGCCAACGAGAGCACTATTGTAAATACATATGAACATACTGAAAGCACCCCCGGTATTTCCACGTCATCAAACTGAAATACCCTTCTTGCAAGGGTGCAAATAGTAAACAGTAAATAATATGCTGAAAGCACGCCGGTCTCAACAAATATCCAGATAGAAGCAAGTCTTCTTACCGACTTCCCCTTCTCCTCCTCGCCCATATTGTGGTACACCTCTGACTCACCCTTGAGGAGCGAGTAGATAACGAACATCGCGCTGATGTCCGGCAGCAGAGAAACCACGAGAGCGGCTGAATTTGCGGCTATACTATCTTTTATAACATCGGCAATCCATGAAAAAACCTGAGTCAGAAGGCCGTTGACCATATATACAAGGCTGATCAGCCATGCATAATAAAAGCCCTTCGTGACCTCCGAAAGCCTGTAAAGGCATATGAACATACAGATCATCGCGATATGCTTCACAGAGTTCACGTAGGAAACAAGAGTTCCCAGGAACTTATATGAGCTCTCACCCGAATACATGCTGACCTTTATCGCAAGTATGGAAAGTGCGATCGCTACAGCGTGTGCGATGATTATCACCAGCGCCACAACGTAAGGAAGCACTCTTATTGCTCTGTAATCGGATCCTTTCATGGTTTATCTCCTAACTTCATGATTCTTTGAGGTCTTCCCTGAAGACCTCAAAGTTTTCAACTCTGCACAGTCCTTCAGAAAGCTTTCAACTCTATCCGGCCTTATTAGAAGCTTTCAGGCTTCATCAGAAGCTCGCCGAGAGTCATTTCTGCCCAGGAATACTGGAGCATATATTCGCCCAGGAACGAGTTTACAGCATAGCTGTCGCCCTTGATGTAATCAAAATAATCGCAGTCAACCAGTGAGCTGTCAACGCCGTAGGCATTCCAGCCCTTCACAAGCACATTCTCCGAACCGTGCTTCTTCAGGTCATCACGAAGGCTTGACATGAATACTCTGAGCTGCTTCTTAAGCGCATTTACGTCATCTCTGTCCTCGAAGAGGATGCCACAGAGCTCGCCGGCCGAACACATGGCGCCGCGCCTGTCGATCAAATAAGCAAGAAGCTCCTTGCTCCTGCTTCTCTTGAAGTTCACTGCCTTGCCGTCCTTATCAAATACCTCGAAGTTACCGAAGCACTGAACCCTGAGCTTTCCGCTTGTACTCTCTCTCTTAACCGGATTCCTGAGGTTACTGAGCTCCCTCTCTATAGCTTCTTTCGTGACCGGCTTAAGTATAAAGCCACTGGCATGAAGCTGGAAGGAATCATAAGCAAACTTCTCATATCCCGTTACAAATACAATATTCGTTTTTCCGGAGATCTTCTTTATCTCCATAGCAAGCTGAAGTCCGGAGATTCCCGGCATTTCGATATCGAGCCATGCAACATCAGGCTGATTATCCTTAACAAACTTGAGTGCCTTCTTCGGATCCATGAAGGCGCTGTGACTTCCCGACGGATCGATCTCTTTCATGATCTTAACTATCTCGTCAGAAACATTAGGCTGATCGTCTACAGAAAATGTTATCATATAATACTTCTCCCTTATACCCCCCGGACATAATGTCCGTTCACACGTAACCTATATTATTATAACAGAGTTATGTTAATATGTCACGTCCAACAAATGTCCAACAAAGCTCTGAAAAACTTAAAAAATACAGCAGGGACGTGTCATTCCCTGCTGCTTTTTTCTATAATTGCGGTATTATATCTATCTTTTCCGGTATGAACATGGTTATCGTGGTTCCTTCATTCAGCACACTGTTTACCGTGAAGGTGCCACCGCACTGGCTTTCCACGCGTTCCTTAACATTTGTGAGGCCGATGTGGGTTCCTTCCATCTTGCCGATGTTGCTCACATCGAAGCCTTTTCCGTTATCCTTGATGACTATCTCGTGGCCGGCGCCTTTGTTTCTCACCGTAACCGATACGCGGCCATCCTTGCGGATACGCACTCCGTGACGGATGGAATTCTCCACCAGCGGCTGGATGGTAAGAGCCGGGATTGTGAAATCGCTGCAATCCACATCAAAATCAACATGGATATGTGGGAAACGAGTTGCCTCGATCTCCGCGTAGATCTGTGTGTGCTCGACCTCCTTATCTATGGAGATCATCGTCGACTTGCTGAGTGAATCTATATTCTGACGCAGATAAGTTCCAAACTTCTCCGTTGTATCGAAGGCCTTGTCCGGATCCGTCTTACACAGCGCCTGGATGGTCGACAGCGTATTGTAAAGAAAATGCGGCTGTATCTGACTCATCATTATCTGCATTCTCTGCTCTGCCTGTAGTGCCTTCGCATGTTTTCTCTCAAACATAAGGTGCAGCCAGATATAGTAAAATACGGTACAGCTCACGATCGCAACCGTCAGGTAGCTTGTAACCGTTACCTTCATCGGGATGAAGAGGTCCAGCAGCACAGCAGTCACGATGATAAATACATTTATGATAGGAATCGAGTTCTCTATCTTTTTATCGTGTCTCAGCTCCTTCAGTGTCACGAAAAGAAGTTGAAGGATAAGTATTCCACTTACTATATGGCAGCTGTAGCCAAGTCTTCCTCTGTAGAAATGATTGTCCTTGCTGATGGTAAAGCAGATATCCGAAAAAATAGCCGTCGAGAATATGATCGCATTTATTATGGTGAGAGCCCAGACAAACAGATGCTTCTTATCTTGTACAACTATCGTAAAGAATAGTGCCAGAATGACGGGCCTTATGATATATCCGTACATTGAGACAAGTATCCTCAGCCTTGGCAGAGGTATGTGGTCGCTCAGCATATATTCGATCAGATTCTGAGCGGTGAGCGTGAAAATAAGGGCGATGATCATGAGCATCCCCCTTCTGTATTTTCTACCTATATAAGGGTCTATCAGCACGGCGAAGGTAAGTCCCACCAGCTGAAGGAAAAGCGGCAGAAGCCGCATGGTATATTCTTCAAAATTCATAAAAATATCTCTTATCGGGTTAAAACTAAACTATTGCGACAGCAGCATATTTGCAACGAGTCCCTCGGTCATGCTCGCCCAGGAGTAGGAATTCATATATTCACCCCTGAAGCTGTTTATCGCATCCACATCTCCCTTGATGAAGCGGTACATGTCGCAGTCAACCATCTCTTCCTTAATCATCATGGTTCCGCGCTCTATCGAAAGAAGATCGCCGATGCCGTACTCCTGAAGTGTATCTCTGAGGCTTCGCACTATAACATCAAGCTGCTTCTGCATGGTCCTGTCGTATTCGCGGTCCTCCCAGAGCACCGAAAAGGCAACTGTTCTTGTGATGCTTCCGCCATGCCTGTCAATAAGGTAAGCCAGAAGCTCCTTGGCCTTCGCCCTTTTGAAGGTTACAAGCTTTCCGTCCACAAAGAGGTCAAACTCACCGAAGGTCCTTGCAACGATATGCGAAGAATATTTTGGCGCGGTATTCTTCTGGGAAGCTGCGTATTCTATCTCCTTCTCGAGACGCTCCTTGCTTATCGGTTTCATCAGATAGCCGCTGGCATGCATCTTGAAGGCCTCCACGGCATATTCCGAATAGCCCGTTATAAATATGACAGAAAGATCAGGCAGCTTCTTCTTCAGCAGAATAGCAAGCTTGATACCGTCCATTTCCGGCATATCGATATCAAGAAGAGCCAGCTCGACAGGATTCTTCTCCACAAAGTCGAGAGCATCGCCAATCGACGTAAAACCGTACACCTCATCTATAAGCGGCATTTCCTTACACATGGAAACCGTAAGCTTCATTATAAGTTCTTCATCATCTATGCAGATCGCATTCATCCGAGTGAACCTCCTTAATCTTTAGTACTCCTCGTTCAGGTACGCATATCTTAAGTGGTTGCGGAACTCTCCACCGATCAGTATGCTCCGCTTCTCAAAGCCCTCCTCAAAGAAGCCGAGTCTCTCCAATACGCGTATCGATCTGTCGTTATCCGTCAGCACTCTCGACTCGATCCTATGGATGTGAGTTTTTTCAAGCACGTCTGCGATCGCCGCCCTGCAGGCCTCCGTGCAGTAGCCCTGCCCCTGAAATCTTTCATCTATATTATAGCCGAATATCGTGCTGAGATAAGGTTCTCTTCTTATCCTCGAGAAGCTGATGGAACCGATCACGTGATCCGGATCGATCTTCAGATAATAGTAATAATACGCTCCGGTCTGTTTCTCGATATTCGAATGTTCCTGCCTGAGCAGTGCGTTCTGATATTCATAGGTAAAATACGAATCATCGCGGCTCGGCTCATATTTTGCGAAGAAAGCCTTGTTGTCGCTGTAGTATTTAAGAACCTGTTCGGTCATATCAGTATCGGATGTTTTAAGTATCAGCCTGTCTGTTTCAAATGTCATATTTTCCTCCCGCTGCGCCGTTTAATGCAGCTTTGATCAGACTACGCACACTATTTTATACTAAAGAAAGCATAATTTCTACTAAAAAATACCGCTGCGTAGTTTCATATAAATACAAAATGATATTTTGACTGGACGCCCCGGATATGCTATAATCGAATGTAAGTTCGCTTTTGCTGTATATATGTGATAAATACACGTTCGGCGGCCGGAGCTGTCACATGAATCTTCGAATGATGCAGGGGTAAATATGGATAAATACGAGTCGCGAAAAAAGAATAATGACGGACGAAGCTATGTCTGCATAGACCTCAAATCCTTCTATGCATCTGTTGAATGCAGGAACAGAGGCCTGGATCCCCTTAAGGCGAAGCTTGTTGTTGCCGACGAATCAAGGACAGATAAGACCATCTGTCTTGCGGTATCCCCTGCCCTGAAGGCCTACGGAATATCCGGCAGAGCCAGACTTTACGAGGTGAAGCAGCGACTGAGAGAGGTTGAGAGGACCACCGGAGAGCACGTTGACTTCATCATCGCACCGCCTCAGATGGCTCACTATATGCAGGTTTCGTCGGATATTTACGACGTTTATCTATCATATCTTGCTCCGGAGGATATGCATGTCTACAGTATCGACGAGGTATTTATGGACGTGACGGATTATCTTCCGCTTTACGGACTTACGGCTCACGAACTGACTATAAAGATGATACGCGATGTCCTCTCGAAGACCGGGATCACTGCCACTGCGGGAATAGGCACCAATCTTTATCTTGCCAAGGTTGCCATGGATGTTGTTGCAAAGCATGTTGATGCGGACGCCGACGGCGTGAGGATAGCCGAGCTCGATGAGATGAGCTACCGCCTGAAGATGTGGAACTACTCTCCTATCACGGACATCTGGCGGATCGGTCCGGGAACAGCGAAGAGGCTTGCCGAGAACGGAATGTTCACCATGGGCGACGTTGCGAGAATGAGCCTGATTAACGAGAACAGGCTTTACAATATATTTGGAATAGATGCGGAGCTTCTGATAGATCACGCCTGGGGCATAGAGCCGACCACCATGTATTATATAAAGAATTACAGGGCCGGCGCCAGAAGTGTCAGCTCCGGACAGGTTCTGTCCACTCCTTATACGGCCGAGAAAGCGCGGATAATCGTATTTGAGATGGTGGATGCACTGGTCATGGATCTTGTTGATAAGGGGCTCGTGACGGACGCCATCGGAATAGACATCGGCTACGACAGGGAGTCTGTCGATAATGGCATTTACACCGGTGAGATTCATACCGACCACTACGGGAGAAGCATCCCTAAGCACGGGCACGGCATGACAAGGCTCGGCACCCATACAAGCTCCGGAAAGAAGATAATCGACGCTGCGATGGAGCTTTTCGATAAGATAATAGATAAGAAGCTGACCGTGAGGCGGCTGAATATCACCGCAAATAATGTGCTGCCCGAGGAGGAAGGCGCTTACCAGTACGACCTCT
Source organism: Lachnospiraceae bacterium C6A11 (assembly GCA_000702245.1). Classification (GTDB taxonomy): domain Bacteria; phylum Bacillota; class Clostridia; order Lachnospirales; family Lachnospiraceae; genus Eubacterium_Q. Next base: position 77,820 of record JNKY01000016.1, on the reverse strand, counting down.
TTACCTCAGCGGATGAGCTTCGCGAGGAGCGCAGCCTTCAGGAAGCCATGCTTTCCATAAAGAAGCGCTATGGCAACAATGCAGTCCTTCGCGGCACCAGCCTGGTTGAGGGCGCTACCGCCAGAGAGAGGAACGGACAGATCGGCGGCCATAAGGCCTGATGATAGGACGAACGAAAAAATCGGCCACAAGACTACCAGAGAGATGTACAGGCTGATTTACGGTCACATGATCTGAATTTAAATGATATTTCGGAGATAAAATATGGATAATATCGAGCAGGAAACAAGAATAAAATACAGAGATATCATAAATCTCGAACGTCCGGTTCATAACGGCGACGCCTTCGCGGCAGCCCATCCTAAGATGGATCCTATGGAGCGGGCTAAGATATTTGCGCCTTTTTCTGCCCTAAGAGGCCTGAATAAAGCGCTTGGCTCAAGGCTTGACAAGGATCATACTGGAAACTCTCTCACCTTCGAAGCAGACGACAGCTGTGAAGACTTTCCCGAACATATCTGAACAAACCCGAATCAGGACTTGAATAAGTTCAAAAAAATCCCCCGAATAGCTATTTACAAATACGAACATATGTTCTATAATATCCACAAATACTAAACAGTAGTACAATGACCGCAAACAATAAATAATGTTACCGGCAGTACAATGACCACAAACACTGAATAGTTTTTCCGCAGTACAGTACGCGGAAAACACAGCGTAATATTTTGACAGGGTGGATAATATGGACAACGGCAGAAAGGTTGACGTCATATGTCAGCATACACAGGATGGCTCCGTAATACCGCTCAGAGTTAGATTCACAGACGATGACGGACAGAGACAGACCTTTAATATAAAAGAATATAACGACCTCTCCCACAGAGGGACGAGGACCATGCAGAACGGGGTATATGTAACGGATGCCACGCTGGTCTTCGAGTGCCATATTGTTGTATTTAACAATCTACGCACCATAACCCTGTACTACGAACCCCTCCACACCTCGTGGATCATGACAACCTGACATATCGATCTTCTTTCAGCACAAAATGGCATATCGATCTTCTTTCAATACAAAACCCCGCCGCACAGGGCATTTGTCCTGTGCGGCGGGGGCTTTTCTGTCTGTTTTTTTATCCGGAATACCGGAGTTATTAATCTTCCTGTCCCGTAAGCTTCTTCAGTCCTTCAAGGATCTCGGCGATCTCTTCATTCGTGATACCACCGAAATTTCTGAGTCCGCGGAGCGGCATGAATCTGAATACTTCCAGAGTCATAGCATCTGCTTCAGGATTGTCCATATCGATATTGAAGCCGCTCTTTGCATGCTTAGCAAGAGCCTTCTTTGTGTATTCTCTCGTAAGTTCACAGCTAAGAAGCTCTCCAACCTGAACATCCTTATCGATGTACGGAACATAGCTTACTGTTCCCTTAAGCTCGATCTCCTCGGTGAGGGCGATATCCTTAGAGGAATGTGCGATCTCGATCACGTATTTTCCTGAAGGGATCTCCCAGCTCTGCTTCTTCACGTCAAAATACGAGAATGCTCTCTCATCCAGCTTGAAGGTAACAGACTTTGTCTCGCCGGATCTAAGCTCGATCTTCTCGAAGCCCTTAAGCTCATGAACCGGTCTCGTGACCATTCCGGTCTTGTCCGAAACGTAAAGCTGTACAACGTCCTTACCGGTCACATCTCCAGTATTCTTAACGTTTACGGTGACTGTTGCGGTATTTTTCTCACTGTCCGCAAATACCTTAAGGTCCGAATACTCGAAGCTTGTATATGAGAGGCCGTGTCCGAATGGGAAGAGGACATCCATCTCCTTACTGTCATAATATCTGTAGCCGACGAAAAGTCCCTCGGCGTAATTAACCTTGTGCTCTGTTCCCGGGAAGTTAAGGTGGCTCGGATTGTCGGAAAGCTTCTTAGGGAAGCTCTCTGCCAGGCGTCCCGACGGATTCACAGCACCGTAAAGCACGTCTACAACCGCCTCGCCTATTCCTTCGCCTCCGAGATAAGCCTCAACGATAGCAGAAACCTTGTCAGCCCACGGCATCTCAACCGGCGAACCGTTATGAAGAACGACGATCACCTGGATACCAAGTGTAAGCAGCGCCTCGATAACCTTGTTCTGGATTGAAGGAAGCTGCATATGAGTTCTGTCGTAGCTCTCTGATTCAAAGGAATCCGGAAGACCCGCAAATACAACTATCTTATCAACACTCTGTGCAGCCTTAATAGCCTCATCGATGTATTTTTCAACCTCTTCAGGCTTTGTTACATCACCATCTGCAGGGAAGCCCTTGGCGTAGCCGACATTTCCGTATCTCTCAGCATATCTCTCGGCAACCGAAAGAGCTGAATCAACTCTGCTTGTATTGATGTGTGAGCTTCCGCCGCCCTGATATCTAGGCTTCTCGGCGAACTCACCTATAAATGCAACCTGCTCAGACTTACCGATATTTCTCCTGAGAGGAAGCGCCTCAAAATCATTCTTCAGAAGAACTACGCAGTTGCGCGCATATTCAACAGCCTTTCTGTGGTCCTCAGCACGGTCAAATGTAGCTTTTTCCTCTGCCGAAGCGTTCACTTCCTTGCCCTTCTCAGCTCTCTCCACGAGATTCAGTATATTTCTTACTGCCTCATCAAGAGCCTCCACAGAAAGCTCACCGTCCTGAACAGCCTTCACTATATAAGCCTCATTTGCGCCGTGGCTGCCCGGCATCTCAAGATCAAGACCTGCATCTATTCCCTTGATCCTGTCGGAAACAGCTGCCCAGTCACTCATAACAAGTCCCTTGTAGCCCCAGTCCTTACGAAGAACGTCTGTGAGGAGCCACTTATTCTCGCTTGAATACTCACCGTTTATCTTATTATAGGAAGCCATGAAGGTCCATGGATCCGACTTCTTAACAGCAGTCTCGAATGCAGAAAGATATATTTCCCTGAGCGTTCTCTCGTCCACCTCTGACGAGCCGTACATTCTCTCAAACTCCTGATTGTTTGCGGCAAAATGCTTGATCGAGGTACCAACGCCCTCTGACTGTACGCCGTTGATATATGAAGCCGAAAGCTCGCCGGCAACATAAGGATCCTCGGAAACATACTCGAAGTTTCTTCCGCAGAGCGGCGAACGCTTGATATTTACAGCAGGTCCGAGTATCACCTGAACGTCCTCGGCAACACACTCCTTGCCGAGAGTCTGACCCATCTCATACATCATATTTCTATCGAAGGAAGCCGAAGTCGCGCAGGCAGCCGGGAAGCATACCGCATCGATGGTTCCGCCCTCGCCGTAATTCTCAACCTTACCCTCTGCAGGGAACATCTTTCTAAGGCCGTGAGGGCCATCGCTCATCATTATGCTCGGAACCCCGAGACTATCGATCTCGAATGTGTCCCACAGATCACGTCCGGCAACTATCCTTGCCTTCTCCTCAAGTGTCATTTCCTTTACAATCTTTTCTACATCCATAACTGTCCTCCTTACTACTCTGTGACCAGTTCTGCTTTTCTATGACCGATTCCGCTTATCCGCGACCGGTTTAACTCGTTGCACTCGGTTCCGCTTATCCGCGACCGCTTTACTATGTTCTATTTCTTTGTGATCGCCCTGCAGGATTCTCTCACCACAAGGTTGCACGTGATTCCCGCCTTCAGCGGTGTTTTGATGCTAAGCTTTGACATCGCATACACAAGATTTGCCGCATGCTGCCCCATCTCATAGGCAGGCGCATGCATCGTCGTAAGTGCCGGCTCCGAAAAACGGCTCATCTCAGAATCATTTATTCCGATGACCGATATATCCTCCGGAACACTCATTCCGTGCTCCTTCACCGCTCTCATGACGCCGTAAGCTATCGCGTCACTCGCCGCAAATACAGCACTCACATCCACTCCCTCATCCAGGAGTACGTTCATCATCTCATAGCCCGACGCCGTATTAAACTGCCCTTCTCTTATGACCGGTTCCAGCTTATTTGTCTTCATGAAGCTCTGGTAAGCCTTCTTTCTCGCATCCTCTATGGCGTCTGTGCCGGAAGCGTATTCAAGTCCGCCTATGTAAGCTATCTTCCTGTGACCAAGCCTGTAGAGATATTCGAGAGCCTCCTTCGCAGCCGTCTTGAAATCGATCGTAAGCGTCGAAACCTCGCGGTTATCAACCGACATATCGATAAAGATGATATTTTCGCAGGCGGAAATAAGCTCCTTCGTCTCCTTCGCACTGAACTTTCCTATACATATAAGTCCATTCAGGTTGCTTATAACCTCGCCGTAATTGGCGTCCGACCTGTAGGCCCTGACTATCGATATTGAATTCCTGATGCAATAATCCTCTATGCCCTGGCGCGCCCTGAGATAATAATCATCCCTCTGCTCCTCCTCGGCCGAGAACCATTGAAGTATACCTATCTTATATGCAGCCTTGTCAGTCCCGCCCTTTTTCATGTAATGCAGCTCATCCGCAACCGCAAAAACCTTAACTCTCGTCTCTTCTGTTACGGAAAGCGTACTGTCATTATTTAATATTCTGGAAACCGTCGCCGGCGAAACACCCGCGAGCCTTGCTATTTCCCTGATAGTCGCCATCTGTCTCCTCTTTTCCGCCACACCGATCTACAGGATTTCTTCCTTCCTTGCAAATACAGTCCGGCCGTCTTAACAATATCAACCGGTAAACACTTCGCCCGTGTTTAGTAAACATTTTACTATATTAATCCTAAAATGTCGATATAAATTTTTCGTCTTTTATATAACTAATCCCACATTTTTATCTCGAAAATATCTAATTTTTCATGTAAATACGTGTTTTTCAAATATTTTATCTTTTGCTCTTGACAGTTTAGTAAATAAATGTTACTGTTTAGTAAACGCAACAAGCAAAACTAACGAAACTATCAATATAAATATTTGGCCGACATTCGGCGGAGGGTTACCAGATGGAAAACAGAAACACATTAAAAGCAGACTTTTTAAGCGGAAACAACGACTCACTTCTCTTAGATGTATATTTAGATGAAAACATGCTCCCTTACCTTAGAGAGCGCTTTGCAGCAGCACTTGACAGCTTCGGAGAGAATTTCTCTGAGGACGAGGTCAGCATCTTCAGCGCCCCGGGCAGAACCGAGGTTGGCGGTAATCACACCGATCACCAGCACGGCAAGGTGCTTGCAGCTTCTATCAACCGCGACGCTATCGCAGTTGTTTCAAAGTCATCAAAGGTAAATGTCATCTCCGCTGCAGGCGGCGGAAGGATCAGCATAGAGGTGAATGACCTCGCAAAGAAGGATGATGAGGAAGGCACTACCGCTTCTCTCATCCGTGGTGTTCTCGCAGGACTAACAGATCGCGGCTACAACATCGGAGGCTTCAACGCATATGTTACAAGCGACGTTCTGATCGGCGCAGGCCTCTCTTCTTCAGCAGCATTTGAGACACTTATTGGAACTATCATTTCCGGTCTTTATAACGATATGGCGGTCAGCCCGATTGAGATCGCACAGATCGGCCAGTACGCAGAGAATGTATATTTCGGCAAGCCATGCGGCCTTATGGACCAGATGGCAAGCTCGGTTGGTTCACTTGTTACCATCGACTTCTTAGACCCTGCAAAGCCGGTTGTTGAGAAGGTTGATTTCGATATGGCAGCTCACGGCTACAGCCTCTGCATCACAGATACCAAGGCAGATCATGTGAATCTCACACCTGATTATGCCGCAGTTCCAGCTGAAATGAAGGCCGCTGCAGCTGTATTTGGCAAGGAGGTACTCCGCGAGGTTGAGCCTGATGAAATCATAAAGAATATTCCTCTTATCAGAGAGAAAGTCAGTGACAGAGCTGCACTCAGAGCTCTCCACTTTATCACAGAAAATACACGTGTTGATGAGCAGGTTGCTGCTCTCCGTAAAGGAGATGTAGCCGCTTTCCTTGCAGCAGTCAAGGCTTCCGGCGATTCATCCTTCAAATATCTTCAGAACGTTTATACAAATAAGGACGTTGATCACCAGGCAGTTTCCATCGCCCTCGGCGTCAGCGACTACTGTCTGAATGCAGGCGGCAAGAGCCACGGTGTCGCACGTGTTCACGGCGGCGGATTTGCAGGAACCATAGCTGCATTTGTTGAGAACGGGTTTGTTTCGGAGTACAAGAGCGCGATGGATTCTCTCTTCGGAAACGGCGCTTGTAATGTACTTCAGATTCGCAAGTATGGTGGAATGAAACTGATATAATAACAGACGATTTCGCAAACATATCCCTTCGGTTGTAGCAAAATACGCCCTCAGGGACACGCTTGCGAAATCTGATACAGTAACATAATTAATGATATTATCTGTTTTTGGAGGGCACATATTATGAATATAAATTCGCACATTACAGAGCTTGTTAGATATGGCGTACTGAATAAGCTTGTTTCAGACGAGGACGTTGTGTACGTTACGAATAGACTGCTTGAGGTTCTGGAGATTTCGGACTACGAGGAAGACGTAGCTATTATGGAAGCTTCTTCAACCAGGACAGTTCAGGCGATACTTGACGATATTTTAGATTATGCGGCTGAGGCCGGTATTGCAGAGCTTGATACAGTAAATAAGCGTGATCTTTTCGACACAAAGCTTATGGGCTGCATCACTCCTGCCCCATCGGTTGTAAGGGCTCGCTATGCTGAGAAGCTTGCTTCTTCCACAAAGGAAGCAACTGACTTCTATTACAGCTTCAGCAAGGCTACAAATTACATCCGCACTGAGAGAGTTGCAAAGGATGAGAAGTGGGTTACTCCGACCGAATACGGTGACATCGAGATAACCATCAACCTTTCAAAGCCTGAGAAGGATCCTCGCGACATCGCAGCTGCTGGCAAGGCCAAGGCTTCCGGCTACCCTAAGTGCCTCCTCTGCAAGGAGAACGAAGGCTATGCAGGTCACATCTCTCACCCTGCAAGACAGAATCACAGAGTTATTCCGATCACTCTTGCCGGAGACAAGTATTTTCTGCAGTATTCGCCATATGTTTATTACAACGAGCACTGCATCATATTTAACGATAAGCACATCCCAATGATCATCAATAAGGAGACCCTGCAGAAGCTTCTGTCCTTTGTCGGCCAGTATCAGCATTATACAGCAGGTTCGAACGCAGACCTTCCAATAGTCGGCGGTTCCATCCTCTCCCATGATCATTTTCAGGGCGGCGGCTACACCTTCCCTATGGCAAGAGCCGCATATGAATATAAATTCAGCATGAAGGATTTCCCGAATGTTGAAGCTGGCATCATCAAGTGGCCTCTTTCAGTCATCAGACTTAAGTCTGAGTCAGCTGATGAGATAGCCGATGCCGCAGATAAGATACTCGGTGCATGGAGAAGCTACAGCGATCCCGACGCCTTCATCCTCGCAGAGACTGACGGCGTACCACATAACACTATCACACCAATCGCTCGCTTCGCAGATGGCAAATACGTCCTTGACCTTGCACTCCGCAACAACATCACAACTGATGAGCATCCGATGGGCGTTTACCATCCACATGCAGAGTATCACCATATCAAGAAGGAAAATATAGGTCTCATCGAGGTTATGGGACTTGCCATCCTTCCTGCAAGACTTAAGAAAGAGATGGAATCACTCGAAGCTCACATCCTTTCAGGCAAAGATATAACACTCCTTAAGGATGACGAAGTTCTTGGAAAGCACGCAGACTGGGCAGAGAAGTGGTTTGCTTCCTGCGACGACGCTACGCTTAAAGATGCTGAGAAGCTCCACAAGGTAGTACAGAAAGAGATCGGTCTTGTATTTACAAAGGTTCTTGAATGCGCAGGCGTTTATAAGCGCGACACTGCAGGAATCGAGGCCTTCAAGAGATTTTTAGATACCTTATAGATATATAAAAGTGCCGGCATCTTGCGCTACCGGCACAACCAACCAAGGTAATAATATTTTTCACTTTAATAGATAACCCCCACAATGAGACAGCCACGGATCACTCCGTGGCTGTCAGACTTTATTTATTTCTTTACTGCAAGAAGGTACAAAGGATGTCCCTTGCCTTCATTGTATCCCGTTACAGCTTCATAAAGTGAATCATAACATTTGCTGCCTTCGTAGTCATTATGCATCTGATATTTCAAAATACCCTTCTTTGATGCTTCATCCACAGCCGATGCATCGCTATTATCTGTAGTACCGGCCTTCACACTACTGTCACTTTGATCTTCGGCCGTAATACACATCGTATGAACCATAGAGAATGGATTCTGTCCTTTATTGAAGGTGGTAAATACAAATACACTATATTCCTTCTCGAAGCTCTCACAGTTCTTTTGGTTGATTTTCGAAGCCTTCAGCTCCTCAACTGTATAGCCCTTCTCCCTAAGATACTTCTTTAAAGCCCTAGGATTTGTACCGAACATACCCTTATATGCTATGCCCTTCTTTGAAAAGGATCTCAGCAGTTCCGGTAGTCCCGGCAGCTTCACAGTAGCGTTCACCGAAGCTGTACCCGCAGCATCTGCCGACATTTCATTCTTTGCATCACCTACAGTCTCTGCACGAAAGATATACTGCATCGCATTATAAACCGCGATAACCTCACAGGTGTTATCGGAGCCGTTCATCTCACGTCCGTCAAAGAGCTTCTTTCCGATACGACCTTTATTGGTACCATACTTAATCCCGCTCAGTTCAGACTGTTTCTCGATAAAACCTCCCGATGCCGCAAGCCCCGGAGAGAGCCTCTTCCACTCCTCTTTATTTATCTCATACTGCTCCGCGATCATGCTCTTCTTAAGCTTTCCGGAGAATAGAGACATCACCGAAAGAGTGATCCAATCTATGAATTTAGAGAATACACCATTCTTTTTCTTTCCACTCATAATACCTTAATCCGATACGACTCTACATTACTTCCACGTCCGGAATCTGCTGCCGCACTCTTTCAATATCCTCGGTAGTGATGTTCTACTTCACCTCAGCGCCGCACTCCGGACAGAATCTTCCGGCAACCGGTCTTCCGCAGTTGCTGCAGAACTTCGGCTTTGCGTTCATTGCTGACCTTCTCGTCCCAAGTTTCTTATCCTTCGGCCAGACAATAGTATATTCAACCGCCAGAGTCACCGTCTTATCCGGTTCAGCCATGATCTCCCACTTCAGCTCGCCGGTATCCTTATCAAGTATTCCATCAGAAATATTAACCGGCTCGATACTGATAGCCTTCTCCGTTGAAACAGGAAGCTGATCCTTGATAAGCGCGCTGACAGGCTCTGAAGATGTATTTACGAGGCGAATCTCAGCCTTGCAGAGCTGCTTCTTGTCACCCTTAAGAAATACATCCGATGTCTTCTTCGGGCTCTCTGTACGTATCACATTCAGCCTCTCGTCCCTGCCAAGAGACAGTGTCAGAAGGTCTGTGTCCTCATCTGCATCAACATAAACCTCACCTGCGAAGGTATCCCTGAGATAAACCGCTGCATCTGCAGGCGGAAGCGGCCATTCGCTGGCAACGATCTCAGCCGTAAGATAACTGTTATTATCAACCGAAGGAATCGCAAGCACGTGGTAGCTGGCCTTAACAGAGAAGTTCTGAAGATCAGCCATATTTCCGTCTGTATCGCTGAAGATATCGCGGGCATTCGGAAGGACAAATGCAGTCATTGTCTCTTCCTCCGCAACCTCCGCCGTATCCATCATAAGCGTATTCATTGCCATGCCTACGGCCATTCCCATCATCGCAGGTTCCGCATCTTCACAGCAGGTATCCTCCATCGCGCGTGCAGCCATCATGGCCCCTTTCGCGCGAACCTTAACCTTAGCTTCCTCATAGAGGTAAAGCTCATGCGTTGACATCTCCGGAAGATCATTCGATACCGAAGGATTGCCGGTATAAAGTGTTACCTTAACCTGCTTCCAATCCTCACCCGAAGACTGATTGATCTGCGCCTTCATGCAGACCTCAAGCGGCTCCTTGTCATTTGTATAATGTATCTGATATTTCGGCGTCCAGCAGCACTTATCGTCCTGATACTGCAGGATGAAAGGAACTGTTCCCGAACTTGCAGAAACCACCTCAGCCATGATGACAGGCCTGTTCTCCTCAAGAAGTGTCTTGGCAAGCGCCTCTTGAAGCTTTGTTTCCTTCACCGTAAGCTCATCCAACTGTCTATGAAGTGAAAGCATCTGCTCAGGAAGCGCCTCCATAACCTTCTCCTGCGCCTCGATGGAAATATCTGATCTGCCGGAGAAGTCGCTGTTCGTCTTCCTCAGCTCAAGCAGCATATCCAGCGTCTCCTTCTGATAGCCGATCTCATCAAGCTGTTTTCTGATCCTCTCAGACTCCTTAACCTCTTCGCCCTCTATCTTCTCAACGCCGACTATCTGTATATTTACGGCCTTAATACCCTCCGGGAACTTCAGCCTGAAGCTGTCCCTTCTGGCACTTTCCGTCATGCCGGAAATATAGATGATATTTCTGCCCTCCGTAAGCTCTGCCTCACCGCCTCTTGTTATCGTCGCGCTGCTACGATAGATCTGAACCTCTTTTACACTTGTTTTTGCTACCATACTTTCTACCTCTCCTTCTTATTACTGCCGGTCTCCCCTGTTATTAAATGACCGGTATCACTTTCTCACCCTAACAGATTACGATCATCTGATCGTTTCCGATTCTACATAATTGTTTTACTGTTTCATGATCATTCTCACTGCTTCAGCGTAAATGCCCCAACAAGCAGCTCGGAAATATCATAAATACGATAATCCTCCTCGCTCCTTGCAACGATCACAATAGTTCCCTCCGAACTTCTGAACTCGGAAATCACCTGCCTGCAGATACCACACGGATAAATATAATCGTCAACCCGTGCCAGCTTATCACCGTCCCCCGGTTTGTCTGCCGCACTATCGTCCGTATCAACAGCTCCACCGACTATCGCAACCGCCTTGATAGTCCTTACGCCCTCACTGACAGCTTTATTTACAGCTATTGTCTCAGCGCAGCTTCCGGCCGGATAGGATGCATTCTCCACATTACATCCGGTGAACACTCTTCCGTCTTCTGCAAGCACAGCCGCCCCTACAAAGAACCTTGAATACGGCGCATAGGCCTTTTTTCTCGCCCCGGCCGCTTCCGAGATCAGTCTCTTAACTATATCTTCCTGTAACCCTTTATTTTCCACGATTAACCCCCTCGTAACACTCCTAAAAACAATAATTCGTCCCATAATTTCCGCCGCGGACGCCTCTCTCCCAAAGGACATCCAGCGCTAAAATACACTGACAAATATTATACCATACCTATAACGCAAAAACCATCCGTTTACAGCCGCAAACAGATGGTTTTTTATCCGGCTCCTACTCCTCCCAGAAGAGCTCGTCGAGAGTCTTCCCCAACGCCTTGCAGATAGCTCTGCAAAGGTTGATCGTAGGATTGTAATCGCCTTTTTCTATTGAATTGATAGTCTGCCGTGAAACGCCAACTTTTTCCGCAAGTTCCTGCTGCGACATATCGAGAGCGGCTCTGGCCGACTTAAGCCTGAGATTCTTCATGCAGCATCACCTACTCTTCCTCATCTTCTGCAGAACGTCTCTTAAGACTGTCTGAAATCTTCTTCAGAAACACCGTCGCAAAGAGGACAACAAACATTGCCGCACACAGAATGTTGGTCGCGTGGAATGTAAGCACCCCGTTCTTCACCATTTCTCCACTCGCTATGCTGTTTATACCCAGTATAAGATTGACAATCGCTATTCCCGCAAAAGTGATCATAACCACATTCTTCTTTTCATTCAGTGCAAAATAGCTTTCATGCCATATGCAGTAAACCACGTAGACCATAATGCCAACCATGATTCCTGCAGTGTAGAGCACCGCATTGTCCATTTCCGGAAGAACCCCACCCGCATCCAGACAGAGCGCAAATGCGAAATATATTATAAGTGTGAAGAAACCGTATTTGAAACCTCTGCCTCTCTCAAGCTCCTGCCTCTCGTCATACCTAGGGCTTTCAAGCCTCCTGCCTTCTGTGCAGAGAGCGATGATCAGAACCACAAGGGCCGCTGAAATAAGCACTGTAAATACCACGCCATACATATAATTACCGGAAAAACCGCGCCTGTTCATAGACATATTAAAACTCATGCCTATTGCGCTATTTTTAGCCAGTGTCTCAAAATCTAAATCTTCAGCCCAATCCTCAGCAGCATCATAACCGCAGAGAAATCTTTTAGCGAATTCCACATAATCCTCTTTATTAGTCAGATAAGTGAAGGTTAAGAAATACTCACCCTCCTCAAGTTTAAGATCAGTATCTACAATGCCCTTTTTAGCCGCATATCCGAAGAGGATCTTACCTCTTTCATCAGTCAGCACACAGGCTGTGATGCAGCCTATCATATCCTCCTTGATCCCTTCCGCCCAGGTCAGTTCAAGATTATAGGTCCCGGCCTTCTCGATGGTGAACTCAGTCACGCCGCCATCTTTGTCCACAACCCCATTATCAACATATACATTTCGGCACCACTGGCTGCTCCAGTTAGTTCCGGACTTATCCCGGAGGAAGAGCATAGCTGCCGAAATACAAAGCAGTATGACTCCCAGTATTAACATTGTTATTCCAAATTTCTTCTTCATAGTAACTCCTCTCATAATCTATACGATCAACTCAGTGTTCTATGAGGACAGAATAACAGCCATTTAACATTTTGTCAACTATATTTTACATTTTGTCATACATATTGCAAAAATTGCACTCTTTTGTTTATTAAATATAATATCAATACTAATTCTGCAGCATATATGATATATTGGAGAAAATACATGTGAAGCGAGGACGTATTTATGAAGATTCTGGTTTTAGGCGGCACGAGATTTTTTGGTATTCCTATGGTTGAGCAGCTGTTACAGGATGGGCATGAAGTGACTATCGCTACCAGAGGCCGTGCTCAGGACAGCTTCGGTGATAGAGTAAGCAGAATGACGCTTGACCGTACAAATCCTGACAGTTTGAAGCAGGCTCTGGCCGGAAAGCATTACGATGTCGTGATCGACAAGATCGCCTACTGCTCTAACGACATAAAGATCTTAATGGAGGTACTTGACTGCGATAAATATATTTATATGTCGAGCACGGCCGTTTACGACCCGAAGCATATAAATACAGTTGAAGAGGATTTTGATGGTTCCAAAAAGGAGCTTATCTGGTGCAACAGACCGGACTTTCCGTACGATGAAATAAAGAGACAGGCAGAATGCGCCCTTTCACAGGTCTATCCGGATAAAAACTGGGTTGCTGTAAGATATCCTTTCGTTATCGGCAGGAATGACTATACTGAAAGGCTCAGGTTCTACGTTGAGCACGTCATGAAGGGCATGCCAATGTATATTGATAATATTGATAGTCAGATGGGATTTATCAACTCCGATGAAGCCGGTAAGTTTATGGCATTTCTTGTTGATAAGGACTTCAACGGACCGATCAATGGCTGCTCAGAAGGTACCATATCCATCAGGGAGATCATCAGCTACGTCGAGGAAAAGACCGGCTGCAAGGCAGTTCTCAGCGAGGATGGTGATGAAACGCCATACAACGGAGAGGTTGAATACAGCATAAATACCGAAAAAGCCGCCAAGCTCGGATTCAGATTCTCAGTACTGAAGGATTATATATTTGACCTGTTGGACTTTTATATAGGTGCGTAGTCAATGAGTATTGATTATACTATTATCAGATCAAGAAGAAAAACCATTGCCATTCAGATTAAACCGGACTGTTCTGTTACAGTCAGGGCACCGCTCAGAATGGCTAAGAAAGATATACTTAAGTTTGTTGAGGAAAAAAGTGGGTGGATCAGGAAGCATCTTGAGGCTATGCAGCAAAGAACGGCTGATCATCCAAATGAGAGAAGCCTCAGTCAGGCAGAAATAAAAGAGCTTGCCGATTCCGCTCTTAAGCTTATTCCGGCACGCGTTAAAGAATACGCCGAAATAATAGGCGTAAGCTACGGAAGGATAACGATCAGAAACCAGAAAACAAGGTGGGGAAGCTGCTCTTCCAAAGGTAATCTTAATTTCAACTGCCAGCTGATGAGACTTCCGGAAGAGCTTAGAGACTATGTTATCATACACGAGCTCTGCCATCGTAAAGAGATGAATCATTCGGCTAAATTCTGGTCCGAGGTTGAAAAATACTGCCTGGACTACAAAGCCCTCAGAAAGAAGCTGAAGGCCGAGATGATCTACGAGACTATTTAATACTATGAATACTGTATTTCAATTCATAAAACAGAATATCGTATGTGATATCCTTGTCTCATTAGGTCTGCTTGCAATATATATAACGTATATTGGTGCTCCGCGGGCAAGCAAAAAGAGCGATCATTATGTATCCGGAATTCCGACTGTGGGAGGTTTTCTTATTGCGCTCGGCTTTCTGACCTCCTCCTGCAAATGGCTTGCTATCATAGGCCTGTTTGAGCCTGCAATACTATACCTTATCTTTAAAGGAATACCGGACCTTATCAAATGGCAAATATCGCTCAAGAACTGGGTTCCGCCGGAAGAGCTTGAAGGCGGCCGCGTTATAACATACAGTTCGCAAAAAAACCGATATGAGGAAATACATATACCGAATCCGGAATGTCCCAGAAACTCTATTGTGTATCCTATTGAACGCTATATCATCATAGCTGTCGATAGCGGTCACAACCTTATCGGAATGGAACTGAACGGCAACTATCATCTCCTTCTCGAGGCCGAAACTGTCGAGGAATGTAAGAAAAGAGCCTCAAAGAAAGCAAAGTGGAAAAATAGATAAGAGGGTAACAGTGAATGCTGCTACCCTCTTATTATCTTTAAATTCCTCTACTGATCAATTATCAATAAAAAGTCCGGAAATATGTCCGACCGCGATGATATTTCCGCTGTTGCCGTCAGCATCAATATCATTAGCCTTAAAGGAATCCTCAAACTTCTGATTTCTGTTATCGAAGGTGCCCTTCATCTCCTCAACCGGAGCCTTCAGCGCGATGACATATATCTCATAGGTGTGTGCTGCTCCCGGAGGTGGATACGGTCCCACGTAATCCGTTTCAGGTGCCCAGCCCAGAGTCAGGTTGGTCTCTGTCACTTCGTTCGTCTTCCAATGCATCCAGTTCGAAGCACTGATATCCGTCATATATATCAGATAAACCGAAGCGCCCTCAACAGGCTCCCATGAAAGCTGTGGAGATTTATTCTCACCCTTACTTGTATTTGAGATCACATCATCCCAGAAACCATCATGCAGATTCTCTGAAGCAACCGTAAAGCTCCGGTATTCTTCAACAAAGGCATTCGGAACTGTGAAAGCCACAACCATCGTATTCTCTTCCGTCGTCGTCTCGCTTGTCGTTTCCGTTGTTGCCTTGGTCGTCGCTTCAGTTATATCCTCTGTCGGCCCGCCGGTTATGACATTTGTAACTTCCTCTAAAGTTGTTGCCTCAGTGACTGCTGCAGTTGTTCTCTCTGCCTTACCATCCTTATCGTCAGACCCTGAGCAGCCCGCTGCCGACATCAATACTGCCGCACAGGATAATACGGCCACACATCTTTTTGCCTTGATAAAACCTTTTCTCACAATAACCTCTCTTCCGGTCCTTACTGCTTCTCGTAAACATATTCCATAGTGAAGCTGTTTTCAGGATCACCGTTGAACAGTGAAAGCTTTGTGCCATCAAGTGTTCCGGTATAGTCGATCTTGCCCAGGAACTTCTCGGTAAGCTTAACCTTGCCGCCCTCAACAGTCCAGTCAGGAATCTTGATATCAAGATTATTACGCTGCTGCTTGCCGGTTCCGTCATCCATCAGAGTAAGAGTGAATTCCTCCTCCTGCTTTGTATCGCTGCCGACCATCTTGGTATATAATCCCTTATAAACACCTACTGCAGCAAGCATCTCAGGTGTAACTTCCTTTTCTTCCTTCTTGCGGAGACTGCTCGGAGTCTCACCGACCCTGCATATCTGATACATATCCAGAACTATAAGTGTATTTCCCTCTTGAATAGCTTTCTTCCATGGATTGATCTCCTCCCCAAGGATCTCCCCATGCTCCCCGGAATTGATCAATACGTCATCGCCCTCAGTCTTATACTCAAGCTTCTTAACGATATAAACATATCCATCTTCTACGAAAGCCTCGCCCGAAGCAACCGCTGCATCAAGCTCGTCCTTCGGAACGCTGTCTGCTGAAGGTCCCTTCATCATCATAGAGAGAGCACCATCCTCCTTGAATTCAAAGAGACTGCTGTACGCCCTCTTAAAGTCATCGTCGATATCCGATGCAAGTGCCTCTTCCCTGGTCTTCCAGACCATTTCCATTTTGGTCATATCAAATATCTGTCCTGATACAACCTCCCATAAACCGATTACATTCATACTTTTAACCTCCTTGTAACCTTCTTATATTTTCAAAGTTCCGGACCGCTGCCCAAAGCCCTGATGAATCTTATTAATATTTACCCTGTACTGATTTGATGAATCCTATCAATATTTCCCCTGAACTGATTTGATAAATCCTATCAATATTTCCCCTGAACTGATTTGATAAATCCTATCAATATTTACCCCTGTACTGATCTGTACTGACTACACAAGATCATTCTGGAATCGTGACAGATGCTCATACGGAAGGATGAGTCGTCCACGATACAAGCCGCAGCCGTCGTTCACCAGGCTGTTGTCCGCTGCTCCGAACATATTTACATTGATCTTGCTAAGGTCAAGCTCCTGAAGCTTCATGCCCCTTTCATGCGCATCATCAAAAAATACATTCTCGCCCGCCGGAATCTCTTCTCTCCTTGCGCGCTCACTTTCCTGCCTCTTCTCATAACCAAGATGATTTGCCGGCCCTATCTCGGCATTATCATCCATCTCCTTCGTCCTTATCTGCACCTCGATGTTGCTCCTGGATGTGTTGTCGAAGAAGGATATGTGAAGCGATTTATATCCGAAATTGTTTGGATTCTCTATATAATCGCGGTAATACGGCCTATACGGTTCCGCGATCCTGCTGCTCTGCTTTTCTATTCCCGAAAGCTCCGGCTTGAAACCGTGCTTCTCAAGGAAATCCGGAAGTGCATCCGCAACCTCATACAGATATCCCAGCTCACGCTCTTCTCTACTCTCACCCGGCTTCAGATGACACTGCGGCAGCGAGATAACGATCCTGTACGCGATAAGATCCTTTATCCTTCCGATCCTGTCCTTAACCTCCGCCTCCGACGGAAATGTACCGTTCTTGCAGTGGTAGTCGTAGATGTATTCAACGATATTTCCGTTGATCTTCTCTTCAAGACGTATAAGCGACTTGATCCTGCCCTTAAATGTGAAGGCGAGGAACGGATATTTGTCCGCCATATATTTGTAGAATTCTCTGATCTTCTGCGACTGCGCAGTGAGGAAGTCGTTATGCTCCAGCAGATCTATCATCATCAGAAGACAGTTGCTGTGGGCCAGATCAACGCCGTTACCGGTGGCGATCGCGCTCTCCTTCAAGTCCTGCGAATAGCAGTGCAGTATCTTCACAACAGTATCGCCGTTATATAAATAATCATTCAGTGAGATCATAAAAACCTGTACTCCTTCAACTCACAATTCTTGATTCCGTAATCACCGTATTCCTCGTTGGTCATATCGAAGAAATACGAATTGACGCAGCGAACGATACCGTTATGCGCAACTATCAGATATATCTTGTCATCCTTAGAGAGCTCGTCCAGAAGATTGTATATCCTCTGTGCCAGACGGAGCATCGTCTCTCCGCCCTCATAGGAGCAGATGAACTTTCTCTTCTCCAGTCGGAAAACCTCGCCGTTACGAGGTGTTCCTTCGTATTTTCCAAAATTCTGCTCACGCAGGCGCTCGTCAGCCCTCACCGGAAGCCCTGTAATATCAGCCACATGCTTGGCCGTATCGAAGGCTCTCGAAAGAGGTGATGCAACGATCTCATCTATATGTATCTCGCCCGCATCCAGTTTCTCTTTTATCATATTTCCGAGGAGGATCGCCTGCTCGTGTCCCTTCGGCGTGAGTCCTATGTCAGTCGCTCCGCAGATCTTATTTGCGACATTCCAGAATGTCTCGCCATGCCTTGAAAAATAAATCGGTTTCATTATATCATATCTCCTCATCGTCCGGTTATAGATTCTTCCGCCTCGTAGATAAGCTCACCCAGCGTTCTGATCAGGCGCTCAGCCTCTACAGGCTTATTAAGATGTGCATTCATTCCGGCCTGTAATGAATTCTGAACATCCTCATCGAAGGCATATGCAGTAAGTGCGATGATTGGGATCCTCTTAGCATCCTCTCTTTCCATAGCGCGGATCACTCTTGTCGCTTCAAGGCCGTCCATCTCAGGCATACGCACATCCATAAGGATTGCCGAGTAAATGCCTGCCGTACTGTCCTCAAACAGCTTGACGGCAACCTTTCCGTTCTCGGCACGATCAACCTTTATGCCCTCCATATCCAGCATATCAACCATGATCTCTGCATTGATATCCACATCCTCTGCCAGAAGTATCCTGCGTCCCTCCAGCCTTGCCTTCTTCTTTTCCTTGAAGATGGCCATATTGCTGCGGTGTGCTATCTGTCTTATATTTTCAATGATTGTAGCCGCGAAAAGCGGTTTTTCCAGGAAATACATTACTCCGACACTGCCGGCCTCTTCGCGGATATCGTCCCAGCTGTAGACCGTCATTGCAACTACCGTACATTCCTTTTCGTATTTTTTCAGAACCTCAGCAGATGCTTCCTTGCCGTTCATACCCGGCATGTTCCAGTCCATCAGCACCAGATTGTAAGGATGCTGTTTCGTATGCTGAACCTCCATCTTAAGCAGTGCTTCCTGCCCGCTGGTACAGCAATCTGCATGTATTCCTACCTCTTCGAGCACCATTTTGGCATGCTCAGACTCGATTGGATTATCATCAACCACAAGAACATACAGAGCCTGCAGATCAATTGCAGAAGAATAATCCGTCACATTCTTACTGCCCTTAACCAGTGTGACCATCACGGTAAATTCTGTTCCGACGCCCTTCTCAGACTCAACGCTGATAGTACCGTTCATCATGTCCACCATCCTCTTTGTGATGGCCATACCAAGTCCTGCGCTACCGGTCTTCGGCTTATTTCCATTATCTTCTCTTGAGAAAACATCGAATATCTTCGGGGTATATTCCTTATCCATCCCGATGCCGGTATCCCTGATCTTAAAGCACAGTGTTGACTGATCCGCATATTTTGCCGTCTCTTCGACAGTCAGAGTAACACTTCCGGACTCCTCCGTGAATTTTACAGCATTTGACAGAATGTTCAAAAGAATATCCTTCAGCTTCATATCATCGCCGACATAAGAGTCATCCATCTGATTTAATATATTGCAGTCATAACTTATATTCTTCTCGTTGCACTGCGGCATCACCGCTGCATTTATCTGATCCAGCAGGGTTCCGAGAGAGAATTCATGCTTATTAAGTACTGCCTGTCCTGCCTCGATCCTGCTCATATCAAGTATATCATTGATGATTGAAAGAAGGCTGTGTGCACTGTCTCCGATCTTCTCAAAATACCCACGGCTCCTGTCATCAAGGCTGTCATTCTTCAGTGCAAGTGTACTCAGTCCGATCACCGCATTTATAGGTGTCCTTATCTCATGACTCATTCCCGAGAGGAACATTGTCTTTGCGTTATTTGCCGCCTCTGCCGAATAAAGTGCCTCCGACAGAGCCTCATTCTTGGCCATGGCATCTCTGATATCCGCATCAACGTTCATGAAGCCTATGATGATGTATTTCTCATCATTCTCCATTGTAGAAACCTTCATACTGACATAAACCGGCTTGCCATCCACCATACGGCGGTATGTTGTAATAAAGGTATCCTTTTCAGCCAGCGCCTTCATCATGTTCTTACGCTTCATTATCTGCGAAAAATGCTCCCTGTCATCAACGTAAACACTTTGACAGAGCTCTGCCTTGATGTCGCTGAAGAAATGCCAGCCGCGGCGCATCTCGTTAAGCGGGCCGCCGCCCTCATCCCTACGATACTCAGTAAACTCCTCAGTATCCGTATTGACATAGAACATTTCTGTATAATCACGAGCCAGCGTCTGAGCAATATGAGTATACATGAGCCCTACATTTACGGCGTTTTCGTAGGCTTCCTTCGTCTTCGCCTGCTCATGCTCTACACGCACCAGATCTGAAATATCCTGACATACGCCAAGAACGCACAGTCTGCCTGTGGTGTCAGTGTATTTTATCTTCGTAGTCTGGAACTGTCTCGGACTACCTTCCGCATCCAGAACGTCTTCATAAAAAATATACGGTTTACTGAGCGACAGCGCTATTTTATCATCTTCCATAAAATGTGCCGCTGTCTCAGCATCAAATATCTGCGCATCTGTAAGTCCAACAACCTCAGCCGGAGCAATCTTATGCGCATAATCAGCGAAGGCCTGATTGCAGGCCAGGTATTTTCCTGTCCTTGCGTCCTTTGTAAAGGTCATTCCCGGAATATTATCAAGCAGAGATGAGAATCTGTCCTTCAGCTCAGTGATTGCTTTTGCTTCCTCCAGTTCCCTCTTATAGTCCTCCTTCTCATCACTGACTACGAAGGCATGCAGCAGACAGGTTCCCAGCATATATGCGATTGAATACAGCGGAAGGTACGGGAACCACAGCTGTATGAAAAGGAACAACGCCATGAATATACCAAAGGATGCCAGTATACGGTAGCGTACATTATGTCCGTTCCCCGACCTGAACATAAATGCCAGAGCATAAACCGAAATAGCCACCAGAAACAGTATCTGGCAGACAAGCATGACATATCTTAACGGCAAAGCCGTATAAACGCTATCCTTATCTACTGTGAAGAGTACAGGCTTAAATATATTTATTGCCGTAAGGCAGACGATCACACCCGCTATAACACGTCCGATAATAACGAAGGCACGACCAACAACTCCCTTCATCTCCAGATAGGCAGCCGAATACTCTGCCCAGAACGATATACCTACCGCCATAGCTACGAAATATATGCATGTATCAACAAAGAGCGCAGTGGAAAGCTTCTTCGCCTCCAGTAACCCCCAGGCTATATCAGTGATATAATATATAAGCACAGCAAACAGAAATCTCCTGTACACATTCCACGCCGGTTTTTCATAAACCTGCGGATTGCGCAGAATATCCCAATTCACTATGAAAAGTATAAGAACCGCTAACAATCCTATTGCAGAATAATACATATCCCCTATCCTTTCAGTTTCTTCCTTGCCTTCAGATCACTCTTATTTTCATACATGGTCTGATCAGCACGCTCATAAACCTGAGCTACCTTCTCATCATGATCATATCTTGACATACCGATCGCGATAACGATTCCACCATTCTCAACAGCATCATCATTATGCTCATTCATCTGCTTAACCAGTTCATCCAGTCGGGCATAATCATCTCCCTGTGAAAGAACTGCAAACTCATCGCCGCCCACACGGAATACCGGGCTTCGCTTGAATATATTACATATGATCTTGCAGGCATCCCTGAGATACTGGTCACCTGCCTTATGTCCCTCCGTATCGTTAACCTTCTTCAGGTCATTTACATCCAGGATCATTATCGCAAAATCAGGCGCGCGATTCATCTCGATCTGCGCATTCAGTCTTTCCTCGTAAACACGATACGCATTTCTGTTCTTTACACCGGTCAGGGCATCGATATTTGCCTCAATCCTTGCCTGTGCAAGACGCCTGCCGTATTCCTCCTCCTGACGAACCTGTGCGTCAATATCATTAACTCCGACAATCAGACGTCGTCCACCCTCTTCCTCAACAAGAGCCGCCTTAAGCTGAACATAACGAGCTTCCTCGTCCTTCGACAGGCGGTAGCTGAGTGTGAAGATACCGTTATTATTAATCTCCTCCATAACATTTTCCATGGAAAGAGCCGGAAATACTCTGTTCTGATCCTCCGGATATACATCCTTGATCGTATTTTCCCTAAAGTCAGCGAAGAAGTTTGTTCCTTCACCCGGCATGGTAAAGTCATCAAAACCGCTTGCTGAGCTGTACTCTCTGTAACGTCCGGTCTCAGGCTCAACGATGTAGATGCTTAAGAATTCGCCGGCCAACGCACTGATTCTGTCGTAGGCTGTCTTCTCCTCCTGCATACGCTGTGCAGCCTGGCGGTGCTTCATCTGTTCATCAACATCTTTTATACCAAGGATAATAAAACGATCATTATCCTGCAGACGTGTGATAGTCATGCTTATATATTTTGGACCATTCTCTGAAACTCTGCGGAATGTCATGTTGAAGTTGCTGTTCTTCTCCAGCTCAGCGGTCAGGTTCTTTCTGTCCATGGCTCTCGTCACTTCATCCTTATCCTCAGGATATACATTCTCCTCAATTATATCCTGTGCTTCCTCAAAGAAATGCCATCCGCGTCTTGCCTCAGTAAGGCTGCCATCCTTCGCATCCGTCTCGTACTCAATAAACTCTTCCGAATAAACGTCGATGTAGAGAAGACTCATATATCCATGCGCCAGAGTCTGGGCAATATGCATAAATATGATTCCGGTGTCCTTTGCCTTCTCATAAGACTCCTTGGTCATGGCCTTCTCTCGGGAGATCTGGAAGCTCTCAGAAACATCCTGGAAGATACCCAGAACACATAAACGTCCGTTATCATCAGTATATTTAAGTCTGGTTGCCTTAACCCTCTTAAGGTTTCCGTCAATATCCTTCATGTTGTCATAGAAGACAAGCGGTTCATCCATTGAAAGTGCCATCTTGTCATCCTCAAGGAAACGCCCGGCCCTCTCTTCACCCAGAACCTCTTCAGCCGAAAGACCTATTATCTCCGCAGGATCCTTCTTTTTCATGTAGTCCGCAAACGCCTGATTGCAGGCAAGATATTTTCCTGTGGTTGCATCCTTGGTGAAATATACTCCCGGTACATTATCCAGCAGCGATGAAACCGTCTGCTGCAGCTCTGCTATCCGTGATGCCTCCTTAAGGAGCTGTCTCTGTCTGCCTGCCAGACGTTCTGCACGAAGCTTCTGTCCCAGCAGGAAGAGTATGATCAGGAACAGTACTGACAATACTGCCAGAACTATAAGCCAGTTATCCTTCAGGAACTGCATGAAGGTCACCTTGTTATCCTTGTAAATATATGATGCAAGGGCCGTATCCATCTCCTCATTGTTTGTAGTGAGGGCTGTTTTATTCATAATAAGATACATATCCCTGTCATTCTTTCTTATTGCGAAAGAGAAGGCTACTGCCTCACCGGTTGGAACTGAATACAGCTTATATTTTTTTATTTTTTCATCCTCGGAAACGTTTCTGTAATTACTGATAAGAACGCAGTCAACCTTTCCGTTTGAAACCGCTTTGTAGCACGCCTCAAGGCCTTTATATGATACGATCTGTGACTTCGGATAGTATTCCCTGATGAAGGTTTCAATGTTGACCATTCCCTGATTAACAGCAAAGACCATCTCGCTTTCTTCCGAAAGAACCTGACGATTCTTGGTACTCATGACTGCATTCATCTCGGCCTCCATGGCTGCATTGGTCAGACGAACACCCATCTGGTCAGCATCATAGGTGCTTAAGGTAACCGGAAATACACAGTCTACCTCTCCTGCTTCAAGGGCCGCCAGCGCCTCCTCGATCGTATCATAAGGTACAGTCTTGAACCTAAGATCTGCGCAGTTAAGCTTATTCTCAGCGTGAACCAGATAATCCTTCAGCGCTCCCGTAACATCTCCCGTTTCCTTGTCAGTGCCGCAGAACGGAAGATAATTATCTCTGTAACCTATCTTTATTTCTCCATGTGCCTTGATCCAGTCCTCTTCTTCAACTGTAAGAATGGCATTTGAATTCGAACTGTATAGGCGCTGTTTTGATATTCTCTCGTTAAAATACGGATCCTCATCCTGAATCTGCGCCATCGCCATATTAAGCTCATCGCGAAGATCCGGACGACTCTTGGTTACCGCATAGTAGTAATCCGACCCGCCTATACGGCTCATCGGGATAACCTCACGGTCATAATCATAGGTGAATATTGAAGCGTATCCATCGATCTCATTTTTGACGAGCATCTCCATGGATTCATCCTCTGACACCGTCAGCGGAACTATCTCGATATTGATAGAGTATTTCTCAGCCCATTCCTTAAGGAACTCCTCCTGGATACTGTCTTTATTAACTCCGATACGCTTACCATTGTAGGATTTAAGATTATCCGCCGTGATCTCTTTGTCATCTGAATTAATGAATATGTAGTACGCCTCCGTACCCATCGGAAGATCAGAGAAATACATATATTCCTCACGATCCTGCTTGTAGGAAACGTCGCTGAGAAGATCTATCTCTCCGTCCTTCAGCTTCTGGAGAAGATTCGGCCAGCTATCCTCCACATATTCGAAAGTCCAGCCTGTATATGCCGATATTTTCTGGTGGTATTCGTAGTCAACACCGCACCTTCTTCCAAAATCGTCATAGTAACAGAAGGATGAATCAAACCATCCTACACGTACCACCTTCTGCTCTGAATCCTCCGCGGATACACTCCTGATCGGCCCCGCCATAGATATAAGAAAACCAATCAACAGAAGAAGTGCTGTAATTTGTTTTATCTTTTTAATAAATCTCAATTTTTTAACCCTCCCATTGTATTATAAAGTCTCTTTTTCCATTATCAGCCAAGCCATCGTTTCATATATAGATATCCGAAACGGAAGGTATCGCCCAGAACTGTTCTGGCGATAAGCGGAAGTGCGGTTGCATTTGCCCAGATAATGGCAATATAGGTAGTGATCAGGAACCATGCACTAAGAAAGCCGTGGTCGTATCCGAAAGCCTTCTTCGTGTAGGTATAGATACCGCCTCCGTCAGGGAAACGGTTCATAAGATAATTGAAATTGGCAGCAAGTATCAGCATCACCAGGCCGCCGAGACCAAGGCCGATCGCTGTTCCAATCGGTCCCGCTATTGGCAGAAATGTCGTACCCGGCATCACAAAAGAACCCCAGCCCACGCTGCATCCAAAGGAAAGAGCCCAAGCTCCCATAATACTCAGGTACTTCTTGCGATCAGTTGATACTTCTGCATTAATCCTGCCACACCCCCATTTATCGTTTGAAGTTATTCTTCAGAATTCTATGCAGACTACAGACATATTATACCATAAATCTGCATATTTTTAAAGAAATATTGTTCCTTATAGGCACCCTTTAAAGGCACTAAAAAAGCACCATAAACGGTGCTTTTAAGGTTCTTCAAAGATTCTGTCCAAACAGCATATCCGCCACTTGCTCTAATTCCCTTCTCTCCTGCGTATCATCATATCCGCTCTCTTTATCGTCGATGCCCTTAACAACCTCCTGGCAAAACAGCCCATCACGGTTACAGTAGAAATATATCTTCCTTACGCCGCTGATCTTGAACCTTGCTTCGGCATTCCCTTCCGGATAAAGCTTCACCATCTGACAACGGTCAGAGGATACAGCCGCTATGAAGGAAATATAATGTGTCTTGGTCATTTCATGGTCGATCCTGACATAGTATTCATCCTCGACCCTTTCAATAAGGATCATATGCTGTTCATCTGTCATTTCTGTTTCAGCCGGCAGAAGCGATATTCCGTGGCAATGGATGACCGCCTCTCCCATACTGTGGATCACATTTCCGCAGACCGGGCAGATATAGAATAATGATCGCATCATATTCGCTGACACGTTGGCGTTTTTAATCCGATGGCCGGAGATCAGTTCCGGTACAGACACCTTGAAAGCATCCGCAATCGGTTCAAGAAGCGTGATGTCCGGATATCCTCTGCCGTTCTCCCATTTTGATACAGTCTTATCACTGACTCCAAGAATCTCAGCCAGCTGAAGCTGCGTCATATTCTGATGCTCGCGCAACTCTCTGATTGCTGTTCCTGTAATATACTGATTCATTTTGAATCCCTCCTGTTTATTATTCTTACATAACAGATGATATTACAGCCGCAGATACGCAACAACCTACGGAAAGTAGAGTCTAGTGCTCCCGGTTCTGTAACAACTTATTGGTAGAATCCATCATATTACAGTTTCTTCAGGAATCCCCTCGATATATATCTTTCCTGCTTTTCAATAAGAGCCTTCACCTCATCAAGTCTTGGTGGATTAAGCGGCAGTGGAAATCTTGAGATTGCAATACCTGAACATGCGCTTGCAAAGCGTACTGTCTCCTCGTCCGAATATCCATTAAGCAGTGCATAAACACATCCTGCCTTAAACGTATCACCCGCTCCCAGAGTGCTTCTTACCGTTACATCAAAAGGTTTCATTCGGTGAATCTCTTCACCTCTACGGCCATATAACATCTCTCCTCCACCCTGTGTCAGGATTGTGAGTCCATCTGTCTCCTGCATCATCAGCTTCATGACCGTCTCCGCAGACTCGTCGGCGTATTTCTCCGAATAGCATTCTTTTGAAACGACGTTTATAGCTGCATGCTTATGGAAATATGAGTCATGCTTTGAATCAATAGTCACATACGGTATGCCATGCTTAACACAGAGCTCCGCAGCTTTTATGGACTGCTCTCCAAAATACGGGTCAACCGCTGCAACCTTACAGCCAACAATATCTTCTTCCTTCGGATCATTCCACCACTGCTTTCCGCTCGAAAACAGCTTCTGAAAATGCCCCATAGGTGTGCGAACAATTCCGGTGATCACAACATAGTCCATCACGCCGGCATCATCCGTAAATTTAAGTGATGACAGATCCACGTTCTTCTCTGCATAGAAGTTTCGAAGCAGCGGAGCCACCTCCCTGCCGATCCACGTACCATCTATACGAACAGACACTCCCAAAGATTCCAGCACAGTTGCCGCGGTTCCGGTCTCTCCGCCCGGTAAAAAATACTGTTCCTTGATCTCTGAATACACATCCGGCTTCAAAAAATCATCCATCAGTAAAAATGAGTGCGTACCAAGCACCATACCATATAAATAAGCTTCAATATTCTTCATAGCATTATTCTCCATATACTTCATAAAAGTGACGGACATGCTTCTCGATTGCGTCGAGCATCTCCTTCTCACACTCAGGCTGCCTGTCTGCCTTTGCAAGCATAACCACGGCCGGTGCAGCCAGTTCCATTGCAAGCATCCTCGGATCGTATTTACGAATTCCTCACAGTTTTTCGGTAGCGCTCCGATGTTTTTGTCAATACCGTCAATATCAAAAAAAGAAGCACCAAGCCCGATCTCTCAGCACTTCTTCTACAAAAAATATATATTTACTCCGTGATGACCACATGATCCTTCGGGTCAAAATTGGTCATCATAGACCATGTTACTCCAACACACTTTGTCACACGAAATACAGTCATAAGATTATCGATTCCGTTATCCTTCCATGCCTGTAAAAACTTACGTGTCGGATGATTAAATATCTCTTCGCGAAGCACCGGATCATCATCCCTTGCAGCAACACCCGTTACACGAAGCTGCATCTCAGGGCTGTTAAAGCATATTTCAACGTTCGGGTTTTCCATCAACTGCTTATAAACATCCTTTGTGTTAGCTGTGTGAAATACTATTCCTTTTTCATCTGCCTTGAAAAGCAGCATTGCTCGTACTCTTGGAGTATCTCCATCCATCGTTGCAAGATGCATTACAGGATTTGAATTCATAAAAGCTATCATTTCCTCTTTTGTCATAAAAGCGTCCTCCTCATGTATTATTTTGACCTATTTTATAGGCACTCCTGACTTTATTCTTTATTTATTCTGCAAAGAATTATCAATATCCTGCAAATACTTAAGAATAGCGTTTCATATACTCCGTCGGAGTCATGTTC
Source organism: Lachnospiraceae bacterium C6A11 (assembly GCA_000702245.1). Classification (GTDB taxonomy): domain Bacteria; phylum Bacillota; class Clostridia; order Lachnospirales; family Lachnospiraceae; genus Eubacterium_Q. Next base: position 49,916 of record JNKY01000016.1, on the reverse strand, counting down.
ATTTTTGCGGCAAACGAGCTTGAAAAATGCGATAAGCTTGAAAAACCACAGGCCAAAGCAATATCCGTAAGGGAAATATTTTTCCGACGCATCATGTTCTGTGCCTTCTGGAGCCTAACCTCAAGAAGATATTCTATCGGCGATATGCCCATCTCCGATTTAAATCTATGGGACAGCCCCGATGAGGAAATATAAGTCAGTGCAGCAAGCTGCTCTACAGTTATCTTCTCCGGATAGTGCTGTTCAATATAATGCTGCGCCCTGGCGACCGAGTAATCCGACGAAATAGCTCTCATATCCACAGACTCCCCAAGGATGCTCCTCACTATCCAATGGCCGATAAGAGTAGAATGCGCCGAAATAGTCACCTCCGAATTCGGCATATTTTTTGATGACTCGAAAGCAAACATATTCAGATATTTGAGAATATCGTTACATATTTCGACATGGTAATTGTCAAAACGCTGAATCGCCTTCTCATCGTACATAGCATATATATTTTCAAAGAAATCCTTATTGATCAGCAGGCAATAATAGTCATTCGACAGCTTCTCAGTCAGCCTTGTTTTAGGCGAATTGATTATCGCAACGTAGTAATTGCGATGTTTTGCCACCTTATTGAAATCAATAATGATCACATAATCCGACTCTCTTCCGTTAATGATTCCACAATCGTTCGCCTCAATTATCGGAATACACAGACACATATTCGGTTGTTTAAATACATCAAATTCTTTCATTTCTCGTTAAAAATACCCTTTTAAAACACCCATTTATACCAGCTCTAACATCTGCGCAGGGTTCTCCGCTGCCTTCACATTTCCTACAGCTTTGATTATGATTCCTTCCTCATCGATCAGATATGTTGTCCTGACCACGCCCATGGAAACCTTGCCGTAATTCTTCTTCTCTTTCCAAACATCGTAGGCTTCGATCACCGTTCTCTCAACATCCGAAAGGAGTGTAAACGGAAGACCGTATTTCTCCTCAAACTTCTTGTGTGAAGCAACCGAATCCTTGCTCACTCCGATCACAACCGCCCCTTTCTCTCTGAACTGCGGCAGCAGCTCACCGAAATTGCAGGCCTGCTTCGTGCAGCCCGGCGTACTATCCTTCGGATAAAAATACAGCACAACCTTCTGTCCTCTATACTCCGCCAAACTATGCATCTCTCCATTCTGATCCGGAAGCGTAAACTCCGGCGCCTTAGTTCCAACCTCTAACATTTCGTCCTCCTCGCTTATTTCTTTCTCAACTTCTAAACATCAACATTCTCAAACAACCACCTATGTTTCGCACCTCTTATCCTCATCGATATACTCGCGATGTCATATTTTCAATGATTCATCCGCTCGCTCGAGCACCATATCTGTTATTGCCGCTGTAATTATTCCGTCCGGGTTCGCGTCAGGCCTGATCCAGTCATCGATATATTCATCCGGCAGGATCAGTGGCATACGGTCATGTATTTTACTTACCTCTTCTCCCGGCTCACGCGTCAGAATGACAAATACAGGCAAGCCATCTTCGAATCTGTACAGCCCGCAAAGCCAGGTTATATCACTGTCCTCCGGGTGGATACAGTATTTTTCACCGGTATGAACCTTGCCATCCGCGCCGCGCATATGGCTCCACTCATTGTAGCAGGATGCCGGAATCGCACATCGATGCGACTTCCACGCATCTCTGAATGTTGTCTTCCACGAAGCGGTCTCAACCCTCGCATTTATTAGGAGGCTCTTCTCTGAGAAGCCCCACTTCATCAGAAACACAGCCCGCTCTCCCCTTCGATTAATCGCCACAACCGGAACAATATCCGTCGGGCACACCTCACCGGATGTCGTCAGAGCCGCTATCTTCTGCCACACTGCCACCAATGGCGACCTCATCAGCTCGTCTATTATATTTCTGAACTTGTCAGTGTCCTCAATCCTGTATCTGCCACACATAGTTTATTTCCTTAATCTACTAATATTACTCTATGCTCTCGCCTGTGAAATATGCTGTTGTTTCAACCCATCCAGCTTTCTTTTCAGGATGGTTAATCTTTGTAAAAAATTCAAAAACGTTCATTATTTTCTCCGATTTTTATACCGGCCCCTCATGTAGTAATCGGTATTTTTTCCTATTCGGCATCATATATCAAAAGACTCCGTCTTCAGATCACAATAGTACCGTCCCTTAGTTGCAGTAAACTTCAGAACACAGTAATCCGGATCAGTCACGCCCTTCTTGTAGAAAAGCTTGTCACCCTTTTTCCAGATCATATTCTTAGACTCCTGATCTGTGAGAACTTCCATGGTTCCGGTAAGCATCACTCCGACATATTTTATCAGTCCCTTATGATAAAAATATATGCTAGCCTTCGGATCATTTAAATACTGCTTCACTCTCATCGAAGAAGTATTAGTCGAAAAGTAGAAATACTTCAGTCCATCAATCTTTCTCGGTCTCAGCATGGCTTTCACGTTTGGAAACCCTTCTCCATCAACCGAGCAGATAAACGCAACCTTCTGTCTCCTGATGAATCCCCTTATTTTTTCAATATCCATAAATACTATTTCTCCATAACAAACTACATGTCACCGATTCTCTTAATAAATCGAATGATCATCCCTTCACCTCACTATGCTCCTGCCAATACTTCACAAAATCCGGCGTCTTAGACCAGTATTTAATACCCCAGTTCTCAAAATCTCATTCCTTCATATGCGTTATCCCCGGATAAAAGCCAAGGGGCAAATACTGCCCCTTGATATGTTCTGAAATCATCCATTTTAAATAATTTCCCTTTTATTTTTATATATTTTACAGTATTTGGTCACCGATACTTAGCGACACAATCTGCATTTCATCCGCTTACTGATTGCTCTGTATCATTTCCTCTAATATCCTTGCCGCGTCTGTGACGCATGCCCTGCATGATCCCGGAACCTTGCCTCTTAGATCTGAGCACATAACCGAACCCTTGTCAGCCGCAATAAATGCAGCCTCGAACTCCTCAATCTTAGAGTCCGCCTCGTCACCGTACAGCTCCTTCAAAACATGCTCCGCCGACATAATGGCTCCGCACTTTCCGGCTCTTCCACCGGCATATGGCATCGATATCGACTTTGCTTCCGCTTCACTTATACCGATCTTGTCCGCAAACGCACACAGCACAGCCCCCGAACATGTATAAAAGCTTTTATGATTCTCCACCGCTTTATCTGCTAATGCACCCATAAGTATTTACTCCTTTACATTTCCCACTTTATCAGATACATCTTTCACCGATCAATACCGTTATGATTGTCGCATATTTTCCGGTCACGTACATTATAATCCAAACTCATGTTGTTTGTGAACCAGTAATAATCGTATTTATTTCATTAGCCACAGAAGATATGCTTTGATTTAGACGACGCTACAAATGGTATTTTTCTGAGAAAACCAAAAAATGATATTAGTGCTATGCCCTATTTGTAAAATATACCTGTAGTATATTTTAACCGCAAAGACACTTCACCTCTTCGCCCGAGTGGACATATTCGAGGCTGTCTCCCATTATACTCTTCATCACATCAAATGCTGCCGTACCCGTACAATGGCATGTAACAAATTTCGTCGGATAGACCTTCAGTTCCGCTGCTATGGCTTTAATCTCTTCGAGCTCGCTATCGCTGTAATCAGTCTTCTTCATCAGATGAAAACCGCTGACTACAAGATCCGGGGCACCGCCAAACTTCTCCTTATACGCATCAAGTATGCTAAGGATGCCGTTATGTGCACAGCCAGACATCAGTATTGACTGGCCTTCCTGATGGATCACCAGAAAATGCTCATGAACAAAATCATCCCTCTTATATCCATCTCCCGCACGAACAAGGAGCCTCTTATTCGTAAAAGGAAGCTCATGGCTTCTGTTTTTTATCACAAAAACCTCCAGCTCGTCATCAATCACAGTATCGTCCTTCAGAAACCTAACCTGCGGAAGAGCCGCAATATTCTTGTCTATTCCTATGTAGCGGAACCTCTCCGGAGCATCCACACCGTCATCTGCAAAATAATCACCAACCGCAGACTCCTGCATATAGATAAGAGCTTTGTCATTAACCTTTGTGAAAGGAATTATCCCGCCGGAATGATCATAATGCCCGTGACTTAAAATAACCGTATCAACCACAGACAGATCAAGTCCCAGCGTTCTCGCGTTTTCTAAAGTTTCCCCGGAAGGCCCGAGATCCAGCAGAAGCTTATGCTTCTCTGTCTCCACATAAAATGATAAGCCATGCGCGTAAATACACCCACCGGCTCCTTCTGTATTTTCAATCAAATTGATTATTTTCATATTTTACACCGTTAGTTCTATCTGATTCCCTTCAAAAACTACTACACAGCTTTCATAGTATCCGTCGCCTGTGGTTCTTGGACCACTGACCACCTCAAAACCATCGCTCTTTAACTCCGCTGTTATTTCATCCACCTTTTCTTTACTTCCGACCGAAAAAGCTATGTGCGCATATCCGGTCCTGTTAAGCGGCTTCTCCATATCTTCCATACCCGGCTTATTCATCAGTTCAAGCCTCGTCCCATCATCAAAGGAAATAAAATACGATCTGAATCCTGTATTTTTATTATGGTATCCATCATTGGATCTGCCACCTAAGTATTTCACAAAGAAGTCTCTTGAAGCTTCCAGACTATTCACGTACATGGCCACATGCTCTATCACCATATTTCCTACCTCTTCTCTTTCTTCAAAACCACGTAAGTTCTTTCAAGCAATCCACTGAATATCAGTGATCTGAATGACGCGATCATGATCCACTTTGTATGAAACCTTCGACAATCTATTCTTTTATAGAAATACATCATCCAAACTACAACCACTATTATAAACTATTCCCGCATCGGTTGTGAACCCGCAAAAAAGCACGATCACTACGACCGTGCTTCTTCTTGTAATTAGTATTTTATAATTCGTTCGTAAAGTCTACGAAAACAGGCTTGATCCTATTTGCTGCCAAACTTTTCAACAAAAGCATTAAAGCCATTTGCATGGTAAGGGAAGTCCTTCTCTTCGATCCTTGCATAGAGCTTATGAGACTTTCCATCTGCTGTATCTATAGAAATTCTCTTAACCTTTGAGTTAAGCAAAGCGAACTTCTTGATTGTAACGCCCTTTATATTCTGTGCCGGCACGAAAATATAATTAGCCTTATCCAGTGTCATCTTAGATGGGCTGGATAATGTAACAAGTCCGCTTAATGCGCCTGCCTTAAGATAGAACATTGCTAAGCCTCTCTCGCACGAATTGATCAGTAATCCGTCATAAGGATACTCCATTCCTGCAGCGGCACCGGTTACCTTCTGTTTGTCCTGACAAGCTACGAAGAAATGATTATCATTTCCCAGACCATTAACTGCTGCAAATAAAGCCTGCACTTTGTCAATTGTATTAAACTCATCCATTACCTTTTACTCCTCATTGTGGTACTACTTAATATTTGCAGGTATTCGACATTTAGGAACGTCCGCACACCCACGTTCCCCACTATACCACAAAGCACTAACACTTTAAAGAGTAAAAATCTTAATAAAGCTTAAACTATGGACTATTCACAGTATACGATATCCTTTCGTATATCTATGATCCATAATAGCTGACCCATAACACACAAGAGACGAGCTGTAACAAGGCTGTTACTCTCCGTAACAATCCTTATTTTACGCCATTTTTTCTGTATTTGCCATAATCTCGTTATCGATTCTCTTCTTAACCCGAAATAGCACGGGCGCACCGTGCTATTCGTATTACCATAACAATATAAACGTTTACTGATCTCCGACAGCGTGAATGATCTCAGGAAGCAGCTGCTTCTTACGGCTCATTACGTGCGGCATATCAAATATATTTTTAGCGATCAAAGAATAAGGAAGGTGTCTGTTACCACGGTGATCCGTGCATAAAAGCGCACTATGCTCATGGATGACATCCGTGATCATCAATACAGCCCAATCCAGTCCCTTCATGGATCTTACCTCATTAAGTGCTTCAAGATAGCTGTCTGAATAATCTCTCAGATCATTGAGTGTAGTAACCTCGCACTGACCGATACCTATATTCACGCCGTTTTCCGAATATTCTTTGAAATCTGCAGATATTTCAGCTCGTGGATCCTTATCCTTAAGGCCTCCGACCCTCGAGAACATGGACAGACCGTATTCTTCTACATCAACCTTTGCTATTGAAGCCAGAATATGTGCCGCTACCACATCATCTCCCGTCGTTGTAGGACTCTTCAATATGAGTGTGTCCGATAGTATTCCCGTGAGCAGAACCTTTGCCATGACACTGTCCGGCGTACGGTTATTTCTTATGAACTGCTGGTAAACGATCGTACATGTGCTTCCAAGAGGCTCAGCGCAGATAAATATCGGCTGTTTGGTCTTGATCGCATCCAGTCTGTGATGGTCCAGTATGCCGATAATATTTGCTGTTTCTATACCCCTGATACTCTGTCCCGGCTCATTATGATCAACGAGTATCACATTGTATTCCGGAAATTTAAGAAAGCAGCGCCTTGTTACGAAGCCGACATATTTGTCTTCCTCATATACCGCAAGGCCTCTTCCATCGGATTTTTGCAGTATCGACCTTGCCTCGTCAAACAGTTCATCAGACGACAATCTCTCTTTCTGAACCGACATGATCTCTTTCACCTTCGGAATCGCAGTGATCTTACTGCCCTTCGACAGTTCTCTCATGGTCCAGTTGGTAATATCATCCACCGTCAGCAGACCATAGAATTCCCCTTTGTCATAAACCGGTATCGCACTCGGATTGTTCTTCTCATATATCGCAGCTACAGCTGTCAGCGAATCCTCTGCATCGATCTCATAATCATCGCTCAGCATTACATCCTTAACCTTTGGATATACATCGTGCATATACTCCGGAATCTCAATTCCCAGCTGTTCCAAGATATTATGCACACTATCCGACAGATGACCGCATCTGACCGGGATATAGGTATTCTCCGCATCCTGCATGTTCATAAGTCCCGCATATCCGTATGCGCTGCACACGCTGTCGAGATCCGGGTTCCTGTGTCCGGTCACATATACTGTTCCCATCCGTATTTCCTCCTTTAAAGCTATCTAAATCTATGAATTTTATCTACATTTAGACAGTAGTACCTGTTATTATTCTAATTATTTTGCCTAATCTGCGCTTCTATTATAAAATCGCGCCCGATATGCGTCAACAAGTATATCTGTTAATAAGAAATCTATATACTAAATACTTATCAGTTTCCGCCTATACAGTCAGAAAAGCATGATCGTCAGGCCATGCTTTTCTGATATTTTATGCATTACATCGATTTAATGTTTTCGTGAATGTCACATTGCTAGAAACTACTATATGGATATTCTGCCCCGGCCTTCTTACACAGCTCTTCCAAATAGTCCCGGCGCATCAATTCCTTCATCCACTCTTCCGGAATAGCCTCGTAACCATAGTAGAGACCTGCGATGCCGCCTGCTATAGCTGCAATCGTATCCGTATCGTCACCTAGATTGGCCGCCTTCAGCATCGCATCTTTATAGTTATCTGTCGTGATGAGGCACCATATAGCTGCTTCAAATGTATCAAGAACATATCCGGAGCTCTTTATTTCATCGAGCGGCGTAGTTTTAAACTTATTTATATCCTTTGTTCTCTTGTAATACATCAGATCATGTGCATATTCTTCCTTTGACTTATAATATTCAAAGCCTTCATTCAGCCCTTCCTGAAGCATCTCTTCCAGGCTGCCGTCCCCTGACAGAATGGCTTTGAAGCAGAAGAAATCCAGTCCGCACGCTATACATGCTCTCGGATGATTATGCGTCAGCGCAGAAACCTCATGAATCCCTTCAATCGCTTCATCAATGGTGCACTTTACATCCATCACATTCAGAGAATAATACAGGCTGAGTGGAGCCGTTCTCATAAGTGAGCCGTTACCATTCGCTCTTTCTCCGGTCTTGCCGACCGTCCTGATATCACCTGTTCTCCTGTATTTATCAATACTCGCACCGCAGGTAATACCAACATCGATAGCTCTTCCAACTGAACAATACTGTGCATCATACAACCAGGCAACAAACTTATCCATGATATCCTTAGGATCCACGCACTTACGCTCGATCAGGCTGTCAGTGATTGCAAGCGTCATGCTTGTGTCATCTGACCACATGCCTTTCGCGATTCTATACTCGTTGTCGCCTCTCATACCTGTAACAGGGTTCTTTAGTATTTCCTTCCTCGTCATAAACTGCACCGGGAACCCAAGAGCATCACCTGTTGCAACACCCATTATCGTATCTAACCAAATATTCTTCATAGTAGTTTCCTCCCTTCATTCTTACGCCCTTCGGCATCGTTAACGCCCTTCGACATCTTTAACGCCCTTCGGCATCTTTATTTGAGAGTATACTATCATAATCTTCGCTGATTATAGTCGCCTGGCAAGCGACCGCTATTTTACGCCATTTTTGCCGCTTTTGTGGAACTACATCAACCTCTTATAGATATCCAGCATGCTCTCCATCTGGTACTGGAGTAGCCATGCCGCATCGTTGTATTCCACGGCGCCCTTGATCACCTTCAACAGCCTTGGGAAATACTTCTCTGTCTCACCGATCATACGATAGATTCTTGCGCGGCTGAGCCCCCAGGACATGGTCGTGAGATTGTTACAGCGGTCGATGCATTTTACAAGTGCCGCTTTTGGACTTGCAGCTATTCCATCATAATAAGCCTTCATCACCGCATCACGATCCGCATCATTTGTTTTCTCATGTGAAACCAGCCTGACAATCTCTTTCGCCTCTTCACCAACCGGAAGATCAGCAAGTGTCTTGCCACAATCCTCGATCACATCGTGCAGAAGGATTGCCGCAATAACCTCATCCTCCCTGATTCCCATCGAAAGTGCATGGCATGCCATATTTAACGGATGATAGATGTACGGCACATCCGACTTCTTCCTCGTCTGTCCCTCGTGCGCTGCAACTGCGAAGTCGATCGCTTTCAGCGTGTCCGACAGCTGCAGGTTTCTGGCCGTTGTCTTGACGTAGGTCTTCATGTGCTCCCAGTTATAGATGGTCTCCTTCGTCATGGACAACTTCCGCTTCTCCTCAACAAGTGCCGACAGTGACACATCAAAGATTTCCGCCAGCTTCAGCAGCTTATCAAGATCCGGCTTGTACTCATCTCTCTCCCAGGATGACACAGCTTGAAACGACACATCCAGCGCCTCTGCAAGCTTCTCCTGCGTATATTCTTTTTCTTCTCTGTAGCTTCGTATATTTGTACCGATGCTCATACCAACCGCCCTCCTCAATCCATTCGTCCTGTTTTGTGAAAATCCGTCACTCCAAACAGTTTCAAGTCCTTCTCAATATAGTAGAAAATACTTTCCATAAACGCCTGATCCCATGAGTCGATTTCCAGCCCGAGATCAGGAGGGTGTAAGCTGCACTCCTGCCCATTCACGCATCTGATAACTTCTTCCCTCGATATCTCTCTGATATGTGTTGTTATTAATTCCTTTTCTGTCATAATTCATCGCCTCCTTCTGTATTTCCATCATACAAAAGAAAACGAGAAATGTTCAGCAAGGATGGATAGAGATCAGAAATATTTATTCAAGCTGAGCTTGAGTTGAGGGCCAGATTACCTTCCGGGTAATTCAACATGCATACGTTTTCTCCATACTAATCCCAATTCTTCCAAGTAACCATTTTGCTAATTATGCGAACCTATCCACGCTAGCAGCTCATCCTTCCCGGTGATCACCTTAGCATCTATTATCTTCGCGCCTTTAATATACGGTTGCAGCTTCTCAGCAGTTTTCCCTATTTCGCTTCCTCCGGATGTTGCAAATAAATACACTTTCTTTCCGGTCCAGTCATAATCTTTACAGAATGTATTTATCACATTAGGTGCCCCATAATACCATATAGGGAATCCGATATACACTGTATCGTACGCTTCAAAATTCTCTATCTTACCAGCCACAGGGACATCCTTCTTGCCAATCTTCTCCTTATTACACCTGGCAAGCGGATTCATCCATTTAATATCGCCCTCCGAATAAGGCTCAACCGGAACCACCTCAAACAGTTCGCCCTCAGTTACCTTTTTAATTGCATTTGCAACCTTCTTCGTTCTTCCTCCAACTGAAAAATAAGCTATAAGTGTCTTCATCTGCTTTCCTCCTTTGCTTAGTTTTAATATATAACCCCTAATATCCTTTCAAACACCTCTTGCAAGGCGTATATCCCTGTTCTTTTAGATCATCCAGCGCTCCAACATAATACCACTTATTGTGCTCGGCCATATCATCCACACTAGAGCAGGTTGGCAGATGAATCTTCCTCGAGTTTGTATTTACTATGTAGTCAACTTCTTTCTTCTCGTTCGTCGCTTCAGTGGTGGTATCTCTGTCAACCACAACATATTCCGTCGTAGTCTCAGTATCATCAAATACAACTGTCGAAGGAGCATCTGCGCTTACGCTGCTGTCCCCTGTCAAGTAATCGATATCAATATACGGCTGCACATTATAGCAAAATACATTAAAGCATATTCCGGCGCCGTTATCTTCAACCGACCAGCCTTCTATTTCCACCCACTCAACGCGCTTTATACCCGCACGCCAAGTATTTTCTCCATCAGATCAGTCTGCACATTATCCGGATCTGCATTAAATATATCGATCACACTACTGTCACTGCTTCTGTCGACAAAGGCAGGAAACAGAAATCCAAACTCCGGCTTGCCCGGCTCGTATTCACCTTCCAGCGGAGAAATAGCGCATACTATAAAGTCATACACTTCTTCCGAGCCCTCGATCCATTCACCATCGGTACCTTTGGTCGGCACATCGTAGGATCCGTAGAACAGGAAGATACTGAATTCATCAACCGTATTGTAACTCTCGCCAACTATCTCATAGAAAATACTAAGCAGGCCATCGTCCTTCAGCCCACTATTTTTCATAGCAAGCAGAAGCTGCCACATACTCTCCTTCCGGCCCTCGCCCTTCGGAAACCTGTATTCTTTCAGCTGTTCATTTGTTTTTGCAAACGGTATAGCCTTGGCAAGTTCAAGGTTCCTCTTAACCTCTGCCTGCTTCAGCTTCCCAAAATGTATATTAAATGTACCTTCATCGTAGCCATCCTCATCCATGTAGGCTCCTGCGACTCTTGCAAAGCAGTTACGCGCCGGAGTCATGCGCCTGGTGAGTTCAAGCATATCATTTCTGTTGATCATAATCGTTTAATCCCAATTCTTCCAAGCAAGATTTAGCATATTTTAAACACTGTGTAATCCTTTCGCCAAATCATAAGCCCTTTGCGAAAATGTTTCGATTCTTTCTTCTCTATGTATACCATTGCCATAGCCTCTGGTCATTTCGTCAAAGGCATATACTTCGCATTTCTTTGCCCTGTTACGAATTCGGTCACCAACCATTACAGTCTTCATAGCTTCAAGTTGCTGCAACCTGATATCGTCCTTTAATGAGCCTCCCATTGTAATAAGAAACATGGCTTTTTCCAAAGTTTTCATCGAAGTTTTATCTCCGTAGGCAAAACCATATGTCCATACCCTCTGGAACCATCCCTCGAGCATAGCCGGAGAAGCCGTCCAAAAATCAGGATAAATAAATACAACAATGTCGGCCGAATTAATCTTCGCCTGTTCATTAAGAATGTCTTTCTCTACAGGATCTTCTAATCGATAAAATCCTTCTCTAATGTATTCACTTTCTGACATGACCGGATTAAAACCCTGTGCATACAAATCAGAGACCTCATAAGAGTGGCCTGCATCCTCGAGCCCTCGTATAAAGGACTCCTTTATCGTATGCGTAAAACTGTTTTTACTTGGGTGACAATATACAACTAATACTTTCATAACATCTCCTTTATCTCATCTAACCATTTCAAGTCTATTCTTCCTCACATTCACAGAAGTGAATGGTTAATACTTTGTATTTTTGATCTTGACCTTTGCATAATTTTAGGGAACTTTCTAACATTTCAAGCCGCCAAAAGTTCCCTAAGATTTAAAGCTCCCTAAGCATTTTCGGTATTTCCGTCTTCTGCCTTCCTTACCTTGTAATAGTAATATAATCCAAATGCATCAATAATGAAGTCAAATGATGTAACAGACGCTGCTGATTTTGAAAGGATCATAGATAATATCTTGCCAACTACACCAATTATCAGCAGAACCATATATAACTGGCCCTTGCTCTTGCCGTTTACTATTCTTCTTGCAAGCCAGAAATACCATAAATATATAAGTATAGTACATATCGCCGTTCCATTGAAAACAAGCATCGGATTATCATCCGTAAAACGCTTCTTAAGCTCATCCGCAAAGCCCGGAATGACATTACACACTATGGCACCCACACCATAAAAAGCTGCTGCCACAACATATACCCAGCTGAATGAACTGAACATCTGCATCGGCGTTCTGTTTTTCTTCTTCATAACTGTACCCTCCTTAGATCCACATTATTTCCCCATCTTCGCATAATGGTTTACCCCCAAAAAAATACTTGTTTCCCCATGTGTTATTATACCAAAAATCGCGCATAATCACAATAAAATAGTGTTGCGTCATGTTCACCCCAATCATTTACTTTACCCCCTGAATAAGCTATAATTGGAAATGATTTTTGAGCCGTTGACACCGTAGAATTATATATTTGGAAGTAATATAGGGTATGATCATATGAAGAAAATACTTATCTAATGCAGTATTTTATTCTCCGGATAGTTCCGAGATATCGATCCATGTTTATAAGGACAAAGATAAGGTCGTTTCTGAGATCCGCAATTCTAAGGCGCATATCAATGAGAAGGATCTGGCACATCTTTTCGAACCATTTTACAGAAGTGATGCTTCAAGAAGCCGTAACAACGGTGGCAGCGGTCTGGGGCTTTATACCGCAAAGCTCATCGTTGAAAAACAAAATGGCGAATGCCTGCTGTCTAATAGCGGGGATGACGTTCTTGCTGTGATCAGGTTCAACTCCATATAAAATACACATTCATTTCATTTGCAATCCTTATAGGTTTTGTACTATCAGAGTATAAAACAAAAAGGAGAGATGAAAATGAAACCAAAAATAATTAAACGTGTTATAGTATCCATGACGCTGATAACTGCCGGTGATCAGGAGGATCAGGATTATAAAGAGTACTACGGCGATAACGATTCAACTCTGGAAGGCGTAGAACACCTCAAGGACAGATTAAATAATTATGGCATAGCTTCATATGAAGTGAAGATTTACAACAGCCATCACTATCAGTATGTCCCTGAAATGCTGCTGGAATATATTTCTGATTAGCGTAGGGAATAGGACAAATAGTGGCAGAAAATGATATAAAAAGGACTTCCATCTTGTGGAAGTCCTTTCTTTGAACGCTCAAAACAGATCCTCACCCTTAATGATATTTAACACAACATCAGAATGTTCGTTTTTCTTTAATCCGCTAACCGTAACAAGAGTCACATGTAACGCCTTCTCCGGTTCAACTTCCTTCCTAAACAGCTCGACCTTATGAATAATCTCTTTTTCGTATTCCGAATCAATAACATATTCATCGTCTGAATACTTCATCTCGCAGATATTCATTACATCATCTCTTCTATCAATGATCAGATCTATCTGCGCCCCATTATTCTTCTGAATACTCTTCCATGAATACTCCTCACTGGAAACACCTGAAATGCCTAAGCATTTTTTTATTTGCTGAATATGACATAGCGCCACTATTTCAAAGGCATTACCTCTCCAGGCATAAAAGGCCGCCGATTTATAAAACTTCAGCCAATCCGTCAGCTTATCATCCTGCAGATAATAATGTGAAAATAGTACAAATGGATCAACAACCTGGAAAAAGGATCCTTTTATTTTGCTTGTCATATTCTTATATTTTCTGATAAAACCGCATTGTTCCAGTTCTCTCAATGCTCTTGTAAGACCCTCACCATCCGAAATACCGGTTTTATCGACTATATCCGTCCTTTGCACTCCCCATTTTTGTTCTGCAATTACTGATATTATCTTTACATGTGTTGCTGCGTTCTTAAATAAAGAGCTAAAAAGATGTTCATACTCATAATGTAGCTGCCCCTGAGGATCAATAACAAGATTGTTTATATTCTGCACCAGGCTGAGCCTTTTATCAAACAAGTTAAAATAATATGGTATTCCGCCAAAAACCATATAACAATCTATCACCTGTTTTTTAGTAAAGGTAAATCCGTAGCTTTGAAAATACTCTGCGCATTCCCCAAGAGAAAAAGGCTTAATATTCAGTTGTCTGGTGATCCTATTGTAAAAACCACCTTTATCAAAGAGAATATTATTAATGATCCACGATGTTGCCGAACCACACACGATCAGCAGTAAATCCTTTTGAGAAGACGCCCAGCTGTTCCAAAAATAATCAAGTGCCGCTTTAAAATCCGATCTGGCAGTATCCATCCATGGAACCTCATCAAGAAATATAACTCTTCGTCCACTAGCGACATCCCTGCACACTGTCGGCGCTTCCAACACCTTTCTCAGTCTTCTGAACGCCTCGAACCAGTCCTTTGGTATAGCTTTCTCCTCATCACCATATTCAATTAAGGATTCTTTAAATATCTTTAACTGGCTTTTAGTCTTACCATTCAGCAGTCCTGTTGCATAAAAAGAAAAACGATTGTTGAAATACTCTTTTATCAGGAATGTTTTTCCTACTCGGCGCCTACCATAAACGACCATAAACTCCGGTCTACCTGACGATACACACTGCTCAATCTCATCTAATTCTTTTACTCTTCCAATTACGTTCATGTCAAAACCTCGCTATAATCTGCGGAAACATATCATTTTTATGGTGTTTCCGCAGATTATAGTGCTTTTTATGCATCATAATATGCGGAAACTTAAAAATAATATACCACTGATCAAGTGTTATTTCAATAAAAATCTATGTCATACATAATGGCATAAATTATCACCAACGCTTATCAATAAGCTCACCTTCGCGTCCCATGTTCCTTAAGCGTTCCAGTTCAACACATTTTGATCCTGGGCGAAGCTTTTCCATCTTTTTTATGATCTTTTCTGCCCAGCCTTCGGTAAACACCTTGCAGGTTGCCTCATCAGGTGCCAGAATATCACCCGGATGACATAACAGACCGGCCGCACGGCAACCGCCCAGGCACAGATTCTTATACCTGCAGATGCTGCACTTTTCGTTGTGCGCAAGCACCTTGTCCGTTCTGGTATTCACAAGTTCCATATACTTTGAATCATTTAAGCAGTCCTTTACACCGATTTCCTGAATCAGAGGGTAGTCCTTCTGGAACTCATCATTGTTTGAAATCGGCATACAGGTAAGCGCACGCCCCTCTGCAGAGATGTACATCGTATTTCGCGCATGAGCGCACACGCAGACCCTTGCGGGATCACTTACCGTATGAACCACAGGTATGGAATAATGATCAGGCTCCTTCCCATAGCCCATAAAGAAGCCTCCTAACTGCAGGCTGATTTCAGGCTGGTCACGGTAAAAGTCGTCAATATAATCAAAATATACCTGGTAGGTCTCATCAAAGGAAAGACCGTGATCCTTCTGATATCCGCCTTCTTTCCATGCACCGGTGTCTCCAACAGGGTTTACCTTTAGACTTCTGCAGCCGACAGAAGCAAGATAATTCACACTGTCGCGGAGTGAATGCACATTATCCTTCCATAAGCACATCTCGGCTCCGGTCGGAAAACCTCTTTTCTGACACAGCTCAAAGGCTCTCTTTACTGCTTTTTCGGCGCCTTCAAATCCTCGCAGCCAGTCATGATGTCCAAGCCCGTCAAAGCTCATGTTGAATTCAGGATGGATGCCGCGCTCCTCCAGACCATCCAGCAGTTTGTCGTTCACCAGAATTCCGTTTGTGTAGATCACTGAAACATCGATATCCCACTTCAAAAGTCCATCGATGATGTCCCAGAAGTCCCTTCTGACAAGCGGATCTCCTCCGGTGATCGAGCACGAAAGAACACCACGCTCGCCGAGTCCGTCCACTATCTTCATCACATCCTCGTGGGAAAGCTCTCCGTACCGGTTTTCAGCCCCGGAGATGTAGCAATGCCTGCACTTTGCATTGCAGCACCCTGTGATGGACCAGTGGGCACGCCTCATAAAGCGGTTGTTATACTTCTTATATTTTTGCTTTTCGGTGATACCCTCACCCGCGGAGCACTCCACAATAATGCCCTTTTCCAAAAGCACACCCACTGTATCCTTCACAGCCTGCGGAAACAGCGGAAGCGAAAAGTCAGCATTCCCCTCACATAATGACAACACATCAAAGGTCTTCCTGTCAAAAAAGGAGGCTGTATGCTTTTCGGTGTCCACAATGGCGTATGGCAAAAGCTCCCACCCGCGCAGCAGATATTTTTCCTTTAAGCGATAATACATAATTTATACTATTGTCTCCTTCATTTTAGTCAAATGCGACTCCAGCAATTTAAGCTCTTTATTCTTTTTCTCCCAATAATTGTTAATTAGGCTCCTCCAACGCCAGCGAAAATACATCCGCAGCCATTCTCCACCCCGCCAAATAAACAGCTTCCTCCTGCAACGGCTTCAAGCTCATCATCTGAAATATTCTCCGCATTGCCTACCTCACAATCCTCTGCCGTAAGAGTAAAGCCGTACTCCTT
This sequence comes from Lachnospiraceae bacterium C6A11, assembly GCA_000702245.1. Taxonomy (GTDB): domain Bacteria; phylum Bacillota; class Clostridia; order Lachnospirales; family Lachnospiraceae; genus Eubacterium_Q. The sequence goes on along the minus strand of JNKY01000016.1, from coordinate 33,144 downwards.
AGCTATCTCGACCACTTTTTTCTTCGACTCCTCTTCATCCGGAAGCGCGCTGAGCCTTGCCTTAAGCTCCGCATTGTTTTCAACCTCTTTCAAAAACTTTCTCATGTTTTCTGACATTTTTGTACCCTCCTTAACATTTGCTTTTTTTGTTAAAACACTATTTTCATCACTTCAGGCTTAAATTCGCAACTATTATCAGAATACTCCACATATAGCAACAAAAGAGCAACAAACAGTTACATTAATCGCTGCATCATTCGTTCATTCAGAAGGAATTACTCTTCTCTATATTTCAGCCTTTCCGGCAAGTATATCTTTATAATCTGCCAGATTCTTCCTAAGCAGATTTGGCGTATCGAGATTATATGGACATCTTGTCTTGCAGAGTCCGCAGTCGACACATTCCTCAATCTTCATCATAAGTCCCTGCCACTCCTCAGAAAGAAAATTCGCAGAAGGAGCACGTCTGATAAGCTGTGACATTCTTGCACAGTTATTGATCTGAATACCCACTGTACATGGCATACAGTAACCACAACCACGGCAGAAATCTCCCATAAGACTCTTGCGGTCTTCCTCAATAAAATGAGCTATCTCATCTGTCATCTGAACATCTCTATCAAAGAAACCGAGCCATTGCCGAAGCTCTTCTTCTCTTTGGATTCCCCAGAGCGGAAGCACATTATACTGGCTCATAAATGCCATACAAGCTTCGCTGTTTGTGAGCAGTCCTCCGGAAAGTCCCTTCATAGCAAGGAAGCCCATGTCCGCTTTCTCTGCAGCCTTTACGAGAGCTATCTCACGCTCTGTTGCCAGATAACAGAACGGAAACTGAATTGTCTCATATAGTCCGCTCTCAACTATCTCTTCAGCTACATTTATAAGGTGCGCAGTGATCCCGATATGTCTTACCTTTCCCTGCTTCTTGGCCTCAAGCATAGCTTCATACATTCCGGTTCCATCTCCCGGTTTAAAGCATTGGAGAACACAGTGGAACTGGTATATATCAAGATAATCTGTTCTGAGATTTTTAAGTGTGGTTTCCAGATCCTCCCAGAATTTTTTCGGAGTTTTCGCCATAGTCTTTGATGAGATGAAAACCTTATCACGCATTCCGTCAAATGCTTCTCCAAGCTTTTCTTCGCTGTCCGAATAAGCTCTTGCTGTATCAAAGAATCTCATTCCGCCTTCGTAAGCGCCTCTCAAAAGTTTTACAGCCATTTTCATATCAACTCTCTGAACAGGCAGAGCGCCAAATGCATTTTGCGGAGTTACTATTCCTGTTTTACCTAATACTATCTCTTTCATGGTTTATCTCCTTTCATTCATATTTCTATTCGGTGGGCTGACAGCCCACTCTATCTTGTACTTTCTATTTTTCTCCAATTAACATATTCACCAGTAGTGATTCTTCCATCAACTGGCTTTTCAGCGTTTTCCGGAATCGCCCATGCATTTCCGAACTTCGATGCTCCCGGTATTTTCCTTTCGGAACACATTTTTTGTACCTGACGACCGGTAATATTCCATCTTTCAGCAATCTCTTTAATTGTCAAAAATCCCTCCATAGGCATTTACCTCAAAAAGACAACAAAGCATCAGAATAGTCCAAAATAGTCTATCCTGATGCTTAACATCTTATATGCAACTGGCTACCATTTTACAGGCCCTCTTAGTTTTGCGCCGCCGGATTTCCCTGGGTTTGCCAATAATTTATTTGTCTGACAATTATTGTATTCGATAACGCGATGTATGTCAATAAACAGTGGTCAAAACGAGCTGGACAACGGTAATCTTACCGCCATACAGCTCGTCAATTATCTTAGGATATCTTATTTACAGAAAAACTTTCACAGACTCTCGTAAAATGAGCCTTTCTGTCTCTATCATGTTTAAATCCTCATTAGTACGAAACTATAATATATATTCCAACTGTACGTCAAATGGCTCCTTCTCAGCCAGGATCTCATTAATCTCATCTGCGTGCCTGCATCCAAGTGCTTGGTACGCTGCCTGTGATTCTTTTGAGGAATGACCGGATATGTACAGCTTATCTGCTCCAAGCCGCATGGCCTCTTCACAGATCATTGTAAAGAGTTTCTTTCCAATGCCCTTGTGGCGATAATCCTCTGAAACTTGAAAACAGACCAGTTCCACATAATTTGCTGTTTTTCCAAATATGTCGTGTGATACGGTTGCGAAGCCAATGATACGTTCGCCATCAGATGCACCAAAACCTGTTTGGTCATGGTTCATATGTTGCACTATATCTCCAGCTACCTCCTGGCACTGTTCTATTGTCCAGTTTTCAACAAAAGGATTAGGCACAAGTACCCATTTATTATCCACTTTTCTCCAGCACTCAGTAACTGTCTGATGGCGGACAAAAGAATCCAGTGAATGAGTGTTAAAACAGTCCGTATCTAATCTTTTATACTGTATTTTCCTCATCTGTATAATCTCCAGCGGTCACTATCATTGCTAACGCTTATCCGAATATCTGTCCCGGAAGCTTTTGCTTCTCCTTTGGCGGAAACTCTTTATCAAACTCATCTACATCTTCATCCTTCACATAGTACCCCTGCGGAGTCTGATATACCCCTGTAACATCATCCAGATATCCCGGAATCAGTTCCTTGCAGAGGAAGAAGGAAGAATCTGCATCTTCCGGAAGGTCATGATACCGGATACCGAACTTACTTGCATAGGCAAAACCACTTTTTCCATAGAAATCAATGTTTCCTTCAAAAAGAACAGCCCCGAAGCCCATTTCTGCCGCCTTCTCCAAAGAGTAATCCAGCAAAGCCTTTCCATAACCCTTGCGCTTCAGCTCCGGGATGATGCCGATTGGTCCCATCGTTAATACAGATACCGTTCTTCCGTCATCTGCATCGATAACCGTCTTCACAAACATATTCTGACCTATCAGCCTTCCGTCCTGTTCCATAACAAAATCCAGTTCCTTCACGAATGCCGGATCATCCCTTAGCACATGGATCACATAATGCTCACTGCATCCCGGACGGTAAACATTCCAGAACGATTCTCTCACAAGGTTCTCAACAGCCCTGTATTCTTCTTTCCTTTCTGATCGTATCGTATAATCGTTTGTATTCATCTCATTTCCTCCATAAATTATGTATCTGTTCCTGACTTGCAGGATATATCCTTAACCGTTCATTTTTGATCATAATAAACTCTTCCCTCTTCCAATCAGCAATCCTTTCACAACCAGAATAACCAGACAAACGATACCCGCATACGGCTGTCTTGTCAGGATGAATACCGTAGCACTTGCTATGGAGAGCACCATCCCTGTCACAAGCCGATGACGGTTCCAGACCAGCTTGTCAAAATGACTGATGACAACTCCGCAGATACCGTTCAGAACAGCCACGCCAATCAAAGCGGCAAACAATGTTTTGATCCATGTACTTATGCCCGTGATTGCATACAGCGATACCGAAGCCGGACTATCTGTTCCGTTTCCGAATACAGGTAGGAATAGTAGCAATACCAGAAAGATATCCAGCGTATTACAGATCAGGGATATGTACTTATCCATGCACTCTTTCTTCTCATCTGCCGCTGCAGAAATGATCTCTTCCGAGCAGATCAGATCATCAATCGACACCGAAAAGAACCTTGATATTTCCTTAAGCGAATCAAGACTGGGATAGCCGCGGCCCTGCTCCCATTTTGAGATCGCAGTTCTTGAAACAAACAGCGCCTCCGCCAGTTCTTCCTGCGTCAGTGATCTGGATTTTCTTAATTCCTGTAGTTTTTCATTAAATTCCATCTTTGCTCCTGTCGGCTCTCTTTGCCTTGTCCGAATATAAAACGGCTGACCGGTACTGCATGTAAATCCCCGAACTTAATAATACGGATCCAATGATATCTGTCGCCCAGTGTACCCCTGAAATCAGCCTTCCGATCACCATAAATGCTGAAAAGGCGATCACAAACACCGCAGCTACTTTTCTGATCATAGTATTTGAAACTCTCCTATTTACCTGGAACATCAAAGTCGGTATCACGCTCAGTACCAGTAATGTAGTTGATGACGGATAGGATGCCTCCAGCCTCCCCTCTATCAGAACAGGCCTGTAATTGATCGGAATCATCTCAAAGATCAAATAACACACTATGACCATCACATAATAAACACCCAATAACAGTATGTCCGAGTCAACCCTTAGCAGACTCCGCCTCTTTATCAGCTGCACCAGCCCCATCACTCCGAAACACATACATATAAATATGGGAACAAGTCCCAGCCAGTCCGTGATCGTATAAATTGTCATGTGAACACCGGTCAACTGATGGAACCATACATTAAAATCAGCAAACCCGATCCTCGATCCATTCTGGCCCACAGCCTGCACATCGACGCACTGGATCAAAATAGTCCATAGTGCAAAAACACCGATCATCCCTATCCCTGTCAGCAGATTTCTTTTTTCCTTCATGTCCTCCTCGTCCTTTCATTTAGTATTGCCCATCGGCAATTTGAAAGTAACAAAGACCCATGAAGAAGAAAAGAAACGTATCGTCACATCCGTGATACGATTCGTGTCATGCCCGGAAATCCTCATAATTCAGGCATCAATAATCTACTCTCTCACAGCAAACACAAAATCCACTCCAACAGACGCAGCCATCGGATGCTCAGGCGTGCTTCTGTTATAATCCGCAAGGAACCGTTCTGTCATACCTGAAATTATTCACAATACATACATATAGTTCCCTTTGACAACTTAAACCCATTCTTCTCATAAAACTTAGCCGCTGACGCATACTCGCTAGTATAAAGAACAATGCCCGCAAGTCATTTGTCCTCACATTCCAAACAGGAGTATCAAGTGTAAACTCTTTTACCTCCGGGAATAAACTCTCCACTTCCCGCATCATAAAACTTCCATAGCCTTTGCGGAAATGCTCCGGCGCAACAAATATCCTGCCGACATTCAAAACATTGTTCTCCAGAAAAAGAATAGCTCCGCCAACGATTGATCCATCATCTGTCAATTTATACAGATGACCCTGTCTTGCCATCTTCATATGAAATGCCATTGACATATATCCGGGAGGCCCGCTCGGTGATGCGGCTCCCACCAAGATATCACTGTCAAACGCTCTCTTTGATATTCCGTTTAAAGTCAGCACATCAGAAGTCCCTGCCTTTAACAACTGTAAACTCATAGGTCATTCCTCACTTAGTCGTTATATAATCCTCATGTCTGATCATTCCCCATAGCCCATACGGGTCGCGCCTTAGTTCATTTTCATATAACGAAACCACAGACCATATATCAAAAAACATTATCTTGCATTCACCTATTATAGTTTCTTTAATGAGTCCTTTTTCATAGGCCATGTCCTGAATTTTGTACCACGCTTTTACAGGCGGATGCCCTGCTTCCATGAACCACTCATCCGGAGGATATTTTCGGTTGATTGCTTCTGTCGGCTCAAACCGTTCGTTAATTTCGCCAGGTGTTATTCCCTCCACATAATGCATTGCCGTAAGTTTGTAAATATCAACTCCAAGCATAAGAGCCATTCCACCGTTGTGGATTGGATAATCAAGACCGCCTGTCACCGCTTCTTTTCCATGTTTTCCCCAACCGGAAGTGCTGATCGTATCTGTCCCTGTATACGTATCCGGTAATTTACGGAAGGTATCTGCTACGATCCCCATAGCCGTTCTGTCAGAATCAGGCGGTAAAACCTTTATCTTTACTGTAATCCCCAGTTTTTTGTCCTCCTCGGAAAGTGGTAGTTCCTTGCTAAGCCTGAGCGCCGGCATAAAAATACTCCCTTCTTCCGTGACAAGCTCCTTTAATATATCGATCACAGTCTCTGCACCGCCCTCAAGTTCACCAAAACTGCTAAGAGACGAATGCACCTCTAATGTCATCCCTTTACAGATTCCCAGCGATTTCAAGGATTCTTTTAATTCATTCTTCGTAACCATGATCAGCAAATCTCCAATCACAAATACATCTCATGTTTCAGTCCTCTCTCATGTATACCCTGCAAAAGTGTTGCAAGTGCTTTTCGATGTATTCCATGCATTCTTCCTCATATTGCGGCTGTCTGTCTGACCTTACAATCTGCTCAACGCTTGTTCCATCGTATCCATTCTCGGCAAACAAGCTTAATGCCGCTTCCAGTATCTTCTCTTTGGTAGACATATTTTCCTCCAATCAGCTAATGTGTATTAGCTTTATTATAGCTAACACTTATTAGCCAGTCAAGTATTTTCCGAGCTATCACGAAAATAAGCCTGCGAACATCAGGATTTTTCCAAATGTTCACAGGCTCAATAACATTTTGTTATTCTGTATAGAGTAGCAAAATAAAAGTATTTACCAAAAACAATATCCTATAACAAAGTACAAACAAATTTATTCTTTCTTTATTTCAGTTTGGCTCCGTCCTTAAATGCCTCTCCGACTCTGCCGCCTACTTTATAGTATCCATGGGTGTACGGATCAAATGCGATAGCTTCAAGTGAATCAACATCCACCTTCCCATCCTTCATGTTAGCTTCTTCAACGGATGTTCTTAAAACCTTCCCGATAACTCCAAGTCCGGTATCATCGCTCTGATACTCGATAAACTCACACTCCATAGCAATTGGGAACTCATTGATGACCGGTGCATCTACAAGATCGGATTTGGTATATGTCATGCCGCTCTTTGCAAACTTCTCTTTTTCGGTATTTCCGCTTGCAATACCAAAATAATCAGCCTCTACAACATGCTTTACATCAGCGATATGAACTACGAAGCCTTTTCTCGCCTTGATGTTCTCAACAGTCTTGTGGGTCTCTGTGAGATTAAGCGCAACCTTATCTCTGTCGAGCATGGTTCCCCACGCCGCATTCATCACATCCACGCTGCCGTCCTCATTGAATGTCGATATCATAAGTACCGGCATCGGAAAAATCGCTTCTGTTGTCTTGATCTCCTGTTTCATTGCTTTAGTTCCTCCTGTCTTTTTACCCTATGGCAAGGTTTACTTACTATTATGTATTCTTTATTATTCTTTCCAACCATTTTTCTATGCCGCCGATCACTTGCCATCCGGGAAGCTGGTGAAGCATCCTCTCTCAACTTCCGGATAACCGTATTTCACCTTGGCATCAGAAAACGCCTTGATCATAAAGCTCATATTCCGTGCAAGGTTTCTCATGGTCTGAAGTCCTTCCAGATCTTTTTTGACATCATCCGCAGTAAATCCATGTACCTGATTCCAATAACTTGAAGACGCCACCGGCATACCGCTGATGGTAAAGTATTTGTTCAATACATCAAAGCTTGCCGTATTGCCTCCTCTTCTGCAGCTTACTACTGCAGCTCCTACCTTCATATGCTTTGAAAAATGTGTACTGTAGAACAACCTGTCCATGAAGGAAATGATATTTCCATTTGGAGATCCATAGTATACCGGACTTCCCACAACCAGACCATCCGCTTCTTCAAGCTTGGGTGCGACTTCATTTACGAGATCATCAAACACACACTTTCCGGTTTCGCTGCATTTGTTACAGGAAATGCAGCCTCTGATATCTTTTGTTCCTACCTGGATCAGTTCTGTCCCGACTCCTTCCTCTTCAAACACTTTGATCATTTCATCAAGTGCAGTCGCTGTACAACCGTGTTTATGTGGGCTCCCGTTTAAGATGAGCACTTTATTCATTCGTTCGTCCTCCGTTTAAAGCGAATCTTTAAGGATCTGCCTGATCTCATCCTTTGTCAGCACTTTATAGCCGCCTTCAAGGATCAATGTTCCTTCCGTGATCCCATCGATCATATCCTCCTTAGCGCCAAGCTCGGATATGTTCATAGCGACACCAATCTTTCTCATCCAGTTCTCCATAGCCTTAAGACCTTCCTCTGCCACCTGTTCATCGGATGATCCATCAAGTGATACATTCCACACTTCTTCAGCAAATCTTTTAAACTTCTTCACTCCGTAAGGCATTATGTAACGATAATAAGGCAGTGAAACAGCCGATAACGTCATGCCATGCGTAGCATCGGTATAAGCGCCCACAGACTGTCCGATCATATGAACCATCCAGTCGGTGGACTTTCCTCTGGAAATAAGTGTGTTCAGCGCCCAGGTTGCTGTCCACATGATATTTGATCTCGCTTCATAATCCTCCGGATTCTCCACCGCTATGAGAGAACTATGGATCAGGGATTTCATCAGTGCCTCTGCGATATAGTCGCTCGTATTATCATCCTCTCCGGAGAAATACTGTTCGCAGATATGATTAAAGATGTCATAGATGCCTGCAACCATCTGTCTCTTCGGGAGAGAAAAAGTAAACTTTGGATTCAGGATAGAAAACTTTGGCATTACCTCGTCCCCGAAAACATGTCCGATCTTCAGTTTCTGCTCATGATTGGTTATTACGGCACCTGCGTTCATTTCAGAGCCGGTTCCGGCCATGGTAAGGATACATCCGACAGGAAGGATGTCGCATGTGGGTTCCTCAAACCTGATATAGTATTTATCCCATGGATCTTCATCACAGTTCACCGATACGGAAACAGCCTTGGCATAATCACAGCAGGATCCTCCGCCTACGGCAAGAAGCAGATCTGTCTTATTGTCCCTCGCAATTTTAATCCCATCACGAAGTTTCTCTATAGTGGGATTCGGCATTACGCCCGCATCCTCTATTATGTTTTTCCCATTGTCCTTCAGGATCTTTACGATCTCATCATATATACCGTTTTTCTTGATGGAGCCACCTCCATAGATCAGCTGAACATTTTTCCCATACTTGGGAAGTTCATCATTCAGATACTTAAGGGAGTCATCCCCAAAATATAGTTTTGTTGCATTCTTGTAGCTGAAATTACCTAACATTGTTCTTCCTCCGATCTTTATTATTTCAGTTTCAATCCGCTGTTAAGCATGACTGATCTGTCCTCGAAATCAAAAGATCGCACTGCTTCTGAATCTGTTTGTCCTCCGACACTTAAGCCGATCGTAACGTCACCGTTTCCTAACGTATCTTCAAGTTCCTTTTCATTAAGTCCCGTAATCTTTCCCAGCCTTGTATATGCCCAGGAATTTGAACCGTAAAATATGACTATCTGGTTTCCTGAATAAAGTACAATGTCACCCGGACTTGTAGTCATCTGACTGTCATTCCTTGGAAGAGAAGTACCAAGACTTCCGACCTGTTCAAATCCCCCGTACATAGACATATTGATCTGCATTCCGGATCCGGCAAGATCTTTGAGCGCATCCACGCTCTCATTATTTTCCCATTCAACAGTTATTTTTTTATCTCCGATCGAAAGGATCAGCTCATCCATAACTACTTCCTCTTCTTTTTCTTCCTGTTCTGGCATTCCATCACTGCCATTCTCCAGAGAGGCAGTCAAAGTCACTTCTTCCGTTTTTCCGGAAATCTCTTCCTGTCCACTCGATGAAACTGCACTATCGTTTGGTGGGCTTCCTGCACACGCTGATAGCACAAGTATCATCATGATCGCGCATATAGCGCTCTTTGCTCTTTTCATTCATCCTCCTTTATTTAAGATGCTCACTCATAAAATTCTCTATCTTATCGAACGGGATATAATCCTTGTCACCGCCGTCATACAGATCTGTGTGTACAGCATCAGGAATGATCATTAGTTCCTTGTTATCCGCATACTTGCTGTCCTTTGTCATATCTGCATAGGCATCCTTTGAGAAATAGCACGAATGAGCCTTTTCTCCGTGGATAAGAAGCACCGCACTTCTGATCTCATTTGAATATTTCAGAATAGGCTGGTTAATGAAGGACTCACATCCGGTCACATTCCAACCACCGTTAGAGTTAAGGCTTCTTGCATGATATCCACGATCGGTCTTGTAATAGCTATGGTAATCCTTAACAAAGAAAGGTGCATCCGAAGGCAACGGATCGACAACTCCACCGCCAAGCTTATAATCACCCGATTTCAGATCCTCCAGTCTCTGAGCACACATAGCTTTCTTCTTCTCATAGCGTGCCTCTTCACTGTCCTCACTGTCAAAGTAACCATTTGCATTCACCCTTGTCATATCGTACATGGTTGAAGCCACGGTTGCCTTTATTCTCGTATCAAGTGCCGCCGTGTTGATCGCCATTCCACCCCAGCCGCAGATACCTATGATCCCTATCCTGTCAGGATCAACTTTCTCATTCAATGAAAGAAAATCTACGGCCGCCATAAAATCTTCTGTATTGATATCCGGTGATGCCATATATCTTACATTTCCACCACTCTCTCCGGTGAAAGAAGGATCAAATGCTATTGTAAGAAACCCTCTCTCTGCCATGGTCTGTGCATACAATCCACTACATTGTTCCTTTACTGCACCGAATGGGCCGCTGACCGCGATTGCGGGAAGTTTTCCTTCTGCATTCTTCGGAACATACATATCCGCCGCAAGAGTGATTCCGTATCTGTTCACAAAAGTCACCTTGCTATGCTCTACCTTATCGCTCTTTTTAAAAGTCTTATCCCATTCCTGCGCCAGTTTCAGCTCTTCTTTTTTGATCATTGCTTTGTCCTCCATAAGTTTTTTACTTTATTGCTTCCTTTTCTGCCCATCGGATCAGATAATCCATTCGATCCACTTTTCTCTGGCTTTCATGCATCTCATCCATCAGGGTACACCGACATCTTTTCAGATATCCGATCAACTCCGACTTCTGCCCTGATTCCAAAAACCTCTTCGCCATTTCTTTATACTCATTGTCAACTCCTATGTCTGACAGGCAGTCAATCATCATTTTTAATTCCATAATTAATTCTCCGCGTAAGCACGTTATTTATTTCTTATGAAATCAGTATAAGTGATTGACATGAACTACGCTAATGAATAAAATGAATATCGTGATATGCCAAAACGGAATATCATATAGCAATGAGCAGTGCACAGATATGTATGATCTATGCGTTGGAAGCTTGCTTACATAAGCATATGATTATACATATCCGGATTCGGCGAATGCCGAAGAACGAGAAATGCAGAGCATTTCGAGTGCACTGCGAGGAAAGGATATCAGATGGAGATAAAGAACCTTCGCTACTTTCTAGCAGTAGCCAGAGAAGAAAATATGTCCCATGCTGCAGAAATCATGCATGTGACACAGCCAACACTATCCAAAGCACTAAAAGCTCTGGAAGATGAACTGGGAAAGAAGCTTTTCATACGACACAGCTTCTCCATCAAACTCACTGATGAAGGAATGCTTCTTCGCGACCGCGCTGAGGATCTTGTTGCAATGGCAGATAAAATCGAACAGGAATTTATTTCTCTCGATGACATCACCGGGGGCGATATCTATTTTGGTCTGGCAGAATCCTATCAGATCAGTCTGCTTGCCCGTGAGATTAAAAAATTAAAGGATCGATATCCGAACTTTACCTATCATGTAACCAGCGGCGATACAGAACAGGTGACAGAAAAACTTGATAAAGGACTACTGGATTTTGGCGTGATCTGCGAAACTCCAAACACGGACAAATATGAATATCTCACTTTTCCTGATTCTGACCGTTGGGGCGCTGTTATGTTAAAAAGCCATCCTCTGGCAAAGAAAAAGAGCATTAAAGCAACTGACCTTATCGGTCAGCCTCTCTACTGCTCTGAACAAAGCTGGAATATTGAAATACCTGAATGGGCTGGAGAGCACTACAAGAAACTCCACCTTGAAGGCTCCTTTCGGCTTTCTTATAATGCTTCCATGTTTGCAAAAGAAGGTCTCGGTATCTTACTCACTTTTGAGCATCTCATAAACTGCTCCGAAGAAAGCGATCTGGCGTTCAGACCTCTGTCTCCGAAACAGGAAACCAAACTGTATCTGATATGGAATAAGTATCAAACTTTTACGCCTATTGCAGAAAAATTTCTTAAGCAGGTGAAGGAATCCTTTACTTTATAATAAAAAGAGCCTCACTTTTATACTATTTTTCTGCCCAGAGCCTTGAGCATATCGCGGTCACTCTGGATTGTTGAACCTGAAGTTGTCAGCATATTTCCTGTTATCGTCGCGCTTGCACCACCTGTAAATGCTGCGATTCCATTTCCAGTTATCAGTTTCCTTCCTGCACCAAGCCGTATGTTACTCTTCGGATTGATGTATCTGAAGATAGCTACTGTCCTGAGGATTTCATCTTCCGTAAGGGTCGGAAGGTTTTCCAGCGGTGTATGAGGGATAGGGATGAGCGAATTGATTGGGATTGACCTGATGCCCAGTTCCGAAAGTTCGAGCGCCATATCGATTCGGTCGTCCATGGTTTCACCCATTCCGATGATGCCACCTGAGCAGACGCTAAGCCCTGAAGTCTGTGCTCTCTTTATATTAGCAATCTTATCGTCAAATGTGTGAGTAGTGCATATATGTTTGAAAAATCTCCGCGATGTTTCGATGTTATTGTGATAGCTTCTGACTCCTGCCTCATAGAGCCTGTCGAATTGTTCCTGTGTCAGAAATCCAAGCGAGGCACAAAGTGATATCTTGAGATCATTTCTAAGCTTTTTATATATTTCAATCAATTTTTCAAAGTCTTCCTTAGATGGGCTGTGTCCTGATATAACTATGGCAAATCTATCCACGCCCTCTTCTTCATTAGATTTAGCTTCCGCATATATCCTGTCGTAATCCATAAGACCATATACTTCGCACTCTGTGTGGTTGTGAGCAGACTGGGCGCAGAACTTGCAGTTTTCACCACAATTGCCACTCTTTCCAGCAATTATAGTACATAGATCAACTCTTTCACCTACCAGCTCCTTGCGTATTTTGTCCGCACCTTCTGTCAGTTCATCAAGTGGACATTCTTTAAGGAAGCTTAGGTCATCCTCTCTTCCAAGTCTTCTTCCATCTATTATTTCATTAGTAAGATTCTGAATATTCATTTTTCCCCTCGCTATATCGTTTATCTATATTTACAGTTTCAAACATTTCGATTTAGTTCTCCATATTTTCAATAAGATTTATTATCCTCATTCCACGAACTACCATCCATAAACTATCATTCCACATACTGCTGATACACATATTAACATTATAGGCGAGATTTTCTTTTTTATAAGCTTTCTTAATCCAAAATATAATCCTCCCAATACTATAGTTAAAGCAATAGCCGGGATATCAGGCACTGCTCCCGAACAAACATTGAAATTCTTCCAGATCATATATATTCCTGTTGCAAGAATAATACCTATAATGCAAGGTCTTAAACCACTTAATGCTCCCTGAAACACTTTGTTTTTCAAAAGACTCTTAAGTAAAAGCATTATAACAAGTATTATTAGAAAAGCAGGAAGAACAACAGCTGCCGTAGCAATAAATGCACCAAGAATCCCACCTTGGGAACTCCCTATATATGTTGCCAGATTCACCATAATTGGCCCGGGTGTACTTTCACTTACAGCAATCATATATGATAACATTTCATCATCTAGCCACCCATACGATAAAACAATTTCACGAATCAGTGCTATAGAAACATACCCACCACCAAATGAAAAAAGACCAACCTTTAGAAATCCTATCAATAAGTCAATATATATCATTAGTCAGCTTCACTCCTTTCTGTTTTGTTATTTATCAGAAAGGATACCAGTCCGATTATTGCGGCAAAAACCATAATTACAAGCGACGAAATATGTAAAGAAAAAAAGTTTATCACAAGCATTGCTATACATGATGCAATTATTATAATGATCTTAAGTGCTGTTAATTTAGCCTTTGAAAGCATCTTAACAGCTGCATCCAGTATTAGAATACCAACAGCTATTTTTATTCCATGAAATGCATTATTAATCCAGGATATTTCAAGAAACCTATCTAAATATTTGGAAATTAGAAAGATAATAACAAACGATGGAAGAACCATTCCAATAGTTGCAAATATTGCTCCCAAGAACTTCTTCCTCTTATATCCTACATATGTAGCACAGTTAATAGCTATCGGTCCTGGTGTTGATTCAGCTATAACTGTAATATCCATCATTTCATCGTGTGTAATCCATTTTTTCTTTTCTACGCATATATCTTCAATCAGAGATATCATTGCGTATCCACCACCAAATGTAAATGCTCCTACTTTAGCAAATGTAAGAAACAACTCAATCAAATCTTTCATTAATGACATCTACCATGACCGCTCCTTTTAATAATATGCCAAGGAACACTTAAGCTCCTTGGCATAGATAATATTTACTCAATAGGGAAACAAGCTTCCGTTAGAAAGTGATTTAAGTAAGTAGCGAAACAATCACACATAACTACACTGACGCTGCCATGAAAAGAATAACATTTATTGTCTTTACTGACAAGTATCACAAAGTCACTTGTTATAATCCGAAATCGATGATATAATCAGACTCACTCGAAACATTTGTTAGTTGTTTCTAACCAAATAGTTCGTAAATAAGATTTTTGGAGGATTATTTATATGAATAACTATTTTGATCTATCCGGACAGGTTGCAATCGTTACAGGCTGTTCAACAGGTCTCGGCGTACAGATGGCCAAAGCTCTTGCAAGCCAGGGCGCAACCATCGTAGCTGTTGCACGTCGTCAGAACCTCATAGACGAGGTCGCAGCTGATATCAGCAAAACCTTCAATGTACCTGCTGTTGGAATACGTTGCGACATCACTGATACAGACAGTGTTGAGACCATGGTTGATACAGTTATGGAAAAATACGGTCGTATCGACATTCTTATCAACAACGCCGGAACCGGAGCAGTTGCTCCTGCCGAAGATATAACCGATGAGCAGTTTATGAACGAAATGAATATTGACCTCTTCGGATCCTTCAAGGTTGCCAGAGCTGTTGCTAAAAAAGCCATGATTCCGGCTTCTTACGGTCGTGTGATAAATATAGCATCCATGTATGGCCTTGTAGGAAATAAGATAGCACCGGCTGCCCCATATCACGCAGCCAAGGGTGGTGTAGTAAACCTTACAAGAGCACTTGCTGCCGAGTGGGGTAAATACGGTATAACCGTAAATACCATCTGCCCGGGATACTTCTACACACCTCTCACCGAGGAGACTCTCAGAAGCGATTTCTTTGTTGCTCATGCAAAGGCAAATATTCCTGTAGAAAGATACGGTAATGAAGGTGAACTTGATACAGCAGCCATCTTCCTTTCATCTCCTGCTTCTTCTTATGTTACAGGTGTAGCCCTCCCTGTTGATGGCGGATACACAGCAATGTAACTACATTAGTATTAATAAACAAAAGCGGTGCATTGCACCGCTTTTTCGGACTCGTGTTGCTCGCCCTCATGTATGTTGTCGCCAAATACGCCGATCAATTAACCCCTCCATAAATAATCGGTATCTTCAATAAACCTGCAAATTCCCGCCCGTTTGCTATAACACCTCCGCCAACAGTTTTAAGATCATCATCCGATACCTCTTCTCCATCAGTTGTCTCAAAATCCTCAGTGGTCAAGTTAAAGCCATACTCTTTTCCAATCTCAATTGCCTTTTCCACGGCAGTATCCTTGTCGGTCAAAGCCGCAAGTTTTGTTTTCAGTTTCTCATTTTTGCTTGCTTCCTCCAGGAATTTCTTCATATTCTCGTTCATCCGCTTACCCTCCTTTACATTTGCTTTTGTATTTTAAACATTGTTTTCACACTAAGATTGTATAAAGAAAACGATATTTATCAGGAATGATTTTCTGCCTCATATATTAATTCTCCGAGAGTCTGATACAGATGCTCTGGCTCAACCGGCTTCGAAAGATGCGCATTCATTCCTACCTGCAGAGATCTCTGAACATCTTCATCAAAAGCATTTGCGGTAAGTGCTATGATCGGGATTACCTTTGCATCAGCTCTTTCTAATGAACGTATGGTTGCTGCCGCTTCCAGTCCATCCATAACTGGCATCCTTATATCCATCAGAATTGCTGCGTAGGTTCCCGGCTCACTGTTTTCAAACATTTCGACAGCTATCTTTCCATTTTCTGCATGATCAGATTCCATCTCTTCCATTTCCAGGACATCCATAATGATTTCAGCGTTCATTTCGACATCTTCTGCCACAAGAACTCGACGTCCGGCCAGATCTGCACGTTTCTTTTCCTCAAATACATTCACATGATTTCGATAAACAGCATTTTCAAATTCCGAAAGTACATTAGAAGCAAAAAGCGGCTTGGCGATAAATCCATCTACTCCGGCTTCGAGTGCCTTATCCATAATTTCATCCCAGTTATATGCTGTGAGAATAATTATGGTAGTCTCATTATTGTAATACTCTCTGATTTCCTTTGCTGCTTCAATTCCGTCCTTATCAGGCATCTTCCAATCCAGCAGCACAAGATTATAAGGCTCCTGCTTCATATTCTGAAGTTCCATCATTCGGAAGGCCTCTTCTGCACTCATACATATATCCGCCTTGATGCCGGCTTCATCAAGCACCGTTCTTGCATGTTCAGCAGGGATTTCCTCATCATCTACGATTAGAACTCTCAGTTGGTTTGGATCAAATGTGCCATTCTTGTATAAATTGTCACGTATGGAATTTTTAAGTGTAACTACAACAGTAAACTCTGTCCCCACATCCTTTTCTGATTCCACACTTATAGTACCATTCATCATCTCTACTATATTTTTTGTGATTGCCATTCCAAGGCCGGTACTTCCATATTTGTTCTTAGTGCTTCCATCCTCCTGTGAAAATGGTTCAAATATTCTTGGAAGATATTCTTTGCTCATTCCAATGCCAGTATCTTTAATACAAAATGTTAATGTAGACTGCTCTTCAAATTCTGCTGTCTTCTCAACTGACAAAGTGATACTACCTGGTGCATTTGTGAACTTAACTGCATTCGAAAGTATATTTACAATTACTTCCTTAAGCTTCATATCGTCACCGATATAGAATTCATTCACCTTACTCAGCATATGACACTCATAGTGAAGACCCTTATCAGCACATTGTGAGGATACCAATGTATTAATCTGTTCCAGCATGGCACTGAAGGAGAATTCCTCCTTTTTTAATACCATACGACCAGATTCAATTCGACTCATATCCAGAATATCATTGATCAGTGCGAGCAGATGCTGTGCGCTTTCTCCTATTTTTTTCAGATAATCCCGTGTCTGCTCTGATATCGTATCATCATGCAAGGCAAGATTATCGAATCCGATAATAGCATTCATCGGCGTTCGGATTTCATGACTCACGCTTGAAAGAAATGATGTCTTAGCTTTACTTGCTTCCTCTGCCAGAGAAAGAGCTTCAACAAGTGCATCATTCCTCGCCATGGTCTCACGCATCTCAACGTCAATTTCTGTCAGGCCAAGTCCTATAGCATGAACCATATGGTCTTCTCTTTCTTCCGCACGACGCACTCCTGCTGCACGAATCATTTCGTAATATTCATGATTTCCCCTTTTGGCCAGATAACGATAAGCGATAATAGGTTCCTCGGAAAGACGTTTTCTTATATTTTCAGGTTCGCTAAACTCCAGAAAGCCTTCTCTATATGCATCAGTTACATAGTTCTGGGCATACCAGTTCATCCTTTCTATATAAGAAAAATGCTCACCTGGAGTTGTCAGACTTGGATCTCCCGGATCATTTCTATAGCATACACCATCATTTTCATCAAGATCGATATAATACACACAACGATAATCTGCGGCCATGGCAGTAATCATACGGTCCGCCTGATTCTTAGCACGCGAATCTGTTACATCAGTGCATACTCCCAAAAGACAAAGTCGTCCATTTGAATCTATAAACTTAAGCTTCGTAGTCTGAAGCTGTCTCGCCTTTCCCTTAGCATCCTTTACATCCTCAAAATATATAAAGGGTTCATCCATGGAAAGTGCTTTACGATCCTGTTCTACAAAATGCTCGGCAGTTGAAGTGTCAAATAATTGTGCATCTGTAAGTCCAACCACTTCCTCCGGATTCAGTCTATGTGCATAATCTGCAAATGCCTGGTTGCAGGCCAGATATACTCCTGTTTCAGCTTCTTTAGTAAAGCTGATGGCTGGCATATTATTAAGTAATGCGCTGAGTGATTCCTTTTGTAAAGTCAGCTGTTTTGTAAGATTATTTAAATCGGTAATGTAATTATTCAGATTGTTAGTCACAGAGTTAAAGGTTTGTGTGAGTACCCCTATCTCATCATCCCCTTTATAATTTAGCGAATGATTATAGTTACCTTTGTCGATCTGCTCCGCCACCTCTGTAAGTTCCTGCAATGGTCTGGTGATTTTGCCGGTATATCTCATAATAAGTGAGATGAAAACGGCTAGAAGAATGAAAAAAACAATGATTATTACATTAATCCATTTCTGCATTTCCTCATAGACTTCCTTTTCAGGAACCGAAACATTCAGGCGATCCCCATTGACCAGGGGAAGTACGACTGCTATCTTGTCTACGCCCTCATATGTGTATTTAATTATTTCCGTATCTCCCAGAAGCCCTTCCGGAACAGCAGGCTGCACCCCCATAGTTGTAACATCCATACGGGGATGATATACAATATTTCCTTCCGAATCATTTACAAAGGCATAGCCATTATCATACAACGTGATATTATCTACCATTTCAGCCATATAGGTGTAATCCAGTTCAACACCTATCACTCCGACAAACTTTCCATCCAGATATATAGGGGTACTATAAGATATTACCTTAACATCCAGATTGTCTGTAATATATGGCGGAAGCCATACAGGCTCACCTGTTGCCTTGGGAACAGTGAACCAGACCAGCTGCGAGGTATCCTCCGTATCATACATGGTTATGTCAGTCACCTCATGCTCCTGAAAACCATCTCCATCTGTATTGACATACCAAAATCCTTTCACATCGGAGGAAACAGCCGGGTCAATCCTATAATAATAAGTCATGACGCCCTTAGTATTTTTCAGAACTTTATCAAAAATAACGTTTACACGGTCAAGATGTTCCTCCAATTCCTGATCATCAAGGCCTTTAAGGTCTGACTCTACATATGTAGCGATATAACGCACTTCATTTTCAACACTATTCAGGCTTGAATCAAGGTTCTTCTGTCCTGTTTCACATAACAATTGAAGCAACAGACGCGAATTGTCTATACAGATATTCCTTATAGCAACAATACCAAAAGCAGTTGCAACTATCATTGTAATGATTATTGCACCTATTGTAACAGATAATATTTTAGATCTAAGCGAATGCATGTCTTACACCCTCTTCCATCAAATGTCATATGGTGTCAAAAGGTACTTTTGACACCCACATCATAATATACATAATTCATCTTTGGGGCTACATAAATCACAGTATAATTATATCACCGTCCAGAATAGGTCACAACAATTAATCCCGGTTCACTATGTAAACTATCAGATGTTGATAATTTGATTATATATTGACTCCTTTCCCCATCTTTGGTAACCTTTATTTGATAATAGCTTTTAATTATACTTATTGCTTTATTTATTTGCATCATTGCACGAATGAAAGCAAAAACTGATCGTATTAATGCTGAAACAGCTCGTATTAATGCTCAGACAGAGTTTTACAGACGAGAAAAATACGAGCAAGTAAAAAAAAATATCGATTTATCGTCAGCTATCAATGATGCTGCCAAACAATATGAAAATAGGGATTCTCATTGAGAGAGTCCTTTTTTCATCCCTTCCTCCCCCCGGGGATTGGGGACGGGCAGTCCCCAAAATAAAAAGTACTGCTATGAGACTGCGATGGAATGTTCTTTTCCATCCGAGCCTCATAGCAGTAGAGTCTGTGAAAAAAAGTCTGTAAAAATATAATAGTTATGTATTATTAAGGTCTCCTAAGGTAAAATATAAATACTTTAAGGAGGCCTTTATTATGGCAAGAGAAAAGAAAAACGTACACAAAGTTCAGATGTCTTATTTTTTCATTCACATCCAAAATTGAAAGATATGGGTTCAGATCCTCTAATTCGACCAGTAATAACTCTCCGTCATTCGTTCTGCATGCATCTACTCTCTGAATACCATGCGTTACTGTATTCCATTCAATAAATCTTCCGGCAAATGCTATATCTTCATCGGTGCAATTATATTCTTTTAATATCCATCGTTTCGATTTATCAGGAGCATATAAAGCATACAATCTTTTTCAAAATTGTATATCCTTTCGTTCTTTCACTCAAAAAACTCATCTCATTAGTCGATTCTACTGAAATAGAACTAAGTCGTTCCGCGACGGCCTGATTCAGGTTGTCTCGTAAGAATTATTGTTTTCTAAAAATGGCAGTAGAAAGTGAGTTAAGTAAGTAGTATTTTCGGACTCGTGTTGCTCGCAGCGATGTATTTATATTACATGCCGCGATATGAGAAGTTGTACTCGAAAGAAAATTCTAAAGAGAATTAAATCTTATTCTTGATATCACGCATAAAAAGTGATACATTGATGAAAGTATGTGCGAGGGTGGAGGCTCAATAAAAAAATGAAAAAATCAAATAAGAATCGTGGATTTACACTTGTCGAGTTAATTGTTGTACTTGTCATATTGGCTATACTCGCAGCTATCTTAACTCCTGCGTTGCTCGGATATATCGATCGGGCAAAAGAAAAGAAAGATGTATTAAATGCAAAGAACTGTATGACAGCTACTCAAGCCGAGCTGACAACGATGTATGCCAACAGGTCCGACACTGATACCTGTGCAATAAATAACGTAGCGATCACATCACCAAATGAATACGGTGACTTGATGGTAAAAAATACCGATTTTGCAAAAAGAATACTTACTACGGCAGACGATCATCCATATCTGTTTATGGTCGGCCTTGGTAAATATGATAAGTATAACGATCCTGCTAATATTCACAAATGTTACACATGTTATTTTGCCGTATATTGGCGTGAAAAAGACAGCGACCCAATCTTCTTTAACGGAAAAACCTGGGTTAAAGATTTTCCTTGGACCGGAACAGGACAAAATGATTTCGAAGCAAATGGAGAAAAGATCACACTTCAGTTTTATGTAATTTCCTCAACAGAATATAATGATATGGGCAGCATGTGGAGCGGCCTGATTAATAAAACCGTAAATAAGAACGATTAAATCATTGTTACATAAAAGACCTCAATACCAATCAAATGGTATTGAGGTCTTTTATTATGTATATCTTTGATTAAACAAAAAAGCTCAACCCCGAGAAGCGAGCCGAACAATAGTTAGTACACTATCATTCAGCTCGTCTATTATCTTAGGATATCTCATTTACATTTCCATAACGCCATCGGATGATCTCTCAATCGCTCTATGATTTCAGCATTCTCAAAAAGTAACTCCGGTTTATATTCTTTTTCTATAAACCTTTCCATATACTCTATTTCTGCTTCTGTCAGTTTCATAAGCGATGCTATGTACTCCTTCGCCTGCTGTTTCTTCCCTTCCAGATCAAACTTATCTTTTACAGCCAGAACCGGAAACAGATCAGATTTTATCTTTGAAAAGACAAGACTGTCTATGACTGATGTATCAAAGTCTTTGTTCACTTCTATTGCAGAAATCGTCGCATAGAAAATGATGCATTTCCTGAACATGTCCTCTTCACCCGAAAACAGCTTCATATCAGCCATATTGCAGAAGTCATACAGATCCCTTGCGGCAGCCCTGCTTATCAGAGCATTGGTTTTTGCCGCAAAGATTTCCATAGCCGCTACCGTTCTGACCTTTATCGGCTCTCCGAAAGCTTCTGTTACAAAGACTCTGTCTTCTGACGGAAGCACGTGTGTTCTCAGAGAATAGTTAATCTCTATTTTGATCATATCCTTATTGCCAGCAGCATTCACGTAGTTATAGTGGAATGCGTCCAGGCTGTGACTGAATCTTGAAGCATTGGAAAGAGAATATCCTTGCTCCGACATATATCCCTTCAGTATCTCCGTCAATCGCTCTCTTTCGTTTTCCGTCTCTTCTCTTGTCAGATTCGGGATAAAATCCATATCTATATCAACTGACAATCTTGGAAGGTTGAAAACCGTCAGATTTATAGCAGTTCCACCCTTAAGCAATAGGTGTTCACGCATATATTCCTCTGTATTCAGGAATTCAAGAATTGTTTTCAAACGAAGAACCTTCTCAAATGTATCGCGATTAAATCCAAATTCCCGTGCCCTTGCATCAAGCTCTCTTCTGTTATATTGCGGCATCCTCTATCCCTCCGTTCTTCATTTGCTTTATATTCTTTGGATATACCAGTTTCCATTCACCCGAATAGCACGGCTCACTTATACCGTTTGTCAGATATCGCTTTGAATTTCCGCTTCTATCATTGCATATCTTTATAAAATCATCACTTACGCCAAGCTCTGTCTGATATTCATTAAAAATAAAACCGGTCTTCTGATATAAAAAGGCGCTGTCATATCCGGCCAGATAGTTTAACATTTTTGCCTCATCAATACTGTTCACGGACACTACACACGAAAGCACCTCTTCCAACCCGGCGATAAGATTGATATCCTTTATGGAATCTACTATCGTCCGCTCCTTATCCGTAACCCTCACTCCACCGCTAAACTCCGGAGAAACTATACCTTCCTTCATCTGTTCTTTGACATAATGATAAGTGTACCCATCAAATTCAAAGTCGTGGAAACGTGTCTCAGAACCAACATAAACCTCATAGAAAACCTGATCGACAGTTCCATAATACTCAAAGGCAGTGTGATGGGATACATAAGAAGATGACGTGATAGCACTGGCAACCTGAAATCTGTTCGCCACCGGTCCTCCATTTTCACCGCTCACGCATGTGTATAATCCATTTCGGATTTTTAATACCATATTCTCCTTAAGAAGTTTTCCCAGCGCCGCTCTTGCTGTGCGTTCGCTAGAATACAATGCATTTACTTCTTTCATGGAAAAAACTGGATACTGTAGCAGTTCATAATACAAATTCATATTCTCGCTCCATGGTGTTAATTATTTGTCGTGATTTACTCTATATTATGTTATTCTCGTACACATACTTAACTTATCATTGAGGAGCCACTTTGTCAAGTTGGATTTATGTATCTTTCTACTATCCTTAATGTCACTAACGTACTCCATCTAAACAAGACGATGCTTTATTGTCCGGCATATTCAGATTTGACCAAAGGATCCTTTATTAAATCTTAACTTCCGGAGATTTTGCGACTCAAGCTGTAAATATCATATTAGTGGATGTGGTGGGGCGAAAGCGTCCGGTGGACGGCACTGCATGCCAGTGGCATGCGTTAAGTGCGGACCGTAACGAAGTGAAGAATTGGTCTGAGCCGATCGGAGCGAAGCGGAGACTTTCGAACCCACGATCTTCGGTTTAAGAGACCGCTACTCTGCCTGCTAAGTTACACATCCATTTAAGTGGAAAGAGAAGTGCGCACGGTGTCCAGTGGACACCATGCTTGTGCGCCGACCAAGCCGGAGGCGAGATCTCGAACCTCCAACGCGTAGGGCTTCAACCTACCGCTCTACCTATTAGAGCTATCTTTCCAAAAAAGAAAAACCACCTGTCTTTATCCGACAAGTGGTTTCAAAACAAGGAGCTATTGTTAGCAGCTCATATACTCTCTAATCCACATGATCTGATAAAGACATCACAAATAATCCAGTTTTTATTAATGCACCAAAACTGAAGTTTATTCTGTATCATCTTAAATTCTCTGATCATTGCAGATAACATTTTTCTTTCTCCTTATCATTATTCTTTGAGTAGCGGGAGCCGGATTTGAACCGGCAACCTCCGGGTTATGGGCCCGGCCATCTTCCATTTGATAAAATATCCCGCGATTGGAAATGTCAGATTCGAACTGCGCCACAGGATCCCAAATCCCGTATGCTACCTGTGTAAAACATGCTCCGCATGTTTTATCCTGCTTCGCAGTATTGCTGCACATTCGTGCAGCGCATCCTCACTGCGATCGGATTATCAGTCTCACTACGTTCGACCGATAACTTTTACACCACATTCCCATTAGCGACTATGTAGGGGTGCACGGTGTCCGGTGGACACCATACTTGTGCACCGACCGAGCCGGAGGTGAGAATATTGAACCCTTACCCCCAGAGAGACAATCTGGTACGCTAACCATTACGCCACACAGCCATTTTGCTTCCAAAAAGAATCGAAGTCATGAGCCTAAAAACAAAATAAACCTGGCGCTCTTTACCCATCTCTATGAAAGCATGTAAGTGGATAGCGAGAATTGAACTCGCACCCATAGTTTGGAAGACTATTATACTAACCATTATACGATACCCACATGTGAGTGAGAGAAGTGCCTGGTTTCTCCCACCCTATTATATTATTATTGTAGCAGTATAAACTGCTAGTAGACCATATAGGGTGCTGCGTGCCGGTGGCACGCGTTTAGCACCGACCGAGTCGACAGACGAGACTGTCGAACCTATATCTCTTCGTTCGTAGCGAAGTGTTCTATCCGTTAGACTAATGATCCTCAACTGCGTTGATACGCCGTCTTCAGACGGCTCCGATCCCTCGACTTCGTCTCGGTGTCGGATATTCGCCAAATATCCACATTGAAGCATAAATGCTTCATGCGGTTACTTGGCTCATTATCAACGCAAAAAAACCGCCTGCTTCCGGAATATCCAGATACAGACGGTTTTGAAAGCATTTTTTATGCGCAAATACGCCTACTTTCGCCTGTATCTAAACCTATTCTTATCCCAATCCTTTTCTTTATCCTCTTTGCCGGCTATATCTATCTGATCAAACTTCGGGCACTGAAGGCATGAGAAATTAAACCCACTTATAGCAGGTCGACTAATGGAATTCATTCTGTTCATTGAAACATAACTTCTCATTTGCTTTTCCGTACCTCTTCAATCATATTTATAATTTCTAAAAAAATAGTGCCCAATCCTCTATTCAGCAAACCAAATAGAGAGACAGGCACTTCTCTCAAGCAGTATAATACACAATCACGATATGAATGTCAACAACTTTTTTGAAAAATTTTTTAACCTGACTCAATCCCAGCTTTTCCAAATATCTGGCTGATAACCAACCGTGGCTTTCTTACCATTTCTTACGATCGGCTGCACAAGTATCTGCTGATTCTCAAGTATTTTTTCCTCTTTATCTTCATCGGCAATATATTTAATAAGCGCCAGCGTATCCTTGTCCTTACAGTTCTCGTCTATAAGCTTATCTAGTCCTCCGACAGCCTGCTTTACGGAAGCAAACTCGCCCTTACTGAGGCTCTTCTCCTTAAGGTCAATAAACTGATACTTAATCCCACGTTCCTTGAAGAAGCGTTCCGCCTTGCGTGTATCTGCACTTTTCTTGGTTCCAAATATTTGAATATTCATACTATCCAACCACTTTCTTTATATCTTTGGCTTCCACATTCACAAAGTGTTTCTTAACACACTTTGCAATCTTATCAAATGATGTTTCCGGTTCCTCAGAATACCTTTTAGTCACATGATCATATCCCCACAAGTATTCCGGCAACGTATATACTGCGATTGGCCAGCCATATCCCTCGCCACGCTTATTTATTTTCTGTCGAAAATCCCGGACAACGAGATATGTCTGCATCTCCAATCCCGTTACAGTTCCTTCAAAGTTCTTTTCTCCACCTTTACCAAATCCGGCAAGACTCTTAACTTCATACGAATAGAATTCTTTAGCCAGCTGCTTCGCGGTGGAGTTTGTAACATCATTTATATCACATTCATTCGGCATAAAAAGCTTCATGATCAGGTTTTCTCTGTGAGAGGCTTTGCCATCCTCATATCTTGCATCAAAATCATATCCACCCCTGCGATAATTAGCAAAATACGGAAACCACTTTTTTGAAATGAATCCGGCTTTCTTATTGAAGAATTTGCCATATGCGATATCATTCCTTCTTGCAAGAATGGCTCTCCACTCCCACGGATCAACTGATGTATCCCCTGACCACCAATGTTCCGAAGAAGTCATCTCTTCAACGGAAAATCCGCCAATCTCATTACTGAAAAGCGGAAGAAAACCAATTTCATTTACAATCGCAGCCAGCTCATCCGCACTATGAATACACTTAGGATCATCCCAGCCTATTCCTCTCATTATCCAATTGCCATCAATTACATCCATAGTTTATCCTCAACAAATCAAGCACCTTCTGATCAAATTGAATAGCTATAAATAAACGCATTTGTATACCTTCTATTTCCCATCACTTCTCCGCCTTATTCTCCCCGGTCTTATAATCGAGCACCACACCAGGCTGGACGTTGTAACAATACACGCAGAAGCATATTCCTTCTCCATTATCCTCGATAGAGTACGCCTCGATCAGAACACCGCTTGCAAGGAGATTGCCCTCCTCGAAGTCCGGCGTGACTCTGTACAGCACTCGGTTGTTCTCGTGACTGTCCAGATACTTCGCAACCTTCTCCTCAAATGGCAGCATCCCCTGAACATTCATATAACGAGTTCCGGTGATCAGATTCTTCTCGTTTGCATTATCGCCGGTGAGGCAATATGCGATCAGATGACAGCGGTTGTAGAGATACGGCGGTTTCGAATCAACGATGCCCTCATACTTCGCCTGCTTCCATCCGGTCGGTTTTATGCTTCCGATCTCACCGCGTTCCTCCGTCGGCATAAGCTCCTTACTCACGCAGGCATAAGCAATGCCGCACCTTCCTAGCTCATCAAGATCACTATACGTCTCAAAAGCAGTTCTTTGCTTATCATCATCTGTAAAATACGGTTTATTGCCATTCACCTCAACATATGGTGAGCCGGAGTAAGCCGGGATGGTCATGTCGGTCGTATTTGCACCACGCTTCGGTTTCTTATTGCGAATGATCAGTATGGCAACTATCGCTGCGATAAAAATGATAGTAAGTATGATCACGCCTATCATGATCTTCTTTATTTCTTTGCCTTTTCTTTCCGCAAACTCATATAAAGATTCATCCTTCATCTCTAGCTTCTCCGGTGTTATATCTTCATAAACTTATTTATTTAGAATATTCATCAAGTTATTTAACGCCTCTTATTAATTGTTTTAATCCGAATACGTATATATTCGCCATTCACCGTCAGCAATCAGCCTTTCCAATAACGCTCCGGTTGGTTCCTCTTTGCCAATATTAAAGAAATACTGCTTATTGCCATATACACAAAGCAATATACCGCCACCTATCCTTAAATCTCTATGCGTAACCTTAAAACCAATTTCCTGAAATCTCATCGCTGTTGGCCACGCCCATGGAGCATCATCATAATTGTAGCGTAAGTCATCCAGTGTCACATTGCGGTATGCTTTGATACTCGCCACCCTATCTCGTACA
Organism: Lachnospiraceae bacterium C6A11; assembly: GCA_000702245.1. Lineage (GTDB taxonomy): Bacteria > Bacillota > Clostridia > Lachnospirales > Lachnospiraceae > Eubacterium_Q. The sequence goes on along the minus strand of JNKY01000016.1, from coordinate 5,791 downwards.
TATTCCATTCCATGGTCATCATTTTCGAGGTGCCCTATATCAAAAAATCCACCCCATGAAGCATATAGTTCTATCTCCTCATCTGTAATTCCATGGTCTCTAAAATACCGTTCCATAAATGCTCTATTACATAGTCCATCGTAACGACTTCTATCATCCACCTGATTTTCTTCATTTACACCCATGACTTAGATACCTCCTTCTTCACATCCGGATTATCAAGAATTCCACACTGCAATTCCAATAATTATAACAACTGCGGTTGCTACCAACTCGCCCAGAATAGCTTTAATCGCATATCCTACAATACAGAGTATAGTTACAAAAATAACAAACTCCAACAAGCTCCATTTACCATTTGAATTCGGTGTTCTGTGTTCCTCAGGCCTTCTCCTATTATACGACGAAGACGTACTCCTGTTATATGACGAGGAAGTGCTCCTGTTATACGATGATGCAGTTCCACACCCAGTTGAAGACGTATTCCGAGTTACAAAAAACTGATTCGTCGATGAAGAGTGATGTGTACCTGCAGATCTTCCACTTCCGGAATAACTTGAAAATATATCATCGTCATAATCATCCGGATCAAGACCTGCATCCTCGATGGCCTCCCGCCTCTTATCTTCACTCATATCACTAAGTTCATTCGGATCGAGTCCATAGAGATAGAGCTCATCTTCAGGATCCACCTCAGGTTCAGGTTCTTCGTACATCCCCAGATGATTCATACGGTCATAATAATCGAGATCAAAATAATCATCATCGTCAAAGCTCATACATCCACCCCTCTTCCGATTTGTTTTCGTCCTATTTTTTACTAACCAGTATATCTTGTATTACATTATATCAATGAAAACACCACAATGAGGTTCTATTTTTAATGTTGCTTTATCTTCTATTGCCTTGTTCAGTATATGACTAGGGATTTTTTTGAAACCAAATACAAGATTAAATGTCGCATTACCATTATCTCTTAAGTAAATAGGTACACCCATCCTTTCATATATTGAACTATTTGTGACCCCATCCACCCTTCTGTCACACTCAGCAGAAAATTCCGTTTTTTGAAAATGACTAAAAAAATTAGAATACCTACTTTTCGAAATATGCACCGGTTCTCCGCATTCTGGACAAATGAAACGTCCTTTAAAATAATATCCTCCAGAAGAATACTCGTCAGCGTTAGATTCTTTCATTTTTCCTCTGTCATAAAAGTCTATAGCAGTTTTCATATATCCACCCACCAAATACTAATAAAAATGGACGCTAAATATGGCTCACGCCATTATTTAGCATCCATTTAAAACAACAACCCCAATCTACTAATGGCATTTGTCACAAGATAGAATCAACCTCTTAAGGTTCCTTTTGTTTCATATGCTTTTGCATATGCTTTCAGTCTATTAACCTGCTGTATCTTATAATCATTTAACGATAATAAATAATCATCTATATTTGAACTATTTATAGAATTATTTCTTAAAACCTGTGCTATATCATTCGCAGACATAATCATTATAGGATGACCATCTTCTATAACTTCCTTATATGCCTGTGAATTAACATAGCTTGTTGTTACCATCACTCCAAACTGCCGGTATCTTATTCTTGAAATAAGTCTAGACATTTCTTTGACTCCAACAGAATTAGATTCCGAATAACATTTTGCCTCTAATGCACAATCAATTTTTAATGGATAATTAACTTTTCCAGCGGGACTAATAACATAATAACCAATAGCATCTCGCCCACCATCTCTCCAAGGACGAGTTAATTCAAAATCCTGGAATTTGTTGTCAGTTTTTTCCAATATATCTCTTGCACATATTTCAAAACCTTGAGGAAAGCTTTTATAATATGCTCGAATTTTCTGAAGACAAATTCTACCTTCATTATCACTTTGAAGCTGATCATATTTTGAAGGAACCTTTGGAAGTTTCTTAGCTATTAATGGGATAATTCCATTTCTCCCCTTATTGATGAAATTCTTCCAGCAGTCTGGAGCATATTGTAAACTATTCTCATGATCATATATCAGTGCGTTCAACCATCTTCTATCAACAGGAATTCCCGTCTCTAAAACTGTAAAATACGCTTCATAATTCTGAAATCTTTCATCATCCATAGTTCTCCAAAAAGCAACCAAGTCTTTATCTGGTGAAATCTTTGGATTACCTGGAGCAGCTAACCCAAGAAATTTGACATCCCAACCACTCCCCGTCTTTTTAAATATGAAAAACGGAGGAATATTCTTAATAGATCCATCTCTACTATTTAAGCAATCAAAAACAAACTCTAATAGCTGATTTCCTTTTCTAGGTGTATCAAGTATAGCTTTCCCTGGAATACGGTTATCTCCATAATATCTAAATATCCCCGTCTCTTCATCTAGATAATCCGGCCATGCCAATTCTTGCATCGAAGTATAAAGCACGACATAAGCAGGCAAACCCGATCCATCCTTTCTCATAACTTTTCGAAATCCGCCTGAATTACTACATCCTGGAAGTAGTTTTGATAGTACTTCTGATCCCTTACCACTCAACTTACCACCACGATATACTGTATCTACAATTAAATCTGCATTTTTTAAATCTTCAAAAGCAACTATATTCATCGATTACACCTCTCTGATATGTTGGTATATAGAATTTTTTATTAATCAGTTTATTAACTTCCCATAGTTCAATTGAATTCGCCACTTAAACACCTCATCATAAAAAAACATAATTGCTTTTATTTATTAATAAACTATTCTTATTTTTAGGGAGCCATCTTAACCCTCAAGATACGCATTGTCATTTAACATCGGTTCCGGAGCATATTTGCTCTTCGGTGAAGTCTCATATCTCAGCTTGTACCACTGATAATACGAATAATCACGGAGATCATCATACGAAAATGCCATACCATTCCTGTACATGTAATCGTAGATTGCAAATTTCTCCGCCAAATTAACATGCTGTACCTCGACTGTATTCTGATTTTTTGTTGCATAAAGATAAATGATAATACATAACAGCACTACATTTAACCCTATGCTGATCCAAAATTCTATGCCCATAATTCGACCTCCGATTATATGTTATGCCAGCACTATTCCGTAAACTTCTTCTCCACCAGTCCCTTCATTCTCTCCTTTGCGCTCTCCGGGCCAGTAATCACTACCTTCCCGCCAAGAGCTACGATCCAGCCGAGGAACTGGTCACTCACCGCCACATTTACACTTGCGGTAAACCATTCGTCATCTATCGGATGCAGCCAGGCGTCCTTACCAAACTGGTCGATGATGACATTTGCCATCTCGTTTTTGCATTTCAAAGTCACGGTCTCTATCTCTCCGCCGAACATGCGGAAATACTGCTCACTCCACTTTGCCTTGTCCTGCTTATTGAACGCGCGTTTACCCTTACGTCTCTTATTCGTAAGCTCAACATTGCGCATCTTATCCACGCGAAAATGCCGGATCTCGTCCTTATCATGATCATACCCGATCAGATAATAGCGTTCATCGTCAAAATGCAGCGCCCATGGGCTCACATGGTAGAACGCCCCGTCCCTGCGGAACTCCTCTTCGCCCTTGACGTTCCAGCTGAAATATTTGAAGCGGATGGCCTTGTCCTCGCTTATCGCATTGTGAAGGGAATCGATGGTGTAGTAGATGCTTTCATTCATATTTTTGACGCGTCCTGCCACCTTCACCTCGCGGTCGAGGAGCTTCGCGTCATACACACTGATGTTATTTTCAAGCTTCTTGATCAGCTCCCTGGTCTTCTTCTCGGAAATGAACTTCGAAGACTGGATTGCATCCACCAGGAACTTCAGCTCCGCAATCTCAAATACCCTGTTGCCGCAGTGATACAGCGTCTTCGAACCGACACGTTCTTTGATTATTTCTATCCCATAATCATCAAGAGCAGCCAGATCCTCGTAAATACTCTTCCGCTGTGCCAAAATTTCATGCTTCGCGAGCTCCGCAAGTATTTCGGACATGGTAAGAGCGTGAGTGTCATCTGTCTGCTCTTGCATTATTTTCGCCAAATAAAGAAGCTTAAGCTTCTGATTTTTCCCCTTCATAACGGCCTACCCCTGTATTCCGGAAAACCAGCCTTCTCCTTGCGGTTTTCCTTGTATTTGTGGTCCCACAACCACGCTCTAATTGTACCACATTTTGAGGCATTATACAAAGGGTTATAACAGAGACATCTCGCTTTTCTGACCGCACCCAAGTCATCACAAAACATAGGTCTTATCGCCACATACTATCTCAATTCTATTATCAACATATACGCTCATAATTTTCTTGGTAAGCTTCATGATCTGCTCAATCTTTGGGATACAATTTACCCATTCATCCGGAATACTCTCTATTCCGTAATAAACACCTGCCAAGCCACCGGCAACCGCGCCGATTGTATCGGTATCCCCTCCAAGATTCACTGCTTTCAGTACACATCCTTTGTAACTGTCCGTTGTAAGAAAACACCATACGGCTGCTTCAAGCGTATCAACCACATATCCGGTACTTCTGATCACATCTTCCAGTAATATTTCAAACGCTTCAACATCCCACAGCCTATTGTATGTTTCTTCCTCAGCCAGTATTTCTTTGTCCTTCTCATATTTGGATAAATATGTCCTGACATTCTTAACCGCCTTCTTTACTATCTCTTCTTTAGTCAGATAAGAATATCTGATTACCGATCCAACTATTGCTGTGTAAATCAAGCAAGCCAGTTTGCTCCGAGCATGACCATGTGTGAGTGATGAAGTATTATAGATATATGGCACATACGCCGGTGTAACATCTACTTCAAACTCGTCATGAAAAAACAGAGCTGCTGGAATGATTCTCATCAAAGAACCATTCCCATTATCATCCACACTGGTTCCGCCACACTTAAGTGGTTCTACGCCTCTGTCATAATTAGATATTGCCATTGAGGTTGTTATACCAATATCAAACACACTGTCATATGGAGTATATTTTCCGTTATGCATCCATGCTGCAAATTTATCCATAAGTTTGCTGTAATCCAACCGATTCAGATGTTTGTATGGATCCTCATCTTCTACCTGAATAAAATCATTAAACCAATCCAATGTCGCAATCATCATACTCGAATCATCAGACCATGTTCCCGGAGGTTGATTGTGCATTCCATATCCTCGCATATCTGTAACCGGATCAACTCTTCTTGTAGCTCTATTCGAGAACTCGACCGGAACTCCCAACGCATCACCAACAACAAGTCCTACCACCGCCGAGATACCTCTATACGTCAGAAAATCATTGTCCCATTTCATTTCCAAATCAATCAGATCACTATCAGTTATTTTCGAATTCTTCTCAAGAGCCGCCATTATATCATCAACCATTTCAGGCCTATAAGCAGTCGACAGCAACACATCTGCATAAGAATATGCATTTCTGACATTCGGCATCAGTGGTCCTCTGTCAAGATTTAGTACAAATTAAAATGGGAGATTTCTCAAGTTAACTTGCTTTTTTCTGTATCCCATCATTTGCTACATACATATACAGTTTTTCAAAGTCATTTGGTGACATATAGTCGCAGTGACTATGAGACCTTACAGTGTTATAGAAAGTCTCAATGTACTCAAAAACAAGGCGATAAGCCTGATTATAGTCTGCAATTGCAAACCGATTAAGCCATTCCCTTTTTATGAGAGAATGAAATGATTCGATACAGGCATTATCATAAGGATAACCTGTATGACTATAACTAAGTTGATATTTTTCGGTAGCATTTCTGTATGCTTTTGA
>JNKY01000015.1 GCA_000702245.1 Lachnospiraceae bacterium C6A11 | reverse complement strand
TATCAACTTAGTTATAGTCATACAGGTTATCCTTATGATAATGCCTGTATCGAATCATTTCATTCTCTCATAAAAAGGGAATGGCTTAATCGGTTTGCAATTGCAGACTATAATCAGGCTTATCGCCTTGTTTTTGAGTACATTGAGACTTTCTATAACACTGTAAGGTCTCATAGTCACTGCGACTATATGTCACCAAATGACTTTGAAAAACTGTATATGTATGTAGCAAATGATGGGATACAGAAAAAAGCAAGTTAACTTGAGAAATCTCCCATTTTAATTTGTACTAAATCTTGACAGAGGACCACCAGACGTTCACGTTCTCTCTCTTCCAACATTCTTTTTTCTTCCAGCAGGCGATTTTTCTTAGAAAGCTCTAATCTCAGGTATTCTGGATTCTGTATTTTCGCTATTATTACTCTATTATTGCCACACTTTGTACATTCAGTATTGCTTTGATTGTTTACCTCTCCACAGGAACAATACCAGAATCTTCCATCATCAAGATATTTATATCCGAAGCGGTTCATTTCTATTCCAACTATTCTTTTATATATATTTATTCTTATCGCATCAATGTATGTTGTATATAGCTCATCTGGAAGAACCTCTTTGATCAACTCCTGATCCTTAAATTCATTGATAGAATCTATACATTCTCTGATACCTCCATTCAGGTATCTAATCTTTCTTATCCTGACATCCACTAGTCTTGACTTATCATCAGGTAATTCAACCATATGAGCCCCACCGAATTCCTGACCATTTCTGATTGAGAGGTCTAGGTACTGATAATCCTTAATATCTGTTGTAGTATTACCCCACGTATCTTTACAGTAAAAATCAACAATGATCGCTTGAATAGTATTTGGCGAAAGTGAATGAAATAAACATTTTAGATATATTTTTCCTGTATTTATATCCTTGATAATCTTCAAATTCTTTACATAGATATCGCACTCGTCCTGAATACTATTCATATCTGTGTCTATTAACACTTCATTTGTTTCATTATTGATGCTTTTCTTTATTTCCTGTTCGTTTCCTACTTTACCAGTTTCAAATACCATTCCACAGTGAACGCATCTTCTAGCCATATCAGATATACGTCCCCCACAACTAGGGCATTTTATAAGACCCATAGCATCCTCCTTGTTCAATCCGTAATCTCATCACATGTCGTATGTTCGCATATAGATAAACCGCTTGAGTACTTTAGGTATCTATCGAAAGAATAACCACAAGTATCATCCCAACAATTAATCCTGCCACAGCCGCTTTTCCTATCCTGCTCGCTCTATATGGCATCCGGTTGTTATAAGCACAAAACAGTATTAATCCGAGAAGTGGTATAAGGAATGATAAAAACTCTAACCCGCCTGACGGTGTATCAAGATTAGGATATTCACTGTTATATCTGGTGCCATAGCTGTTATACTGATTATTTCCTTGATATCCGCTTTGATAGCTGCTCTGGTTATTATTTTGATAATTAATATTCTGATATCCGTAAGATTTATTTGAATATGTATTCTCATGGCTGATCATCGGTCTTCCGCATCCGATACATTCTGCAGCCTTATCTGATATTTCACGTCCGCAATCTGGACACTTGATTAATGCCATAGTTAACTCCTTTCGTCATAAAGACTTCTTAATTCTTTTCTAAGCGCCACAACAAATGCACCAAGAGTTACAATTGTTACAAACATAACAGCAGATATTATTAAGCTTATCCAAAAATATATATTTATTTCTTTTAATGTCTTATCCCAGCCTGGAATAATGTCATAATCATATTCTTTCTTGAGACTTTCATAGTATTTAGCCTGATCTCTATACCGTTCATAATTGTCATAACAGGTATTGTAATCGCTATATAATCCTGCATACAAAGCAACGACTGCATAGTCATAAGACTCCTCAGACAGCTTCTTGTATTCAGTTATTTTGTCTCCATATTCATAAGATTTATTAACACATTCTTTTCTTTCACTTTCGCCTTTTTCCGCTGCGTTATTCATTTTAAAAGTAACAATAAGTGCCACTATCATAACCAACAAACAGATCACCATTGCAATAGTCTTATTTTTCTTTTCTTTCTCTATAACCCTTCGATCTCTGATTTTATATGCCACCGTTTTCTGGTTTGGAACTAACGCATCCTGTACAGCTTCTCTAATTGGGCTACCACAATTTTTACAGATATTATCACCTTCCGGAACCAAACTTCCACAATCCGGACACTTCCTGTTCCTCAGCGTTGCTGTATTACCTGTCGGATATACTACCTTCCTTACGACAGGTGCAGGTTCAGCAACCTCCTCCATCGGACAGCCGCAAGTCATACACATATTTGCACCATTCGGAATCACACTTCCGCAGTCTGGGCATTTTCTCGAAAGAGCATCTATTTTTGTATTGCTATTACTGTCAGTAAAATTCTCTTTAGCTACACCCTCAGTTCTTTCAGACGGCACGCTAGCAACAGGGCTATCATCTCCTACCGTTTGTACACTCTCCGTATTTACAGCTGTATTCTGCACGGATTGTGCTACTGATGTAGTTGCATCTTGTGAATCAGCTTTAGCCTTCTGCTCAGCAACTATATTTGCCTGTTGTTTCTTTTCCTCCTTGATAATACTATTTGTATAGGTTCCAAACAGTGTTTCCTTTGTAAAAAGCGTCTTCGGATTATCCTTCAGATCCTCCAAAAATCTTGTGTCAACATAAAGAATCAAACATACAACAAAAACAAAGAAAAAGAATGCATGTAAAAACGTCCATCCAGAAGCAAACGATCCTTTGAATCCCTTTCCTACTATATTTCCTAGATCGTCAACCCCTATATTAACTTTTATGTGTAATTTTGAATCAACACGACCAAGAACTGCATCCCTAAGTATCAAAGATATAAATAATAATATAATTGGTAAAACACATGTGACTCTGTCCATTCCGTATCGGAAGAATAGAAATCCAACAAGCAGTTCGATTACAATCGATATACTCAAAAAGACAACTATTCCTGTTGAAAATGCAATTCCACCCTTAGTCTTACTGATATACTTAATAAGGATAGCTATACTTACCAATGCTCCAAGAAGCAATTCACCGCCTATAGCATAGCTGCCATATATTTCTTTATCTTTATTCTCACTGTAAAACAGGTAAAGAATGAATGCCGGACATGCCATTCCGGCTAGATGATACAGGAGATTTAATAACATACCGATACCCGGTAAATAGTTCATCTCCGATATCAAAAGAATAAACTGACAGACAGCACAAACCACGGCTGTCATGTAGATGACATACTTGACATTTTTTTGAAAACTAGTCTCTCTGTTCACAAAAACCCCTCCTTTTTTGCCCCTATTAAATTGTCAAACTTTTTCTTATTCACCCCTCGATAATACACTCTAATTATACTCTTTTTGTATGACTTGTGTCAAACGTCATATGCCGTCTGACACAAGGTTTATGACGTCTTGAAATGAGCTTAAAATACTAATTACAATTCAATATGGGAGGTGTCATGCTATATGGACAAAACCTACATCGAAGCCTATAAAAGCCTTGGTCTCAACATAGCTTTTTACCGACGGAAAAAGAATTTGACCCAGCTACAACTGGCAGAGCTTATTGATATAGACAGAAGTCATATGAGTGCGATTGAACTCGGAAAGATAGGTGTCTCCCTGGATGTGATTTTCAGAATCTGCGAAACCCTTGATATCACGCCCAGTGAGCTTTTTCTTTTTAGATAAACCTATCCTGAAAGCTTCATTTCTTTTCAGATAAACTCAGCCTGAAATCTTCACACATTTCCTTATTACCACAGCACAAAAAATGCTCATAGACCTCTGCCTATGAGCATTTTATAATATATAAATCTCTATTTGGTGGGCTGCCAGCCCACTTTCAATAAATAACCACTACCTTCTCCATGTTGTTAGGAGTTTTCCTGTGTTTGTATCATAAACCTCGATCCGATCTATATGGTAATAAAGCTCGGCGTGAGCGGTACTTGTGAGCTGCCTTGACTGACTGCCGCGAAGCTTATCGATGACATTAGTTCCATCATCAAAATAGATATATGCGGTATATTCAGATGCTCCGGTCCCGTAACCGTTTGTAACTTGATAATCAATATTAACCATATAAGTGCCTCTGTATTCGACGGTAATCTTAACCGTTAAGCTTTCCATCTCCTCCTGAAGCTCGGCGGCTCCCGGATAACCATTACTCACAAGAAGCTTCAGATAACTCTTGAAATCGCTATCCGGCTTATCATAATGCTGCAGACAATACTGGTACCTGGCATCATTTGCTCTGTCGCTTGAATCCTTATAGCTGTAGATCTTGGTATAATATTCAACTGCAGACTTGTAATTCTCAGATGCCATCAGCTGTTCGGCATAGCGGTAATACACCGGATCCCTATAGTCATCGTAAAATACCTTTTTTTCATCCCAGTTTGTTATACTTGTGCTAAGCTCATCAATAAGTAAAACAGCATTCTTCATATTGCCGGAAGCCTCACATGCCGCTATCTCATCATCCAGCATCTTTTCTATCCTGGATGATACATCCGTGTATTTACCATTTTCCAGTAGTACGCGGCAGGCCTCCCGCCTGTAGCCGTGTTTTTCAAGCAGATCGACATACGCATAATCCAGCGCCCTGCCCTTCATCGTGATGCGGCTGTGCCTTTTAAACTGTCCATCTATGATATTCAGATGATAACGGGCTCTTTCGACCCCTTCATTTTCAATAACTTCATCCAGCTTTTCAAGCGCAGCCTCCTCAATCTCTTTAAAATAATCCCCCTGAAGGCCTGCATCCGTCAGTAATTCTGCTTTCTGGAGCAGAATTGACAGATCATTGCTTGTTCCATTTTCCTGATAATTCTTCTTTGCTGCTTCATAGTCATCCTGATATTGCTCGCGAAGCTCCTGCTGCCTTATCTCATAAAGCTTCTCCTCACATTCCTCGTAGAGCTTCCGACTGTCTCTGTAATCCAGCCCACACTTTTTCAGCTGCTCCTTGGCCTTTTCAAAATCCCCCTCGCTCATTGCCTTTTCAGCCTTTTCGTATGCAGGACGCCTCACAAAATACTCCGGATAGATCTTCTTATCATAAATATTTTTCCCGATCAGACCCAGTATGACAAGTATCACTGCCGCAACGGCAAGCTTAAAGGATCTTCTCCTTACAACGCCCTTAATGATAGTCTTATTATGCTCCGCACGGCTGATCTTCGGATCCCACATACGGCTTAAGTCTGCCTTCATTTCACGGACTGTTTTATATCTGGCAGAAGGGCTGAACCTTGTAGCCTTCCCGGCAATATGCATAGCCTGCTGCGACTCCGGAAGCACCCTCTCAACCAGCTTTCCAAATGCATATATATCTGTCCTCTGATCGGACTGGGCAAAGCCATACTGCTCCGGCGCTGCTATCCCCTGTGTACCGATAAGTACTGTATCCTTCTCATTTCCGGGAATATACTGCTTCGCGGCGTCATAATCGATTATCATAACGCGTCCCTCGTCGGTGACCATGATATTTGAAGCTTTTATATCCCTGTGAATGATAGGAGGCTCTGCTTCGTGTAGAAATATAAGTCCATCGCATATTTCAAGAAGTATTCTTTTCTTCTCCTCAAAGGTGAGTTTCCCTTCATCAAGAAGCTCTTCCAGAGTACGGCCCTGGATCAGATCCTCGATAACGATCAGATTTCCCTCCTCCTGCCAGAAGGTCTTGATCCTAGGTATGGCAGGGTGATCATTCTTCATGATATATCTGTAAACCGGCACACTGAAAACAGACAGAGTCTTTCTGTAATAAAGCTTCTCTGTCTCAGGATCCATCACTATCTTCTTGCCGTCCTTCAGCTCCTTGACCTCTGTGTAAAGAGCACTTTCAACGATATCATCAAGCATAATAAGTCCTCTTTTTTATCGATTTTTAAACCGGTCTTTGTTATAATCTATTATATCAGTATAAGGAGGAAATACAATGGCAGACGATTCAACCACCAGAAATCTCGGAGATATCCTTTCAAAAATAGATAATACAGCTGAAATGGAGAAATACTTCGACAACCCAAAGATCACCGACAGCTTCAGCAGCTTTATAGACTATCTTCGCTCAATCATTGAAGCAAAGAAGATCACTGACAGTGAGCTGATTACTAAAAGCGGAATAGAGAAGTCTTATTATTATCAGATCATGAAAGGCTCTCGAAATCCCGGCCGAGACAAAGTTATTCGCCTCTGTATCGCCGCTGGTCTTACTAATCGTGAAACCACAAGAACCCTTGAGCTTAGCGGCAACGCTCCTCTTTATCCTAAGAATCGCCGAGATATCATAATCACAGTTGGAATCAATCAGCACGCCTCTGTTGATGATATCAATCTTCTCCTTGATAAATACAAAGAGGAGCCACTTGGATAGTAATCTATTACAAAAAAACAAACAGCTCACAGGCTTTCACCTGTGAGCTGTTTTACACATTAATTCCTAATGATATGTTCCACTTTATTCCTTACGAAACGCTTCACCTACTGGAACGACGACATTATCCTGTCTTTTCCCATCTTCTTTGCTTCGTAGAGGCAGTCGTCGGCATTCTTGAGGAGCATGGTCAGGTTGGTGTGCTTTTTGCACAGTACAAGGCCGGCGCTTGCTGTCAGATTGAGGTTAGGATATTTCTCGATCCTGATTCCCTTCAGCTGCTGTCTTATATTTTCTATACGAGCAACTGCCTGTTCCCTGCTGTCCGCATCAAACAGGAGCACGAATTCCTGGCCACCGTATCTTGCAACAAGTTCAACCTCCGAATCTTCACTCTGGGCCTTCAGCACCTTACCGAATCTGCGTAAAACCTCATCGCCCAGGAGATGACCGTAGTCATCATTTATCTTCTTAAAATCATCAATATCGACCATTGCGATGAATCTGTTATCCGAATCGAAAAGTCCATCGTACCTTTCGAGAATGTTGAACATATTTCTTCTGTTGCTGACACCTGTAAGCTCGTCAGTTATCGCCATATCAGCCAGCGTATTCATAAGCTCCTCGTTGTATTTCTTCTCTTTGTCGTACGCATTGAAGAGAAGTATGAGGATACTGCCCATGCACAGACCTACTATTATAAGAGAAACCGCTGTGTCGAGCACTTCACTGAAGCTGTCCATGTCAGGCACAAGCACCGGACGATCATTTTCCTTCGCCTGGTCGCCCATATAATTATAAGAAATTATGATCGATACAACATCAAATATACTGCATATGATAAGCGCAACATAGCGCTTAACACCGTACTCTGACAGCACGATGATCAGAAGGCCTGCCACCAGATATATGGACATGCCCGAATTGACGCCGCCATTGATATAAAACAGATAAGTCATGACAGCCAGATTAATAAAATAAATAAAGAATGTGCGGGCAAAGCCCTTCTTCCCCTTGGCAAATGCAAGCTTGAACAGCATCAGAAGAAGCAGCGCCGACGCTACATTAAATATTACAGTCCAGAGACTATTACCCGAAATGATCATGTTCACCGCGCAGATAAGCACCATGGCGATGCTCCCGAACAGTGAAAATATAAACATTTTATCTCTCAGGTCAGTTTGTTCATTATATACTTCTTTTAACGGTTTTCCCATATCTGTCTCCTTATAATAATTATCTCTGACTGTATTTTAACTCATTATTTAGTAAATATCTATTTTAATTTTAAGAGATTCTGCACCTTACTTTTTCAATCTAAGGTGTGCCAGGATATGAAAATCAAAGCCGGTCAGCGACCGGCCTTGACTTTTCGATCATTATTTATAAAACTCCAAAACACTAAGCCTTAGCTGCTTCCTCGATCTCCTTCTTTGCGATCTCCTCAGGAGCCTGCTCGTATCTTGCAAACTCATAAGAGAAGAGGCCGCTTCCTCTGGTCATAGAGTAAAGCTTTGTATCGTACTCGAAGAGCTCAAGGTAAGGAATATCAGCGAGTACCTCGTGGTAGCCGTCACCGATAGGATTCATGCCGAGAACCCTTGCGCGACGCTTGTTGAGGTCGCCCATGATATCGCCTGTATACTGATCAGGAGCAACTACGCGGATACTTGCGATAGGCTCGAGAAGTATAGGCCTTGCGTCCATGAAGCCCTGCTTGAAGGCCTGCTCGGTCGCAACCTTGAATGCAAGCTCGGAAGAGTCAACAGTGTGATAACTACCATCGTAGAGAGTTACCTTCACGCCGACAACAGGGTATTTGGCAAGAGGCCCTGCCTTAACCGACTCTGCGATACCCTTCTCAACTGCCGGGAAGTAATTCTTAGGAACTGCACCGCCGACAACTGTCTGCTCAAATACATAAGGTGTATCAGGCTCGCCGGATGGTTCAAGGATGATCTTAACGTGACCATACTGTCCATGTCCGCCGGACTGCTTCTTGTATTTGTACTCTGTATCAACCTTCTTGGTGATCGTCTCCTTGAAGCTTGTCCTAGGCCTCATAAGCTCGATCTCAACCTTATATTTTTCACGGAGTGTGTTCTGGATAACCTCCAGATGGGTTCCACTTATACCATAAAGGAGTGTCTGGCCGTTCTCACCATCATTTACAACCTTGATCGTCAGGTCTTCCATCATCATCTTAGAAAGTGCTTGAGAAATCTTGTCCTCATCGCCCTTATTTACGGCCTTGTACCTTCTAAATACATAAGGCTTAGAGATGCCGGCACGGATATATGTGATAGGGTTCTTTCTTGTAGAAAGAGTATCCGTTGTCTGGCTGTCGCCGAGCTTTGCAAGAGCGCCGATGTCGCCTGCGTGAAGCTCCTTAACCTCTTCGACCTTATTTCCGCAGATCGTGTAAAGCTTGCCGAGTCTCTCATCCACGTCACGGTGGTAATTGAAGAGTGTATCGTCCGGCTTCAGAACTCCGGAATTGACCTTGATGAGTGAATACTTACCGATATAAGGATCGGCTATGGTCTTGAAGATGTAAGCTGACTTTGCCTTAGAGAAGTCGTAGTCTGCCTCAAATACTTCATTATTGGTTGTATTGATACCTGCAAGCTTGCACTTATCCGGGCTTGGAAGGTATTTGATGATGTCTGCCATCAGTGTATACATACCACGGGCAAGCGTATTTGATCCCATAAGGACTGGGACAACGGAACCATCGGATACACCTACGCGGAGCGCAGATCTGATCTCATCCTCAGAGAACTCGTCGCCGCCGAAGTAGCGTTCCATAAACTCCTCACTGGTCTCTGCAACTGCTTCGAGAAGAGCTTCACGGCAGATAGCCAGGTTTTCCTGTGAATAATCAGGAACGTCGAACTTGTCAACGGTACCCTTGTCGTTCCATCTCTTGGCCTTCTGCTGGATGACATTTACGTAGCCGACGAACTGCTCGTTCTCGCGGATAGGAAGATGGAAAGGTGCGATGTGCTTTCCGTACATCTCCTGAAGACCCTGAACGATCTCTCTGAAGCTTGCTTTGTCGTCGTCCATATTTGTAACAAATATCATTCTAGGCAGCTTCTTCTTCTCGCAAAGCTCCCAGGCGCGCTTCGTACCAACCTCGATGCCGGTCTTGCCGGAAACAACGATGATCGCAGCGTCCGCAACGGATACGGCTTCCTCAACCTCGCCTACGAAATCAGGATAACCCGGAGTATCCAGGATATTTACCTTGTAGCCTTCCCACTGAATAGGGATGATAGAGGTTTTGATGGAGATCTTTCTCTTTTGCTCTTCCTTGTCGTAATCGCTTACCGTATTGCCTGCGTCAACACTGCCCATACGGGTAGTTATTCCTGAAAGGAAAGTCAGCGCCTCAGCGAGTGATGTTTTACCGGAACCCCCATGTCCCAGCAGAACAACATTACGGATCTTGTCCGTAGTAAATACATTCATGTAACCACCTCCGTGTATTTTCTTATATGCAAATATTCCCGCGATCATCCGCGATCATGTAATGATATATATCCTGCTCGTGAATACATATCATTACATGACCATGTCGGAAATGATTCGCGAAAATATATGATATCAAATAAAAATCTACATTACAGGAATCTCGCGGCGTATGCGGTCGACCTCGTCCGTGTCGATCGTAACAACGTTCACGCCCTCGGCTGCGTCCTGTTTTGCGATGATCCTTCCCCAAGGATCAACAACCAGCGAGTTTCCGTAGGATATGTAGCTGCTCGCGTAGTCTCTCGCGGTACTCGTTCCTATCATGAAGACCTGATTGTCCACCGCTCTCGCGCGGTAGAGAAGCTCCCAGTGGGCAGGTCCCGTAGTCATATTGAAGGATGCAGGCACAAGCACCACCTTACAGCCTCTCCAGACCATGGACTGGAACATTTCCGGGAATCTGATGTCGAAGCAGATACAGAGTCCCATGGTGCAGAATTCGGTCTCAAAGGTTGTGATCGAATCGCCTGCAGTCAGTGTGTCCGACTCTTTAAATACCTGGCCGCCCGTTATCGAAACATCAAACAGATGGACCTTGCGGTGCTTGGCTATCTGGTGTCCCTCGCGGTTGAAGACATAGGCTGTATTGTACAGCTTGCCGCTCGGCGTCTTCTCAGGCATGGAGCCTGCCGACAGGTATATGTGGTATTTCTGGGCGAGCCCTGACATGAGCTGCCACATCTCTCCGCCTTCCGGTTCGGCGTATTCCGGGAATGCCGTTGTCTGATATGGTGAGCAGAACATTTCCGGAAGAGTTAATATATCGACGCCGCGAAGCTCAGGCTTCTGCAGTGTTTTCTCAAGAAAATCTATACATCTCGTCTTGTCTGTTATGACGTTCATCTGTAAAGATGCAAGTTTAAACTTCATAGGCAGACCCTCCGCTTATGATTTATGAAAGTGTGCGACAGTTTGATAAATGCCGTCAAACAAGTCTGAAAAAATTATATCATGACAGGGGTAATTTTGCCATAAATAAATGATGAAATTTATATGAAATTGATCTGGTTGTTTGAAAATATTATCGGCCGATCCGGAAACAATATCCGCCCATTGAAAACACGTTAATTGCCGATAATTGTATGCAATTTATTTAAAAATGATATTGACAAAACAAAACGCTCGTGTATAATTAAATTGTAAACAATTATTACAGTGTGCAATTTAATTACAGTGTTGGAGCTGTATTTAATACAAATTGCGGGACTAAATATAAGAAAGAGGGTGATCGCGTGAGTGAATCAAATAATATTAACGAGGCAGCCGGTGAGGCAGAGGACATGTACGCATGCCTTAAACTGGAGAATCAGCTTTGTTTTCCACTCTACGCATGTTCTAAGGAAGTAATCAGAAAATACAAGCCGCTGCTTGATAAGCTTGACCTTACCTATACCCAGTACATCGCAATGATGGTGCTGTGGGAGAAGAAAACAACAAATGTGAAGGAGCTGGGCGAGATGCTCTATCTGGATTCCGGAACACTTACACCGCTCCTGAAGAAGCTCGAGCAGAAGGAATATATCACCAGACATAGGAAAGAGTCAGACGAGAGAAATCTCCTGGTCTCAGTAACAAAAAAAGGCATGCAGCTTCGCGAGAAGGCCGTAAGTATCCCTGAGCAGATCAGCAGCTGTGTCTGCCTCCCACCGGAGGACGCAATGAAGCTCTACGAGCTGCTGCACAAGATACTGAGAGCCACATCCGGAGAGAATTAGTTTATTTAAGGAGGATAAAAATATGTCAGCATTACAGATAAACCCTGAACAGTTTGAAGAAGAAGTAGTTAAGAGTGACAAGCCTGTGCTTGTAGATTTCTGGGCATCATGGTGTGGCCCATGCAAGATGCTCTCACCGGTAGTTGACCAGCTTGCAGACGAGGTTACGGATGTTAAGGTCGTTGGCTTAAATGTCGATGACGCAACCGACCTTGCAATCAAATACAATGTAAGCAACATCCCTTGCCTGATCGTATTTGAAAATGGTGTAGAGGTTAAGAGGAGTATCGGCTTCAAGCCAAAGCAGGCTCTGGCAGCTTGGCTCAGTGAGTAAGAAAGGAACAACATATGTATGATATAGCAATAGTCGGCGCAGGTCCCGCAGGCCTTTCAGCCGCGATCTACGCCCAGCGCGCCGGTAAGAAAACAGTACTTTTCGAGGCCTACACCTACGGCGGCCAGATAATAAATACACCTAAGATTGAAAACTATCCCGGAATCAAGGATATTTCCGGTTTTGATTATGCGACCGGCCTCTTCGATCAGGCTCTGTCCTTCGGTGCAGAGATCGTATTTGAGCAGGTTACTGCAGTAAACAAAAGCGACCGCTTTGTGATCACAACCACCGCCGGCACCTACGAGGCGCAGGCAGTGATCATCGCAACCGGCGCGAAGAATCGCCACCTCGGGCTTGAGAAAGAGGAAGCCCTCACGGGCCGCGGTATTTCCTACTGTGCAACCTGCGACGGCGCATTTTTTAAAGGTAAGAACGTTGCCGTAAACGGCGGCGGAAATACAGCCATCGAGGACGCAACGTTCCTTTCAGGCTACTGCAGCAAGGTTTACGTTATTCATAGAAGAGAAGGCTTCCGCGCAGAGGAAGGCAGCCTTCAGGCTCTTCGCGAGAAGGACAATGTTGAGTTCGTCCTGAATGCTACCATAACCGATCTCGTTGGCGAAGATAAGCTCAGTGCTGTTGTTGTGACCGACAAGCTTAGCGGCCAGAAAAGTGAGATCGCTGTCGACGGACTCTTTATAGCGATCGGCCAGGTACCGGATAATGCTGTATTTTCGGAGATTGCAGAGCTCGACCAGAGCGGATACGTTCTCTCCGGTGAAGACTGTACCACGAAAACTCCGGGTCTCTTCACAGCCGGTGATTGCAGGACCAAGCACGTAAGGCAGCTCGTAACCGCCGCTTCTGACGGCGCCGTTGCCGCCCTCGCCGCATGCACATATATCGATAAACTATAAAAAACCACCTATTATAAGAAGAAAGCCACACAAAAATAGCCGCAAGGCTCATTTTCCACATAAAACGGCCCGTCCACCATGGACGGGCCGTTTGTATTAGCCATGTTTTATATGATCATTCCACATTCTTCAGCGCTTCGGAAAGCGGGATCCTCTTGATCCTGTGGAAATCGATGAATGAGATCACAAGGTATGCTGCGTAAAGCGCAACAACCATAATGATGTATGATTTCCAGCTAATAAATATGCTAAACCAGCCTGACATTCTTGACATAACCTTACGCCAGAACCAGTCAATAACCACATAAGCTGCAAATACGCTGAGAATATCAAAGACGATCATAAGGAAGGTCGTCGTCCTGATATAAAGCTTACTTATTTCCTTATTCTCATAGCCCAGAACCTTGACCATTGATATAGACTGTCTGTTCTTCTCTATGATAATCTTGGTTATCAGATAGATCAGAAGCGCTGCGATCAGAACCGTAAGGACTGAGAAATAATCCATATAGCTTCCGATTGAATGATCCAGCTGATTTGCCATCTTGGTAACATCCTCAGCACTTACTACCTTATAGATATAATCCTCGGCAATATCAGTGATCTCAGTATCTGACATAAATCCGCTAAAGTATGAAGGATCATTTCCGAAGAAAGCGTTGTAATTATCCATCGGCATGAAGACGATAAGCGAGCCCATATAATCATATATGCCCTTAACCTTGAATTTGTATTTTCTGCTTGCGTACTGATCCTTAAGGGTGATCGTATCGCCCTCTTCGATCTTGTATTTTTCAGCATACGGCTGTGAGATGTAGATCTCGTTATCCTTTAGCGATGCTCCGATCTTAAGATACCTGCTGTCGCTGCTATATCCGACAACCATGATCTCCTCACCGACCTTCGGTCCGTTAACTGTTACAAGCGTTGAAACACAAGCCTTTTCGGCGTCAGGATTTACAGTCGTCAGCTCATTACCATCTTCATCAACAGTACCTCTAAGAAAATACTGGTACTGTGCATACATCTTCTCCGGTGCTTCTTTCATGTATTTTTCAAGAGTGTCCGGCATACCCAGGCAGAACATAAGCATTATCATGACAAATACTGTTCCGATGAAAAGTACTACGTAGCTTGAAGCGTTGTTAAGTACATTTCTTACACGGAAGCGGCTGAAGAACCTCCAATGTGGAAGCTTCAGAGCTTTCTTCCTCTTAGACATTCTGAGGTCGTGACGAAGGAATCTGAGCGGTGATATCATGAGCTTTTTTCTGATCATGACATAATTAATAACAAGCATCATTATGATAGGAACCAGTGTTGTAAGAAGGAAAGCCTTCGAATTCCAGAGAGTCTTATAGGTTGGAAGACTGTAGGAATTGTAATACATATTTACAACCGCATTCTTAAATACAGTGTAACCGCAGGCATTTCCGGCAATTGCCGCTGCAAGTGTTACAAATACAGGCATCGCCATATAATGACGAACCATCTCTCTTCTTGTATATCCGGAAGCTCTGAGTGTTCCGATAACAACAGAATCATCCTCAATCTTGTTGCTGATATTTATTGCAAATATGAAAGCAAAAACAGCAAGAAGAATTATCAGCAGATAAAGTCCAAGATTCTCGTCATTTTCGAAATCGTCGGCAGCAAAATGTATCGCCTGATTCTTATATTCCGGAACATAATCCTCAACCATCATATCATTTGCAGGATTCTCGTCGTAGTAGGTTGCCATGACCTCACCACCGAGTATTTCAACAAATTCATCGCTTCGGGTCTTCTTAGCCTCGTCATCGGCAGGCTTTATATTATAGATCCATGCATACTGATTCACCTGCACCGCATCAAGCTTACTGAACTGGTCAGCAGTTACAACACCAATATTAAAGGTCAGCGCATCAAACATCGTATCACTGTTATTTTTGTAAAGAGTGCTGTAATCACTGAGAGCGATAAGTCCGGTAACTTCAAAACGCTCGCCGTTAAGATAAAGGCTGTCGCCAACCTTGATCTTACTGTTATCTGCATGCATTCTGTCGATGGCGATCTCGCCCTCCTTCTCAGGAAGTCTGCCCTTCAGAACACTTGCCTTATTCACCTCTTCCCTTGAGGCGAATACTCTTATAGTTACTGGATCATCCTTCGCCTTAGTCTTATCCGTGGTCTCAGTAAAATCCTTGTAAAACTGTTCATATATCTTTACCTCTGCCTTTTCTTCAAGGCTGCTTATAAACCCATCATCAGCCTTCCTTGACAGATTAAAATGTCCATCCTCAACACTGTATTTTGTAAATGCATCATCTGCTGCCTTCAGCATACTGTTGTTGGCTACAAACATGCCCGATACGAATCCGATCGTAAGAAAAAGTATCAGAAATATAATCAGATTCTTTTTAAAATCCTTTTTCAGCTCCTTCGGGAGCCTTTTCATTAACGGACTTTTCATCTATAATCTCCTTTCACGCCCAACATAAATTATCATCTGTATTTACATCTCGGGCGGCCTCAACCATCTATCAGCTGTCATTTACCAGTCAAGATCAACTGCTGAAACTCTCTCATCATTGATCTTGTTCTTTCTTACAACACCGTCACGAAGCTTGATAACGTGATCTGCCATGTGCTGGATAGCTTCGTTGTGAGTAACCATGATAACTGTATTTCCGTATTTTCTGTTAACATCCTCGATAAGCTTCAGGATATCCTTGGAAGTATTGTAATCAAGAGCACCTGTCGGCTCGTCGCAGAGAAGGATGTCCGGATTCTTAACGATAGCTCTTCCTATTGAGGTACGCTGCTGCTGTCCGCCTGAAAGCTGGCTTGGAAGCTTGTGACGATGCTCGTACAGGCCGAGTGTCTTCAGAAGGTCGTCGATATCGAGCGGGTTATCTGAAAGATACGCGCCTACTTCGATATTTTCCTTAACGTTTAGGTTCGGGATCAGGTTGTAAAGCTGAAATACATAGCCGAGATGCTTACGACGGTACTGTGTAAGTGTCTTCTCATCCATGTCCTCAAGCTTATCACCGTTGATTGATATGTATCCGCTGTCTGCGTTGTCGATTCCACCGATGATGTTGAGGAGTGTTGATTTGCCCGAACCGGATGGTCCGAGAAGCACGCAGAACTCACCATTTGCAACAGAGAAATTCATTCCCCGAAGTACTTCCTGACGTGTTTCTCCTTCACCATAGGCCTTCTTCACGTCGACGATCTCAAGAAAATTCTTGTTTTCACCCATTTTTCATTCCTCCATTTATTTTAAGTGTTAATCAGTACAATTTTGTTTTACATATGTATATCTGTTCATATGTTCATGGTTGCAATATACAACCACATTGATTAAATGTCAAGTAGATTAATTGATTTTTTTCGCAACACATGCTTCGCATGTTCATAACTCGCTCAGTACGCAAAAAAAGTGAGACCCACTTGCAAACCTACAAAAACTCTGGGCGTAAATACCCGCAGTATTTTTATAAGTTTGCAAGCAAGTCTCACCGATTAATCATATACCGAATCATTGATAGCCGCTGAAGCTATAATGACTGTCTTGACGATATTATGTACAGAAGCGACCGTTCATATTTTCATGAACATCTGCCGGTTACTCCCCTGATTGCTTTTTAAAGAATAACAGACCAAGTTAGTTGTGTCAACCTTAAATTTTGTTATTCTAACCCATTTGCGAAACAACAACACAAAAACAAAGCTTCTGACACATACATAAACCCTGTGATATCCGTTGTTTTTCGTCACTTTCCGATTGTATAATACCTCTCGTTGCTTTATAATCAAGGTGGTATGATATCATTTAAAATCATTCCAAAAACAGTTTGTCCAGAGAGGAGGTACTGTAAATGCATATCGTATATTATTACGCAATCTTCACAATTTCACTTCTTTGCACTGCTATCTATGCATATATCTGGCATAAGCACTTCAATATCTGCTTTACGATGATATTTACCTTTGTTCCTCTCTGCAATCTCGGTTATCTGCTCGTCGCAACCTCCGAGAACCTAAGTGAAGCCTTTGTGGCGATCAAGATAGTCTACAGTAGCTGTTTCCTGGCGCTGTTTATTTTGCTGGCAATACTTGAGCTGTGCAATTTCCGACTGAAAAAATGGATGGTCACTACCCTGTTCCTCTTTTCGATGGCTGTATTTGCGTCTACTCTTACCATTGGGGAAACGGGACTATTCTATAAAACCGGAAAGTTTGTAACGAAAAACGGCTATTCGACCGTCGTAGACAAGACTTACGGGCCGATGCATACAGTATTTATCATTATGATAATCTGCTATTTCCTGATTCCGCTCGCGGCGATGGTCTATTCCCTCCTTAAAAAGAAGGACGTTTCAAATAAGGTAGTGAGCCTCCTCATTCTGTGCGAGGCCATCTGCTTCTTCTCTTATTTCGCAGGCAAGAAGTTCACCTTCAACTTCGATCCAATCCCTTTCAGCTACGTTGTTGCACAGGTTATCTTCCTTATTATCATCCGAAAGATCAGTCTCTACAACGTTACCGATACCGGTATCGACTCAATTGAGATGAGTGGTGAGATCGGTTTTGTGTCCTTTGACAATAAGCTGAACTATCTGGGCGGCAGCGACATCGCACTGATCGTATTTCCGGAGCTTATGAAGGTTAAGGTTGACACTCCTGCATCAAAGGATGAAAAGGCCTACAAGGAGGTCGTTTCCAAGATTGAGGCTTTCATCGAGAATCCGGACAACAACAGCTTCACCAGAGTCTGGGGCAGCGAGATATACAGGGTCACCATCAACAGGCTCTACAATGCACATAAATGCAAGGGCTACCAGCTTCTCATAAGAAATGACACCAAGGAGCAGAATTACATACAGCTTATCAACAGCTTCAATGAAAGTCTCGAGAAGGAGGTTGACCTGAAGACCAGACGCATCGTTGAGATGCACGACAACCTCATCCTCAGCATGGCGACCGTTGTTGAAAGCCGTGACAACTCAACCGGCGGCCATATCAGGCGAACCAGTGACGTTGTGAAGATACTTATCGACGAGATCAAGAAGGACAATGTATTTAACCTTTCAGATACCTTCTGCAACAATCTGATCAAGGCCGCTCCTATGCACGACCTCGGTAAGATCGCCGTTGACGATGCGATCCTCAGAAAGCCGGGCCGCTTCACTCCGGAGGAGTATATGGAGATGAAGAAGCACGCTGCCGAGGGTGGCCGGATCGTCCACGAGATCCTGAAAAATACAGATGACTACGACTTCCACATTCTTGCCGAAAATGTTGCCCACTACCACCACGAGAGGTGGGACGGCTCCGGCTATCCTGAGGGCCTGATCGGCGAGGAGATTCCTATCGAAGCACGTATCATGGCCATCGCCGACGTATATGACGCGCTCGTCAGTAAGCGTGTTTATAAGGAGAGGATGAGCTTCGAGGAGGCCAATAAGATCATCATGGACGGAATGGGCAAGCATTTTGATAAGAGGCTTGAGCGTTACTACGTTGCCGCACGTCCGCGACTTGAGGAATATTATACGATAAACGCTTAAAATACAGTAAATCAGGGGTGACCTTGGATGGTATTTTTTACCAATCACAGTCACCCTTTTTTTATATTTTTTCGTACTTTTTTATCTTGAAATAGTCTCGATAATTTGTTAATATAACTTAATTCTATATAAAAATATCTACACAAAATTCAAAAGAAAAGGAGAAAAAACAATGGCTTTCTATTACGACGAACCATCTCGTACCTTCGGTGAATACTTACTCGTACCTGGCTATTCATCATCGGAGTGTGTGCCGACATCTGTCAGCTTAAAAACACCACTTGTTAAATTTCGCAAAGGGCAGGAGGAATGCCCATTTTCGTTAAATATTCCTATGGTCTCAGCGATCATGCAGTCCGTATCAGGTGACAAGCTTGCAGTTGCACTTGCCAAGCAGGGAGGAATCTCCTTCATATATGGTTCTCAGACAATAGAGGAAGAAGCCAACATGATACGCCGCGTTAAGGCATACAAGAAGGGCTTTGTAACAAGCGACTCAAACCTTTCACCGGATGCTACACTCGGCGACGTTCTTGATCTCAAGGAGAGAACAGGCCACTCAACAGTTGCTATCACAGATGACGGAAGCAGCCACGGCAAGCTCCTCGGTATCGTAGCTTCAAGAGATTACCGTCTTTCAAGAATGGAAAGAACCCTCAAGGTTTCTGAGTTCATGACTCCTATCGATAAACTTATCGTTGCAAGCGACGAGACATCTCTTCATGACTGCAACGACATCATCTGGGACAACAAGATCAATACCCTTCCACTCGTTGATAAGGAAGGACATCTTTCATACATGGTATTCCGTAAGGATTACGACAGCCACAAGGAGAACGTTAACGAGCTCCTCGACTCTCACAAGAGCTATGTAGTTGGTGCCGGAATAAATACAAGAGATTACGCAGAGAGAGTTCCTGCACTTGTTGAAGCAGGTGTTGATGTTCTTTGTATCGACTCTTCAGAAGGCTACAGCGAGTGGCAGTCAAGAACTATCAAGTGGATCAGAGACAATTACGGCGATTCAGTTAAGGTTGGTGCCGGAAATGTAGTTGATGCTGAGGGCTTCAGATTCCTCGCAGAGGCAGGCGCTGACTTCATCAAGATCGGTATCGGTGGTGGTTCTATCTGTATTACAAGAGAGACCAAGGGTATCGGCCGTGGCCAGGCTACAGCTGTTAAGGATGTTGCTAAGGCTCGTGATGAGTATTTCAAGGAGACAGGCGTTTATATTCCTATCTGCTCAGACGGTGGTATCGTTTATGATTATCACATCACTCTTGCACTTGCAATGGGCGCTGACTTCGTAATGCTCGGAAGATATTTCGCAAGATTCGACGAAAGCCCGACAAATAAGCTCTTCATCAACGGCAACTACGTTAAGGAGTATTGGGGCGAAGGTTCAAACCGTGCTCGTAACTGGCAGAGATACGACCTCGGCGGTGCTTCAAAGCTCAGCTTCGAGGAAGGTGTTGACAGCTACGTTCCTTACGCAGGACCTCTTGCAGAAGGCGTTCAGAGCACACTCTACAAGGTTAAGTCAACAATGTGCAACTGCGGTGCCCTCTCTATCGAAGAGCTCCAGCAGAAGGCTAAGCTTACAGTCGTTTCTGCAACTTCTATCGTTGAAGGCGGCAGCCACGACGTAATCCTCAAGAGCAGTACAAAGAAGTATGACTAAATCTTCAACAAAGTTTTTTGTGCATCTGTCACAACAGATTTTGATAAGTAAATAAGAACAAAAACCAAGACAGGACTTTTACGAGAGATTATTCACAAAAGTCCTGTCTTTCTTTATTTTCTTAATGAAACATTTTGTTGCGCAACAAACTGTGTCGCCTCGCGATTTTACAAATACGCCTTAATAATATATTGTAACCATACTCAACATGATCATAGTTGATAAACAGATACAAATTATAACATGCAACTATTTATAGTTGCATTCTCAGTTCTTTATGATATACTAATAGGGAGATAAATAATGAGTAAAAAAGACAAGCTAATGGCACGCCTATTATCACAGCCAAAGGATTTCACTTTTGATGAGGTTGAAACATTATTGGGGTATTTTTCATATTATATTGATAATGGCGGAAGAACCAGTGGTTCAAAGGTTAGATTTATTAATTTACAAAGAAGCTCCGAAATAGCTCTACACAAGCCTCATCCACAAAAGATATTAAAAGAATACCAAATAAAAGCACTGATTAAGTTTTTAGAGACGGAGGATCTTATATGAATAACACTATGAAGTACAAAGGTTATATCGGAAGTGTAGAATTCTCAGAAGCAGATGGTTTGTTATTTGGAAGTGTTCAAGGTATCAGATCACTCATTACTTATGAAGGGACCGATGTACACTCATTAGTACAGGATTTTCATGATGCTGTTGATGAATATCTTGAAGACTGCGAACGCTTTAATTGGAAACCAGAAATTGCTTATAAAGGCAGTTTAAACATTCGGATTGGAAAGGAGCTCCATAAAAAGGCGGCAGTATATTGTATTAATAATGAAAGAACACTTAACAGTTTTATCGAGGAAGCCATCCGAGAAAAGCTCGCCTCAGTTGCAGTTTAATAATTGACTAATCATTTTAATAAATAATACACTTCTGATAATTGCCTCATTTAAAAACAACGCCGCAGATCACACAGACCTGCGGCGTTAAATTTATTCTTTATATTATCCATCAACCATACTGATGAAATCATTGAATGATCCAAAAGACCGGTTGTATTAAGCCTTCTTAAGCGGTATGACTCTGTTAACCCTTCTCATGTATCTTGCAAACTCGTCGCCAAAGCGGCCAAGCAGGATCGGTTCCTCGGTCTTCTGAAGAAGGATCGTCAGGAATGCCCATAAAAGGATCGGCAGAACGTACATGTAAACATTACCGGAAATAAAGAGCGCGCCTGTGCAGATAAAGAGGATCGCTGCATAGATAGGGTTACGTGTATATGCATAGATGCCCGTCGTTGCAAGCTTTCCGCTGCTGATGTATTCATCTATCCCTGCATCAACAATGGCACTCTTCCACATAAAGAGCCCGACAATTATCAGAATCGCCCCGATCACGATATAAGGTATACGGAAGGTCGAAGACACGCCACCCTTGAGCGGCCCGATATGTCCAAATACGATTCCCAGCACCGTAAGCCCTATAGCTACAGCTCCGAAAACCGGGCCTGCACCGTAGGTCGGAAGCGGTCTGGAATCAACCTTAACCACCTTTCTCTCCGCAAATTCATCCTCAAGCTCCTGAAGAAGATCGTCATCGACTCCTTCGTACTTCTCATCCTCATCAATGACACTCTTCAGTCTGTCCTTGATATCTGCCATCCTTCTTTCCTCCTCTTCTCATATAATACTCACAACCGATATTACTTATCGATCATCCCATCACTATTTTCTATAAATCTCCAAAATACACCCGAAATCGTCATACTTCCGTATATAGTAAATATCTCATCCGCCTTTTAACCACAAAGATATCTAGTCCGCAAGACTTCCAAGCGGATCCCACGGCTCAAGCTCGATCAATGGCTGATCCAGCAGCGCTATTGTCTCCTTATCGAGGTATTTCTTATCAACAACAACCTGATAAACAAACTCATCAAACCAGCTGTCGGAAGCGATATAATATCCGTCTCTTCCGGCATCCTTGCCCCAGCTGTTCTCGATACGCCATCTGTCAGGCACGCCGGCATTATTGATATTTACGCCCAGGATCACCATCGCATGATTCATTGCGCTGTCACCGTACATCAGTCTGTCGCCCTTGGTGAACCTGTAATTGATGTTGAACAGCTCCTCTATCTTAAGCGACTCACGGTCAAATACGCCATCCTTCCTGCCCGAGAACTTCAGACAATCCGAACCAAACCAAACCGGATGACCGTCCTTAAGCTGAGCGATAACGGCCTCCTTGATCTTCTCGATTGGAAGATTAAGGTAATGCACCGGCGTTCCCTCAACAACATTTCCAAGGAACTTCACGGTATACATCTTGTTCATCGGCTTATTCTCGGCAGGCGCATTTACAAGGCTTATCTGCTCCGAAAGCTCTATTCCGACGTATTTCTTGTAGAATTCCTGCGGCGTGATACCATTCTCCTGGATCACCTTGTCGTCCTTGTCGCGGAGCGTTATGTCGAAGGTCTTCGGCGGCTCGCCAAGAGAGATCGTAAGCATCCTGTAAAACTCGCCAAGCATAGCCTTCTTTTCCTTCTGAAGCGCCGCATCCGACTCGCCCGAAAGCGCCTTGTTTCTGAGAGTTATCGCATCCTCGCGGAGCCTTGAAGTAAGGAACTCATCGAACCATCTCGACATAGTCGAACTTGCCGCATCAGGAAAAGCTTCCTTCGGAACAACACCGTATTTTTCAACGAGACTCGCAAACATATCCCACTGTCCGCCGTCCGAAAGCGGTCCGGCGTTGAGGAAGCTGTAAAGCCTTCCGTCCACCGGTTCATCAAGCGTCTTCAGGACACTCTCCAGGAAATAATTTGCCTTCTCAAGCTTATCGTAGAAGAAGATGTAGTTCTGCGAAAACTCGAAATTCTCAAGATTAAACTTCTTCATCACCTCATAGCGGAAGGTATTGAGCGCCGAAAATATCCAGCATCTTCCGCTGCTCTTCTGATCTGTGATCTTGCCGGTCTTAAGGTCGATCGAGAAGTTGTTCGGAATGCTCCTCACTCCTCTGTAATCGGTCGCCACCTCAAGCAGACTCGTTTTCTGCGCCGCATTTGCCGCGATCAGGTTCGCGCGGTCGCTGTTAAAATCCTTAGAGAAGCCCTCCAGCTCCTCGAAAGTTATTCCATTTGCCATTCTTCTGTCTCCTGTTCTGCATCTATTCAAAATACTATGCCCGCATCTATTTCGGCATCCAGGATACCATATCCGCTTCGTAACCGACATCCCCGGTCGCCAAACCGCAGGACAGTATTTCATGTACTGCTAATACAACATATACGCTTCTATTTTACACCCAAACCACTATATATTCTATATTTATTTTGAAGTATTCATAACATGTCTGTACATTTTTGTTACATCCTCATTCATATTCACCGGAATGATATTCACCGACTTATGACTATTTGCGAAAACGACAAATATCTGGTGGGCGAAGCCCTGCCCCATCCAATTTACATCAGTAAAATCAAGGATTACTTCTTTGAACGATTCAAACCTGCTGCAGATCCTTTTGGCCTGTGAACGCGATATTGGATCGGTTTCAAAAATACTTCCCAGCGGTATCCTTGTTCTTACGAAGCCACCCTCATCATCTGCGTATTGGTCAAATACATCCTTGGCATTTCTCTTCGCAAAATTACTCATACTCATAATGACACAGGTTCCGCCTAAGTCTCTCCCTTTAATGGTGAACAGAGCTTCTTCATCGTATTTGTTGTTGGTGAAAATACGTCCATCCGAAATGATATAGAATTCATCTACCAGCTTTGAACTGAAAAAAATCCCTTCCCCGGAATGATTCTCAGAATCAGTTGTCAGTTTTCCCTTAAATAATTCACAGATAGCGTCATCAATAGAATTAAAGCCAAAATACTCTCTTATCTTTTCAAATATTCCGACACCATTATCATCTATGATCACTTCCGTCTTCAGGTAATTACAATTAACGATTATACTTAGCTTATCGGCATTTGAATGATCGATCACATTGTTAATCATCTCACTAAAAACATAATCCCAGATTTTCCGGACATTATCCTGCAGATTTGAAATATGCGCAGAAAAACTCTTACGAAATACTTCCGTCTCCTCATTCAACTCCCCTTTGCTTCGACTGAATTCATATGAGAAAGAATCATTAACTATTTCATATTTACCGCGTTTAATCTTCCTAATAATATTTTTATCTGTCATTTCATTAAGATATGAATGAACTGTCGACTGATTAATACCAAGACTATCAGCGACCTTCTGAGATACAGACCGCTCTCCCTCATCGATCTTATTCAAAATATAGAGAATTATAGAATTCTTTTTTTCTTCGCTAATTTTCATAAAGAAATCACCTCGATTCCCCATAATTATAGAAGGGATTCGAGGTGATTGTCAATCGTTATTCGTTTTAAATCCAATTATATTTGTTTTAAAAATATTTTTATTTGTTTTTAGTGTTTTTAAAACAAATAACTCAGTCCTTACAGTAATGTAATCAGATAAATAATCGTCAAGAGCCCTGGACAACAAGATCCCCTGTATAACACGCCGTATAAGAATACAACTAATACCCTAATGTTGAGGCTATCTCAATATCCGAAATATCATTTACGTTTATTATAGGAGTAAATACAAATATACTCAGCTCATCATCCCATTTACCATCAACAGCACCTTCAATATCAAAGGTATAGCATAAGCATTCCTTATGAGGATTATAATATACACTCATTTTGCTCTCATCATATTCATCTTTTAACTCAATATTTTTATCTTTATATTTTTCCCGTATTTTAGAAACAGCCGCAGAGTAAGCTTCCTTCTTATCAATAAAATCCGAATCGTCATTTGCACCATTAAGCTTGCCGTTTCGCAGTACTATATATTGAATGTATCCCGAATCAAAGGTTACACTTGCTGCTTTTCCTGTCTGGTAACCATTCGCATACTCATCATAGTTGGATACTGTTTCATTTACTTTCATTTCACGGATCTCTCCCGAGGCATTGAGCATCTCCTTCATGATCCGGGTGATATCCTGATCACTGTATAACTGTTCCTTGGGAATTCTGTCTATTGGGGATATTCTCTCAATACTTATAATATCGCTATTATCTTCATTAACGCTGATCTTGTAATATTCCCCCGAAAACAGCTCTCCGTCGTATGCAATATTATCTTTATCTGTTTCTTTGTACGAATTATTCCCATCCCCGGAAGCAGAGGACGGAAAAATAAACTTCATACCAAAAAAACCTATAAAGAATAACAAAACGCATACTAATATAGTTACCGATATCTTCTTACTTTTCATTGTTACCCCTCCTTCACATCAGAATGAAATGAAACTGTCACCATAAATAATATAACTATTAGCTCCCCAATGCTGTCCATCCTCAGCATATACCTCATTTAACGCCGTAGTTATCGAGTATGTCAACGTATATCCGTTGAAACCGAGGCATATACACACCCTCCCTCTTTCTCTTACTTTCTACCAATAATATTAGCATATATTTCTAAACGTATTCAATGAATCACATATATTTTCATCAACACAAATATTATTAGCAAATAACTCAATATTCATATAAAACATGCCGTTAATTAATCATACTACTTCATGAACAATACAAAACAACGCTTGTGCACGAAAAAGCAACGCTTGCGCATACGGCGTTGTTTTTTTTTAGCGTAATGATATGATGAAACTGTCCGGACATAGTAATAAACCAATTTTGCAAGAATGATGACCAAAATTGTCATAGGAGTTGATTGAGAAGAGTATAAGTTTTATAATCAAAGCGTAGCTGACAAAAGATTGTACTTACAATTCATCATATGGAGGTTCGCATACGGTTACAGCCTATCAGGCGTATGGGACTATTCATAGGCAGGATGGAGAATACAGATATTTGATAGCATACTAGGGGACAGAACATGAAACTGAAGGGGTTGAAATATGGCATATTCATAATTCTGGGAGTATCAATGCTTTCGGGTTGCGGTAGCAATAGGAGTAGTGATATTAGAAAAACAGAAAGCGTAACAGATATTTCAAAAGATGACAAAGATGAGAAACTAAGATTCAATGAAGTATCTGTAAGCTTTCCATCTGTAAAACCACATTACGTAGATGAGGTTGAAACCTTGCCGGATGATTTGAAGATTGAAAGTACAATGGGTTCGGTAAGAGATATAACAATAAAGGATGATTATATTTATTATTATGTGAATTATGATTCTGCATTGAGTGCGTATTGCAAAGAGGCGTGTATTTACAGACAGAACATTGCAGGTGGTTCTGTTGAGAAGATTATTGATCTGTATCTGGAGGAGGGTATATTTGTTACTAATCTGGACTATGACGATGAATCTCTATTTTGGACATATTTAAAAGATGAGAATATAGAGATTGTAACTGGAGATGAAAAACCAAACCTCTATCTTGACAGATTGTTAAATGATAATGTTGTTCATTGTGGGTTGATCGATCAGAGTAATAAATACGATGAAAGTGATTCGTGGAAGGAAAAGATTCCTGCAGAATACTTGGATGAACAGTCATTTCTTATCGGAGAAAATGATGATGTGACGGTTTGGAATCAGTTTGAGTATGCGAACGATTCGACAAAGGGGTGGTATATAGATTGTTTTAATAAACAGAGCGGATCGGTTAGTCGTATATCTGCAAATGAATATGGTGATGTAGTTAATCCGCTTCTGGCGGGAAATCATATCTTTTTTCTTACATATCGTGATATAAAATCGTTTACGTCCGAAAGCGATCTTTATGACAATATATATGCGGTAAATGTATATACCGGTGATGTTCAAAGAGTTACGGATAATTCCCATGGTTCTGAGAACTCACTAGAGGCTACACTTTTTTTTACTCTCGAGTATGAGAACGGATATCTTTTTGTGATTTCTGCCGATGATACAGTCGGGGTAGATGGAATGGTCACCAGAAATTATAACAAGCTTCATTATATGAAGATTGAGTGAGCTACGATCATCCAGCTGTTACAATTGATTTGAGATCAAAAACCGTGGCATCCATATTGGATGCCACGGTGATTTTTTCTTATTGTTATGCTATTCAATTCACTGCTTCTTCACACTGCACATATGGCAGGCGCCGCTGCAGTGCTTGCAGTCACAGCCGCAGGAAAGAGACTTTCCGGCCTTCTTATCCTTCACCATACTCCTGATGGCAAAGAAGCACGCACTGCCAACTGCTGAAAGTGCAATTATTGTTCCTATTATAGGGCTCATATTATCCGCCTCTCTTCCTACTTACTGTATTTTCACCGAATCATTATTTCTGTCAGGTCATCCACTGCAACAGACAGATGACATCATTCAAACATATAATCCGAATTGTCTCTCAATCACTTATTAGTATAATCAGTTCTTCGCTGCCTTGATCTTCACATCCAGCGTCATACTTTCCTTATAAGGTCTCACGAGCAGGTAAACAATCGCGATCACGATCAGCACTGCAACAACTGTCCATACACCGAACGCACCGGCTGTGAATATCCTTCCGATCTGGTAGATGATAAGTGCTACAACATAGCCTGTCAGAAGCTGGAACGCTACCGTTCCCCAGAACCACTTGCGGCTGTTCATCTCTCTCTTTATCGCACCAAGTGCTGCGAAGCATGGTACGCAGAGTAGGTTGAATGCAAGGAATGAATATCCTGCAAGCGCAGATGACATTCCCTCGAAGTCAAGAACTCCGAATACGCCGACAACCTCTTCCTTTGCAACCAGACCCATGATAGTTGCGATGGTTGCTTTGATATTGTTAAAGCCAAGAGGTGCAAATATCCATGCGATTCCCTTACCGATTGCCCCAAGAACGCTGTCCTCAAGCTCAAGGTCAGGATTAAAGCCGAAACCGCTGCCATCATTTCCAAATACTTTACCAAGCCAGATAACGATGGATGACAGAAGGATGATGGTTCCTGCCTTCTTGATGAAGGACCAGCCACGCTCCCACATGCTTCTCATTACCGATCCGAAGGTTGGCATATGATAAGACGGAAGCTCCATAACGAATGGTGCAGGCTCACCGGCAAACATCTTCGTCTTCTTAAGTATGATACCTGAAAGTATTATAACAGCCATTCCAAGGAAATAGCAAGAAGGAGCTACCCACCAGGTTCCATTAAAGAGTGCCGCTGTGATAAGTGCAATGATAGGAAGCTTCGCACCGCAAGGTATGAAGCAGGTTGTCATGATCGTCATACGACGGTCACGCTCATTTTCGATGGTTCTCGATGCCATAACGCCCGGAACGCCGCAGCCTGTACCGATAAGGATCGGAATAAATGACTTTCCTGAAAGACCAAACTTTCTAAAGATACGGTCCATGATAAATGCAACTCTCGCCATATAACCGCACTCTTCAAGGAGTGCAAGAAGTATGAAGAGTACGAGCATCTGTGGTACGAATCCAAGTACCGCACCGACGCCGGCTACAATACCGTCAAGGATAAGTCCTCTGACAAACTCCGACTCAACATTAAGTGCATCTAACAGCTTCTCGAAGAGAGCCGGGATACTTGGTACCCAGGTGCCGTAATCAGCAGGATCAGGAGCTGTGAACTCGCCCTCCTCGTCGAGAGCGCCGCCATTGCCGTCTTCATCTGCTGTTCCAAGGGCAGCATCGATATCATAAACCGCTACACCTGCGTAATCTTCTTCCTCACCCTTGTAAAACTCATCTCTGTAAGAACCATAAGCCTCCTCGAAAGCTTCAAAATCCTTATCTTCAAAAGCGCCCTGCAGCTCATCCGCACCGATGATATTTCCATCAGCTACAGCTGCATCGATAACTGCCTTCACATCATCTGTAAATACATTTGCATCTGCCCACTCTTCAACAGCTTCGTCGTATTTTCCACTCATTCCAAAGAGGTGGAAGCCGTCTCCGAAGAGATTATCATTGGTCCAGTCGGTAGCTGCTGCACCTATTGTTGACATTGCGATATAATATACAAGGAACATAACAACCGCAAATATCGGAAGCGCAAGAAATCTGTTTGTAACGATCTTATCGATCTTGTCCGACTTAGTGAGCTTACTTTTGTTTGCCTTCTTCAGACATGAACCGATGATAGATGTGATATAATTATATCTCTCATTCGTGATGATACTCTCTGTATCGTCATCGAACTTATCCTCCATCTCCTTTATTTCTGCTGAAACGTCAGGAGCATTCTTCAGAACCTCGCCGATCCTGCTGTCCTTCTCGAGAAGCTTTATAGCGAAGAATCTTCTCTGCGCCGCCTCGATATCTCCCGGCAGCTTTGATGCAGCCTTCTCGATAACCTCTTCAGCCTCTTTTGAAAAGCTGTGCACTGTACTTCCTGCATCGCCGGACTTTGCAAGCTGGATTGCCTTGTCAGTCACCTCTTTGATTCCGGTTCCCTTAAGCGCTGAAATCGAAAATACAGGGCAGCCCATTGCCTTCGACAGCTTATCAAGATCGATCTTGTCACCGTTCTTCGCTGTAAGGTCCGCCATATTTACGGCCATTACAACCGGTATTCCAAGCTCCATGATCTGTGTTGAGAGATAAAGGTTTCTCTCAAGATTGGTACCATCTACAATATTTATGATGGCATCCGGTCTGTTGTTGATGAGATAGTTTCTCGAAACGACCTCCTCCACCGTATATGGTGAAAGCGAGTAGATGCCGGGAAGATCCTGCACCACCACTTCCTTATTGCCCTTTAATTTACC
This sequence comes from Lachnospiraceae bacterium C6A11, assembly GCA_000702245.1. Lineage (GTDB taxonomy): Bacteria > Bacillota > Clostridia > Lachnospirales > Lachnospiraceae > Eubacterium_Q. The sequence goes on along the minus strand of JNKY01000015.1, from coordinate 205,688 downwards.
TTCCTTCTTCTCAACCGTAACTCCCGGCCAGTTTCCAACATACTGGTTCGCACCGGTGAGGGCGTTGAAGAGTGTTGTCTTACCGCTGTTCGGATTACCCGCAAGCGCAATCTTAACTGCCATTTTCTTAGCTCCTTCTTTTCCACATTTTCAAATATAGTTACACAACCTCAATCATGGCTGCATCAGCTTTCCTAACCGAGAGCTCGTAGCCTCTGACATTTACCTCAATCGGATCGCCCAACGGCGCTACCTTTCTGACATAAACCTCAACGCCCTTGGTGATTCCCATATCCATGATACGTCTCTTCACCGGACCCTCTCCCGTCAGCTTCACAACCTTAACAGTGCTGCCGACCTTAGCTTCCTTCAGATTCATCTTGTTTCTCCTTTTATATTAATATTTTATTCGCCATGTCTCGTCCGATTGCAACACGCGATTCCTTGATATTGACGATCAGGTTTCCGCCGTTTTCCGAAACGACTCTTACATTCGCACCCGGAGTAAACCCGAGACGTTCAAGGAAAAGTCTTGTTTCTTCCTTGCCGCCAACCTTCTTGATAGTATTTGACTCACCAATTCCCGCCATTGATAAAGGCATCATATCATCTCCCTTTCTATAATAATCTGAATAGCTGTTATCCTAATAAAACTAACGTTAGCGATAGCTAACCTATTCTTACGATTGTTAGAATATACTAACACGCGTTAGTTGTCAATTACTTTTTATAAGTCTCGGCTCATTATCTACGCAAAATAGAAAGAGACTCCCAATGGAAGTCTCTTAACAAATAATATTTTTTCGTATTATTCTCCAAGTGCATGTAGTTGGCCCACCACTACATCTCGCCCTTACTGATACTGTCAATAATCTCCGTCAGATCTGCCGGCTTCTCAGCAAAATGTACCGCGCCGTGTTCGATCAGAAAGCTCTTGTCCCTGAAGCCCCAAAGCACGGAGATACACGGCAGCCCGGAATTTGCAGCCGTTTCAATATCCACGTCCGAATCCCCGACATAGATAGCTTCCTTCGCCGATATCCCCAGCTCGCTGAGCGCCGTAAATACGGTATCAGGCGCCGGCTTCCTTCTTACGCCCTGCTTCTCACCGATGGCAGTCGTTGTATATTCCTTGAAAAACTGCTCGTTCAGCTCCTTAACCGCGCTGTCCACCTTATTTGATACTATCCCAAGCATATATCCCTTTTTCTGAAGGACCTCCAGCTCCTCAAGGATGCCATCATATACGCGGGTCTTGTCCAGACAATGCACGTCATAATATGCTTTATAGCATTCAAACATCTTATCTATCACTTCTTCGGAGGTTCCCGGCGCAGCTGCTCTTTTGATCAGCTTCTTTATGCCATTTCCGACAAAACGCCTCACCTCGTCTATGGTTCTTTCAGGCATATTAAACTCACGGAGTGTATAGTTCATCGCATCCGCAAGGTCCTCCAAAGTATATAAAAGTGTGCCGTCAAGGTCGAATATTATTGCCTTCTTCATTTTATCTCCTCTTCATGCAAACACTCATCTGTATGTAACATCCATCTGAGTACTCCTCCTACGTGTTGCATGGCTTGTTATAACTGCTTAGTCGTTGATAATAAACCCATCCGCTCTCACATTAACCGCGAGTTCAAGGCGGTTGCGGAAACCGGTGCGATGCAGCATATTTTCGATGTGCATCTTGACCGTTCGCGGACTGATGCAGAGCATCTCTGCGATCTCCGGATTCTCGTAGCCGTCAACGAGAAGGCGCAGAACCTCCAGCTCCCTCGGCGTAAAATCAGTACTGCTTATCTGTCCCAGCGAAAGTACCGGCGGCGAATCCGGATAGATGCTCTCACCCTCGGCCGTTCTGTCGATCAGTGAAAGAAGCGGTATTTCCTCTATCTCCTTATACCAGAAGCTGTCCACCTTGTTTTCTCTGGCCTTGCTGATAAAGCTGTGCTCCGGCATGGACGTCATCAGGATCACCTTCGTCTCCGGGCGGTTCTTCTTGATTAGACCCGCTGCCTCGATTCCGTTGTAATTTCCCTTCACCATGACGATATCCATGATCACCATGTCTACAGGATTCTTTGCGCAGAAGTCAACAGCTTCCTCCGCCGTCGCGAAAGAGCCCGCAAGCTCGTATTTCTCACTTCCATTTATAATATTTTCACAGACCAGCCTCGACATACGCGAGTCATCTGCTATTACTACTTTCATATTATCCTCCTGGAATTATATCTACTTTTCATATAATATCACGCTCTTATCAGATTGCAATTCTACAATAATCCTAACCTCTGCACCCTGAATAATGGCCTTATTCGTTATGTTCGCTCTCCTTCGGAACAACCACCTTCATACTAAACCTCGGCTCATGTGACAGGCTCAGCTGGCCGCCCGCCTGCTCAACCATCCTTCTTAAGTTTCCGAGGCCGCCGCCTTCTTTAATCTTCTCCTTCGGCAGATCTCCGTCATTTTCAAATACTATAACATATTTTCCCTCTTCCACGCCATAATCAGCATATACTGTATGACCGTGGGCGTGTCGAAGCGTATTGTTGACCTGCACCTTGATAGCAGTCTCGTTTATCTCCTTTATAAGCGGCTCCTCCGGCATAGCACCTCTGGTCACAACCCTGACGCCCAGCTTCCTTGCGGCCTCGATAGCTGAGCTGTAAGTATTCTGCCAAACCTCCGGACCTGATTCCTCAAAGAGCCTGTTGTTATTCTTCCACATCGACAGAAGCTTCTCCTTGTCAATACCGCTGTTTCCGGCAAGGTAACTCTTACTGTAGAGCAGCAGGTCTCCCAGCTCGTTGTGGATCCTAACCTTTGCGGCAAGAACCTCCTTCTCCGCCGTGATTCTGGTAATGCTCTTGTTCAGCTCGCGAAGACGGCTGTTGATCTCCCTCGCCTTACCTCTCTTCTCCTCGAGTTCCTCTTTAAGGCCGTATTCCTCGGTGATATCATTTCCGATCAGCTCATAGATCTTATTCTTCTCAACTCGCATTTCCTTCAGTGAGAAGCAGAATATCCTTCCGTCCGGCAGCCTGTAGATTGGGTCGTCGCCCTCTATGATGCAGCCCTTGCAATCACCATATTTCAGGCTGAGCCAGAACTTGCCCGCATCCATAAGCTCTCCGCCGGCCAGAGCACGGTAGATCTTCTCCATCTCCTTATTTGTCATCCTCGGCAGGCCCGACTGCAGGAAGAAGCAGAGCGCCGTCGGCAGACTGTCGAAGCTTTCCTTGATGGAAAGTCTGGAAATATTATTTTTCTTCCAGTAATTTGTCGAAATCAGCTGATAGATGGCAAAGCCCGTAAACATTACCAGCATAAGCACAAGGCTCGCCGTTGGAATATAATATTTAACCTTCGTTCCATCCTTTATGGAATCGCCTATATCGATCATGACCTGATAGATGAAATAGAACATTACAACGCCCAGCGATGTAAGGATGATATAGTGCTTATCTCTCTTAACCTGTATGCTCCGGATGGTGTTGAACGCGTATAGTAAAGTAAGGCTCATTACCCAAAACATCATAAGGCTCCGGAGAAGCGGCTGTAAGCTTGCATAAGTCATTCCGCCACCTCCTGTCCGCCCGCGATCTCCGCGGAAATATTGAGTACCCCGTCCTCAGCGGCTGTGCTGATCCTGCTGAATACTTCCTTAAACGTCGTATTTTCACCGATACGGCGTAAGTTATTAAGAGCCTCTTCCGAGTCAGTATCAACACTTATCTTAAATACAGTTTTTCCGGCGTCTCTTATATTTACCATGATATTCTTCGCCTGCTCAAGAACAGACTCAACAGTTTCCTGAAAAATATCATAGAAACCGATAACGACCTCCGCCGGAAGAACCTTCTCCCTGACGCCCTCGCCGGTAGCATTCACCCTGCAGTTTATGCCGCAGAGCCTGATGTAGGTCATTGATTCATTTATCGAAAGCAGCAGCTCGTCCAGGCAGATGCCCTTCTCCTCCGCTGCAAGTATAGTCAGATTTGAACGTCTCTTGATATAGGAGCCGAGAACGAGACTATTCGCCAGATTCTTCTTGAAGGTCTCTTCATTGTCGCGATCCGTTGACAGCAGCTCATCTATCTTTCTCATCCTCGAATCAGCAAAATCAGCCACGCTGTTATAGAGACTGTTCATAGTCTCATAGCGGCTGCTTTCCTCCTTCGCGGCATTTTCTTTCTCAATAAGCGTATTTTCGGACTCAATGATGTCGACCGTGTCCGCAAGGATCTCGTTCAGGCTTATGATCGACTCAAGGTTTGACTCCCAGATAACCTTGCCGCCCGATATCTCCTTCTCGCTTATCCTCATGTATTCCATATTATATTCCGAGCCGTAGTTGAGGGAGTGATATCTGTATTCGCCGTTCTTGTCGATGATAGCTGCATTGATGTGCGACCTTCTGAACATGCTGTCGTAGCCGGAGCATGACGGTATCATCCCGATCTTGATACCGGTTTCAAGCATAGCGGCAACCGTGAGGCAGAAAACCTCCTGGAAATTATAGAACTTCATGCCGAAAAGGCCCGGTGCGCCGCCACTCAGATAATAGATGATCATCAAAGTAAAACCGGCCACCAGCGGTACGACAGGAAAATACCAGTATTTTCTGACCGCAGAAATACTGCACTTCTTCGTGATGACCGCCATCGCGCCAAGAAGCTGCAGCATACCGAGAGCCGCTGCAACATAATAAAGCCAGCCGTATTCGGTATCGTACTGACCATCAGAATAATTCTTAAATGTATAAAGCTTCCAGTGAAGCTCATTCGTGGAAACAAATACCAGAAAGATGGCATTGAAGATAATAACTGCCCATGATACGCGGGACAGCTTTTCGTCCTCCGAGGTGCCTATGAGGAGCGAAAGAATAAAAGCCCCCGAAGCAATGATTATCTCGAAGTCGATATAGATATAATAAGATGCCCTGAAAACAGCCGGAACACCCGAAAATACAGTATATTTGCATATTCTCGCAGCAAACAGGAAGACCATCATGGTTATCTCAAAGTTGAGCAGCCACCTCATCTTCCTGTGGGTTATCCTTCTGCCAACGGTTATCCCCCATCCCATTATGATGAAGGGATATAGGAAGGTTGACAGATCCCTGCAAAACGGCAGGTCCCAGGTTACGATATTTATCACAAACGTGAATAGAATAAGCGCCGTGAAGGATATTATGTACTTTTTCTGAACACGCGATAGATATGGCATATTGAACTCCTGTTTCACACCGCAGTTGTCTGCCTTACTGTAATTCCCCGAACATCCTGTCTGGAAAACTACAGCAATAATAGAAAAGCCCCTGCCACTGCTTTTTGTGCAGTAGCAGGGACGTATTGTTTCTAAACTCTTTTAACACCCGGCGCCGGATTACCGTCTGTCGGTGTCTGATTTGGATTGACCTTAAGGGTTTCCTCACCCGGAAGCGGATAGAAGATGCCCCATGAACGTCTCAGCATATCACAGAAGCCCATAGTATTTACGATGTCCTTGTGTGGGCGATCAACGCACTCGAGCTTGCCTGTGATTATTGCCTCACGTGCAGCCAGGAACTGATGCTCATAGCCTGTTATCTCCATGTCAGAGGTTGTTGCCTTCTCTGCAAGCTCATTCTTTCTGTTATAAACTCTGACTTCCTTCGGATAATTAACATTATCGATTTCGATACGACCTTCCGTACCGTAAACTACGCACATATTCTCCGAATCATACATCATCGAAGTAAATACTGTTCCTGCCTTACCCTGCTGGAAGTTAAGCTGAACCGTATCAACAGCGTCAACGTTTGTAGAAAGCCTTACGCATGAAGACGATGCAGCTACCGGCATCTGACCCATAAGGGCAAATACCATTGTAAGTGGGTAAACTCCGATATCGAGGAGCGCTCCGCCTGCATATTCAGGCTTAACAAGTCTCTCCTTACCTATCAGATTATAACAAAGCGATGCATTGATATATCTGACATCACCTATTCTCTTGGTCTCTATGATCTTCTTAGTGAATTTCAGGAGTGGTGCATGGCTCATCCACATAGCCTCGCCGCAGAAAACCTTCTTCTCTCTTGCGAGAGCGATCACATCCTGTGTAGTCTTGTTGTTATAAGAAAACGGTTTCTCAACGAGAACAGGCTTGCCTGCATTGATGCACAAGATCGCATTGTCCGCATGGCACTGATGAGGTGTAGCAACATAAACAAGCTCTACCTCCGGATCCTGTACCAGCTCCTCATAGCTGCCGTAGCTCTTCTTGATATCGTATTTTGCTGCGAAATCAGCTGCCTTCTGTGCATCACGTGATGCAACCGCATATACCTCAAACGAATCGAGCCTTGCGATCGTCTCGGCAATCTTGTCAGCTATATTTCCTGTTCCCAGTATTCCTATCTTGAAATTGATCATTTTATTCTCCTACTTTCAGTGCTTTAAACATTTCTTCCAGACTCAGCTGGCCCGGAGCCGAGCCGCTGTCTACCGAGGCAAATGTCATTGCACTTCCGGTCTGTCTGCCGCTGGTCCTTGATACTCTTCCGTCCTCACCCATGGATATGGTTATCACCGGATGCTCCAGATAATCCGCTCCGGTCTTACCGCTCGTGATATCCTTCGTCAGATCCATAATGCGCTGCACATCGAACTTAACCTTCGGTGTAGCCGCGATCTTCAGGATATCCGCGCCGAGTATTTCCATCTGCCTGAACATCTCAAGTATTTCATCGTCATGTGGAGTTTTCTCAAAATTATGGTTGGACATGATGACAAATATACCTGCCTCATGTGCCTTGGCTGCCGTACGCGCAACCCTGTAATTTCCGGACTTAAGCTCGATGTCGATGAGATCAACCTTCTTCTCGGCTATGACCCACTCCCAGATATCATCCAGCATATTTTCAGCCCAGTCATGACGGAGCTCGCCGCCCTCCTCTTCACTTCTGTAAGTGAACAGAAGCAGCCTGTCAGAAAATATCGCCTTCAGCCTTTCCAGCACGTCCATCAGCTTATCCCTGTCGGCAACGTTATCATAATAGTCCGCACGGAACTCGATAACGTCAACCCTTACGTCCGGATAGATTGCTTCAAGGCGCTGCACTTCTGACATGATCCTTTCGGCGTGACTGAAGAGCTCCTCATCGCTCCTTCCGATAAGAGGAACGCAGATCTTCGGATCACCATCCGCAAATATGGTATTTTTTACAGCAACCCTAGTTCTTCCCATAATACATTACTCCACTTATGGTTTTTATTTCTCTGTTGCAGCTTCCGTAGACGCCTCTGTGGTTGTCTCTGTAGCTGTCGTTGTTGTTGCTTCTGTTGTTGCCTCTGTTGTTGTTTCAGTAGTAGGCTCTTCTTCCCACTTATCATAATCATAAATAGTAATAGGCTCGCTCATCTTATCAATATAATCGATAAGCTTCTGTGAGAGAATACTCTTGAACTCTGTTTCTGAAGATGTGAGGAAGTTTACAAGCTTAACATCTGTCGGCGCCTTCTCTACAGTATAGTCTGTATAGATTCCAACAAATGCATCGACAGGAATTGTATCCTCGACATCGCTGCCTATGCTCTTCTCTGCTACGGTATCAAACTGTATTTCCAGCTTCTTCCCCTTCTCGAGAGCGACAACCTTACCGTAATAAACAAGTTCCTCATCAAAATTAGGATATTGCATGCTGATAGCGATATCTGAAGTCACTCTGTTGTAGCTGATGACAATATCATTCTGGTTGTCAACGTCGCCGTCACTAATGGTCTTAAAGCTTACAACACACTCTGTTCCGTCCTGAATATCATAACTGTCGTAGCTGAGAACCAATTCCTTAGAAATATCTGCCGCCTCAAGCTTGAAGCTTGCATAGAATGCTGAGTAAAGGTCGTCCTTACCCTCAAACTGTGCGTTAAAGCTTGCAGATGCCTTCTGTCCGAGGATATCTATATCATAGCCTGTGTCAACAGCGATGACTGCATCGTTATAAACATAAAGATTGATCTTAACGTCCTTGTTAAATATGGTTGAAATATACGAGCTGATCATTGCCGCATAATATTCACCATTTGATCCGCCGATCGCTCCTGTAGAAAGTACAGCATCGAGTGCATCCGATACTGTATTCTGAAGCTCCTTCTTAGGAATTGTCAGAACGTATTTTGTTGTATCATAGCTTTTGCCGCCAAGTGTGAGCTTCTTGCTTCCACCATTTGAATACTCGATCTTGTCGATGAGTCCCTTAAAGATGTCGCGAAGCTGCTGAAGCTGCTCAGACGAAACTGCCGCACCTGAAGCAAGTGAAGTCAGGCTTGAGCTACCGTAAGAGTACCTAAATAATGAAGCTATCGACGAAATATAAGAATTCAGATACTCCGAAGCTGCTGTCGCGAAGTCGATATAATAATATCCCGACATCTCATCATCTACTGTCATATACGCTTTTTCGGAATTGAAATAGCCTCTTGCAGTACCGTCAAGGCCATCTGCTGTATTACCAGTAACTACAAATGAGCCTTCCTTGTTTGCTATATCAATATTTGCGTCAATATCAACGAATTCATTTGTATCCTTCGGATCCTTTGCCTTGAATACGATCCTTCCGCCGCCATTCATGAAGCTGTTGCCAAAGTCCGCAGCGCCAAATTCGGTCGTGAACATATTTGCCTGGGCAAAGTTCTGCTGAGTCTTCTGAACTGCTGACTTGATGGTCTCCTTCTTAGGTTTGAGAAGCTTCGGGATAAATATAAAGCCGCAGATCGCAAGGGCCGCAACAAAAGCTACGATACCGCTTATGATTCCGATCTTCTTGCCCTTCGACATCTTCTTCTTTGCCGACTTTCCTCCGTCCGGAGTCTCAGGTGTGCCCTGGAAATACGGATTATCGCCCTGCATGTTGTCGAATGGATTTACCGGGCCGGCTGCCTTCTGCATATTGTCGAATGGATTCGGCTGACCGTTCATGTACGGATTTGCCCCGCCCATATACGGATTCGGCTGGCCATTCATATACGGATTCTGCGCCTGCATATTATTAAATGGATTCTGGCCGGCACCCACGTTCTGCATATTATCGAACGGATTAGGTCTTGAACCGGCACTCTGTGGCTGCTGCGCCGGTGTTACCAACTCGGAAGTCGCACCCTCAGCAGCATCTAATCCCTGATAGCTGCTGCCTGCATTATTCTGGATTTCCTGGGCATTCTTCATTCCCTCTTTAGCTGCATCGGAAAAGTTTTCGTTTTCTCCCATATTATCCACCTCTCTAACTTAGTACTGCTTGGCTTCCTCCTCACCATTAAGCACTCTGATTGCACCCTGAGCAAGTGCAAGAAGCTCGTCCTCGCCCGGATAAACTGTTACAGGTGCGATGAAGCCTACATACTCTTCTATCTTATCTGTGATCCTCTTATTGTAAGCAATACCACCTGTTATGATGATCTGATCAACCTTTCCCTTAAGAACAGCTGCCATAGCACCGATGTTCTTTGAAAGCTGATAGATGAAAGCTTCCATAACAAGCTTAGCCTTCTCATCACCCTCATCGATACGCTTCATGATCTCTCTTGCATCATTTGTTCCGAGATATGCATTGAAACCACCATTACCGATGATCTTCTTCTTCATTTCAGCCTGTGTATATTTTCCAGAGAAGCACATTTCAACAAGTGAAAGCGGAGGAACCGCATTTGCTCTCTCAGGTGAAAATGCACCGTCGCCGTTGAATGCAGCAAATACATCAACCATCTTGCCGTGATCATGGCATCCGCATGATGTTCCGCCACCAAGGTGAACGATGATGAGATTTAAATCCTCATACTTCTTGCCAACTTCCTTAGCATAACGTCTTCCCATAGCCTTCTGGTTGAGCGGATGATCGATTGAACCTCTCTCGATCTCAGGAATACCTGAAATACGTGCAACAGGAACAAGCTCATCTACTGCAACAGGGTCAACGATGAAAGCCTTAACGCCGATTGAATCAGCTATCTCTCTTGCGATGATACCGCCAAGATTTGATGCATGCTCACCACGCTTAGCCTCTGTAAGATCCTTGATAAGAGCATCTGTTACTTCGTATGTACCGCCAGGGATCGGCTTTACGATACCGCCGCGTCCTACGATAACATCAAATGAGTTAACGTCGATGTTCTTCTCCTTAAGGAAGTCAAGAATGATATTCTTACGAAAATCCTTCTGTGCAATGATATTTGGATACTGTGCGATCTCTTCTGTTGAATGACGAAGAGTCTCGTCCATTAAAAGTGTTTCATCTTCAAATACACCAAGCTTTGTTGATGTTGAACCCGGGTTAATGATAAGTGACTTGATTGCCATTTTATGCCTCCATACTTAATACAAATATATTTTTTAGTTTGCTGCGTTCTTCTTAAGTGCGTCTGCAACAAGTGCACCAAGTGCAAGTGAATTAACCTTAACATCAAATGTATCTGATCTTGATGTAAGGATAACAGGTGCAGCTGTACCTGTGATAAGGTTTCCGTTCTTTCCCTTTGAGAAATGAACAAGTGCCTTGTAAGTGATATTTCCTGCGTGGATATCAGGGAAGAGAAGAACGTCAGCATCACCAACGATCTTACGTCCTGTAGCACCCTTATGCTGTGCAGCCTCAGGGCATGTTGCAAGGTCAAGTGAAAGAGGTCCGTCTACGATACAACCTGTGATCTGGCCTTCCTCGTTCATCTTGGTAAGCTCAGCTGCTTCAACTGTCTCAGGCATCTTAGGATTTACAACCTCAACTGCTGCAAGAGGAGCAACCTTAGGATTCTCGATACCTACTGCATTACAGATCTCAACTGTATTTTTGATGATACTAACCTTGTCCTCAAGTGTAGGATAAGTCATGAAAGCAACGTCTGTGAGGAAAAGAAGCTTCTCAGCGCCTTCAATCTCAAATACACATACATGTGAAAGCGGCTTACCTGTTCTGAGGCCAACCTCCTTATCAAGTACGCTCTTAAGGAAATCCTTTGTATCGATAAGTCCCTTCATGTACATATCAGCAACGCCGTCATGAACAAGCTTAACTGCAGTACGAGCTGCCTCGATCTTGTCCTTAACGTCAATGATCTCGAAGCCTGTAAGATCCATTCCGATCTCTCCTGCGATCTTTCTGATCTCGTCCTCGTCACCTACAAGGATAGCATCAGCGATGTTCTGCTCCTTAGCAGCCTTAACTGCAAGAAGTACCTCGTTGTCCTGTGCAACTGCAACAGAAACCTTCTTCTTCTCGATCTGTGAAACCTTACTGATAAGTTCATCAAAATTCTTACTCATTTTTCTAAAGCACCTTTCATGTTTTATTATTTTCAAATGACTCCGTCGCCCCTCCGGGGCACAGTAAGCCACATATTATACTATTAAACTTAAGCTAATTATACCGCATCTTTCGGACTATAATTGTCACAATTCTGTGTTAGTTTTGTCGCCCTCTTCGAGCGCTTTCTCCCTCTTGTCGAGAGCTATCGTGAGTGCGGTCGATGCCGCGGTAAGGAGTATCGCCGTTATCGCAAGGAACTTGTCCGAATTTGCTTTCTTCAGAGCCTTTGCATAGGCCTTCTTCTCAACCTTAACCATACGCTTCTCTTCCTTCTTCGCTTTCTTTCTCGCTCTCTTCAGTTCCTTCTTCATCTCTTTAACCTTGAGAGCTCTTACAGCCTTCTCTGTTTTCTTAACTTCCTTGGCTTCCTTTGCTTTCTTGGCCATAACCTTCTACCTCCTACTGATTAACCCCTTTATCAGCTCACCACAAACGTAAGCACTGCGCAGATTGCGATAACAACCAGCATCGGAACCACTCCCCAAAGAAGCTCCTTCTTACCCTGCTTATCCACTCTGTCATTTCCGATGAATCTGTGATAACCGTTCAGCTCCTGGAGCATAACCTCCTCGCCGACCTCATATATGCAAAATATACCGTCCTTAACCGTGACAGTTCTTTCTGTTTCCGTTTCTATCGTAAGCTCGTAATAATTCTTGCCGGTCCTCGTTTCCGTTTTCTTCTCGATACCGCTGATCACGCCCTTCACGAGATTCCAGTTCTTCAGATGCTTTTTCTTTCTATGCTGGCTGCCCTTGGTCGAGAGGAAAAGCTCGATTCCAAATACCAGAACGATGACCAGCACCGCAAGATTCTTAACCATGTATTTATCCTTTTATCTACCGATCATACCTGACCGTTCTTTAACCTGCGTTTTTCCGCTTTTTATACGCTGAACAGCAGATATACGAAATATGCCGCATATGAAATAAGCATAACAGCGCCTGCGCCCTTGCTGAGCTTCTTCGTACAGATAGCAGGTATCCAGAGGAGTACCGCTGCTCCGATAGCCACAAGGTTGTCGATCATGAATCCCTTGTAAGGAAGATTGATGATGAGACATGAGGTTCCGAGAACGAAAAGTATGTTGAAGATATTGCTTCCTACTATATTTCCGACTGCGATGTCTGCGTTGCCCTTTCTTGCTGCTGTTACAGAAGTCATAAGCTCCGGAAGGCTGGTTCCAAAAGCAACAACCGTAAGTCCGATGATCCTGTCCGAAACATGAAATACATTTGCAGCAACGTAGCTGGCACCATCAACAGTAAGGTTACTGCCGAGGATGATCGCAGCGATTCCGCCAACTATGAAGAGGATGATCTGCCAAGCCTTCAGGTCCTTGATCTGTACCTCTTCGTCTGAGCCCTGCTTCTTTGAGTAGATGATCAGGTAAACGATGAATAAGATAAGCAGTGTCCAGAAGATGATTCCGGATACCAGATTCAGCTTGCCGAAGACAAGTCCCCAGATCATGAGGAGAACCGAGATCATTATCATAAATGGCATATCAATAAATGCCGTGCTCTTCTTGATGTTCAGCTTTCTGATCACAGCTGTGAGGCCGAGGATCAGGAGCACGTTCATGATGTTACTTCCGATAACATTTCCGATGGAAATACCATTACTACCCTTAACTGCCGAGCTTATACTGATAGCCGCTTCCGGCGCGCTTGTTCCAAATGCTACGATCGTAAGACCGATTACTATCTGCGGGATGCCCATCTTTCCCGCAACCGATGATGCTCCGTCTACGAAGAAGTCCGCTCCCTTGATAAGCAGGATAAAGCCCGCTATGACAAAGCCAACATTCTTCAGTACTTCTAAAACGTCCATTGTAACTGTATTTCCTCCTGAAAATATATACGATTAATCACCTGCTTTTTTATGGCAGTACTATATCCGTTTTGTTTCTATCCAAATACAAACGCATACACGGTTACATTAACACTTTTACGTAAGTTTTTCAACAAAAAACACTAAATACGTCATATCCGACATATCATCTTAACATTTTGCGTAGTCTGCATTTTCATGCAGACTAACAACACCCTCGCCTGTCGGCTCGGTGTCGGACATTCGCCCTATAGTTGTTATTCCGTGCAAGCACGTAAAACAACTACACGGCTCATTATATACGCAAAATACCGACCGCCCTGCCACCGGGTCATCACTCCGGCTTTAGGGGGTCGGTATACTGAAGGGGTTTTTCACCGGACCTGATCAAAGAATCCGGTATAATTATGTGTAACAGATGTGTACGCCAAATTAATTTGTTTCAACTTCTACGAGTAGAAATGGTTTCAAAGCTCTCCGTGCAAACCATTTGTATGTTAATAAAATCTTAATAAAATAAGAGGCGGACTTATATAATGTGAAGTACTAAAAATGTCAAAATCATGAACCAACTTCTTTCGCTGTTGACTTTAGCGCGGTAAAGTGTTAATGTTTTTCCATGTGAATAACGTATTTTCAACGTTTGACTGATAGTATTTTTCGTGGTTTTCGAACGAAGGGAGAACAAATATGAACGACTTTTTCTCTGTCAGAGAGGGCAAGGATATTTTAAATATTACAATAGACAGATATATGGAGGATGATGCCCGCGAGGAGCTCTTCAATGAGACCGGTATCAAGACAGTTGGTGTCATCGGACTCGGTCTGATCGGTGCATCCTTTGCAAAGGCCTACAAGAACGGCTCAAAATGCAAGGTGCTCGCTTACAACAGAACCCGCGAGACCGCTGAGAAGGCGCTTTCTGACGGCGTGATCGACGGCATCCTTGACGAGACAAATATCCATGAATGCGACCTCATCATTCCTTCTCTCTATCCGGACGCCATAATCGAGATAGTTACGCGCTTCGCTCCGAAGATCAAAAAGGGCGCGCTTGTTGTTGATGCAGGCGGTCTGAAGCGTAAGATCTGCCGCGAGCTTTATCCGATTGCCAGAAAATACGGCTTCACCTTTGTAGGCGGACATCCAATGGCCGGAAAGAAGTTCTCAGGTTACGAATACAGCACAGGCGACCTTTACAGAGATTCTTCTATGATAGTTGTTCCTGAGGATACCCGCGATTCCGCAATGAATGAGAGGCTTGCGAAGGCATTTCTCCCTTGCAGGATAGGCATGCTTACTGTTACAACAGCTGAAAAGCATGACGCAATGATTGCCTTTACTTCGGAGATGCCGCACATCATCTCAAATGCATTTATCAAGAGCCCGACCGCGAAGGAGCACGACGGCTTCTCTGCCGGCAGCTACAAGGATCTGACACGAGTTGCCTGGCTCAATGAAACGATGTGGACCGAGATATTCCTTGAAAACAGGGATAATATCATAAAAGAGCTGGATTATATCCAGAAAAACCTGGCCGAGTACAAAGCTGCCCTTGAGAAGAATGACGCCGAGGAGCTGTGGAAGCTTCTCCACGATGGAAAGCTTGCTAAGGAAGAGGTTGATGGTATCTAATCCAGGCCACGTCAAAGTACCGGAGAATAATTTCGAGGACAGAATAGTAATGTCGAAATTATTTTCGTACAGGCTATTAATTGATGTTGAAAACATGATCAACAATTTGAGAAAATAAATGATAAGTGAAATAAAAGAAAACAAGATAAAAATAGATATAGACTCCGACATGTTTGGCGGAAGCATCAAGGCTATTGCCTCCAAATCGCATGCACACAGGCTGCTAATTGCAGCTGCCCTTTCCGAGGGTTCTGAGCTTTTCATCGAATGCAGCGAGAGTTCTCAGGATATCGAAGCAACAGCTTCCTGCCTCAACTCCCTCGGTGCAGAGATTACCAGAGTTGATAACGGCTACACGGTTAAACCGATCTCGCATAGTATAATAGATAACATCAGTTCATGTAATAATGGCAGTTCTCACATAACCGACAATAAAACCGATAATGGCAGTTCTCTCGAAATCGGCACGATTGATAAAGAAATTGTTCGCATGGATGCCGGCGAAAGCGGTTCAACACTTAGATTTATGCTTCCGATCATCGGAGTTCTTGGCGTATCTGCCGAAATAACGACTCACGGAAGGCTGAGCGCACGCCCTCTCTCTCCTCTCTATGAAGAGATGCAGCGTTCAGGCGTTACACTCTCCCCTCAGGGAAGCAATCCTCTGACACTTTCCGGCAGAATGAGCGGCGGAGTCTTCACTATTGCAGGAAATATTTCATCACAATATATTACAGGACTTCTCTTCGCGCTTCCTCTTGCAGAAACCGATAGTGAGATAAGAGTGACCGGCGAGCTTGCCTCAAGACCGTATATCGACATCACCCTTGATGTTCTGAAGCAGGCAGGGATCATTGTTGAAGAGATAGTTCCATCAAATAAACTGCAGACTGAAGTTTCTGTAATCTTCAAGATAAAGGGCTCCCAGCATTACAGACTTCCGCAGCACTGCGTAGTAGAGGGCGACTGGTCAAATGCCGCTTTCTTCCTTACAGCCGGTGCAGTCGGCAAGAATCCTGTAACTGTACGCCGCGTGAACATGGCTTCAAAACAGGGTGATATGAAAATACTGGATCTCCTCCGTGAATACGGTGCCAAGATCACCATCGCACCAAGTGATATTTCCGATACCGTGAACAATGATTCAGATACATCTTTCGATGAACCATCCGACAACTCAAAGTTTGCTCTGTCTGACATCACGGTTACTCCCGCTCCGCTCCACGGTATTGAGATCGACGCAGAAAATATACCGGATCTTGTTCCTATCCTTTCGCTTACAGCTTCGGTTGCGCAGGGAACGACGGTCATAAGAAATATAGAGCGTCTCAGAATTAAAGAAAGCGACAGAGTTGCGACGGTCATCGACACTCTCACAAGACTTGGTGCAGACATACACGAGGAAAATAAAGCCCTTGTGATAAACGGAAAGCCATCCCTTACAGGCGGAAGTGTAGATTCCTACAACGATCACCGCATCGCAATGACCGCTGCCATAGCTGCCATTTGCTGCGAGAACTCCGTAGAAATAGAAACTCCGATGGCTGTAAGAAAGTCCTACCCGGGTTTCTACAACGACCTGGCTAGTCTTACCCGGTAAAGCAGAATTGTCTGCTCGTAACATTTCAGCATACGATTTGTACCAACAAACAACACAACATACGATGTATGATCACACAAAAGCAGCGGAACCACGACGATTCCGCTGCTTTTATTTTAATCATCCTCATTAAGAGTATTTATAACAAATATATATACTTTCGAACCAACATAAACTATCGGTGCAAGCACCGCCAGCAGATGTCCAAAGCCCTTACCGGAGCTTGCTTGCTCAGTTTCCTCGTAGCCTATAAGACTTGAGTAGCCGGTGTGGAAGTCTGTCATTCCATTCTTTGAATTCACATACATCTTGCAGTGCACAAATATGATTATCGCCGCGATGATCAGAACGATCGGAATGATCCTTGCGATCAGCCCAAACCTCTTAAGAAGCGGATCCTTCGGTATTTTCTTATCCGGAAACAGATCGATCAGTGCGAGATACAGAATGTATACCGCTGCAAGTATCAGCATTATCATACAGATAAGCGGCACATAATTTGCAAAGGATCTGTTCTTCGCGTATTCCGAAGTTGCCTCCCTTGAAAGGCTGTTTGAAACGATCGCCCTCATCGTCCTGCTCTGCTTAACGCCCTTACCGGAGTTTATCACATAATACTGCCAGTTCAGGAAAATAGAGAGCACGAGCATCAGAGCCGGCAGCCCTGAAAGGATAACCGCAAGTATCCTCGCCTGCTTCTTTTTATAGAACGGATCTCCGGTATAAACCTTAGCCGGTTTATTTGCTGCCTCAAGAGCTTCTCTCTCCTGGCGGAGCTTCCTCTCCTCGGCAGATTCCTTCGCCTTATAATAAGCCCTGATAAATATAGGACTTTCCTCTTTTCTCCTGCTTTCCTTAGCACGAATAAGAGCCTTATCATCAAGAACTATCTTGTCGATAAGGCTTTCATTACAAAATTCACAATATTGGCTGTTATCGGGTATTTCCTTCCCACAATATTTACATATCATGCTCACACCCCGCTGTATTTACAAACGCTCGGTAGCTTTCTTGTACATAACCCTGCTTCGCAGGCTTATCTGCAGATGATCCTCATCTGCAGGGCGTACTTCGTACGCCGTATCCTCACTTCGTTCGGACTACGTCGCTCGCTTCGCTCGCTCGGTAGCTTTCTTGTACATAACCCTGCTTCGCAGGCTTATCTGCAGATGATCCTCATCTGCAGGGCGTACTTCGTACGCCGTATCCTCACTTCGTTCGGACTACGTCGCTCGCTTCGCTCGCTCGGTAGCTCTACCAATTCCCCTCCGGGTAAACTCCTTCGGCTGTAAGCGCGTCGAGCTCAGCTTTAACCTGCTCAACATCCTCGCGATAGGTCATTCCAAACCATTTTGCGTCAGTTCTGACAATCTTCACGCTGCCTGCGTTACGCTCAAGTATATTCTGAACAGCATCGGAAAGTGTCTCCTCAAACTTAAGTGGCTCCTTCTCTATGCCTTCCTTAAGTCTCTTCTCGAAATTAACCACAAGATCCTCAGTGAAATCAGGTCTGAAGGCCCACATATTCATTGAAGCAACTGCATCATTTGGAACAAGATTATAGGTAACACCGCCGTCAACAGTAAAATATCCGCGACCTGCCTCAAGCTTGATCTCCTTACGCTCGTCGATCCTCTTCAGCATATCATTCTCATCAACTGCGCAGATTCCTCTTGAAACGGTGAACTTCTCGTTCAGAGTACTTACAACATTGTAACCGATGATTCCGTAAACATTGTCAGCTGCCTTCTCGTTGAAGAAGTTGATCGCATCAACGAAGGCCTGTCTGCCGTAGAAATCATCTGCATTTATTGTAAGGAAATCTCTTCCCTTAAGAACCTCTCTGCAGCACCAGATAGCGTGGGTCGTACCCCAAGGCTTCTTCCTGTCTGCAGGAACCGAAACTCCTTCAGGGATCATATCAAGTGACTGATAAACGTATGTTACAGGAAGCTTTGCTGCTATCCTGTTACCAACTGCATTCTTGAAATCATCCGCGATATCCTCACGTATGATAAATACAACCTCTTCGAAACCGGCAACTGCCGCATCATATACCGAATAGTCTATAAGTGCATGTCCTCTTCCGTCAACATCAGCTATCTGTTTGAGTCCGCCGAAACGGCTTCCCATGCCTGCCGCCATAACAACCAGCACAGGTCCTTTTTTAACTTCTGACATTTTCCTACCTCCGATTAGTGCTGTGGAGCTTCACTGTCGATCTTCGACTGAGTTATTTCTTCATCCTTAAGTACACGCTTAACAAGATCTGACGCATACTCAACTGTATCTGTATAAGGGATCATAGCATATGCTTCGCAACCAAGTGAATAGCAATAGCTAGATGAATCAGTACCTGTAACACTGTACTGTACGATGTTCCATTTCCCACCATCCTCGAGCTGTGTTTGAACAAGGTTTCCGAGTTCAGACTTGGTCATATTTGTCTGGAAACAATCCTTCATCTGAGACATGAGATCTGAGAAATTGTTCAGAAGCTCTGAAGACATAAGCTTCTTAAGAACAGCCTCAATAACGGCCATCTGATTTCTGCCTCTCTGTCTGTCACCCTCTGTGAAGCTGTAACGCTCTCTTGCAAAGTAAAGAGCCGCCTCACCTGACAGGTGGTTTGTTCCTGCTACATATGAATATCCGCTGTCATCAAGCTGTGATGTGAACGAATACTCAGACTCAACATCAACACCGCCCAGGGTATCGATGATATTTACGAATCCGGTGAAGTTTACACGGATATAATAATCAAGGTCAATATCATAAAGGTTCTCAAGTGTTGCCATCGACATCTCGATACCGTAGTTACCGGCATGTGTCAGCTTGTCGAGCGGCTCGCTCTCAAACGCAAGATTTACATAGAAATCACGTGGTGTAGAAAGAAGCAGGATAGTATGTGTCTCGAAGTTTATAACAGCGATAACGTTAACGTCACTACGGCTCTTAAGTGTAACATCGCCGTAAGTATCGATACCACTGATATATGCACAGAATCTCTGCTTATCAGCCTTGGTTCTGTCAGTTCTCTTCGTTGTTTCCTTCTCAACTTCCTTCTCGATCTTCTTCTCAAGGATTATCTTGAGGAGCTTAGAGAAGTGCTCGTATTCCTCCTGTCCTTCAAGGATACTGATATCGCCTGTGCTGACGATCATACCCTTAACCTCACCACTGAGGAATGCCTCTGCAGCCTGAACGACTGACTCGTATTTGATAGTATCTACAGGACCTGATGAGCTGCTGCCGATCTCCTTCAGAGTCTCTCTGACAGCTTCATTGTTGATATTGTCGATGGTTGCGAACTTGTAGCCCTTCTCAACCGCCTGATTGATAGAATCAACAGGATCGTCTGCAGCTATATAAACATTAACAACCTCGACCTCGGTCTTATTACCGGTTACCGAATCCATCATCTTGTTTGCCTGGTTAACCTTGATGATGCCAAATACCATGATACCGATAAGGAGCACCGACATAACGCTGGCTATGATTCCCGAAACCTTCCTCAGCTGCATAGCGATAAAGCATATCGGAAGCAGGCCGAGTATGATGCCGCCCATAATGATATATTTTGATGGAACTACGTGTGTTCTTATAAGGAAAAATACAAGTAAAGCCGAAATAACGAACTGTAAACCCGCAAGGATACAGCCGACAAGCCTCTGAATTTTCATGATTTATTGTCCTCTTATTTATATTTTTTGTTCATTTTCTTACATAAATCATTGAAGATAATAACACATATCCCCAAAAAGTAAAACAGAATTTTTTCTTAATGTAATATAGAAGCGCGCTTCAAAGCGGTTTTGAAGCCTTGCCACTTAATTTTATATTGAAATATGCCGCAGTTTTAGTATTATATAGTCATGGACAAATTATTGCAACTATCAAATGAAATGAATATCAAGCTTACTCCGGAGATGCTTTCGGCCTTCGACAGCTACTATCATATGCTGGTGGAGAAGAACAAGGTCATGAACCTCACCGCGATCACAGAGAAGGACGAAGTAATACTTAAACACTTTGTGGACAGTATTTCTGTTGCCGCTGCTGTGCCGGAGTTCAGCAAGAAGGCTAAGATACTTGATGTCGGAACCGGTGCGGGCTTCCCGGGAATACCGCTGAAGATCACATTTCCGGATACGAACGTCACTCTCCTCGATTCGCTGAATAAGAGAGTGCTCTTCCTTCAGGAAGTGACTGACAGCCTCGGACTTAAGAAGATCACTGCCATCCACGACAGAGCTGAGGATGCCGCAAGAAAACCGGAGCTCCGCGGACGCTTTGAAATAGTTGTTTCAAGAGCCGTTGCCGCTCTGCCGGTGCTCGCAGAATACACCCTGCCGTTCCTCAAGGAAGGCGGCTATCTCATCTGCTACAAGACACCGGAAGCAGAGAAGGAGCTTGAAGAAGCCGCTCACGCTATCTCGGTTCTCGGAGGAGGTAAGAGCAGTATCTACGAATACACCCTCCCGGGCACGGATATCACGAGAAGCTTCATAGTGATCAAAAAAATAAAGGCTACGCCTAAGGCGTACCCTCGCAAAGCAGGAACCGCGAAGAAGAATCCTCTGTAACAGAGATCATTCCTCATCGCGGTTTTTCTTTTTCCTCTGAGACTGCTCGTGTCTCTTCTGTTTTCTCTTTTCTCTAAGCTCGACCTGACGTGCTTTTACTTCTTCAACCGTCTTCTTATCGACCTTTTCCGTCTTCTTAAGCGCAAATACATTGTCGTCGCTTCCGCCTGCAGCCTTGAGCTTTATCTTCGAAAGCATATATCCGTGGTAGATACATCTTCCCACAGCAACCGAGGTGCTCGAACCCGACTGATACCACTTGATCTTTCTCGCGCAGCGGCGTCCGCACTTTGCACACCTGATCACCAGAAGATCCTTATCATCCATGGCATGCTGCTTTGAATCGTATTCAGACGAGATCCTCTCAAGCACACCTGCGTGCTTCTCAACTATCTCCTCCTCCTTACGCTTCGGATGTCTGTAAAGATCGAAGGTGTAGCGCTCCTCCAGGTCGTCCGGGCGTATTTTCGCAAGGACTCTCGCAGTGTAGCGTGCATCGTTCACAGCCGAATGGAAAGGCTCCTCCTCAGCTATCTGAAGCTCTGAGCAGGCTTTCTCAAGCTTGCTTATCTTGCCCTCTTCATCATACATGTCCGCATAGATCTGCTGGATGTTGTAGAACCTGAGCGGAAACTCCAGCTTGTCCATGTAGTAAAAGTCCATATTATTCTGAAGATAATACAGATCCGACGAGCCCCAGGTGCAGAAAACATAGTCATCGCCGCACCACTCAAGGAATCCTGAGCAGGCATCCTTGAAGCTCTTGCCGTCCTTCAGATCCTCCTCGGTGTAGTTGAGCATCGGCTTGATGGACCTGTGAAGCCTCTTATAAAGCTTCGGTCTGATCAGACTCTCGTATTCATCTATAATCTCGAAACGGTCATTAAGCTTGACCGCGCCTATCTCTATAATCTCGAACGGCATCCTTGGATGCTCTCCGCTCTGCCCGTAAGGGCTCTGATTCCATTCAAGATCAAATACAACGTAGTTCAACTTCTGTCACCTCTTGATGTGCAGTCTTAGATGTAGCTTATCGGCCGATTTGCGATACAGCCCGGCCCTGCTGTTATTTCTTCAAATACAGCATCAGCATGGATACGTCCGCCGGCGAAACGCCTGATATACGGGACGCCTGGCCTATTGTTTCCGGCCTAACATCCTTAAGCTTCTGCCTTGCCTCCACGCGAAGATTTCTTACCTGATCGTAATCAATATCCGCAGGGATCTTATGTCCTTCCATCTTCAGGAAGTGGGAAACCTGATCCTCCTGTCTTCTGATATATCCCTCGTATTTGATGGAAATATCAATCTGCTCGGTGATCTCGCGCATATGTCTCCTGCAGTATTCCTGCTCGATCTCTGTCATCGAAGAAAGGAGCTCCGCAGCTGCTGTTTCCCTGTCAGTATCCAACTCTAAAATACAATTATACGAAAGTTCCGGCCTTCTGACAAGCTCTGCAAGCGTATTTCCTGTTTTAAGTGCAGTACTTCCATGCGCTTCAAGGAATTCCGCAACCTTTTTACTGGCTCCGACAGTTATTGTATCGAGGCGCGCAACCTCACTTTCTATGTATCTGCGCTTGGCCGCAAAGCAGCTGTAGCGCTCATCATCTATAAGTCCGATATCGTGTCCTATATCCGTGAGACGCAGATCCGCATTGTCCTGCCTGAGAAGAAGTCTATACTCGGCGCGGCTGGTCATCATACGGTACGGCTCTTTTGTTTCCTTAGTCACAAGGTCGTCGATCAGAACTCCGATATAGCCGTCCGAACGCTTAAGAACCACAGGCTCCTTACCCTGAAGCAGCCTTGCTGCGTTGATGCCGGCCATAAGTCCCTGTGCCGCTGCCTCCTCGTATCCCGAACTTCCGTTGATCTGTCCTGCAGAGAAGAGTCCGGAAACCACCTTAAACTCGAGGGATGGCTTTAAGGTTACCGCGTTTATGCAGTCGTATTCTATTGCGTAAGCGTTACGCACGATCTTCGCATTTTCGAGACCCGGAACGGTGTGGACCATTCTGTACTGAACGTCCTCCGGCATGGAAGAAGGCATTCCGTCGAGATACATCTCGTTGGTGAACTCGCCCTCCGGCTCGAGGAAGAGCTGGTGCCTGTCCTTATCCGGGAACTTCATGATCTTGTCCTCTATCGACGGACAGTATCTCGGGCCCGTGCCCTTGATAACGCCCGAATACAGTGGCGAACGATCTATATTTTCACGGATTATCTCGTGAGTTTCTTCATTGGTATAGGTAAGCCAGCATGATATCTGCTCTCTTCTGATGTCCTCCTCGCAGTTCATGAAGGAGAAAGGAACTATCCTTTCGTCGCCCTTCTGTTCAGACATCTTCGAGAAATCAACCGACTTCTTATCGATTCTTGGCGGGGTTCCGGTCTTGAACCTTCTGATGCCTATGCCCGACTCAGCCATAGAATCCGACAGATGGTTCGCAGCCATAAGTCCGTTTGGTCCGGTGTACTGAATGGTATCGCCGTAGATGCATCTTGCTTTCAGATAAACGCCTGTGCAGAGAATAACTGCACGCGCATGGTAGATGGCGCCGGAAACTGTTTTTACACCGACAACTCTGTTCTTGCTGCCGGCTGATGTACTCTCACCGTCTGTGGCTGCATTGTCTGCTGTTGTTTCCGCTGCACTTTCAATCGGCTCAACGATCAGCTCGCTGACCTCCTGCTGGCGAAGTGTAAGTTTTTCCTCATTCTGCAGAGTGAGGCGCATCTGCTTTGTGTATTCAACCTTATCCGCCTGCGCTCTGAGTGAATGAACGGCAGGACCCTTCGAAACATTTAGCATCTTCGACTGAATATAGGTCTTGTCGATATTTTTGCCCATCTCTCCACCGAGAGCATCTATCTCTCTTACGAGATGCCCCTTCGAGCTTCCGCCTATATTCGGATTGCAGGGCATAAGAGCAACGCTGTCCATGCTAACTGTGAAAAGGATAGTCTCAAAGCCCATCCTTGCAGCGGCAAGAGCCGCCTCGCAGCCCGCATGGCCCGCACCTACAACAACTATATCGTATTTTTCCTCAACTACTGCCATCGTTTTCTCCGTATCATCTATTCATTCTGCATTATTCGTACCATATCACGCAGATTATTTCTGTACTTGTCATGCAGCATTCATTTTTATCTGCACTTATATATTACTTGCCCATACAGAACTCAGCAAATATCTTGTCTGCCAGGTCGTCTGCAAGGGTCTCTCCGGTGATCAGACCGAGAGATTCGTAAGCCGCCATCAGATCTATCGTATAAAAATCCTCCGGCAGTCCGTTTTCCAGGCTTTCTTTAACTCTGCCAAGAGCCTGCGACGCATCGTAAAGTGCGTTCTTGTGTCTTTCATTTGATATAACTATCTGGCTGTTGCCCTTTGCCTCACCGGCCAGGAACATTTCCTTTATCAGAGCAGCCAGTTCATCTCTACCCTGTCCTTCCTTTGCGGAAATTGTCAGGATGTGTGGTTCAGTTGTATTTCTTTTGGCATCCGCTGAAACTGTTTTGCCATCAGTCAAATCCAGTGTCTCCCCACAAAATACTTCCTTCAGCAGTGCATCCAGCTCGGTTCTATTAATTGCAACCGGCAGATCTTCCTTATTAATGAGCGTGATAACCTTCTTGCCCGCAAGGCTTCTGATTATCCTCTTGTCGTCGTCATCCAGCGGTCTTGCGCCGTCCGCAACAAAAAGTATCAGATCGGCAGCCTTTATATTTTCCTGCGCCTTATCAACGCCTATCTTCTCAACCTTATCCTCGGTCTCGCGTATTCCCGCCGTATCGATCAGCTTCAGGAGCACGCCCGAAAGCCGCGCGTATTCTTCAAGAGTATCTCTTGTGGTTCCCGCGACATCGGTAACTATCGCTCTCTCTTCCATGAGAAGCATATTCAGAAC
Organism: Lachnospiraceae bacterium C6A11; assembly: GCA_000702245.1. Taxonomy (GTDB): domain Bacteria; phylum Bacillota; class Clostridia; order Lachnospirales; family Lachnospiraceae; genus Eubacterium_Q. Next base: position 180,776 of record JNKY01000015.1, on the reverse strand, counting down.
GGATGATTTTCCGGCATTCGGTTTGCCGATTATGGCTGTCCTGATGCCTTCCCTGACTATCCTTCCTTCATCAAAGCTCTGAGCAAGGCGCTTCACCTCGCCGTCTATCCTCTCCACGCTCTCCGCCAGCTTCTCGTTGAATCCATCCAGACTGTAATTCTCCGGATCGTCCAGCGCAGATTCGATATAAGCTGTATTATATAGTATTTCCTCCCTGATGGAAGCTATCTTTTCTCTTAAGTCACCGCGGAGCTGGCCGACAGATGCCGAAAGCGCGCTCTCGGTCTCCGCATTTATCACGTCCATGACCGCCTCGGCCTCGGACATGTCAATCCTTCCGTTCAGGTAGGCTCTCTTCGTAAACTCGCCCGGTTCCGCAACTCTCGCACCCTCGCGGACAAGCAGCCCCAGCACCTTTTCCATAAGAAATACGCCGCCGTGGCAGTCGATCTCCACCGTATCTTCCGTCGTATATGAATGTGGCGCCTTCATGACGAGCACAACAACCTCGTCAATCACGGCTTCCTTCATATCAGGCATCTTACGATTGTTTATTCCGCTCTCAGCAGATACATGACCGTTATCTCCGTCGAAGCCCTCATCAGACGTATTTTCCTCAATTACGGCCGGATCAACGATATGACCGTACGCCGCCGTAAAGGTCTCCATCTCGGACACCTTCTTCCTGCCGACAAAAATACGGTCGCAGATCTCGATCGCCCGATCTCCGCTCACCCTGATAATACCTATTCCCGATCCGGCCATTCCGGTCGCGATCGCACATATCGTATCACCTGAATACATCCAAATACTCCTTAAAAACTTCGCACTCCGACTATCTCTACGATTATAGTATCATTTGGTTTATCCCGCAATGGAAAATCAATATAATCCGTCAATTACATACCATTTATTGTTGATTTTTCCGCAGACAAGCTCCAGAGTCCCTTCATCATTGACTCCCATATAATCCAATTCATACCCTACGGAAACCTCCGTAATCTCAGTAACATCAATACCACTGATTTGCTTTGAATTTCTTAAGAACTCCTCAGCTTCTTCATCGCTGAGCTTTCTCTCTGTTGATTCACCGGTTATCTTAAAATAAATATCAAGTGATTGATAGCTGGTGACAGTCTGCTCAATCCGCGCCCATTCGGTTGCTGAATACATTTCCCTCGGAAAGCACTCCATTACTGTTTTTGCATCACCATTGATATAGGCATTCATACACCTCTCGGCAACGGTTTTCGCATCATCCGTCTTCTCCTTGGCAGTTTTTTTGACATCCTTTTTAACAAGTACAAAAAATACAACAAGAATAAGAGCCACTATAAATGTGACAGAACCTGCAATGATTGCGATCTTCTTGCCATTTATCTTCTTTGGCTGCGGCTCAAATGTCTCATTGATACTAAAATCAGTATACGGATTATAATTCGGAACACCGTACTCCCCCTGTGCATTCGGATACGGCTGTGTATTCTGATATGGCTGAGTATTCTGATATGATCGTGTCTCCTGTGTCTGACTCCACTCCTGAGGTGGCTGCCCCTGTAAATATGGGTTATTATTATCCAAAATTAAACCTCCGCGATTCCTATAAATACTTTTCAAATTAACCTTCAACATACCTAATGATTATACGTAAATAACCGTGCTTTTTATTGTATATCCCAGCCACTCTTCAGTCAAGGAGAAGCCCTGTGAAATAGCGTCGCCAGGAATGTGAGTTTTTGTTGTAAGTTAGCCATCTTCTGATATAATATTGTTATAGAGAGCGACATATTTGCCATATTATTTGGAAAGGGAAACTGCTGTATGATCTTATTTCATGGAAGTAATGTTGACGTACGTGAGCCAAAACTACTGAAAATACAAAGAAAGCTTGACTTCGGAAAAGGTTTCTATACAACAAGTGATCAGGAACAAGCCACCAAATGGGCCAAAAGAACTGCTGCACGACTTAAACAGAATTTCGGTTTCGTGACAGTATATGAAATAGATGATGCCCTCATGAGTACTCTTTCTATTTTGAAATTCGAAGGTCCAGATGTTGATTGGCTCCGTTTTGTCGTCAAAAATAGATCAGGACAGCCAATTACCCCAAACTGGGATCTTATCATCGGTCCTGTTGCCAATGACCAAACCGCTCCTGTAATTGATCTGTTTCTTGATGGAATGTATGATGAAGGAGAAGCCATAAAACGTCTCCTTCCTCAAAAGCTTAAAGATCAGTATACTTTTAAAACCGAAAAAGCAATTAATCTTCTGGTATGCAAGGAGGTTATCCGCGTATGACAAGAATACAAAGTTTTTCTTTAGATTATTATAATAAAAAGGTTATTCAGCGGATAATGGATAAATACGGTATGGATCAAATGGATGCCGCAAGATCATTTCTTTCCTCAGAAACCCATAATATGCTTGAAAATGCAGATATGGCTATGTGGGAATTTTCCGAGGAAGCCATATTCAATATTTGGGAGGCTGAAAAGATTACCGGTGACCCCCGCAATTCTGAATATTTAAGGAGTGAGTAATATGACCGAGGAAATGAAGTATTTTCTTTTTCTTATAGAACGATATGCCGATCATCACGCTCGTTCAACCGGCGAGGTTCTGCGCGAGTGGGATGATAAAGGAATAACTCAAGAAATATATGATGGGTATTACACCTATCACCAAGAGGCTCTTGAGAATGCGTACATGGACATAGACAGTCTCGCAGCAACCGGAAAACACGCCTGGTAAAAATAAGCAGTGCTAAACCTAGCTAAGGCTTAGCACTGTTTTTTAATTTCTCTTTTCCAGAAGAATCTGTGGAAGCACTATTCTGTATTCTGTTTTACTATCAGGCTCTCTCCAATAAACAATATAATTTGCAGTAATAGTTATCGGATAATATCCTTCTCTTAGTTTCTGTGCGAATTCTTTTATAAACTTATTGGACGCCGCACATACAACCCTGTCTACACCATTGATATTCTTCTTAAAATAGAAAGCTCCGTTGTCTTCTTTTATGTCTATCGTCAGCTTATCTCCGGCAATAAACGCGCCCTTTCGAATGCTATCCATACATTTTCCACTAAATGTTAGTGCTACATCATTTAGTGTCAATTCCATCAGTATTTTCTTCGGCTCCGGATATTCTTTTTTCTCATTGTAGAATTTTGCTCCGGCGTTATTAATGCTTCTTATAAGCTCTTTGTCATCAACCTCTGTATTTCTTCCATGGCTGAAGCAATTTCCATCCTGAACAATATAAAGGTTCTCCTTTGCTCTCGTCATTCCAACATAGATTGCTCTTTGCTTTTCAACATTAATATTATCCAGACCACTCAAAACAAGAAATACATCATCAAACTCATGCCCCTTCGCTTTATGAATGGTAGATATGATTATTTCTCCTTCTTCACATCTGTAGAAGTCATCAAAAGAGCATTCTCGAAGGAAATTTTCAAAATCCATATAGTATTTCTTATCATAGGTTACTTCATAAAGGTCAAGAATATACTCTACATTTTTGAAATTTTTGCTGTTTCCGTGCATTTTTGTTAAAACTTCACGTGCATCTTTCCACTCGGTTTCTCCTATCACAGAACGATCTTTGCAATAGATAACCTCAAGGAAGGTTCTGAATTCATCCAGATTATATAAAGAGAAACCGCTTCTTGACTGGATAAGCCTTGGTTTATAGTCCTCATCCTTTAGGATATACTGAATCTTATACGCCTGCTCATTTGTTGTAGTCAGAATGGCAGTTCTTGTGCCCTTCCTGTAGCAATTTCGGAAAAATACCTCCAGCAGACCTTCCAGATGTGCTTTAGGATTTGAGGCTCTTGCAATCATTACTGTTCCTTCAGTTTCAACCTTGGAAATCAGCGCCTCGTTTTTTAGTCTGTCCGGTAGGGTATACGAGAAAAGATTTGCAATATTAACTATAAGCGGACAATTTCTGAAATTATCCACCATCTGATACAGCTTTGCATCTTCCTCCTGAAGAAGCTTTTTCATGTATTTTGGATCTGAACCTCTAAAGCCATAAATACTCTGATCATCATCACCCACCGCGATGATTCTCATATTTTCGTTAACTTTCCTGAGTGCCATGACAAGATTATACTCATCACTATTCATATCCTGAGCCTCATCAAGCATCAAAACTGTTTTGGTTATTTTCTCAGTCTCAACCTCGTTATTTAATATTGCATCTGTTGCGGCTCTAATGACATCCTCAGATTTCTCCAAAGTTCCTTTCCGCCCCAGAAGATCGAAAGCATAAGAGTGAAATGTCTTTATTTCAACATATGATGCAGCCTTTCCTATCAGCTTGTAAAGCCTTCTCTTGAACTCCATAGCCGCATTTCTTGAAAATGTTAGCATCAACAGCTGCTCACTTTTAACATCTTCCAGCTGAAGGAGCGACGCCATCTTATTAACCAGGATCATGGTCTTGCCACTTCCCGGACCCGCTGCAACAACTATAGTCTTACTATAGTCATCATTAATTATCTCAAACTGCTTTTCCGTCAGCTTTTCAAATAACTCGTTATATTTGCCCGGAGTTATATTCTTCTCTATCTCCTTCTGTCTGTCACCTGCAAAATATATATTTAGAAACTGCTCATAGTCCATATTAAAATAGTCTTTAACAAAGGCAAGTGCTGCATTATAATCCTTAACCATCATATTTGCATACTCACCGACTATATGGATCTGCTGAGTTTTGTTCTTATAATACTCCTCTAGTTTTGCGTAATCCTCCTTCTTATATCGTTTCTTGTTATCCATCTCGATACGATTTATACGAAGTGCATTGTAGATAACAAGAAATCCTCCATCAATCTTGAAGGAGCCAATCTTTGTCAGATATAGCAAAGCTTCCTCTATATGCCCAAGACTGAATTTGAAAATACCCAATTTATCCTCACTTATATTAAAGATGTTTAAGATATCTCTCGGAGAAAAATCAACCTTTATATTTGACACAGTTTTCGGACCATTTTTCACACTATCATATTCTGTGCGGCCTCGGAGTCTAAAATATTCATCAATATATCTGCATAATACAAGTCTGTCATCAATTCTCTTTTGAAATTTTTTCTTATCAACCTTTGGCTGTATCAATACAGAATTACTGACTTCTCCGTGGGGCTTTTCGATATAATTCTTGATAGTCCAGAAATTGATGATTTCCTTGAGCATATTTATACTGCTCTTTAATCCTGCATCCTCAGCCTTTTCATTTAATTCACGGTAATCATATCTCTTCTCAATTATTTCAGTAGATGTCACCTCTTCTATAAGGAATTGTTCCAGCTTCAGATAATCCGAAGTCTTCTTGCTCATTCCATTTCTGGACAGATCTCCCGGATCAAGATGGACATACATTTCTGTGTCATCCGCCAGTATTCCTACATATTTAAGCTCATTCACGCACTCGATCACAAGCTTCTTATCGATTCCGATATGATCCGCTATATAATCAACTCTCGACTCAACATCTATTCCAAAATCATCAAACTTTTTCTTGTTCTTATTTCTGTATTTCAGAGGAATAAGATATCTGAGAACCAGTACAGCAATAGGTATCATCTCAAGTTTGAAATTCGGACTTTTCATCAATTGCTTCTGTGCTTCAAGCATACTATCTATTTTCAAGCTGTCCGCAAATACCCTCGGGCTGTTATTTCCTCTCCTAACATAGCCCGCCATCTCAAGTGCTGCGATAGCTGCACGAACTCGTGTCTCTATATCCCTTTTAAATTCAGGGTTCCAACCCGCAGCTTTGGCAATCTCAAGAGCTGTACTGCTTATGCCCTCTCTACCCTTGCAAAGATTCTTTACTCCTCTCCAAACCTCCTGAATCTCGCTTATACTGAGCTTCGACTGATTCAAAAGCATAAAATGCTTATTCAGATCATTTTCATTGAAAAGCACTCTGCATTCAGCGCTGATATGCTCATCTCGACCGGCTCTTCCGGCCTCCTGCACGTAGTCTTCAAGCGAATTGGATATATCATAGTGAATGACCAATCCAACATCCGCCTTATCAACACCCATGCCAAAAGCCGAGGTCGCAACAATTATATTCAGCTCGCCTCGTTTAAATGCATTCTGATTTTCAGTTTTTTCATCCGGATCCATCTGTCCGTGATACGGTTTTGCATTGAATCCGTCCGTTCTCAGTCTTTCTGCCAATTTTTCAGCAGTAGATGTTCGCGAAACATATATTATCGTCGGACAATCCTTTGCTTCCAACCAGGAACGAAGAGTCCTGTATTTCTCCTCGTTATTATCGGAATACTCTACCAAATAACGCAGATTCTTTCTCGCTGTATCCGTGGTGTATAATTCCAGGTCAACCCCCAGCTTATCCATGAAATATTTCTTGATATCACCGATAACCTTCTGCTTTGCCGTTGCAGTAAAGCAGGAAACCGGTATTTTCCGACCTGTTTTTTCCTCCAAGTTGGCTATAAAATCACCTATGTAGAGGTAATCGACTCTGAAATCCTGCCCCCAAGAAGAAAAACAATGCGCTTCATCTATAACAAATCTGCTGACCCCTCTTTTATATAGAAGGCGTTCAACAGAATCTGACCTTAATGACTCCGGAGCAATATAAAGGATAGACGCTATTCCGCTTTCAACCCTTTCCAAAACTTCCTTTCTCTCTATAGGATTGAGCAGACTATTTAAACTGACTGCGTCAGAGAAGCCCTTTTCACTTAGGTTATCAACCTGATCCTTCATAAGTGAAACTAAAGGAGAAATAACTACCGTAAGCCCTCTGACAGTATCTGCCTCAATAAGGGCTGGAAGCTGAAAGGTAATGGACTTACCGCCTCCGGTTGGAAATACAGCCAACAGCGATTTCCCGTCAACAGCTGCCTGAACTGCCTTTTCCTGAAGATTCTCCCCATTGAACGTCCGGAATTCTGAGTAACCGAATTTGTCCTTCAAATGCTTCCTTATATCAAAAGCATTGTTGCAATACGGGCAACCCTCTTCGCACTTTTTTCCTCTTAATCTGTGGAATACCTCACTAACCTTTGGGAAATTAACCTTTACCCATGGAGGTATTATCGCATCCTTATCATCTGCGTTAATAGACGCAAGGACGTAGGCCAGCTCAACCGGATGCTCGTTGATCAAAGCATCCAGATCAGAATTGTCGCATATCTTCCCGGCAAATTCCTCTCTGATAAGATCCTTCAGGTTCTCATTCTCACAATAATAGTAAATACTTTCAAAGAATCCGGAATACCCCTTTTTTTCATGCAAAAGCAGATAAAATATCTCTTTCAGATTCTGCTTCAGGCCAAAAAAGCTGTCCACTTCGTCGATATAAAGCTCCATACATTTCTTGGCATCATTAAGAGGATTATTTTCATCATCAGGCGACAGCTTATCGTCCTTCAGCAACCTGTGATATGGTTTTTTAGGGAATAACAGCGGTGACATGAACAACGTATCTATCATCTTAAGATCAGAAAGATCCAGCCCCTCATTTTCAAGATGTACTGAATCAAAACTCACAATATTATGTCCGCATACAAAAAAAGCACCCGAACAAATATCGTTGAATTTGAAAATGCTGGTACCATCATAAGAATTTTTAATAGAATTGATGCTTTTTACGGGTATTTCTGCCCTTGCAACCCCATAGCCTTTGATATGCTCTTTTACCTGAGAAACCTCTAAATCAATAAATACAATATCAGCCATCCGAATCACCCCAATTATACTGCCAATAACTGCACTTTTATTGTATATCCCGGACCCTCTTCAGTCAAGGAAAAGCCCTGTGAAAAAGCCTTGTGGAACATAAATAAACAGTTGCTTTTTTTATGTAATTTTGTCATAATAGATGTATTAAAAAGTGCAATTTTTTGCATATTTTAGACTAATCCTAGTCAATGAAATCATAGGAGGAAAAAAGTATGAGATGTAATCAATGCGGTAATGAAATACCGATGGGTGCACCTGCTTGCCCTGTATGTGGCACACCTGCTCCTCAGCAGTATCAGGCTCAGCCTCAGTCACAGCAGCAGTATCAGGCACCACCTCAGGGATTCCCAGGACCACAGAATTTCGGCGGCCCTCAGGGACAGTATCAGCAGCCATATGGTAATCCATATCCACCAAAGCCGGCTGTATATTATTATGCAGGAGGTCCATTCTCTCAGAGACTTAGAGGAGACTATACAATGCTCTGCTCTTTCATAGGAGCATTCTTCGTACTCCTTTTTGCATGTATTCCGGCTTGGATACATGTGTCAAGCAGCTACAACAATGCAAGTGAGTCATACGGTCTCTTTGCAGAAGGCCTTAACGGCTTCGTTAAGTTCTGTGGAGTTATGACAATCATCTTAGGTGTTTGGCTTCTCTTCAGATATCTTGTAGTATTTAATGTAATTCCTGGTGTTAACCTTACAGGTCTTACAAGACTTCCGGGCTCAGAGTTCTACGCACCGGTTGTTGTTCTTATCCTTTTCTTTGTTGAGACTTTTAATGGCGATATTCAGGATATATTCAAGGCAGCCAAGACAAGCTCTATGGTTTCTGCACACTTTAATATTTCATGGTGGTTCTCACTCGTTGGAATCCTTCTTATCTTCGTCAGACCTATCGTTTGTCTGATCAAGGGACAGAACTTCCACACAGGCGAGAAGAGAGTTCGTCAGGCTTCACAGGCTTACGCTTATCAGCGTCCTGCACAGCAGTTTGCTCAGCCTATCAACCCTCAGAATTATGGACAGCCACAGCAGGCTCCTTATGGTCAGGCTCCTCAGCAGCCTTATGGCCAGGCTCCTCAGGCTCCATACGGACAGGCTCCACAGCAGCCTCAGCAGTTTGCTCAGCAGCCACAGCAGCCACAGCAGCCATACGCTCAGCAGCCACCACAGAATCCAACACAGCCAATGTAGTTTGGGATTCACTTAAATAAAAAATATCACGGACAGGTTTTCACCTGTCCGTGTTTTTTATTTTCAAATATTTATTTCTTCGTCTCTGTACTGTCGTCATCGTCATCATCGACCTCATCAACATATCTTATGATGAGCTCTCTGTCGCCTGCCGTATCAGTAAGAAGACCTCTTATGAGGATCTCCGTCTGCTCCTTAGCCTTCGCAAGAAGTCCCGGAATATCAGCATGCTGCTTTACATCTTCTTTTGCATAATTAACAGCTACAACAACGTCGCTCTGCTGCGTCTGATTGAAAAGCGAAGTGGTTACATCGTAGAATTCCAACGTATCCGTGTCGATTATCAGATCCTGGATAGTAACCTCAGGAAGTGTAACGATAACCTTGTTGCTCGTAACATTTACCTTAACCTGCGAGATGTCGATTCCGGCCTTAACTCTTGCCGAATACATCATCAGGAAGCTGTTTTCGTTGATCAGCGGAATACCATCCTCTTCAAATCTTACAACACCGTTATATATGATCTCCGCCGTGGTCAGGTCGCTGCAGGCCACCAGCTGCTCGGTAAGCTTCTCAGCCGAAAGCGCCGGCTTCTTCCTCGCGTCGAGATAAGCATCGATCTTCTTTATTACAAATATCAAAAAGAACAGAATTACGGCCGCTATGATAGCCGTCCTTATGAGCTTTATCTTATTGACGGTCACGTCCTTGTCATTACTTTCCCTTTTAGACATGTCGCCCCTCCTTCTGAATAACAGCTTTTTGAGTAAAAACAGCATTATTTCTTCTTTCCGACAACTATGTCAGCTCCAAGGAAATCCCCGCCGGCTATTGACAATGTTTCATTCTTGTCATTGTATTTGGCCTTAAGAATATTTCCGCCTGCATTCATCTTGAGTGTGTCACCATCCCATGAAGCGGTGAAGCTCTGAACGTAATCCTGTGACTCTGCGTCGTCCGGATAATGCATCCTCAGCTCGCCGTCCTCACCATCGATCTTAATGGTCACTGCCACATCATATCCATACATTGAAACTGTGCCTTCGTACGTTCCGTTACGTCCCTTGGTTCCGATAGCTCCTGTAAAATACAGTATTGCGATCACGATCGACGCCACGATAACAACTCCAGAAATAATACCTATTATAAGAGGACCCTTCTTCTTGCCTTCCATTATTTTTCCCTCCGGATGTTCATTTTATAGATTCCCGAAGCCGCCTTCCGGAATCCGATTTTATCATTTTATTAAGTGCTCGGCACCTACAATCAATACTATAACATAGAACGTACAAAAAATAAATAACGCTAACTGTTGAAATTGATAAAAAAATGTGATATTCTGACTTTGGTCTGAGATTTTCAGACTATGCTTATCTTTATTTTGACAGTGATAAACACTGTCCATTCTAAAAGGAGGAAAAAGTATGAGATGTAATAACTGTGGGGCAGAGATCATGGACGGAGCTCCAAATTGTCCAAATTGCGGCGCACCTGTTATGACTGTTAATCAGGGATTTGCACCTGCTGGAAGCAGTGCACCATCTAACCCAGCTCTCGCTGCACTTGTAAAGTATGGCGCATTCGCTGGTGCTGGTCTTGTTTTCCTTGGTTCATTCTTACCAAGATGGCATGTTGCAAAGGTAACTGTTTGGGGAATTTCAGAGTCAAATAGCTTTGGTCTTTGGGCTTCTAACGGTGGTATCCTTAAATTATGGAGTATTCTTCTTATAATTGTTGCAGTTGGAACAGTTCTTATGGAGACAATGCCACAGGTTAAGGATGCAGTTAAGGGTCTTCCATTCTACCAGTTCTACCTTCCAGCTCTTGGTCTTCTTGCATTTATTCTTGCAAGCTGCGCTAAGGTTGTAAAGGATCATTCAATCTCTGGTAGTGATGCATCATCAATCAAAGCCCTTGGTGGTTCTGCTAGCTCTCACTTCGGTCTTGCATGGTGGTTCGTATTACTCGGACTTGCTATTCTTATTGCAAAGGCTGTTATCGAGACTATTTCAAAAGAGAACTAATCTAAACATAGTTTAAAAATATAAAAGGGAAGTTTAAGGGCCCCGCCTGAGAACTTCCTTTTTATATTACAGAGATAATCCATCTCCATAGTAAAACCATGAAAGAAATACGACTCATCTCGGACGAACTGAAAAAGAAATACGGGCAGAAGATCTACAAGCTCTCCCTTCAGAGCGGCTGTACCTGCCCGAACCGCGACGGCACTGTTGGAACCGGCGGCTGCACCTTCTGCTCGGAGGGCGGCTCCGGTGATTTTGCTGCGCCACTATCTAACTGCGACGATACTCATAATGATCGGCACGCTGTAGTTTCGCAGGCCGGTACATCAGATCATTCAATAATAACATCCATAGATACTCAGATTGAATACGCAAGAAAGCTGGTTGACGCGAAGATCTCGTCCAAGATAAAACCTGAGGACCGTCGATATATCGCGTATTTCCAGTCCTTTACAAATACCTATGGAGACTTCGATACCCTGAAGGCTCTTTATACCGATACGATAAACCGTCCGGAGATTGTCATTCTTTCGATTGGTACGAGACCGGACTGTATTTCCGATGAGATGCTCAGCTTTCTCGCAGAACTAAACAAGATAAAGCCGGTCTGGATCGAGCTCGGGCTGCAGACCATCCACGAAGAGACCGCAAAACGCATCAACCGCGGCTATCCGCTTCAGGTATTTGAGGATACCTACCACAGACTGAAGGCCGCAGGAATTACTGTGATAACCCACGTTATTCTCGGTCTCCCGGGCGAAACCCACGAGGATATGTACGCAACCATACGCTATCTTGCCGGACTTGAGCCGGTTCTTGACGGCATCAAGCTCCAGCTTCTTCATATATTAAAAGGCACCCGCCTGTACGACGAATACCTTGCTGAGCCATTTCATATTATGAGCCTTGAGGAATACACCGAGGTGCTGATGAACTGCATCCGCCTTCTTCCTAAAGAGACCGTGATCCACCGCCTGACCGGCGACGGCCCGAAGAAGCTCCTCGTTGAGCCGCAGTGGAGCGCCGACAAGAAGCGAGTTCTGAACACAATCTATCATGCCTATTGCTAAACATATAATTGTCGGATATACTGTGTCATGTGATCGGATAAAAAATACTATGTCCGACACCCCGGCATAATATGATACTTATACGGCCGGCAACAATATACAAACCGGCAAAATATAATACACACGAATATTCGGAGGAAAACATGAGACTAAAAAATGTACCCGGCTCAAGAGAAGCCATCGCAGAAAGTGAATATACAATTAAAGATGCTGAAGGAATGAAGGGCAAATGGCACGAATTCTTCGGAAATAACAATCCGATCCATATCGAGATCGGTATGGGCAAGGGCACATTCATTATGGAGCTCGCAAGAAGGAATCCGGACATCAATTACATAGGAATCGAAAAATATTCCAGTGTTTTGATCCGCGCCGTTGAGAAAAGGATCCTGGAGCCGGAGATGAAGAACCTGTATTTTATCAGGATGGAAGCCGAATATATAGAAAATGTATTTGATAAGGAGGAGGTCGCTTACATCTACCTCAACTTCTCCGATCCATGGCCGAAGGACAGACACGCGAAGAGAAGGCTTACTTCAAGGCAATTCCTTAAGAGATACGAAGGAATACTTGCTCCGGGAGGCGGCATAACCTTCAAGACTGACAACGTTTCTCTGTTTGATTTTTCGCTTGTCGAGGTTGAAGAGGCCGGCTGGAAGCTCGAAAACTTCACCAGAGATCTTCACCATTCTGAGTACGTGGAAGGAAATATCATGACGGAATACGAGAAGAAATTCTCCGAAATGGGCAATCCTATCTGCAGATTGGTCGCTTTTCCACCGGAAACCGGCAAATCTACCGAAGAGTAGGCCATAATTATTTAAGCATATATAAAACAACTATTTAATTCAAAACTAATAAGTGCGTCCATGTAATAGGGCGCATTTATTATATCTGACGGACAAAAAATAGACATGATAAAATTAAATATAAACCGGAATTCAATATAAGCCAAATAAACTTTAAAACATTTCAAAGAAAAATGAACCCGATTGATTTATATGAAAATATATAAGTGAATACAGGTTGTGCACGATCAGTTTCAGGGGGCTGTAAAACAGCTTCTGAGTCAGGAGGACGCGGCGAAGGCCGGAAGAATTGGGATGACAGGTATAGAACAGTACATAAGTGAATATGGAAAGGATATTTATTCCTATTGTATTTATCTGACAGGGGACAAATACTCGGCAGACGATCTATATCAGCAGACTTTTTTGACCGCTTTCGAAAAGGATTCTATAGATCCGGGCAGAAATCCGAAGAGCTATCTGTTAGCGATTGCGACAAACCTGTGGAATAACCAGAAACGAAAATACCTCTGGCGGCGCAGGAAGGCTGATACAGTCTGCTTCCAGGACATATCCGAGTTGGAGCTTCCGGACAGCCTGGCTTCGGTTGAGGACGATGCGCTGCAGAAGGTTTATTTGCAGCAGATAAGGCTCGAGGTTCAGAGCCTGCCGGACAAGTTTCGCATAGTCATCCTGATGTTTTATATGGAGGAGTTGTCGATCGAAGAAATATCAGAAGCGCTCGGCATACCGGAGGGAACGGTAAAAAGCAGACTCCATAATGCTAAAAACAGATTGAAAGAGAGGCTGACACGGTATGAATGAAATAGAAGAAAGAAAAGAATTTGAAGGGCTGTTAGGGAAGGCTCTTCGACCGGTCTATGAACCTTCTGAGGAGCTTAATCAGAAGATCCTTGCCGGAGAAAAGAAAAGTGAAGGTAATATATATAAGAACGGTCTGCGTAAGTGGTATGTTCTTCCGAAGGCTGCAGCCATAGCGCTTGCGGTTGTATGCGTTGGGTCGGTAGGAGTTTATGCGGCGGTTAAGGCGTTAAAGAAGCCGGTGGTTACGGATCATGCGATCTCAGTCGGCAATGAAGACTATATCGACGATGATGCCATAAGCCGTACCGAGGAGCCGGTAACAACGAACATCCTTGCTACCGAAGCAGGTAATGAAGACACTGCCTGGATATTCAAGAGTGTTTCGGAGGTCAACGGTTACACAACAACTTCTTACACCTACGATTCTTATACGGCAGCACTAAAGGATGCAGGGATGGGCATAAAGTTTACAAAGGAATACGAGCTGAGCTCAGATGGTGCATACTTAAGTACAACTGAGGGCGATGGTTACAGCACAAAGTGTATTTCTGCAACCTTCATCTATAATGAAGGATGCTTTTCTGTTAATCAGGACATCAGTTCTGGAAATATCGCTGAAGATGCGGCATACAGCATCAAGCTGCAGAACACCTCGAACGAGCGCGAATACAGTTCAACCTCGGGAACTGAGTATTATCTGGTTGATGAAATAGCTGCCGAAGATAACGAAGATGTGGTGACCACCTATGTTATGCTCTCGACAGATAATACCAACGGATATATTTCCTTCAAAGGACTTTCCGAGGATGAGATGCACGAAGTACTCGATACCGTTTTGGTTGAATAGATGATTAAAAGGAGAACTATTATGAAAAAGCTTAGAAGAGCTGTTCTGCTTGTAATGATGATCTGTTCGCTGACAGCTTGCGGAAAGGATGAGAATAATACCAGAGATAAAAGGATTTCAGAGCCTTACACAGTTGTAGATGGAGTTACCATCGTATTTGGAACGGAATATGTGACCACTGAGGAAACGACCATGAGTCCGGATACAGAGCCGGAGATAGATGATGAGACAAAGCAGACCGCAGATTCGACACCAAACGATACAAAATCGGACACAGTAGCATCATCTCCTGCCTCAACAGTTCCTCTTCTGGAATTCAATGGTAACGCCGACGAAATAGTTACAGCCGACAAGGATTCCTACTATCTGGGAGGAAAATACGTTTTATATGTTGAAGCCGGCGCAAAGCTTCCCGGAAATACACCGGAGAATCTTGACCGTATAATGAGTGAGCTTGAAGAGCTGTATAAGCTTTCCTTTAAGAAGACCTCGTATATAGAGAAGGAGCCTTGGCTGAACGAGTATTTTGGCAATACCTTTAACGGAATAAATACAGACCTTGATAAGATCAATATACTTATAGTCCGTGACAACGGGGACGGAGCGATTCAGTGGTCTGACAAAAATACATTGATGCTCTTCGATGACGACTTCTATTTTGATAACGGAACCTTTGATACTGTATATCACGAGCTGGCTCACATACTCAGGCTTCGCCAGGGACCGAATCTTGGGCAGACTTTTGAAGAGGGCATCGCACTTTATGCTCAGGACAGATTAGCACGTACAGAGAATTTTCCGGCCTGGAGTATGATACAATACGTTTCAATCGATGGATATGAGCCACGATATGACGGATCACAGATTCTCGAGAACCCCGAGGAGGAATTCCGACGTGTTACTTTGGAGGAAAGAAGTGCCGATCAGGTACATTATCATTATGGATTCCGTTTTATAACCTTCCTTGAGGAAGCCTACGGACCTGAAATCATCGATAAAATATGTGAGATTTCTCAAAAATACGATTTTTCTTACGATGATGTTGATATGATAATCCGCGTGATCAAGGAAGCAGCGGGCGATGATGTATTTGAAAAGTTCGCTGAATGGCTTCCGGACGGGTGGTATAAATGGTGCCGAGACTATCTTGATTACATGAAACAGTTCGGTTTAGAGTGATAATCCCCTAAAACTCCCCGTTTTTGATACAAAAATGGGGAGTTTTTCATAAAGACTAACAAAAACGGACCTTCAATTTGTAGAAAGTGCCGAAACAATAAAAAAGTGAAAAAACCTGTTGCATTTAATAAATTGTTGATATATAATTCATTAAGTGTTCAGCAAGAACCGCTGAAAACTTAATAATTTAGGGCCGCTAGCTCATTTGGTAGAGCACCTGACTCTTAATCAGGGTGTGCGGGGTTCGAGCCCCCGGCGGCCCACGCAGGAGGGCTGAGGACTTTGTGTAGGCAAGGTTTTTGGCTCTTTTTTTGTGTAAACAATGAGCCAAGTAAAAGCACCATCAAGCATTTACAAATGGTTGATGGTGCTTTTATTTGGCGAATGATCATCACCGAGACGATAGTCGAGGGGATGATGCGACGAAGTCGCAGTTTACACAAAAAATATGTATACAGATATTTGACGGATGTCCATCACCGAGACGACAGTCGAGGGGATGATGCGACGAAGTCGCAGTTTACACAAAAAATATGTATACAGATATTTGACGGATGTTCATCACCGAGACGATAGTCGAGGGGATGATGCGACGAAGTCGCAGTTTTGGTTTTCATCCAATAATTCTTGTATTTTCAACAGAGATATTAGATAATATATCCATCAATTAATAAACGAGACTTTACCATGACCATATATAATAGAAGAAACAACATACGCCCCCTTTACATTATACTTCTCGCTCTTCTGTCCGTATTTCTTATATTCCGGACTTCTTTTTACGTGAGCGCAGAACCTGAGGACGGCGAATCAACCGAAGAAACAACAAGTTCTGACAGTCAGACCGATGGTGGCGAAGATGATGACGATAAGTCTGAGGATACAGATACAGACTCCTCCGAAACTACCGACTCCGACGGATCCGGTACTGATTCTACAGAATCTGACCAGACAACCGGCGTGGACACCTCTAACCTTCCAAATACAGCCCGCACCGCACCGCCAGCCATAACAACTCTTTCAGGAATCGTTATGGATATCGACAGCGGAACCATCCTCTACGAGAAGGATGCATATACGAAGCGCTATCCGGCGAGTATCACAAAGATCATGACCGCCCTCATAACCCTCGAAAAAGGCAACCTTTCCGACACGATAACTATGTCTAAGGAAGCCGTTGACAACACTCCTTCAGACTCTTCAAATATTGCTCTGGACTACGACGAGAAGATGAATCTCAAGGATGCAATGTACGCAATGCTCCTTAATTCGGCTAACGATGCAGCTTACGGAATCGCTGAACATATCGGTGGCAGCCTCTCCGGCTTCTGCGATATGATGAACAGCAAGGCAGCGGAGCTTGGCTGCCAGAATACGCACTTTTCAAATGCCAGCGGTCTCACGGCCGCCGATCATTACACCTGCTGTTATGATATGGCGCTCATCGGTCGCGCGGTTTATGCATATTCCGAGTTCAAGGATATTTCCTCAACTCTGACCTACACGATTCCGGCTACCAACAAAAATACCGAGCGCGTTCTCTGGCACGGTGACAATATGCTTTCCGAGATAAGCGATTATTATTATCCATACGCTGTCTGCGGCAAGACCGGATATACCGAGGAGGCTCACGGAACTCTGATCACCTTTGCGGAGAAAGACGGTCGTCGTCTGGTCTGCGTTCTGATGGACGTGCTTCCGGCATCGACCACCTTTACCGAATCCGCGGCACTGCTCGACTTCTGCTTTGACAGCTTCCACATCATCCAGCCACTTGAGAATTTCTCCTTTGATAAAGAAGCTGAAACCTCGCCGATGCTCGCGAACTACTATCACTCTATCGATCACGGGCTTCCAAACCTATCGACCGATACTTCCTACTCGTTGTATGTTCGTAATTATATTACCGCCGAAAATATAGAGAAGACCGTCGTCATGAACAACACCTCCGACTCAGAGGTTGTTGGTAAGATCACCTTCTCCTTTGAAGGCCAGTCCCTCGGCGAAGTGGATATCATAAATAATGATTATCTCCGCCCTCTCGCACCGGCTGTAAAAGAAAATAAGGCATCGAAGAAACCACACTTTGAATTTCACGCTTATTATATTATAATCATAGCGATAGTTATTATTTTGATCGTTATTCTGATCGAGTTTAATCTCCTGCAGAAGAAACGTATTAAGCGTAAAAAGCAACAACCGGCAGATATTAAAAACAGATCAGCCGATATGATCAAGCAAAATAAAACAAGCTCCGATAAAAATACACAGAAGAAATCGCATACAAAATCAATCGGAAGATTAAAACATAAAAATAGCAGGAAATCGGTTACAATAAAGAAGGGGGAGAACAAGTTAGATGAATAAAAAAGAAATGTTAAATGACATTATCAAGTCGAACGACGAAATGCTCCGTCACTTTACGGCAAGCAGCAACGCCCTCCTTCAAAGTGTCCAGGATCACCAGACCGAACTCTTCGAGATAAATATCAAGCTGGACGAGCTCTACAGGACTAAAAGTGTTTATTCAACACCTTCCAGCTCGCGCAAGAATGTATTTAGCCCGATCATCAAGCAGACCGACCAGGACGAAAAGGAAAACGAGTTAAATACACAGATTGACGACCTAAAGCTTGTTAAGGAGACTCTCGAGGCAAAGATTGCTGAGGAAGAAAGAGAGATCTTTGTAATCTCTGAGAAGCTTGCTTCACTCACATCCGCAAAGAAAGCGATAAACAATCTTGGAACCTTCCTTGATAAGTACGCTGACGACGATGAGGAAGAAGGCTTCGAATTCGTTGAAGAGGATCCGGAAATATCCGAGGCTGCAAAGCATGGAACAAATATCCTCATGCTCGATGCCTACGATGATACCTACAATGCGACCATCCTGGATTCAAAGGTTAAAGCTGACATTACGAGCGATATTCACCGCCTCGATATACTCAGCTATCTTATTACCTCCGATCCGGAGCGTGCAAGGCTCACAACTACCGAGATATCAGGCCACCTGAAAAATACGACCGCGGTGATCAATTCACTTCTCAATCGTATGAACTATAAGCTTGATATCGACCAACCGATTGGTGTTATCCTCGATGATTTCGTAACACACAGCAGAGACAGTCATCCGGAATGCGTACTTGACAGCGACATCAAATGTAGCGATTATGATAAGAAGCTCAGCTACGAAAAGTCACTTGCCATCGTCAGACTTCTGAAGATTGCTTTTGATAATATTTATAAGCACGCAAATGCAAGCAAGATCAGCCTCCGCGTTTCCATAACTGATGAAGCTGCAGAAGTTCAGATCTCTGATAACGGCAAGGGCATAGAACGCAGCTATATGCGAAAGAGTCCATGGTACAGCAGCCTGCACCGTGCCCACGAGCTGATTTACCTGCTCGACGGAACACTGAATATCAAAGGAACGAAAAAAGAAGGCACTACCTTTAGTTTCAGATTTCCTGTAAAATAGTTAATTGGCGTTATGCCAACTGATTATGTAAACCGTTATTGTGTGCATCCCAGAATAACAATTTATGATAAATTGCATATACTTATCAACAATTATGCTTATTTATCAACCAATACCGATAACTAATTTTATTCATTACATTAACAAGATTATAATAATTGATGTCTCTATTGATTATCAAAGAATATAAAATATATAAGGATAAAACGAAATGAAAAACAAGATCATCACATTATTAAATGAAAAGATTCCATTTTTATCACAGGAAGACATCTCTTCTATGATAGAAATACCTCCAAAACCGGAAATGGGTGACTTTGCATTCCCTTGCTTCAGACTTGCAAAGGAACTTCATAAAGCACCTCCTATGATCGCTGCAGATATTGCAAATGAGATTGGCGAGCTTGATTTTATCGATCATATCGATGTTAAAGGTGCATACCTTAACTTCTATCTTCGTAAAGATGCATTTGTTAAGTCTATGGTTGAGGCTTCAGCAGCTGAAAACTTTGGTTCATCTGAAGAAGGAACCGGAAAGACTATCTGTATAGATTATTCTTCACCAAACGTTGCCAAGAATTTCCACGTTGGTCACCTTCGTACTACTATCATCGGAAATTCACTTTATAAGATCTATTCAAAGCTTGGATATAAGGTTGAAAGGATCAATCACCTTGGCGACTGGGGTACACAGTTTGGCAAGCTTATCGTTGCATATAAGAATTGGGGCGATGAAGCTACCGTTAAGGAAAAAGGTGTAGAAGAGCTTATGCGCCTCTATGTTGCTTTCCACAAAGCAGCTGATGAGAATCCTGAGTTAAATGACGAGGCAAGAGCATGGTTTGTTAAGATGGAACAGGGCGATGAAGAAGCACTTGCCATCTGGAAATGGTTTGTAGACATCAGCCTTACAGAGTACAAGCGTACTTATCAGCTCCTCGGCCTTGATTTCGATCATTTTACCGGTGAAAGCTTCTATAGAAATATGACCGGTGATATAGTTCAGAAGCTTACAGATGCAAACCTCCTTACTGAAAGTGAAGGTGCTAAGATAGTAGATCTTGAAGCATATAATATGGCTCCATGTCTTATTCTTAAGAATGATGGTTCTTCAATATATGCAACAAGAGACCTGGCTGCTATCTTCTACCGTAAAAATACATATAATTTCGTTAAAGCTCTCTATGTTACAGGCCAGGAGCAGAAGCTTCACTTCGCTCAGGTATTTAAGGTAGTTGAGCTTCTCGGAAATGAGTGGGCTAAGGATCAGCTCGTACATATTCCTTATGGACTTGTAAGTCTGGATGGTGCAAAGCTTTCAACAAGAGATGGAAATGTTATTTATGCTGAGGACATTCTTCTTGAGGCTATCTCTAAGATCAAGGAAACAATCAATGAGAAGAATCCTGATCTTGAGGACAAGGATGAGGTTGCACGTATAGTTGGTGTCGGAGCAGTTATATTCAACGATCTCTACAATCAGAGAATCAAAGATGTAAGCTTCCGTTGGGAGAAACTCCTCAACTTTGACGGTGAAACCGGTCCATATGTTCAGTATACATACGCTAGATGCTCAAGTATCCTTAGAAAAGCATATGAATCTTCTGATTCATCAGCATTTTCAGCTATTGATCTTGCAAATATCGATTATTCTGTACTTACAGATGAAGCATCTGTTGATCTTCTTAAAGAGATCATCCGCTTCCCAGAGGTTGTTAAGGATGCTTCTGAGAAATATGAACCATCAATCGTAGCAAGGTTTGCTGTAGATGTTGCTCAGGCATTCAACAAGTTCTACACTGTAAATCGTATCAATATAGATGATGAAGCAGTTAAGAATGCCCGCCTTGCACTTGTTAAGATCACACGTAAGACTCTTAGAGATGCTCTTGATCTTCTCGGCATCGGCGTTGTTGAGCAGATGTAATCAAAGTAATGTCCAACCAGAATGTTTCACGTGAAACATTTAGCAATAAAAGATCCCGAACTTGAATATCAATTCTTGTCGGGATCTTTTATATTTACTTAATCAGGAGTAAATGTTTCACGTGAAACATCATTATTGAATTATCTTCTCGAACTAAATAGACTTCTATAAAAAACAGATTCATATGTGCGAAGATTTAATTATAATTACATATTATTATAATATTAAGACATTCATATTATAATATTGTTTATTCATTAAAGTCCTCTCACAAACAAATATTAATTACTATATATAAAATAGATAGCATGAGCATTAAACAATATGGTCAACCTGATTTACATTATGATCGATGTTTCACGTGAAACAAAACAAATAAATCAAATTGAGTTAAAGTAATCAAATTTATATTAATCAATTATAATATATGAATAACAGAATAATCACATATATCATGTTAAACCAATATGTTGTTTTACGAATATTAATTATAAATATGTATTTATTGTTTATGCATAATAAAACGATAGCCTGAACATGTTAATTTCAAAGTTCAAGCTATCGTTTATATATAATAAATGTTTCACGTGAAACATTGTTAATCATTTAAATATTCAACAACTTCATTTAGATTATTGAGTATAACCTCTGCAAGCGACCTCATCTCATCATCCGGCTGTTTGATATCCGGAACCATAATTGGTCTAAGCTTTCCTGCATGAGCAGATCTAATTCCATTGAATGAGTCTTCTATAGCATATGATCTGTTCGGATCTACACCCAGTTCTTCACACGCTTTTAAGAATATATCAGGTTCAGGCTTGCTTCTTTTAACCATATCACCACAAACAAGCTTGTCAAAGTATTTTAAGAATCCTGCATCCTTAAGTTCCTGTTCCACAGCCTGTCTTCTAGTCGAAGAGGCCAGTGCGATCTTCTTATTGTTCTTTTTAAGGAATTCTAGAATATTTTTCACACCCGGTTTAACAGGAAGCCTTCCATTATCATATTTCTCATGAAATATTTTTGAAACCTCCTTCTTGTATGCTTCATAAGGAAAATCCTTACCATATTTATCAAGCATGATTTCTTTTGTTTTAACTTCTGTTGTTCCTGTACAAGCAATACAAGCTGTTTCTATGTCTTTTATATTATACTTCTTTGCTATTTCCAACCAACCTGATATAACTGCTCGCTCTGAGTCGAAGATCACACCATCCATATCAAAAACTACTGCATCAAAATCTTTCATATTAGTATTACTCCTATTTCTGTGTATTTAACTAGTCACCATGTAATTATATTATGATTCACAACCAAAATCAACTTTACTCATAATATCTTAATGTTTCACGTGAAACATTATTTGATGAATTGAGAAAAACAAGCTGAAAGAATTTGGGCAATTAAACCATATAGATAATTAAATATTAACTATTATAATAGTAACAGTTAATATATATCGCGTGAAGCATTATTAAATGAATCGAGAATACCAAACAGTAAGAATCGAGTTAATATCCATATAGAATATTATTGGTAACTATTAAATAATAATAGTTGATATGTTTCACGTGAAACATTATGAAAAGCTCGAATATTCATAATATTTATATAGAATGTTATTTTAGAAAGTGCTATAATTACAAAACGAGACTAATCAACAAATAACGGAGATGAAATTATGGGAAGAATAATAGCGATTGCTAACCAGAAGGGTGGAGTTGGTAAAACAACTACTTCGATCAATCTTGCTGCATGTCTTGCCGAAAAAGGATATAAAGTTCTTGCCATCGACATGGATCCTCAGGGAAATATGTCAAGTGGCTTTGGAATAGATAAAAGCGATGTTGAATACTCAATCTACGATGCAATGATTGGTAATTGCAATCTTGGTGAAGCAATGCTCGTAAATGTATTTGATAATCTGAATGTGATTCCTTCAAGCAGAGAACTTGCCGGAGCAGAGATTGATTTTATCGAAACCGATGATAAACAATATATATTAAAGAAAACAATAAAAAGTATTCGTAAGAAATTTGACTTTATAATAATTGACTGTCCACCCGCACTTGGAATACTTACTGTCAATGCTATGACAGCAGCAGATACAGTTATAGTTCCTATCCAGTGTGAGTTCTATGCACTGGAAGGATTAACTCAGCTGATCTACACGATTGATCTTATTAAGAAGAAACTTAATAAGCATCTTGAGATTGAAGGCGTTGTATTTACAATGTATGATTCCAGAAATAACCTTTCTCAGGAAGTAGTAGATAATGTACAGAATAATCTTGATCAGCTAATCTATAAAACAGTTGTGCCAAGAAACGTTAGACTTGCAGAAGCTCCAAGCTACGGTTTACCGATCAATCTTTATGATTCAAGATCCTCCGGAGCTCTTGCCTACAGAAATCTTGCAGACGAGGTTATAAAAAACAAATTATTCTTATAAGTTGACTATATAGAACATATGTTCGTTTATAATAGGAGGTTGAGATGACAAAGAGAAGAGGTCTTGGGATGGGAATGGAAAGTCTGATCCCAACCGGCGAACCTAAGAAAGAAAATAAGAAAACATCCAAGAGCCCGGCATCGTCGGATACAAAGAAAGCTGAAGAAACAAAGCCGGCTGTAAAGGTTGTTACAAAAGAAGTTATCAAAGAGGTTGTTAAAGAGGTTGAGGTTCCGAAGGAGAAGTTCGTTAAGATAACAGATATCGAACCAAACAAATCACAGCCAAGAGTAGAGTTTGACGAGGATGCACTTAATGAACTTGCTGATTCAATTAAGCAGTACGGAATCATCGAGCCTATCGTGGTTATGAAACGCGATAACTTCTATGAAATAATCGCCGGTGAGAGAAGATGGCGTGCAGCACGAATCGCAGGTCTTAAAGAGGTTCCGGTTATTGAAAGAACCTACACTGAGAAAGAAATCCTTGAGGTTGCTCTTATCGAGAACCTTCAGAGAGAGAACCTTAATCCGATTGAAGAAGCTAAAGCATACCAGACACTTATCGAAAGCTATTCTCTTAAACAGGATGAAGTTGCAGAAAAGGTTTCAAAGAGCAGATCTACTATTACAAATGCACTCAGACTTTTAAAGCTTTGCGATAAGGTTCAGCAGATGCTTGTTGATGATATGATCACAACCGGACATGCACGCTGCCTTATAGGTCTTGAGGATCCTGAGGTTCAGTACGAAGCTGCTATGCTTGTATTTGATAATAAGATGTCTGTACGTGAGACAGAACAGTTCGTTAAAAGCATAAATGACGGTGCTGAAAAAATACTTAAGGAGCGCAAAACTCCTAAGCCTGATGATTCCTTCATATATAAGTCGATTGAGGAACGTCTCAAGAATGTACTTGGTACCAGAGCAAAGATCAAGGCTAAGAAGGGTGGAAAGGGTACTATTGAAATAGAGTATTCATCCACCGATGAGCTTGACAGAATCACAACTCTCCTTTATAGTGCAAAATAATCTTTAATACATCAAAAGATTTGATTGGTATAAACAGTAAATAGTTAATTATCATAATCAATCATTGAATTACTGAAAAATATCGGTCAATGTACTATAACATTTATAATAATGGAAGGAGCAGTAAATGATATTATACGCAAAAGCATTTGGTATGAGGATTGAGATCGTCATCGGAATACTTCTGGCGCTTATCGTTATACTTGCTATTTTACTCATCATGACCTTCAGAAAGCTTCTCGACATGAATCGTAAATACTACACGATCATGAGCGGCAAGAAAGGCAAAGACCTGGAAGAGATAGTATTTACAAGGTTCAAAGAGATGGATAAGGTCAAGGCTATGGCGAAGAGAGTCAGCAAGGAACACCGCGAGGCTAAGGCCCACGTTGATTCCTGCTATTCCAAGATTGGTCTTAAGAAATACGATGCATTTAATGATATGGCCGGGGAGCTGAGCTTCTCCCTCGCGATACTTAACAATAATTATTCCGGCGTGGTTATCAATGCTATGCACAGTAAGGAAGGCTGCTACACCTACGCCAAAGAGATCATCAAGGGTGAGTCATATATAACACTTTCCGAAGAGGAGAAAGAAGCTCTGAAGAAAGCAATGACGGTTGAAGATGAGATAGCTCTTCTCACCACACCAATTGAAGATGATAGCTACGATATTTAAGAATAGGAGATAAAACAAATGTTAGACATTAAGTTTTTAAGAGAGAATCCTGACGTAGTTAGGGAGAATATCAAAAGAAAGTTCCAGGACAGAAAGCTTCCTCTTGTTGATGAGGTTATCGAGCTCGACAAAGAGGCTCGCGCAAATCAGGCCGAAGCTGACAGACTGAGAAACGAGAAGAATACTATTTCAAAGCAGATCGGTGCACTTATGGCTAAGGGCGATAAGGAAGGTGCTGAAGCAGCAAAGAAGCAGGTTGCTGAAAATGCAGCTCGTCTTGCAAAGCTTGAAGAGGAGAAGCCGGTTATCGATGAAAAGATCAAGAAGATCATGATGACTATTCCAAATATTGTTGATCCTTCAGTTCCTGTTGGTAAGGATGATTCTGAGAACGTTGAGATTGAGAAGTTCGGTGAGCCAGTTGTTCCTGATTTCGAGATTCCATATCACACAGAGATCATGGAGAAGCTCGCAGGTATCGATCTTGATGCTGCAAGAAAGGTTGCAGGAAACGGTTTCTATTACCTTATCGGTGATGTTGCACGTCTTCACTCAGCTATCCTTACTTATGCTAGAGATTTCATGATCAACAAAGGCTTCACATACTGCATCCCTCCTTTCATGATCAGAAGCAACGTTGTTACCGGCGTTATGAGCTTCGATGAGATGGATGCCATGATGTACAAGATTGAAGGCGAAGATCTCTACCTTATCGGAACATCTGAGCACTCAATGATCGGTCGTTTCATCGATACAATGGTTGATGAGGAGAGCCTTCCTCTTACTCTTACAAGCTATTCACCTTGCTTCCGTAAGGAGAAGGGTGCTCACGGTCTTGAGGAGAGAGGTGTTTACAGAATCCATCAGTTTGAAAAGCAGGAGATGATCGTTATCTGCAAGCCTGAGGAATCTATGGATTTCTTCAACAAGCTCTGGAGCTATACAGTTGAACTTTTCCGTACACTTGATGTTCCTGTAAGAACCATCGAATGCTGTACCGGTGATCTTGCCGATCTCAAGGTTAAGTCCTTCGACGTTGAAGCATGGTCTCCAAGACAGAAGAAGTATTTTGAAGTTGGAAGCTGCTCAAATCTCGGTGATGCTCAGGCAAGACGTCTTAAGATCAGAGTTAAGGGTAAGGATGGTAACAAATACCTTGCTCACACACTTAACAATACAGTTGTTGCTCCTCCAAGAATGCTCATCGCTTTCCTTGAGAATAACCTCAATGAGGATGGTTCAGTAACTATCCCTGAAGTTCTCAGACCTTACATGGGCGGCCTCGAGAAGCTTACACCAAGCAAGTAATATAATAAACATCAATACAATAATAATTCAATCAACAGTTATTTAGTTCATTAATGCTAAATACTGCTGATAATCAGATAATATGCACAGTTTACTTAGAGCCATTGGCTTCAGCAAAATTACATCAAGAATGCAGCTTGAAAACCTGTACAGGGAAGCTATGCGTTCGCCGGACAGAAAAACAACAGCTTCGGTTGATCTCGGAACGAGTATCATCCAGCTGGATAAGGAGTTTGGCGATGGCATCGGCTTAACAATGATCGGCGAGATAGATCCGACACAGAGGATAAGCATAGAACATGTATTTCCTTATGCGTCACCTACCAAACTCACCGGTCTTGTTGACCTGCGCATAGAAAAGCATATAAATAACGAAGCCTATGACGGAATTATTGATGATCTGACTGTAAATATCATATTTTATATCCAGAATATTGCTGATTTCGTTCACCTGAACTGGATGCAGAAGGTTCCTTATATTGAAACCTGTATGCTTTCCGGGCTGTCGAAGAGCGGTACTATCCTTCTTCCGATCAGCAGAACTAAGGAAGAGGACCTGAAGATCAAAAAGCAGCATATCAACAGGATGCGTCTGGTCGAGCTTGCGAAAAACGGCGACGAGAATGCTATCGAAGACCTTGCCATAATGTCCCTCGACCTGAAGAATGATATGTATAACAAGGCTCTTCGCGAGGATATCCTTTCGGTTGTTGATACGACCATGATTCCTTACGGAATCGACTGCGAGGTTTATGATATCGTCGGTATCATTACCGATTATTCGGTTGTTGAAAATACAATGACCGGTGAAGAGGTTGTGAGAATGACTCTTCAGTGTAATGAATACTTTATAGACGTTTATATTAACAGGATTGATCTTAAGGGTGAACCGGACATTGGAAGACGCTTCCGCGGTGTCATCTGGCTACAGGGGTACATAAACTTCTAGAATGAAACAGAATACGCAGCATTCTATGTATCGTTTTGTCATCATGGCTCGTGTAATGGCTCATAATATGAGCAGAATAATAACTTGACTAACTGCTGTAATTACTATACAATAACGAATGTTGCAGAACATTTTGCATATGTATCTATAGCTCAGCAGGATAGAGCGTCCGCCTCCTAAGCGGAAGGCCGGCGGTTCGAATCCGCCTAGGTACATTAAAAGAAGGTCATATTTCGTTTCACGAAATACGGCCTTCTTTTTAGTTATAAAAAACTCACATTGCTGTACCCACGAGGGCGTATTTTGCTACAACCGAGTGGGTACAACAATGTGAGTGTATTTCTTATTTCGTATAAAACAGAAATATATTATTCAGCAGCCTTCTCTTCAGCGATAGCATTCTGAAGATTTGCAGCAGCATCGATAGCTGTTTCTGCATTGATCTCAGAGATATCATAATCGCCGTAATCATAGACTCTCTTCTTTGGCTTTTCTTCCTTAACTACTTCTCTGGCATAATCCTTGTTGTAATCTTTCTTTCTGCCGTTATTCTTGCCACTCTTCTTAAGGAATACTACTACCTTACGGTAAGGCTCCTCGCCCTCACTCTTTGTAGCAACGAACTTGTCGTTCTGAAGAGTTGAGTGGATGATCCTTCTCTCATAAGGATTCATTGGCTCAAGAGTAAATGACTTTCTTGTTCTCTTAACCTTGAATGCGATATTCTTGGCAAGATTCTCAAGTGTTTCTTTACGTCTCTCGCGGTAATTCTCTGTATTAAGCTTAACTCTGATGTAGCTCTCGCTCTTCTTATTAACGAAGAGGCTTACGAGATACTGAAGAGAATCAAGTGTCTGTCCGCGCTTTCCGATAAGGATGCCCATCTCAGGTCCTTCAAGGTCGATATCCATTGTTTCAGCTTCCTTATCGTATTCGATATCTATCGTAACCTCTGTCTCCATGGCTGCGAAGATCTTCTCGAGATATTCCTTAGTATCACGTGTGATATCATCCTTAACTCTAGCCTTAATGATAGCCGGCTTAGAGCCAAATCCGAGAAAGCCTGCGCTTCCATTGTCAACTATTTCAGTTTCAAGCTCATCACTTGCTACTGAAAACTCAAGAGCAGCAGCTGTAAGTGCATCTTCAACTGTCTTTGCTCTAAATTCCTTATAATCCATTATTTTTTACTCTCCTTATTATCATTGTACTGCCTCATGGCATTTGCCTTTGCAGCAATACTTCCCTGTCTGTATTTAACATTGTCCTTCGACTGAGTTGATGTATTAGAAGTGTAATTTTTAAGTCTTGCACCCCCGAATTTTTCCATTCCCTCTGTGTTTTCTCTGGCAGCCTGCTGTGCTGCAGCATTTTCGGTGAGCCTTTCCATGAGAGTCTTCTTGCCGCTTGCTTTTCGCTTGGCATTCTTGATTTCTGCCTTGGCCATTTCCTTCTCCACAAGCTTCTCCATGTCCACTCGGTCATAATATGCATTCGTAAATACTGTCGTCAGCCAGCTGATCATAGCACCGACTGCCCAGTAAATACCAACACCGGCTGAAACCGTGATACAGATAATGAACGAGAATATAGGCATGATCCTGATAAACTTATTCATGGTCTTCATAGTTGCTTCCTGGCTTGCGTCAGTGATAACCTGCTGTTTCTGAGCAGCCATCGTACTGAGATACTGGAATACCAGCGCAGCAACAGGAATGATAAGTGCTATAGACCACTTAAAACCAGGTGCCTCAGCAAGATTGATGCCAAGAAAGGTATTTGCCTCCTTGATCTTACTGATCTTGCCGTCATAAGAAGAAAGACTTGCTACATTTGTTGAGAAATCGGTCCACAGAGAACTTGTAAACTTGTAAAGGGTATCGATGATACCTTCACCTGTATTATAAGTTTTCTGAGTGAGCGATCCGCTCTCTAACATCATCTTGGACTGTGAAACAAATTCCTTGAATTTGCTGTAATCAACTGAACCCTTGATATGCTCAGCAATTGGCTCATAAAGTGAATGAACCTTTGTAACATATGAAGGAATATTTCTGATTACCCAGTACAGAGAGAAGAAGATAGGAAGCTGGATGAGAGCAGTAACACAGCCTGAGCTCATCTTGATGCCGTACTTCTGCTGAAGTTCTCTGATCTCAGCCTGCTGCTTCATCATTGACTGCTGATCCTTCTTGCCCTTGTACTTCTTGGTGATCTTGTTGAATTCAGGCTGAATAAACTTCTGAATCTTTGAAGATCTTGTACTTTTGAGGGTAAGAGGAAACATAAGAAGCCTTACAACTATTGTGAAGATAATGATTGAGAAACCTATGCTGACAACGCCCATAGAATTGAGCATGTTGTAGATAGTATTCATTATCCATCCCATGAAGCTGTAAAGAGGTGCAAGTAAACCTGTTTTCTTAATTAATATCATCTTTTTCTCCTATGGAACCGGATCATATCCGCCCTTACTGAATGGATTGCAGCGAACAATCCTCCACACTGCCAGCCCTGTTGCCTTAAAAAAGTTGTATTTTTTATAGGCCTGAATGGCATATGCGGAGCAGGTAGGGTAATATCTGCAGGTTCCGTGTCTTTTCAACGGTGATATTCTTTTCCTGTAAAACTCTATTAAACAAATACAAACTTTATTCATTATTGATCTTTCCGAATTAAAACGAAATACAACTGATCAATCCTTACTGTTTTCATCTGCTATGAGATGATGCAGCCTGCATAAATGAAGAAAAGCTCCTTCTATATCGAAGTAGCTGCTTCCTTTTGCAGCCGGTCTGGCTACGATCACAATATCATAGCCTGTCTTCAAGTTATCTTTATTTAATCTGTAGCTTTCTCTGATAAGTCGTGTGATCCTGTGCCGAACCACACTGTTGCCAACTTTTTTACTGACAGAGATTCCGATTCTACTGTTACCCTGCTGATTGGCTGCACGGTACATCACTAAATACTTATTGGCAAACGATTCCTTGTGGTCATAGACCCTGCCAAACTCTCTGTAGTTTTTAAGCGAAATGATATTTTTCATTTACGAACTACCTCACCCACCGTTTATGTAAGGTATAAGCTACTTAAAAAGACCACTTAATTCGTGGTCTTAGGCTGAAATAGACTTTCTTCCCTTAGCTCTTCTTGCTGAAAGAACCTTACGACCATTTGCAGTACTCATTCTCTTTCTGAATCCGTGAACCTTAGATCTCTGTCTGTTCTTTGGCTGAAATGTCATCTTCATAAAGCTTCTACCATCCTTTCTAAATATTAATAAGAAATGCACTAAAGCACAAATCAAGTGACATTCTATTAAAAAACACGCGAAAAGTCAAGGAAAAAGCGCACTTTTTAATAAAAGTTACCCACAAAATGAACCCCAAAAACCCCTAAGTTTACGTAATTTTATCAACAAATTGTTATTAAGTTGTTGATAACTATCTTGTTTTCTGTTGATTAGTTTGTTGATTAGGCGAAATATGACGTATTTTCGTGGTTATAAAAAAGGGGTATTTTTGTATACATAATCTCTAAATTTTGTGTAAAAGTTTTTGCCCCATAATTTAGGGAACGACCCCTCCAAGACTTGTTTATTTTGTGTTTTTGATGTATTATATCTAATGGGGTTATATCCGTTTTATAATGAAATGAAAGGTTGTCTACTTATAGTAATATGGAAGAATTGATTAAAGAAAAATGGAACGACATACTCCGCATACTGGAGACTGATTATGATGTTTCAAAGATCATCATAGATACATGGATCAGAACTCTTGAGATATTCAAGGTTGAAGATAATACCATCTATTTCTACGTAGATGAAAAGCGTGGTAAGCACGGCGTAGAATATCTGCACAAGAAGGGCTACGATATCTTCCTTCTTTCTGCTATCAGGGAAATACTCAATGATTCGGAAATAAATATCATCATTGATGAGAAGAATAATTACATTCCTCACAACGAAACAGGTATCGACGGAATAGAGCAGAAGCTTCATCGTGAATACAGTGAGGGCTATTATAATGCTGTAAAGCGTTCAAACCTCAATCCGAAATACACCTTCGAGAACTTCATCGTCGGTGACAGCAACAGACACGCTTATGCAACCTGCCTCGCCGTTGCGGATCTTCCTTGCCAGGATAATTTCAATCCGCTTTTCATCTACGGCGGTTCCGGCCTTGGCAAGACTCACCTGATGCAGTCGATAGCTCATTACATCCTGCAGAACGATGAAAATACAAACGTTTTATATACAACCTCTGAGATTTTCACGAATGACATCATTGATGCCATCCAGAAGAATAAAACAGATGATTTCAGAGACAAATACAGAAGAGTTGATGTTCTTCTTATCGACGATATCCAGGAGATAATCGGTCGTGAGAAAACCCAGATTGAGTTTTTCAACACCTTCAATTATCTGTACGAAGCTAAGAAGCAGATAATCATATCTTCTGATAAACCTCCAAAGGAGATTAAGCAGCTTGAAGAAAGACTGCGTTCAAGATTTGAATGGGGTGTTCCGATCGATATCCATGCCCCTGATTATGAAACACGTATGGCTATCCTTCGTAACAAGGCCGAGCTTAACGGTCTGACCGGCATACCTGACAGTGTATTTAACTACATAGCGGAAAATATCGTTTCCAACGTCAGAGAACTTGAAGGTGCCTTAAATAAGATAAGCGTTTACGCAAAGCTGATGAATGTAAATATAACAGAGGAGCTGGCTAAGGATACTCTGAAGGATCTTATCTCCAAGGAAACCACTTCTGTTGTTATTACTCCGGAGCTTATCCTTTCGACTGTTGCCGAGCATATGGATATCTCAACGGAGGATATTAAGTCGAAAAAGAGAAGTGCAGATATAGCTATCGCAAGACAGCTTGTAATGTATCTTTGCAGGAATCTTACCGACAGAAGCCTCCAGTCAATCGGAGATACCGTCGGCGGCAAGGATCACGCGACTGTTTATAACGGCATCAAGCGTATCGAAGAGAAGGTCAAGGAGGATTCACAGTTCAGTTCAACTGTAGATATCATCATTAAGAAGCTGAATCCTCAGGAATAATTGAAGTAATCAACATTCCTTCAGTTAATAACTAAGTTTTAAACACAAAATAAAAACAATTGTTGATAACTGTTGATAAGTTCTAATTGTCTGAAAACTTGAATTTTTAGTTTTAAATTGATAAACGGCCGAAAACCTGTATTTTACAGTATTTTCTAGACCGGATCCTGAATATCAACATTAACTAACTTTCAAATAAAGACAGTTCAACATTAAAAATCAACCCGTTTTTTCAGTGAAATCAAGGGCTGCGAGACTTTTCAACATATCAACAACCCTTATTACTATTACTACTAAAAAATATTTAATAAATAAAGGAGTCGTCTCATGCGTATCAAATGTAAAAAATCAGATCTGTCTGCAGGAATAAGTACAGTATCAAAAGCAGTTTCAAATAAGACTACTATGCCTATACTTCAGTGCATACTGGTTGAAGCAGCAGGAGGAAGGATCAAGCTTATCGCTAACGATCTTGAGCTTGGTATAGAAACATATATAGAAGGAACCATCTTAGAGGAAGGAAAGATAGCCCTTGAAGCAAAGTTCTTCTCTGATATCGTTAGAAAGCTTCCTGACAGCGAGATTGATATAGAAACCAATTCTGATTACAAGACGACTGTTTATTGTGAGAAGACCAAGGCAGTTGTTCCTTGCAGATCAGGTGAGGACTTCTCTTATCTTCCTACTATAGAGAAGGAGAAAAGCATTACGATATCACAGATGACTCTTCGTGATGTTATAAGACAGACTATATTTTCTATTTCAGACAATGAAAATACAAGACTCATGACAGGTGAGTATTTCAAAGTTGAAAATAATACTCTTACAGTTGTTTCTCTCGACGGTCACAGAATCTCAATGAGAAATATAGCTCTTAAGGGCGACAATCCTGATGTTAAGGTTGTTATTCCGGGCAAGAGCCTTCAGGAAGTTAGTAAGATCATCTCAGGAGAGATGGATGATGAAATCACCATTTTCTTCTCAGACAATCACGTTCTTTTCGAGTTTGGCGATACAAGAGTTGTTTCAAGACTCATCGAAGGCGAGTATTTCAAGATAAGCCAGATGCTTTCCATCGATCACAAGATCGTTGTTAAGGCTGATAAGAAGGAGCTTATGGCTATCATCGACAGAGCTTCCATCTTCATCCAGGAGACAGACAAGAAGCCTATCGTTGTAAGTGTTAAGAATGATAACAATATGTATCTCAGAGTTGATACAAATATTGGTTCTCTTAATGAGGAGCTAGAGATTTCCAAGGAAGGTGATGAGATCATCATCGGATTCAATCCTAAGTTCCTTATGGATGCTCTGCGCGTAATCGATGACGATAACGTAAGCATCTATATGTATGATTCGAAGAGTCCGTGCATCATCAAGGACGCTGAGGAGACATATATTTACATCATTCTCCCAATCAATATCAACACATCAATATACTAATAATACAGGAAATATATATGGAATTTAAACTTAGAGAAGGCGAAGAATTTATAAAACTCGGACAGCTGCTCAAGGCTGCCGGACTTGTATCATCAGGAATAGATGCAAAAATAGTCATCCAGAATGGCGAAGTTAAAGTCAACGGTGAAGTTGATGAACGCAGAGGCAAGAAGGTTGTTTCCGGTGATACCGTTGAATATGATGGAAAAACAGTTAATGTGAAATAATGTACATAGAACAGATAGCATTAAATAATTACAGAAATTATGGGGCTCTCGATATCAGCTTCGACAAGGGCACAAATATCCTCTACGGTATGAACGCCCAGGGTAAGACAAATATTCTCGAAGCAATCTACATGGCTGCAACCACCAAATCACATAGGGGCAGCAGGGATAAAGAGATAATAAAGTTCGGTGAAGAAGAGTCTCATATAAAACTGCTTGTGCGTAAAAATGATATTTCCCGCAGGATCGATATGCACCTGAAGAAAAGTAAAAATAAAGGTGTGGCGATTGACGGACTGCCGATAAGGCGGTCTGCGGAGCTTTACGGTCTTCTGAATATCATATTTTTCTCTCCGGAGGATCTGAGTATTATCAAGAACGGTCCGGTTGAGAGAAGAAGGTTCATGGATATGGAGCTGTGCCAGCTTAGCAGGCTTTATTACAGCAACCTGTCCAATTACAACAAGGTTCTCAATCAGAGGAATAATCTTCTGAGACAGATATATTTTAACAAGTCTCTTATCGATACGCTTGATGTCTGGGATGAACAGCTTATGTCCTACGGTATCAAAGTCATCAAGGAGAGAGAGAATTTTATAGAGATGCTCGGAGACATAGTCAGAGATATCCATAAGGGGCTGTCCGGCGAGAAGGAAGAGCTTAAGATCGTTTATAATAAGTCGGTTGATGAGAATGATTTCGCCGAGATTCTTAAGAGTAAGAGAGATAACGATTGCAAATACGAGAGCACCCAATATGGACCGCACAGAGACGATATATCATTTTTCATAAATGATATGGATGTCAGGCTTTACGGCTCCCAGGGGCAGCAGCGTACAGCGGCACTTTCGCTTAAGCTTGCTGAGATAGAGCTTGTAAGAAGGATAATAAATGACAGTCCGGTGCTTCTCCTCGATGATGTTATGTCAGAGCTTGACAGTGGAAGAAGAAATGCACTGCTGGATGCGATCAAGGATATTCAGACCATTATAACCTGTACCGGATATGATGATTTTATCCGTGAAAGGATCACGATAGATAAGATCTACTATATCGAAGCAGGCAGCGCAGTTAGTAAAAGTATATAAACGTTGATAAAACACGAAAAAGTATCAACACAGTGAATTATCAGATTATATAAATATTTGTTTATTAGAAACTAAAAGTATGATGTATAAGATCATAACGTTAGGAGGATTCAGGTGGAAGATTTAAAGGATCAGATCGTTGAACAGGAAGGAAATTACGGTGCTGAACAGATTCAGGTTCTTGAAGGACTTGAGGCTGTAAGAAAGAGACCGGGAATGTATATCGGCAGTACTTCTTCAAGAGGTCTTCATCATCTCGTTTACGAGATTGTTGATAACTCTGTAGATGAGGCACTTGCAGGTTACTGTTCTGAGATCAAGGTTTTCATCAATCAGGACAATTCAATAACTGTTGAGGATAACGGTAGAGGTATTCCTGTCGGAATACAGCCAAAGATGAAGAGACCTGCAGTGGAGGTCGTATTTACTGTGCTCCATGCCGGTGGTAAGTTTGGTGGTGGAGGCTACAAGGTTTCCGGCGGTCTTCACGGCGTTGGTTCTTCCGTTGTAAATGCGCTTTCAGACTGGCTTGAGGTTCAGGTTTCAAGAGATGGCAAGGTATATCAGCAAAGATATGAGAGAGGAAATATCTGCTACGACCTTAAGGTTGTGGGCGAGACAGATAAGACCGGTACAAGAGTAACCTTCAAGCCGGATGCTACCATATTTGATGATGTTATCTATGATTTTGAGACTCTGAAGGTCAGACTCAGAGAGACTGCCTTCCTTACGAAGAATCTGAAGATAAGCCTTACGGATCTTCGTCCTGAGGAGCCTGTTGAAAGAACCTTCCACTATGAAGGCGGTATCAAAGAATTCGTAGAATACCTCAACAAGGGCAAGACAGCCATCTATGACAAGGTTATTTACTGCGAAGGCGTTAAGAATAATATAAATGTTGAAGTTGCTCTTCAGCATAATGACGGCTACAACGAGTCGGTTTACAGCTTCGTAAATAATATCATCACACCTGAGGGCGGTATGCATATGACAGGCTTCAGGGCTGCGCTTACGAAGGTTTTCAACGATTATGCAAGAAGCAACAACTATCTGAAGGATAAGGACGACAATCTGTCCGGCGATGACCTGAGAGAAGGTCTTACGGCTATCATCAGTGTTAAGATCGAGGAGCCTCAGTTTGAGGGCCAGACCAAGCAGAAGCTCGGAAATGCAGAAGCACGTACCGCAGTTGAAAGCGTTATGTCTGAGCAGATGGTTTATTTCCTCGAGCAGAATCCTTCGGTTGCGAAGACTATCGTTGACAAGGCTGTTATGGCACAGAGAGCCCGCCTTGCAGCGAGAAAGGCAAGAGACGTTGCCAGAAAATCAAATCTTACAGAATCAATGGCACTTCCCGGAAAGCTTGCAGACTGTTCAAGCAAGAATCCGGACGAGTGCGAGATCTATATAGTCGAGGGAGATTCGGCTGGTGGCTCCGCAAAAACTGCGAGAAACCGTGCTACTCAGGCCATCCTTCCTCTTAGAGGTAAGATCCTCAACGTAGAGAAGGCCCGTATAGACCACATCCTTGAGAATGCGGAGATCAAAGCAATGATCACTGCATTTGGAACGGGTATTCATGATAATTTTGATGTAGAGAAGCTTAGATATAACAAGATAATAATCATGACGGATGCCGACGTGGATGGTGCTCACATAGCAACCCTCCTCCTCACATTCTTCTACAGATTCATGCCTGATCTTATCAGAGATGGCCACGTTTATCTTGCACAGCCGCCTCTTTACAGACTCGAGAAGAACAAGAAGTTCTGGTATGCCTACAGCGATGACGAGCTTGCAAGCATCATCGAAGAGGTAGGACGTGATCAGAATAACAAGGTTCAGCGATACAAGGGTCTTGGTGAGATGGATGCAGAGCAGCTCTGGGATACCACTATGGATCCTGAGAAGAGAATACTTCTTCGTGTTTCAATCTCACAGGATGACGAAACGGAGGTTGACCTTACCTTCAATACTCTGATGGGTGACAAGGTTGAGCCTCGTAAGAAGTTCATCGAAGAGAACGCTAAGTTCGTTAAAAACCTTGATATTTAATGCGATAAGAGTGTTAAGTCACTGAAGTAATCGTTTTATGAGATATTAATCTGAGATAAAGTATGATGAATCCCTGAAAAAGGAGAAAAATAATGGACGACGACAAGATATTTGATGAAGTACGAGAAGTAGACCTGAAGAAAACGATGGAAAACTCGTACATAGATTATGCCATGAGCGTCATAGCTGCCCGTGCCCTTCCTGATGTTAGAGACGGTCTTAAGCCGGTTCAGAGAAGGATACTGTACTCTATGATCGAGCTGAACAACGGTCCTGACAAGCCACACAGAAAATGTGCGCGTATTGTCGGTGATACAATGGGTAAATACCATCCACACGGTGACAGCTCCATCTACGAGGCTTTAGTTAAGCTCGCGCAGGACTGGAATACAAGATATCCGCTGGTTGACGGTCACGGAAACTTCGGCTCCATGGATGGAGACGGAGCAGCTGCCATGCGATACACAGAGGCAAGACTTACCAAGATCTCTATGGAGATGCTTGCCGATATCAATAAAGATACTGTTGATTTCATACCAAACTTCGACGAAACAGAGAAGGAGCCTACGGTTCTTCCGAGCCGCTATCCAAACCTTCTCGTAAACGGTACCTCAGGTATCGCCGTTGGTATGGCAACAAATATCCCTCCTCACAACCTGAGAGAGGTTACTGCAGCAGCAGTTAAGATGATCAACAACCGTATCGAAGAGGACAGAGAGACTGATATTGAAGAGATCCTTCAGATCGTCAAGGGTCCTGACTTCCCTACAGGTGCACAGATCCTCGGTGTAAGAGGCATCAACGAGGCTTACAGAACAGGCCGCGGCAAGATCCGTGTTCGTGCCGTAACCGAGATAGAGCCTATGCCAAACGGCAAGCAGAGGATAGTAATAACAGAGCTTCCTTACATGGTAAATAAGGCCCTTCTCATCAAGAAGATCGCCGACCTCGTTAAGGATAAGAGAGTTGACGGCATAACAGACCTCCGCGATGAATCATCAAGAGAAGGTCTCCGTGTTGTTATCGAGGTAAGACGTGACTGCAACGCAAACGTACTCCTCAACAACCTCTACAAGCATACACAGCTCGAGGATACCTTTGGCGTAAATATGCTTGCGCTTGTTGACAATCAGCCAAGAGTTCTCAGCCTTCCAGACATGCTGAAGTATTATATCAAGCATCAGGAGGAGGTTGTTACAAGAAGGACAAAGTTTGATCTTAAGAAGGCAGAGGAGAGAGCCCACATCTTAGAGGGTCTCCTTATCGCCATTGACAATATTGATGAAGTTATCAGGATAATCAGAGGCGCCGCAAATGTTGCGGAGGCTAAGGAAAAGCTTATCGAAAGGTTCTCTCTCACAGAGGTTCAGGCTCAGGCCATCGTAGATATGAGACTCCGTGCTCTTACAGGTCTCGAGAAAGAGAAGCTGGAAGCTGAATATAAGGAGCTTCAGGAGAGGATCGCTTACCTTAAGTCTATCCTTGGTGATGAGAAGATCCTTCTCGGCGTTATCCGTGATGAGATGCAGCTTATCGCTGACAAATACGGTGATGACAGAAGAACCTCTATCGGCGAGGACGAGTCAGATATCGTTGATGAAGACCTTATTCCTGAGGAGAATGCAGTCCTTACAATGACGCATCTTGGGTATTTCAAGCGTACATCGGTTGATAACTTCCATGCTCAGAACAGAGGCGGCAAGGGTATCAAGGGTGTTCAGACCATCGAAGACGATTTCATCGAAGATATCCTCATGACCACGACAAAGCATTATATTCTCTGCTTTACAAATAAGGGCCGAGTGTATAAAATGAAGGTCTATCAGATACCGGAGGCAGGCCGTACCGCAAGAGGTACAGCTATCGTCAACCTGCTCCAGCTTGAAGCTGACGAACATGTAACGGCTGTCATCCCGCTTAAGCAGTTCAGCGAGAAGAAGTATCTGATCATGGTCACAAAGCACGGTATCATCAAGAAGACTCCGGAAACAGAGTACGCAAATATCCGTAAGAACGGTATCATCGCGATGACTCTCCAGGAGGATGATGAGCTTATCGAGGTTAAGACGACCGATAATACAAGAGATATATTTATGGTTACAAAATACGGTATCTGCATCAGATTCAAGGATACTGATGTAAGAAGTACCGGCAGAAGCGCTATGGGTGTTCGCGGTATGAACCTTTCAGAGGGCGACGAGATCGTCGGAATGCAGCTTTCAACTCAGGGCGAAGCTCTTCTCGTTGTTTCCGAGAAGGGTATCGGAAAACGTACGCTAAGCAAGGAATTCCCACTCCAGAGACGTGGCGGCAAGGGCGTTAAGTGCTACAAGATCACCGAGAAGACCGGCGATGTTGTAGGTGTTAAGGCAGTTAATCCGGATCATGAGGTCATGCTGATCACAAATCAGGGCATCATAATCCAGATCAAGTGCGGCGAGATATCAATGACCGGAAGAAATGCATCCGGTGTTAAGCTGATGCGCATCGACGCAGACAGCGATATAACTGTAGCAGGCATCGCAAAGGTTAGAGACGAGATCAAGACCTCTGACGCAGGAACGGCAGCAACCGATGAGGAAGCGCCTGATCTTCCGGAGGCAGAGCTGATCGACGAAGAAGAGAGAATAAGAGAAGAGGCTGAGGACCTCGCAGAGGAAGAGACTAAGAGCCTTCCGGGAGATCTTCAGGCTATGCTTGGTGCGGCCGAGAGAGATGCCGAAGAAGAAGCTGACAGCGAAGAAGAGGAAGCTTCGGATACAGATGATGCAGAGTAGACAGGGAGAGTAAGAGATGGACGGATTAAAGGAAAATATTGACGGTCTTTCAAATACAGGCAACATTGAGGAGTTCCTCATTGCGGCCGCTTACTGGATCGCTATAATCCTGGTGATCTTGTTTGTATTTTATGTAACAGTCAAGCTCAATAACTTTATTCAGGACAGAAAGAGAAAGAAATCAAAAGCCGAGAAGGACGATTTTATCGGATAAAGTATGATACGATCGCTGCAGCTTTTGCAGGCTGCAGCGGAAGTATGTTCGGGTATGATCGAAATTAATGAAAAAGGTTTAGTAGAATGAAGGAAATAAGTGTAGAAAAAATAACAGAGGAGGTTGCCAAGCTCTGTGTGAAGGCGAACCTCTACCTTTCGGATGACGTGAAGGGACGCATCAAGGCTTCAGAAGAGGCTGAGAAGGGCGCTCTCGGAAAGCAGGTCATTGGGCAGCTCATGGAAAATATGGATATAGCTGAGTCAAGTCAGATCCCTATCTGTCAGGATACGGGCATGGCTGTATTTTTCGTGGAGATCGGACAGGAGGTTCACATCGACGGCAGCCTGACCGATGCCATAAATGCAGGTGTCAGAAAGGGCTACGAGGAAGGCTACCTCAGGAAATCCGTTGTTTCCGATCCAATCCTCCGTGTAAATACAGGCGACAATACGCCTGCTATTATCCATTATGACGTAGTTCCGGGCGACAAGCTCGATATACTGATCGCGCCGAAGGGCTTCGGCAGCGAAAATATGAGTAAGCTGTTTATGCTGAAGCCGGCAGACGGTGTTGAAGGCATCAAGCAGGCAGTTATCAAGACGGTCAGCGAGGCCGGTCCGAATGCATGTCCGCCTTTCGTTGTCGGTGTTGGTATCGGCGGAGACTTCGAGCTTTCCGCAAAGCTTGCCAAGAAGGCGCTCACAAGGAATCTGGACGTGAGAAGTGATAAACCACACATCAAGGAGCTTGAGGACGAGCTTCTTACAGAGATCAACAGTCTTGGAATAGGTCCTGCAGGTCTGGGCGGAAGCACCACCGCGCTTGCAGTGAATATCGAAACCTATCCGACACATATAGCAGGCATGCCTGTTGCCATAAATATGTGCTGCCACGTGGATCGTCACGCACACGTTACACTGTAGTATATTAAAATAATAAACGGATTCGTTACATATATCCCTTCGGTTGTAGAGAAATACGTCCTCAGGGTCATATGTATACGAGGTCGATATATTGAAAAAGAAAGAGGTACAACAGCAGTGAATAAATATCTTACTGTACCACTAAAGGAAGAAGATTTAATGGGGCTCCGCGCGGGAGATTTCGTATTTTTGACAGGTACGATCTACACCGCCAGAGATGCAGCGCATAAGAGGATGTATGAAAGCCTCCTTGCCGGCGAAGAGATCCCTATGGAGCTTCAGGATAATTTTATATATTACCTCGGACCGACACCTGCAAGGCCGGGTGAAGTGATCGGTTCTGCCGGTCCTACAACCTCGAGCAGGATGGACAAATACACCCCGCTCCTTCTCGACAAGGGCTTAAAGGGTATGATCGGTAAGGGCAAGCGCAGTCAGGCAGTTATTGATTCCATAGTGAAGAATAAGGCTGTTTATCTTGCAGCTATCGGTGGAGCAGGAGCTCTCCTCTCAAAATGCATCAAGGAAGCTGAGGTTATCGCCTATGACGACCTTGGAACAGAGGCTATCAGAAGGCTCCGCGTTGAGAATCTTCCGGGTATAGTCATCATCGACAGCGAAGGAAATAACCTCTACGAAACCGCCGCAGAAGATTTTAAACGTTCACTTAACGTTTAATAGTGAAATATTCCTTGACATTGGACTAGGTTTTTGATAAAGTAATTAAGCGTGTTAATAAAACACGCCGGAATAACCTAATATTCATCATTAACTTGGTGAGGGAATTTAGGCACTGGAGATGTACTCAAGTGGCTGAAGAGGCGCCCCTGCTAAGGGTGTAGGTCGGGTGACCGGCGCGAGGGTTCAAATCCCTCCATCTCCGCTATCAAAAATATTCCTCGATAGCTCAATGGTAGAGCACTCGGCTGTTAACCGAGGGGTTGTTGGTTCGAGCCCAACTCGGGGAGCTAGGATCCTAAAGATCCGACAGCTCATCACACAGTGATCTGCTTCAAATAAATATGGTGGCTTAGCCAAGTGGTAAGGCGTGGGACTGCAACTCCCTGATCATCGGTTCAAATCCGTTAGCCACCTCTCAAAACCCGGTAGTCGTAACAGACTTCCGGGTTTCTTTTTGCGCTTCTGCATAAGTAATCCTGAAAGTGGTTTTTTAATTGAATAGAAGCCTAAAATGTTATATATTAGACTTATGATAAATATAGTTAATGATTTTTATATTTTTTACTACTAATTAGTATATTTCTCTTATTTTGCAAAGTATTATTTATTTTACTGGCGGATCGTCAAACTGTGGCCCCCTTATACACTTTGCTTGATCTAATAGTTGATGACGGGCTCATATGCCTGTCATGATTCGTCAGCCAGAGAAATACATTCTGTTTAGTGTGGCTTCGTCAGGCCGGGGTAATATGCGGCAGCTGAAGGAACAGAAGATGATCATAAAAATATGTAACAAAGTGGGAGGAAACTGTATGAGAAAGAAGAGTTTAGGTGCAGCGGCGCTTGTTCTGGCATTTACACTTGCTATGACAGGCTGCGGCAAGAAGGACGAGAAGGAAGATAAGACGACTGTGGCAACAACTGAAGCAACAACCGAAGCTACTTCGGAGACAACAACCGAGGCAACTACGGAAACAACCGAGACAACTACAGAAGCAACGACTGAGGCTACAACAGAGGATATTCCTGAGGATATCGTTTATGATGATGATCAGGGCGAATATCACCTTGTATGGTCTGATGAGTTCGACGGCGACAAGCTGAAAGAGGACGACTGGAACCGCGAGATCCATTCACCTGGATGGGTTAATGCTGAGTGGCAGGCATATACAAAGGATGAGGAGTATGCTTACGTTAAGGATGGCAAGCTTATTATCCAGCCTACAAAGACAGAGAATAACTTTGGCAAGACAGAGTATTACTCAGGAAGAGTAAATACAAACAACAAGCACACCTTCAAATACGGCCGTTTCGAGGCTCGTATCAAGGTACCTGAAGGAAAAGGCTTCCTGCCTGCATTCTGGATGATGCCTGAGCTTGAGGGTTACTACGGCGTATGGCCTAAGTGCGGTGAGATTGATATCATGGAGGTTCTTGGTGACAACACCAATACCCAGTATGGTACACTTCACTTCGGTGAGCCACATACACAGAGACAGGGTACTTACCAGATCGACGGTGATTTCTCTAAGGAATATCACGTATTTGCAGTTGACTGGGAGCCTGGCAAGATGACCTGGTATGTTGACGGACATAAGTTCTACGAGACAAATGACTGGTTCACAAAGTATGCGGGCGGCGAAGAGAAGCCTTATCCTGCACCATTCAACCAGAACTTCTATATCATTCTGAACGTAGCTGTCGGCGGCGAGTGGCCGGGCTATCCTGATGATACAACTATCTTCGATGAGCGTGCAGCAATGTATGTTGATTACGTAAGAGTTTACCAGAAGGACGAGTACGACGAGAACGTTGAGAAGCCGGTACGTGTTTACAACTGGAAGGAAGCTGACGATTCAGGCAACTTTATCACAAACAGCGACTTTGCTGAGGCAGAGGACCTTACAGATGATGTTGACTGGAAGTTCATGAACTTCAACGACGGCGAAGGTTCGGCAGAGATTAAGGACGGCGAGATCACTATCACAACAGTGAAGGCAGGAACTGTTGATTATGCAGTACAGCTTGTTCAGCCAAATATGCCTATGCATAAGGATTCAAAATACAGACTCAGCTTCGAGGCTAAGGCAGATGAGAAGAGAACACTTATCACAACAGTAAGTGCTCCTGAAGTAAACTGGATCAGATATTTCCCTGATACAAAGGTTGATGTTGATACAGAGTGGCAGGAATACAGCTTCGAGTTTGATATGACAGAGGCTGATGATGATATGGGACGTGTTGAGTTCAACATGGGTAACCAGGGTTCTACAGCAACACTTCATATCAAGAACGTAAGACTTGAGATCATCGACTGATCTGAGACGGTCTTTATCAGTTCGGTTTATTTATGGTCTTATCACAGAAAATATGACAACCGGACGGTGAGCGGTTTTGTTCACAAGAAAATGACATACATACAAAAAGAATCGTGGTCGGGTTTGATGCCGGCCACGATTACTTTTTTCTTAGTAGTCATATTATTTCGCTGTAAAGTGTTTATCGA
Organism: Lachnospiraceae bacterium C6A11; assembly: GCA_000702245.1. GTDB lineage: Bacteria > Bacillota > Clostridia > Lachnospirales > Lachnospiraceae > Eubacterium_Q. The sequence continues at coordinate 136,283 of JNKY01000015.1, read as the reverse complement.
TATGTGTTTTAGCTCCACTTCTTTACGGAGTTCTGGGAGCGGTATTTTTTAGGTGTGATACCCATGACGTTCTTGAAGGCCTGGATGAAGTGGCTCTGGGATGCAAAGGACAGTCTGCAGGCGATATCAAGGATACTTTCATCGGTGTCCCGGAGAAGCTCCTCGGATATTTCAATCTTACGCTCGCGGATATAGTCGCTGAGTGGGATACCGATCTCCTTATTGAACTGGCGTGACAGGTAGCTTGCGGAAACATTTGAATGATCGGCCAGCTCCTTCAGAGTCAGCCTGTCGTAAATATGCGCGTAGATGTAGTCAAGGCACTTGGTCACAGGTCTGGAGATGCCGCGCTTATGCTTTATGAGGCGCATCTTACCTGTAAAGTCAAGGACCATACTGTTATGTATTTCCTCCACCTTTTCGACGGTCGTTGCGTTGTCGAGACGGCGGATGTAGTAGTCGCTCATACGGAAGGCGCGCTCGGGCTCGAGGCCGTGCTCTATGCAGCCTCTGGTGATGATGGCGGCGGTCACGACCATATGATATTTGATATTTGTCAGAGGTTTGGTGGACAGAAGACCAACACCGGAGCTGTCCATGAAGCGGTGCTCGTCACAGTTCTTGTGGATCGCTTCTATATTTCCGGTGTAAACATTATGAAAGAAGGTCAGTTCCTCGCTGGTATCGCGGTGAACGGACGCGTCTTCGTCATATGATTGTAGATGTATGTTTTTATCTGCCATATTATTTTACCCGGCAGGAACAGCCCTGCGAAGATATACGAATCTATGATAACTGAGTATCGGACTTTTCTTCCGATGGTTGTCAGAACATACGGATAATCGTCATTTTTCGGTATGTTCCCCTGCTAATATGATATCACGCGGGAAGTATGGTATGCAACGCAAAAAAGTTTTGCTTGAAGAATATTTTTATTGTAGTTATTATATAAAAAGCGCTTTTTGGGTATAATTAGAAACGGTTAGGTGTTTTAATGTCAGAAACGAATGTAAAAGAAAATAAGATGGGTGTGCTGCCGGTAAAGAAGCTGATCATATCGATGTCACTTCCGATGATGATCTCCATGCTCGTGCAGGCGCTCTATAACGTAGTCGACAGTATATTTGTTGCGCAGGTAAGTAAGGATGCGCTGGCGGCGGTAACCTATGCCTTCCCGATGCAGACAATGATGATCGCTGTGGGTTCCGGTACAGGCGTTGGTATAAATGCGCTGCTTTCGAAGTCTCTGGGCGAGAAAAACTTCAAACGCGCAAATGCAGCCGCAAATAATGGTCTCTTCCTCACGATACTGAGTGCGCTCGTATTTTTAGGTGTAGGACTTTTAGGAGCCGGACCTTTCATAAGGAGCCAGGTAAGCAATCCTCAGATAGTGGATTACGGTACAACCTACCTTGGTATCTGCTGCTCCTTCTCCTTCGGTATCTTCTTCCAGATGACCCTGGAGAGACTGCTTCAGTCAACCGGTCTCACCATCTTCAGTATGATCTCTCAGGGAACCGGTGCAGTGATAAATATCATATTTGATCCGATCCTTATCTTTGGATATTTCGGTTTCCCTAAGCTCGGAGTTGCCGGTGCAGCTTATGCTACTGTTCTCGGACAGTGCGTGGCAGCGGTTCTCGGACTCATCCTGAACCTGAAGTTCAATAAGGAGATCAAGTTCAGCCTGAAGGGAATCTTCAAGCCTGAAGGAAAAATAATCAAGAGAATATACGTCGTAGGTATTCCGTCGATCCTCATGCTTTCGATAGGATCGGTCATGACCTATCTGATGAACCAGATACTCAGTACATTTTCGACCATGGCGACGACTGTCTTCGGAGCTTACTTCAAGCTTCAGAGCTTCTTCTTCATGCCGATATTTGGTCTGAACAACGGACTGATCCCTGTGCTTGCTTATAACTACGGTGCGAAGAAGAAGGAGAGGATCAGAGAGGCGCTGGGTTTCGCCATAAAGCTTGCAGTTGGAGTTATGCTTGTCGGAACCGTATCCTTCCAGCTTATTCCAAAATTACTGCTGGGATTCTTCAAGCCGAACGCAGAGATGCTTGATATAGGTATTCCGGCCCTCAGGATCATAAGTCTGTCCTTCCCGATAGCAGGTGCATGTATCGCCATGGGAAGCGTATTTCAGGCATTCTCGAAGAGTATTTATTCGCTGGCGGTTTCAGTAGGACGTCAGCTTGTGGCACTTATTCCGGCGGCCTGGCTGCTTGCACAGACCGGTGTGGTCACAAACGTCTGGTGGGCGTTCCTGATCGCAGAGTGCGTATCTCTTATGCTGTCCCTGTTATTCTTCAGGAAGGTGCATAGAGATATAATCGATAAGCTATAACAAAAGTGTTTAAAAAGCCGAAAATACATGGTGTGAGCCTGTATTTTCGGCTTTTTCTCTTTGACAGTCTTCGCAAAAAAATGTAAAATATAAATGTGGGTGCTTAGGGGTAGGCATCCGCAGATTAGTGAGTTAAAAAGTATTTAGAATATATCATTTGAATAGTTTAGGGGCAGGTTACTATAGGAGAAGAAAGTATGATATATACTAATCAGGAAATATATCTGGGATTTCTTGAGCGTCTGGTCAATCTTACACATACTGAGGTGTTTGATCATGACAGCTACAGGGTTCTATTGAAGGATATATGCGAATATTACAGGATAGCCAAGGGCGTTACAGAGTTCTATCCGACTCAGAGAAAGGAGCTTCTGAAGCAGGGCGAGATCTTTTGTGATTTTGACAACGGTAAGGGTGAGAAGGTTCTTTACAGATACCGTTTTATTACGCGTGCGAAGGCTGTTATCATAGGCACTATCTATGTTGAGGATAATGGTGAGACCTGGAGTGATGAGGAGCTGGAGCAGCTTGATGTGATGTTCCGCGTCATCCTCGGCTTTGTCAGCCGTATGCGTCTTATTAGAACGCTGGAGGATTTCGGTTTCCACGATATAGATGGATATTACAATTTCCGTGCATTTGCGCGTTTTCTGGATATTGCAAATACAGAGAACCGTCTTGGCGGAATGGTTACTTTCCATATAGATCTTCATAACTTCACCATGGTCAATGCGGAGATAAGCCGTCAGAACGGAGATATCGTTCTGAAGAATTATTATAAAATGCTCTGTGATGTCATTGGTGAAACGGGAATCGTCATCCGACTTGGCGGAGACAAGTTTATAGGTATATTTGACAGGAAGGTGAAGAGAAAGGTCTTTAATCTCTTTTCGGGCGTTCCTGTTGCTTACGATAACAAGAATGAGAAGTTTGTAAGGGTTTCTGCAGCAGCAGGAGTCTACATGCTTCCAAATCCATACATGCTGAAGTCGCCGGGAGATATCATGGATAAGATCATGCTCGCCGGAAATGCAGCAAAGCTCCAGACTGAGAGCGCGATCATCATTTTTGATGATAAGATGAAGAAGGAAAAGGACCGAGTTAAGAAGGTTCAGACTGAGTTCAGGGATGGCCTCGAGAAAGAGGAATTCCATGTTTATTATCAGCCGAAGGTTGATCTTCAGACCAGGCAGCTTAAGGGAGCAGAGGCACTCTGCCGCTGGTTCAGAAATGGCAAGATAATTCCGCCGCTGGATTTCATTCCTATCCTTGAGATAAATAATGACATCTGCGATCTGGACTTCTATATGCTGGATCATGTCTGCAGGGATATCAGAAGATGGCTTGACGAGGGCAGGGATGTAGTTCGTGTATCTGTAAATATGTCACGTAAGCATCTGGTGGATGTTGATCTGCTGGAGCATATCATGGAGATCATCGACAGAAACAACGTTCCTCACGAATACATCGAGATCGAACTTACCGAGACGACAACGGATGTTTTGTTCCGTGACCTGAAGAGAGTTGTTTGCGGACTTCAGGAGCAGGGTGTATGGACGGCGGTTGATGATTTCGGTATGGGCTATTCATCACTGAATCTGATCCGTGACATACCTTGGAATGTTCTCAAGATCGACAAGAACTTCGTTCCGAAGCAGGTATCGGAAGAGGACACTATCGTAAATAAGATGTTCAAGCACGTTATCGCGCTTGCGCAGGATATCGGACTTGAGTGCGTGATCGAAGGCGTCGAGACGATAGACCAGCTGGATGTGCTTCGCCTCAACAACTGCTTCATCGTGCAGGGGTATTTCTTCGACAGACCGCTTCCGGTTCCGGATTTTGAATATAGGATGGACAGGAAGGTTTATCCGGAGGAATAGCACTCCAGGTGCGAATAGTGAAAAATACATAAAGAAATATAATAGCCGGCGCTGACGGGGTAGTAAAAGCGCCGGCTTTACTTATTGAAACTGAATGTAAGGTGGGGTATACTGAAAGGTGGTTTTATATACGATACGGTAAGTGTTTTATCCTATATTTTTAAAGGGGTTTATAGGCTTGTTTGACAGTTAGTTTTAGTATGGGGAGGATAAGTATGGAGGAGGAAAAAAAGGTTCATAAGGGCCTGCTTGGATATAAGGTTTATATTAAAAAATGGAGCGAGGAAGCAGCGGTTGAGGTGCTGAGTGGTCTTCTTGCTGATCTTGCGGGATATACGGAGGAAGAAGCGAATCTTCTTCTCGAAAAAGAACCTCCGATACTTATAGTGGAAAATGTGTCTCATTCAAGTGCGTTGAATCTGGCTGCCGCGCTGGAAATATACGGTTGCACAACGGATGTTTATTACAAGGACGAGCATATAGTATTTAATGATGAAGTGCCACAAATATTTGATGAAAACGGTGCGCTCTGCGAGTCGGTAATTAAGAGCTTCCAGCTAATATCAAATAAAAATAGAGTGAATATTCCAGTAAACGGAAATAATAATGATGTTGTGGATTCTGGTGTTAACGCTGTGACAGACGAATCAGTAACAACCTTTGGAAACTATAAGCTTGCCAATGAAAATATGATAAAAAATACGGTTCGAAGACCGGTTCAGCATAGAATTCTTGAAGACAAGCCGACAGGATATTTGCCGGCGGTTCCACTAGACAGACCGGGCAGAGCTCGTAGAGGATGTCGCGGACGCGGCGGAAGAAGAAATGGGCAGTAATAGTTCAAAAATAACAAACAATAAAAGTGAATCCGTAGTGATTTACTTGAAATAAAATTTGAGTAACTAACAATGGGAGTAAGATCATGCATGACGAATTCTTGATGGGAAATGCGGCAATCGCACGAGGAGCGATAGCTGCGGGACTGAATCTTATAGCCGGATATCCCGGCACACCTTCAACAGAGGTTTTGGAGAATGTAGCAAAGTCGAAGAGAGAAGGAACCTACGTGGAGTGGTCCGTTAACGAGAAGGCCGCTCTCGAGCTGGCTGCCGGTGCGTCTTACGCGGGCGCGCGCACGATGGTCACGATGAAGCAGGTTGGACTGAACGTCGCTTCAGACCCTCTGATGAGCCTTGAATACGTGGGCGTCAAGGGCGGAATGATAGTTCTGGTTGCCGACGATCCTGGCCCTATTTCTTCCCAGACCGAGCAGGACACAAGAAAGTTCGCGGAGTTTTCGAAGCTTCCGTGCTTCGATCCATCATCGGTTCAGGAAGCTTATGACATGATCAGCGATGCTTTCGAGCTTTCGGAGAAATACGGCACACCTGTATTTCTTCGTTCGACCACAAGAGTTTCTCATGGCTACGCAAGCATCAAGGTTAAGGACGAAAACGAATATTATACAAATACACCTGAAGGCTTCGTGAAGGATTCGAAGCGGTGGGTTATCTTCCCGCGCCTTTCTTACGCAAACCACAAGAAGATCGAGGCAAGAAACGCCGAGCTTACGAAGGTTTTCTCAGAGTACGAGAAGAATAGAATATGTTACGCGGACGAAGTTGTGACGAGAAATCATGGTGCGGCAGATGATCGTGAAGCAGGGAGTCTCGCTGTTGCAGCGGGCGGTGTAAGCTTCGCATACGCGCTGGAGGCCATGAAGGTTACAGGCAAGCTGCCGCTTATGAAGGTAAGCACGCCGTTTCCTTTCCCTGAGGAGAAGGCCGCAGAATTCCTGAAGGACAAGAGTGAGGTTCTCTGCCTGGAGGAGCTTGATCCGGTCATCGAGAGGGAGCTTACCTATATTTGCGGCAAATACAATTTGAAGGTTAAGATTCGTGGTAAGCTTACCGGCGACACGGCAAACGCCGGAGAGAATACGATAGATAGTGTAATTGGAGACATACAGGCGTTTATTGGTGCAGACAAGAAAGCAGATTCCAATAAGGCGGAAGGTGGTAGCGATGCAACGGCCGAAAGTAATGCAGCGGCCGACAAGGCGGAAGCCGCAGACGTTCCGGAGCTTCCGGTTCGTCCTCCTGTTCTCTGCGCAGGCTGTCCTCACAGGGCATCCTTCTACGCAGTGAAGAAGGCTATGCAGGGCAGAAAGACTATTTTCTGCGGCGATATCGGCTGTTACACCCTCGGAAATGCCATGCCTCTCGACATGGTTGACACCTGCCTCTGTATGGGCGCAGGCGTAAATATCGCCCAGGGCGTCGGCCACATCGAGCCGGACACGAAGTGCTTTGCATTTGTGGGTGATTCGACCTTCTTCGCTTCTGCGATCACAGGCGTGGTAAATGCAGTCTACAATCAGGCCGACATGACGCTTATCGTTCTGGACAACTCGACTACTGCCATGACCGGCCACCAGCCTCATCCGGGCACCGGCCACACCATGATGGGCGAGATAGTTGCAAAGATAAATATAGAGCAGATTCTTAGAGGAATAGGGCTTACGACGGTCGAGACTATCGATCCGCTCGATCTGAACGGTTCGGTTGAGCTTATAAAGCGCGTTGCCGATGAGCCGGGCGTGAAGGCGGTTATATTTAAGTCGCCTTGTGTTGCGATAGTTCCTCCGAATAAGGCACTTCATATAGATCAGGAGAAGTGCATCAAATGCAAGAAATGCATCCGCGAGATCGGATGCCCGGGCATTGTTATTAATGATGGCAGAGTTGAGATTGATACCTCACTTTGTACGGGCTGTACGCTCTGCTCGTTAGTTTGCCCGGTTGGAGCGATTTCATGAGTTACGTTGAATTCAGAGATGTAAGTAAAATATATGACAGCGGCGATGTTAAGGTTGAGGCTTTGAAGGATGCATCCTTCACGGTCGAGAAGGGCGAAATATGCATCATCGTCGGCCAGTCGGGTGCGGGCAAGACGACGCTCCTCAACATACTTGGCGGTATGGACAGGCTGACGAAGGGGCAGATCCTTCTGGACGGAAATGATATCTCAAGCTACAGCAAGAAGCAGCTGGCGACCTACCGACGGCGCGATATCGGATTCGTATTTCAGTTTTACAATCTGATCCCAAATCTGACGGCACTGGAGAACGTGGAGATCGCATCGCAGCTTTCGAAGAATCCGATGGATCCGGCGGAGGTGCTGGGTAAGGTCGGACTTTCTGAGAGGACAAATAATTTCCCGGCCCAGCTTTCGGGCGGCGAGCAGCAGAGAGTGTCCATAGCAAGAGCATTGGCGAAGAACCCGAAGCTTCTTCTCTGTGATGAGCCGACGGGTGCGCTTGATTACGAGACCGGAAAGCAGATACTCCAGATACTTCAGGACTGCAGCCGGGAGCGGGGAATGACCGTAATAATAATCACGCACAACTCTGCACTGACCGCGATGGCGGACAGAGTCATCCGGGTGAAGAGCGGACACATCTCCTCGGTGAAGATGAATGAAAATGTAGTACCGATCTCGGAGATCGAGTGGTAGAGGCAATCGGAAGAATTAGGTATATAAATTCCGGCAATCACAACTAAATAAAAGATTCTAAGGGCGGCACCAGCCGCCCTTTTGTTGTTCTTTATTCAAGTGCTTGAAATATATAAATCAGTATGATAAAATTCATAAAATTGAAAATGGCACGATTATTATGAATTTGAGTGCGGCGATATTTCAAATGTCAGAAAAGTAACTATTGCAATTATTACATATAAGTAATATTATTAAGGGGAAGATAGCATTGTATTTAGAAAAAATTATAATTAATGGACTAGATGATATTTATATAATATCGAATGTCCGTAAAGAATTTGAAAAGGCAGTAAATGAGGCGTGGAAAGAAAAACCACCGTGGGAGCGTTTTCAAAAGAAGCTGATTGCGGATCTGGCAGTATTGTCTGAGTTAAAAGAGCGAGCAATTGATCTTCAGCAATTTGAAAAGCTTTCCGGGGAAAAGGAGCTTTATAGTATAAGGCATCCGGAAACAAGGAAGAATATCAGAGTTGTTTATACGATAGATGAACATCAGATCATTCTGCTCACGGCATTTCTTGAGAAGAACGATGGAGATTATCTACGTGCGATACGAACGGCCAGAAAACGTTTGGAATGGCTTAATAGTTGATGATTGGAGGATGAAGCGATGAGTTTATCAGATAAGATAAAGAACGCAAAAGAGGCGACCTGGTTAACAGATGGTTTATCTGAATCAGAAGTTAAAACGACTGTTGAATTGGCTAAGATATCTGCTATGATTGAAAGACGTAGAATTGACATGGGTTTGACACAGCAGGAATTTGCAAAATACATGGGTGTTACGCAAGGGATGGTGTCAAAGTGGGAAAGCAGAGAATACAATTTTACGATCAGGTCTTTAAATGAGATATGCGAGAAGCTGGGGTTGGAATTATGTATTGATATGAGGAAACCTACGGATAGTGATGACCACAGGATCATTCAATGGGATGAAATCAACAGCAAAAAGAGAAATAATGGTGAGGCAGAACCAGCAGGTGAGTTGATAGAATTATGACAATAAGTGATAGAATATTTGAAAGATTAAAACAGATTTCCATGACACAGAAGGAGTTTGCAGCAAAGGCAGGAATCAAAGAGAGTACAATCAGCGAGTGGAAGAAAAAGGGGACAAACCCTTCTTCAGATAAGATTCTTGCGATATGCAGGGCGCTGGATGTATCACCTGAATGGCTGTTGTCGGGTGTTGATCCTGCGGAGAGTCGCGGCAAAAACCAAGTATACTATGTTGTGGACGTAAATACAGAGAGCGGGATATTGCTTGAGGAATTCAATAAGCTGGACAAGTCTCAGCGGGATAGGATACTGGGGTATGTTGAAGCACTTTCAACCTTGAAGAAAGATGAAAAGCATGACAACAACAAAATAGCAGAATAATTACTGAAGGGCGGCGGAAGCCGCCCTTTTGAGTATACGATTATGCCAAACTTTAGTTTAAATATTTACAATAAATATAAAATATTCTGCAAAACAATAAACTCTGTTAGAGAACTGTTAGAAAGAAGATTTATCATCAGGATGTATGATGAAATAATATGTTTGTCTATTGAAAGATGTGCAGAGGAAGAGCGATATGAAGAATTTGAAGGGCCTGGTTTTAAGGTACATATGGAAGAATAAGCTGCGGACGATAATGACGATAATTTCGGTAATGATATCGGCGTTTATTATCTTCGGGATATTTTCTTTTGGGATGAATTTGTTTTATAACAAAAAGATAAATCACTACAAACAGAGTGGTTCTTATGATGCAGCGTATATGGTAAATAAAGAGACCGCGGCGGAGATGCTCAAACTGAAGAATGGGGAAGCGTCTGATATTTCCGACGACGGCTGCGAGATAAAGAAGTTTTATGTTTCAACCAATAAAAATGGCATCATTTATGTTGATGACATGTCGTATTTTAAAGGGATGGACCTTATAACCGGACATTTTCCTACGAACGATAATGAGATCATTACTCCGCTGCATATGATCGGTAATACGGATTTTTTTGCTACCCCAAATGCATCGGTTGGTGAGAATGTTGAGATAATCAATATGGTCACGGAAGGTATTTCAGAGGAAGAGTATGAGGCACTCGAGGAAGAACAGCGGGAAAAACTTCTGACAGCACAGCTGGAGAGGATCAAAGAAACAAATAAAGAAAGGTACGACAAGATAATCAATGAAGCAGATCCGCCTTATTGTATGCCAACGGATTATGTTAAATTGTCAAATGAAGATGAGCAGATTCTGGCAGACCTGTATAACAGATATCATAAAAATGAAGGCTTCAGTAAAATACTATCAGGTGAGTTTAATACTATCGAGATAATAACAAATGATGAAGGCGAAGAAATAAATGAAAATCAGATGCCGGGGCTTATGGTAAATCTAGTGACCGACTGGGAAGAACGTTCTGTTGGAAAACAGTACTTTGCTATAAGCGATTTTTCAATCAGTCTCCTTAATCTTGATAATCTTGACACTTCAGAGTATAGGATTATCGTCTCTTTCAAGGATAAGAAGAATTTAAGTGATCAGGCAGAACTGCTTGGCAACAGGCTTGGATGTCCACCGGAATTTAGCGAAGCGGCTATCGATTTATATGAGCCGGCTATGATCATGGAAATAGATGAAGGAGAACTGTTCTTTAACGCATTAATGCTAATGACTGCGGCTATATTTGGACTTGTTGTTATGGTGATCATAAGGAACTCCTTCAATATATCTGTCTGTGAGAGGGAAAACGATTATGGAATGTTTCGGTGTATAGGGCTCACGAGAAAACAGATCATTAAGATGGTTCTGCTTGAGGCATTGATCATAGGACTTATAGGAACGATTCTGGGTGTATTTTTGGGTATCCTTGGTTGTAAGGGGTTATTCAGCTTTTTGAATGAATACGGACCAAGAAATACTGTTCTTAAGGAGATTCTGCTTGAAATCGGAACACTGAATTTCTACTTCAGGTGGAAGGCTTTTGGGCTGACTGTTCTTTTCATGGCAGTTATCGTTGGATATTCGATGGTATCACCAATAGAAAAGCTGTATAAGATGAGTCCGGCAGATTCGTTAAGGAGTAAGGACGATGTCGATAAGAGAGTATCAGAAAAGCTTCTGAAAAAGAAAAGAAAAAGCAGGACAAAATCCGGCCTGATGGGTTATCCGGTATGGTACGGTTTTAAGAATGTACGCATCCGTAGAGGGAGATTCCTTCTGCTTGTCATCAGTCTCGCAGTTAGTTTTAGTATTGTACTATTAATTGGATGCATAATGAAGACAATAATACGAACAGAGCTGAATAATCAGCTTAAGCCTTCAATCATAGTAGATGGCAAATGGATAGCCGGATATAACGTTGATAGTCTGAGCTTTGGTGATATAGCTGAGCTGGAGAAGGAGCTTTCGAAGAAAAAAGGCTTTGTTGGATTAGATTATAGTGTCAACGAGTATTATAACGCAGATCGTTTTGCTGATGATGAAGTTCTAAGAAGAATGTATGGATATGTCAGTGTTACCGGACTTGATGAAAAGTACTTTAGCATACTTCAAAAAGAGACCGATGAATTTGATGTTTCGAATGAGGATGGAATAATAAATACGATACTGGTTCAGGGAAAGGTTAAGGATTTTCTGCCGGAGCTGAAGGTTGGAGATGATATTGAATACTATGGGACGAGATTTCATATAGCCGGCATACTTTCGAAAGTTGAATATAATCAATTAGCTGATCGTAAGCTACATTATTATGTTGGTCATGCTTCTGCTTATTTCACATTTTTCTATTTGAGGGATAGTGAAGAGCCAATCAGCTGCATGGAAGAGATAGAGAAGGATGTCGAAAATATTCGTTATAGTGGCGAAGATATATCTATATACATATATGTCGATCTTGAGGAAGATGATGGAAGTATTGCCAAATATCTGTCATCTAAAGGTTACTGGGTTGAGAATGATGGAATTGGTTTTGCCGGAATGAAGATGGTTAGAAATATCATCTACTTCATAGTAGGAATAGTTCTGTTGATCATCACAATTAACCTAATTAATGTCAGAACCACAGAGATATTACACAGACGAAAGGAACTGAAGCTTCTAAGAAATATCGGTTTTTGCAGTAAGGAAGTACGCAAGGCGGTTATCGCTGAAGGAATACTGGTCAGTATATGTGCGGTGATTATCGGATTCCTGGTTGGAACCGGAGCAGCATATTATATATCAAAAATGATATACAGTGGCCACGGTTTTACCGGACTTTACAACAGTGATTATATGCCGATACGTTTCGGGATTGATTGGACGGTATTTCTTATTACAGCAGCAGTTATATTTGTTATAAATGCAGTAACCGGACTGATCGCGCTGGCGGTGGTGAGGAAGGAATACAAGTAACCACCGCAGTATAGGTATTTGAGGGAGAGGACGAAAAATGAAAAGATTAAACAGGCTCACCTTAAAAAATATCGGTAGAAACAAACTTCGCACCGCCATGACTATATTTGCGATAAGCTTATCGTCCTTTGTGATATTCAGTATATTTACCATAGGGCTGAGTATCGACTACAGTAAGAAGCGGACTGAATACGAAGCAACGGGACCGTATGACGCAGTCTATGTTTTAAATGTGGATAGTGCGTTGAAGCTTAATAGTATAATGCAGGGTACGGAGGAAGGTGAATCGAAAACTTCAGATTATCCTAAGCTGAGCAAAACTGTTTTTATGTCGGGCGGAGCCGTGAGCGCATATGTATCAGATTATTCGTATTTTGGTAAGAATTTTCTGATAGAAGGAGAATACCCGAAGACTCCGGATGAAGTGATCATCTCCGAAGACAGGGCTGAACATCCGGACAAATATCTGGTTAGTGGAACAGACGTGGAGTGCCTTAAGGTCGGTGACAGTATAGAATTTAAGGAAGAAGTCATAGTCGGAATGTCTCTTGATACATTTAATGAGAAGATGGAACAGCTTCATCTGGATATCGAGAGAAGAGCTTACGATAAATATAAAGACGACCCGAAATATAAGGAGGTTTTTGAAAGACTGGATAGGGAGCACCCTGATCTCAGCGGACTGATCGGAGGGGTGATCCCATATGCTGATGATTCGGATAGTCATCTGATAGAGGATTTTTGGGAACAGCACTGCAAGACGATAACTGTAACCAGAAGGATTGTTGGTATTTATGATGATGCGAAGGCATCAAAGATATACAGAAGATTCGAAACGATAGGTATTGATCATCGTGAATACAGTTCTTTGGGATATGTCGATATCAATACTTTGAATGAAAGTTTAACAATAGATGATATTTTGACAGATATTTACAGGTCAGAATATGGAAGTGAGGAGAAGGTTTTTACATGGTATGACAGCGATAAAAGAGAAGTATTCAGCAATACTGTAATAGCAGAGGTGACCTTTGAAGATAAAGATGATCTTGAAGGACAGGCGGCTTTACTTGGGGAGCTTCTTGGAACCGATGCCATAATGAATGACAAGGCTGTTGCAGCATTTAATCCAAAGGATGCTATAGCGTCATATGATACACTGACGCGAACGGCGGTGATGATGGTGATAGCGGCTGTTTTCGCAGGCATAATCATGGTCATAGTGAGAAATGCGTTTAATATTTCTGTAAATGAACGTGAAAGAGACTATGGAATGTTCCGGATCATAGGTCTTACAAGAAAACAGATCATCAAAATAATACTGCTGGAAGCATTGATCGTAGGAGTGATAGGTATTCTTGTGGGCATCATTTTCGGTATCTTTTTTGACAAGGAGATTTTCTCATATCTGAATGGTCATGACTTGGGAAATGAGATGCTTCATACGATACTTTCCGGAGTGGGAAAACTGTATTTTCGTTTTAGTTGGGCAGCTCTCGGATATACGGTGGTCTACATGGCGATAATAGTCGGATATTCGATGGTGTCGCCGGTGGAAAAGCTGTACAGGTTAAGTCCTATCACTGTCCTTCAGAGTAAGGGTGAGATTGATGTTAAACAAGCCAAAAAGGAGCAAAGGCATAAAAGCAGCAGAAGAAAAAGAATAAAAAGCTATCCTGTCTGGTATGGTTTCAAGAATATGAGAGTAAGAAGTAACAGACTTATGCTCCTTATTATAAGTATGGGAATATGTATATCACTTGCGTTTGCTGTGGGCTGTTCGCTTAGCACGATAATTAGTACCGAATACAATAACCAGAATACTCCTGCTATTGTTGTGGTCGCCAGAAGATCGGCAGGCGATAACAGATTAAGCAAGGAGGACGTAAACAGGATACTAAATGATATTTCCGGTAAAAAAGGTTTTGGCAGAGCCGGAGTATTCAGTAAAAAAGTTTTATATCCGAAGTGTGACACTGAAACCGGAGAGTATTTAATGCTTGACGGACCACTGAATATTTATGGGATGAGTGATGAATATTATAAGCTTGTCGAAGAACTGTACGGTGGAGCGGATTTATCACAGGAGAAGGATACTATCAATGTAATGTTGATAGCAGGATCAGGAAGTAGCGGGCGTGAAAAGCTGCCTGAGACTGGCGATACGGTTGTGATAGCCGGTGTAAAGCTTCATATATCCGGCATTATAAACGGAGCTGCTTATGAAGCACTTACAAATAAAAGATTTCCTGCAGATCAGAGATTTCATCCGATTGATCAGGAATACTATATGCTGTTTGATCTGGATCGTAACGAAGGTGATTTTACTGATAAACTGATCGAAGATGATGAAGCTTTTATGACAGACAGTATTTCGGAATACAGTTTATATATTCACACAGATCTTGAGCAGGATGATGGCAGTATACAGCGTTATTTGTCAGATAATGATTATCTTTACAGTGACCGCAGTTTTAATTACAGAAAAATGCGTTTTGCAAAACAGCTTATTAATATAGCCATTATGGTTATTCTTTTGATCATAACGATCAATCTGATAAATATTAGGTCATCAGAAATATATCAGAGACGGAAGGAATTCAGCCTTCTCAGAAATATTGGTTTCAGTAAAAAGGATATCAGGAAATCTGTTATATCCGAGGGTATCTGTGTCAGTATATATTCCGTAATATTTGGTATGATAACCGGACTTGCGGTAGCATATGCTATTACTAAAGAGATTTACAAAGGAAGCGGAATAAGCGGAAGATTCGATGACAGCTTCATGGAAGCAAGGTTCAGTATCGACTGGAGCTCGCTTTTAGCAGCCGGACTGGTTACATTTGGTATAAATGCGATTGTAGGGGCAATCATGCTGAAGCTGTTGAAAAATGAGAAATAGCAGGAGGAATAAAATGACAGAACTGATCAAGACAGAAAAACTGAATAAAACCTACGGTAAGGGTGATTCGGCGGTTGTGGCGGTGAATGATATTGATCTTAGTATTAAGAAGGGGCAGTTTACGGCGATAGTCGGAACCTCGGGTTCGGGTAAATCGACGTTGATGCACCTGCTCGGCGGTGTGGATGATCCGACAAGCGGCAAGGTATTTATCGAGGGCGAGGATATATTTAAGCTGAAGGATGAGAAGCGGTCGATACTGAGGAGAAGGAAGATCGGATTCATCTTCCAGGAATACAACCTGATCCCGATACTGACGGTAGAGGAAAATATAGTTATGCCGGTGCTTTTGGATGGCAACAAGGTTAATAAGGATGAGGTTAACGAGCTTCTTGAGAGACTTGGGCTGGCGGATAGAAGGAATCATCTGCCGAGCCAGCTTTCGGGAGGACAGCAGCAGAGGGTTGCGATCGGCAGGGCAATAATTAACAGACCATCTATCATTCTTGCGGACGAACCGACCGGTAACCTGGACAAACGTAATAGTGAAGAGGTAATCAATATGATGTTTGAGGCAGTCCGCGACCGTAATGAAACGCTGGTCATCGTTACTCACGAGATGGACATCGCTGCTATGGCGGACCGTATCATCCACCTCGAGGATGGAACGATCGTGAGCGATACGCTGAGTAAATGACGATTGCGGCAATTCGCTGTGATAGTATGGGAGTGAACGATATGCCGGACAATACGATCACAGGGCTTGAAGGTGCGTTTGCAACACGCGGGGGCGGAGAATTGTATTTGCAACCGACAGTAGACAAAAATATACATTCGGGTTGGTTGAAAGTAAGGGGCTGAAAATTTATTATAATATCACACAAGAAATTCTATAGCCCCCCATACCGAATAAGACGGTATTCACACATCCGTAGACGAAGTGACGAGCGAATATGGATGTGTGAAATTTTTATGTGGAGAAAAAGGGTGCCGTCATAGGCCGGTCGGTGATGAGAAGAAATAACCATATTTACGATAGATGGAAGAATATCAAGGAACAGCTTGACAGTCTGTTTGGTTAGTAAATATATTAATGCTAAGACAGTTATGTAATGTATAGCCAATCTTATGAACGGATTAATGAACGGATTAATATACGGAGTTTATGATGTATAAAATACTTGTTGTTGAAGATGATGATACGCTTGCCTCAGCGCTGGAGTTTTCGCTAACGGATGCGGGGTTCGCCTGCAGTACGGCAGCGACCTTCGCCGGAGCAAAGAAGCTGCTTGAGGAAGAGAACAGGTTGAAGGATTTTTCCCTTCTTATTTTTGATGTGATGCTTCCGGACGGAAACGGCTACGATCTTTTGGAATTATATAAGGAGCGTGGGATCAGGCTTCCGGTCATCTATCTTACGGCGGTGTCGGACGAGGACAGCATAGTAAGAGGGCTGGATCTCGGCGCGGATGATTACATCACCAAGCCCTTCCGAAACGCAGAGCTTTTATCGAGAGTTCGCGCGGTGCTGCGGAGGTATGAGCATGAAGAAACCGATGGTTCTGACATCCGGGGAAATACCCCAAAAGATTCTGTGAAGCCTGCTGCATCAGATGATAAAGCTCAGTTATCTGCTGATAAGGGAGTTTTCATATATAGGGAACTGACCGTAGATACAAATGCAGCGACCGCATCTCTTGCCGGGGAGCCGCTGCAGTTAAGCTCGAGTGAATATAAGCTGTTGGTGTATTTTCTGCAGAATCAGGGGATATGCCTCACAAGGTCAAATATACTTGAGAAGATATTTGATGAGTCCGGCAATTTTGTTGACGACAGTGCACTTTACGTGTATGTGAACCGTCTAAGGGATAAGATCGGGGACCTGAAGCGTAAGGAGCCATACATCCGAACTGTGCGCGGGATCGGATACCGTATGGAAAAAGCCTGAGAGAAACAGGCATATGACGCAAGAGACAGGCCGGATAGAATATGTGTATGATGTATTATCATATGGAGGAGTAAAATCTTGCATATCGAGAAAGAAATAAAAAAACTGACAATTGTATTTATCGTTGTGCTTCTGTTCACAAATATCATGATCGCGACATCGGTGAAGAAGCCTTTATTTGCGTGCATTGTGACGTCTGCAGCCCTTCTGATACTTTATATCTTCACGATCATAATGATCAGGAAGTTTTATAAGAGGGTTGGCCGCATAAGGGAAGCAATGAAGGGACTTTCGGTACAGGGAAACTATATCGCCGAGAAAACCCGCGAAACCTTCGGTGAGATCTCAGACGATACCAAGGGCGAGAGTGTGGAAGAGAGTAAAAAAAAACAGAGTCTTTCCATAGTACGGGAGGAAATGCTGACTGAAGGTGAGTTTGGCAAGCTTTCGGAAGCAATAAATGATATGTACACAAGCATCCTGGAGGCTGTTGAGAGAGAGAAGGAGCAGAAGCTCTATCTGAAGGATGTCATTTCAGATATGTCGCATCAGCTTAAAACTCCGATCGCAAGCCTTACGCTCTTCACGGATATTTTGTCCGAGCATGCCGAGGAGGAAGGCTGGAGCAGCAGAAATATGGATATCCTCAGCAAGGAACAGGAGCAGCTTGAGCGTATGAGATGGCTCACACAGTCGCTTCTACAGCTTGCAAGGATTGAAACGGATGTGGTAATATTTAAACCTGTAAAGCTTCCGGCTCAGGTGCTTATGAAGGAAACAGCGTCTGAGTTACTGCTTCTTGCGGAGCAAAAGAAGGTGAGTCTTGTTACAGTGGGGGACGAGGCAGAGCTTTTTGTTGATCCGGAGTGGATGCACGAGGCCATCAGTAATATAGTGAAAAATGCGATCGAGCACAGCCCTGAGGGCGGCACGGTCACATTAAGATGCACAAGAACGCCGCTTCTTATCAAGCTTTCGGTAACCGATGAGGGACGAGGTATACCGGAGGCGGACAGACTCAAGGTATTTGAAAGGTTCAGGCGTTCATCGGATGCAGCGGCCACGAATCCGGCAAGCATAGGAATAGGGCTTTCGCTCGCAAAGAGCATAATAGAAGAAAATGGTGGAAGAGTATTTATCGAATCACGCTATATAGATGAGTGCGGACGTGGGGAAAGTCCGTACACGACCATTAATATGATCTTCCACGAAAAAGGTGAAGGAAAAAATGAAGAGTAAAAAAGGAAAAAAGGCGGCAAGAAAGGCCGCAAGAGCTGTAAAACGCGCAGAAAGACGAACCAGAAAAAAGGGACTGAAACAGGAAGTATATGATATCGGACTCAGCTCCATAGAGGCAAAACGACTGACGCTGGAGGGCAAATCAAATAAGCTGCCGAACCAGTCGTCGCAGAGCGTCGGATCTATATTTTTCAATAATATCGTAACTTACTTCAATGCGATATTCTTTGTACTTGCAATACTTGTTATCATAGTCGGACCATTACGTAATCTGACCTTCCTGCCTGTAGTTATCGCAAATATCATCATCGGTATCGTTCAGCAGCTGAGAGCCAAGAAGGTGCTTGATGCACTTTCCCTGCTTGATGTTGCGGAATTCACCGTTATCAGAGACGGAAAGAAGGTTCAGCTTGACTCAGAGCAGATGGTGCTTGGTGATGTCATCCTTCTGTCAGCCGGACAACAGATACCTGCGGATGCAGAGGTTGTAAGTGGACGCGTATCCGTTAATGAGGCGCTGCTTACCGGCGAGGCTGATGAGGTTGAAAAGGATGCCGGGGATCCACTCATGTCCGGCAGTTTTATCGTGTCCGGCGAATGCCTGGCAAAGCTTACTCATGTCGGCCTGGAATCATATGCGGCTAAGCTTACTTCGAAGGCGAAGGAAGTTAAGAATAAAAAATCAGAGATGATCAAGGATATAGAGACCATAATCAAGATCGCAGGTATTGTGATAATACCTGTAGGTATCCTTATGGTCATCAATTCGGTTGTGATCAACCATAGAACCTTCCAGGATGGTATCAATGCCATGGTCGGTGCGGTTGTAGGAATGATCCCTGAGGGACTTTATCTCCTCCTTACCGTTGCGCTTACGATGAGTGCTGCGCGACTTGCTATGAAGAAGGTTCTCCTCCATGACATGAAGAGTATAGAGACTCTGGCGAGAGTTGATGTCCTCTGTGTTGATAAAACCGGAACCATCACAAATGAGAAGATGACGGTCACCGGACTTTTCCTTCCGGATGGCGTCAAGGGCTTTGACAATTCGAACCGACTTGTTAAAAAAGAGCTTGAGAGAAAAACCGGCGTACCGGCGTGGACAGATCTGACAGAGGCAGACGTTGTAGAAGACGACGAGAAATACACCACAGTCCTCAGCAGAATACTTTCAAAATACATTCATACGATTCCGGACTCAAATATCACCATGTGCGCCCTTCGAGAGCACTTTATAGATCCGGTCAGAATGGATGCAGTTACTTTGATGCCGTTTTCTTCAGCCAAGAAGTATTCTGAAATAAGAACGAAAACGGACATCTTCCGTTTCGGTGCGCCTGAATACATCCTTTCAGCGCAGCAGTTAGAGACCAATAAAGAAGAAATAGAGCAATTCACAGGAAAGGGGCAGAGAGTTCTTGCCTTTGTTGTTGTGAACGGAACAGTTCCTTCAGAAAAGGGTGCGGTTGAGTCTAAGCTCGGTAAGAGTGACGTAACTCCGCTTCTTTTCGTGAGTCTTGCTAACGAGATCCGTGAGACTGCTCCTGATACCTTCTCCTTCTTTGCTGAGCAGGGCGTTGAGATCAAGGTTATTTCCGGTGACAATCCGCTCACAGTTTCGAGAGTTGCGATCTCTGCAAATATAGCAGGTGCCGAGAACTATATCGATGCAACGACTCTTGAAACAGAAGAGGACTATTTAGAGGCCGTTCAGAAATACACTGTATTTGGAAGAGTTAAGCCTGAGCAGAAGAAGAGTCTCATCAAAGCAATTAAGAAGAACGGTAAGAGAGTTGCCATGACAGGCGACGGCGTTAATGATATACTTGCTATGAAGGCGGCAGACTGCTCGATCGCCATGGGCGGCGGTAGTGATGCTGCAAGACAGGCTGCCCAGGTTGTTCTAATGGATTCTGACTTCTCACATATGAAGCAGATCGTTTCCGAGGGTCGTCGTATCATCAACAATATGACGAGATCGGGCATACTTTTTCTGTATAAAAACATCTTTTCGTTGCTTTTGGCAGTATTTACGATTATATTATCTATGCAATATCCGCTTAAACCAACGCAGATATCGCTTATTTCGATGTTCAATATCGGACTTCCGGGCTTCCTTCTCGCTATGGAGAATAACACAAAACGTCAGCGCGGAAGACTGCTTACAAGAACCCTTAAGGGTGCGCTCCCTGCATCGCTGCTGTCCTTTGTGATGATCTCGATCCTGATGTTTGCGGGACCTGAGGTTGGACTTTCCGAGGATGAACTGAGTGTTGCGGGCACCTATCTTTTATCAGCGATAGGATTCGTGCTTCTGTGGAAGATCATACGTCCGCTGAACCGTTACAGAAAGATCGTATTTGCGATCTGCGTAGTAGGAATGATCCTCAGTATCGCGGTTCTGTGGGATATCCTTATCATTGCGAAGGTTACGCTTAGAGGCAGTCTGATATCTGTCGGATATGCACTTTTCGGTGCGGCACTTATGTTTGTGCTTACTCATTTTATGGCAAAGAAGGTAGAAGTTAAGACTGATTAACTGATATTCACACGGTTTTGGAGAGAGCTATGAGGAAGAAAAGGAAAAACAAAAAACTGCTGCTTCAGGTTATAGCCATAGCCGTTCCTGCATTTATCATAATGCTTGTTGCTATCATCTGGTCGATATATGAAAGCGCTGTAGACGGCTTCCTTAGCGGAAAAAAGCCTCATATGGAGTATGTCCTTGATGAACAGACGCCGGGATTTTTCGGGTCAACAGAGGTGCTTAACTGGTATCTGAAAGAGTGGGGAGCACACCCTCAGGTTCTGACGGAGGACTACAAGCAGGAAGAGGGTGATGCTTATTATGAAGCGATGATAGGTGAGACCGAATGGTCGATAGCGTGGATGGATTCGCTTCCTGAACCTGCGAAGAATTATCAGCGGAAGATGGGGTATGAATCCCTCAATAGCAACTTCACCTACTATGCGGGTGAGAGCGGTTATGATATGATGTTCATATTGGATATGAGAGAGAGCAACAGGGGCTTTGTTATTTGTGAATATATTCGCGGAGAAGAAGCCAGATCGATAGGAAAATACTACAATATCGATCTGGAGGATCATCCGGTTCTGAAGAAGCTGTACGATAGAGATGACGGCAGGACAGTTTTCGAGAGGACGAAGGATTTCCCTTACAAAGGAAGGTATTATATAGGCTACATGCCTATTTATCATAACGGAGAGCTTCAGCTGGTCATCGGAGTTGTTAACAGATGGGATTCATTCCGAAGTACCATGAACATAACTCTTATAACAACCATCCTTGTGGGAGTCGCAGGTATTCTGATCGCGCTGCTGCTGCTTGTTGTGATGCTTAACAGGAAGGCGATAGAGCCGATCGCGGCACTTCAGAAAACTGTTCTTAAATACAGAGAGGATAAGGACAGCGACGCCGTTCAAAAGAGGGTGTCCGAGATCAAGGTCAGAAATGAGATCGGAGTTCTGGCTGATGATATCGCAGAACTTGCTGTGGAGATCGATCAGTATACCAATGAAAATATTAGGCTGGTAGGAGAGAAGGAAAGGGTATCTGCCGAGCTGGATATGGCGAGGAAGATACAGACCGAGCAGCTGCCGAATGTATTTCCGGCCTTTCCGGACAGGGAGGAGTTCGATATATTTGCTTCTATGACTCCTGCAAAGGAGGTCGGCGGCGACTTCTATGACTTCTTTATGATAGATGATGACCATCTTGCGCTTGTGATGGCGGATGTGTCCGGCAAGGGTATCCCTGCGGCACTCTTCATGATGATGGCCAAGATGCTTATAAATAACAATGCTATGATGGGGCTTACACCGCATGAGATCCTTGAAAAAACCAACGAGACCATATGCAAGAACAATAAAGAGAGGATGTTTGTTACCGTATGGCTCGGCATCCTTGAGATATCGACGGGAAAGCTCACCGCTTCAAATGCCGGTCATGAATATCCTTTGATCCGCAGGCCGGACGGGGAATTCGAGCTGTTTAAGGATCCGCACGGTTTCGTGATCGGCGGAAGACCGGGCAAGAAATACAGGGAGTACGAGCTTACTCTCGAGAAGGGCAGCACATTCTTTGTTTACACGGACGGTATACCTGAGGCGACAGATGCCGAAGAGAAGGCGTTCGGTACGGACAGGCTGCTTGAGGCACTGAACCGCTCTCCTGAGGATGTACCTGAAAAACTGGTTAACAGAGTAAAGGAAACAGTTACGGAATTCGTCGGTGAGGCACCGCAGTTTGACGATCTGACGATGCTGGGAATAAAGATACTTTGATCATTACGGAGGTTATGTGATGGATATTAAAATGAACAGAAATGATAGTGAACTTACGGTAGCTCTTATCGGAAGTCTGGATACCAATTCTTCGCCGGAGCTTGACGCGCAGCTTAAGACTGCGCTTGACGGAGTAACAAAGCTTATCTTTGATATGAAAGAGCTGAAATACATCTCCAGTGCGGGCCTTCGTATCATGCTTATAACCATGCAGAGGATGGAAGCACAGGGTGAGATGATCGTTAAGAATGTATGTCCTGAAGTCATGGATGTATTTGAGATAACAGGCTTTATCGAAGATCTTACGATAGAGAATGAGTAAAAATCAGTAACAGTTGAGGTTATTATAATGAAAAAATATATAATTGTTTTTCTTATTTCAATGGTTCCGCTGATCGAGCTGAGAGGTGCGATCCCTTATGCGGTGGCCCGCAGCCTTAATATGCCGATCTCCTACGCTATCGCCATAGTCGGAAATATGCTTCCGGTACCTATCATCTTCTTCTTCGCGAGAAAGGTTCTTATCTGGGGCAAGGATAAGAAACTGACAGGAAAGTTCTTTACCTTCTGTCTCGAGAAGGGCGAGCACGGCGGCGAGAAGCTGAAGGCAAAGGCCGGAAAAGGTCTTTACTTTGCACTTTTCCTTTTCGTAGGTATTCCGCTTCCGGGAACAGGCGCATGGACAGGAACTCTTGCAGCAAGCATACTGGACCTTGATTTTAAGAAGAGCACGGCGGCTGCAATGGGCGGCGTTGTACTTGCAGGTATCATCATGGGACTTGTAAGCTTCCTTGTTAAGGGCGCTGTGGGAGCGATGTGATTATACAAAGCTAATCAGAATTGTCGATATTTAGTGTATTTGGTCAAGAAAGAGGTTGTAGTGATATAGTTGGTTTCAGATTGCGGGGGACAGACTATGAAGAGCGCATATCTGAAAAACATCATAAGGACTTTTAAAGAGAGCAAGGGTAGGTTTTTTGCTATCCTTGCTATTGTCATGCTTGGGGTAGGTTTTTTTGCGGGTCTCAAGGTCACGAAAGCCAGCATGGTCGGCACCGCAGACAAATACTACAGCAAGCACAGATTCTATGATTTCAGACTTGTTTCAAGCTACGGTTTCACACGTAGGGACATCGAGAAGCTTGAGGATGAACTCTCCTCCGGGCTATATGGAGGAGGTTCTTCTGATGGTTTCCAGGGGCCTTCAGAGGAGACTTCGAATGGTTCGCAGGGATCTTCTAAAAATGATCCGGTTGGAACTTCACAAGGAGTATTACTCGTGGAAGGCTCGTTCTACGAGGACATCATCTATATAGATCTTGAGGATGGTAAGGACACCCTCAGAGCCTACAGCATACCTGAAAAGGTCAATACCCTTGCGCTTCGCAGCGGTCGCATGCCTGAGGCGCCGGACGAGTGTGTCCTCGACGCAGACAAATTCGACAACAAATACATCGGCGAGACGATACTGATCGACAACTCCTACAACAATGACACTTTGGAAGAGTTTAAATATAAAGAGTACAAGGTCGTTGGCCTTGTAGATTCGCCGCTCTATCTGAGTGGTGAAAGAGGTACTACCTCTATCGGCAACGGCCGTGTGACTGCGGCTATATTTATCCCTGAGGAGGGCTTTAACTTTGATTATTACAAGGAAGCCTACGTGTCCCTCCAGAAGAATTTTCACATCTATACGAAAAAATACAAGAACTTCGTGGAGGAGAACCGTACAGCTGTGACCGATGCTCTGACAAAGGTCATGGACGACAGATACGAAGAGATGCTGGACAGCCTCTTCATGAGACCGGTGCTTGAGGACAGTGTTCCGAAGCCTGAGCTGTACGTTCTCGACAGAAATATGAACACAGGCTATGCCGGCTACAGCAGCGATACGAGCATAGTCCGCGATATCGCGAAGATATTTCCTGTATTTTTCTTTCTTATCGCTGCCCTTGTCTGCTCTACTACGATGACCAGAATGATCGACGACGAGAGAGGGCAGATCGGCACATTTCGTGCGATGGGCTACAATTCATCATCCATACTTTTAAAATACATGCTCTATTCGGGAAGCGCCGGGCTGATCGGCTGCATCACCGGTTTCTTTATCGGCTGCAGGGTATTTCCTTTTGTTATCGCCAGGGCGTACAGGATGCTTTATAATTTTGGCGAAACGACGATATTTTACTTCTCGCCGGGGCTCCTTATCGTTTGTATGATCGTTTCTCTGGTCTGCACCATGGGCACGACCTTCTTCGCGTGCAGAAATGAGCTGCGCGGCATGCCGGCGGAGCTTATCAGGCCGAAGGCACCGCCTGCAGGTAAGAGAATACTACTGGAGCGCATCAAGCCGCTCTGGAAGCGCATGAAGTTCCTGCACAAGGTCACAGCCAGAAATATCTTCCGTTTCAAGAAGAGGATGCTCATGATGATCATAGGCATCGCCGGCTGCAGTGCACTTGTTCTGACAGGCTTCGGTATCAAGGATTCCGTTTCAAATATAGCCAATTTCCAGTTCGAGGATATCGATACCTACGATATTTCGATTATTTTCAAAAGCTCCATCAATGATGCGATACGTGAGGACTTTGTTGACATCACACATATTGAGCTGTATCAGACGACAGTCGAGCTGCAGGTGAAGAATGCGGTTAAGAGTGTATATCTCATTGCAGCGGAGGGAGACTCGCTTCCGGGCTACGTTGAAATGCACTGGGTGAAGGGTGATTCTTATCCGGGACTTGGTGAGATCGCGCTCTCTGAGAAGGTTGCGGAGATGACCGGTAAGAAGATAGGTGACGAGGTTACGATCACGCTTTCCGACAGCAGGGAGGTTAAGCTCCGGCTTGCAGCTACCTTCGAGAATTATGTATGGCATTACGGTTTCATCAGTCCGGAAACCTATACGAAGTATTTTGGCGCGGACTATGCCCCGAATACGATCTACGTAAATACAGCTTCCGACGAGGATGCTTACAGCCTCGGTGCGACGCTCAGCAATATGAAGGGCGTTGTGTCGCTGAACGTGGTGCCGGAGCTTAAGGACAGAGTCGACAAGATGATGGTCATGATGAATGCGGTCATCTGGGTCGTTATCGGAAGTGCGGGAGCGCTTGCATTTATCGTGCTTATCAATCTCAGCAATATAAATATAACCGAAAGAAAGAGGGAGATCGCAACCATCAAGGTGCTTGGCTTCTATCATACGGAGACCGGCTCATATGTCTTCAGAGAGAACTTCGTGCTGACTCTAATGGGGGCATTTCTGGGGCTGCCGCTCGGCATTCTGCTGCACAGCTTTGTCATATCTCAGATCAAGGTTGATATGGTTTCCTTCAAGACGATCATCTTCGGAAGAAGCTTCGCTTTCGCCATCGTGATCGTTATCGGATTCTCGCTAGTTGTAGACCTTCTGATGCGGCGGAAACTGGACAGGATAGACATGGCGGAGTCGATGAAAGCCGTTGAATAGCACGCGTGATTATAGTATAATTTGAGTATCTATAGCTTCACTCATACATATGCCCATTCGATTGTAGCAAAATACGCCCTCATGGGTATATGTATGTGTGAAGCGTTGAGATGAGAAAGTGTTAATTATACGCATACGCGTGCGACTTTGGAGAGAAGAAAAATGAGTGTGAATGTAGTGCTGTGCGGGGTCGGAGGACAGGGAACGGTCCTTGCTTCGAAGATCATGGCGAAGGCAGCAATGAATAAAGGATATAAAGTGATGAGCGCTGAGACCATCGGAATGGCGCAGAGAGGCGGAAGCGTATTCAGCTTTCTCAGGATCGGAGACGATGTTGAGAGCCCGATGATAGCAAAGGGAAGCGCTGATGTGATACTCGGTTTTGAGCCGGGAGAGACAGTAAGGATGCTGCCGTATCTTAAGGAAGGCGGCGCGGTCATAGCAAATACAAGAGCAGTTAAGCCTACCACTTCAACCCTCAGCGGAGCGCATTATGAGGGCGCGGATATGGTTGAATATCTGCAGAAGAATGTGGAGAGTCTCACGGTTGTTGATGGCGACAAGGCCTGCAAGGAGCTAGGCTCCGCAAAGGTTCTGAACGTTGTGCTTCTCGGAGCGGCAGTCCGCACCGGAAAGCTGGGACTTAGCGAGGACGATATCAGAGAAGCTATGAAGGAGTCGGTGAAGGAGAAATTCATACCGCTCAATCTGAAAGCATTTGATTACGCAGAATGATCACCGGATCGTATTGCCGGTGAGCTGACTAACTGTGAATGATATTTTAGGGGTATTTATATAATTAATGGTATTGGAGATGATGGGGTGAGAAGGAAAAGCGTACTTTTTTCTGCTATATTTGTTATTTCGCTTTTTATCTCTACAGCCTCGGTCGGCCGTATTTCCGCTGCAGGCGAGTCAGCTCCGATTAATACTGATGCTGAAGGGAGACTGAGTGACGGGGCGTCTTTTTTAGATACTGAAACCAGTCTGAGTGCCGGATCAATGGCGGTGGATCACAGTGGATCAGCGTCGCAATCTGCATTGAGAAACACCACACTGCAGTACAAGGCTCGGAATGAAAAGAGTATAAGCAGCAGTCAGATTCTTTACGATAAGAAGGACGAGCAGCGGCAGGAGGAAGAGAAGGCCGAAGAATACAGGGCGGAGGCTGAGAGGCTCATGCTGGAGCTCCAGATGATGAGTAAGGAGATCGCGAGGGTGACCGAGAACCTCGAGGAAACCAATAAAGAGGTCAGTGCACTTAACGAGGAGATCACCGAGACTGAGAAGGAGATCAAGGAGCTCGAGAAAACGATACGTGAGGACAGAGCTGAGATGGGCGAGATCATACGGATGATGTATGAGGAAGGCTACGAGGATCCGATGCTGTTCATTACGTGCGAGGACGAATACGACGTCATCAATCGCAACGAATACGTTAAGGACATTAACAGATATCTGAACGACTACATCACGAACCTGAATGATATGCTTCAGGAACAGGTAACGAAGAACACAAGGCTTGTCGATTTAAAGGACGAGCAGGAGATAAAACAGGAGCTTTATGAGGAAGCTCAGGCCGATCTCACCAAGAATATGGCTGAGCTTGAGCAGCTTATAGAGGATGCAGAGCGAAAGGCTGACAGTGCGGAGGCTCTTGCTGAGGCGCTTAAGCGCGAGATCGAAGAGGAAGAAAGACGGCGTGAGGAAGAAGAAAAGGCCAAGAATATCCGCGCCAACAATGCCGTTATAAGAGACAGCTCGGGAACGGACTTCTTCTATGCGCCGGCATATAATTATACCGCTGACGAGCTGAAGCTTCTTGCGGGAATAATCGAAGCTGAGGCGGGAAGCGAGGACTACGCTGGAATGATCGCGGTCGGAAGCGTTGTCATGAACAGGGTTGACGATTCGAGATTTCCAAATACTATCGCAGGCGTAATCTATGCGCCTTATCAGTTTGAGCCGGCAGATACCGGAAGCCTTGCGCTGATACTTGCGAAGGGGCCGAAGAAGGCGTGCTACATCGCGGCGGAGGATGTGCTGAACGGGACGAGGAATGTCGACAATCTGTATTTTAAAGCGAAATGGTACGCTGAAGAGCACGGAATATCCGGCGTAAATATCGGCGGAAATGTATTTCACTGACAAATATTTCGAAAGAAATCTTAAGCATTAAAAGATTTATTTTATTTATTCTTCAGAATGATTAAGGCGAAAGCATGATAGAATATACCGCAGAGCTAGGATCTGCAACTAAATAAAATAACAGGAAGGGAAAGTATAATGGAGATTAACGAGAAACAGATCGAACAGGTCAACAGCAGGATCAAGGCACTTATTTCAGCAGGAAGCTTTTACGGAAGAAAGCTTGCTGACGCAGGAATAACACGTATAGAGACTCCGGAGGATTTTGAGAAGCTTCCTTTTTCGGAGAAGAAGGATCTGAGGGATGCATATCCACTTGGACTTATGACAGCACCGGAGGAGGAGATCGTAAGGATCCACTCGTCTTCGGGAACAACAGGACTTCCGGTCATCATTCCTTACACAGCAAAGGATGTTGACGACTGGGCAACAATGTTCGCAAGATGCTATGAGATGGCCGGCATCACAAAGAAAGACAGGATTCAGATCACACCGGGCTACGGACTCTGGACAGCAGGAATCGGTTTCCAGGCAGGCTGCGAGAAGCTTGGCGCCATGGCTATTCCTATGGGTCCGGGAAATACAGATAAGCAGATCCAGATGATGATCGATATGAAGTCAACTGTTATCTGTGCGACCTCTTCATATGCGCTTCTTCTTGCAGAGGAGATCGCGAAGAGAGGCGTGAAGGATCAGATACATCTGAAGAAGGGTATCATCGGTTCTGAGCGCTGGGGCAGCAATATGAGAAAGCGTATTCACGAGGAATTGGGAATCGAGCTTTATGATATTTACGGATTGACAGAGATCTACGGACCGGGTATCGGTATCAACTGCCCGGGCGAGACAGGCATGCATTACTGGGATGATTATATCTATATCGAGATAATCGATCCTGTGACCGGAAAGGTACTTCCTGACGGAGAGTACGGCGAGATCGTATGCACAACACTTGTGAAGGAGGGCGCACCGCTCATCCGTTATCGTACACATGACCTTTCAAGGATCATTCCTGAGCCATGCAAGTGCGGCAGCAGTTTCCCGAGACTTGACATCATCAAGGGACGTACGGATGATATGATGAAGATCAAGGGCGTAAATGTATTTCCTGCTCAGATCGAGGAAATCCTTCAGACATTCCCTGAGGTTTCCAGCGAGTACCAGATCAGGATCTCACACCTTGACGGAAGGGATACGCTGAGAATCTATGTTGAGACCACAGGTCATACAGACTTCCAGGATCTCAGCAACAGAATCGCTGCAAAGGTTAAGAGCAAGATCGGCTTTACACCGCTTGTTAAGGTTGTAGAGATCGGCGTTCTTCCAAGAAGCGAGAAGAAGACCAAGAGAGTTATTGACGAAAGATTTGAATAATAAGTAAAAAAATGCCGTCAGCAAGTGGCAGAATGATATGGCAGGAAAGATAGTTTTATGAATACTGACAGCAGAGAAAATAAGAATAAACAGACAAGAAAAAAACCGCGCAAGAGAAGGAAGATATCCGGACTCTGGATGGTGATACTGATCGCAGCGATAATCATCTTCAATGTGGTCATCATTGTGATCGAGCTGAAGGGTAACAAAGAGAAGCAGAGCGAGGTGATCGCGACGGAAACAACTACCGAAGCGACAGAGGCGACTGATACACAGACTACGACAGAGATCGTGACGACGGAGGCGACGACGACAGAGGAGTCATCCACGCAGGATATGCTTAAGGGCATCCGCGAGGAATTCCCTGAGTTTTCAGTTGAGGATCAGGAGAAGGTTTTATATATTTACCAGAATATGTACAAATATCCGAGCGATCTTCTTCTCGAGCTTCACAAATACCACGAAACGGTTGATTTTGTATATAATTATCCGACGGAGCACGAGAAGCCTGTGGTCTATGACATAACCGCAGAGTTGAAGGATGCAAAGAATGGTAAAGTGCCTCTTTTCATTCAGTGGGACAGACGCTGGGGATATATGGAATATGGTGACGGACTGATGGCATATAATGGCTGTGGACCTGCAAGTCTTGCCATGGTTGTGGTTTATCTGACGAAAAATAAGGCTTTCTCACCACCGGTCATTGCTCAGTATGCACTCGACAAGGATTATTATGTGGATGGTCACGGAACCGCGTGGAGCCTTATTCATACGGGTTGTGAGGCCTTTGGAATAAAGTCATATGAGGTTGGGCTCAGTGAATCCTCGATGGCTGAAGCTGTTCAGAACGGCAATCCGATAATTGCCTGTGTTTCGGACGGTGATTTCACGGATGGAGGACATTTTATAGTTCTGACAGGATATAAGGACGGTAAATTCTCAGTAAATGATCCGAATTCATACATAAATACCGAGAAATGGTGGGATTATGACAGACTTGAGGGTCAGATCGATGGTCTATGGGCTTTCTATAGGGACGAGAGCCTTACAACTGAGGATTACACTGCGCAGAACAAGATGACTGAGGAGGCATCAACCTCAACCGGAACTGAAGATGAGGAGTCAGTGACTGAAGAGGATGAATAAAACAGCCGGTTTATAGCGCGACCGGCATAATGGGGTGAACTGTACCGAGACATGATAGTGACATCGGTGCGACAGGTTAAAAGTAAAAACAGGAGGGGAATAATGAGTAGTTTCAAGTTGAAGGGCGAAGAAGATCTCGACGAACTCTACTACGATAGAGACGATGACAGGCTTCAGGATATAAACGCAGAATATGCTGAAAATGTCGATCTTCCGGTCATTAAGACGACAAGCACTTATACAGGACCGAAGGAGAAGAACCATGTAGGTCTTATCATCAAGATATGTGTATTTGCGCTTCTAGCGGCAGGTGTTTACTTCCTTGTGGATAAGTTTCTCATCAAGAAGGACGCGAAGGAGCTGAAGGACTGCGTAAATATGACCACGGAGCAGCTCGAGAAGGAGCTGGGCGTCAAGCTTACCAGGAACGACACGACGGCCAAGAGAGTTAGACATTATTCAAACAGCTCTCTTGTGACTGATGGAAACGGAGAGATCGCGGTGCTCTACATGGACGGAAAGCAGCTCGGCATCCATATCGACAGTGAAAAATACAAGCTCTACGGCATAGAGATCTATATGCCGAGATATGAGGTCGAGAAGAAGATGACCTACGAGAAGGAAAATACGATGCAGATCCTGAATGATATGTACGAGGGCGTGTCTACATCTGTATTTTACTATAATCAGACCAGGAACGACTGTGTGATGGTAAACTATAATGACAACACAAACAGAGTCGTTTCGATTACGTATTTTAATGATCTTGAGAAGATCACAGAGAGGCTGATGATGAATTAATTCTTGTGGGGGTAATGATTTGGGGAGAAATATTAAGATAATTGCTACCGGTGGAACGATAGCTTCAAAAGATATGGGAAATGGTCTCCGTCCGGGACTTGGGGCGGAGGCTGTCATAAATACGGCTTTTTCCGGAGACTGCTCCGGGGCGCAGGAGATTCGGGAGATGATCTCGAAGGGTGAGCTGTGCCTCGATTTGAGCGGTCTTTTTTCTATTGACAGCTCGGATATGAGGCCGGAACTGTGGAATGAACTGGGCGTTGAGATCGACAGGCTGGTGCGCGAAACTGAAGCTGGTGATAGCGCAGGGTGCGTCGATGCGAATGCTGATGAAAATGCGACGGATGGACGTGATGATCCTACGGGCAGGAAATACGACGGAATAATCGTGCTGCACGGAACTGATACGATGGCGTATACGGCAGGAGCCCTTTCGGCGATGTTTAAGGGCTTGCCGATCCCGGTTGTGCTGACCGGTTCACAGCTTCCGATTGAAGTTGAGGGCAGCGACGGTACGAAGAATATCTGCGACGCAGTAAGGACAGTGCTGGAGCTCTCTGAGAGTGGTTTCGGAGAAGCAATTGAGAGATGCGGCGAGGATGATACCGGTGCGTGCGAAACGACCGGTCGATTCGGAGATAATAATGTTTATATAGTGTTCGGCGGCAGGGTTATCGACGGAAGATATGCGACGAAGATGGATACGGATGGCTTTGATGCATTTGCAGCAGTCGACAGAGAGCATGAATGCTATGTGAATGATTTGGAAAAAATACCAAATGTATTTTTCACCGATATAGAGGTTGATGCGGTGGAGTGTAATGGGCCGGATGATTCTGTGAGACAGGCGAATGATGATTCTGTTAATTCCGAGACACATATGAAGCAAGTTGACGTTAAGGATGTGGAGACAGTAAGAGATACGGAATACACATTCATGCCACTTAGTATGGCGGAGGTGCAGCTGGTGAAGGTGCATCCGGGCCTGTCATCGATTCAGCTGTCGAAGATGATCTCGGATGGTATCGATGCGGTGCTTCTTGAGCTGTATGGAATGGGCGGACTGCCGACACTATATGACAGTCTGCTGCCGGTGCTTGAAAGAGCCGTTGAAGGTGGCGTGAAGGTATTTGCGGTTTCGCAGTGCCTGTATCATAAAACCGACCTTAACAGGTATGAGGTTGGAAAGAAGCTTGCTTCTGTCGGAGTTATACCGCTGGGAAGCTATTCGACAGAATACGCGCTTGCCTGTGCGAGGGGCGCGAATAAATGGTACAAGTGGACCATAAATTAGATAATAAAAAAGTTGGAAGGTTGTAGTTGATGAGTAAGAAGCAGATAATAATAACAAGTGTGATAATCGGTGTGCTGGCTGTGGCTGTATTTGTCATAGGCTTCTCGCTGGGAAGGGGGCAGAGCGAATCCGGAAGTGATAAGAATAGCGGTGGAACGCCCGTGGCTGATAGTGGAAACGGATCCGGGAGCGCTGATAGTACAACAATTAGTGGTGGCTCGGGAGACAGCACTGAGGATGTAACCGGCTCGGGCAGCAGTACTGTAGATAATGGCTCAGGTGGTACAACTGAGGACACCGGAAGTGGTCCAGCAGGAAATACAACCGAAGCGGGCGGCGGAACTACACCGGTGATAAATGCAACTTCAAAGCTTGATACAGGAAACCTTACTGAAAAAGGCAGCGGCTATGAGGGCATCAAGGGAACCGGTAATTTCAACTACGGCGAAGCGCTTCAGAAGAGCATACTTTTCTACGAGCTGCAGCGTTCGGGCGACCTTCCGGAGAAGGTAAGATGCAACTGGCGAGGTGACAGCGGGCTTACGGATGGCAGCGACGCAGGGCTTGATCTGACAGGTGGCTGGTACGATGCCGGAGATCACGTAAAGTTCAACCTGCCGATGGCCTACAGTACGGCGATGCTGGCGTGGTCGGTTTACGAGGACAGAAAGGCATATGAGGAGAGCGGGCAGCTTGAATACATCCTTGCAGATATCAAGTGGGTTGCAGATTATCTGATAAAGTGTCATCCTGAGGATGAAGTATTTTACTATCAGGTCGGAGACGGTGGAATCGACCATTCATGGTGGGGACCTGCCGAGGTGATGTCGATGGACAGACCTTCCTACAAGGTAACGAAGGATAGTCCGGGATCGGCAGTCACAGGTGAAGCGGCAGCGGCTCTTGCAGCAACGGCGATAGTATTTAAGGATGTGGATAAGGAATACAGTACACTTTGTCTCGCGCACGCAAAGAGTCTGTACGCATTTTCTGAAAGTACAAAGAGTGATGACGGCTATACGGCGGCAAACGGATATTATAATTCATGGAGTGGCTGGGAGGACGAGCTTGCGTGGGCCGGCGCCTGGATATATATGGCTACCGGCGATGAGGCTTATCTGAAGAAGGCTGAAGCGGCTTATCCAAACGCAAGCCAGGACTATAACTGGTCTATGTGCTGGGACGATGTTCATATCGGTGCAGCGGTACTTCTGGCCAAGGCGACCGGCAAGAAGACCTACACGGATGCGGTTGAAAAGCATCTGGACTATTGGACGACCGGTACAAGTGACGGAGAGAGGATCACCTACACGCCGAAGGGACTTGCGTGGCTGGATCAGTGGGGCTCGCTCAGATATGCGACAACTACCGGATTCATCGCAGCGGTCTACAGTGAGTCGGGGCTCTGCTCTGATAAGAAGAAGGACAACTACTGGAAATTCGCTGTTTCTCAGGCTGATTATGCACTGGGAAGTACAGGCTTTTCATATATGATCGGCTTCGGGGACAGCTACCCTGAGAGTCCGCATCACAGAACTGCGAACGGTTCTGCAACAAACAATCTGAATGATCCGCAGAAGGCAAGACATACTCTTTACGGAGCGCTTGTGGGCGGACCGGATGCAAATGACGGATATACTGACGAAACCTCAAACTATACGACAAATGAGGTTGCCTGCGACTACAATGCAGGTTTTACGGGGCTTCTCGCAAAGCTGTATTCAAAATATCACGGCGAGACACTGAAGGATTTCGGTGCGGTCGAGGTGATAGATGAATATGAGATGTATGTTGAGGCCGGCATCAATGTGGATGGCCAGGATTTCACAGAGATCAAGGCCTATGTTTACAACCTGTCAGGCTGGCCGGCAAGAAAGGCAGCAGATCTCGAGATGAGATACTATGTGGATCTTTCGGAGGTTTACGAGGCAGGCGGAAGCGTAGACAGTATCGAGATCACGACCAACTATATGCAGTCAGGAACAGCTGCAGGGCTGAAGCCTTATGACGAGGCAAAGCATATTTACTATCTGTCGGTTGTATTTGATGATGGCAAGCTCTATCCCGGCGGACAGGAGCATTTCCGTCAGGAGATTCAGGTAAGACTCCGCAATCCGGAGGGAAGCTGGGATACCTCGAATGATCCGTCATTTGAAGGACTGAGCCTTGGAAATACAGCTCTGACTGAAAAGATTGCGCTTTTCGAGGACGGCGAGCTTATTTTTGGACAGGAACCATAGTGTTTTACACAGAGGAGGAGGTAAGGTATGAGAAAACTGGGTTTTAGAAAAGCTATAGGATGTATGGCTTTGGCGGCTGTATTTGTGGCTACAGGAGCTGTGGGAAACGGCAGAAGCCTGGAGGCTGCAGGGGATGTTGCGATTAATGCGACGAACTTCCCGGATGAAATCTTTAGACAATATGTTAAGGATAATTTTGATACAAATAAGGACGGAAAGCTGGATTCCAAGGAGATAGCAAATGCAAAGTATATAAATCTGGAGGGTGACTATAATGATAATAACAATGCGAAAAGTATCAAGGGAATAGAATATCTGACAGAGCTTAATACCTTTTACTATTATGGTGATGAGCTTACTTCTGCCGACTTCACTAAGAATAAGAAGATTGAAATAATAGGAATTGACAGACCAACCAATATGACTTCTATTAATGTAAAGGGCTGTACTAAGCTTTGGGAGCTGAAGCTTTTAATGACCGGTATTTCAAACATTGACGTGAGCACGAATACCGAATTACTTGTATTAGATATTTGTCAGTCCAAGATCAGTTCTATCGACGTAAGTAAAAACACCAAACTGAGAGATTTCACCATGATTGACAGTAACATTACATCAGTTGACCTAAAGAATAACAAGATGCTTCATGAGGTCAACGTTCATGGGAATAAAATATCATCTCTCGATGTAAGTTTTCTGACAGAACTTGAACATATTGATATAGGTAATACGCAGATTAAGTCGCTGAATCTGTCTAACAAATCAAATCTGACACAGATTAATACAGAATACAATGATTACGTGACTTCAATAAGCGTTTCAGGCAAGAATAACATGAGGGTAATACGTGCTTTCGGCTGCCCGAACCTGAAGTCTGTTAATATAAGTGAATGCTCAAATCTGGTTGATCTGTATAAGAACCATAAGCTCTTTCATGAGAAAGACACAGAAATGTATCAATGGACCATAACTGATGATCTGAATAATACAATGTCCGGAGATATAGAGATGCAGATAGATGATAACGCAGCTATTATCTACTCAAAGGATCAGTTCCAGAAGCAGCCTGACGGAAGCTGGGCTTACGTAACAAATGGTGCGCTTAATACAAAGAAGGATGTTATCAAGGCGACAGTGAACGGCCAGAATGCATGGTGGTTCGTTGATGGCGGTAAGGTTCAGTTGGTTAACTCTGTAGAGAAGAACTCTAACGGCTGGTGGGTCATCCAGAACGGTAAGGTTAATTTCAATTTCAACGGTTTTGCAAAGAATTCTAACGGTTGGTGGTACTGCAAGGGCGGTAAGGTTGACTTTAACAAGAATGACGTTATGAAGGGAACTGTAAACGGCGAGAGCGGCTGGTGGTTCGTTAAAGGCGGTAAGGTTCAGTTCGTTAACTCTGTAGAGAAGAACTCTAACGGCTGGTGGGTCATCAGAAACGGAAAGGTTGATTTCTCATACACCGGTATTGCCAAGAATGCAAACGGTTGGTGGCGTATCGTAAACGGAAAGGTTGATTTTGGCTGCAATACAGTTGAGAAGAACGAAAACGGCTGGTGGAAGCTTAAGGGCGGTAAGGTAGACTTCGGCTACAACGGCGTTGCAAAGAACAAATACGGCTGGTGGAAGTGCAGCGGCGGTAAGGTTGATTTCAATTTCACAGGCATCGGAACCAATGAGTACGGCTCATGGTATTGCAAGGGCGGCAAGGTAGATTTCAACTACAACGGGTATGTAACATACAACGAAAAATCTTACTACATAAAGGGCGGTAAGGTTCAGTAAATCGGTACTGGTATTTAACAGAATGGCGGGGCATATTGCTCCGCCATTATTAAGAATATGGTGTAAACGTTTACGATTTTGTTTCATTTTACTACTTGTTATAAGATGCGGTATAAAGTATAATCAGAGCATAAGGTTATTGGTGCTGCGGAGGAACGGATTCTGCGGCGCGGGTACGGGTGAAAGGCGGTTGAGCAGCACTGTACCGGGGTTATTTTATAGAAAGAGAGGTATTTTCTATGGGCAAATTTGTTATCAAGGAAGCAAAGACAGGTTTTAAGTTCGATCTTAAGGCAGGAAATGGCGAGATCATCGCTTCTTCTCAGGTTTACAAGTCACTGGTTACCTGCAAGAAGGGTATTGCAAGTATTCAGAAGAATGCTACTGTTGCAGCTATCGAGGATCAGACAGTTGAAGGCTTCGCAAAAGAGAAGAATCCTAAGTTTGAGATCTATACTGACAAAGCCGGCGAGTTCAGATTCCGCCTTAAAGCTACAAATGGTCAGATCATCGCTACCAGCGAGGGTTACAAGGCTATGAAGAGCTGCAAGAACGGTATCGCGAGCGTTCAGAAGAATGCCCCTGATGCAAAGATTGAGATGGAGAAATAATAAATACAGAATTAAATATTATATATGATTTCGGCGGAGCTTTTGCTCCGCCGTTTGTTTGTCACATACAATTTATGTTATAGAACAAATATTTATTCCAAAGCACAAAAACATATTCTAAAGCACAATAATATATCCTAAAACATAGAATATAAAATTTAACAAAACAGAAATAATTAATGTGGTATACTAACAATATACGCACGGCTTTAAGGATTAAATTTATAAAATGCGTTTAGGAAAAGCGGTGGTAGAGACGAATTGACCATGAATCCATAAATAACGTGATGAGTGAAGAAAACGCCTATTTTCCGGTATGTTTTTAAGAAAGGATCGACATATGATACATATTTTAATTGTTGAGGATGATGAGAGGCTGAATAAATTGGTCTGTACGTTTCTGTCAGATAACGGTTTCGCTGTAAAGGGCTGCATGTCTGTGAATGATGCCTATGATGAGATGTATAATAACCTATATGAGATGATAATTTCGGATATCATGCTGCCGGGGACGGACGGTTTTGAGTTTGCAAAAACCGTAAGGGCAATAAATAAAACTATACCGATCCTGTTCATGTCAGCCAGAGACGATCTTGCCTCAAAGCAGAGGGGCTTTCAGATCGGAATAGATGATTATATGGTCAAGCCGATTGAGCTTGATGAGCTACTTATGAGGGTGAATGCTCTTCTGAGAAGGGCAAATATTGAGCGTGAAAGGAAGATTACCGTCGGAAATCTTACACTGGATGCCGATGCCATGTCTGCGGAAATAAACGGAGAGGAAATACAGCTTACGACCAGAGAGTTTAATATTATATTTAAACTGCTATCGTATCCGAAGAAGACCTTCTCGAGAGCGGCGCTTATGGATGAATTCTGGGGCCTCGATACGGATACGAGTCTGAGGGCAGTAGATGTTTATGTTACCAAGCTGAGAGATAAACTATCGGAATGCGACGGTTTTGAGATTAAGACGGTTCGCGGACTGGGATATAAAGCTGTATTTAACAATTGTAAATAAAAACTGTAAAGCGTAAGGGGTAGTGATTATCAGTGAGTCGAAAATATATAAATATAGCCGGAAATGATCATATAAAAACTGTATCAAGAAACAATCCGGAAACAGATAAAGCCGATAATAAAGCGAGCTCCAAAAGCGGTTTGATAGAGAATGCCTTCGGGGTCGGAAAGGTGAAGGAGTCGCGATTTCCACTGTCAATGTTTTGGATAATACTCGGTTCGCTTCTTGTGCTTGCCGGAGTTCATATAGGGATCATCCTTCTTATGCAGAAACTTAAATGGCTGGCGATCATTCAGGCACATGTAATGGTATTTTACTGGGTTATGGTTGCTTGTGTGCTGACGCTTTATGTCAGAAATACTATTAAGAAGACCTACGATGTTCCGCTTCAGGAGCTCTCGGAGGTGACCAAGGAGGTTGCAAGAGGAAATTTCGACATCAATATTGAGCCAATCCATAACGAGAATGATGAGATAGATTATCTCGATGTCATGATAAATGATCTTAATACGATGATAGGGGAGCTTGGGAGTATTGAAACGTTGAGGCAGGATTTCATCTCAAATGTGTCTCATGAACTGAAAACTCCTATGGCGGTGATCAAGAATTACGCTGAGCTCATGCAGACACCGGGCTGTACACCTGAGAGAATGAAGGAATATGCCGGAGTTATAGAAGAGGCTTCGGGTAAGATGACGGAGCTTATTTCAAATATTTTGAGGCTTAATCGTTTTGAGCACCAGAGGATAGCACCGGAGCTTTCCGAGGTCGATGTATCGAGGAATCTCTGCGATTCGATTCTGCAATTTGAGGAGCGCTGGGGGAAGAAGAATATTGAGGTTGAGGTCGATGTTGAAGATAAAGCTATAGTTCGGTCGGACGCGGCCATGCTGGAACTGGTATGGAACAATCTTCTGTCAAATGCTATCAAATTCACGCCGGAGAACGGAAATATTTCAGTTAAGCAATATAGTACAAAGGATAAGGTGATAGTAAGCGTTACAGATACCGGCTGCGGAATGTCTGAGGAAACAAGGAAGCATATATTTGACAAGTTTTATCAGGGAGACACCTCCCATGCAACCGAAGGAAACGGTCTCGGACTTGCACTTGTTCAGAGGATAATTAAGCTTCTGGACGGAGAGATCAGCGTGGATAGCACCGAGGAAACAGGCAGCTGCTTTACGGTGGAACTGAAAAAATAACAATATAGAGACGAGAATTAATAAAAGTGGATGGAGAACCATCTCGTTGTCAGTGGATAACTGATAATGGGGTGGTTTTTATATAATATGAAACTCTATCAAATTAACAAAACGGAAACAAAACTCAAACATTTATTAAAAAAACTATCTGTATATTTATCACAACAAAAACAAACAGTCCGAAGCGGAGTGTGATGGGCTATTATCAAAAATACGTGGTGTTTTAAATGGTTAATTACGGACTGTAATAACGGGTAAGGAAAGGAAGATGGATATGAATAAAATCGAGGTTTCAAAGCTTACGAAGGATTATGGGCATGGCAGAGGATTATTTGAGGTGAGCTTCAGCGTTGGAGAGGGCGAAACGCTTGGTTTTCTTGGACCGAACGGTGCAGGAAAATCGACAACCATGAGACACCTGATGGGTTTCTCAAAACCACAGGGCGGTAAGGCTTTAATAAACGGGCTTGATACCTGGAAGAAGCATAGTAAGGTGATCAAAAATGTCGGTTACCTTCCGGGTGAGGTAAATCTTCCGGCAGGGCTGGATGGATATGGCTTTATCGATATGATGAGAGGTCTGAAGGGAGTGAAAAGCGGTGATCCGGTGGCTGAAAGGAGGCTGAAGGAGCTGCTCGATATATTTGAACTTGATCCTTCAGGTGATGTGAAAAAGATGAGTATCGGTGAAAAAAGAAAGCTTGCGGTTGTAACGGCATTTATGGATAATCCGGAAATACTTCTTCTGGACGAGCCGACCTCGGGCCTGGATCCGGTAATGCAGGAGAGATTCATAGATTTCATCCGGACCGAGAAGAACAGAAGTAAAACGATACTTCTGTCCAGTCATATTTTCTCGGAGGTTGAGGCGCTCTGCGACAGGATAGCAATCATCAAGGATGGACGCCTCGTTTCTACACTTGCTTCGGCGGATGTGAAGCACGGGCTGAAAAATATATTTACGGTGTATTTTGCTGATGAAGGAAGTATGAGAGAGTTCGAAGAAAAGACTACGAAGGTGAGACACTTTTCACCGGAGACGCAGGGCTCGGAGGATGTAAATATCATACAGAATATAGACCGAAAGAACTGTTCCTGCAGCATATCTGTTGATGACAGAAATATCAATTCTTTTATCAGATCGCTTGCGGCTTTCAGGATAAGAGGGTTCAAGGAGCATTCGGTAAGTCTGGAGGAGTTCTTCATGCACTTCTACAAAAATGACAGAGTATTTGCACTGGAATGATTGGTATCAGGAGGAAGAGATGAGAGATAAGGTTGATAAAAATACAAAGGACAGTTGTGAGGAGGAGATCATCAGGGTCGACCATATCACCAAGGATTACGGAGACGGAAAGGGCGTATTTGACTTTAATTTTAAGATCAAAAAGGGTGAGGTTTACGGCCTGGTCGGGACAAATGGCAGTGGTAAGACTACAACCATGAGGCAGCTGATGGGCTTTCTCAGACCGGACGAGGGTGAATGCAGTATATTTGGCATCCCTGCCTGGGAGAGATCTTACAAATACTTGAACAGGATCGGTTACGTGCCGGGCGAGATCGATTTTCCGGATGTGGGTAGCGGAAGTGATTTTCTGAAGCTACAGGCTCAGTTCCTGGGGATAAAGGATACGGAATATATAAATGAGCTGATTGATCTGTTTAAGATCGATGTGAGCGCCGGACTTAAGAGGATGAGTAAGGGCATGAAACAGAAGACCGCTCTTG
The DNA here is from genome assembly GCA_000702245.1 of Lachnospiraceae bacterium C6A11. Classification (GTDB taxonomy): domain Bacteria; phylum Bacillota; class Clostridia; order Lachnospirales; family Lachnospiraceae; genus Eubacterium_Q. Next base: position 94,886 of record JNKY01000015.1, on the reverse strand, counting down.
TTGCGGCATTTATGGGCAGGCCGGATGTGCTGCTTCTGGACGAGCCGTCAACCGGACTTGACCCGCTGATGAGAGATACACTTATCGAGTTGATACTTAGAGAGAAGAAGAGAGGCTGCACGATCTTCATGAGCAGTCATATTTTCAAGGAGCTTGACGATACCTGCGACAGGGTCGGATTTATCCACAACGGAAGGTTTATCGAGGAGATCGAAAGCTCTGTGTACTCTGACAGAGAAGATAAGAGATACCGGATCGGCTTCGAGACAGATGAGAAGTTCAGAAGCTTTATGGAAACAAATCCTTTCGATGTAGAAAGCTACAATCCAAAATACAGACATGTGGTGATAAGAGTGGCTTCCGGCCAGGCGGCTGACGCAAATACACTTATGAAGATACTCGCAAATTACAGCGTGAGATATATGAAGTACATACCATACACGCTGGAGGATTATTATATGGAGAATATTGAGAGCAGAGTCAGTTAGGAGGAAAAATATGTTTAGTTTACCGCTTTTCAAACAATCAATTAAATCAAACTGGGTTATGTGGTCGGTAATGACCGGAGTAATGACCATCCTGTGCATACAGTTCTCGGCGCTGGAAATGACGCAGCCGATGCTGTTCACCATCTTCTACGGAATGATGACAACGATACTTCCGGGTATCTACGTTCTTGTAACTTCAAACAAGCTTATAGCCGGTCAGGTTGACAGAGGGTCGATGGCGTATGTTTTATCAACCTCGGTGAGACGTGAGGCGGTTGCCTTCACCCAATCGGTATTTATGGTTTCGTCACTGGCACTGATGTTCGGGATCGAAACGCTGGCACATATCTTGATCAACTCGTCAAATCCTATCAGTATGGCAACCCTCGGATATGTGGGACTCGCCGGAAACATAACAACGAAGATGATAATACAGGTAAACATATCAGCCTTTGTGGTATGCCTCGCACTTGCAGCGGTTTGTATGGCATTTTCGGGAATCTTCAATTCTTCAAAATACACCCTTGGTCTTGCGGGAGCCTTCGTTGGAGAATCAATACTTGTAAATATGCTCGCAATGTTCGGAAGGCTTGGAGTGGACGGCCTTAAGGATCTGAAATACGCGACCATCTGCTCCTTCTATGATTACGAATCGGTGCTTTTCGGTAAGAACGACTGGGCACAAAATCTGATAATTCCGGTAGTCATATCGGTTGTGGCTCTCTTCGCAGGAGGAATCGTATTTAAGAAAAAGGATCTGCCGCTGTAGGGAGTTAAGTAATAAAGTATCGATCGATAAATAAAACTAATATTATTTTTGAATGATAACACTTTACTTTTTTAATACTGTGTTTTATAATTCATCACAACTGCAACCAAATAACTAAATCTATGATGAGACGAGTAGGCTGTGTGAAATGTCACAGAGAAAGACGCCCGATGATATATGTGCTACGGGTCGGCAGTTGTGCCGGAACGGATAGTGGCGATGATCGGTGCTGGAAGCGTCCGGCAAAGTAGCCTTCACGAAAACTACCTCGGAGAGACCTGCAAACAGGTACGGTGATTCCGTTATAATCAAAATGAGAGATTTATACGAATGGTCTCTATGATAAGCAGAGAGATATTGATTTGTATCAAAATATAACCTGCTGTTCGATGAGAGATGATGTATAAATAAGCTGGGTGGAACCGCGCGAAAATAAAAGTCACGTCCCTTGCACTGTTATTACAGTGCGAGGGACTTTGTGTTATAAACGAAAATATAAAGGAGAAACGAAAATGATCAAGGATGAAATGTCAAAAGAGGAATACAAAGAGTATTACCTCGCAAATTACCGCCATTCAATGGCACATATTTTAGCAAAAGCAGTTATTGAGATCTTCGGAAAGGAAAATGTACAGTATGCCATCGGACCTCAGATCGATGACGGAATGTACTATGATTTCGTTCTTCCGAGAACAGTAACAAAGGATGACTACAAGGCCATCGAGGACAAGATGCGTGAGATCATCAAGCGCCGTGAGGACTTTAAGCGTGTTGAGATCGGACGTGCCGAGGCACTTGAGGTATTTAAGGATCAGAAGTTTAAGACAGAGCTTATCCAGGATCTTCCGGAGGATACACTCCTCACACTGTATTACACAGGTGATGATTTCGTAGATCTCTGCCGCGGGCCTCACGTAGACAACTCTCAGGATCTTATGAATGCTGCATTCCAGATCAAGTCGGTTTCCGGCGCATACTGGAGAGGTGATGAGAACAGAGATCAGCTTCAGAGAATCTACGTATACGTATTTCCTGATAAGAATGCTCTTAAGGACCATCTTGCATTCATCAAGGAGGCTATGGAGCGCGATCACAAGAAGATCGGACCTGAACAGGAGCTCTTTATGTTCGACGAGACAGCGCCGGGTATGCCTTACTGGCTTCCAAGAGGCTTCAAGCTTTACAATGCTATGCTCAACTTCTGGAGAGGCATCCACGAGGAGCACGGCTATCAGGAGATCCTTGCACCTGTTATCAACCACAGAAGACTTTGGGAGACTTCAGGACACTGGGGACACTACAAGGAAAATATGTTCCTCGTTACACATGCTTCAACTGATGAGAAGACAGGCGACGAGGTGATAAATACAGATATTCAGTACGCTATGAAGCCGATGAACTGTCCGAACGCTATCAATGTTTACAAGAACGGACTTCACAGCTACAAGGAGCTTCCACTCCGCTACAGCGAGACTCAGGTCATCCACAGACGTGAGAAGAGTGGCGAGCTTAACGGACTTTTCCGTGTTCAGATGTTCCATCAGGACGACGACCATACCTTCCTTACAGATGATATGATCGAGGATGAGATCGGCGACATCATGGACATCGCAAAATACATCTATGAGACCTTCGGCCTTACATATGCTGCAGAGCTTTCAACAAGACCGGACGATTTCATGGGCGATCCTGAGCTTTGGGACGCTGCAGAGGCTTCTCTTAAGAGAATCCTTGACAAGAAATACGGCGAAGGAAATTATGAGATAAACGAGGGCGACGGCGCATTCTATGGACCAAAGATCGACCTTAAGATGAAGGACTGCATCGGACGTGAGTGGCAGATGGGTACCATCCAGCTCGACTTCCAGCTTCCGCTCAATTTCGATCTGAAATACGTTGCTGCTGATGGAACTCAGAAGAGACCGGTTATGATCCACAGAGCTATATTTGGCTCGTTTGAGAGATTCATCGGTATCCTTATCGAGAACTTCAAGGGTGCATTCCCATTCTGGCTTTCGCCATTCCAGGTAGGCGTTGTTCCTATCAGAGAAGAGCATAATGAGTATGCAAAGAAGGTCGTTAAGGCTCTCCGTGCGGCAGGTATCCGTGTTGAGGCTGACTACAGCGATGACAATATGAAGAACAAGATCAAGGGCTTCAAGAAGTTTAAGGAGCCATACATCCTCGTACTTGGCGACAAGGAAGCTGAGGAAGGCACTGTTTCTATAAATATCAGAGGAAACAAGCAGGCAAACGGTGTTCCGCTTGAGAAGTTCGCTCAGATCTGCAGAAAGCAGAATACAGAGTACACACTTGAGCTTGTTGAGGAATTTTAATACTGACAAAAAGGACTGGCTAACATAGGAGTTCTAATTATTCAGACGTTTCATGGATCATAATTTGGAGGGGAGGTTCATGTTATGGGGTATGAATTGAAGGGCAATCCGGATGTTAATGTTGATGAGCTGGTAAAGGCTGCCGGGCAGAAGGGCTTTTTCTTCGAAAGCGGCACCACCAAGGATTATGGAGAGATCCTCAGGCTGTATCAGATCGGTAAGAGCCTGAAGGAGGGCTACCAGCTTCAGTATAAAAATACTTATGTGAGGGAGAAGGAACTGAAGAGCAATATGAAGCATGCCGGGCTGCTGCTTGGTCTGTATGCGGGACTTATTGTTCTGGATCTTCTGGTCGTATATCTGTTCGGGCAGATGCCGGGCTTCAGAAATACGATAAGGGGCTTTCTGTCCTTCACACATTATGCACTGATGTTTTTAATCGCGATAGGAGCTGTTCTTGTGGCAGTTCCTTTCACGATGAATCTGCTGAAGCAGATATATTTGTACAGGATGCTTACCAATCCGACCGAGAAGCTGGATGATGACAGGGAGAAGTTTCATGTTATCACTCTGAACGATGAGAGGAAATTCCTGAAGGAAAAGATGAAGGAATACAATAGGCTTTTCGGGGCGCTGGACAGACTCGACGAGAATTGCAAGGGCGTATTTTACACTGCGGAAAATAAGGCGAAGGCCGATTCCATCATGGAGACCTTCACCAAACAGGATCTGGATGCCATGCACAAGTTTTCAAATATCGAGGAGTTCAGGGCGAAGAGTATTGCGGGTAAGGAAAGTATAAGTGCCTGGTGGATTCTGGCGGGGGCCATGATTCCGCTGGCTATAGCTCTCGGGGCTATCGCTTCGGGCATCTCTCAGACTTCGCTTCCGGGATTTATGTAATGATCGTGGTTGTAGAGCTGCGGTAACCGATGGGGAAGGCTTGAAGGTATTTAGAAACAAAAATGAAAGGTAAATGAAAAAATGAAGGGATTTATCGATGCAATCACCGAGATCAACTCAAAGATAAATGATATGGTCTGGGGATGGCCGGCTCTTGTGCTGTTGGCATTTGTCGGAATACTCATGACGCTTCTGACTAAGTTTTTCCAGATAACTCATTTCGGTTATTGGATGAAACATACTATAGGTGCTATTTTTGGTGATAAACACGTTAGAACTCACACAAAGGACAAGACCATATCTCAGTTCCAGTCCCTTTGTACTGCTCTTGCGGCTACAGTCGGAACCGGAAACATTGTAGGTGTTGCCGGTGCAATTGCACTCGGCGGACCGGGAGCTGTATTTTGGATGTGGATCATCGCCTTCTTCGGAATGATGACTAACTATTCAGAGAATGTTCTCGGTATCCTTTACAGAAGGAAGAACAAAGACGGTGAATGGTGCGGAGGCGCGATGTATTATCTCCGTGATGGTCTGGGAGCGAAGAAGAATTGTAAGAAGATCGGCGTCATCCTGGCAGTACTTTTCTCTTGCTTCTGCATACTTGCTTCCTTCGGAATCGGAAACATGAGCCAGGTAAATGCAATGGTCAAAAATGTAAGGCATACGGTTAAGATTCCGAGCTTTGCAATTGGTATTTTTCTTTTCTTCGCTGTAGGTCTGGTTGTTGTAGGCGGAATCAAGAGAATCGCTTCGATTACAGAAAAGCTTGTTCCTACAATGGTTATTATTTTCCTTCTCGGAACCTTTATTATAATTGGCATGAATATCAACACAATTCCTGCTGTATTTGAGTCTATTTTTAAGGGTGCATTTAACCTGAAGAGTGCAGCCGGCGGAACTGTAGGATCAGGTATAGCAATTGCTATGGAATGGGGTATGAAGAGAGGCGTTTTCTCAAATGAGGCAGGTCTCGGTTCTTCGGTAATGGTTCATTCAAGTTCAAATGTTAAGGAACCTGTCAGACAGGGCATGTGGGGTATTTTCGAAGTATTTGCGGATACCATCATAGTATGTACACTGACAGCTTTGACCATACTCAGCAGTGGCGCTGTTGATCTTGATACAGGTCTTCTTACAGCTAAGGGTGAAGAGGTTGGTAAGGATGCTCTGATGAGTTATGCCTTTGAGCAGCATTTTGGAAAGCCGGGTTCGATCTTTATCGCACTTGCAATACTGCTCTTTGCTTATTCAACGGTTCTCGGATGGAGCCATTATGGCAGCAAGGCTTTCGAGTATCTCTTCGGAACAAGCAAGATCATTATCTATCGTATAGTTTTCGTTTGCATCGTTCTGGCCGGATCAATACTGGAGGCACAGCTTGCATGGGATATTTCGGATACCTTCAACGGACTTATGATGATACCTAACCTTATAGGTGTGCTCGTCTTGTCACCACAGGTTATGAAATGCACGAAGAACTATGTTGACAGAAAGTTCCGTCATAAAGATATAAAACCGATGTTATCAATGTTTGAGGATGTTGAGGAGACACAGGAGGTACTTCCGGACGATGACTGATATATTCGTTGTCGGCTGGCGAAAATATGATAATACAGGATATACCCTCTTTACAGAGTGATTTGTAAGGAGGGTATTTTTTATATATGGTGAATGGCTTGCATGATTGATTTCGGGATGGATTTCAGGATGCATAGTTGATGGCGGACTGATGGATTCGGGCAAATAATAATTCGTTGAAAAATGTGCTGTAAAATGGTATATTTTATAGATGGGGAAGTCTACCCGTTTTTAGTGATAGAAACGTCGGATAGACATGAAATCGGAAACCGGCGGGGCGTTTATTGATGAGTGATATTATTTAAAATATTACGTATGGAAACTCATACGAAGAGGGACTTAAGTTGGAAGAGCAGAGATTAAAATCGGAAGTTAAGCAGATCGTGGACGACATCCTGAAGGATTACGAAGGCGACCGCGATATCGATAAAAGAAATATTAACGGACAGCCGGATAAGGACGCGGTCATCGATATATTGAATAAATTGATGCATATTATATTTCCGGGGTATTACAGGAGTAAGGTCTATAAGAGCTACAACGACAATTACAGATTGTCGGTGCTGATCGAGGACGTTATCTACAACCTTAGGAAACAGATCAAGATCGCGCTTCAGCACAGGCTGGACAAGATTGCACTTCAGCACATGCTGGATAGGGATGTTCAGAACCGGGGCGAAGCAGGCGTAGTAAATGATGGCGGGGAAGTTCAGAATGAGAGCGAAGCAGGCACGATAAATGATAGTGAGGAGGCTCAGAGCAGGGGCGAGACGGGCACGCGCAAGAGCTACACCTACGAGGAGCTCAGCAATATGGCTGAGGAGCTGACGCTCAAGTTCTTCAAGCAGATCCCGAAGATCAGAGAATACGCTGATACGGATATTCAGGCAACCTTTGATGGTGACCCGGCGGCATTTGATAAGGAGGAGATAGTTCTTTCTTATCCGGGGCTTCGTGCGACGGTCATCAACCGTATTGCGCACGAGCTTTATCTGCTGGACGTTCCGCTTATTCCGAGGATCATGACGGAATACGCACACAGCCGCACGGGAATCGATATTCATCCGGGTGCGACAATCGGAAAATACCTCATGATAGATCACGGAACCGGCGTTGTTGTGGGCGAGACGTCCATCATCGGCGAGCACGTGAAGATATATCAGGGCGTGACCATCGGTGCTCTTTCGACAAGCGCAGGCCAGGGGCTTCGCGGTGCGAAGAGACATCCGACCATTGAGGATCACGTTACGATTTATTCAGGAGCGTCTATCCTTGGTGGCGAGACCGTCATCGGCGAGGGCGCAGTTATTGGCGGTAATGCATTTATCACATCATCCATCAAGGCGGGCTCGAGAGTCAGCATCAAAAACCAGGAGCTGACGATCAAGGGCAGCCACAAGGTCGAAGCGAATGAGATGGATATGGATGATACGTGGTTTTATATGATATGAGAAAACGGAGCAGCTGCAACAATAAGCAGATATAGACATCGAACTGCTTGCAGTGAGAGGACTGTATATGCTTATTGATATAGATTGCGAAGCAATCCGTATTATATCATTGAAATAAGGATATTATAGGGGTGACAGCAATATGAAGGTAGTATTACTTGCGGGAGGTTTCGGAACGAGAATCTCCGAAGAGTCTGAATATGTTCCAAAGCCGATGATCAAGATCGGCGGTATGCCTATTCTCTGGCATATTATGAAGGAATATTCTTATTATGGTTTCAATGAGTTCGTAGTTTGTGCGGGCTATAAGCAGCATGTCATCAAGGAGTGGTTTGCTGATTATTTCCTCCATACTTCGGATATCACCTTTGATTTCACGGAAGACAATAAAATGATCATCCATGACAAGCACACCGAGCCTTGGAAGGTCACAGTCGTAAATACAGGTCTCAACACCATGACTGGCGGTCGTGTTAAGAGGATCCAGAAATACATAGGCAATGAGCGTTTCATGCTGACCTACGGTGACGGTGTCTGCGACGTTGATATGAATGCACTGCTCAAGTTCCACGAATCGCACGGTAAGATTGCAACTCTTACTTCTGTGATCATCGAGCAGCAGAAGGGTGTCCTTGATATCGGCGGCGACAACGCTGTCCGCTCTTTCCGTGAGAAGAGCGCCATCGACGGCAATCCGATCAATGCCGGCTACATGGTATTTGAGCCGGAGGTGTTTGATTATATTGATGGGGATGAGACGATCCTCGAAAGAGATACTCTGGTGAAGCTTGCCGACGAGGGGCAGCTCATGTCCTATAAGCATAATGGTTTCTGGCAGTGTATGGACACGAAGAGAGAGAAGGACATGCTGGAGAAGATCTGGGCGGCTAATGAAGCGCCGTGGAAGAAGTGGGAAGATTGATCTCTTCAACCAATTTGTGAAATAAAAACATATTTAATGATTTATATAAAATAACCACGAGATAGAAGGAAATAATAATGAAACTTTCTGATTACGTATTTGAATTTCTTAAAGAAAAAGGTGTGAGAAATGTATTTATGCTTTCCGGCGGAGGAATCATGCACCTTGTGGATTCAGTGGGCAGAAGCGGCTTAAAATACATTTGCTGCCATCATGAGCAGGCTGCGGCAATTGCAGCGCAGGCAGCAACGATGTACGATGAGGTTCCGGCAGTATGTCTTGCCACAACAGGTCCGGGAGGAACAAATACACTTACCGGCTGTGCGGCAGCTTATGTTGATTCCACACCTGAAATATATATAACCGGCCAGGTAAAAACAGCTGACTTTGCTTCTCTGAGAAACGTAAGGCAGTTTGGAGCACAGGAGAATGATATCATATCCATGGCGAAGCCGGTGACAAAATATGCTGTGCTTGTGACAGATGCTAAGAAGATCCGTTATGAGCTTGAGAAGGCATATTTTATAGCTACAAACGGAAGAAAAGGACCTGTATGGATTGATATTCCGCTTGATATCCAGGCGGCTGAGATAGATGCGGACAGTCTTGAAGGATATTCACCAGAGGTTGATAAAAATCTTGATGAAGATATAAAAATAAGTCTGGGAGAAGAAGGAAGAGACGGCGTAGACCAGAAGATAAAGGAAGCGGCAGAAATACTTGCCAAGGCTAAGAGACCACTCCTTCTTATCGGACAGGGAGCGGTTGCTGCAGGTGCATATGATGATATCAGAGCATTTACCGCGAAAACACGTATTCCTGTTGTCACAACCTGGAGAGTCCAGGATCTGATGGGATTTTCAGAGGAAGGTTTCTATGGAAGTCCGGGACTTCAGGCTCCGAGATATTCAAATATCATCACCCAGTGCTGTGACGCACTGCTTGTTATCGGAAGCCGTATGGACAATATGATCACGGCCTTTAACGAAGAACATTTTGCATATAATGCGAAGAGGATCATCGTTGATGTTGATGAAAATGAGATAAAGAAGCTTAATATGCCTGGCAAGCTCGGAATCGTATGTGATGCGGGTGTATTTATGAAGAAGCTTCTTAGCGAGGATGCAGTTATCAATTGGAACTGTGATATTTCCGGCTGGATAAATGCATGTAACAAGGTTAAGGAGAAGTTCCCGCTTCTTAATGAGAAACAGGATAAGACTGAGGCTGTTGATCTCTACAAGGTAACAATGAGTATTTCCGATAACGCAAAGGAGGATGATGTTATCGTAATCTCCTCTACCAGCAGATGCAATACTGCAGGACATATAGCATTTAAGCATAAGAGAGGGCAGAAGACTATATCTTCAATGGGCATGGGCTCTATGGGCTTTGCCATACCTTCAGCTGTCGGAGCATATTTCCAGAGCGGAAATCGCGTAGTTGTTATTGAAGGTGATGGAAGTCTCCAGCTTAACATTCAGGAGCTTCAGACCATAGTTTCAAATAAGGTTGATGCGAAGATGTTTATCTTCGATAATCGTGGTTATGCGGCTATAACAACCATGCAGGACAGAAATTTTGATAGCTTCTATGTTGGAAGTAACGAAATGAGTGGTGTATTTATGCCGGATACAGGAAAAGTAGCAGAGGCATATGGAATACCATTCTTTAAGATAGAAAAGGATTCTGAGATAGCTGAGACGGTTGAGAAGGCCTTCAAGGTGGATGGTCCTGTAATGGTTGAGGTTAAGGGTTCACTCTGGTTTGATGAGATACCGAAATGTATATCAGCGGTTAATCCTGAAACCGGAAAGAGAGAGTCGGCTGCTCTTGAGAATCCATATCCATTCCTTTCAGAGGATGAGCTTAGAAGTGTTATGGAAGAACTGATGGTTTGATCAGTATTTATCATAAAATAACAAAATATCATATTGAAAACTAACAGAACGGAGGGGTTACCTATGGCATTATATGATAAGCCGCTGTTTATCTTTGAGATGGCCAATAACCATCAGGGAAGCGTTGAACACGGAAAAAGAATAATCAGAGAAATGGCTGAGGCAGTAAAGGAGTATAGAGAGTATTTTGACTTCGCTTTTAAGTTTCAGTATAGAGATCTGGACACTTTCATCAGACCGGATTACAGAGACAGGGATGATGTAAAGAACGTTAAGAGATTCAAGGATACAAGACTTACTCAGGAGCAGTTCCTTGAGCTTAAGAAAGCAGTAGAGGACGAGAATATGTTCACTATCTGCACCGGCTTCGATGAGGTTTCGGTTGGAAGGATTGCTGAGCAGAAATACGATGTGATCAAGATTGCGAGCTGTTCATTTAATGACTGGCCGCTTCTTGAGGCAATCGCAAAAACTGAGATGCCGGTTATCGCATCAACTGCAGGAGCTGTTACCGAGGACATTGACAAGGTTATTTCCTTCTTCGAGCATAGAGGAATAGACCTTGCGATCATGCACTGTGTTGCAGAGTATCCTACACCTAATGATCATCTTCAGTTGAATCAGATCGATTATCTGAAGGCTAAGTTCCCGGAGCATATCATAGGTTTCTCAACCCATGAAGATCCATGGAATATGGAGCCGGTAAAAATGGCAGTTGCCAAAAATGCAAGAATATTTGAAAAGCATGTCGGTGTTCCGACTGATACTATAACACTTAACGGATATTCAGCTAATCCTGAACAGGTTAAGGAGTGGGTTAAGAATGCATATGACGCATTCGTTATGTGCGGCGTAATCGGTGAGAGATATAAGTCTCTTGAAAAGGAGCAGAGTGATCTGGCAAATCTCCAGAGAGGCGTATTTGCGAAGAGAGATCTTCTTCCGGGCGAGGAGATAGGACCGGACAATTCATATTACGCATTCCCATGTGAGCCGGGACAGCTTCTTACAAAGCATCTTTCAAAATATAAGAAGATGAAGGTTCAGGGTGAAGCGATAGAGAAGGATAAGCCAATCTATCTTGATAAGATAGAGATCACAGACTGCTATGACAGGGTTTCAGAGATGGTTAAGAAGGTTATGCATGTTCTGAAGAAGAGCAATGTAACTATCCCTGTAGACAGCAAGTGCGAGATATCACATCATTACGGAATCGATAAATTCGAGGAGACAGGCGTTACACTCATTGACTGTATTAATCGTGAATACTGCAAGAAGCTGCTTGTGGTTCTTCCGGGTCAGTCACACCCTACACATCTGCATAAGCAGAAGGAGGAGACCTTCACAATACTTTACGGTTCCCTCGATGTTGTATGTGACGGTGAGAAGCGCCATATGAAGAAGGGTGAGAGCATGACTGTTCACAGAAATGCAGATCACAGCTTTTCATCTGAAGAAGGATGTGTATTTGAAGAGGTTTCGACAACGCATTATAAGGATGACTCTTTCTATGAGAAGCAGGATGAGTTTGTAAATCCTAGAAAAACTAAGGTATATATAACAGCGGATATGGTTGAGAAATACCAGCTGTACTAAAATAATATAAGTGTGACGATTAGCGGCTATAGCTGGTAGAAAGTCAGGATTACGGAGGTTATAATGGCACTTAATCAGAATGAACAGGCAGGCAGAAATTATCTCAAGGACAAGAAGCCGAGAGTATATGAGAAGGTTATAAAGTTTAAAGAGAAATACGAAAGAGGCGAGAGTATCGCTATCATTCAGCTGCAGTATGATTATATCTGCAACATGAAGTGTGAGCACTGCTCTATCCTTGAATTCCAGGGAAGAAAGGATAGAAAGATCACACCGGCAGATGTTGGAAGGCTTGCTGATCAGGCAGATGAGATGGGCCTTGCAAGATTCGTTATCAGTGGTGGAGAGCCAACTGTATTTCCGGATCTTGATGAAGTTGTTAAGGCTATCGGTCCGGATAGATTCTATATTAACTGCGATACCAACGGATTCCTGCTTGCTAAGAAGGCAGAGCATCTTAAGGAGATCGGTATAGACAGAATGCAGCTCAGCATCGACAGTCTTGATGCTGAGGCTCATGATGCTTTCAGAGGTCTTAAGGGTGCTTATGACCATGCAATCGAGGGCATCAAGGAATGTCAGAGGATAGGACTTCCTCTCTATATTCAGACTGTTGTTGACAGACCTAGACTTTATTCGGATGAGTTTAAGGCTTTCCTTGAGTATTTCAACGGAATGGGTCTTATGGTATTTGTATCATATGCAAAGCCGGTTGGAGCATGGGCAAGACATTATGATAACCTTGTAAGAAAGGAAGACTTTGCGTATATGCATGAGCTCGAGCAGAAATACAGAGTATGTACTCATCTTACTCCTGCATATGAGCTTGATATGGGCTGTATAGGTGTTAAGGGCTTTATCACAGTAACAAGATTCGGTGATGTTCAGCCATGTCCATACATCCACACATCAATCGGAAATATACTTGATACTCCGCTTAAGGATATCATCCAGAAGGGTCTGGATATCAAATATTTCGGTGAGCATGTTGATACATGTCTTATCGCAGAGGATATGAATTTCATCAAGAAGTATGTTGAGCCTCATATCTATGACAGAAAGGATGTTCCTGTTCCTTGTGATGAAGTATTCTCAGAGGAAGACAGAACTGTAAAGCCTTACTGGTTGAATCTGTAATCCCGGGTGCATAGATCATCGGGGTTGATGATGACTTTTGATATGCAGGGAGATATATTTTGAAGAAGATCAGTTCAGCTATAGTTACCGGAGGAACAGGCGTAACCGGAAATGCCCTTGTAAGATATCTTTTAGATCAGGGCGTTAAGGTCACTGCGCTTGTCCGAAAGAATTCAATAAGAGCAAAGTATCTTCCAGAACACGAGAACCTGAAGATCGTCTGGTGTGGCCTGGAGGAATACGCAGAAATAGCCGACGAGCTGGAAGCCGGTACTTATGATGCGTTCTTCCACCTTGCCTGGGAAGGCTCGAAGGGTAAAGAGAAGGTCGCAAACAGGAATAATTTCAGGATGCAGAATATGAATACCGGGTTTGCACTTGACGCAGTTGAGCTTTGTCACAGGATTGGCTGTGATACCTTTATCATGACCGGCTCACAGGCAGAATACGGACCTGTTGATGGTATGTGTAGCGAGGAGACTCCTAAGCTTCCGGTGAACGGATATGGTATGGCGAAACTGTGTGCAGAAGGCATGACGAGGCTGCTTTGTAAGGAATATGGTATCAGACATATCTGGGCCATACTCTTCAGCGTATTTGGACCAAGGGATGCTACAGAAAGTATGATAGATATAAGTATCAGAAATCTGAAGGAGGGACAGAGTACTGATTATACCAAGGGAGAGCAGATGTGGAATTATCTGTATTCCTTTGATGCAGCAAAGGCTCTGTATCTTCTGGCACAATATGGTCGTGACGGCGAATTCTATAATGTTGCAAGTGCGGTTAATAAGTCGCTTGGTGAATACATAACAGAACTCTATGAGGCTGTCGCGCCTGATACAAAACCTGTGCTTGGAGGACGTCCATATCCGCCAGGCAAACTTGTATGTCTTCAGACGGATACATCTAAGCTTATAACTGAAACCGGATTTAAGGAAGAATACTCATTCCAAGAAGGAATACGAGAAATTTCAAAATCCATGGACGAGTTAATATAGGAAAATATAATGGATAAATGCAGAGTATGTGGAGCGGCTCTTCTAGGGACGCCTGTATTTGAACTTCATAATATGCCGAAGAGTGCACAGTTCTTTCCGAAAGAGGATGAACTGGAGAATGAAAAGGGTATTGATATAATACTTTATCAGTGTGAGTATTGTGGTCATGTCCAGGCAGCCGGAGCACCGGTTCCTTATTACAGAGATGTGATCAGGGCTACTGCGGTTTCGGGCGAAATGAGACAGTTCAGGCTGGGACAATTTAAGAATTTTGTTGATAAATACGGTCTTTATGGTAAGAAGATCATAGAAATAGGTGCCGCGGCAGGTGATTATCTTGATGTTATGACCGAGGTTAATCCTGAAAGCTACGGACTTGAGCACTCAGAGAAGTCAGTGGAAGCAGGAAGAAAGAACGGGCTGAAGATGATACAGGATTTCATCGAGACCGAGGACCATGAGGTTTCAGGGGCACCGTATGATGCATTTTACATAATGAATTATCTGGAACATATTCCAGATCCGTCAGCCTTCCTTAGAGGGATAGCCAATAATCTTGCGGAGGATGCTGTAGGACTGGTGGAAGTTCCAAATTTTGACATGATGCTTAAGGAGAAGCTTTATTCAGAGTTTATTCAGGATCATCTGTCGTATTTTACAGAGGATAGTTTCAGGACAGTACTTACAAAGAGTGGTTTTGAAGTACTTGGAATGGAAGTAATCTGGCATGATTATATAATCTCAGCGGTTGTTAGAAAAAGAAAGAAACTTGACCTTTCTGCGATGGCACACCAGAGGGAAAAGATATATAATATTGTTCACGAATATATAAACAACTGCGAGAAGAAGGGGCAGAAAATTGCTGTCTGGGGCGCAGGACATCAGGCTCTTGCGGATATAGCTCTTCTTGAGATGGACAGTCATATCGAAGTGGTACTGGATTCGGCGGATTTTAAACAGAATCTATATACGCCGGCAACACACATAAAAATAGTTGCTCCGGATAAGATGACTGAGCTTGGTATAGGTGCGGTCATTATCATGGCCGGAAGCTATTCGCAGGAGATAGGGCGCATAATGGATGCAAAGTATCCGGGCGTTGAGTGGGTAATCCTCGGATCGGATGGGCTGATACGATAACCTTTTGGAGAGAATAGACAATGGATGGTAAAGCTGTAATTGATTATGACAGGCTTTATAGCGAGGCAGAAGCGGCGATAGATAATGCGGAAACCGGACTTCCTGACGAAGTATTTTCCTTTGTTTCATCCCTCACTCCGATGGTGAATGTTGATCTTCTGGTTGTCCGTGAAGGGAAGGTACTCCTTGCATGGAGAGATGACGGAAGAAATCTTGGATGGCATATTCCGGGAGGAATAGTCCGTTTTAAGGAAACCTTTGATGAGCGGCTCCAAAAAACAGCATTGAGAGAGCTTGGTTGCAGGGTGGAGTATGATCATGAACCGGCTATGATCAGTGAGATAAGAATGTGGTATCAAAGGAGAGGGCACTTTATTTCGTTTTTATATAAATGCACTGTTCCGGAGGATTTTGTGATAGATAATCATGGGCTGTCCGAAACAGAGGATGGTTTTCTAAAATGGTTTGATTATGAGCCTGAAAATATAGTTGAAGGACAGGTGTGCTATAAAGGCGTGATTAGTAAAATAATAAATGGTCAGAAACACGAAGCGTGAATCTGATTGATATAGGATGTAGGTAGGCAGAATGGGCAGTAAAATTAATAATACCGGTGAAGAAAAAATTAAAATATCAATTGTTACTCCCTGTTATAATGAGGAAGAGAATCTTGATGAGTTAATCTCAAGAGTCAGAGAAGTTATGTCAAAACTTCCGGAGTATGAATATGAGCATATTTTTGCAGACAACTGTTCAAAGGATGGTACTGTAAAAAAGCTTAAAGAATATGCAAAGGAAGATAGCAGAATCAAGATTATATGTAATTTGAGAAATTACGGACCGCTCAGATCGGATCTTCATGCAAAATATCAGATGACGGGAGATGTATGTATCGGTTTAGTTTCAGATCTTCAGGATCCACCGGAAATGATTCCCGAGTTTATGGAAAAGTGGAAAGAAGGTTACCAGGTTGTTCTTGCCCAAAAAACAGGAAGCAAGGAAAAGAAGAGAATGTACCTGACAAGAAAGCTTTACTATAAGATAATAAAAGGCTTTGCAGATGTCCCTGTTTATGAACAGGTTACAGGCTTTGGATTGTATAGCAGAGAAGTAATAGAGACTATCAAGTCGCTCGAGGAGCCGGAACCGAGTATAAGACATCTAGTTGCTGAACTTGGGTTTACAACAGCTTTTATTCCGTATGAGCAGCCGGTGAGAAAGCATGGTAAATCAAGTTATGGATTCTTTAAATACCTTGACTATGCTATCAGCTCACTGGTTAATACCTCAAGAGCGCCGCTGAGACTTACGACATACTGCGGATTTTTGTTTTCGTTTGTCAGTTTTCTTTTTGCAGTTGTATATCTGATAATGAAGCTTATTATGTGGGATAATTTTAATGCTGGTATGGCTCCGATGCTTATTAGTATGTTTTTTATAGGCGGAATAGTGTTGATGTTTCTTGGGGTTATCGGAGAGTATCTTGGAGAGGTTTTAAAGCGTATAGAAAAACGCCCTCTCGTTATAGAAAAAGAGCGGGTGAATTTTGACGAGGAAAAGAAAACGGAGATATTTAAATAGCGGAGGTGATATGGAGTGCAGGTAATAAAGTATGTATTTCAGCCACATGGAGACGACAGAGGGCAATTGGTTGCTCTTGAGGAGTTTAAGGATATTCCATTTAGGATTAAGAGAGTTTACTATATGTATGATACTAAAGAAGGAGTTATAAGAGGATATCATGCACATAAATCATTGCAACAGATTCTTGTTTGTATTCATGGGAGCTGTAAAATAAAGCTTGATAATGGAAAAGAATCAAAGGTTATTCCACTTGAGAAACCATATGAGGGGTTGTATGTTTCGAATACAATGTGGCGTGAAATGTATGATTTTTCGCCAGATGCTGTTTTGATGGTGTTGGCATCAGAGATATATGATGAGTCGGATTATATTAGAAATTACGATGAGTTTTTAGAATATGTAAAGAGCTGTGGTGATACTACAACGGCTGAAGAGGTATAATGTTGAAAATACCATTTGTATCATTTATCCCAATGGAGAAAGAACTGAATGATGAATTAAGAGATGCTTTTGATCGGGTACTTAACCGTTCTTGGTATATAGGAGGGGCTGAAGATGAAGCATTTGAGAAGTCCTTTGCTGAGTATTGTGGTACCGAGTATTGTGTAGGCGTTGGAAACGGTCTGGATGCTCTTATGCTTTCATTGAAGGCGCTTGGAATTGGAGAAGGGGACGAGGTGATCGTTCCTTCAAATACATATATTGCTACTGCTTTGGCTGTGACATACGTTGGAGCAAAGCCTGTTTTTGTTGAGCCGGATATCAATACGTTTAATATCAATACTTCTTTGATCGAAATGGCGATTACCCAAAAGACAAAAGCAATCATACCGGTTCATCTTTATGGGCAGGCCTGTGATATGGATCCTATTATGAAAATAGCCCAAAGGCATGAATTAAGAGTAATCGAAGACTGCGCTCAGGCACACGGAGCAACCTATAAAGGGCGAAAGGTTGGCACCTTTGGGGATGCGGCAGGATTCAGTTTTTATCCAGGAAAAAATCTGGGGGCTTTGGGAGATGCAGGTGCGGTAGTAACGAATAATAAGGGTTTGGCTGAAAAGATTAGAGCGCTTGGCAATTATGGCTCGGATTACAAGTATCATCACATATATAAGGGGAATAATAGCAGGCTTGATGAAATGCAGGCGGCTTTATTATCGGTGAAGCTTCCTCATCTGGAAAGAATGAATGATGAGAGACGAAGAATAGCGAAAATGTATACGGAGGGGATTAATAATCCTAAGGTTATTACACCGTTTATTAATACTGATTGTGTTCCTGTATGGCATATTTATGCAATTCGTTGTAAGGAAAGAGACGCTCTTGAAAAGTATTTGAATGATAAGGGGATATGCACCAATAAGCATTATCCTATCCCTCTTCATTTGCAGGAATGTTACAAAGATCTTGGATTCAAGAAGGGTGATTATCCTGTTGCAGAGGAAATAAGTGAGACAGAACTCAGTATCCCGATGTATTATGGGATGAAGGAAGAGGAAAAAGAATATGTGATTGACGTGATAAATAGCTTTTAAAGAGAGATATATTTATGGCAAAATGATACAACTTCCTGCTTGGTACAGAAGATCATTGTTTCTTGCATTATTTGGTGTAAACAATAGGAAGAGTATGTGATAAATGATATAATAAAAAAGGCGGAGAGAGGAGATAAAATTGCGTTATAAACAGGGGTTGAATTGCATTATTAGCAACAACGTAGCGTTTGGTAATAATGTCATTTTGGGACATAATTGTATAATCGAAGAAAATGTTAAAATTGGAAATGATGTATACATTGATAGTAATACTATAATTCGATCAGATACTTCGATAGGTGACAATTCATTTATTGGTGCGAATTGTATAATTGGCGAATACTTGATGGATTTCTGTGTTGACAAGAAAAAACATTTTCATCCTTTAAATATTGGGGAAAAAGCATTAATTAGAAGTGGGTCAATTATATATGCTGATTCTCAAATTGGAGATTCGTTTCAGACTGGTCATCAAGTAACTATTCGTGAAAAAACAAGGATTGGAAATAATGTTAGTATTGGAACACTTTCTGATATACAAGGTAATTGTAAAATAGGAAATTATGTAAGACTCCATAGTAATGTGCATATTGGTCAGTTGTCTGAGATTGATGATTTTGTTTGGATTTTTCCTTATGTTGTTTTTACAAATGATCCAACACCCCCTTCAGAGGAATTAGTAGGAGTACATATAAGATCGTTTGCCATTATTGCTTCTTCTGCAGTGATTATGCCAGGTTTGGATATAGGGCAAGACTCTTTGGTTGCAGGAGGAGCTATAGTTACAAAGTCAGTTGAACCATACTCGGTTGTGGCAGGTAATCCTGCAAAAATCATATCCGATATTAGAAATATAAAGAATAAAATAACAGGGGAAAATGTTTACCCATGGAGATATTATTTTAAACGTGCAATGCCTTGGAGTGAAAGTGATTTTGAAACATGGTATTTATCGTTGAATATAAGTGAAAAGCGAAGTCATTGTATTGATAGTATTATTCAAAAATAAAATCTAATTTATATACAGAGTGTTGTGTTTGTAATCAGTTAAAACAATTTATAATTGGAGATATAGTCACAATGGGAAAAGTTGATTTGTTAAAAAAAATAATAGGAACAAATAATTCGTATCGTATTCTTAATTTGTTTTATATGATTCAGATGAGGCGTATTAGTAAAGAATTATATAATAAGTGGAAATCTAATTCGAAATATCATATGTCTCATAAAGGTGAGCGTTGCTTTATTCTTGGTAATGGACCATCATTAAAGGGCGTTGATTTAGCTTCACTCTCAGATGAATTTGTTATATCTGTTAATAATTTTTCGTTTGTTGAAAACTATGAAAAGGCTAAGCCTAACGTTCATTTATGGATGGATTATTCTTTTTTTGATCTACGTGAAGATCAAAAGTATGATATAAAAAAAACAATGTATGGATATAAACTAATGAGTAAGGTCTCTCCAATTTGTTTTGTTCCATGTGTTGCTTATAGTTTTATTAAAAAGAATCGTTTGGATGATGAGTTAGATATTCATTATCTTGTGACCGGAAAATCTTTTTTAGATAAAAAGATTGGTAATATTAAACTTGATAAAGTGTTATACAGTGGTACCACAGTTATACATTTTGCCATTCAAGTGGCGATTGCATTTGGCTTTAAAGAGATATTTTTGTTGGGCTGCGATACTACTAACATTGAAACGATTATTAATACAGCGTTGGAAAAACAAAACAATAATATGCATGCATATGAAGATGATGATACTGAGCAGATTTATAAAGGCTTACTATCGAAAGTAAATTTTACTGATATATTCTATGATCAATATATGATTTTTATGGGATATAAAAAATTGAATGAATATTGTATAAAAAACAGAATTAGATTGAAAAATTGTAGTAGTAGAACATTATTAGATGAAATAGATAGAATCTCATTAAGCGATGTATTGAACCTATGAATGGATGATTATATGAAATCTATACGATGTAAGATGTTTAATAAGTTACAAAGAATGCCTGATTCAGTAAAAGCATCAGTTGCTTTTACATTATGTAGTATCATTCAAAAAGGTATTTTAGTTATTTCTGTTCCTATTTTTACTAGACAGTTATCTACAGAAGAATATGGTATATATACTATATATTTGTCATGGCTTGGTATAATTCAGATTTTTGCAACATTAAATATATTTTATGGTGTATTTAATAACGGATTAATTAAATATGATAATCATGACGCACTGACATCAGCAATGATTGGATTATCAAGTGCGATTACCTCAGTTATATTCTTTTCATTTATACTAATGCATTCAATTTGGGAAAGAGTTACTACATTAAGTTTTTCTATTATTGTCTTAATCTTTCTTCAGGTGTTTTTTGAGCCTGCCTTTATGTTTTGGAGTGCAAGACAAAGGTTTGGTTATAAATATAAAAAGTTAGTGTTAATCACAATACTAATGTCTATTTTTAATCTTATTATTGGTATAATATTAGTTTCAATATCATCAAATAAATCTTTAGCATTAATATTTTCAAATGTTTTAGTATATGCGCTTGTTGGTGCATTTTTTTACTTTTATTATTTGAAAAAGAACAGATCGCTATTAAATAAAAAAATATGGAAGTATGCACTTTGGTTTAATTTGCCACTGTTACCACATTATTTGGCAGGAGTTGTACTAAACCAAGCGGATCGAATTATGATAGATTATTATGTTAATAAAAGTGCTGCTGCAATATATGGAGTTGCATATACGTTCGCATTTTTAGTTAATATTATTTCAAATGCTATCAGTAGTTCTTTTTTGCCATATACTTATCAAAGGATGAAGGTTAATGATTACAAGTCAATTGAAAAAAATAGTATTCCTGTGATACTTGTCATTTGTATTCCAACAGTTTTTATAATGGCTTTTGGTCCGGAAATAATCAAAATTTTCGCTCCGGATGAGTATTACAAAGCAATTTGGATTATTCCACCCGTTGCAATTTCGGCCTTTTTTTCTTTTATTTATTCATTATTTGTAAATATTGAGTTTTATTATGAATCAAACAAGTTTATTATGGTTGGTTCTACTTTAGCAGCGATACTTAATATTATATTGAATTGTATTTTTATTCCTAAATATGGTTTTATAGCGGCGGGGTATACAACTCTTATTTGTTATATTATTTATATGATAGCGCATTGTGTATTCTATAAAATAATTATAAAAAAGCATGATATAGATAGGATTTATAATATAAAAATGATTGCTATTATATCAATAACGGCACTGCTATTTATGGCTACTATGTTATTGCTATATAAAAGAATAATTATCAGATTTTTTATTATATTGGGTATGTTTATTATTATAATAATTAAACGCAATAATATATATTCAGCAATATATAGTCTAAAGAAGAATAGTAAAGGAGAATGAAAGTATTGAAAATAATTGCAGTTGTTCCAATGAAATTAAATAATCAGAGATTACCTCAAAAAAATACAAAGTCATTTACTAATGGGAAACCTTTATGTTATTACATTTTATCTACATTATTATCAATTAAAGAGATAGATGATGTATATGTTTATTGTAGTAATGAGGAGATTACTAACTATATTCCTGAAGGAGTTAAGTATATTAGAAGATCGGAGTCGTTAGATCAGGATACAACAAAAATGAATGAAGTACTAAAGTGCTTTTTAAAAGATGTTTATGCGGATGTTTATGTTATGACTCATACAACAGCACCATTTATTTCTGCTGAATCTATAATAAAAGGAATAGATGCAGTTGTTAATGAGGGGTATGATTCTTCTTTTTCTGCAAAAGTACTACAAGATTTTTTGTGGATGAATGGAAAACCGTTTAATTATTCTTTGGATAGTATTCCGAGAACTCAAGATTTACAAGTGTTATATGAAGAAACAAGTGGATTTTATGTTTATAAATCAGAGGTGATTTCCAAATTAAATAGAAGGATTGGAAATAAGCCCCGTATTATTGAAGTAAATGAAATCGAAGCAATTGATATTGATGAGTATGAGGATTTTATTATTGCTGATGCGATTTTTAATCATATTTATTTAAATAATTAAAGAGGTTTAGAATATGTCAAGAATCAGTGTATTAGATTGTACTTTGCGAGATGGTGGATATTGTAATGGATGGAAATATGGATACGAAAATATAAAAAAAATCATTAATGGGCTTTGTGAATCTGGAGTAGAAATAATAGAGTGTGGATTTTTGACTAATCGAGTAATTCATAATGATAGTTTAACAAAATATAATAATATTTCCGAGATTTCAGACGTAATAGCACCAAAAAACAATAATCAAATGTATGTTTGCATGATTAATTATGGAGAGTATAAAGTTGACGAATTACCAGATTATGATGGAAAAACTATTGATGGAATACGAGTTGCCTTCCATAAAAATGACATAATTCCAGCAATAGATATGTGTAAAACTATAAAATCTAAAGGGTATAAAGTATTTATTCAAGCGATGGTTAGTTTAAATTATAGTGATACTGAATTTCTTAAACTAATAGAGGAGGTAAATGCTTTAGAACCGTTTGCTTTTTATATAGTTGATAGTTTTGGCGTAATGAAGAAGAAAGATCTAATTAGGCTGTTTTATCTTGTTGAACATAATCTTAACAAAACAATTGCTATTGGCTATCATTCACACAATAATATGCAGCTTGCCTATTCAAATGCACAAGTATTAGTAGATCTTCGCACAGTTCACAATCTCATAATTGATGCATGTGTATATGGAATGGGGAGAGGGGCAGGTAATTTAAACACCGAGCTTTTTGTTGAATATCTAAATGATAATATTGATGCTAATTATTCAATAAAACCATTATTATCTATAATTGATGATATACTGGCAGATTTTTATCAACAGAATTATTGGGGGTATTCCTTACCTAATTATTTATCGGCGAAACATAACAGTCATCCGAATTATGCAAATTATCTAGACAGTAAAAAAACGTTGACTGTAGAGGCAATGGATGAATTATTCTCTATAATGGATGATTCTAAAAGAGCATTTTTTGATAAAAACTATATTGATGAATTGTATATTGGATACATGGAAAAAAACGATGTACAACAAAATCATTTAACAGAACTTAAAAAAAAGATATCTTCGAAAAATGTTCTTATAATTGCCCCGGGAGCAAGTTCATATGATGAAAAAGAAAAAATAATTAATTTTGTTAAAAATAACGATGTAATAACTATAAGTATTAATTTTGATTATCCAGTCATTAATACAGATTATATTTTTATTAGTAATTTAAGGCGTTATAGAGATTTGCCTAAAGATAAGCATTCAAAATGTATTGTAACTTCAAATATCGCGGCCGTTGATGTATATTTGCAAACAAAGTATAGCGAATTATTAAATAATGAAGAAGCAGTACGAGATAATGCAGGTATGATGTTGATAAAATATATTATTCAATTGTCTGCAAAGAAGATATTTATCGCAGGGATGGACGGATATTCGGTTGATCCCATGTTGAATTATGCAAAACGTGAAATGACATTTTATACGCAACGTGCATTATGTGAAGCCATGAATAATGGAATGAATTCTGTAATGAAAGAGTTCAAAGAAAAAATCGATATTGATTTTATTACGCAGCCACGTTTTGTAAAGATATAGGAGACTAGATATGAAAAAAATTGTATCTTTTGGAGAATTATTATTAAGACTAGCTTCTCCCGGATATACTAAGTTATTTCAAAAGGATAGTCTTGATGTTACTTTTTGCGGTGGCGAGGCTAATGTTGCGGTTTCACTTGCCAATTATGGGATGAACTCTGTATTTATAACAAAACTTCCGAATAATGATATTGGTAGAGCGGCAAAAAGATCATTAGAATATTTTGGGGTTGATACATCTCAGATAATATATGGAGATGGTAGAATGGGGTTGTATTATTTAGAAAAGGGAGTATCTCAACGCCCTTCTAAAGTGATATATGATAGAGCCGGTTCTGCATTCTCAACAATTGATTCAAGTTCAATCGAATGGGAGCATATTTTTGAAAATGTTGATTGGTTTCATTGGACTGGAATAACACCTGCATTATCTGATGAACTGGTTAATATTTGTTTAGAAGCATGTAAGATCGCAAAAAAAAGGGGAATTCCAATATCATGTGATTTAAATTATAGAAGAAAACTATGGGATGCAGAAAAAGCGAAATATGTAATGAGTAGTCTTATGCCATATGTAGATGTATGCATTGGTAATGAAGAGGATGCAGATATGGTTTTAGGCATTAAACCAGATGGAGTAGATATTGAGAATGGAATAATATCAAGGGAAGCTTATTATAATATAGCGCAAAAGATAAATAAAAGATTTGGGTGTGATATAGTTGCGTTTACTTTAAGGAATAGTTTTTCGGCAAGTATAAATGGTTGGAGTGGTATTCTTTATTCGGCTCAAAAGAATTCTGTGTATTATTCAAAAGAATATGATATTCATATAGTTGATAGAGTAGGCGGAGGAGATAGTTTTACTGGTGCTTTAATTTATTCTTTATTATCAAAATATGACTTTCAAGACGTTATTGACTTTGCAGTTGCTGCAAGTTGTTTAAAACAGACTATAGAAGGTGATTTCAATAGAGCAACAATTGAGGATATAAAAAAACTTGTAAATTCAAATGGAAATGGAAGAGTTGAACGGTAGAGAATTCTAATCATAGAATAAAGGGAAAAATGAAACCAATAATTAGCGTTATAACATTAACATATAAAAACTATTCTAATATATACAAGACAATCAAATCAGTTCTAGAACAGGATTATCCGGGGATAGAATACATTATTGCTGATGATGGATCCGGTGATTTTCCCTACGATAAGATCAAGGATTTTATAGATAAACATAACCATAATAATATAAAATATAAAATAATAGTCAACGAGACTAATTTGGGTACCGTTAAAAATTTTAATAATGCCATAAAAAATAGTAGTGGGGAGTATATTTTTCCGCTTTCTTGTAATGACATTTTTATCAGTAATGACGTTGTTTCTAAAATTGAAAGAGTATTTTCAAAGACTTCCTGTAAAATGGTTATTACCAGCAGGGTAAAATATGTTGATAATAGACCTGTTAGTGTTATTCCGCATATTGGAGATAGAATTAATATAAAAAACCTGGATGATAAGTATAAGAAATACAGAGCCTTAATGCTTACAGAACATTACGGTATGTTCATAGGATGCAACGTATACTATGACAGGAAAACCCTTGAAAAATATAACTTATTTGATGAAAAGTACAGACTCCTGGAAGATATTCCTATTCTTGAAAAATTTTTGTGGAATGAAGATGTTGAGCTTAGGCCTGAGATTGTATCTATTCTTTATGATGGTGCAACGGGTGTTACATTAAAAAGAAATAAGGTTCATCCGCTTTTGGAAAAAGATATCAATAGATTTAATAAATTTGGAAAGACATCACATTATAAAGAGTTAGACAGGAAAACACGTAGACATATCGATTTTGGTATAAAAAGAAGTAAAGCAGGATCAAAGGCGCAGTTGTTGATTGCATGTATCATGTATTCTCCGCGTATCATCAGTTATCTTGCTTTTTGTACTAAAAGATGGCTGGTTGGGAAAAAGGATAAAAAATATCTCAGCAATATAGACAATCTAAAATAGGTCACCCATATTGCTGAGGAGTTATTGTAAATACTCAGTTATTTCCCTATTCATTTCAGCTTCAATATCACCGCCATCCATGTAAACCTTCGACCATTCGATGGTTTTCTGGATGGCTTCTTCTATGCCCCACTTAGGCTTCCAGCCGAAGGTGGACTTTAGGAGTGAGCAGTCGAGCTTGAGGAAGTTTGCTTCGTGAGGACCGCCATCGTAACGGTCGATCCAGCTTAAGCCTTCACCCCATTTTGAACAGAATATAGTTACAAGATCGCCGGTTGTGACGCAGTCCTTCTCATCAGGGCCAACGTTATAGAAGCCGGCACAGCTTTTATCTTCATACTGCTTCATAGCTATCATAAGATATGCGAAGAGTGGTTCAAGCACGTGCTGATAAGGACGTGTTGAATACGGATTGCGGACGATTATGCTGCCTACATCCAATGTGTCGGTTGAATTATCGCAAATTGCATCTGTAGTTGATGAATCGGTAGAACCGATTGATTCGATGTTGTCTCTTACTGCTCCGGGAGCCTTTGTTGACTCGCTATATGTTTCAAGTGACTTGTTTTTGCGATTCTGAGCTGCTGCTCTCACACAGTCCGGGATGATTCTGTCCACAGCGAAATCACCTCCGCCGATAACGTTACCTGCGCGGGCTGTTGAAACGCGGACTCTTTCTATGTCGTAGAATGAATTGATATAGCTGTGAGTCACAAGCTCTGAGCAGGACTTGCTGTTTGAATACGGATCGTAGCCGTCGAGAGGCTCGTTTTCGCGATAACCCCATGCCCACTCGTTGTTCTTGTAAACCTTGTCAGTCGTAACGTTCAGGAAGGAACGAACGCACTCGTGTGTGCGGACGCATTCGCAGATATTTACGGTACCCATGACATTTGTTTCATAGGTGCCGACCGGATTCTTGTAAGACTCGCGGACTATTGGCTGAGCCGCAAGGTGAAGGACTATTTCCGGCTGGAAGCGGTCAAATACATCGCTGAGCTTCCTCAGATCACGGATATCCCCGATAACGTGCTCAATTTTATCTTCTATCCCTGCCAAAGAGAAAAGATTAGGGTCTGTTGGCGGCTCGAGTGAGTAGCCGAGGACCTGGGCTCCGGCGTTGATCAGGATGCGGCAGAGCCACGAACCTTTGAAGCCGGTGTGGCCGGTTACAAGCACCTTTTTATTCTTATAAAAATCCAGTATTTCTGACATATTATGCTCCTTAATTCTATGTACGATGATAACGCAAATGCGATTAAACTCCACTTGAAATATTATACTATATTTCAATAATAAATACACGAAAAATCTTATGTGATGGAAAGGTAGAAGGGCTGCCAGAAGTGTAATGAATTATTGATAATAGGTGGCGCTTCATGGTATTATAAAAGATAGTTAATATTTGAAGTTAAAGACTGACAGACGGTCTATAGATACAGATATGGGAAGGAAAAAGGTATGAACGATAACAACACTCGCGAGCAGAAGCTTCGCGCCGAAATACTGGAGAAGGTAGCAGAGTACGCAAAGGAGTTTCATGTAAATAAGCAGAAGGAAAAGGATGACAATTTCAAGGAGGGCGACAGGGTTCCGTACGCCAGCCGTGTTTATGACGAGAAGGAAATGGTGAATCTTGTTGATTCGGCGCTTGAATTCTGGCTTACGGCCGGAAGATATACCGAAGAGTTTGAGAAGAAGTTTGCGGAGTACCTGGGGATCGAGTTTGTGAGCCTGGTGAATTCGGGGTCAAGCGCGAACCTTATCGCATTTGCGGCGCTGACGTCACCGCTTCTTAAGGAGAGGGCGCTCAGGCCTGGTGATGAGGTCATCACGGTTGCTGCTGGCTTCCCGACGACCGTCAATCCGATCATTCAGTACGGCTGCGTGCCTGTATTTCTTGATGTGGACATTCCGGGCTACAGCATTAAGACCGAGCTTCTCGAGGAGGCTTATTCCGAGAAGACCAAGGCTGTCATGATGGCGCACACACTTGGCAATCCATTTAATATTAAGGCGGTGAAGGATTTCTGCGACAGGCACAACCTCTGGCTTGTCGAGGACAACTGTGACTCGCTGGGTTCGCTTTACACGATAGACGGCGTGACGAAGCAGACCGGTACCATCGGTGATATCGGAACATCTTCGTTCTATCCGCCACATCATATGACTATGGGCGAGGGCGGCGCGGTTTATACCGACAATCCACTTCTTCACAAGATCATTAGGTCTATGCGCGACTGGGGACGTGACTGCGTATGTCCTCCGGGATGTGACAATTTCTGCGGACACAGATATGACGGTCAATATGGAGATCTTCCGAAGGGATATGATCATAAATATGTTTATTCGCATTTTGGCTATAATCTTAAAGCAACGGATATGCAGGCCGCTGTAGGTGTTGCACAGCTTGAGAAGTTCCCTTCCTTCGCTGAGAAGCGCAGGGCCAATTTCAAATACCTTTATGAAAAACTCGCAGAAGGCGGTGCGGCTGAAAAGCTCATCCTTCCGGTGGCTGAGGAGAATTCGGATCCAAGCTGGTTCGGATTCATTGTGACCTGCCGCGAGGGCGTTGACCGCAAGAAGGTTGTTCCGTATATCGAGTCGAAGAATATTCAGACACGTATGCTCTTTGCAGGCAACCTCATCAAGCATCCGTGCTTCGATGAAATGCGCGCGTCAGGTAAGGGCTTCCGTGTGGTCGGAGACCTGACAAATACAGACATCATCATGGATAACAGCTTCTGGGTAGGCGTATATCCGGGCATGACGAAGGAAAAGCTCGACTATATGGTGAAGGTTATCCTTGAGGCAATCAATCAGTAATATTTGGGTCCGGTGTTACACTGGACCTTTTTTATGTGCACGCCCATATAATGCTATTTGTCACTTCGTGACATGCGTGCGGCGCAGCGAGCAGGCTGCGAATTCATCTTCCCTACTCGATTATGACAGATGAAATTAACGCGGTAATCGTATTTGTTTTGTGATAAGGCCGATACAGTGGTATAATATAAGCAGTATTTTATAGTAGCGGAGGTATGTATGATAAAACTCAGGCCATACAGCAAAGAAGATGCTAAAACGATCCTTTCGTGGAGCGTCGATGAGAGGGCTTTCTACAAATGGTGCGCAGAGGTTATCGGGGATTATCCTGCAACCGAGAAGGAGTTTGCTTTCGTGGAAAATCTGATAGCCTTTACGGCCTACGACGAGAGTGGGATTGTCGGTTTCTTTACCATGAGGCAGCCTGATCCTTCGAAGAATATACTGCGTGCCGGATTTGTTATTGTTGATCCTACGAAGCGCGGCCAGGGGTTAGGTAAGAAGATGCTGAGCCTCGCGCTGAAATACGCATTTGAGGAGTATAAAGCCGACGAGGTGAGCCTGGGCGTATTTGAAAATAATGAACCGGCATATTACTGCTACAAGGCGGCCGGTTTCGAGGAAGTTGTTCTGGATGAAGTTGAGAGCTACAAGGTGCTTGGTGAAGAGTGGAAATGCATCGAGATGCGGATCAGGAATCCGTATAAATAAAGATATTGATTCCAATTTGGGAATAATGGATATACAGCAAAAAGCAGTAAAGTGAAATAGCACGGACGGAGAATGAAGGAACATATTAATAATACGATAAGTGAATATCTGAGCATGGCGACGAACAAAGCTGATAGCAAAGAAGCTTCGGTTGATGTGAATTCGTCGTGTCGTGGTTGTAAAAAATACCCTTGGAACATGCCCGGACACAAGAGGAAAACTGCGCCGTGGGATAGCAGTTCCGGAGAAGATGGCCGCGGAGCAGCTGCGGGGGAGAACGATGAGAACAATTCGAAAAATCGCGGAGCAACTGCGGCAAAGAATTGTGAGAATAATAAGGCCGGAGCTATGTTCTGCCGTGATCTGACGGAGGTGCCGGGACTGGATGATCTGCATCATCCGACGGGCATGATCAAGGACTCTTTGGAAGAAGCGGCGAAGGTTTATGGTTCGTACAAGACGTATTACCTTGTGAATGGTGCAACCTGCGGCAATCTCGCAGCACTTTTCGCGTATGTAAACAGTGAGGAATCGGTAGGTGGAAATACAGAATATATCGATCATAAACAGAATGGATCGGAGTACGATATTCGTGATAATAACAGAATAGCCGGGAAAGTGTATTCCGGACAAATAGATGGCGGAATCACCGGGAGTATGAAATCAGAGAGAATATATGACAGAGGGGCAGCCGAGAAGCGAGACAGTTCGCCGAAAGAGAAGACAGTGATAGTTGCGAGGAACTGCCACAAATCTGTATTTAATGCGGTGAAGCTGCTGGGCGTGAAGCCGGTTTACGTTTATCCGAGCGCATCGAATGAGGTGAGTATTGACGGCGAGATAACTGCGGAAAGCATCCGCAAGGCTATCGAGAAGAACCCGGGCAAGGATATCCGGTGCTGCATCATCACATCGCCGACCTACGAGGGCGTTATTTCTGACATCAAGGCGATCAGCGAATGCCTGCATGATAGGGGCATTCCGCTTATCGTTGATGAGGCGCACGGGGCGCATTTTCCGTTCTACAGAATGTGTGATAATAATATAAAGAATACGACAGAGCGCGCCGGGTTAAATGATGACACAACGATAACCGGTCAGAAGGAATCAGGTTTTAAATACCCTTGCAGTTCACTATATTTAGGCGCAGATATTGTAATACAGAGTCTCCACAAGACTTTGCCGTGCTATACGCAGACGGCGGTGCTTCATGTGGCAGATAGAATACGCAAGAAATTGATGTGTGGTGTTGATAAAAAAAAGTGTACAACATCAACAAACGGATCTGTTATATATGACGATATGAAAGCAGGAGAATTAGAGAAACTTGCTCAGCGGATAGAAGAATATCTCAGTATATTTCAGACGAGTTCGCCGTCGTATGTATTTATGCAGGCGATGGAAAAATGCATAGCCTGGTGCGATGCAAACCGGGAGAAATTCGTGAAGCATTTTGAGAGAATCATTGATTTCCGCAGGAGCTTCGATCGTGCTGGCATGAAGAATCTGAGATTGTTCTCATATGATACAAGTGATTTGACCGAACGTGAGACAGCAGGTTGTCGAAGAATAGAACAGATTGAAGTACGAGACATAGCAGAAAACTCTCAGAATGCGCTAAATATTAACGCGTTTTGCGATTATGTCAGTCAGGACATCACAAGACTGGTATTCATGGTGAAGGGGATCACCGGAATGCAGGCGGCCGAGTTTCTTGAGGAGAAAAAAGGTCTTGTATTTGAGATGGCGGGGATCGATTATCTGGTTGCTATTTCAACGTTTATGGATGATGAGGAAGATTTCGCAGAGCTGCTATCCGGGTTGAAGTGGCTGGACGAGGAGATCACGAATGCTCATGCAGTACCGATTGATGGAAACAATAATCAGAATTCTATAAATAACGGAATTGAATGGAAGAATAACCGGCAGATCACATCGGAAAGTGTATTTCTTATGACCGACAGTGGCAAGTGTACCCTGAAAGAAGCAATTGGCAAAAGGATAACGGACTATATTTACGTATATCCGCCGGGGATTCCGATCATCGCACCATTTGAGCTGATCGACGAAAAACACGTGAGTGAGATACTCCATGATATTTGTGCCGGCTACGAGATGAGGGGTAACGGTTTCGTTTAAAAATGAATGATATAGAGAACGGAGAAAATATGGACGAGCGTTTGGGAAAGCAGATGGCCTTCTCGCTGGAGATTGACAAAGAAAAGAATGTATTTAGGCAGACACATCTTTCCGAGCATGGACGAAATGAAAATGATGCCGAGCATGCCTGGCATATGGCTGTTATGGCTTACATACTGAAGGAATATTCGAACGAGGATATTGATATTGCGAAGACCATGCTGATGTGTCTTATTCATGACATCGTGGAGATCGATGCGGGAGATACCTATGCTTACGATGAGAAGGCGAAAGAAAGCCAGCAGGCGAGAGAAAACGCCGCAAAGGAAAGGATATTTTCTATTCTGCCGGAGGATCAGAAGGCTGAATTAATGAGTATTTTCGATGAGTTTGAGAGAGGCGAGACTCCGGAAGCCAGATTTGCCAGAGCGATGGACAATCTTCAGCCGCTGATGCTTAACAATAGCAATGGTGGCGGGGACTGGAGAGAGCATAAAGTTTCCGCGGAACAGGTTTACGCACGCCAGAGCAGGACAAAGGCCGGGGCGGAGAAGCTTTACGAACTGACTGACAGGCTTATCAAGGAGAATATTGAAAAAGGGAACCTTAGATAAAATCGACTAAAAAATGGTAAAACTGCAAAATTACAGAACAGATGACATTATAAAAGTGGAAAAACCGAATGTAATTATGATAAAATAGAGGGAAGGGTATGATTGGGGAGAACCGGTTGGGAGAGAATTATTATAGTGGTCTGGTGAGTGGAAAAAATGATTGAAAAAAAAGCTTACGGAAAAGTGAATCTTGGACTTGATATAATCGGCAGACGCGAGGATGGATATCATCTGGTCAGGATGGTCATGCAGTCTGTGGATGTTTTTGACGTGCTGACGTTTGAGAAAATCTCTTCAGATGCATCCGAACGGGATGGCGCAAAATATTCCGTTGAAACAGAGCGGATCGGCGTGAATGAAAATGCTGATGTGGCGGAACAACAGAATAAAAAACCAGAGATCATTATTACAGCCACAAACGATCCGTCGCTTTCGCTGGGCGAGGACAACCTGATATATAAAGCCGCAAGACTGCTTATGGACAAATATAAAATAGCGGACGGCGTGAAGATCAGCCTCACAAAAAATATACCTATAGCAGCCGGAATGGCAGGTGGAAGCAGCGACTGCGCAGCAACCTTGAAGGGTATAAATGAACTTTTCGAGCTTGGCCTTTCGGAAGAAGAGTTGCGTGAATACGGAGTAACACTCGGTGCGGATGTTCCGTACTGCATTATGGGCGGAACCGCACTGTCAGAAGGCATAGGCGAGGTTCTGACAAGACTGCCTGACATACCGGAAAATACAGTATTTCTCATAGCCAAGCCGGAGTTTGGAATATCGACAAAGGAAGCTTACGGCGCTTTCGACAGTATTCCGGAAGCTGAAGTGAAGCATCCTGATATTGACGGAATGGTTGAAGCTGTACAAAACGGCAATCTGAAGGGCATAACGGACAGGCTCGGAAATGTGCTTGAGCAGGCATCGATCCCGGCGCACCCACAGATAGAAGAGATTAAAAAGATTATGATAGATAACGGCGCTGAGGCTGCACTTATGAGCGGCAGCGGCCCGACAGTATTTGGAATATTTACAGACAGCAATAAAGCATGGCAGGCACTTGACGCCCTCCGAGAAAGTACTCTCGCTAACGAGCTTTATGTTGTCGGTACAGCAGTGAAATAACAATTGAACAGCATATAAATATGCCCCTGAAGGTGCATTTTCTACAACTGAAGGGGGATATTTATATGTTGTTGTGTGGTAGTTTACAGGAGTGACAACATGAAACTCGAAATGGATCCAAATGAATTCCTTCCTCTTCGGGAGGTTGTATTTAAAACCCTCAGAAACGCCATAATCAAGGGCGAATTCCAGCCCGGCGAACGTCTCATGGAGGAGAAGATCGCGGCAAATCTTGGAGTCAGCAGAACTCCGGTCAGAGAGGCGATAAGAATGCTTGAGCTTGAGGGACTTGTTGTGATGATCCCGAGAAAGGGCGCCGAGGTCGCAAGGATCACGGTTAAGGATCTGAGGGATGCGCTTGAGGTCAGGATGGCGCTTGAGGAGCTTTCCGTAGGTCTTGCGTGCGAGAGGATTACCGACGAGGGCAAGAAGAAACTGATAACCGCCGGCGTCGAATTCAAGGAGGCCATCAATTCAAAGCTCGTTCCTGCGATTGTCGAGAAGGACGAGAAGTTCCACGATGTCATATTTGAGGCGTCGGAGAATCAGAGACTTATTTCGATGGCGATGAACCTGCGTGAGAAGGTTTACAGATACCGTTTTGAATACGTTAAGGTTTTCAGCTACCACGACAAGCTGATCACCGAGCATGATGAGATAACGAGAGCAATACTCCGCGGCGACAAGGAGGCAGCTCAGAGCGTCATGCGTAAGCATATTTACGACCAGGAGCAGATCGTTATCCAGAACACACTGCTGGAGAACCGTTAATCATGGCGTAGGTACGTGATGCGAAACCGTTAATCATGACAAATAAACGACGTAATACATAGCCGCTGACACAGAGCGAAATATGGTAAAATAGAAATATACGCGGACGAAAAATCATCGTTTGATAAATGTTCCGTATACCGCTAGTGGAGGAAAAAAGATGAGGGGAATTTTTATATCAATGGAGGGACCCGACGGATCGGGAAAGTCCACACAGATAGAGCTGCTTAAAAAGTATTTTGAAGATAAGGGAACCGAGTGCATCATCACGAGAGAGCCGGGCGGAACCAGGATAAGCGAGGCTGTGAGAGCGGTGATCCTGAACAAGGATTATACGGAGATGGACTACATGACCGAGCTTCTGCTGTACGCATCAGCGAGAGCGCAGCTGGTTTCGGAGGTTATCCTTCCGGCGCTTGAAGAGGGCAAATGTGTTATTTCCGACCGCTTCGTTGACTCTTCGGCAGTATACCAGGGAATCGCGAGAGGGCTCGGAGTTGATACGGTTTATGAGATAAACAAATACGCCACCAGGGGACGTTTTCCGGACAAAACATTTCTTCTTGATCTTCCTGCAGAGGTGGGTATTTCGAGGAAGAAGAAGCAGGCGGAGCTCGACAGGATGGAGCGAGAGGCTCTTGATTTCCATGAGAGAGTTGCAGCCGGATATAGAGAGATGGCGGAACGCGACACTGAGCGCATCGTTCGCATAGATGCGACGAAGAGCGTTGAGGAGATACACGCGGCTATTATTGAAGAGGTCGAAGAACTTATCAAATGATAAAATGGTGTTCCTCGTTGGATGTTGAAGGATAATTACAATATAAAACAGTATTAGAGACAGAATTCTTTCAGATTAAATCAGTAATAAAACTCGTAACATTAAAATCAAACAACCATCAGAGTTGTCATATAGATAGAAAGGCAGGTGCTGCAGATGGATTTTCAGCATATAGTAGGACATGAAGATATAATAAGACATTTTAAAGCAAGTATTGAGATGAATCGCGTGAGCCATGCATATATCATCTGTGGCGAGGCTGACAGCGGCAGGAGGTCCCTTGCGCTTTCGTACGCGAAGACGCTGCAGTGTGAAGAGGGCGGTGTTGATCCGTGTAATCAGTGCAAGTCCTGCAAGCAGGTTGATTCGGGAAATCATCCGGACCTTATTTTCGTCGAGCAGGAGAAGCCGACGGTTGTTTCCGTTAAGGACATTAGGGACAACGTGATAAATACAATCGACATCAAGCCGTACAGCGGAAAATACAAGATCTACATCATCGAGAGCGGTGAGCTTATGACCATAGAGGCGCAGAACGCCTTACTTAAGACTATTGAAGAACCGCCGGAATATGGTATAATTATTATTCTTACTACCACACTTGACAGGCTGCTTCCGACCATCATTTCAAGATGTATCACGCTGTCGACGAAGCCGGTCAAGGAGAGAGACATCTTCGAATATCTGGTTGAGAATTTCAAACTGGATGAGAAGAAAGCAAACTTCTGCGTGGAATATGCACAGGGCAACCTCGGCAAGGCTATCAAGCTTGCAACGAACGAGGATTATGACAGGCTTGTGAAGTCAGTCATCCAGCTTGAGACAAATATTTACAAGATGGATGGCGAGGCTATAGCGGCTGTCATCGAGGACTGCGACAAGCATTATAAGGTCACTATAGGCGAGTACCTCGACCTTATGATGATCTGGTACAGGGACATACTGATGCTGAAGGTTACAGGCAAGATCGACAAGATCATGTTCAAGGATCAGTACAAGACCATCATGGAGCAGGCAAAATACCTGTCCTTCAACGAGCTTGAGGATAAGGCGAGAGCTATCGACAAGGCGAAGATCCGTATCGCCGCAAATGCGAAGCTCGAGGACATCATGAGACTGCTCATCATGACTCTTAAAGAGATATAATCAGTAAGAGTGTAAAGGAAAGCGCGCTATAGATGAATATTAGTATTGAGAAGCGCGGAAATATAGAAAATAATATGATCCGCAACAGACAAGAAGGATCATAACAAGAAATAGAATGGAGACATAGAATGAAGGAAGTTATTGGCGTCCGTTTCAGACCAAACGGCAAAATATATTTTTTCAGTCCGGGACAGCATAACATCGAGACCGGACAGGCTGTTATAGTTGAGACGGCAAGAGGCGTTGAGTATGGTAAATGTGTGCTCGGCAAGAGGACTATAGATGACGAGAAGCTCGCGACCGAGCTGAAGACCATCATCCGTCCGGCAACGGATGATGATACACGTCGTTATGAGACAAATAAGGAGAAGTCCAAAGAGGCCATCAAGCTCTGCAACGAGAAGATCGCAGCTCACAAACTTAAGATGAAACTGATCGATGCAGAATACACCTTTGACAACAACAAGGTGCTGTTTTATTTCACAGCTGACGGAAGGATCGATTTCCGTGAGCTTGTTAAGGACCTGGCAGCTGTATTTAGAACGAGGATCGAGCTGAGACAGATAGGCGTTAGAGACGAGACCAAGATCAGCGGTGGTATTGGAATCTGCGGAAGAGAGCTTTGCTGCAATAAGCATCTTTCGGAGTTTGTTCCGGTGTCTATTAAGATGGCGAAGGAGCAGAATCTGTCGCTCAATCCGACCAAGATCAGCGGCGTCTGCGGCAGGCTTATGTGCTGCCTCAAGCATGAGCAGGATACCTACGAATACCTGAACAGCAGACTTCCGAACGTTGGCGACACGGTTACTGCATTTGACGGAACCAAAGGAGAGGTTGCATCTGTTAACGTTCTCCGCCAGTACGTCAAGCTGATCGTAACTGATGATGAAGATAATAAGGAGCTTGTAGAATACAAGATTTCCGAGCTGAAATACAAGCCTCACAAGAGAAGGCAGGATGACAAGAAGATCGACGACAGAGAGCTCAAGGCTCTTGAAGCACTGGAACGCTCAGAGACAGGTTCAAAGCTTAACGATGAATAAACCTGTGGCAGGACCGGTCGTAGGTGACTGATCGATGTGCAGGATTATCTGCGATATATGCAGGCAGTAACGATAGGAGTGCGGGAATGACGGATAGCGAACTGTTAAAGGACGGCGAGAGAATAGATGATCTGCAGTGTAACGGCTTCAGGATCATACAGAATCCGGCGCATTTCTGCTTTGGAATGGACGCGGTACTGCTGGCAAACTTCACAACCGGCAAAAAAAGTGGCAGAGGTATGGACCTTGGAACAGGTACGGGGATAATACCTCTTCTTATGCTTGCCAAATCGAAGGCAGCGTCCTTTACGGCGATAGAAATACAGGAGCATATGGCCGACATGGCCGCGCGGTCTGCGGAGTTGAATGGGGTTTCCGACAGACTGAAGGTGATCACAGGTGACATCTGCAATATCGTGAAGCATAGGAAAACGAATCTTCGGAGCGATGATCCGGACGGTTCATCATCGGCTGAGAGTGATATCAATGATAAGACTATTGACGTCCCACGCGAAAGCTGTGATATCGTCACCTCGAATCCGCCTTATATCGTAGATAATGGCGGGCTGCAGAATCCGAAGGACAGCATAAATATCGCAAGGCATGAAATACTGGTGAAGCTTGAAGATATAGTGGAAGCGGCGTCGTATTTATTGAAGGTTGGCGGATGCTTCTCGATGGTGCATAAGCCCTTCAGGATGGCAGAGGTTTTTTCAATCATGAAAAAGTACAGCCTCGAGCCAAAACGCCTGCAGATGGTTCAGCCGCGTGAAGGCAGCGAACCGAGTGTATTTCTGGTTGAGGCGATCAAGGGCGGCAGAAGCGGCCTCAAGCTACTCCCGGCGCTGAACGTCTACAATACTGACGGAAGCTACACCAGGGAGTTGTTGGCTTATTACAATTAGTTCTGGGTTAAATAGATTACATGGGATTCGTACACATATATGCCTGCGAAGGCGTATTTTGCTACAACTGAGCGGGTATATATGTGGGCGAATCCGTTGATAATGTACAGGAGGGAAAATGGTTAGCTTTAGGAAACGCCTGATCAAGGCGAACGAAATATGCGAAAAATACGAGAAGTTGATCCCGGGTTATCCTGAGGGAGATATGTTCTTCTCGCTTTGTGATGAGCTCATGAATATGGCATTTCTGCTGGCTGTCTGCGACGGCTATGTTGATCTCGCCGAGCTCGACACCATTAATACAAATCTTAACGTTCTGATGGACTACACGATACTTGCCAGGAGCTACGGTCTCGACTACATCTCCGATGACAGCTTCCTGAAGAAGATCCCGCCGACAGTCAGAAGTATTGCGATCACCGAGAGGAAGATGCACAGCGGCGTCAATCAGGCTCTTGAGGATTCCAGAGAGCTCTTCCAGCTCTTCAAGCAGTTTGGCGACATGATAGTTCACTGCAACGGCAATTCTCTTCGTTTCGAACAGAGACTCCACACGTATTTTGTAAATAATATATTGAATTATATCATCAAGCTTGAGTTCTTCGACGAGATCATTCAGGGACGCGTCGAGGATACTTTCGGACCGGCGTACCTGAACAACGCAAATAAGCCGCCGACGAGCGCAACTGCCGAGGAGGCGAGGGCACTCAATCAGTATAAGCCTTCGCAGGGTGCGATCAAGGTTGGAAAATACCAGCTTGTCAGCGACAAGGATGACATAGAGAAGCGTAAGGAAGAGGAAAACCGTCGCGCGGCAAACAGACAGAGTGCGGGTCCGGGCAATTACGGTCCGGGAATGTACGGTGGCGGATACCAGAATTCGAGCTATCACAGCGGCGGAGGGCCTGCAGTTGGCGGACCGGGCTATGGCGGACGTGACAGCAGCGGCGGTGATTATGCCGGTGGCTACAATGGTCCGGGCTACGGCGGTGCTGATGAATACACCGACGAGGATAGAGATGATATGCTCTACGTTGCCGAAAATATGAGCCGCGGCGCCATGAACCGCTACAACGACAGCGTTGGCGGCGACACAGGCTTCGGAGGCGGCCTTTCGGGTGCGATGGGTATGCCAAGCCCTGTTACCGGTTCCTACAGCGCAAAGCCGGAGAGCTCATCAAATGACAGCGGCCTCAACCTTAAGGAAATAAACGAAATACTCCGCGACGTTGACGACCTTATCGGTCTCGGCGCGGTTAAGAAGGAAATACACGACATGGTCAACCTTCTCCTCGTGCAGAAGCTGAGAGAGAAGAGAGGCCTGAAGAGTCCATACATCTCGAGACATCTTGTATTTACGGGTAATCCGGGTACAGGTAAGACGACCATCGCAAGATATCTCGGCAAGATCTACAAGAGCCTTGGAATACTTTCAAAGGGCCAGATGGTGGAGACGGACCGCGCCGGAATGGTTGCGGGCTATATGGGACAGACCGCCGAGAAGGTTCAGGAGGTTGCAGCCAAGGCGATGGGTGGCATACTCTTCATCGATGAGGCCTACACGCTTGCAAATAACAAGGAGGGCGACTTCGGCCAGGAGGCTATCGATACTCTCCTCAAGATTATGGAGGATCACAGAGACGAGCTGATCGTAATCGTTGCAGGCTACACTGACAGGATGGATGAGTTCCTTGATTCCAATCCGGGTCTTCGGTCGCGTTT
This sequence comes from Lachnospiraceae bacterium C6A11, assembly GCA_000702245.1. Taxonomy (GTDB): domain Bacteria; phylum Bacillota; class Clostridia; order Lachnospirales; family Lachnospiraceae; genus Eubacterium_Q. Next base: position 55,046 of record JNKY01000015.1, on the reverse strand, counting down.
CAGCAAATACATAGCATTTGAGGACTACTCGAATGAAGAACTGCTCCAGATATTTAAGGGTTACTGTCACGAGCAGGATTATCATCTCGAGCAAGGTCTTGAGATCAAGCTGATCGAGAAGTTCTCACAGCTTCGCAGTGCCGAGGGCGACAATTTCGGTAATGCGAGAACTGTAAGAAATTATTTTGAAAGAGTCATTTCAAACCAGGCAAATCGTATCATGAAGGGTGGCGACATCACAGGCATGGAGTCGATAGGCAAGGCGTTTGGCGACTTCACCGGCGATATGCTGATGACCATCACCGAGAACGATCTGTAGAGATTAATAAAGACGACTAAAAAGGAATCATCAATTGTTACAGAAGAATAATAATGGCCGAGGGAGCTGTACGATACGGCCTAAAAAAGAGGGAGAAGGGTATATGGGGAAAAGGAGAAAACTGACAAAGCTTATAGCGATGTTGATGCTCACTGTATTTGCAGTTTTTATCGTGAGCAGAAATGGGTCGAATGCCGCTCCGGAGGGAACAGGTGTATCGACTCTGAATGCGTTGACAAGTGCTATAAACTCAGCGTCAACGAACGGTGAAGAGGTAAGCATCTATCTTACCGCTGATATAACATTCAGCAAAAAAACCACTTTAAAAATTGATGGCGGCAAGAATATAAAGCTCGATCTGAACGGACACAGTCTTATTCTGGGAGGAACTGATCTTCAGACCAGTGCTGTTAAAAACAGCGCAGTCAAGACGGGAGATGATACACCGGTTGCACTTCTGATCGCACTTGCAGGTGTGTCTGTTGCGGCTATCGTGGTATGCGTGATCCTCAAGATCAAAAAAGGAAAGAAGAAGGATTCTCCTGGTGACGAATCCGAGGAATAAACTGGAATAAGGTAGAGATATTATGTCAGGAGTACTTTACTTAGTGGCGACTCCGATAGGAAATCTTGAAGATATGACCTTCCGTGCGGTGAGGGTGCTGAAAGAGGCAGACCTCATCGCGGCGGAGGATACGAGAAACAGCATCAAGCTTCTCAATCATTTCGAGATCAAAACTCCTATGACGAGCTATCATGAATTTAATAAATACGACAAGGCGGACTATCTTGTCGGAAAGCTCCTCGAGGGGCAGAATATCGCAGTTATCACGGATGCGGGCACTCCGGGAATATCAGATCCCGGCGAGGTTCTCGTGTCAAAATGCTTTGATGCGGGGATAACCGTTGTTCCGGTTCCGGGAGCCTGTGCGGCAGTAAATGCGTTGATCGCTTCGGGCCAGTCGACGAGAAGATTCGTATTTGAGGCTTTTCTTCCGAGTGATAAAAAGGAAAGAAGGGTGGTACTCGATTCGTTAAAGGATGAAACGAGAACTATAGTACTATACGAGGCGCCTCACAGACTTATGAAAACTCTTGAGGAACTGTACGAAAGATTTGGCGACAGAGAGCTGACCATATGCAAGGAACTGACTAAAAAACACGAAAGCTTTATGAGGACAACTCTCAGTGAGGCAAAATTTTTTTATAATGATGAAAATCTACCGCGCGGTGAATTTGTCTTAATAGTAAAGGGTAAGAGTTCTGAGGAGATAGAGCAGGAAAAGGCTGCTGAGTGGGAGGATATGTCCGTGGTCGAGCATGTCGAAAGCTTTATCGCCGAGGGGATGACCAAGAAGGACGCGATCAAGAAGGTTGCGGAGATCCGAGGCGTCCCGAAGAGAGAAGTTTACGCTGAGGTAGAAAAGAAATAATTGGTATGGAGTTAATATGGGGCAGATCATAATCGGAACAGCTATCGTTTTCGTTCTGACGATTATCGCAGCTGTATTTCACAAAAAGGGTAGATTAATATGGATCACAGAGGCCTGCTGTATGGGTGCAGTCACGGTCTTTGGTTTAGTGTGCCTGATCAGAGGAACTGCGCCGGTTAATCCTGATAATGGAACGTATTTCAGCGATAAAAGCAGTGAGTCGAAGAAGGCGAGCGATGAGACGGAGGAAGGCTACTTCGATATAGTTAAGCTTATCGCGCAGGCGGGCAATCTGGACAGCGCCAAGTCGCTGCTCAATGAGTGTGCCGAAGAGGTTGATTACAATGAGGATTATCTGAAGACAGCCGGAGAGCTTTACAAGCTGGACGGTGAGACTGACAGAGCTCAGATAATCAGGAACGCTGTCGGAAGTTCTTTTGCATCAATCGGCGAGGGGCTTACCGACAACAAAGATGCGAAGATTGCGGCAGAGGCATTTCTTGCGGTTGGCGTACTTGTGGAGGTAGACAGCGGCAATGCATATATTTACGATGACGATGAATTAAGGGAGTATTTTAAGAGCCTTAAGGCGTGGGCGGATACGGATTATGCTTATTCGGACCTTCCGACCATGAAGAAGGCAAAGCTTTCGTCTGAGTTGCTGCTCCATGATTATAAGGAGATCACCGATGATGTTTCGGATGATGCGGACGGCGAGGGTCTGATCATTGCGTCAAGGCTTGTCAGAGAGGGCAAGGTTGAGGATAAGAAGGTGGGCTTCGGTTCCGGCAATGATGAGGATAAGAGTGCTATTACTGTGCTGACCTATATTGATTCCGAGAGTCAGGACGATGACAGCTACAGTGAGGAGGAGCTCGAGTACCTGAAGAGCCTCGGCGATGATATTTACAAGGCGGTTATTGGCAGGGACAGTCTGTCCGGCTATATCAAGAACAAGCTCAGGGACGCTGCTCTGAGTGATTCGGCTATGGCTTCAAAGATCTATCTTGAGCTGGCTGACATCGCTTACGCTGAAGGCGACAGGGAAGAGGCTGTTGAATACCTCGAGAAGTGCCTCAGGTCGGCTGCCCAGTCGTCGGATGCGGAATATGCGGCGATCGTTGACGAAATAAATGATATTCTTTTCAGGACGGATGATCCTGAGGAGAGAAAATACCTCTCAGATTATGTCAGAAGGATGCAGGAGAACCGTCTTCCTGAGGAGCTTCCTGACATTGATTCGAATGTATTTGACGGCATCACTGATTACAGCGACAGAGATGACACTACGGAAAGCGATATCGATAGCGATTATAATTTCAACGGAAATACAGGTGTAGACATCTGGAACAACACTGAGGAAAGTACAAGTAATCAGTTCATCGATGATGCGATGAATAACGGAAATAACAATAATCCGGGAGTGGACATTTGGAATAACACAGAAGAGAGTACAAGCAATCAGTTCATCGATGACGCGATGAATAACGGCAATAACAATAATCCTGGAGTGGACATCTGGAATAATACAGAAGAGAGTACAAGCAATCAGTTCATCGATGACGCGATGAATAACGGAAATAACAATAATCCGGGAGTGGATATCTGGAACAATACAGAGGAAAGCACAAATAATCCGATCATTGATGATGCGATAAATAACAACAATAATTATCATGATGACGATTATAATGATTATAACGACAATTATGATAATTATGATGATGACTACAATAACTATAATAACAATTACGATAACTACGACAACGATGACGAATATAATAACAACGGTTCGGACAATCAGCCGGGCGGTTCGCTTGACGATGATATGACCGACACACTCAACCAGATGGCCGGTTCGATAAGCATTATCTCGGTTGATAAGGAAGCATTTCCGAACAAGATAACTGCAGTCGTTTCAAGTGACGATGTGCTTGCGAAGGATCCGGATGAGTTCAAGGCTCACATGGATGTTACCGATACTGACTGCGAGATAACGGATTATACAGTTGAGAAGATCACCTACGATTCTATCAACGTTGTATTGGTCTGCGATGATTCGGGTAGTATGGATGGTAAGCCGAGAAATGATCTGAGTGCAGCGGTTAAGGCCTTCGTGGAGAATGCCGATCCGAGCATCAAGATAGGTATAGTTCCTTTCGCCAGCGGCGTTAAGGAGAACTATGTTGCACCACTTGGTTCGTCGAAGGATAAGCTGAAGGAAACTGCAGATGCACTCTGCGCGGACGGAGGAACCGACATCTTCGATGCTGTTCAGTACGCAAATACAATGTTCCCTGACAGCGGCAGCAGGACTCTGAATATCATGATCCTGATGAGCGACGGCCAGGATGGAGCTCCGGGACCGGACGAGCTTGATAAGCTGCACGAGACTTGCGTGAACAGAAATATTTCCATCTATTCGGTTGGCCTTGGAAATGGTGTTGATGCCGGACTTCTGAAGCAGTATTCGTCTTATGGAAATGGCGAGTATTACTATGTCGATTCTTCGGATTCGATAACAACCTTCTACAACTATATTTACAGCATAAGTCAGAACAGATATCTTGTAAGCTACGAGCCGATAGATACCTACAGGGTGGACAGATTCCTTGAGATAAGGTATGAGAATTCGCCGATCATTTTTGCGAGGGCGGACTACTCGCTCTTTAGTAATGATCTGAAAGACAATGATAACGAAAGCAAGTTAAAAATAACCTTTGGAGACGTTGTGATCAACGGTCTGAAGGAGAAGATGATCTATCCTTCTCAGGCGCCGCAGTATCTTACTCTGATTGGTGAGGAGTTTGACAAGGATGCCAAGATGTCCATTAAGCTCAGTGGTATGGACAATTATGAATGTACCGTGGAGTATATTGACAGCACATCAGCGAAGGTTACGGTTCCGGGTAAGATTCCGACCGGAATATACGATGTTTATGTGACATACAACAACAGGAGAGCTGTTTTTGCCAGCGGCCTTATAGTTTCGGGCGGCGATACAAATGTTATCCGCTTCGGTGAATATATATTTACGGCGACGAATGTCCGTGAGACCGGAAATACAGTTGAGATGTCGGGCCTCGTTCAGCTTAACGACTGGCTGATCTTCAACGATCCTGTTACTCTTACGGGCGACCGCGAGAATGACTACAATATTACAATGGATTTCGGCAAGACAACAGTTTTGTTCACCGATACATCGATAGGCGGCCTTTCGGGCTATTATGCAAAGAAGGGTATCACGGCAAGTCTGCCGGTTGGCGGAAAGGTGCAGATTTATAACGACCAGACGAAGAATGGCACCTCGGATGATTATCCGGTGGATACTATGGTAGTGGGCGGTTTTTATCTTCATGATTTCATGAAGCTCCAGGGAGATTCTGCAGGTCTGAAGATCTATCCGGACAGAGCTGTGCTGGATCTGGATGCATTTTCTTCGGCATTTCCGTTCCAGGGGAAGGTTCTGTCGCAAATTGGAGCAGATGACATATTCCGTTATTCACTTGATTCGGATGTCGCGCTCACGCTGAGCAAGAATAGAGTGGACTTCAAGCTGGAAATAAACTTTGGCAACAGTGAAAAGCGTGAAATGACGCCGGTGAAGCTGGGAAATACATATATGTATATGAACCCGGGCGATATGAAGTTCTCGATAGATACCAAGAGCGGTGATGTTTCGCTGAAGGTGACTGCAAATGTCGCTCTGCTTGCCGATGGAGTCGGTTTTGAGATAGCTCTTAAAGACTGGAAGCTTGATAAGATCATGCTTATGGCCGATAAGGACATAAATACGTATTTAGGAAGTGTGCCGGTTACGCTCAGTGATTTCAAGCTGGGGCTTCAGGACATAAGCAAGGTTGATGTTACAAAAGACTGGACTTCGCTCTTCTCGATGGAGCTTGTAGGTTCGATGGATATCTCCTTTGCCAAGATATCTGCTTATTGCAAGGGACTTGAGAAATATGTCGGCGATGTGAGTCTGTTCAAGCTGGATGATGTTACTCTGGGATTCAGGCTTAAGGAATTCCGTATAAGGGCGGAGGCAACAGCAAAGCTACTGGAGTTTGTTGAACTCGGTCATGCGAAGATTCAGCTGGGCTTTGGGCTTGATTATGAGAATCCGCTGTTTGTGGTGCAGGATGAGCCGAACGGAGCGATTGTGGAGGTTACCGTAGGACCGAAGATCGATGAGGACAACTTCCTTCTTGAACTTACAGGAACTATAGGCCTTGCCATAACCGATCAGGTTATCGGACTTTCGGCTGCCGGCGAATTCCACGTGAAGCTGGGCTGGTGGATATTTGTTGCTGAAGAGAGAGCTCACGGCGACTTCTTCATTGGCTGGTACAAGCAGCAGAATGGACATATTGCCTTTGCGGTTCTCGCTCATGGTTCTGCATCGAATGGAAAGAACGTAAGCTTCCAGCTTGTCTGGGGCGATGAGGACAAGGCACTCAGTTCACACAAGTATTGATAGAAAACAAGGCGGATGATTGTTCTGATTGTAGAAAAAAATAGGGTGGAGTTTACATCTGCCGGTCAGGGGATATATAGATGAAACAGGTTTCCGTTAAAAATAGAATACTGCTGAAGGTGTTAGCTGTGGCTATGGTCATCTGCTATCTACTCTCCAGCGGGCTAAGTGTTTCGGCTGCTACAGGACCGCTTGTAACGCTTGAGAAGTCGATGGATATTACTATCATCGTAGGCTACGATACGGAGAAGCCGGTGGTTGTATTTAATGCGCCGAACGGTAAGAAGTACGAGAAGCCTGAGGATTTTGACCAGGTGATAGAGGGTGACAATGCAACCTATTACTGCATCTCTAATGCTTCTTCGGGCGACTGGACTGTTGACTACGAGAAGGGCAAAAATCAGGAGATCACGATAGATGTTCTTCCGTGGCATAAGAATATTTCAATCGAGAATGCTTATTTTTCTGCCTCGCCGGAAGCGGGCATGAAGGTTCCGAAGGTCATCGGAGGGATAACGGTTAATTACGGAAATAATTATTACAGATACATCATCACTGCCGTACAGCTGGATGCTGACGAAAATATCACTACCCGCATCAAGCTTTGCGATGGTTCAGGCTCTGCCGGTGGAGAAGAGAATTTCGCGTTCTACCCGGAGATGCTTATGGACGGCGATTACCGGCTTATGGTTGAGGTTTACGGTGAGGACGGTACCGGCGTTGAGGTCAGGGACAGTATGCTCCTTGAAAATACGCTTAGTATCAGCGGAAATACAGCCGCAGGCAAGGATGAGTGCCTCTCTATCGAGTGCAACGTAACAGACGGAACGGTGGATATACATTTTGACGCGTCCGCGCAGGAATGTAACTGCGACGAGTTTGCGCTTATGATAGTGCAGGGCGATGCGAAGCAGTATCTTGCGGCTCAGAGTTATTATGACAGAGTATTTGACGATCATATTCTTTTTGATCCGGCTGACGGTGATATTACGGTGCAGATCAATGCGAAGGACAGGGACGCAGGTTTCATATCATGGTCGAAGACCTTTAAGCCTGAGCTGCCGATAAGCCTTGAGATTGAGACGGCGGAGATCACGAACGGACAGAATGCGGTGATCAAGTTTGACGCCGGAAGTAGTGAATATCCGGGAAGGATCATACTTAATGAGGCGCAGACCGAGATAGTGTGGAGAGGCAGCAGCACCGCACAGGTGAGTCTTGAGAGCATGGCAACTAACGATCTTACCATCCAGGTTGAGGACGGAAATGTCTGCTATACCGAGACAAAGGTTATTTCGGTTGACACGATGCCACCGTACATAGATATTTATGGCGCGACGGACAGTATGGTAACCTCTGAGAGCACTGTGAGATTTGCGGGAAAGACTGACGCCGGCGAGCTTAGCTGCAACGGCGAGAAGATAGCCTGCGAAGCAGACGGAAGCTTCAGCTACATAGGTAAGATGGATGAGGATGAGAAGACATTCACCTTTGAAGCTTCTGATTCCGCAGGAAATATAACAGCAAGAAGTATTCACGTTACGAAAAAAGGTTTAGTTAAGACGAATGGCACCAGGAAGAAGGATAATGGCATAAAGCCACTTCTCTTCACGATTGGCATCTCAATGTTCCTGGCGCTGTTTACTGCAGGCCTTACAACTCTTCTGATGAAGAGGAATGAGAAGAAGGGTAGAGCAGTAAAGACTGTTCCGACAGTTATCTTCTCCTTTGCGGTTTCCATGATCTGTTGTTTCATAGGAGCAGGTATCTGGCAGCTGATCATGCATTTTAAAGCCGGAAAGGACCTTTCGGGAAGCAGCTTTATCGATCTTCTAAAAAAGACTCCGTTGTCGGAGGTCGCTTCAAAGATCGATGAGAAGAAGGAATATCTTGCAAGCTCGATCATCTCCTTCAGCGCTGCCGCAGTGCTTATAATAATACTTGTTATAGTTTCGATCATTAAAAAGAAGGCCGCAAAGAAGACAGTTCAGGCCTGATATCTATACGTAAAAAACCGCTGCAGAGTTGCGGCGGTTTTTTGTGATCATAAATCGGTTGATCATCATACGGTGTATCATTTTTATCTGATCGATGATCATAATAGATTCATTCATTGATTATTTATATGTTGTAAATTATTGGATAAGCTCCGAGTTAATATCCTTCATCTTTTCCAGGAACATATCATAGTTGGCTTTGTCCGAGAAGAAATCTCTTGTAAATATCTGGTCGCAGTATTCCAGCTTGTCGATAAGTGTATTTCCGCGATCGCGGAAGTCGTCCCAGTCTTCATCAGTTATGTTATCCGCCTTGAAGAGCGGTCTGGAAAGGCTCTTTGCAACGATTCCGTCATCTACGAAGAAGTTATAGGCCCTTGAATATATGACAGATTCTTCCTCCGAAAATACGGAGTGGCCGTAGTATATGTTGCTATAGTATTTGATACCGAGGAGATCCAGGATGGTCGGTGCAATGTCAGCTGTGCAGGTGAATTTGTCGATCACCTTGTGGCCGACGTGCTCATCGTAGATCATGAGAGGCACGCGGTAGAGGTCGCTGTAGTTCATCTCGGTATCGTAATCATATATATTTTTAACGTAGTTACTAAGATCCTGGTAGTAGCAGTTATGGTCTCCGAAGAGCACGATGGTTGTGTGGTCAAGGAGGCCTTTTTCTCTGAGGTCATCCATCAAGAGGCCGAGAGCCTTGTCGAACTCCATAACCGTGCAGAGGTAATTGATCAGCAGCTCCTCTTCATCGGAACCGGTGCGGTCCGTGTAGATCGAAAGGAGCTTCTTCTTATAATCAGCAAGATTCTTACGCTCGTAATACATGCCATGCATGGTGATGGAAGTAATGTAGGTGAAGAATCTCTGATCCTGTGGGAACATCTTATCCTTACAGAGCTCGATCATTTCCGAGTCGAGGTTTCGCTCACCCTCGCCCATATAGTTATGCATGATCTCGTGGTCAGCGAGACCGTCCTTCTGCATCTGGTCTGAAAGCTGGTACATTTCCTCTGAACTCATGAAGTGGCTGAAGCCGTAGCTGACATGCGCAACGTCTCTGTTGTAGAAGGTCTTCGAGCCATTATGGTAGGAGTTGATCACGATGTCATCATCGTAGAGCGACCGAAGTATATTTGGAATGGTCTGCGGTATCGCACCCTCATAATAGTCATAATTGATGTAGCCGTGAGTCGGATATGAACCGAGTATGCTCATGGTCTCAGAGATGTCGGTCTTCTCCTTCGAGTGGAAATCCGTCATGACCACGCTGCTGCTCTCGAAGGCGGTCAGGTTCGGGAAGAGTTCCGCGTACTGCTCGTCCGTAAGAGGAAGGGCGTTCGGAAGGTAATCTTTCTTCATCATGCCGAACCACTCAAGGGATTCCACGAGAACCACAACCACGTTATTGTCCTTGGAAATACCGAAGCAGTCGGTAGGCTCCGAAACCTCGGCGTAAATAAAGTCGTTGACCTTACTGTCCGCGATAACCTCGTTTTCTGTGAAAATGAGGCCGCTTGCGAACTCATTTATCAGGTTGCCGCTGACGCCGTAGGCGTTGTAGACAGAGCTGTCGGTGGAGTAGCGCAGGTCGTCGTATTTGCTCTTCTGGTCTTTGTTGACATTGTAGGTTGAGAGTACAGCCACAAGAAGTCCGGCAGCTGCAATGGCTGAGCCACTGATAAGGCGGATGCGCTTTTTGGTCTTAATCTCGGCTGTGTTCTCACTTGCCTGCTGCTCGACATTCTTTCTGCGGCGCCTTGCTGTTGAAATAGCAAATACCAGGCAGAAGAAAAGCGCTGTGTAGAAGGTGACGAAGTCCATAGGTATATTTTCGAGGATACCGAAGGCGTCGTTCCTGAGGTTGAGCATTCCGAAGTCGAAATACTGTCCCGCCATGTTGAAGAGCACGGCCATGATCATACAGATAATAGACTGGACAGCCATGAAGCTGACACCGATTATGAGGCGCACAAGCTCGCTCTTTATCATCAGCATGATGCCGGCGATCAGAAAGAGAAGGCCGAGCCAGATCCATGGATAGCTGATGAATGGGCTTTTTTCAATCGAATAAACCGAGATCATCTCGATAAGGACCGAGAAGACAACGAAAAGTATGACCGTTAGATTGGTTTTTATGAATGCTAGAATTCGATTTTTCATGCTAATTTATCCTAACTACAGCAGGTATATCATTAGCGACAGCGCGTAGGTCTTGCCGTAATGCTTCTTCAAGAGGAGGTAAAGTGCTCCGAAGCTTACGAAGAACATGGCGTAGATCGCCGGAAACTTAACGTCAAAGTAGAAGATATCGAACAGACCGTAGAGCACTACAAGAAGGAAATACACTATGTAGCGGGCAGCCGGTTTCTTCGCAAAGCCTGACAGGATATATGCGCCGCGGCACATTATAGGGATGAAGAGACATCTGCCGATCCTGCCAAGAAGATCGCCTATCCTGTTAAAAGCGTCGTAGCCCATCAGCTTCTCGCCGAAGTCGTAGAAGACCTTAACCTTGAAGCCTATCCTGATGCTTATGATGAGTATCATTGCGATGGTGATCACGGAAGCTATCATAAGGCTTCCGGTGGAGATCATAACCTTTGCATCTTCATAGCGGGTGAAGATTCCTTTATTCTGCAGCCTTTTATAGATCTGATGAAATACGATCAGCAGCACTCCCCAGACAAGGAGTTCGAAGATTCCGAGCAGAAGACCGCTTATGGTGCTGTAATGCATCGGGCCCAGCTTATCTGCGATCGGAGTCAGGATGATCGGAATGATACATACCATCATGAATGCAAATATGTAGTTTACAGCGCCCTCAATGAGAGCATTTTTATTTGTGACTAAAGTATTTTGTTCCATAATATTTATAATGCCGACGTATACAGCGCGACCTTGCAATAAACCTGATTACTTTCATATTTTAGTAAAAAAACACTACAAATCCGTATTATAACACACTTCTTTCTACTTTTCACCAATGAATATTTATGCTATACTTTCGCTGTGAGAATGAAAGATTATGAAGTGTTGCCTGTATTTTAAAGCAGGATGGGTGGTTCCGGACGGAACCTTGACAAGATAGATTATTTTATAAGAAAGCGAGAAAAAACTATGACACCTATCGAGACAAAATCAATCAATGCGATCAGGATCCTTTCGGCTGATGCTATCCAGAAGGCCAATTCAGGACATCCGGGACTTCCTCTCGGCGCAGCTCCTATGGCTTACACACTCTGGGCAAAGTACCTTAGACACAATCCGGCTAACCCTAAGTGGGAGAACCGCGACAGGTTCATCCTCTCAGGCGGACATGGTTCTATGCTCCTTTATTCACTGCTTCACCTTTTCGGATACGGACTTACAACTGAGGATCTCAGTAACTTCCGTCAGTTCGGAAGTCTTACACCGGGACATCCGGAGTATGGCCACACAATCGGTGTAGAGGCTACAACAGGACCTCTTGGTGCGGGTATGGCTATGGCAACAGGTATGGCTATCGCAGAGAAGCATCTTGCAAGCGTATTTAACAAGGAAGGCTTCCCGGTAGTTGATCACTATACATATGTACTCGGCGGCGACGGCTGTATGATGGAGGGTATCTCTTATGAGGCATTCTCACTTGCCGGAACCCTCGGACTTGAGAAGCTTATCGTTCTTTACGATTCAAATGATATTTCCATCGAGGGTGGCACAAATATCGCCTTCCGCGAGAACGTTCAGAAGCGTTTCGAGGCATTTGGTTTCCAGACTCTCCGCGTTGAGGACGGAACAGATGTTGATGCGATCGCTAAGGCAATCGAGGAGGCTAAGGCTGACAAGACAAGACCTTCCTTCATCGAGATCAAGACCAAGATCGGTGCAGGCTGCCCTGCTAAGGAAGGCAAGGCTTCTGCTCACGGCGAGCCTCTCGGCGTTGACAATGTAGCAGCGCTTCGCGAGAACCTCGGCTGGGAGGAGACAGAGCCATTCAAGGTTCCTCAGGATGTTTATGATAACTACGCAGCTATCGCAAAGGCAAACCAGGCTTACGAAGATGACTGGAACAGCCTTATGGAGAAATACTTTGCTGCATATCCTGAGATGAAGGAACTCTGGGACAAGTATTTTAACGGAAATGAAGCTGAGAAGCTTTACGATAATGAGACTTTCTGGAAGGTAGTTGATAAGCCTGAGGCAACAAGAAATGTTTCCGGCAAGATCATCAACCTCATTAAGGACATCGTTCCAAATATGTTCGGAGGTGCTGCAGACCTTTCACCTTCGACCAAGACTTATATGGCTGATAAGGGCGACTTCTCGAAAGAGACACCTGAGGGCTGCAATATGCACTTCGGCGTTAGAGAGATTGCCATGACCGCTATCGGAAACGGTATCTACCTCCACGGCGGACTTAAGCCATTCGTTTCAACCTTCTTCGTATTCAGTGATTACGTTAAGCCGATGGCTAGACTTTCTGCACTGATGCATGCACCGCTTACTTTTGTACTTACACATGACAGTATCGGTGTTGGCGAGGATGGACCTACTCATCAGCCAATCGAGCAGCTTGCTATGCTCAGAGCTCTTCCAAACTTCTATGTATGGAGACCTGCTGATGCCGCTGAGACTGCTGCAGCTTGGTATTTTGCATTGACCAAGAAGGATGCACCTTCTGCACTTGTTCTTACAAGACAGAACCTTCCACAGCTTGAGGGTTCAGGAAAGGATGCTCTTAAGGGCGGATATATACTTGCTGATTCTACTAAGGAAGTTCCGGATGCGATCATCATCGCAACAGGTTCTGAGGTTCAGCTTGCAGTTGAAGCAAAGGCTCGCCTGGCAGCTGACGGCGTGGATGTAAGAGTTGTAAGTATGCCTTGCGTTGACCTCTTCGAGGATCAGAGTGAAGAATACAAGGAGGCTGTGCTTCCGAAGGCTGTTAGAAAGAGAGTTGCTGTTGAGGCACTCAGCGAGTTTGGATGGGGTAAATACATCGGACTCGACGGAAAGTTTGTCGGAATGAGAAGCTTTGGTGCTTCTGCACCGGCAGGAAAGCTGTTCCCTTACTTTGGAATTACGGCTGACGCTGTAGTTGAGGCTGTTAAATAAATAAGTGTTTGTCGTAATATAAATACAGCATGAGCGCACATATCTCTCAGTGTGACTAAGATATGCGAAATCAATACAAATCAGCTTTGGTTTTTTCTAAGATTGTCCCAAAACTCGCTTCGCTCAAACATTGGAACAATCTTGAAAAAACAGCAAGCAATGATTTGTTTGATTTGACGCATATCCCGCAATACTTCGAGATATGTGTGCTCATGCTTTTATAATTGCAACAAACAGACAGAAATACCGGATGAATACATCTGGTATTTCTGTCGTACGTTCAATTATATAAACAATAATTTAGATAGTAGCCATCAACTGCAGTGCATTTTTTCTACGTATCACTTTGAAGTGCTCGTTGTAGTAAGAGATGGATGCGTAGGTGGTGCGGCACTTTGCGGCGTAGCGTGTAAGGATCTGCTGAGTGCGAAGGTAATCCTCAAGTGAGTTTGCGTTGTTAGTAATGTAGAGGTAGAACCTTCCGGTGGACTCATCCTTGTAGAGGGTGTTGTCACCGAAGTAGATGCGACTGAGATCCTTTGCGGCTGAAATTACATCGGATATATTTTTGAAGATGTAAACGTCGAAAGGTATTTCCGATGCAGACTGTGGTGTTGCCTGCGGATGAGTCACCGTTTCGATGGTTATGTCGGCCTGGATATGTGGGTTCTCACCGTTTCCGTCAACATTTGCCGCGATGCCTTCAACAGACTTTGCGAGGCTTGAGATAAGGCCTGATAGACCTTCTCTGATCTGCTCGCGAAGGTTGCTGAACTGATCGTTCTCTTTACTGTTTTCATCGGAAGCCTTGTCATCCTTTGCTTCCGAATCTTTGTTATTATCCTTGTCTGCTGATGCAAGACGCTCCTCGGCAGCCTTGATTATCTCTTCGATCTCTGCGTGATCCTGTTCGTCAAGATCGAGATCGTCGTCATCAACGTCGCCCAATTCGTCATCATCATCATCCGAGAAGTCTTCGATCTCTTCGATATTGTCGTCGGATGAAAGGTGTGTGAAGCGCGAGAATCTTGAATCAAGCTCGTCAGGGTTGTCAACTCTTGTGACGATCAGCACAAGGCTGTCCTTGCTGGTCGGAACAGCTTCTATCATAAGAGGGGATTCGTCAACCTCGAAATCCAGCTCAACAGAGGCCTGCTCGATCAGCTCCCTGAAAAGTGCGCGCGCTTTATCAGTACCGTAAGCAAGCTCGGCGATACGGATATTTTTCTCGTCGAGATCCTGGCGGCTGAGAGTGCACTTTATTTGGTTGTCACTGATTCTTTCTATCTTCATAAGCGTCACCGTTTATCTGTTGTTTGTAGATATTACAACTGTATTATACCACATTTGGTTTACGGGCTTCAACTGTAGTACATTATACTACTATTATATTGCCGTAAAAATATTATTGATAGTTTACCATAAAAATTCCGGCTGTAAAGAGGAAAATATATATTTTTCCGGAGTTCAAAAAACTTTCACAATTTTGGAGTTGAAATGAGGAGAGGAATGCGGTACGCTTTCCTTGAACATTTTTCAGAGGGCGTGTGGCTCCGCTAATATGCCGCAGCAGCCCGACAGATATAAATACACATCCCGCGCGCGAAGCCGTGTTGACTGCATGATCAGATGGCAGGAATATATTGGATTATCACGGAATCAGCTTTTCAGACCGACTTATTATGCAGGCCATGAGAGGAGGGAGTGCGCAGGGGAATACTATTGAATGTGGCAATTTTTTCTTGAAAATATAAGATTGCGACAAGGAAATGAAATAATCAGAAAAATACTATGCACAATATGGAGCAGGCACTCAGTTGTCTGCTCCTTTTCATGCACACCCCGCCGAAAGGAAGATGTTGCCTGACGGCAACCGGCGGGCGGCGCAGCGAGCGACAAGTCTTTCCTGCTCGATTTATACGCAAAAAACAGGAGAGGACCAGCCTCTCCTGTTTTTTAGATTGATCAATCTCGTCTATGTACGGATTCATCAGCCCTCGCTGATAACTCCCATTGGACATGTACCTGCACATGCACCACAGCTGATACATACGTTAGGATCGATTACATAAACGCCGCCATCCTCAGAGATAGCTCCAACTGGACATGCACCTGCGCATGAACCACATCCGATGCATCCATCACCGATAACAAATGCCATTTTCTTGTCCCTCCTTATTTAAATTAATTCTGTCCGAAGACAGGATAAACTCTCTGCATATACCACGAAACCACGTATTTTCAACGTTTTTCGGGTGCCGCCTTTGTGTCTAGGTGAATTATATTACATGAAATACGAGTAAGGCAAGACTAACTTGCAATATATTTATAATCGGATAAAGGAAAAAGGAATAACCGCTATTATCAATCGTAGGAATCAATTATCATCCAGCAAGCTTAGTTTTGCTTTAACACCTTTTTTTACCATAAAAACCCCTCCCTGTATTTCGCGTAACTAAAATAACGGTTATTCTTTATTATCCTGTGGGCCGTAGTAGTCGAAACCGAGCATGGTGAGGTCGTCAAACTGGAAGGCGTCGCCCACGAAGGCGTCGATGTCCTTCTTAACATCAGGAAGAAGCTCCTGCAGAGTATCTTCGCCGTGAGAATTGAGGGATGCAAGCATCCTGTCGATGCCGAACTGCTCCTCTTTGGCATTCGTTGCTTCCGGCACACCGTCGGTGTAGACGAAGAGTCTGTCGCCCGGCTGAAGCTCGAATTCATGCTCCTTGAAGCGGGCACCTTCCATAGCACCGACTACAAAGGAATGCTTGTAAACTACTGTTTCGTACGCACCGTTTGCGCGGCGGATAACCGGATGCTCATGGCCTGCATTTGCCGCAACACCCTTTCCGGTCTTAAGGTCTATGATCGCTATCCATACGGTTACGAAGAAGCCGCTGTCGTTGTTCTGCGCCAGCTGGTCATTGACTGTTGTAAGTATCTCGCTCGGTGACTTGCCGAGTATCGCCTGGTTCTGGATCCTGGTCTTTGAGTTGACCATGAAGAGCGCTGCCGGGACTCCCTTACCGGAAACATCGGCTATGACAAGTCCGAGGTGATCATCATCTATAAGGAAGAAGTCGTAGAAATCACCGCCGACATCCTTGGCCGGATTCATGGTTGCATAAAGGTCGAATTCCTTTCGCTCCGGGAAGGCAGGGAAGGTCGACGGAAGCATTTCTGCCTGTATTTTCGTTGCAACGCTGAGTTCTGCCGCAATCTTCTCACGCTCTGAGGTTATGGTCTGGATCTCTGACAGATACTGGTCGATGGAAACTACCATGTCGGAGATGCCTTCCGAAAGCGCGCCCAGCTCGTTTCTAAGGTGAATCTTGCCGAGGCCCTTCAGAACTCTTGCACTGTTCTTCTCCTCGCGGTATACCCCGACGTATTTCTGTATGCGGTTGACAGGGTGCACAGCCTGAAAATACGTCAGTATGAAGAGGCCGAGTGCCAGACCGCCCTGCAGTAAGATGAAAAGAAGCATATCCTTAAATACCTGTGAATCCGCCTCTTTGGTGAGAGAAGAGATGTTAAATACGACGTCAACGAAAACATGCCAGCCGTCCATGATGTCCAGAACGTAACCATAGGCGTCAAGATAATCGCCGAACCTGGCAAGGCTCTTTCCGCCGGCCACCGCGTTCTTCATTCCCTTCTGCTGTGCATCTGTTGTATCTGATGTTTTGCCCAGAACATAGGCATCGTACTGATCGGTACCGCGCTTCTGGTTTGGAGACGCACCGCTGATCAGGAAGACTTCCTTTGAATAGTCCGGATCGGTGACAATTACACTCAGATAGTTAACATTATAGTTATCCTTCAGAAGATTGAGCAGGCCCAGAGTCTGATTGTAGATGACTTCGGCGTATAGTGCACGGTTTTCCTCAGACATGGCCTCGATATCTTCTATAGTAACGTAGTCGGTCGCAAGACCTGTATTTGTTGCGAATTCCTTGGCCTTTCGCTGAGTGACCTCTGTGCCGTAGTACTCGACCTCCATTGTATCCTTATGCTCATACCAGTAGGTGATCAGCCATTCGTGGGCCGGAAAGGCCTTGATAGTATGCACGATATCTTCCTTGATCTCGGCCGCAAGCTGCCGTTTGGCGTCGGTAACGCTTTTCTCGGCGTTATTTTTCAGGATAAAATAAGACAGAATGGCCGTAAGGATAGTTGCCAGGAGGGAGAAGATAAGTACGAGTCCCGCCAGGCTGAACTTTGTTCTGCTATTCTTTTTATATGATTTGTCTTTTGATCTTTGCATGAAATACCTTCTTATTTTTGTAACCGAAAGCCCTCTATAATTATATTATTTTTTCGACTGTCGGTCAATTATGATTGCTTATGCGAGGCGGTTTGCGGGGCGGTTTCTGTGAGACCTACAGAGGGAGTTCTGCGAGAGTTTGAAGTGGGATCGGAAGTGGAGCAACGAAGGATAAATATTGTATACTGTATACAAGCTATGTACTAAAAAAAGTACAAAATGTTACTTTTTTTGCATTGACGTGTATACAATAACATTTTATAATGAATACAGATAGGCGGCAACTCTTGTATTTTCGCCATTTTTTGACAAAAGGCGCTGAAAGATATTTCATACAGGAAATTGTTAAAAAAGTATGACAAAATAGTGCAAGAGGGGCTCCGACATAAAATATAAGGTCCGGCGGTCAGTTCACCGTCAGGCTTATCCGGGATCAAAAGATCCTGACCACTTAACTATATTATATTTTCAAGGAGGATTTTGAAACATGGAAGCAACAGGTTGGAATGGCTTCGTAGGTGGCAAGTGGCAGAAGGAAGTAAACGTTCGTGATTTCATTCAGAAGAACTATACTCCATATGAGGGAGATGATTCTTTCCTCGCAGACCCTACACAGAACACAAAGGATTTATGGCAGCAGGTTCTTGAGCTTTCTAAGCTTGAGAGAGAAAAGGGCGGAGTAGTTGATATGGATACTAAGGTAGTATCTACACTTACTTCACACCAGGCTGGATACCTTGATAAGAGCAAGGAAACAATCGTTGGTCTTCAGACAGATAAGCCATTCAAGAGAGGAATGAATGTATATGGTGGTATCCGTATGGCTGAGAAGGCTTGTGCAGATAACGGATATACAGTTGATCCTGAAATAGTTGAATTCTTCACAGTACACAGAAAGACACACAACGCAGGCGTTTTCGATGTATATGATGCAGAAATCAGAAGATGCCGTTCAAATCACATAATTACAGGTCTTCCTGATGCATACGGACGTGGACGTATCATCGGTGACTACAGAAGAGTAGCACTTTACGGTATTGATTATCTCGTAGCTGACAAGGAAGATCAGAAGGTTTCATTTGGTACAGAGTACACAGATGACGTTATCAGAGGTAAGGAAGAGATCTCTGAGCAGATCAAGGCTCTTAAGGAGCTCAAGACTATGGCTTCTTTCTATGGCTTCGATATTTCTAAGCCTGCTACAAACGTACAGGAAGCTATTCAGTGGACATACTTTGGTTACCTCGGAGCAGTAAAGGAGCAGAACGGTGCTGCAATGTCACTTGGCCGTACAGCTACATTCCTTGACTGCTATGCAGAGAGAGACCTTGCAAATGGTACATTTACAGAGTCACAGATTCAGGAGTTCGTAGACCACTTCATCATGAAGCTTCGTCTCGTTAAGTTCGCAAGAACACCTGAGTACAACCAGATCTTCGCTGGTGACCCGGTTTGGGTAACAGAGTCACTTGGTGGTATGGGTATCGATGGACGTACACTTGTTTCTAAGATGTCATTCCGTTACCTCCACACACTTGACAACCTTGGTACAGCACCTGAACCAAACCTTACAGTTCTCTGGTCAACAAGACTTCCAATCAACTGGAAGCAGTACTGCGCTAAGATGTCTATCAAGTCATCTTCAATCCAGTACGAGAACGATGATATGATGAGAGTTGTTCATGGTGATGACTATGGTATCGCTTGCTGCGTATCTTCAATGAGAATCGGTAAGGAAATGCAGTTCTTCGGAGCACGTGCTAACCTTGCTAAGTGTCTCCTTTACGCTATCAACGGTGGTGTTGATGAGTGTACAGGTGTTCAGGTTGGTCCTGAGTACAGAGCTATCACATCAGATGACGCTCTTGATTTCGATGAAGTAATGCACAAGTATGATCAGATGATGGATTGGCTTGCTAGAGTTTATGTAAGCGCACTTAACATCATCCACTACATGCATGATAAGTATGCTTATGAGAGAATCCAGATGGCTCTTCATGACAGAGATGTTAGAAGATACTTCGCAACAGGTATTGCCGGTCTCTCATGCGTAGCTGACTCACTTTCAGCTATCAAGTATGCTAAGGTTTACCCAATCAGAAATGAGCAGGGTATCGTAGTAAGCTACAGAACAGAGGGTGATTTCCCTAAGTATGGTAACAATGATGACAGAGTTGACGAGATCGCAGCTAACCTTGTTTCAACATTCATGAAGAAGATCCGTTCACATCATGTTTACAGAAATTCATTCCCTACAATGTCAGTTCTTACTATCACATCAAACGTAACATATGGTAAGAATACAGGTGATACACCTTGCGGAAGAAAGCATGGTCAGCCTCTTGCTCCTGGTGCTAACCCAATGCACAGAAGAGATACACACGGCGCTTACGCTTCACTTTCTTCAGTAGCTAAGCTTCCATTCGAGTACGCACAGGATGGTATTTCAAATACATTCTCTATCATCCCTAACGCTCTTGGTAAGGAAGATCAGGTATTCGCAGGTGACCTTGACGTAGATCTCGGACTTGACAAGCAGTAATAGATAAATACCGGTATGCAGCACATCTCGGTGTGCTGCAGGCCGTGAAAATATTTACCATATGTCCGTAACCGTTTTGGGAAGAATATGATGTATCATCATTGTTCGGAACAGAGTATAGCCGTGTATCGGCTGGAAACAGGAGACAGATATGGCAGATAAATTAAATGATGTAAATGATATCGTAGCGATGCTCGACAGTATGGTTGAGAGCGGAACAGGTCATATCAATGTGACCATCGATCCTGAGGCTGAGGCCGGTAAAACGGTTGAGACCATGGGATGTATAGACTGCGCAAAGGGCGACCTTGCATGCTCGGTTCCGACACTTATGGAAGGCATGGACGATGCATTTGCAGATGAGAGTAAATAGATAATATCCGGTCTGTTGAGCAGGCTTTGGATAATAAGATTGGAGGTAATATAAAAATGGCTAGTACAGCACAGATCGATAACTTAGTTGATATGTTAGATGGTTATGTAACAAAGGGTGGACATCACCTCAACGTTAATGTATATAACAGAGAGACTCTTCTTGATGCTCAGAAGCATCCGGAGAATTACCCACAGCTTACAATCCGTGTTTCAGGATACGCTGTTAACTTCATCAAGCTCACAAAGGAGCAGCAGGATGATGTTATCTCTCGTACATTCCACGAGTCTCTTTAATTTCAGCTTAGTTATTAATTAAGTGTTCTAAGGGTGCAGGTTTTCCTGCACCCTTTTTGCGTAGATAATGAGCCGAGTAGCTGCGTATCATGCATGCATGATAAAGCGGATATTCGGCGAATGTCCGACACCGAGTCGACAGACGAGGTAACGTGCGACGTAGTCGCATCTACGCAATTCGCATCTACGCAACTTATGAGTGAATATTGCGACGAATAACCGACTATGTTATACTATCTAGATAGTGGCTTAAAACAGTATTTTTAGCGAGGCGTACCATGGGTCTGATAATATTTATAATTATTTTCTACAATCTCATAGCGAAAAATAACCCTAAGATGCAGGAGAAAACGAAGAGCAGACTGCCTCTTTTTATCACGCTTTTCATTTTGATTGAAATTCTCAGATTCACAGGAAGCGCGATAGCGTCAGGCGTAGGATATCTGCTGGCGCTTGGTATAGTTGCGTCTCCTTTTATCCTGATCGCGTGGGCTATTAATAAGGCTCAGAAGGCCGGTCAGAGAAATAACAGCAAGGAATACAACGAGATCAAGAAGGAGATCAAGGAGGACATCAAGCTCACTGAGTCCGTTCCGAAGAGAAAGAAGATCGTTACAAAGTTCAATGAGAAATACGATCTCTGCCTTACAGAAAATCAGATCGACCGTATCGTTGAGGCCTCTTACTATTCATACAGCTGGCTGCGCGAGATCTACGATATGGATAAGACCTACAAATTTGCAAGCATGTGGATAGAGCAGACAAATGACTGGCTGAGGACCTATCTGTATGTATTTCCGGTTATGGATATTTCCACGGATTTTGCAAGGCAGGAGCAGATCGTCGAGGATACCTACTATGCGATATTCAAGGATATCGACCCGAAGAGCTGCTACTCGGTTGAGGACTGCATAGAGAAGATCAATAATAAATACATGACGCGCTTCGACGAGAAGACCTTTATGGAGGCGTACCGTTTCCTGCAGATGCATCATCATAACTTCAAGCTGCCGGGCGCTGACAGATCGATCATTCGTAACGAGAGCGAGGTCGACAGACTTGCGGAGAAATACGATGCGTTTAAGAGCCGCAAGCAGAAGGCGACCGTCGACAGAGAGTACAGTAAGCCGGCGGAGAATCTGTATAATAATGGGTATGCAGCACCTTTTGGGGATGTGAATGACAGTGCGTATGGTATGCCGATGGGAAATTTGTACGGCGATGGTATGTATGGTATGCCGGGGAATATGAATGCGCAGAGCATGCCTGGTGATATAGGAATGTCTGATGGCAGTAATGCTCCGGAAATGAATAGTGGCAGAGAGTTCACCCCGGAAGAGGTTGAAGATATGATCCGCAGCGGAATGATCAGTGATGAGGATATAGCGCAGATCGTTCAGAGGATGTACGGCGGACAGGATGAGGATAGTGATGATTCTGATCCGAAAGGCACAGTTGGTTATTAATACATAGAATAACTGCCGGTCAGAGAAAATCGTTGGTGTGTGATAATGAAACACCGGGGAAAACGTATGGAGTAATTACAGATTATGGCGAAGAAGGTTGAAAAAACAAATGTACTAAGAGTGCTCGACTCAAAGAAGGTTCAGTACGAAAGCCACAGCTATGAGGCGGATCCGTCGCTCTCCGGCGCGGAGATAGCGGGAATACTTGGGGAGGACACCTCGAAGGTATTTAAGACTCTTGTGACAAGAGGAAAGTCGGGCGGATATTTTGTATTTGTCGTACCGGTGGAAGCGGAACTTGACCTGAAGAAGGCGGCTAAAGCTGCAGGCGAGAAGTCGATAGAGATGATAAAACAGAAGGAGCTCCTACCACTCACAGGCTACGTGCATGGCGGTTGCTCACCGATAGGAATGAAGAAGCTCTTCCCAACATTCATGCATGAAACAGCGAAGGACTTTGACCGTGTATTTGTCAGTGCCGGCAAGGTCGGCATGCAGGTCGAACTCGATCCACAGGCGCTTGTGGATATAGTAAAGTTGGAATTTGCGGATATAATAGAGTAGTAACAAAATATTTATATGATTAATAAAGATAGACAAACAAGGAGGACAAGAAATTGGCTAAAAAGAATGACAAAGATGTCGATGTTGTGATCGACGAGAAAGGAAAGGTGCTGAAGGGCCTTAATAAGAAGCATTCGCTGCTTATCAAGATCGTGATCGTGGCAATCTTATTATTCCTTGCGATCAACAACAGCTACTACTATGTTAATGAGCAGGAAAATGCGGTCGTGACAATGTTTGGAAAGGTTGTGAGGACCGACACGGCAGGACTGTATTTTAAAATACCGTTCATCCAGAAGGTTGAGAAGGTTGATATGACCACACACGGTACAGGCGTTGGCTACACGATCGCCGGCAACGGCCAGAATATAACCGATGACAACAACGGAATCATGATCACCTCGGATTTCAACCTGTTAAATATTGATTTCTATCTTGAGTACAAGGTATCTGATCCGGTTGCTTATCTCTACAATTCGAACGATCCTGAGGAGGTGCTGAAAAATATAGCGCTTGCAAGTATCAGATCGGTAGTTTCGAATTACACTGTTGACGAAGCGATGACCACCGGTAAGGGACTTATCCAGGCGGCTGTTAAGGAGGATATGTTAAAGGAGCTCGCTGAGCATGATATCGGACTTACGGTTATAAATATCACTGTGCAGGATTCCGAGCCGCCGACGGCCGACATCATTGCGGCATTTAAGGCTGTTGAAACTGCAAAGCAGGGCGCGGACACAGCTAAGAACAACGCACTCAAATACCAGAACGAGCAGCTTCCGAACGCAACTGCGAAGGCAGATAAGATCAGGAAGGAAGCTGAAGGTAAGAAGGAAGCACGTATCGCCGAGGCAGAAGGCCAGGCATCACGATTCGAGCAGATCTACGAGCAGTATAAGCAGTATCCGCTCATCACCAAGAAGAGAATGTTCTATGAGACAATGGAGGAACTTCTTCCATCGCTCAAGGTCATCATCACAGACGGAGATACACAGACCATGTATCCGCTGGACAGCTTCGTAAATATCAATAGCGGTAGCGGCAGCGGTTCATCAGATAACGGATCAGGGGAGGACTAAAGCTATGAAGAAAAAAATAACTATAACAGCGATCATCATACTCCTGATCGGTGCAGCGGTTGTGCTGTTCAATTCGCTTTATACTGTTGAATACAATAATTATGCGCTTGTGAAGCGTTTCGGTAAGGTCACGAGAGTTGACGATGAGCCGGGGCTCCATTTCAAGACACCTTTCATAGAAAATGTTCAGCTTGTTTACAGCGGAACAAGAGTTTACGACCTTCCTACAAGTGATGTCATTACCAAGGATAAGAAGTCGATGATCGCAGATGATTACGTTCTCTGGAAGGTAGTAGATCCGATCAAGTATTACAAGACTCTTGGCGCGGTTGACGCAAGAGCGGAGGAAAGAATCGACGCTGCGGTTTACAATGCAACGAAAAATACTATTTCCGCTATGACGCAGGACGAGGTTATTGCGGCAAGAGGTGCGCAGCTGACAGAGATCATAACAAATGAGTCCAATTCAGATATAAATGAATACGGTATTGTAATCCTTACCGCTGAGATCAAGGCACTTGATCTTCCGGACGACAACAAGAATGCGGTTTATGAGAGAATGATCTCTGAGAGACAGAATATCGCCGCAAGCTACACTGCAAAGGGTGAGTCTGACGCTCAGATCATCAAGAATGAGACTGACAAAGAGGTTACCATCACTCTCGCCGAGGCTGAGAAGGATGCCGAAACTATCATCGCCGAGGGCGAAGCAGAGTATATGCGCATACTTTCCGAGGCCTATAACGATCCTGCAAAGGCTGAGTTCTACAACTACCTGAGAGCTCTGGACGCGCTTAAGGCTTCTCTCAAGAAAAACGGAAATATACTTATGCTTGATAAGGATTCCGAGCTTGTGAAGATACTCTACGGCACGGATGAAGCGCTTGACGTTAAGTATGAGGATCTCCTGAAGGAGCAGGCAACTGAAGCAACAACGGAGCAGAGCACTGAGGCAACTACCGAGGCTGCAACTGAGGCGACTACAGAGACTGCGACCGAAGCGACAACCGAGGAAGAGTAGTCTGCTGGGAAAATAGCAAAAATATCCGGACATCAGTTGCTGCAAAAGTGGCACAGCATGGGAGAGATTATCATATGAGGCTTTATCGAAATCATTCCGGATCGGAATTTTTGCGTATAGAAAAGTATATGTAAGAGGATGATAAAATGACTGGAAATATACATTCAATAATTACAGGAAGTACGGTGGACGGACCGGGAACGAGATATGTTGTATTTCTCAAGGGCTGTCCGCTCAGATGTAAATACTGCCACAATCCGGACACCTGGGACGGCAGAGGCGGCAAGGAGATGACCGTTGCCGAGATCATGGCCGATATGCGAAGCTACCTGCCTTTCATGAAACGAGGCGGACTTACGGTTTCCGGCGGTGAGCCGCTTGTGCAGATCGATTTCGTTACTGAGCTTTTCGCGGCTGCGAAGAAGCTTGGCGTTCATACTGCACTCGATACCACCGGATACCTCTTCAAGAAGGACGTTCCGGAGATCTATGCCAAGTACGAGAAGCTGGCTGAGGTTACCGACCTTGTGCTCCTCGATCTTAAGGCGATCGACCCTGAGATGCATGTTGATCTGACGGGCGTTAAGCAGGATACGATAATCGACTTCTATAAATATCTGGACGAGAAGGACATTCCGATCTGGGTTAGACACGTTATCGTGCCGGGCTACACATTCGATCCTGTTCAGCTTGAGAAGTCAGGAAAGTTCCTTGCACATTTCAAGAATGTGAAGGCGGTTGATATCCTTCCTTACCACGATATGGCTAAGCCAAAATACGCCGAGATGGGCATCGACTACGTCCTGAAGGATGTTAAGCCGCTCACCGGCGAGGACGGCCACCAGGCCCGCGACATGGTTGTAAATGCCATGCGCGCCGAGCGACTTCGTATGAAGGAGGCCGGTATCCATGTAGGCTATCCGTTCGACACACCGGTTCTTCCGGAGTAATAAATGATAAGAATCTCCTGCTGATATTGCAGGAGATTTTTATTTCGTTAATTGTTTGGAAAATCGAGATATGGTATTATCAAGGGGTATTGGTTTTGATCGATAAATCTAATTGATAGAGGAGATAGCAGATGAATATTACAGTATTCGCCGGGGCGGCAGAAGGTAAGAGCCCGGAATATATGAAGGCGGCCGCAGAGGTCGGCAGATGGATAGGAGAAAAGGGGCATGTACTTGTTTACGGTGACGGCAAGGTTGGTATGATGGGGGAGGTTGCAAGAGCTACCCTCGCAGCAGGCGGCAAGGTCACAGGCATTATTCCACAGTTTATGATAGATAACGGCTGGGAAAATACTGACGTTACCGAGATGATAGTCACAAATGATATGTCTGAGAGAAAGCTTAAGATGGCTGAGCTGGGCGATGTATTTATTGCGCTTCCGGGCGGTATCGGAACTCTTGAGGAGGCTGCCGATATGATATCCTGGATACGTCTCGGGCTCTACAAGGCGCCGTTTATCTTCTTCAATACTCTCGGCTGCTACGACAAGCTTAAGGAGCAGTACGACAGGATGTTTGAGGATAAGTTCTATGAGGCAGGGGAGCTGGACTTTATGCTCTTCTCAGACGATATTCAGGAAATCGAGAGCTTTATTAGGTTATATATCGGTTGATATATGGGATAGAGGAGCCTGTTAAGAAATATTTCGGATGATATTGCGGAGATAGAGGAGTTCATAAACGGGTATTTTTGAAAAAAATATAAAAAAACGGCAAATTTTTAAAATTTTGCCGTTTTTTGTTGGACATTTGTTGGATAAGGCATGTTAAACTTACCTCAGGTTTCAGAAATTTGTCTGAAGTATGTGGTTTTTGGAGAGAACATGAAAAACGAAAAGAGGGTCGGTTTTCCGATCCTCTTTTCCTAGCTGTTAACAAGCCATGCATGTTCTTGATGTGTAAACCCATCAAGAACCGTCGCCATAGGCGCCGTATATTCCTCAAAAAAGAGACAAATAGGTATGCAAGCATCCCTGTTTGCCTCTTTTTTCGTCATGCATGGCTTGTTATTTTGCTTTGCTCCAGCATCATGTTCCATGATGCTGCTCAGCTGCTACGCAGCTGCGGTCGTGTTTCACACGACGAGTCCTGTGCCATATCACTGCGTGATATGCAAGACTTGCGTTGCAAGTCTTGATTCTGCTTTGCAGAACGCATCTGTTCTGCGGACAGACTCACGGTTCTTCGAACCGTTACTATTCTCACTTCGTTCGGATCATGGGACCCTCATCCACTTCGTGGATGCAATCCCATGACTTATTTGTTGCGGTTTTGTTATCTTTTGTGGGATATAATGTCTGTAATTTGATACTATAGGGCAGAATGCATTATAAAAATCAAACAGTAAATGTATAAAAGATACGATAAAACAGAGAATAAGAACGGACGATAAATACAGACAGTATATTTGTTACGAATGGGATGAAGTATGGTTCGTCAAGGAGGAGGAAACAATATGCCGAACTTTAAAGATTTAAGAAAAAACAAGAAATATGGAGAAAGCGCACTTGCTTATGCTGTTGAAAAGGTATACACGAATAATATTACTTTGTATATGAGTAAGATGTCGGCGGAGGAACTCGGCGCGTTTCAGGATAAGATGGACGAGTACAGGTCTATGTCAAAGCTATTCTCGGCTACCGCTGATGTTCCGAAAAGCCGTCTTGGAGGTCTTGAAAAGTTTACCCAGAAAATGGAGAGTTCTAATGCCGACAAGCTTGGTGTTGAACTTATGGAAACCATGAAAAAACTGATCGAGGAGGACAGGGATGAAAAAGCAAAGAATAATGATCCGTTCCTCCCGATATATGATTTCTATGCTCATGAGACTACAACGGATGGAAATATTATGGAGGCGCGATTCGAGAGCCAATATCTTTCGAATCTGAATCAATTTGCAGGAGCCCCGGATCTGACTAAGGATCATAACGAAATAAAGAAGAATCTTCAGCAGGAAACGGATCCGGAGACAGGTGAGCCGACGGGCCTTTACGAACCGCTTATGGAGTATTATAAGGGCTACATTGAGCTTGAAAAAATGGAATTCACCCGCCAGAAGAATAACAAAAATGGCTGGAATGCAAAAAACGAAAGAGCTTTTCTCGCTGAGCTTAGAGATAAGCAGCAGAAAGTGGTTGATGCTTTTGATAAACTGTATGCAATAGAGGATAATTGTCAGTATGACAAGTATTTAAATAATGAACTTGGACATATCACGGGCAAGCATGAGAATAGACGAAGTGCATTTGAAACTGTAAATGTATTAAGATGGCAGATCAAGGCTATTGAGAACGGCTGGTCGCAGGATGAGCTGACTCTTCTTGGTGCGATCGGATATATTGATGCATACCATAAGAAAAATGAAGAAGAGTTCAATACCAAGATGGAACGCTATAGAAATACGGTAGAAATCCATAAGGATGATTGGGCAAAGCTGGAAGACCATGAGCTGGAGAACTATGCAGATGCCAGGAAGGCTGTTGATTCCGAGGCATCGAACAGAATAAAACTCGATAATTTTGCGAAGGATGTTGAGGCATTGAAGGCGCAGATTTGGGATAAAAAGGTTGTTACTCCTGGTGATAAGGCTCAGGTTATCAAGCTTGTTGATGATTTTGCCAAGTCGCATACCGGTATAAAGCTTGACAACTTTACGACACTACATCATGTTTCAAATGGTGTGGATTGGAACATGAACTTCATTGAAGAGGTCAAGAATCTTAAACCAAATCGAAGAAAATATAAGCTTTATGATGGTGTTAAATACAATCCTCCGAAGAAGGAAGATATTAAGGTTGAGGCACCGAAGGAAGAACAGGCTGTAAAAGATGAATGGGTTATTTTGGAAAATGACCAGTCGAAGGCACCGAAAGAAAATCCTGAAAATGAAGAGGTTGTCGCCGCTGTTGAGGAAGTAAAGGCGCCTGCAAACGAAGAGAATGTTTTAAATAATGTTGAGGAAGCTAAGGCACCTGCAAACGAAGAGAATGTTTTAAATAATGTTGAGGAAGTTAAGGCGCCTGCAAACGAAGAGAATGTTTTAAATAATGTTGAGGAAGCTAAGGCACCTGCAAACGAAGAGAATGTTTTAAATAATGTTGAGGAAGTTAAGGCGCCTGCAAACGAAGAGAATATTTTAAATAATGTTGAGGAAGTTAAGGCGCCTGTAAATGAAGGGGATGCTGCCGGAAAAGCTGTAAATGTGCAGGCACATGAAGCAGAAGAAGAGCTTTCTGAGAATGGAGCCGGAATAAGCAATGGTTATTCCAGCCAGAGTACGCTTGCAGATAAATATATGTATGCCATGATATACAAGGCCAGAAATATTCGCCTTGACAGAATGGAGGGCGACGGTAAAAAGATAGAAGAATTCCGCGAAATAAAAAGCTATGATAATGCAAATGAGTATGAGACAGTATTTATCAGCAATCTGACAAAGAAGTTTGCCGGAGAATCTTTTACCGATAAGGACATTGAGCCTATGTTTGAGAAGATGATGATCGCTCAGGCGAAGGCAATGGTGCTGACCGGTAAGAATTTCAAGGCTGTCCATGACAATATAGATGGAGAATATAAATATGATAAAGCGCTGGTAGTTGCCAGTGAGGCGGGTGTATTTGATCTTGCGGAAGCAGAAAGTCATGTTCGTTCGGATATTCTTTCTGAGGAGGTATTCAGGAAGGTATTTATGGACAAACTTAAGTATGATCCGAATATGACCTATGAGCAGGCTTACAATAATCTTGGCTTTACCAAGGAAGAACAGGCACAGCTCCAGAAACCGGAAGTGCTCAAGAAGAAGCTTATTGACATGGCGATCCATAAAAATGCGGATGCTGAGTATTTAAAGGACCAGTTAACAAGGAGTATATATGACAGCTTTATAAATATTCATAAAGTCCGTGGAACAAATAAGGTTCTGCAGAATCTGTCAGCAGAGGAAAAAATGTTCTATGATCTCGGATCCAAGGCGTTTACTACGGTTATGACCGATATGCTGAAGAAGGAGAAGGAAAAGGACAGGATAGTTGCCCAGTGGAAGAAAGGTGAAGCGGCCGAAAAGATTAAGAAGGTAAGGATTCATTTCGAAAAGGATCAGTTAAATACAATGAATGCCTTCCTGTACGGCGATAAACCAATCGGTATCACCGGTAAGAATGAACTGAATGGTGCTTATCGTGATATGCTTAACAAGAAGACTGATTATATCGGGGCTATCCTTAAGGATGACCCTCGCGCTGAAGCGAAGGCCAGTGCGGCTGTAAATGATGAGAAGCTTCATAAGCTGCTTGGAAGCAAGAATAAGAAGATGGGTGTTACATTCGGTTCGTATGTTAAACTTCATACCGGCATCAGAATGGGTAAAACTCCTGATGAGATGGTAGATAATCTTGCAAAATGTATGGGTGCCGTAATACTATACAATAATGGCAGAATGTTTGATGTTGGCAAAATACATGAGATGGCTAAAAAATGCAAAGAGATTTATTCTCTGGAGGCTCTGAAGGGTAATCCGGAACAGCTTATGAATATACTCAGTAATTCGGGGAATCTGACGAAAGGTCTTAATTCTCTGAGAGATACTATGTATAATGTAAAGCAGGATAAGAGAGAAAAGTATTTTGAAGATCTGAAGAAGCTTGCTGATAATCTTCCAACCACGTCAGGCCATGGTAAGCAGTACCGCAGGCTGAATGCACTGATCAAGGAAGCAGCGGCTCTTAAGGATAAGAATCTTACCAAGGATGAACTTGATACAGAGATCAGAACAGCAAATGCAAAGATATTTAATGCTTCGATTGAATATTTCGAAAGTAAGGGAATCAAGAAGCTTGATGTTGAGAAAAATCCACGTGCAGCAGCAGCACTTAACGTTATTTCGGTTATCACGAACAGCACTGAGGGACTTAAATACAGAACTACAAAGCTTGTTGTTGATCTCAAGAAGTCTCTTGAAGCAAGGCATGACAATGCAGCCAAAAACTTCGAGGATCTTGGAAAATTCACCCAGAAATACGGTACTGCAAATATTGCAATGCAGCAGGACAATATAAAAGCTTCGGCAGTTAAAAATAAAACTGCCGAAGCCGGTAAAAAATAATTATTAATCTTCGATCAGAGATATCCTTCTTATATGACGCTCATCGTTTGAGAACGGAGTGTCAAGGAAGGTATCGACGATCATGAGTGCGAGTCCGGGGCCTACAACGCGGGCTCCCATACAAAGGATATTTGCGTCGTTATGCTCTCTTGTAGCCTGCGCTGAAAATACGTCATGGCAGAGAGCAGCGCGGATACCCTTAACCTTATTTGCAGCGATCGACATTCCGATGCCTGTTCCGCAGATAAGGATTCCGAACTCTGCTTCACCGCTTGTGACAGCAGCGGTTACTTCTTTTGCAAATACCGGATAATCACAGGATGCTGCACTGTAGCATCCTTTATCTATGTATTCTACGTTGCGAGCCTTAAGGTGCTCCATTACTTCCTGCTTGAGGGCGAATCCGCCGTGATCTGAGGCAATTGCTATCTTCATGTTGTTCCTCCTAAATAACTTTAAAATATATGTATCGGCCGATGTTTAACTGAATAGGCCATTTGATGCGACCGGTATAATATGATTCTGGTCTGTGGGTTAATGTTTATAAGGTTGCTTGTTCGTGAATTTAAACAAGTATGACCTTCTGGCCGGCGGCCTTGAGCAGTCGGTTCATGATCGCTCCGCCGTATTTATCTCTGTTGAAGGCTTCGCTATAAATAAGGTCGGCTTCCAGGTCATCGCACTTTCTGAGAGCGCTGTAGAGATTCCTTGCAACCTCTTCGCCGTTTCCTGTCTCACCGAGAAGGATGACGTTTTCGGTGCTGTAGGAGCTGCGGTTTTCTGCGGTGGTAAGGACCACAACCTTCTTGCCGAGAGCCTCAGATTCAGCTACGAGGCGGTTGATCTCAGCGGTTACAGCTTTTGAAACCTCGGCTGGATGAGCCTTATCTTCTATAATAGTAAGGCTGCCCTTCGGTGCGTAGTGGGTGTATTTCATGCCGGGAGCCTTAGGTCTGAGGTTCGGATCAGGCTTTATGATAGCCGGGTCGATGGTCACCTCGCCAAGTATTTCCTCAAAATCAGCCTTCGTGATGTAGCCGGGACGGAGTATCGCAGGAATCTCGCCGGTCATATCGATGATGGAGGACTCGATTCCGATATCAACTGCGCCACCGTCGAGTATCATATCTATCCTGCCGCTCAGGTCTTCGATGACGTGGTCAGCGGTGGAAGGGGAAGGGCGGCCGGAGGTATTTGCGCTTGGCGCTGCAATAAATACCTTGCTTTCATCGATCAGCCTCTTGGCGTCCGGATGTGAAGGCATCCTTATGGCAACGGTGCCGAGGCCGCCGGTTGTGGCGTCCGGAACGATGTCCTTCTTGTTAAATATGATAGTCATCGGGCCCGGCCAGAAGCGCTCCATCAGCTTTTCGGCTGCGGGAGGCACATAGGAAGCAAGTGTGTAAACGTCTTCCTTATGAGCTATGTGGACAATCAGCGGATTGTCCGAAGGCCTGCCCTTGGCTGCATATATTTTCTTTGATGCTTCAGGGTCGAGGGCGTCTCCGCCGAGTCCGTAAACAGTCTCTGTCGGGAAGGCGACCAGCCCGCCGCTCCGGAGGATCTCCGAGGCGAGCCCGAAGGCATCACTATCTGTGGTTTTTCTTATTATAGTTTCCATATCGATCCTATCTGCTTATTATGAATAAAATCAGTCATCCGAGGCAATCAAAATGTTAAAATAATGGTCAAAACAGCCCTCAATGACATGTATATATTAGCAGTATTCTCCCTAATTGTAAAATCAAAAATAAATGTTACAAAAATATTTATTTTCTTAATGATTTTTCCCGGATAACTTGTTGACAAAGCTATAGCGTTTTGTTATTATGAGCATGTAACAAATTGTAACATTTTCGTAATATATCAAATAGCAGTTAAATATTTTGTAGATTTTTTTGAAAATAACAGGAGGACTTTCGAGAAATGATCAAGCCATCCAGGAAATTGGCCGTTTTTGCAGTTACAGCAGGGCTGATGGTTTCATCTATAGCAGTATTTGCAGGGAATGAAACAGTTATTTATGACCAGTCAAATGTCGGAATATCTGCAGCAGTTGACAGATATGTAGAAGCCACAGCTGATACAGAGGCGGCCACCGTTAAGGATACTAAAGCACAGGAAACAGCATCCCTTACTTCAGCAGACAAGAAGGACACAGCAAAGGGAGCTAAGACAGTAGATAAGAGCACAGAAGCAACTTCAGAAGAAGGTAAGAAGGCAGATGTCGTTGAGTATTCGGGAGATGCACTTACAGCAGGTTACGAAGGCAAGGCAGTCGTAATAGCAGATGAGCCTCTCAACTTAAGACAGGAACCTTCAACAGATGGTTTGATACTCGGACAGCTTGCAAACGGAGCACTGGTTGAGGTAAGAAAGCAGGCAGCTGACTGGACACTCGTATATGTAGACGGAACAGAAGGCTATGTATTCAGCGCTTATCTCAGATTCGGTGACGAAGCAGAGAGCTGGGTAAATAATGATACAGGTAAGGTTGCAGTTATCACAGAGAGTGGACTCAGACTTAGAGCAAGCGCATCAGATAACGGCGATATACTTACAACACTTGGACAGGGCGAGGCTTACAGAGTTTTAGGCTATGAAGGCTACTGGACCAAGATCGGAATCGATGATGACCTTGTAGGTTATGTATATAATGCATATGTCAGAATAGTTGACAGAGCAGACAAGGATGCAACAATTGCGGCAGTGCTTGCAGCTGCAGCAGAGAAGGATAAGGAAGAAGCAGAGGAAGAGACCGAAGAGGAAACAACCGAAGCTACCACCGAGGCAACAACAGAAGCTGAGGAAGAGGAAGAAGAAGAAGAAGAAGAAGAAGAGGTTGAGGATTCTGAGGAGGAAACAACCGAAGCTACTACCGAGGCAACTACAGAAGCTGAGGAAGAGGAGACAGAGGAAGAGACCGAAGAAGAGACCGAAGAGGAAACTACAGAGGCAGCTCCTTCAGATGTTCCTTACAACTCACTTGGTGAAGAGGTTGTTGCATTTGCAACACAGTTCGTTGGTAACCCTTATGTATACGGCGGAAGCAGTCTTACAGACGGTGCTGACTGTTCAGGATTTACAATGGCAGTTTATGAGCACTTCGGATACTCACTTCCACACGGTGCAACATCACAGTCATATTGCGGTACAGAGGTCAGCCTCGACAGCATAATGCCTGGAGATCTTCTCTTCTACGGAGTACCTGGTGATTACGGTCACGTAACCATCTATATGGGCGGCGGAATGGTTGTTCATGCAAGTACACCTGAGACAGGTATAAAGATTTCATCATATGATTACAGAGAGCCTGCAAAGGCAGTAAGAATCATTCAGTAAGATTTTTCACAAGAATAATATATATAATAGAGCCGGTTGCATTGTGCCAGCAGCCGGCTCTTTTTCCGCACTGAGCGAGTCATGCACATGCGAAGCATGTGCGTCAGACAGAGAGAGCTTCATGCGTGCTTGCACGCAGAGGAAGCTCTCTCTGTCTGACGTACATGTGCCGTCTGACACTTTAACAAAAAACATGGATTGTGCAAAGTGCACAACAAACATATGGTTTGGTTGACTATAATATGTACAGTATGGTGGAGGGGCATGTTGATAAGTATATTGTATTTACGTGATAAACTGATATATAAACAAAGTTATCAACATTATCAACATATATCTGTGATTAACATAAAATTATGAATAAAAATATGTGTATTTGAATAATTTGTAGATTGTTCCGAATTTTATTTTTTTAATACCGTGATAACAGGGCAATATAAGGGTATTTTCAGAAAATTAGCCGAGTTGTCAGACAAAAATAAAATCTATTAATATATTGATTGAACTATTCAATTATGTTATAATCTACGTATCAGTTAATGAGGCGGAAGAACCCGACAGACAGCTTAGATTTACGGTATTTGATGGGTGTTTTCGCACGTACGCTGAATAAGACGCACGTAAGGAGTGAGGCATATGAACTACATTATTAGCGGTAAAAACATTGATGTTACTGATGGATTAAGAGATGCTATTTATGACAAACTGGGGAGGTTAGAAAAATTCTTTAACGAAGATACAAATGTTCAGGTAACCTTTTCTGTTGAGAAGGACAGACAGAAGATCGAGGTTACGATCCCGATGAAGGGTCATATCATCAGGGCTGAGCAGGTGAGCGATGACATGTATGTGTCAATCGATATGGTCGTTGAGATCATTGAGCGCCAGGTTACAAGATATAAGAAGAAGATCATCGACAAGGCACAGGATGCTGCATATTTCAATGACAGATTCCTTGAGGATGATACTGAGGCGGCCGACGAGGACGAGATCAAGATCATCAGATCAAAGAAGTTCGCTGTTAAGCCTATGTATCCGGAAGATGCCTGCATACAGATGGAGCTTCTCGGACATAACTTCTTCGTATTCAGAAATGCTGAGACAGACGAAGTTAATGTTGTATATAAGAGAAAAGGAAATACATACGGTCTTATCGAACCGGAATTCTAATATATAGATAAACTAATAGGAGGAGATGTTACATCTCCTCCTTGTTTTTTACTATCAGTTTCTGCAATTGCTATTTACTGATTAACCGTCAATTCAGTTATTCTTATTTAGCTGTTTGTTTAGCTGTCTGTTCAGCTGTTTATTCTTTGTGTCTGTTTGTACGTTTATTCTTTCTCATAGACTGCTCAGGACGGGCGGTGTCTTTGGTCATAGGTGTTACACCAAGCTCCTCTTTTATCTCGTCCATGATCTCGTCACGAGGCTTCACATCACGAGGTATTTTATCCTCGTCGTCCTCGTCGTCATCATCATCCTCGTCAGCTTCGCTTGTAAGGATCTCTGTATTTCCTGTTCTTTCGCGCTTGCCGCCTATCTTAACCTTCTTTAGGGATTCCAGCAGGCCCTCCTCCCGTTCGGGGACGAAGAGGTATTTTTCTTCAGGAACTTCTTTCTCAGCAAGCTTCTTATATACATGCTCTCTGAAGAGAGTATAGATAACGGATACAACAGGAATGAGTATAAGCATTCCTACGAGGCCGAAGAGCGAACCACCGACCGTAACCGACATGAGGACCCACATACCCGGAAGTCCTACGGAGCTTCCTACAACGTGCGGATAAACAAGGTTTGCGTCCAGCTGCTGCAGGGCCGTAAATACGATTGCGAAGATCAGCGCCTTCACCGGTGATACCAGCAGGATCAGAAGAGAACCGATTGCAAGTCCGATAAATGCACCGAGTATAGGGATCAGTGCGCAGATCATACACAGGATACCGATAAGCAGTGCGTAAGGCATCTGAAGGATTGAAAGCACGATTATGAATTCACATCCGAGCATAAATGCATCGAGGCACTGACCTGAGATGAAATTACCAAAGGTGCGGTTTGAAAGTCTTGCGATCCTGAGAAGCTTGTCAGCTCTTTCCTCTGATAACAGAGCGTATACAGCTTTCTTGGACTGAAGCGCCAGCTTATCCTTATTTCCAAGGAGATATATCGAGAAGATGAATCCGATAAAGAAGGTGGTCACGCTTGAAAGGATTCCGGTTATGACGCCGAAACCGCCGCTCACTATGGATGAGCCCTGACTTGACAGGAAGGAAAGCGCTGTATTTATTGCCTTCTCGGAATTCTTGGTAAAGTTCGATATCTTTTCTGAAACTTCAGGGTATTTTGCGGTTGCCTTAATCAGCCATTTTGAAAGCTTCTCGATTCCTTCAGGAATCTGCTGGGCCAGGTTAACGATGGTCTTCGAAAGCTCAGGTACAACGAGGAGGATTATCGCTACTATGGAAACGATGGTGAGAAGTATAACTATTACCATCGCCAGTCCGCGCCTTCTGCCTGCCCACTTTTCGTTCTGGTATTTAGGCTTCTTGAACATATGCTTTTCCAGCTTTGTGATCGGAACGTTCAGGATGAACGCGATCGCGCCTCCGAGTATGAAAGGAGTGAAGATTCCGAAGAGCCAGCTGACGGCATCTCCCACATCACTCAGATTATTTAGAATTATATAGAACGTTATTAGGAATGCGCCGATAAATATGTTTTTGCGCACCTGTTCGTTTTTCCAGTATTTTTTCATGTATTTTAACCTTCTTCACTGTCGGCCGCCCGCTCCGCATAAGGTCCCTCCGGTGCGAACAGCACGTAATATTCTATCTTTTCCTATAATATGTCAACAGCCACTAAATTGCAAGTTTATGTAAAAAAACATTTGCCAGTATATAGAAGTAATGTTATATTAGAGGTTACGATGTTACAACTATGTAAAAAAATACAGTTGAAATAAATATTCTGGAGGAAAGAAATGGGTCTTGGTGAGAAAATCTTTGGTTCGCACAGCGACAAAGAATTAAAAAGAATATATCCGATCGTAGACAAGATTGAAGCTCTTGATGAGGATATGCAGAAGCTTTCTGATGACGAGCTTAAGGCGAAGACTGACGAGTTCAAGAAGAGACTTAAGGATGGCGAGACACTTGACGACATCCTCGTTGAGGCATTTGCCGTAGTTAGAGAAGCAGCCAGTCGTGTTCTCGGAATGAAGCACTTCAGGGTTCAGCTTGTCGGTGGTGTCCTGCTTCATCAGGGACGTATCGCAGAGATGAGAACAGGTGAAGGTAAAACACTTGTTTCCACACTTCCTGCATACCTTAACGCACTTGAGGGCAAGGGCGTTCACATCGTAACAGTTAACGATTACCTGGCTAAGCGTGATGCTGAGTGGATGGGTTCTATTCACCGCTTCCTCGGACTCACAGTCGGTGTTATCCTTAACTCAGACACAAATGATGACAGAAGAGCAGCCTATAACTGCGATATCACATATATCACAAATAACGAGCTTGGTTTCGACTACCTCCGTGATAACATGGTCATCTACAAGGAGCGTCTCGTTCAGAGAGGCCTTCACTTCTGTATCATCGATGAGATCGACTCTATCCTTATCGATGAGGCGCGTACACCGCTCATCATTTCCGGACAGAGCGGCAAGTCTACAGACATCTACAAGATGTGCGATTACCTCGCAAGAAGAATGGAGAGAGGTACCGCAACAACCGAAATCAGTAAGTTCGATGCCCTTATGGGTACACAGATAGAAGAGGATGGTGACTACCTCGTAAACGAGAAGGACAAATACGTTGTCCTGACCGCACAGGGTGTTAAGGAAGTTGAGCAGTTCTTCCACATCCAGAACCTCGCAGATCCTGAGAACCTTGAGATCCAGCATACTATCATCCTTGCACTCCGCGCACATGCACTTATGCACAGAGATCAGGACTACGTTGTTAAGGATGATCAGGTGCTTATCGTCGACAGCTTTACCGGACGTATCATGCCGGGAAGACGTTTCAGCGATGGTCTCCATCAGGCGATCGAGGCTAAGGAGAACGTTAAGGTTAAGCGTGAGAGTAAGACTCTTGCAACGATCACCTTCCAGAACTTCTTCAACAAATACGATAAGAAGGCAGGTATGACAGGTACCGCCCAGACAGAGGAAACAGAGTTCCGTGAGATCTACGGTATGGACGTTGTAGTTGTTCCGACAAACCGTCCTATCGCCAGAATAGATGAGTACGATGCGGTTTACAAGACCAAGAAGGAGAAGCTTAAGGCTATCGTTGAGCAGGTTTACGAAGCTAACCAGAAGGGTCAGCCTGTACTTGTAGGTACAGTTAATATCGATTCTTCTGAAGAGATCAGTAATATGTTCAAGAAGCGCGGCATCCAGCACAAGGTCCTCAATGCCAAGTTCCATGAGATGGAGGCTGAGATCATCGCTGATGCAGGCCAGAGAGGCGCTGTAACGATCGCTACAAACATGGCAGGTCGTGGTACCGATATCAAGCTTGGTGAAGGCGTTGCAGAACTCGGCGGACTTATGGTAATCGGTACAGAGAGACACGAGTCAAGACGTATTGATAACCAGCTCCGTGGACGTTCAGGACGTCAGGGAGACCCTGGATATTCAAAGTTCTACCTTTCTCTTGAGGATGATCTGATGAGACTCTTCGGTTCAGAGAAGGTTATGAGAGTTTATGACGCCCTTAGAATCCCTGAGGGTGAGGAAATACAGCACAAGACAATCTCAAGGTTCATCGAGAGAGCCCAGAGAAAGATCGAGTCAAACAACTTTGCTATCAGAAAGAACCTTCTCGAGTACGATGAGGTTAATAACGAGCAGCGTGAGGTTATTTACGCTGAGCGTCGTAAGGTTCTTGACGGCGAAAA
This sequence comes from Lachnospiraceae bacterium C6A11, assembly GCA_000702245.1. Lineage (GTDB taxonomy): Bacteria > Bacillota > Clostridia > Lachnospirales > Lachnospiraceae > Eubacterium_Q. Next base: position 15,745 of record JNKY01000015.1, on the reverse strand, counting down.
TATGAGAGATACCATATTTGGCATGGTTCAGGATACAGTCGCAAGATACGTTGACAAGGTTGCTTCAAATGAAGTTGATCCTTCAGAGTGGGATCTTAAGGAACTCAACGATACACTTCGTCCGATAGTTCCACTTCAGCCTATCACACTTCTTGAGGAAGAGAAGCAGAAGGGCAGCGCAAATGCCTTCAAGCAGAGACTTAAGGAAGAGGCTGCAAGACTTTACGAAGCTAAGGAAGCTGAATTCCCTAATCCGGAAGCTATGCGTGAGATGGAGCGAGTTGTCCTCCTCAAGGTTGTCGACAGAAAGTGGATGGACAATATCGACGATATGGACCAGCTCCGTCAGGGTATCGGTCTCCAGTCATACGGTTCGAGAGATCCGCTTGTTGAATACAAGATGGCCGGCTACGATATGTTCAATGATATGACAGATTCCATCAAGGAAGATACATCACGTCTTATCATGCACGTAAGAATAGAAGAGAAGGCAGAGCGTGAGCAGGTTGCCAAGGTTACAGGAACCAACAAGGACACAACAGCCAAGAAGGAGCCTGTAAAGAGAAAGCAGGCCAAGGTCGGCCGCAACGATCCATGCCCATGCGGATCAGGTAAAAAGTATAAATATTGTCATGGCGCCCAGCAGTAATTACCAATCATAAAATTAAAGGTGGTGAGAGTAGTGTTAGAACTGGATCAGTACAAGTTCACATTAAATGAATACAGAAAACCACTGCTTGAAGTGAGGGATTCACTTTGACATTGCAGGTAAGCAGGAAAAGATAAAGACTCTTGAAGAAGCCATGGAGGACCAGAACTTCTGGAACGACGTGGAAGAGAGCAATAAGATCATGAAGGAAGTTAAGAACCTGAAGGATACTATTGCCGAATACGATGCCATCCAGGCAGCCTTTGACGACATCGAAGCGATGATCGAGATGGCTGAGGAAGAGGATGACGAGGATCTGACCGAAGAGGCAGGTGGAATGCTCGAGAAGTTCAAGGAGCAGTTCGAAGCCTTCAGGATAGAAACCCTTCTTTCGGGAGAATTTGATACAAATAATGCAGTTGTCACTATACATTCCGGCGCAGGCGGAACCGAAAGCTGCGACTGGGTTTCAATGCTCTACCGTATGTACACAAGGTGGGCAGGAGCCAAGGGCTTCTCAGTCGAAGAGTTCGACAATCTGCCGGGAGATGAAGCAGGAATCAAGTCGGTTACCTTCCAGGTAAACGGCTACCACGCTTATGGCTATCTTAAGTCTGAGCACGGTATTCACAGGCTTGTCCGTATTTCTCCTTTCAACGCAAACGGTAAGAGACAGACATCCTTCTGTTCGGTTGATGTCATGCCGGAAATAGATGATACGATAGAGATCGAGATCAGGGACGATGACCTTAAGGTCGACACCTACAGATCCAGCGGCGCGGGTGGTCAGCATATCAATAAGACTTCATCCGCAGTCAGGATCACACATCTCCCTACAGGTATTGTTGTTCAGTGCCAGAACGAGAGATCGCAGCACATGAACAAGGACAAGGCCATGAAGATGCTGAAGGCCAAGCTTTTCATGATGAAACAGCAGGAAAATATGGCTAAGATGTCGGGTATCAGAGGAGAGGTTGCCGATAACGGCTTCGGAAGCCAGATAAGGTCGTATGTGCTTCAGCCATACACACTGGTCAAGGATCACCGCACAAACTGTGAGGTGGGTGACGCCGCAAGAGTTCTTGACGGAGGCATCGATCCTTTCATCAATGCGTATTTAAAAATGATAGCTCAGACAACCCAGCAGTGACTAAGCAACAAGCACTGCGCCTGAGTAGATTCATACAGATAAATAAATAATTATTACGAGAGTGAGGTACGGCATATGTTTAATATTGCAGTTCTCGGATATGGAACCATCGGTTCGGGAGTTGTCAAGATAATCAATGACAATTCCGATGTCCTTAAAAAGTCCTCAGGAGAGGATATACAGGTAAAATATGCTCTTGATCTCAGGGATTTCCCGGGAGATCCTTATGAGAATATCATAGTTCATGACTACGACGTCATCTTAAACGATGACAGCATTAAGTGCGTTGTCGAGGTTATGGGCGGAGTTGAGCCTGCAAATACATTTGTCAGGAAGGCAATCGCAAAGGGCAAGTCTGTCTGCAGCTCTAACAAGGAGCTTGTTGCAAAATACGGTGCAGAGATACTTGAGCTTGCGAAGGAGAATAATGTTTCCTTCCTGTTTGAGGCGTCAGTTGGCGGAGGTATTCCGGTAATCAGAAACATCAACGAGTCGCTTACAGCTGATCATTTTGACAGCATCACAGGTATTCTCAACGGAACAACAAACTATATTCTCACAACAATGAGAAAGAAGGGACGTGACTTCGACGAGGTTCTCAAGGCTGCACAGCAGAAGGGCTATGCAGAGAGGAAGCCGGAAGCGGATATCGAGGGCTACGACGCATGCCGCAAGATTGCAATCCTTACTTCTCTTGTATGCGGAAAGCAGGTTGATTTTGAAGATATCGCTACAGAGGGTATCAGCCACATCACCAAGGAAGATATCGCTTACTCAGTTAAGCTCGATATGCCGATCAAGCTTTTCGGCCTTATGAAGAGAGACAGCGACAATATCTACTGTATGGTTGCTCCTTTCATGGTTGGTGAGGAGCACAGCCTCAGAGGTGTTGAGGGCGTATATAATGCAATCAACCTTCACGGCGATATGCTCGGAAATGTAATGTTCTACGGCAAGGGCGCAGGTTCTCTTCCGACAGCCAGCGCAGTTGTTTCAGACGTTATCGAGATAGTTAAGAATAACAATGAAAATATAAATATCATCTGGGACAAGGAAAAGCTTACTCTTGGTGACGCATCTAAGTTCAAAGCAAGATATTTTGTAAGACTTGCAGCTGAGGGCGTGCAGGACAAGATTGCTGAGCTTTTCGGCGAAGTAAGCTTCGCAGAGGCACTTTCGGGCGAGACTGTATTTGTAACTGCAAAGGAATATTCTGAGGCTGAGCTTACAGATATTTTGAAGGATTATTCAGTGATTACAAAGATTCGTGTTGCAGAGTAAGCGAATCTGTTGTATAACAATGCAGGGCTAAGTAGTATCGGGGGCAGTTTAGAGACGCAACTATCAGGTCACGGTGGCCTGATGAGATACAAAAAATAATGGAGGCACACACAATGTTAGTGGTAAAGAAGTTTGGTGGCACATCGGTTGCCAACAAAGAGAGAATCTATAATGTGGCCAACAGATGTATTGAAGAATACAAGAAGGGAAATGATGTAGTCGTTGTCCTTTCAGCTATGGGCAAATACACTGATGAGCTTATTACGATGGCTAAGGATATCAACGAGAATCCTCCAAAGCGTGAGATGGACATGCTCTACACGATCGGCGAGCAGATGTCAGTAGCTCTTATGGCAATGGCTATGAACAAGCTGGGAGTACCTGCTATTTCCCTCAACGCATTCCAGGTAGCTATGCATACAACATCCGTTTACGGAAATGCAAGACTTAAGAGGATCGATGCAGAGAGGATCAGAAATGAACTTGAGCAGAGAAAGATCGTTATCATAACAGGTTTTCAGGGAATCAATAAATACGATGATTACACCACCCTCGGAAGAGGCGGTTCAGATACCACAGCGGTTGCTCTTGCTGCTGCGCTTCATGCAGACAAGTGCGAGATCTATACAGACGTTGACGGCGTTTACACAGCTGATCCACGTAAGGTTAAGAACGCTCGTAAGCTTGATACAGTTACATATGATGAGATGCTCGAGCTTGCAACACTCGGTGCGGGAGTTCTTCACAACAGATCAGTGGAGCTTGCCAAGAAATTCGGAGTACAGCTTGTTGTTCGTTCAAGCTTAAATAATAATGAGGGTACCGTTGTTAAGGAGGATACTAAGATGGAGAAAATGATAGTCAGCGGTGTTGCCGCAGATGCAGATGCAGCCAGAGTTGCAGTAGTAGGTCTTAAGGATGAGCCGGGCGTTGCATTCAAGCTTTTCAATCTGCTTGCTAAGAAGAATATAAATGTTGATATGATACTTCAGTCAATCGGCCGTCATGGCACAAAGGATATCACCTTTACCTGCTCACAGGAGGATGCTGATGAGGCTAAGGCTGTTATCGCAGAGGCTATGGAGTGCGAAGACGTTGACGTTAATAAGGACGTTGCAAAGGTTTCAATCGTTGGTGCCGGCATGCAGACAAATGCGGGCGTTGCAGCAAAGATGTTCGAGGCTCTCTATGATGAGAACATCAACATCAGAATGATCTCTACTTCAGAGATCAGAGTTACAGTTCTTATCGATGCAAAGAACGTTGAGAGAGCTATGAACTCTATCCATGACAAGTTTGATCTTGGTGAGAAATAATCCGTAACTTATCCGGAATGTCAGCTTTTGCTGACGGGTGTTAAATAAAGAGCGCCTTCTGAGGTTGTAGTGAAATACAGCTTCAGAAGGCGTGTTTTTATATTTATTATCAGATGATATCAATCCTTTAAGTTGTGGGATAATTTCAAAAAAGCCACACATCAAATATCATCAAATATCGTCATTAACTTGCATTCCTAAGTATTTTAGCATAGAATACTATTATCTATAAGTATGTGTACTTTGGAGGATGGTATTATGACGAAGAGGACGGATTATATTACGTGGGATTCGTATTTTATGGGAATAGCTCTGATGTCGGCCCAGAGGAGCAAGGATCCGAACACTCAGGTCGGAGCGTGCATAGTGGGTGCTGACAACAGGATACTTTCGGTTGGTTACAACGGTATGCCGCAGGGCTGTGAGGACGATGATATGCCGTGGAGCAGGGACGGTTCCGCGCTTGATACAAAATATATGTTTGTCTGCCACGCGGAGCTGAACGCGATACTTAATTACCGCGGCACCGGAAATATGAGGGGCGCAAGGGTTTACGTTACTCTCTTCCCTTGCAATGAGTGCGCGAAGGCCATCATCCAGGCCGGTATTAGCGAGATCGTTTACCTTTCGGACAAATATGAGACTTCGGAGAGCACTCTCGCCTCAAAGAAGATGTTTGACATCACAGGTGTAAAATACAGAAAGTACGAGCCGGCCGGTCGCCAGATCACGCTGGATCTGTAAAGATAGAAGAAGAATATAGAAAGAACCACCAGAGAGTGATGAGGTGTTATGGAGTGATCGGCAAAGAGCGCTGCAACCCCCGGAAGATCATGACCGGTGGAAGAAGATAGGGAAATGGAAGCATCATCTAAGAAGATAACTGTAAATATGAATAAGAAAGCTCTGACCGATTTCGTGTTGAGATCGTATTATACAAAGCTTTCGGGAATAATGAGTATAATACTCGGACTTGGCGGACTCGCTTTTCTCGTATGGAATATTGTGAGCGACAATCCGACCATCAGGAATATCCTGCTCTTCGGGGCGGTAGCGGTCGTATGCCTCGTGCTGAATCCGCTGACACTTATCTGGAAGGCGAAGAACCAGCTTAAGACCAATCCTTCCTACAAGGCGCCGGTAAGCTACGAGCTTACTCCGGAGAAGCTGACCATCTCGGCCGGTGAGGAGTCGCAGGATCTCGAGTGGAATAATATTTACAGACTTCGCGCTTCAAATAGTATGGTTGCGGTTTACACGAGTCCGTATCATGCATTTGTCATTCCGACAACAGAGCTCGGAGAAGACAAGTCCATAGTGCTTTCAAGGCTTGTGCAGTATACGCGCGAATACAGGCCGAGGCTTTCAGGCAACCTGAAGAAGTATTTGGCAAAATAGGTTTTTGCGTGATATTAAAATTCGGCAAGATAACATCTGAAATATTCCGGGACGGCGAGCGTTTTGCCCGGATATGTCGGGAAGGATAAATATAAAGAATTGATTACGAAAGAAATAGAAACATACAGTGAGAAAGAAACATTTGAATATGCGCATGAGCTTGCCGGGGCGGCAAAGCCGGGGCAGGTTTACTGCCTCAACGGTGACCTCGGAGTAGGCAAGACTGTATTTGCCCAGGGCTTCGGAAAGGGGCTCGGGATAGACGAGCCGATAGTCAGTCCAACCTTCACTATCCTTAAGGAGTACGATGAGGGGCGGCTGCCACTCTATCATTTCGACGTCTACAGAGTTGGATCGTCGGATGAGATGGAGGAGGTCGGATATTTCGACAAGCTGGACAGAGGCGATGGGGTGTGCCTCGTTGAGTGGTCGGTTCTGATCGAGGACGTGATCCCGGAGGACGCGATAAAGATTGAGATAACAAAGGACCGCGATAAGGGCTTTGATTATAGAAAGATAACTGTAGACGAGAAGTAAATAGTGCTAAACTATAGTTTTGAAATCAGCGGATAGATGTGGGAGTTTCAGCTGAGAAGTCAAACGAAAAGTATGGGAATTATAGCAAAGAGGTCAGCGAAAAGTATGGGAATTATAGCTGGAAAGCTAATGTATTGGTGAGTTATTAAGGAAGGGGAGATGTGGTTTGAAAATTAAGGTTAAGAGTAAGGGAGTTTCTCTCAGAAGGGTAAATATCGTAATGCTTATCGTGGCGCTTGTTGCAACAGCTGCTCTTGTTGGGGCAATGCAGTGGACAAGTTATCTCTACGATAAGGCGCATAAAACTACACAGGATGCCCTTGGCTGGCGTGGCGAAGCTCATCTTATGATAGATGCTACGGATTATCTGACTGAGCAGATGAGAAGCTTTGCGATAACCGGTGACAGGGAGTACCTCGATAACTACATTGAAGAGGTAAATGTCACAAAACGCAGGGAGCGTGCGATAAAAGCAATCGAGGAGGTTGATTCGGATTCGCCTGCCTACGATGAGTTGTGCAAGGCGATGGATAAGTCGTTTGAGCTGATAGAGATGGAGTGTTATGCTGCAAGGCTCACAATTGAGGCGCGTGGCTATGATATTTCCGAATATCCTGAAGAAATACAGCAGGTAACACTCAGTGCAGAGGATGCGGTGATGACCCCTGAACAGAAGGAGAATGCTGCCGAAGAGCTTCTTTTCGGTGATAAATACCAGGATATCAAGGAAGAGGTAACTGTAGACGGCCATAAATGTATCGACATCATCGAGGACGATATGTTTGAGGAGCAGAACAGGCTGGCGAAGAGATTGCACAATCACGTGCTCATCGAGCATATACTTACTTTCATCTATATTGCGGTACTTCTGATAATCGTTCTGATAAACAGAGAGCTTGTCATCAAGCCGCTGAAGAATCTGGTTAAGAAGATCAGGGAAGGGCAGAATGCCGAGGAAGAAGGCGCTTACGAAGTAAGGTTCGTTACAAAGGCTTACAACCTTATGTTCAATACAAACCTTCAGAATAAAGAGAAGGTTTCTTACGATGCAACGCATGATAAGCTTACCGGCTTATATAACCGGGAGGGTTATGATTTCCTTGTGAAGAATGTTGATATCGAGACTACATCACTTCTTATCCTGAACGTCGATAACTATAAGAAGGTTGTTGACAACAATGGCTCTGATTTTGGCGACAAGGTTCTTTACTGGGCATCCGGGATTATCTTCAGGAGCTTCAGATCTCAGGATTATGTTTGCAGACTTGAAGAGGATGAGTTTGCTGTGGTCATGATCAATTCCGGACCTGAACATAAGGAACTGATCACGTCAAAGGTTGAAAGAATAAATGAAGCGCTTTCAAAGCCTGAAAATAATCTCGCTCCTGTTTCAGTGAGCGTCGGTGTTGCCTTCGGTGAAGGAAGGATCAACTTTACTGAAGTATTTAAGCAGGCGGATAAGGCGCTTGAAAAGGCGAAGAACAATGGTAAGAAGGCGGTTGTCTTCAGTAAAGATTGATATAATAACGACTTAGGTCGTAGAAAAGGCGGAATAGTATTTTGAAAATACTTGGAATTGATAGTTCAGGAATGACTGCGTCCGTGGCACTTGTCACGGGCGACAGTTTAGTGTCTGAATACACGGTAAATAACAAAAGAACACATTCGGAAACTCTGCTTCCGATGATTGATGAGATGCTGAGGCTTGCGGGAACTGAGCCGGCTGAGCTGGATGCGGTTGCGATTGCTTCCGGTCCGGGTTCCTTCACGGGACTTCGAATAGGTGCGGCAACTGCGAAGGGACTTGCCCTTGCGCTGGACATCCCTATCGTTCCGGTTCCTACGCTTGAGGGACTGGCTTACAATCTTGCAGGTGATAAGAGGCTTATAGTTTCCCTGATGGATGCAAGAAGGAATGAAGTTTACGCCGGGGCGTACCGCGTTAGTGCTGAATCAGTTACGATTGTGCTGAATGAAGAAGCACTTCCTGTCACAGAGCTCTTCGAGAAGCTGAATGAGATCGGCGAAGAGGTTGTATTTGTCGGTGACGGAATTCCGGTGGTGAAGAATATCCTTGCGGATTCTTTGAAAACCGGTGAAGCAGCCGATGATGCAAAGACAGCCGGTGATGCAGATAACAGCAGAGTATTAATAGTTCCGTACAGCTTTGCTTCCATGCAGAATGCAGCCCAGAGAGGTGCGTCCGTCGCGGCTCTTGGAAAGCTGTATTTTGAAGAAGGAAAGGCGATCAATTCGGACGATTTTGCGCCGGAGTATTTGAGAAAGTCTCAGGCTGAAAGAGTTCGTGATGAGAAGAGCAGCGAAACCGGTGCATAATACTGCGGGGAAAAGAAGACGGATGAACGAATGAATATTACGAACGTGGTATGAAAAATGTTTCAAAAAAGTAATGATTCACTATTTGAAGAAATTGCAGAGATTGAAAAGGAAAACTTCAGCGACGCCTGGTCGCTGGAACTGATAAAGGACAGCTTCAAATACGGTTACAACCGTCTCCTGACTGTGGAGTCGGAGAACGGGCTTGCCGGATATCTGATATATTCGGTGTTGGATGTATTTGAGCTGCAGAGGATAGCGGTCAGAGAGTCCGAGAGGCGGAAGGGCTACGCGGATAAGCTTATCCAGGCACTGCTGGCGGCGACAAACGGCCGGATCATCCTTGAGGTAAGGAGCCGGAATATACCGGCCATCAGCCTTTACAACAAATATGGATTTAAGGAAATAGGAGTCAGAAGATCGTATTACACAGACCCTGTGGACGATGCGGTCATAATGGAATTGGTGTGATAAGTTATGATTAAAAGATTTAAGAAGATAAGTGCAATGCTTGCACTGACAATGATGATCTCACTTTCGGGCTGCGGCTCAAAGGATAAATACAAGACAGATTCGGCATCGACTCATCAGCATAATGAGGATGTGACAGATACCGAAACTACTGCGGTTACTGCGGGTCCCGATACGGATAGTACTACCGAGGCCGGTACGGACACTGCGACGACGGAGAGCAGCTCGGATACTTCAGCTACTGAGACAACCACTGAGGAAGCAAAGCCGGGGGAGAAATACCTCCAGTATAAGAATATGACTCCGGAGGAGATCACTGCGTCCCTTACGCTTGAGCAGAAGGCGGCTCAGATGGCGCTTCCTGCGATACAGTATACGAAGACTACCGAGATGAAGCAGAATTGTTACGGCGGCGTGCTTTCGCAGAAGAACGAGCTTACCTACGATGAGTGGCAGGTCACGGTTGATGCATACCAGAAGGCGGCACTGAATTCCGAGGCAGGCATTCCGTTTATTTACGGACAGGACGACGTTCACGGAGTGAATTATTGCCAGAATACTGTTCTCTTCCCGCACAATATTGGAATGGGTGCAGCGAATGATCCTGAGCTCATGTACCAGGTCGGACTTATCACGGCGGACGAGGCAAAGCTCTGCCATATGCTCTGGAACTATTCGCCTTGCGTTGCACAGTCGGTTGATCCGCGCTGGGGCAGAACCTATGAGAGCTACGGCTCAAATCTTGAGATAATCACAAACCTTAGTACCTCATATTCGAAGGGACTTATCGATGGCGGACTCATCGTGTGCGCAAAGCATTATCTTGCAGATGGAAATGTTGAATACGGTACCGGTGAGAACTCGGACGTTGCGCGCCTCATCGACAGAGGTGATGCGAAGCTCAGCGACGCAGAGATCAGCGAGCTTTTGAAGGTTTATCAGGCGCTTATTGACAGCGGTGTCCAGACCATCATGATCAGCCATTCTTCACTGAACGGCGTCAAGATGCATGAAAATAAAGAATACATCATGAAGCTTAAGAACGAGATGGGCTTCACCGGCTTCATCGTCAGCGACTGGAATTCGGTGCAGAATACATCTGCCAGCGATTATTATACTCAGATCGTCAACTCGGTCAATTCCGGAATCGACATGTTCATGGAGGTTGAGAGCTTTAACGTGGTTAAGGACTGTATCGTGGACGCTGTGAAGAAGGGCGACATCTCTGAGGAAAGAGTTAATGATGCAGTTACAAGGATCATCAGAGTTAAGCAGAATGCGGGCGTGATCGCGGATCCTTACTGCCAGGATATGAAAACAGTACAGACCGAGGTCGGTTCGGCAGAGTACCGCGAGGTTGCCGAGAAGTGTGTTGAGGAAAGCCTCGTACTTGTTAAGAATGATAACAATGTCCTTCCACTTAAGAAGGGCACGAAAATATATGTGACCGGACCTGCGGCTGACAATGCAAGAGCGCAGTGCGGCGGCTGGACCATCGAATGGAACGGCAGTCCGAACGAGGACATTCCGGGCGTGACAACTATCCTTCAGGGATTCAAGGATCTCAGCGACAAATACGGTGTTGAGATCATTACGGACAAGAGCCGTGCGAGCGAGGCTGATGTTGTTGTGCTTGTTGTCGGCGAGAAGTCATACGCTGAGTGGAACGGCGATACTGCCGATCTGGAGCTTTGCGGTTCTCTGGAACTCGGCGGAAACAGCGATGCCATCGAGGCTGCTAAGGCGCTCGGTAAGCCAATCGTTGCCTGCATAGTTGCGGGAAGAAACGTGATAATAGATAAATACGTTAATGACTGGGATGCGGTAGTTATGTGCTATCTTCCGGGTTCAGAGGGTCAGGGCGTTGCGAATGTTCTCTGCGGCGGAGCATCCTTCAGAGGAAAGCTTCCGAGCCCATGGTATTCATCGGTTGATCAGATTCCTGACGGCAAGCCTTGGCTTGAGCAGGGCTTCGGACTGACGTATTAATCTATGGATAACAATTATTATGTATAGACCGGATACAGTGAGAAGGGACGATTCCCGGATTGATGTTGCATCCGGTGATAGAAATAACAAAAAGGTTTAACAGGAGATATGTAAATGTTAGATGTCTGTCTGCTTGGCACGGGTGGAATGATGCCCCTGCCTTATAGATTCTTAACTTCATTAATGGTCAGATATAACGGACACAGCATTATGATAGACTGCGGCGAGGCGACGCAGATAAGCGTCAGGCTGCAGGGCTGGAGCTTCAAGGATATTGACGTGCTGATGATCACGCATTTTCACGCGGACCACATCAGTGGACTTCCGGGACTGCTCCTTGCAATGGGAAATGCGGATAGGACGGAGCCGCTTACCATCATCGGCCCGAGAAACATCAAGAAGGTTGTTGATTCGTTGAGAGTTATCGCGCCGGAGCTTCCGTTTGCGGTGAAGTGCATCGAGATAAATGGCGCTGAGCAGACCTTTGATATGTTCGGACTCAGGCTGAAGGCCTTTAAGCTGAACCATAACATACTCTGCTACGGCTACAGTATGGAGCTTGACAGGAAGGGGCGCTTCAATCCCGAGGCGGCCAAGGCGCTTGATATTCCTATCCAGTTATGGAAGGTGTTGCAGAGCGGCCAGGATGTTACTGTTGACGGCAGGACCTTCACAAGCGACATGGTAATGGGTGAGGACAGAAAGGGTCTTAAGCTGACCTATTGTACCGACACACGTCCGATGGCTGCTATCGTTGAGGCAGCCAGAGGTTCAGACCTCTTCATCTGCGAAGGCATGTACGGCGAAAATGATGAAGAGACCATGGAGAAGGCGAAGTCGAAGAAGCATATGACCATGCTTGAAGCGGCTAACCTTGCGAAGGAGGCCGGAGTTGAGGAGCTTTGGCTCACACACTTCTCACCATCCATGAATAAACCGAAGATGTTTACGGATGCGGTGAAGGAAGTATTTCCGAATGCCATTATCGGTAAGGACAGGATCTCGAAGGAACTGAAGTTTCTTGATGAGTAATACCGGATAGGCGTATTTGCAAGTGATACTATGGTCGGTTGAAGAAGCTGACCGGAAAATATTTAGAAGAAGAGTGAAAATATGGAAGACGTAGTAATACTCGGAATTGAATCATCCTGCGATGAAACGGCAGCGGCAGTTGTGGTGAACGGACGCGACGTGCGTTCAAATGTCATCTACTCCCAGGTACCGCTTCACACGCTTTACGGCGGAGTCGTTCCGGAGATAGCTTCGAGGAAGCACATAGAAAAAGTTAATCAGGTGATCAGAAAGGCTCTTTCTGATGCAAATATGTCGTGGGAGGATATCACGGCGATCGCAGTAACCTACGGCCCGGGGCTTGTGGGTCCGCTCCTTGTGGGAGTCGGCGCAGCCAAGGCGATAAGCTATGCGAAGAAAATACCGCTTGTGGGTGTCCATCACATCGAAGGACATATTTCCGCCAATTACATCGAAAATAAAGATCTTGAGCCGCCGTTCATGTGCCTTGTGGCATCGGGCGGACATTCACATATTGTTAAATGCACGGATTACGGTCGTTATGAGATCATCGGCCGTACAAGAGATGACGCGGCAGGCGAGGCCTTTGATAAGGTTGCCCGCGCTATCGGTCTCGGATATCCTGGCGGACCGAAGGTTGATAAGCTGGCGAAGGAAGGGGATCCGAATGCGATCGAGTTTCCGAAGGCGCATTTTGCAGATTCACCTTATGATTTTTCGTTCAGCGGTATCAAGTCGGCAGTGCTTAACTACCTCAACAGTTGCGAGATGAAGGGCATCGAGGTGAACCGCGCTGACGTTGCGGCGTCCTTCCAGAAGGCGGTTATCGAGGTTCTGACGGAGCATGCCATTCTGGCTGCAAAGGATTTCGGCTGCAACAAGCTCGCCCTTGCCGGTGGCGTAGCTGCAAACAGCTCGCTCAGAGAATATATGAGAAGCGAGGCTGAGAAGACCGGAATAGCCTTTTATAATCCGTCGCTCATCTTCTGCACTGACAATGCAGCGATGATCGGAGCGGCAGGATATTATGATTACATGCGCGGTATTCGCGACGATTACAGCTTGAATGCGGTGCCGAACCTAAAGATCGGCTGCAGATAATATATGGGGGAAATATGGTTTCAGCGATAGTTCTCGCGGCGGGAAGCGGAAGCCGCATGAAAAGTGATAAAGCAAAACAGTTTATGGAGCTGGAGGGAAAGCCCCTCATCTATTATGCGCTGAAGGTATTTGAAGCGAGCATAGTTGATGAGATCATTCTTGTAACCAGACAGCAGGATATTAATACGATGCGCGAAGATGTTGTGAAGAAATACGGTTTCACGAAGGTTAAGCGTATCGTTGCCGGCGGCAAGGAGCGTTATGATTCTGTTGAGAACGGTCTTAAGGCCTGCGACAGGCGAAGCGGAATCGTTATGATCCACGATGGTGCTAGACCATTTGTGACAAATGCGATGATACTTTCATCTATTTCTGAAGTTAGAAGATGCAAGGCCTGCACCGTTGGCGTTCCCGTGAAGGACACCATTAAGGTTGTGGACGCAGAGGGCTTCGGCATCGAGACGCCGGACAGAAATACTCTCTGGCAGATCCAGACGCCTCAGACCTTCGACAGAAAAGTTCTGACCGAAGCGTACAGCAGGATGCGTATCGATACGGCAGACAAGAATAATAGTGGCGCCGGCGGAAACAGGAATAACAGGGATAACGCTGCGGCAGATAAAGCCGGATCGTCGAACAGGATAAATATCACCGACGATACGATGCTCGTTGAACACTACCTTGATATCAAGTCGAAGATAGTCGAAGGCAGCTACAATAACATCAAGGTCACTACGCCGGAGGATATCGGTTTCGCAGAGGCGATACTGAGAGGCTGATATTAGTATTTTAATACGGAAACTGTGATCGGTTTGATGATCGAGGAAAGTATTTCACAGTTTTTGGGGGGATTATGACATACACGGTAATAAGCATATTTTTCATACTGCTTCTTGCTTATCTTGTTCTGAGGGCTGTCTACGGCTTCATCAGGAGAGATAGAAAGGAACGCATCGTATTCCTCCGTGAATTCAAGAAGGGCAAATGCGTCGCGGTTTATCTTATCGCGATCCCTTTATTCTTTATAGGTTATGACTATGTCCAGGAGAGCGGCACCTATGCCGTATTTGAAACTATTTCCAGAACTTTTAATTCAGTAGTAAATATGATCGCCCTCAAGTTTGAATTCATGAGCGTTGAAACTCTCATGAAGGATAATCACGTCTACGGCTCAGCTGAATCGGAGGAAAAGATCGTGAAGGCGGCGGACAGAAGTTGGTTTGCTGAGTGGCCTCAGGCTAAGAGAGATTCGAATCTCTACGCATCGCTTTCTGTAAGAAGCAAGCTTCTTATGATGGGACTTGATTTCGAGAAGAAAAAGGGAGGCAAGTCGTACCTTTCTTATAATGAATATATGAAGCTGTATGCAGGGGATGATCTTCCGGAGATCACAGGCGGCGCTATGAAGAACGGCCGGGGCTCTGCAATCAGGTTCAGTACAAACTTTAAGCCTTCAAGAGCATACAACATGGCATATCAGGAGCATCAGAGGTGGAATGCATATATGATGAGCCGAGGAATCGTGCCGGCTGACAAGGAAACTATACTGAACGAGACGGACGACAGCGGCAGACATACAAACGGCAACAGCTATGAGAGACGCCACCATGGAAATCTTACTAACTTCGACGGGCTTCGGGGATTTGCGAAGATGATCGCGAAGCGGGATAATATTTCCGAGGAGAAGGCAGATGTAATTTTGTATGATTATCAGCTTCTTGATGATGCATGGTGGATACTTGATGAGATGGGATATGGAATCTATGAGATCGCATGATACATGTGTAGGCCGCCTGAGGGTTGAGTCCTGCGTCTCATGATGTGGGTCTGATCGATAGATAACGGTTAAAACACAAAATATCATGACTATATAATAGAAGAAACGCAAGATATATTGCTCAGCAACGGTGAGCAAAAATTTTATTGCAAATACCCCGAAAAGCACGAAAATATACGGCTTTTCGGGGTATAAAATTTTCTAAAAAAAAGCGAAAAAAACTGTTGACACTGCCCACTAATTTTGTTAATATACTCAATGTCGCTGATGAAAAGCGATGATTTAAAATGCCTTGGAGAGGTATCGAAGTGGTCATAACGAGGCGGTCTTGAAAACCGTTTGTCTTCACGGGCACGAGGGTTCGAATCCCTCCCTCTCCGCTTTACTTCTATAAATAGAAGTGAATGCACATTAACAACTTAACAACATGACAACCCCGAAAATTCTTTAAAGACATTTTCGGATTTGAACGAAATCCAAACACAGTAAGTTTTAGGACAGGATTTAAAAAGCTAAGCGATTAAATCTGGACTAAGGACGAACAAACTTTTTTATGAGAGTTCGATCCTGGCTCAGGATGAACGCTGGCGGCGTGCTTAACACATGCAAGTCGAACGGAGTATCTCTCCCGAGACCAAGGAAGCTTGCTTCTGCGAAATCATTTGAGATACTTAGTGGCGGACGGGTGAGTAACGCGTGGGTAACCT
>JNKY01000014.1 GCA_000702245.1 Lachnospiraceae bacterium C6A11 | reverse complement strand
TTTTTTAGGACATCAAGAGCGTCCTGAGTATCACGGAGTTCACGCTTGAGGCGAGCTATTTCCTTTTGTTCGTCAGTAGCATAGTTACCGGATCCTCTTACAGGGATATCACCGTCATTATCTCTGTACTGGGATAGCCATCTGGCTAGAGTGGTAATGCTGATACCAAGATTTTTAGCGCATTCGACTTGTGTGAGATCTGGATGCTCTTTAACATATCTTACAGCATCTAGTTTAAACTGTTTGTCGTGTTGTTTGTTTTTACGTGCCATAGTGAGTTCCTCCTGTTTTTTTATATAATACTATGTTTTAGGAGAAATCTCATTTTAATTTGAACTATTTATATACTAACATCAGAGAGTATTTAGGTGATACGAGAAATGAATGATGGTGGATGGGAAAACAGAATAGAGATAGTGCGTCCTGAGGATATCGAGAAGAGAAGCTTCGAGATAATCAGGGAAGAGCTGACGGCTATGGGTATAACTCTGCCTGAAGAAGAGGATAAGATAATCAGAAGATGTATTCATACGAGTGCGGATTTCGATTATGCGAGGACTCTTAAGTTTTCGGAAAATGCGGCAGCCATCTGCAGGAAGCTTATTATAAACGGTGCAAATATAATCACTGACACAAATATGGCGAAGGCAGGAATAAATGAGAAGAAGCTTTCGGCATTTGGCGGAAAGGTTTATTGCTTTATGGCGGATCCGGATGTTGCGAGAGAAGCTAAGGAAAGAGGCGTTACGAGAGCAACAGTCAGTATGGAAAGGGCGGCTAAGCTTCCGGGGAAGAAGATATTTGCAGTTGGAAATGCGCCGACCGCGCTTATCAAGCTTCATGAGCTTATCACTAACGGCAGTTTCAGACCGGATTTTATTATCGGTGTTCCGGTTGGGTTTGTGAACGTTGAAGCGGCCAAGGAGCTCATCATGAGGGCGGACGTTCCTTATATTGTTAACGCCGGAAGGAAAGGCGGCAGCAATATTGCGGCGGCTATCTGTAACGCACTTTTGTATGATCTGAGATTCGGCTTCACGACCGGAAGCTGCGCGGCGGCTGCGTCTAAGGCGGCGGCCTATATGCTGCTTTCAGGCCAGGAGAAAAAGAAGATCACTATAGAAACTCCGAAGGGGATTCCTTATGAGACGGAGATCCTTGATATAAAGAGGGATGAAGCTTCGGTCAGCTGTGCAGTGAAAAAATACGCCGGCGATGATCCGGATATCACTGACGGAATGCTGATCTATGCGAGAGTGTCGTATATTGATGAATTGTCTGATGTGACATCTGAAGATAACACGTGTGATGTGACAGATGACGAATTGCCTGATGCAACATCTGGCGATGAATTGAGTGATGCAACATCTGGTAATGAATTGAGTGACGTGAAGATTGATGTTGGGACGAGAAATGTTGCTCAGAAAGAGAATGGTATTGCTGATAAACAGGAAATAGAAGTGACCGGAACGGGATGTCAGAATGAACACATTGGAATTAAAATAACCGGCGGAGAGGGGATCGGCCGTGTGACGCTTCCGGGTCTTGATCAGCCTGTCGGCGAATATGCGATAAATCACGTGCCTCGTGAGATGATCACTAAGGAGGTCAGCGAGGTTAGTGAGGTATTTGATAATAAGAGAGGGCTTCTGGTTGAGATTTCCGCACCGGAGGGAAGGAAGGCAGCTGAGAAGACCTTCAATCCAAGACTTGGTATAGTTGATGGTATTTCCATCCTTGGGACTTCCGGAATAGTTGAACCGATGAGTGAGAAGGCTATACTTGATACGATCAGAGCGGAGCTTTCTGTTCACAGGGCGCAGGGGGAAGAAAAGATAGTTGTTTCACCGGGCAATTATGGGCTTGATTTCATAAAAAAGCACTATGATTATGATCTTAACAAGGCTGTGAAGTGCAGCAACTTTATCGGTGATACTGTGAAGGCTGCTGATGAGATGGGCTTCAGGAGTTTCATACTGATCGGACACATCGGGAAGCTGGTCAAGCTTGCCGGCGGTATGTTAAATACACATTCAAAATATGGTGACAACCGTATGCAGGTTATCGCTGAGGAAGCACATAAGGCCGGGGCTCCAGAGGAGGTCTGCAATGAGATAATGCAGTGTATTTCCACTGATGCCGCGATTGAAATCTTGAAGAGATATGATGCAGATACATATGATCAGGAAAGAAGGCTAGAAGACAGTGCAATGTCCGGACATGATGTAGATGGCGTGGATGATGCATGTTACAAACGTGGATTGCTTACTCATGTTATGAATAACATCTGCCACAGGATTATAGATGTGCTTCGTGAGACCATTTCCGATGAAATGAAGCTTTCGGTTGTAATGTTCTCGAATGTTTATGGACTCCTTGCCGAAACATATGAAGATGATAAGATAGCTAATAATTAATTGAGATTATCTTTTAATAAAACTTGCTATAGGGGAATAAATATGGAAGTGACGTACAGAAAAGCAGTGAAAGATGATGCAGATTTGTTAATTGAGATATATAATTCTTCATTTTATGATGATTATGTCTTTTATGGAGAATGTCCTGCCTACGGACATACTAAAGAGCAAATGGAACAGTCTTTTGAGGATTTTACGAAATATATCATTTTAAGCGATGATATGCCAATTGGTGCTCTTTCTTTCAAAGACAAGGGAGAGGGACGATATTTCCTGGGCTGCCTATGTGTTATCCCGGAATATCAAGGGAAAGGAATAGGCACGAAGACATTTAAATACATGCTCTCTGTCTGCCCTGATTGGAAAGAGATTACCCTGGTTACACCTGCTGATAAAGAACAAAACGTCATGTTTTATACTGAGAAATGTGGTTTTAATATAGGGGAAAAGGTAATGGATGGGAATGTAGAGGTTGTAAAATTTTATATGAATCAGAGGGGAAACTAATAACCTCAAAAAAATGGAGCAAAATAATGAAAATACATATTGCGTTTTTACAGATTTTACCCGGAAAGTGCACGGATATTGATGCTTAAAGGAGCAGAACTTATTCTGGCTCCTAATGCCTGCCCTATGGAAATCAACAGATTATCAGCGCTGCGAACCAGAGCATACGAAAACATGGTAGCTGTTGCAACATGCAATTATCCTGAAGGGCAGCCGGATTGTAACGGACATTCAACGCTTTTTGACGGAGTTCCGTGGCTTCGTGATGAACCCGGCGTTCGGGATATGTGTGTGATGGAGGCACCGGAAGATCCCGGAATCTATATAGCTACACTTGATCTCGATATGCTTAGAACACACAGAAGTAACGATATCATGGGCGATAAATATAGAAGACCGGAAACTTATGGTATTTTGGCGGATGTAAATGTAAAAGGAATAATTGGAGATTATGATGACTTTGACGATGTGGAGGAACTGATTCGTTTTATCAAGACGGGAAGTAAATAACTTTGAATTTAATAGACTAAGGGTTATTTATGATATTAAGAGAAATAAAAGAAAACGAAACCGAGATATTGAAAGATTTTCTGTATGAGGCAATCTTTATTCCGGAGGGTATGGAGCTGCCTCCCAGAGAAATTATAGAGCGGCCGGAGTTGAAACTTTATTATGATGGCTTTGGCATCGGTGAAGCGGATTTCTGTATAGTTGCGGATGACGAAGGAAAAGTGATTGGAGCGGTTTGGACACGGATCATGAATGATTATGGCCATGTAGATGAAGAAACACCATCGTTTGCTATTTCACTTTATCAGGAGTATCGCGGGCAAGGTATCGGAACGAAACTAATGAAAGAAATGTTGTACCTTCTTAAAGAAAAAGGTTATAAGCGGGCATCATTGGCTGTACAGAAAGCAAACTATGCCGTGAAGATGTATGAGAATGTCGGGTTTAAGGCTGTAGATGAGAATGATGAAGAATACATTATGGTGTGCGAATTATGAGCAATGAGCTGATTGAGAATATAGACAAAGTACATACAACGGCAATGGGTAGACCGGAATTTGACGATATAAAAGATTATGCAGAATTCAGCAAGTATTACTGGTATAGAGATGAACTGATAAAAATATGCAGGGCTCATGGGCTTAAAGCACCAAGCGGGAAGATTGAACTGAATAAAGTGATCGAAGCATATTTCTCCGGGGAGAAGATCTTACCCGACAGGAAAAGAGCAGGTCGAAAAGAGAAAACTGTTGCTATAGATCTTACGTCGGAAACAGGGCTGATAGAGTGTGGTTTTACTTTCGGCAACAGATTTAGGGAGTTCTTTAGCCGGCAGACCGGAGAGGAGAATTTCAAATTCAATGTTGATATGGTGGCGACGGTGAAGGCTGTAAAGGAAAATGGTGATGAGAGTTTCACACTAGGCGATCTGTTGGACATCTATTATGGGAAAAAGATTTATGCCGTTTATGATAAGTCGGCGCTTCAATGGAATCGGTTCGTAAAGGATTTTTGTGCAGACGATGCGACAAAGGAGTATGGAGAAAGATTAAAGGTGGCTGCCAAACTATGGAGCATAGTTAGGGATTCGGATATGGAGAAGAAATACTCAAAAGAATTGCTTGAGAAGTATAGGGATAGATTATAACTTTGAATATTATGCGCTAAGGAAAGGGGATTGAAATATGGAATTATTTGAGGCGATAAATCAAAGAAAAACAATTCGTGACTTTGAAAACGAAGTAATCTCAAAAGAAATTCTTGAAAAAATTATCTCCGCAGGGCTAAAAGCACCGACGAATGATCATATGCGGGATTGGCAATTTGTAGTGGTAACAGATAAGGATGTTGCTGTCAGGCTTCTTGAGTGCATTCCTAAAGGAATATCGGATGCGGATATGGAGCAACTCATTAGAGATTGGAATTTGAATGATAAGCTTCAGCAGGAGTGTTATCGCAATGCTGTTCCAAAGCAATATAGAATGCTTTTTGACGCTTCGGCTATCATAATACCTTTATTGAAACAAAAGACGGATTTTTTACATCCGGAAAACGTATCTTATTTAAATGGGTTTGCATCAATTTGGTGCTGTATTGAGAATATTTTTCTTGCGGCAACAGCTGAGGGACTGGGATGTAATCTTAGAATACCGCTCGGTAAGGAAAGTACACATGCAAGAGAAGTTTTGAAATATCCGGAGGATTATTTCATGCCGTGTTTTATAGGAATCGGAAGACCATTGAAGGGAATCAAACCAGTCAGACAGATAGAGATCAATCCTCAAGACAGGATTCACTGGAATGAATACTGATTCAGAGTATAGCACGATATCTCGTAAGATATCGTGCTAAGACGGAAGGAGAACTTGAAACAATGATAACATTATATCCATTACAGGATTATGACAGAGAGCAATTCATAAAAGACAATCAGGAAGCCTTCAACTATGGTGCATTAGAAGAATTCGGTATGCGTGACAACCATTTTGAAGAGGATGAGCAGATTATCTCTCGTGAGACAATAGGAAAATCTATTGATGGCGGCGAAGCATATCGCATCATGGACGATGGGAAGCCTGTGGGCGGAGTTATTATAAAAGTTGATGGTGACAAGGGAGACTTGGATATTCTTTTTACTTCACCTAAAGTGCATAGTAAAGGCATTGGTTATGCTGCTTGGTGCGAAGTGGAGAAACTGCATCCCGAAGTAAAGATATGGGAGACGGTGACTCCATATTTTGAGAAGCGTAATATTCATTTCTACGTGAACCGTTGCGGATTTCATATAGTGGAGTTCTTTAACAGTCATCATCCAGATCCAAATGATCCCGATATGGCTGATCAGATAGATGAGCAGTTTCCAGATGGAATGTTCAAGTTTGAGAAGAGGATGAAGTAGTTTTAACTTTTAATATTACTTACTAAAGGAGTATGAATTTTGAGAAGATTGGATAGAGAAATTACCGACGATAAAACTATAAAACAATTTATAGATAGAGAAAATATCATTCATATTGCGTTTTATGACAAAGGTGATATTTATGTGGTCCCCGTAAATTATGGACATTGTTTGCAGGAAGGGAAACATGTTTTTTATTTTCACGGAGCTAAAGCTGGAAGGAAATATGAACTTGCGCTAAAAACACCTTCTGTCGGATTTGAAATAGATGGTGCATTTGAGGTTCTTACAGCGGACATAGCGTGTGATTATTCTGCAAAATTTCAAAGCGTGATTGGAACAGGAAAGTTAAGTGTCATCGAAGAAGAGACAGAGAAAGTACACGGTTTGAATATTTTGATGAAACAGATTTCCGGAAAGGAATCATGGGAGTATAAGCCTCAAATGATAGAAGGGGTCGCGGTATTTAAACTTGAAGTTGCTAAAATGTCATGCAAAGCAAAATAGAGTTAGATCTTGATAGAACTTACTAAGTATAGGACAGGGTTGGGCTGGGGATATAAGCTTTTGAACGAGGCGGTATCTTTTGCACGCGAGAATGATTTTTCAAGAGTAGTACTTGATTCCATGTCACAGTATACAGATGCGTCAAGACTTTACAAACGATATGGTTTTACAGATACTGATCGCTACAATGACAATATCTATGCTGATGTGTTTATGCAGATGATCTTAAGATAATTGTTAAAAGAGGAAATGAAAGCATATGTCCTTGGAGGAGTATATGTAACATTAAGCGTTTGCTGCTGTATTTTCGGTATCTTATTAGGGAAAAACTGGCGACAATAATTGGATAATCGTAAGTTAACTCGAAATATAACTAAGTAAGTCGCAGTTCTACTCGATGTGAGTAGAACTGCTTTTTTTATTTATTCAGACAGCTAAAAAACAATTGAGAAAATAAGACAGAGAACCATTCCCTGTCTTGTTGAGGATGATAAGACAGCCTTTGTTTTATTATACTGTTGAAAAGATGTTGTGTATGTGTTATATTTGGTTTATCGCATCGCGTGGCGATGCACGATTCGATAATATACAATAAAGCATGATGAAGGAGGAAAAATATATGGATATAGCAAAAACAATCAGAGAATTACGTGAAAGTGTTGGCGAGAACAGAAGACAGTTTTCGGAGCATACAGGCATTCCGGTACGTACATTGGAGGACTGGGAGGCAGGAAGACGTACTCCGCCTGAATATATTCCGAGACTTATCTCATATCAGTTGGAGCTCGAGAAGATTACAAAGAAAAAGGGAAAGAAATAATGGTTCATTTTGTTGGCGCGGGTTCGGGAGCTGTTGATCTGATCACGGTCCGGGGTGCGGAGCTCTTAAAAAATGCAGATGTTATCATATACGCAGGTTCGCTGGTGAACAGGGAGCTTCTTTTCTATGCGAAGAAGGATGCGGTTATTTATGACAGTAAGGATATGACTCTCTCAGATGTAATAAATACAATGAAAGATGCTTCTGAAAAGGGGCTTGATATCGTGAGACTTCACACAGGCGAGCCAAGTATTTACGGCGCAGTGCGCGAGCAGATGGATGAGCTGGACAAGCTGGGTATAGAATACGATTCCTGCCCGGGAGTCACTGCGGCATTTGGCGCGGCGGCTGCACTTAACATAGAATACACCCTTCCGGACGTTTCGCAGTCTCTTATAATAACCAGAATGGAGGGGCGGACTGCGGTTCCTGAGGGAGAGGATATTGAAAGCTTTGCGGCGCATCAGGCATCAATGGCTATCTATCTTAGTGCGGGAATGATGGATAAGCTTGCGGCAAGGCTGATCAGCGGCGGCTATAAGCCTGATACCCCTGCGGCTATCGTTTATAAAGCAACCTGGCCGGATGAGAAGAAGGTTGTAACTACTGTGGAAAAGCTTGCAGAAGCGGCTGCAGAGAATGGCATTAAGAACCTTGCGGTTGTTCTTGTAGGTGATGCGGTTGGTCATGAAAAATACGACAGATCAAAGCTTTATTCACCGGATTTCACTACGGAATTCAGAGCTGCTAAGCGTTGCATAGAGGATAGTAGTTGTGCGGTGACTGATAATAATACTAAAGCAAATGGTCTGCATGGTATTGGTTATGAGGTAGAAACAGAGGGCTTATCGGATAACAAGAGGATTAAATCAGAATCATTTGATATAGGGCTTCAAGGGAAGATTGTGAACAGATATCCTGAAGCGGATATATTTACCTTCACGGACAGGGCGGAAAAATTGGCCGGTAAGGTTAGTGAGCATCTTGCAGAGCTGGGAAATATAAGTCCGGCCGTTTTTAGATGCCATAAGGATGAGGTTAAAAAGAGGCTCAGCTTCAGTTTTGAGGAGAAGAGAGCGGTTATTTTTATCTCGGCTTCGGGAATAGCTGTGAGGTGCATAGCTGACTATGTTATGGATAAGCTCTGTGACAGTCCGGTGATAGTTATCAGTGAGGATGGAAAATATGTAATACCGCTTCTTTCGGGACATGTTGGTGGAGCAAATGATCTTGCGGTGGCGATTGCTGACAGGCTGGGCGCATTCAAGGTGATAACCACTGCAACTGATATCAGTGGTGGATTCCAGCTGGATAATTATGCTAAGAGCCATCAGCTGTATATTGCAGACCGTCAGCTAATAAAGAGCGTGGCGGCTGAGTCGCTGGAGAATAAATACCATGAACATGATGCTGAGGATGATCATCAGAGCTGTGTAAACATTATAAATGCAGATGATCATCAGAGTCATGTGGATATGACAAATACAGATGAATATATAAAACAATTGATATCTGAAGGCGGTCTTGTTCCGAAAGTTTATTATCTGGGTATCGGATGCCGCAGAAATAAGCCTTACGGTGATATAAAAAATGCAATCGAGAGTTTCATAGCGGATAATAAGATCGAATTGTGCAGGCTGGCGGCAATAGCTTCGATTGATGTGAAGAAGGACGAGGAAGGCATCAGACGCTGGGCTGACACGAATCGTGTACCATTTGTGGTATACAGTGCTGAGGACCTTGCGGCACTTGGTGACGGCTTCAGCAGTTCGGAAACCGTGCTCGAAAAGGTCGGAGTTGATAACGTCTGTGAGAGAGCGGCTGTTGCTGCCGCAGTGCAGTTTGCCGGGGGCTTTAGTGAGTGTGAGGGCTCTGAAAGAATAAATGATCCGGACAACAGTAATTCATTAACATATGATGGTGATAATGCGGAAGAAAAAACAGGCAAAAGTTCAGACGGAACAAACTTCATATGTGACAGAAAATTGATCGCGAAGAAAACTGTATTTGACGGTATCACTCTGGCACTTGCCGAGGGTGTCTGGTGTGGCAAAACAATAAGAGGATAATTGAATGTCAGAATTGAGTAATAACAACATAATATATGTGGTTGGAATAGGACCGGGTGACGTTTCCATGATGACCGGTGAAGCGCTGGAAGCGCTAAGGACGAGCGATACGATCATTGGATATCCGGTGTATTTGAAACTGGTTGAGGAGCTTACAGAGGGTAAGGAGCTTATCTCAACTCCTATGAAGCAGGAGGTTGAAAGGTGCAGGATTGCGTATGAAGAGGCGCAGAGGGGAAAGAAGGTTGCTGTAGTGTCAAGCGGTGATGCAGGAATCTACGGCATGGCCTCTCTTATGTATGAGTTGCTTCCGGAATATCCGGGAATAGGGCTTTCTGTGGTAGCAGGTATCACTGCGGCCAACAGCGGAGCGGCGGTACTTGGTGCACCTCTTTCGGGTGACTTTGCGGTCATAAGTATGAGCGACCTTCTGACACCGTTTGAGCTGATTGAGAGAAGGCTTCGCGCGGCTGCAGGAGCGGATATGGTTATCGTGCTCTACAATCCTTCAAGCCATAAGAGGAAGGATTATTTGGCGAAGGCCTGTGAGATCATTCAGGATAAAGTTCCGGCAGACAGAGCCTGCGGCTACGTGAAAAATATCGGAAGAGAAGGTCAGGAGGCAGTTGCACTGAGCTTCAGCGAGCTTCATGATGCTGAGGTTGATATGTTTACCACCGTCTATATCGGTAACAGTATGAGTTATATTGATGATGGGAAGATGATCACGAGACGCGGCTATAGTAAATGAGGAGATCCGCTGTGAAGATATTAATATTCGGAGGCACGACCGAAGGAAGAGTGCTTTCAGAAAAGCTTTCCAAACTGAATAATGAGGATAGTATCATCGTTTCGGTTGCTTCAGATTACGGTGAGGAGATGCTGCGGGGGATAGAAGGTGTTTCTGTTCATGTCGGTAGGCTTGATAAGGAGCAGATGGCAGCGTTTTTTAGGAACAACCGGATTGAAGTCGTGGTTGATGCTACGCATCCTTTTGCTACAGAGGTGACGGAAAATATCAAAGACGCATGTTCTGAGACCAGTGTTAGATATCTGCGCCTAAGACGAGCTGATGACAAGAGTAGAGATACATCGGGAATAGAAACTGAATCGGGAATTATATCAGAGTCAGGAGCGGAGGCTGAACTGAAATCAAAGAATGAATCGAAAAAATCAGGAATAAACAATGGTCCGGACGAGGATTCATTTGGAACGTCCGAAATACCGAACAAGAAGAGAGTATTATTCTTTGATACATGTGAATGCGCAGCGGAAGCTCTTGTGGGAAAAACGGAAGCGTTGATTGGAGAATCACAAGCACTGACCGGAGAATCGCAAGCGCTGACCGGAGAATCGACAGTTATGGGCAGTGAACCGAAAGCATCGGCCGATAGTAAAGAAGGAAATATCCTCCTTACAACAGGCAGCAAGGAACTTGGTATATTTGCATCGAAGCTGGATAAGAAACGGCTTTTTGTCAGGGTGATCCCGACAGAGAGCAGCATCGAAAAGTGCAGGTCAGAAGGAATAGAAGAGAGTCACATCATCGCTCTAAAGGGACCATTCTCGGAAGAAACAAATATAGAACATATCAGAAAATATAATATAAAATACCTTGTCACAAAAGAGAGCGGAGCCGGTAGTGGGTTTTCGGAAAAGATGTCGGCTGCGGAAAAGGAAGGCGTAGAGGTATTTATCATCAGGCGGCCGGGTGATACAGGTATGTCCATGGAAGAAGTGATCATTTCGCTCAAGAAAATTAAAAACATGAGCAGGTAGGGCATTTAAGTATTTTTTAATATCTTATAATTATAATCTCCCTTAAAAGATGACAATAAGGGAGATATGACATGAATAATTATAAGAAATTCCTACTGCTTTGGGCAGGGGAACTGGTTTCTTCAATAGGAGGAGGGCTGACCAGCTTTGGCCTTGGCATTTACATATTTCAGAAAACAGGAAATGCATCAGGAATGGCATTTATGACATTGCTTGCATTTCTTCCGGGACTTTTGCTTAAGGTTCCGGCCGGAGTTCTCGCAGACAGATACGACAGACGACTTCTCATGATGATCGGAGACGGTTTCTCCGGACTGGGAGTGCTGTACATTTTAATCTGTATGATGAACGGCGGAGCTTCGGTCTGGCAGATATACCTTGGCGTGATAATAAGCTCTGTATTTTCGGCACTTCTGGAGCCGGCATATACGGCAACCATCACGGATTTACTCACGAAGGAGCAGTATTCAAAAGCAAACGGACTTGTTTCGATGGCGGGCAGCTCGAGATATCTGTTTTCGCCTATCCTTGCAGGCTTCATCCTTGCATTCAGTGACATTAAGGTCATACTCATTATCGATATCTGCACCTTCTTCCTGACCATAATTTCAGCAGCAGTCGTAAGGAAGAATATAGCTACGAATAAGATTGAGGAAAGAAAACCGTTCCTTGCCAGTATGAAAGAGGGCTGGGATGTTATTGCTAAGAAGAAGGGACTTTTTCTGCTGATCATCATTACATCGGCTATAACAATGTTTATGGGAGTATTTCAGGTTCTCGGTGAGCCGTTCATCCTTTCGTTTGCGGATTCTAAGACACTTGGCATAGTTGAAACGGTTGCGGCTTCCGGAATGCTTGTAATGAGTATTATCCTGGGAATCAGAGGTATAAAGAAAAACTTTGTTAAAATGCTTTGTATCGGGCTTTTCATCTCGGGTATCGGGATGGCACTGTTCGGAGTATTTGATAATGTTTATGTAATATGCATATTTGGATTTGTGTTCTTTGCGGCACTACCGATCGCAAATAACAGCCTGGACTACCTTGCAAGAACAAATATACCTGAGGAATTTCAGGGTAGAGCATGGGGCGTTATCGGCTTCATATCCCAGCTGGGTTATGTTCTTGCTTACGCATTTTCAGGCATCACAGCGGATGCAGTCGGTTCTGTAACCGGAGGAGGCGTCGGAAGAGGCGCATCATTAACTATTATTTTTTCCGGCATCGGGCTCTCAGTCATAGCGCTTATGACAGTACGCGTGAAGAGACTTTATACACTTGAAAACAGCGAAGCTGTTGTTGCACAGATTTAGTTTATATGAATTAATACTAAAATGCGTAAGTTTATAGTATTATGTATAATACAGATAGGATTAGATGGGCGGAATAAAGCATTTTTTATGCTTGACCGCCCATTAAAGGAAAGAAGTCTATACAAATAGGCTTCTTTTTTTGTGAGAAAACCAATATGCACATCGCGCAAATACATGTATTTTCATAATATGACTTTAGTCATGTCGATAATATATCTTTCTTCACTACAAAGTATTTACAGGATGTAATAATATCAATACAACGAAAGAAAGAATACGGTGGCTGCAGAACAGCAGGCCATACATAAAAGTTAAAAAACGCAAGAAACAATAAAAACAGAAACAGAAACGTAAACCGATACAAACCGAAAAAGAATATAAACAGGAGAAACGAAATGGAAACAATCTTAAAGACAAAAGACCTCACAAAGAAATACGGCAACAAGGTCGTGGTTGATAATCTGAATATTGAGATCAAGAAGGGAGAGGTGTTTGGACTTCTCGGACCGAACGGTGCTGGAAAGAGCACGACCATGAATATGATCTGCGATGTCATAAAGCCGACTCTGGGAAGTATCGAGATCATGGGCAAGGAGCTGAAGAAGGACAGAAAGAAGATCCTTTCTAAGATCGGTTACATCCCACAGGAGCTTGCGATTCATGGAAACCTCAAGGCCTGGGAAAATGTAGAGCTTTTCACTTCGCTTTACGGTATCAAGGGTGAGGAGCTGAAGAAAGCAATAGATGAATCTCTTGAATATGTTGAGCTTTCTGAAAGAAGAAATGATTATTCCAAGAATTTTTCAGGAGGTATGAACAGAAGACTGAATATAGCCTGCGCGATCGGACATCATCCGGAGCTTCTTATCTTCGATGAGCCCACAGTAGGTATCGACCCGCAGTCAAGAAACTTCATCCTGAATAAGATCAAGGAATCCAACAGGAACGGTGCGACGGTCATTTACACCAGTCACTATATGGAAGAGGTTGAAGCAATCTGCACCAGGATCGCAATCATGGATAACGGAAATATCATAGCCTGCGGAACAAGCGAGGAGCTTAAGAAGCTGGTAGTTGATGATACAGAGAAGATAACACTTGAAGAGGTATTTCTTACTCTTACCGGTAAGAAGCTGAGAGATTTTTAAGGAGACGTCATGATCAGATATCTTATAAAAAATAATTACAAATTGATGATGCGAAGCCCTGTGAATCTTGTGCTTATGATTGCCGGACCGCTCTCAGTCATATTGGTGCTGGCAAGTGCCTTCAGTACACTGCTTCAGAAATACGATGGTGTGAACGATAAATTCAGCATCGGCTACAGTATAGAGGCTTCAGACAGTGAGAATGAGAGAGCTTATATAGAGGCTCTTAAAGAGATTGCTGCAGGTGAAGGGATAACCTTCCTGGAGTTCCCGGAGGGAGAGCCGAAGAAGACGATAGAGAACAATGATCTTTCCGGTTTCATCAGCTTTGAGGGTGAAAAGTATACGGTTTATAAGAGTAAGGATCATCCTGCAGAGGGCAAGAAGGTAGAGTATCTGGTATATGCCTTTATGGAAGAAATGTCAGATGCAGCTACAAAACCGGATAGTGCAGTTAATAAAACGGATGCGCCGGATAGTGCAGTCAATAAAATAGATGAGCAGGGCGCTGCAGTCAGTAAGATAGACAATATCGAGCTTACAGCCGAGAAGCACTCCTTCATGAAGGATATCGATTCAACAGATTACTATGGCATCATCGAGATTGTATATTTTGGCTGGTGCGCGATAATCTGCGCAGCAGGTATCATCGGAACAGAGAAAAAGTTCAGGATGAACAAGAGGTTCACAGTATCAGGCCTCAGCACCGGAAAGCTTTATCTTGCAAAACTTATCCCAACCGCATTGGTGGTTACAGTGTGTCTTGCTATTACAACAACTCTTACAATAACAATGATGGGAGTCCACTTCGGAAATATAGCCCTTACAGCAATGATACTCGTTCTTACAGCATTCGCGGCAACTGCTCTTGGGCTTATGTGGTATTACATAACAAATAATATGGTGGTAACGATCGTTATTGTATGGATGCTCGTATGGTTTGCCGGCTTCTTCGGAGGAAGCTTTGAAACCTATATGTATGCGAATCATCCACAGTTCTTAAAGGAGCTTTCGCCGATCTATCATATTAACAGATCGCTGGTAGAGCTTTCCTGCGAGGGAAAGAGCGACTACATAGGAAGTGCAGTAATATATCTTATATCCATCACAATAGTTTGTTCACTGGTTTCGGTTCTGGCCGGACACATCAGAAGGAGAGGTACAGCATGAGTATTATAATACGCACAACTTTAAAGCTTTTATTCAGAAATAAAGGTTTCTGGTTCTTCCTGCTTATAGCACCGGCTCTGTCAGTTCTTATTTATTCGCTGAATATGGATTCCCTCTCTATGTATCTTGAGCATGATAATAATAAGATTATCGAGATTGAAGATGATACAGTCAAGGCTGCATACGTAAGAGTTGAAGATACCTTCTGCGTAAAGGTATATGATGCATCCGGTACAAAGCTTTCGGAATATATGTTAAATAAGCTTACAAAGAGCGGTATGTTCTCTATCTGCAGACAGCATATGAATGATTTGACTCTTGCAGAGGCAGATAAGAGGGTGGACAAGGATACAAAAAATGATAAGGCAGGAGCCTTCTTATATCTCAGCCCGGACTTCGACAGGCTGATCACAGAAGGAAAGGTTAGTGAAGCATTTAAAATATATATCACTTCAGAGGATGACAGATATGGGATCCTTGACAGAGAGATAAAGAATGTTGTTTCAGATATTCTTGATACATCGGCTGAAGGTTTATCTGCGGATGCTGCAGCGGCAGCTCTTGCTGAGAAGGATGCGCTTCTTCCTGAGAAGGAGGTTGTATCCCTTGCCGGCAAGAACGAAGTAAGTCTCACGGCTGAGCAGACCAGGGAGAAAACCCGTATAGGATATGCTTTTGCGATCCTTTCCATGGGATTTATATTCAGTGGTATATTTGTTGCACATTCCGTGATCGAAGAGCAGAAGGATAAGGTGCTGCTCAGGATAGACCTTACAGGAACAAAAAGTATAGTTTATTTTGCGGCTAAGTTCATAACATCGATCATCACATCGGTTATGCTTACTACGGTGCTTTTACTCTATTTATTCATTGCCGGGACTGAATTCGGCATGGGACGTATGAACTTTATCTTAATGGTATTTCTGATGGGCTTTATCTTCAGCTCACTCAGCCTCCTTCTGGGAGTGGTCATCGGAAATGCAATGAGTGCCAACTATGCAGCCTTCACAATCTGGGCAATGTCATCACTTCTTTCGGGACTTTATTTCCCTCTGGGAGAGATGAAAAATGGTACGAAAATGCTTTCTTATATGATGCCTCAGAGATGGTTCATGGATTCAACAGACCTGATATTTACAGGCGACAACAAAGGGTATTTTATGGTATTATGTATAACAGCAGCATACTTACTTATCATAATCAGTCTTGGG
This sequence comes from Lachnospiraceae bacterium C6A11, assembly GCA_000702245.1. Taxonomy (GTDB): domain Bacteria; phylum Bacillota; class Clostridia; order Lachnospirales; family Lachnospiraceae; genus Eubacterium_Q. The sequence continues at coordinate 233,024 of JNKY01000014.1, read as the reverse complement.
GGAGTCGGACTTAAACTGAAGAAGAATGAAGCGTGAAAAATATTTTGATGCGGTTCGAATAATCATATTAATACTGTTCAGTGCCTATGGCATTTTGAAGATCAATAGCGAGGAAGGAGTATCATTCGTGATGCTCCTCCTTGTTGCGTTTATAATTGGATTTTTCAGCATCGGAGAGCTGGTGTCAAATAAGAGAAAATGGATATTTACGCTGGCGGCTCTGGGAGTGGGTATTGCGCTTTCTGCAATGTATGGGAGAGGCTTTATTCTGACCATAGTATTTTTCATATATGAAATACTGGCTATTCTGAAGGTTGACTGGAAATGGTATATGCTGCCGATAGTACTGCCGGTGATCTGGCCGGGTGATGTATTTCTGATGATGATCATGATACTATTCATCGCGATGGTTTATATCCAGCATGAAAAGATAATCGTTTACTATCAGGAACAGCTGATGCAGGATACGAAGCAGGAGCAGAAGCTGAAGAGAAATATGCAGGAGCGTAACCGTGAGGTCGAGAATGAGCTGAAGAAGAGCGCGCTTATTGCGGAGAATCAGATACTTGAGGAACGTTCGCAACTTTCACAGACCCTGCATGATAAGCTGGGACATAATATTAACGGCTCAATCTATCAGCTTGAGGCGATCAAGCTTCTGATAGAGGCTGATCCGGAGAGGGCGAAGGGAATGACTCAGGCGGTCATCGACCAGCTCAGGGGTGGAATGGACGAGATCAGAGGGATACTCAGGAAGAAGAGACCTGACAGAAACCAGATGGCGCTTCTCCAGATATATAAGCTTTGTGAGGACTGCAATAATAAGGGCGTTGAGACAAACTTCGAGAAGGAGGGCGACCTTTCTGTCATAACCGACACACAGTGGGAGATAATTCTCGATAATGCCTTCGAAGCGGTTTCAAATTCCATGAAATACGCGAAATGCAGTCACATCGATATAAGAATAATTGTAATGAATAAGCTGATAAGATGCAGCATCTCCGATGACGGCGTGGGCTGTAAGGAGATCAAGGACGGAATGGGTATCTCCGGAATGAGACGCAGGATCAGGGCTGCGGGAGGAACGCTTTCCTTTGAGACAGAGTTCGGTTTTACACTTAATATGATACTACCGAGTGAGAGCTAAGAGCGTATAGGTATTGAAGGGAGACAGGGTAAAGCATGGATAAGATAAAAGTTATAATTGCAGACGACAGTGATTTTGTCAGAGACGGAATGAAGATAATTCTTGATGTGGATCCGGAATTTGAAGTTATCGGCACAGCGGCAAACGGAAGAGAGGCCATTGAGATAGCACAGAAGTCGAAGCCGGATGTATTTATCATGGATATACAGATGCCGGAGATGGACGGTATAGAGGCAACGAAATATATAGTTGAGAAGGATCTGGGCAAGGTTCTGATACTTACGACCTTCGATGATGACCAGCTGGTCAGGCAGGCACTGAAGAACGGCGCGAAGGGCTACCTTATCAAGAATCATACGCCGGATCACCTTAAGCAGATGATCAAGTCGGTTTATAACGGAACCGGTGTCATGGAGGAGAATATACTTGAAAACCTGGCAAGTACGGCAGCCGGAACAGGTGCAGCAGGTGGCTTTGACGGTTCAGCTTATTCGGAAAGAGAGCTTGAGGTTATTAAGGCTGTGGCCGAGGGACTGTCAAATAAAGAGATAGCGGACAGGCTTTTCATCTCCGAGGGAACGGTTAAGAATTATATAACAGGAATACTCTCTAAGGAGAATCTGTCTCACAGAACTGCGCTTGCGGTTTACTACCTTACAGGCCGAAAAAATGCATAATCAGATTAAAAACCGGTTTTTTAATTTTTAATTCAAATATTAACTCGTTTTAATGATTTTTTAATCTTTGACTGTTATTATCAACTTGTCGAACGAAAGAAAGACAAAAATCTTTAGCATAAAGGACAATTGTGAAGGAGGAAAAGGGAGATGAACAAGATTGAATTCCTTGAGGCATTGAAGGCCAGATTAAAGGCACTTCCTGAGGAAGACAGAGATCGCTTCATTGACGAGTATAGTGAAAAGATAGACGCTTTTATGGAAGACGGAATGTCTGAGGAGGATGCAGTTGCTTCGATCGGAGATCCGGGTGACGTAGCACTTAAGATTCTGGTTGAGAATGAGGAACTTGTTCCAAAGAAGGAGAATAGCAAGCCGCTTGCAACAACCGCTTATTATAAGGGTGAGGCGAATGATAATCGTTCGTCAGAGAATAATAACAGAAGAAGATCACAGTCAGGAAGCTATGATTCCCATGACGATAACAGAAGATACGAAAAGAAGAGCGGAAATACAGCTCTTAAGGTGATACTCATTATCATCTGCTTCCCATTCATCATCGCAGCAGCAGCTACAGCATTCGGACTTTTCATAGGTGCCTGCGGACTTTTATTCGGACTTCTTGTAGGAGCCTGTGGAATAGCAGTTGGTTTTGTTGGTGCAGGAATCGGTTCTATCGTTGGACTGATCACATGCATCCTTTCAGGAAAGGTTGCATTTGGACTTGTAACGCTTGGGGCAGGATTTATACTTGCCGGCATCGGACTTTTAATATTTCCGGTGGTTAAAGCAATGGCAACGTTCAGCGTAAAGGTTATTAAGGGCATGTTTACAGCTGTTGCAAGACTTTTCAGAGGGAGGACAGCATAATGGGGAAGACATTAAAATATACAGCAATTCTTTTGATAGGACTCGGAATGATAGTTGGCTTTGCAGGATTTGCAATGCTGGGCTTTGATTATAAGAAGCTTACAAGAGAGAAGATCAATAAAAAGCATTTTGAAACAGCATCTGACGTAGAAATAGTGAGTATTGAAAGTAATGTAAGTGACGTAGTTATCAAAAAATCAAAAGACAACTTCTGCAGAGTAGATTACGCAGAATCAAAGAATATCAAGGTAGAAGTTTCGGTTGATAACGGAACACTCAGGATTAAGGAAAAGGACAAGAGAAAATGGTATGATTTTATTGGATCCTTCGTTTTCTATACAGGTGAACGCAAGATGACGGTATACCTTCCTGAGGATGTGTATTATGCAATCACTGTAAAGTCAGATACAGGAGATATCGGAGTGTATTCTATACCTGTAGATGGTAATATTAAGCTTACAACAGATACTGGCGATGTAACAATATTTAATCTTACATGCGAGGATGTTGTAGTTGACGTAGATACAGGTGATGTCGATATCGATACAGTAAGATGCAACAATATTAAGACGAGAACAGATACAGGCGATATTGTTCTTACAGATATGATCGCAAAAGGTGATCTGAACATTGATACAGATACAGGTGATGTGATCTTCAAGGATATTGATGCCGCAACAATAGTTGCCAGAACAGATACAGGTGATATCGAAGGGACTATCCTTAGTGATAAGGTCTTCGTGGCAAAAGCTGATACAGGTGATGTAAAGGTTCCTGAAACCCTTACAGGCGGTGCTTGCAAGCTTACAACAGATACAGGCGATATTACTATCAAATACACATTAAAATAATAAGGATTAGTGATGGTTATAAAGATAAGCATAACCTTAGTCGGAGCCGGGATGGGTGATCCCGGCTGTCTGACTGGAGAGGTCAGGGAAAAAATTAATAAGGCTGATATGGTGTTCGGAGCTGCAAGACTCAGCGCTCCGTTTTCGGATGTCCGGACACAGAAGGTGGTGGATACATATCGGGTTAACGATATGATCGAGGCACTGGAGGGCATGATTCGGTGTACAGAGAATGATTCTGCTGAACAGATAAACGGTGATGTGACTGATTCTACAAAACAGATTAATGGTGATACGAAAGATCATTCGGTGACTGCAGAAATAATAATAAATGCAGTATTTATCTATTCGGGTGATTCGGGCTTCTACAGTGGTGCCGAGAAGGCATATCTGAGGCTCCGTGAATGGACTTTCTCGCTGAAGCGTGAGCATCCGGAGGTTCAGGTGGATATAGATATCATGCCGGGAATATCGTCGGTTTCTTATCTTGCCGCAAGACTTAAGGTTTCATGGCAGGATGCAGAGATACTGAGCTTACATGGAAGGGACTTTGAGGAGACCCTTCCTTTGGTGCGTGATGCGGTAAGATATAATGATAAGACCTTTGTACTTCTTTCAGGTTTAGAGGATGTAAAGAAGCTGGTTAAAAACCTGAAGGATTTCAGGGATGCAGAGGCGTTCTTCGGATACAGGCTTTCCTACGAGGATGAGAAGCTTTTCAGAGTCGGAGCAGGTGAAGGGCTTCCGGAGCTTCAGGAGGGACTCTATACGGTATTTATCAGGAATTATGCACCGAGGACAAAACAGTTGTCTTATGGGATACCTACGGATGAATATCTGAGAGAGGAAGGGGTTCCGATCACTAAGGAAGAGATTCGGGAGATAGTACTCAGTAAGCTTAGATTATTTAAGGGCTGTACATTTTATGATATCGGCAGCGGTACCGGAGGCGTGACCATCGATGCGGCAGGAATATCGCCGGATATAAAGGTATTTGCGATAGAAAAGAAGGCCGACAGGGTAAAACTTCTTAGAAGAAATATGGATAAGTTCGGACTTCGGAATATTTATCCGGTTGTTGGAGAAGCGGGTGAAGTGCTTCTTGCTGCGGGTTCTGATGAAGTGGTCAACGCCGGTGATCAGGAGAATAAACTGCAGGATGAAACCAACATAGAATTAATGAAAAAAAATCCTCCTGACCGCGTTTTTATAGGTGGAACAGAAGGGCGTCTTCGTGATATAATAAATCTGTTAAGGAGCTATAACAGAGATATCAGAGTATGCATGACTGCTATCACGGTTGAAACAAAGAATGAGATAATGAAGCTTCTCGATGAAGGGACGGTCTCTGAACCGGATATCGTGGAGGTCAGTATTTCCAGGCTGGCAAAGCTTGGCGGGCAGCATGTGATGAAAAAAGAAAATGATATTATGGTTGCAGCGTTTAACTTAACGGAGGATTAAATAGGTTTTCGTCAGAAGGACTACGGTACTGTTGGTGGGTGTTGTAGTAGTCAAGGGGGTGCGAATGAGAGAACCGGCATTTATGATAGCTGCTCCCGGTTCGGGCAGCGGAAAGACTCTTATTACATGCGGAATGATCAGCCTTCTCAAAAAGAAGGGTTATAAGCCGCGTGCTTTTAAGTGCGGTCCGGATTATATCGATCCGATGTTTCACAGAAGGGTTCTCGGCATTCCGTCGAGAAATCTCGATACATTTTTTACCGGTAAGGAAATGACCAGGGCGCTTTATCAGCAGCCTGAAGAAAACTATAATCATGATATTTCCGTTGTAGAGGGAGTCATGGGACTCTATGACGGTCTCGGCGGTATCAAGGAGGAGGGTTCTTCTTATGATCTGGCCGATAAACTTCGTATTCCTGTGATCTTAGTGGTGGACGCTCACGGTATGAGCAGATCCGTCATTCCACTTGTCTCAGGCTTCCTTCGTTATGACAGGGAGCATCTGATCAAAGGTGTTATTTTCAATAAAATGAGTGAAAAAGTATATAAGATGATCGAGCCACTTGTCAGGAGTGAGCTGGGTATAAGTCCTGTGGGCTATCTTCCTGTTTCGAAGGAGCTTAGATTCGACAGCAGACATCTTGGGCTGAAGAGTCCGGATGAGATAGGCGGTCTTTCGGAAAGTCTGGACAACCTGGCGAGGATACTCGACAAGACTATCGACCTGCAGGAACTTATCCGTATCTGTGATATGGCAGAATCGCTGCCGGTGTACGGCTTCCAGGTGAAAAATATCACAGGGGATTCCAAGGTTAGGATAGGTGTTGCCAGCGATGAAGCCTTCAGCTTCTTCTACGAGGATAACCTGAGGATGCTCAGGGCAGCAGGCGCGGAGCTGGTTCCGTTCTCGCCTATTTACGATGACATACTCCCGGAGGGAATATCCGGAATGATCTTTTATGGAGGATATCCGGAGCTGCATCTTCCGGCGCTTTCGAGAAATCTGAATATGATAAACAGTATCCGCTCGGCGATAAAGAACGGTATGCCCGTTATTGCGGAATGCGGCGGATTTATGTATATGCATGATGTGATTGAGGACGATAACGGCGCGGAATATAAGATGTGCGGCGTAATACACGGCAAATGCAAAAATATGGGACGGCTGGTGCGCTTCGGCTACGTAAATATCGAGGAGAAGGAGAGACGCTTCCTCGGTGATTCGGAGAGGATCAAGGGACATGAATTCCATTATTTCGACAGTACGGACAACGGCATCTCATGTATCGTCGAGAAGCCGGTTTCAGGAAGTGCATGGGACGAGATCAAGGTAGGTCCGGTGTCGTGGATGGGCTTCCCGCATATTTATTATCCGTCAAATCCGGAGTTTGTTTATCACTTCATTGAAGAGGCTATGAGATACGACGGTAGTTCCGGAAGGTAGGCACTGAGAAATATTGATTGGGCAGCAGAGTGAAGACAGAGGGGGTGAAATATGTCCGGGTTCAGTGGAAGAAAAGATACGGTCCTGGCGATATGCTATGACTTTGATAAAACACTTTCGCCTACTGATATGCAGGCACAGGGTTATATACAATCGGTCGGATATGATGTTGGAGAATTCTGGAAGAAGACAAATATCCTTGCCGAGAAAAATGAGATGGACAGCAATCTTGCTTACATGTATGTCATGATGGATGAGGCGAGAGGCAGACTTGTATTTAACAGGGAGAAGCTGCAGGAATACGGCAGTAAGGTGGTGCTTTTTCCGGGAGTTGAGGAGTGGTTTGACCGGCTCAACGAATATGGGAGAGAGAAGGGCATCACGGTTGAACATTATATCATTTCCTCGGGGCTGAAGGAAATGATCGAGGGCACTGAAATTGCGAAGAAGGGCGTATTTAAGAAGATATATGCAAGCTCTTTCTTCTACGATGACAGAGGCGTTGCCACCTGGCCGGCGCAGGTCATCAATTATACCAACAAGACGCAGTATCTCTTCAGGATAGAGAAGGGCGTGCTGGATATAAATGATAACGGAGTGAATGAGTATTTTGCGCCGGAAAACATGAGGGTGCCTTTCAGAAATATGGTATATATAGGCGACAGCGATACGGACATACCGTGCATGAAGCTTGTAAATATAAATGGCGGCCATTCGATAGGAGTTTACAATCCTGAAACGATGAATAAGGACAGGGTTTATAAGATGCTCCGGGATAACAGGATAAGGTATTTTGCACCTGCCGATTACCGGGAGGGGACGGAGTTGGACGGGCTTCTGAAAAATATCATAGACAAGACGGCTGCCTATGAGGTGTTGGAGACAAAGCATTTTAAGGATGTATATGAAACAAAATGATCACTGCAAGAACAGGGCGGTGATGAGCTTTAAAGAAGGATAGGGGTGAACAGAATGGAGAAGTACGAGGGACTTAGAAAATATCTGAACAGATTCGACAGTATTGCGGTTGCATTTTCGGCAGGGGTTGATTCAACCTTTCTGCTCAAGATGTGCCACGACCTGATGGGTGATAAATGTGTGGCAATCACTGCAAAGTCGCCGGGGGTTCCGGGTGTTGAGATCAAGGAGGCAGAGGATTACTGCAAGGAGAATGGTATCAGACATATCATATTTGAATCTGATGAGCTGAGCATTCCGGAATATGCATCAAATGTTGATGAGAGATGCTATTACTGCAAGAAACATATATTTGGAAAGATCAAGGAGCTTGCTGCTGCTGAGGGTATCGACACGGTCATCGAGGGAACAAATAAGGACGATATGCAGGATTACAGACCGGGCATGAGAGCTGTTCAGGAACTCGGTATACTGAGTCCTCTTCTTGCCTACGGCTTCACCAAGGAGGACATCAGGAATTATTCGAAGATGCTGAATGTCCCGACCTTTGATAAGAATTCTTTTTCATGCCTTGCTACGAGAGTACCTTTCGGCGAGGAGATAACGGAAGATCTGCTCGGCAGGATCGAGCAGGCTGAAGAGGTTTTAAGATCACTCGGACTTAAGCAGTACAGAGTCAGAGTTCATAACAATGAACTGGCAAGGATCGAGGTTCTTCCGGAGGATATCGAGTTTACGGTCAGAGAGGTCAGTCGCAGAGTTATCACTGAGAAATATCGTGATCTCGGTTTTAAATACATCACCATAGATCTTATGGGCTACAGAACAGGAAGTCTTAATCCGGAGGTTTAGAGGGTCGGAAATATTGAAGGATATAAAGATATTACTTGAAGAATATAAGGCCGGATCGATCAGTGAGGATGAAGTGCTGCTATATTTAAAGAGGGCGCCATTCGTTGATATGGGCTTTGCAAAGCTTGATACTCACAGAGGGCTGAGGCAGGGCGCAAATGAAGTGATCTATGGCGCGGGTAAAACTGCGGAGCAGATAGCCGGGATAGTCTTGGCGATGAGAGAAAGCGGGCAGGAGCATATCCTTATTACAAGAATGGATAAGGAGAAGGCTGCTGAGGTTGAGAAGAGTCTTATTTCAAATTATAAATACTACGAGGACGCAAGGCTGGCGGTTATTGGCGGGAATCTGCCGGTAGATGCGAAGGGATATATTGCAGTTATTACTGCCGGAACCAGTGATATTCCGGTGGCTGAGGAGGCCGCAAGGACGGCTGAATTCCTTGGTAATAATGTTGTAAGGATATATGACGCCGGTGTTGCGGGACTTCACAGACTGCTGGATCATATCGATGAGATTATGGGTGCGAGAGTGATAATTGCCATTGCCGGAATGGAAGGCGCGCTGGCAAGTGTTGTTGGCGGACTTGCTTCATGCCCTGTTATCGCAGTACCGACAAGTGTTGGTTACGGTGCATCCTTTGAGGGGCTGTCGGCTCTTCTTTCAATGATGAACAGCTGTGCCAGCGGTGTTTCGGTTGTAAATATTGATAATGGTTTTGGCGCAGGTTATCAGGCGAGTATGATAAATCATATGTCGTGAGAGTTGGCCGATACATGATGAAGAAGTAGACGGATGTCATGCAGATGGAATTATCATGCTGAATAAGTGTGTGATTGTTAGATGGTTGTACGGAGGAATAAGATCATGAAGGTTCTATATTTTGATCTTGGAATGGGTGCTGCGGGAGATATGCTTGCAGCGTCGTTATATGAACTATTGGATGATAACGAGAAGAAGAGCTTTATAGAGAAGATGAAGGCTGTATTTTCGGAGAAAAAGGTGGAGCTTGCTGCTGAGGAGAGTGTTAAATGTGGTATCACAGGAACCCACTTTCGCGTAACAGTTGATGGAGTTGAGGAGCATTCTCACGACCACCACGAGCATGATCATCATCACCATCACGATGACGAACACGGACACCATCACGACGATGACCACGGACATCACCATCACGACGATGAACATGACCATCACAATCACCATCACGATGAACATGACCATCACAATCACCATCACCATGACGATGAACACGGACATCACCATCACCACACATCCATGCAGGATATCAGAGATATGGTGGGCGAGTTTGGGATTCCGGAAAATGTTAAGGAGAAGATCCTGGCGGTTTATAAGCTGATCGCAGAGGCGGAAAGTACAGTTCATGGAAAGACTGTGGAGGAGATACATTTCCACGAGGTTGGAACCATGGATGCGGTTGCAGATATAACTGCAGTCTGCATGCTGATGGATATGATAAAGCCGGACAGGGTTGTTGCGACAGCGGTTCATGTGGGCTCGGGCAAGGTGCATTGTATGCACGGCGTGCTTCCGGTGCCGGCACCTGCAACAGCACACATATTAAAGGGTATTCCTGTTTACGGCGGTAGAATTGAGGGCGAGCTTTGTACACCTACAGGCGCCGCTCTAATAAAAACCTTTGCAGATGAATTCGGAAATATGCCTGTGATGACCGTTGATAAGATCGGCTATGGAATGGGCAGTAAGGATTTTAAGGCTGCAAACTGTGTTCGTGCTATGCTTGGAGAGATGGCTGGATCGACAGATACGGTTTGCACGCTTGAATGTAATATTGATGATATGACCGGTGAGGAGCTTGGCTTCGCAAAAGAAGAGCTGATGAAGCAAGGCGCCAGGGATGTATTTTCTGCATCGGTGGATATGAAGAAGGGCAGACCGGGAATACTGCTTTCTGTGATATGCAGTATGGATGATAAGGAGCAGATGGTCAGAGAGATATTTAGACTCACATCCACCATCGGTATCAGGCAGAAAATATGTGAGAGATATGTTCTGGACAGGACTACCCTGAAGAAAAATACTCCGTATGGCGAGGTTTCTGTGAAGAAGGTTTCCGGATACGGAGTTGAGAGAAGCAAGATAGAATACGAAGACGCCAGGAAGATTGCGGAAGCTGAGGGTATTTCTATAGCTGAAGCGAGGAAGGCTATCGAGGGATTCTTGGAGATCGAATAACCGGATGAATAAACGACCGGATGGATGAATAACCGGATGATTAGTAGCAGAATGATTTGGAGATATATATAACAGCTTATTGACAGTGTGACAGAGGATCAGAGGAGGTATTTGTTATGAATGATCTTGTTAAGGACTGTATGAAGCTTGGATTTGGACTTATGAGGCTTCCGAGGCTGGATTCGGGCGAAATAGATGTACAGCAGACGTCTGATATGGTGGACGAATTCTTCAAGGCCGGTGGAAGATATTTCGATACGGCATTTGTTTACGGCGGTTCGGAGGAGGCTACAAGAAAAGCTCTTGTTGAAAGGTATCCGAGGGATTCCTACTACCTTGCATCGAAGCTGAATGCAGGGGCATATGCCGCTAAAAATGAAGAGGAGGCGAAGAAGGAGTTTGAGATAAGCCTGAAGAGACTGGGGACTGACTATCTTGACTTTTATCTTCTTCATTCGCTTGAAACAAATAACAGAGATAAATACGATGAATACGTTTTATGGGACTATGTGAAAAAGCTCAAGGCAGAGGGAAGGATCAAGCATTACGGCTTTTCCTTCCATGATAAGCCGGAGGTTCTTGATGAGATACTTACCGAGCATCCGGACGCGGAGTTTGTCCAGCTTCAGATCAATTATGCTGACTGGGATGATCCTTCAATATGTTCCGGCGGATGCTATGCGGTAGCTGAAAAGCATGGCATACCTGTGATAGTCATGGAACCGGTAAAAGGCGGAACTCTTGCGAATCCTCCGGAGGTTATAAGGGAAATATTTGAGCTTGCGGATCCTGCGGCAAGTCCTGCTTCATGGGCAATCCGCTTTGCGGCAAATCTCCCGAATGTCATGATGGTCCTTTCCGGAATGTCTAACATGGAACAGATGATGGATAATCTTTCCTTTATGAAGGATTTTGTTCCTTTCACAGAAGCGGAGGATGATGTTATACTTCGTGCCAGGGCGGCTCTTAAGAGTATAGATTCGATTCCATGTACGGCATGTAAATACTGCGTTCCGGGTTGCCCTATGCAGATACGTATTCCTGTGATATTTGAGTGTATGAACCGTTACAAGCTCTATCAGGATCTTACGGCGGCTAAGAATGACTATTCATGGAAGCCGGGACCTTCCAAGGCGTCCGCATGTATAAAATGCGGTCAGTGTGAAGGAGCCTGTCCTCAGCATCTTCCTATCATAGAGCTTCTGGAAGAGGTTGCAGCTACGTTGGAGTAGAAAAAAATGGAAGAAAACATAGAGTTGTTAAAGGAAGAGAATATGAATGGATCATCCGTAACAGTAGCGGATGAACAAAAGGTAAGTAACGGGTATGCCGCATCGGAAAGATATTTCGAGAATGTGGCCTGCCCGTATTATCCGTGCCACAAAAGAGATGAGGCGGCTCAGGGAAAGGAAGTTCATCTCAACTGCCTCTTCTGTTATTGTCCGATGTATCATCTGGAGGGTTGCCCGGGTAATCCTCAGTTTAAGGAGAAGAACGGGCGCAGGGTCAAGGTGTGCACAAACTGCACCTTCCCTCATGAGAAGGACAATTATGATATCATAATGAAGAAGATACGCGGAGAGTTATGATGATTCAACACAGGTTAATCATATAAATTATAAATGTATCAGCCGGAGTTGAAATAGTAACGTATGTTTCGGCTGAAAACACTGAAAATCAGCTGTATTGACTTGTAAGAAAAATAAGTTTAAAATATTATGACGCGGATCAGTAGGTCCGTAGGACTGTATTTTATAAAGTATATTTCACAGAGGATGAGATAATGAATATTATTATTGCGGGCTGCGGCAGAGTAGGGCATACGCTTGCGGAGCAGCTCAGTAATGAAGGACATCAGATAACTGTAATGGATACAAATCCTAACGCCGTGCAGAGCGTTTCGTCTGCCTGCGACGTTATCGGATATGTGGGAGACTGCACAAGCTTCAGATCGCAGCTTGAGGCCGGTATTGAGGAGACAGATCTGCTTATTGCGGCGACAGATCAGGATGAGAAAAATATGCTTGCCTGCCTTATCGGACGTAAGACAGGACATTGCCAGACTATAGCGAGGGTCAGAAGCCCTCAGTATTCTGACGAGATCGGCTTCCTTAAAGAGGAACTTGGTCTTTCCATGTCTGTAAATCCGGAGAGTGCAGCGGCTCACGAGATGCAGCGACTGATACAGGTTCCGTCCGCTCTGGAGGTTGATACCTTCGCTAAGGGACGTGTAAACCTTATAAGTCTTGTTATTCCGGACGGTTCGGTTCTTGATGGACTGAAGCTCAGGGATTATTATCCGAAGGTTAAGGAAAGTGCGCTTATCTGTGTTGTTCAGAGAGATAAGGATATTGTTATACCGGACGGTAATTTCGTGCTTAGGGCAGGAGATAAGATTTCCGTTACACTTCCTCTTTCATCTGTAAATGCTTTCCTCAATAAGGTCGGTATCAAGGCTAAGAGGATCAGGGATGTGCTTATAGCCGGCGGCGGCACCATAAGCTATTACCTGGCAGACAGCCTTATCAAGGCGGGTCTTAATGTAAAGCTTATTGAGAAGGATGAAGAACGAAGCAGAGAGCTTTCGGAGTTGCTTCCGAGAGCCATGATAATAAATGGTGATGCAACCGATAAATCGCTTCTTCTTGAGGAGTCCGTTGAGGATATGGATGCTGTATGTGCGCTTATGGACAGCGATGAGGCAAATATCCTTCTGGCCCTCTTCATACGTAAGGAGACAGAGGCGAAGATGATGACCAGAGTTCACAGGAATTCTTATGAGGATATGGTTGCGGAGATGCCGGTTGGCAAGATCATCTCTACCAAGAAGATAACGGCTGAATATATCACAAGATATGTAAGGTCGATGCAGAATTCCCTCGGCAGTGATGTTGAGACACTTTATCATATGATGGACGGAAGAGTAGAAGGACTTGAGTTCAACGTAGGTCCCGGCTCAAGGGCTGCAGGCGTTAAGCTGAAGGATCTGAGGATTATTCCGAACACTCTTATCTGCTGTATTTCCAGAGGAAAATACGTTATTATCCCGGGTGGTAATGATTCTATCGAGGTTGGAGACAGCGTCATTGTAGTTACCACTAAGAAAGGTCTCAACGATATTGACGAAATGATCGCTGGTTAGGATTAATAGTATGAATTATTCTGTTATATTTTATGTAATAGGACTTCTGCTTCAGTTCACTGCGGGATTCATGATGATCCCTGAGCTGGTGGGAAATATCTATCATGAGAAAAATGCAGCTTATTTTCTGGTGGTTGCGGCAGCCAGTCTTCTGATAGGAACACTGCTCAGACTGAAGAAACCAAAGGATAAAAAAATGCATGCCAAGGAGGGTATGATCATCGTTGCACTTGGATGGCTCGTACTCAGTCTTGTGGGTGCATTTCCTTTTTTTCTGTCAGGAGAGATAAAGAGCTATACGGATGCTGTATTTGAGACGGCATCGGGCTTTACAACGACCGGAGCGAGTATACTGAAGAATGTTGAAGCTATGTCGCATTGTATGCTTTTCTGGAGAAGCTTTACACACTGGCTGGGCGGTATGGGTGTGCTTGTATTTATACTTGCGATCACGCCTTCCGGAGCAGACAGTATGTATCTCATGAAGGCGGAAAGCCCGGGACCTTCGGTTGATAAGCTGGTTCCGAGAGTAAGGACGACGGCTTTCTATCTGTATGCGATCTACTTTGCGATGACCGCTGTTGAGGTGATAATACTTATCTGCGGAAGCATGTCGGTCTTCGATGCCTTCTGCATAAGCTTTGGTACGGCGGGTACCGGAGGTTTCTCGACACGAGCAAGCGGAATAGCAGATTACAATGTATTCTGCCAGACTGTGATAACAGTATTTATGATGCTGTTTGGTATGAACTTCAAGCTTTACTTCCTGCTTGTCTGCAGAAAGTTTAAGGATGCTTTCAAAATCGAAGAGATCAGATGGTATCTTGGTATATATTTCGGAGCCGTTGCGATAATCGTGCTCAGCATCATCAATGATGTGGGAAGCTTCGGAAAGAGTCTATCTCATGCGAGCTTTCAGGCGGCTTCCATCATGACGACTACAGGCTTTGCGACGACGGACTTTAATCTCTGGGGAACACTTCCTCAGGCAATCCTCGTCATGCTGATGTTTATCGGAGCCTGCGCGGGAAGTACGGGAGGCGGCTTCAAGGTTTCGAGAATAATGATATACTTTAAGGAGGTTAAGAATGAGGTTTCATATCTTATCCATCCAAGAAGTGTTAAGAGAGTTACGATGGACGGTAAGGCTGTGCCGGATACCACACTCAGAACGGCAAATGCCTTTATCGCAGCTTATTTTCTTATCTTCGCGACATCTTTCCTGATAGTATGTGTGGACGGATTTGATTTTACGTCAAGCTTTACATCCATAGCCGCTACAATAAATAATATCGGACCGGGTCTCGGAACCGTAGGTCCTTACGGCGGATATTCGGCCTTCAGCATTCCGTCGAAGTGGGTATTTGTATTTGATATGATCGCGGGACGTCTTGAGATATTCCCGATGCTCATACTTTTCACACCTTCAACCTGGAGGAGAAAATAGAGTGATTTAACGGGCACGGTGATGGACTGTGAAGTGGCCATCAAACGGCTTGAAACAGAATATGATAAAGCGATAAACCACAGGGAAAACACCTGTGGTTTTTTTTTCTTGTTTTATTAGCCTTACAGGGGACTCTATGGTATAATAAAGACGTAGATTTTTGTTATAAAAATACCGGTCATAACTGACTGTTTTTATATGGAATCTATCAGTTTTTAGTAAGTCATATTATGCCGGGAGTGGGGTGATGTATTATGGCAAATATATGCAGGAAATGTGGTAAATATCTGCAGGACACGGATACCTTTTGTGATAGGTGCGGAACGCCTGTCTACAGTGAGTTTAATCCGGTGAAGAAAAGTCACGCCGGACTGATAATAGCTCTTGTGGCAAGCTCTGTAGCTATCCTGACAACAGTCATTCTTCTTTTCGTAGCACCGGGGTTCCTCGTAAAGAAGAAGGATAAAAAAAGCGGTGGGGACACGGGGAGAAACTCATCGACAGAGATTTATTCCGGAAGGACAAATACAGAAAATACAGAGGTCGTAACCTACTACACAACGGAGCAGTCGACAACTGTGACCGAGCAGTCTGCATCGACAACCGAGCAGACAACGGCAACGCCAAATACACAGTCGACAACGGCAACCCTTGCATATACTGTTACCGAAGCGACGTCTGAAAGTACGACAGAGGCTACAACAGCAGCGACAACTCAGGCAACTACAGAGGCGACGACTCAGGCAACAACCCAGGCTTCAACTCAGCAGGCAACGACCGAGGCGACTACACAGGCACCTCCGGTTGATGACAGCAAGCCTGATTTTGAAAAATACGGTATCAGAACAGATCTTCCGCTCGGCGGGAATATGGATATCATCGGAAGAAGCACCGATGGTTATGAGGTTGAACTTAGAGGCAAGGTAAGTGTTGATGCCTTCACGAGGACAGGAGTTTCGGAGGAGGTTATGGCCTTCGGTAAGGAGAATAATATAGACTTCTCGGGCTATGAAGAGCTGAGAGTAAGATATCATGCATTCTTCGAGGATACGAGGCTTTTCACGATCGGACTTACGATCCTGCCTTGCAGCTATGACTATTACAATGTGAAGCTGTATGAGGATACGAAGGTGACCTTTACTGACAGCTACGATGAACAGTTTGCACGCTTCACGATCAAATATAACGGTCAGGAGAGGTATGTTTACAGATGGGTTACAAGCAACTGGAACGATTATAATAATGAGTATGCAGTTTATGACTGCGAGATCATCTATTATGTTCCGGCAGGCTATGACGGAATAGTATACGGCTTCAGAGATCCGTCTCACAGCGAGAATGGATACATCTACGATAATTATGACAGCGGCAGCTACCAGCTGTTCCGCTTGAAGTAATAATAGCTGTTTAGTTAGAAGTAATACTGGTATATGGGGAGGTATTGCGTATGAAAAATGGCCCGATGTTTTGTAAATACTGCGGACGGCAGCTGAAACCGAATTCGAAGTTCTGTCCATCCTGCGGTAAGAAGGCGAAGAGCAGGACAGGCCTTGCGGTGGGGTTAACGCTTGGCTCGGTGCTCCTTGTGTCGGCGCTGATAATAATATTTGCGCTTGCATCGAAGAAGGATGATAAGAAGAAGACGGACGTGGACGGTAAGAATCTGGTCAGCTTTGACTTTAACAAAGAGGACAAGGCGCTGGACAGTGCTTTCAGTGAATATGAGGATGTGGTTCAGTCTGAATATGAGCTCCTTAGTGATGGCGGCACTCTTCTGGAAACCACTGAAGAGGGTGAGATAACTGATGAGGCGGCGGAAGAGCTGACCGAGGCACCGCAGTGGATATTCATGAGTGATTATGATTCTGATTATGAGCCGACGGATGATGAGGAGACAGAGTCGTCTGAGGATGCTTATAACAGAGACGCGAACGGAAATATATTTAATACTCTTGTGGGAAATAGTAAGGAGATGCATCTTGAGCCGACAGAGTATATGAATATCGATATTCCTGAGAATGCCTTTTACGGTGACAGAGAGGTTACGGTAAGCCAGCTTCCGTTTGACGATCTTCCTCAGTATGAGCAGAAGATGATGGATGAGCTTCAGTTCAGTGGCACAATCATTGATGCATTTGATATTAATGCAGGTATGGGCGCTGATGAAAATATGCCGGGAGAATACACAGTCAAATACGACCTTGCGGCAGCAGGCATTCCGGAGGATATGTGGGAGGCTGTAACGGCCTTCAGACTTGATGTGGACGGCTACTGGCAGCAGTATGTAACATGGCTCGACGGCTCGAATCTGTATCTGGAAAGCAGCCAGAATTCGGTGCTTTTCTATGTTGTTTCAGCTTATGTGGGCTATGTAATAGTTGATGAGATCGTTCCGGCTATCGCGTCTGCAGGATGGAAGAGATTCTTCGGAATAGAGGATTATATCTATGTCTGTGAGGGCGGAAAACGTTATACAAAGAAGCTTTTCTGCATCAAATATACATATTCGGCAACTGTTGGCGAGATGATCGCAAGAAAGGAACTTATAGAGACAGATACCCGTAACAGTGTAAAGGCGCACCATGCCCAGGAGGCTGTGGCGGCTGATGAGGGCATAACGGATCCGGAAGAGATCAAGAAGGTCACCGGTCCTAAAGTTATGGCGAAGAGGGAATATCTGATCAATAAGAAGCTGGAAGTAAATGCCGATTATGTGGAGCTTTGCGAACAGATAAAGAAGGCCAATGACAACCCTAACGCAACGGTTGAGATGGTCAAGAAGATAGCAAGCCTTCTCCTTATCGCACATGATTATGTGAAGGATGAAGTTAAAGTTAAGCTTCCGAAGTATGTTATGGATGTTAAGCTTTCTGCCTATGTTGCAGAGGATGCAAAGGGCGTTACCGTTGCAGGTATCCTCAAGCAGGCTTATATGTACGTAAATACAAGCTATCTTGCAAACAATCCGACCGGAGCCTACGATGACCTGTTGCTGACGATAACGCACGAGTATTTCCATGCTTGTCAGAGAAGATATAAGTGCTCACGTCTCAGCAATCTGAAGTTTGATGAGGCAACCGCAAATATGGTTGAAGAGGACTGCAGGGATTATTATGACGGAAAGGGATACTTGAGTCACAGGCCGGGTATCGAGAACGGTAATCATTGGGAGATGTATGCATTACCTCTCGACAGCTATTCGGTAACATATCCGGATAAGTCAAAGAGTTTCAGGAAGAGTGACTGGTCGGATACAGGATATCCGTTATGTCATTTCGTAAGATATCTCATGACAAGATATAACAAGAGCTATTCGGACATTCTTGAGGCTTACGGTTCCTTCTGCCTGAAGCCTGAATTCACCGAGATCATGAAGGAGGCCTTCGGACTGACTGATGAAAGTCTGGATACCCAGTATGTGCTGTTTGCCAGAAAGAATCAGGCAAAGTGGTATGAGATCGCAAAGAATATGAATGAGAACTATACCTCGGCAAATACCTGGGCATATCCGTATAATGGCATCTCTCAGGCTAACGGTTACAGGATCGAGATGAATGATCACGACTATACCACGAGGGTAAGAACGCTTTACGGCGCTGTTCCGGATGATTATTTCGGTGATATTTCCCTGCTGCTTGTATTTGATGAGGGCTTCAAGGAAAACCTTCCTGATACGAAGATATATCCTGTGGGTGATGCAAAGACGGTGAGCTGCAGATACGGTATATTCTTCCAGCCTCGTAGTATCCTGCATCAGAATGATTTCTATATGATGGAGATCGACGCGGGAACCTCTGATAAGAAGAATACTTCAGGTTACAGAGCATGGTTTATGATGGCGCCGGAGGAGATGGACAGTCAGGTTTCCGATGGAATACTTCAGTATACACTTCCGGAGAAGTCTGATGTTGCCAAGGCCGGTTATATCGATGGATACAGAGTAACGATCAAGGCTTCGGATGGAACGAAGACGGTCAAGTATTATAAGATAGAGGGTGCCGGAAAGGATATAGGCATCAAGGTAAGCAAGCTCATCAATGAGAAGACAAAGCCAGAGGACGCATCCTTTGAACTGACTGTTTGTGAATTCATCAGGAACGGTCCGAGCCAGAAGCTTTTCGGACCAGAGTCTGAGTCAAGAAAGAGCAGTATGGAAGCTGCCATGAATGAGACACTTTCTCAGATGGGAGCTGAGGACGGAGTTATCACCATATCTCTCGGATGGCAGTCGGACGATGATCTTGATCTTCACGTTGTTACACCTGACGGAAGCGAGATATATTACATGAACAGGATTGCCGGCGGCGGAGAGCTCGATGTCGACATGCAGGTTGAGGATGATCACCTTGTTGCAAATCCTGCGGAGCATGTTGTTTTTAAGAATCCTGAGAAGGGCGAATACAAGATATTTGTTGTTGATTATAAGGACAGGACGGAGGGAAGCGCTACACCGTTCATTGTGGTGGTTAAGGCGGGAAATGTTTCCAAAACCTTCCAGCTTTCAGCAGCATCATATTCAACAAATGTTGTAACCCTTAAATACGGTGTTGGAGATGAAACCGGAGCGGAATTCGAGACGGACTGATCTTCGAGTAAAATAAAGATGATCCGGCGAGTTTCGGAGGATGGTAAATAATAGTATGATCCGGCGAACAGCCGGAGGATGGCAAATAACAATATGATCCGGCGAGCAGCCGGAGAGCAGTAAAAAGGAGTGAAACTGTAAAAAGTTCACTCCTTTTATTTTTAATAGTTTATTGGCAAAACTATTTATGTTTTAGATCATTGTGAAACCGGTTGATGAAACGATACCGTTCAGACGGATATTTCCGTTGCAGAGCGGGCAGTCATGCGATGGATATGACTTGTAATTCTCGATATCCTTTGCATGGAAGATGCCGTTAATCGTATGTCCGTCAACCTCGTCGGTAGCTGTGAATATAGCTGATATTCCTTCAATCATACCACCGTAGTATTCGATACACTCAAGAGCCTTCTCAATCGTGTGGCCGGTTGTTGCGGTCGCGAGGAGAAGAAGTATGTGCTTCTTATTTACCATAGGGATAACATTATCCTTGAAGGTAAGCTGGCCCATGGAATTCTGGTCTGGCTCGATAACATAGATACTGCCGTGAGCGTTCATTGACATGATGCCGGAGTTGGTAAGCTCATCTGCGAGATAAGCGCCGATAACATCGGTTCCGTCCATACATATGATGGTATCAACTATAGTGCTTGCAATATAGTCTGTGCTCATTGATTTTGCCACTGCCTTGGCTTCGCTTGTTCTAGCCTTCAGAGTGGTAAGATCTATGAAATAATTGATATGCGATGATGATGTTGCAAAGTGACCCGGAGTCACCTTGAGATTGATGAGATTGTTGTATTGTGATCTGATCTTATAAGTCTGCACTTTTCGCACCTCCACAATTAGTTTTTTGTTTATCTTCCCCTTGTATGAAGACCTGCTCCATACATATCAAGTATAACTTTATTTTTGTTATATGACAAGAAATAAAATTGTGTTATACTGATGAAAATATTATGAAATGATATGATGCACCGGCCGGGGCTGAGGAGGCTCTGACGGTGTAGCTTTGACAGATAAAATGCTTTGATTCGGAGGGATAGATATGTCAAGAAATGATAAGGAAACGGAAGGCCTTACACTGCTTGGTTCGCAGGGTGTTGTATATCCGATGGACTATGATCCGCAGCTGCTTGAGACCTTTATCAATAAGCATCAGGGAAATGATTATTTTGTAAAGTTCAATTGTCCGGAGTTCACAAGTCTCTGCCCGATCACGGGACAGCCTGACTTTGCGACTATTTACATCTCTTACGTGCCGGACGTGAAGATGGTTGAGAGTAAGTCTCTTAAGCTCTATCTATTCAGCTTCAGGAATCATGGAGACTTCCATGAGGACTGCGTAAATACGATCATGAAGGATCTTATAAAGCTGATGGATCCGAAGTATATCGAGGTCTGGGGTAAGTTTACTCCAAGAGGAGGCATCTCGATAGATCCGTATGCAAATTACGGAAGACCGGGTACGAAGTGGGAGCAGGTTGCCTGGGACAGGCTTGCAAATCATGATATGTATCCTGAGAAGGTAGATAACAGATAATTACATGTCGGGTGAAAAAAGTGCGCTATGACATGTGGATGATCTCGGGATGCTTACTGTGTGATGATCATCCTGAATAGGAATGTAGAAATGCTCAGTGTAGAAGACATAATAGATGACAGCAGGGAACTGAATATAGATGAGGTGACGGAATATATACTTGCTATTCCGAAATTTGCAGAGAAGATCGGGACAGAGAATCTGAAGCTTATCATGGAGAGACTGGGTGATCCGCAGGATAAGGTCAGGGCGGTTCATGTTGCCGGAACCAACGGCAAGGGTTCTACCACCGAGATGTTAAGGCTTATGCTTACTGAATCGGGCTTCAGGACAGGTTCTTTTACGTCTCCGCATCTTGTGAAGATAAATGAGAGGATATCCATCGACGGAAGGATGATATCTGACGAAGAGTTTATTCTGTGTTTCAGAAAGGTGATGAAGGCTATTTCTGACAATTCGCTGAAACACCCTTCTTTTTTTGAGTTTATATTTGCGATTGCGGTGCTTTATTTTGCGGAACAGGGCGCAGATTTTGTGGTTTACGAGACAGGAATGGGCGGACGCCTTGATGCGACAAATATCATTACGCCGGTTGTTTCAGTCATAACCTCTATCGGAATGGATCATATGCAGTATCTGGGAGACACCATAGAGAAGATAGCATATGAGAAAGCAGGGATAATCAAGCCGGGTGTTCCGGTTATCCATAATGCGATAAGTCATGGAAAATATAGTGCGGCAGATTCCGAAAGAATCGATATGCCGGATGCTACGCACTATGAAAATGGTGATGTTCTGTTAAAGAAAAAGGCGGCAGAGGTTATCAGCCAAAGGGCAGAGGAGCTGTCGTCAGAGCTTTATCTGATAGACCGTGTAGATGAGAGGGTATCAGAACTGTCAAATCCTGTATTTTATACCGGATATCAGAAGGAGAATGCAAGCACTGCGATAAAGGCCTTTGAAGTGATCAGAGAGCGACTGGGAGAGGATATAAACGGTTCTGAATCAGACGCTGATACAGCCATCCTGCGTGCTCTTAATAAATTCATAATGCCTGCACGTATGGAAAAGCTCGGAAAAAATGTTATAATAGACGGTGCGCATAATACGGATGCCATGCCGCAGTTTCTTTCGGCAGCGGCAGAGATGATAAAAAGAGAGATGCCTGAAAGGGTATATTTTATATTTGCGGTGTCGAATGACAAGGATTACAGAGGCATGGTCAGGATGATCTGCGATGCCGCACTGTTTGATGAGATATTTATCACGACCTTCAATTCCTACAGGAAGACAGATGTGGAGTTGATAAGAGAAATCTTTACCGGTTGCCTGAAAAAAGAACAATTGGATGTTAAAAGCGGCTCGGACAGAGGTGCCTTGGATAAGAAGTTGGATAAGAAATACAGGCCTGTGATTAATGTTGTTCCTGAGGTAAAGGAGTGCCTTAATACCGTATTTTCAAGGCTGGGTGAAAAAGACCTGCTTTTCACGGCGGGTTCACTTTACCTTGCGGGAGAGATTGAAGCGATCCTTAAATAAGACGACGACGAGTTTGGGATATGTCGGTGAATACTGCCGGAGAGCGGTGTATTTGACCGGATAGGATATAAGAGGAGTAAGAATTATGCTCGATTTTGACGAGGAATTAAAGAATTTCAGTAAGAATCTGGAGGTCGATCAGACCGAAGAGGCTATATATAATAACGATCTTAAGGATATTACAGATATAGTTAAGCAGATGACTGAGGATCTGAGAGGAAACAGATAGATGGCAATTAGAAAAAGATGTATCAACTGCGGTGCGCCTGTCAGTACGAATGGCTACTGCACTGAGTGCCGTCTGCCGGATTCCTTCCTGCAGAAGGCTCACAATACGTCGGTTTATCACTATAATATCGCACTCGACAAGGCGAAGATCAGGGATATTTCCGGTGCTATCGAATCGCTCAGGACATCGCTTAGATACGATAAAAAAAATATAGAAGCAAGAAATCTGCTCGGGCTCATGTATTATGAAACCGGGGAGATGGTTAATGCTCTGAATCACTGGGTCATGAGCATCAACATAGATCCAAGGAATAATATCGCGGTTCGTTTTTTGAAGAGCGTCCGTGACGATAATAAGCAGCTTGGTGAGGCTGATAATATCGCGAAGATGTTTAATACGGCGCTTGAATATGCTGAAGGTCATTCCTTTGACCTTGCGGTAATACAGCTGAGAAGGTGCATCTCTGTAAATAAGCATTTTGTGAAGGCTTACCTTCTGCTTGGACTTATAGAATATGAACAGGGCAGGATCGGTAAGGCGAAGAAGACTATTTCAAGGGTGCTTACCATCGATAGATACAATCCGACTGCCATGCGTTATCTTCGTGAGATGGGCGAGTCGGAGGGCGATATCATCAGAAATAAGGATGAGGCCGGAGAGGATGAACTCTTTGATGGGGATTATTACGGCGTTTCGGCTGCCACCGAGGACGGGAAGAGACCGGCCAGGAAGATAGAGCTGCCTGAGAGGAAGAAGTCGGGAGAAAGTACTCTTAACAGAAGGTACAGAAGACTGAGCCGTGCAAGGATGTCAAATGTCTATGTGCTGATAGGAGTTCTGATCGGAATAGCTGTATTTTATCTGCTGATCGTACCGGTAAAGGATAAGAACAGGAAGAGGGATATCTCGAAGATGGAGGCTTCCTACAGTGAGAAGCTTGCCTCGAAGAATGCTGAGGCTGATAACCTGATCAGGGAGAAGGACGCTCTGCAGTCTGAGATCGACGGCTATAAGGAAAATGAGACTAAGCTTAATGATGATATTACCGGACTTGAGAAGAAGATAAAGGATCTTCAGGCGCTGGTCGCAGAGTATAAGGATAAGCTTCCTGACGAGAATACTGAGGAGACGACCGAAGAGGGTGACAGCACCGAGGAAGGTGACACCGAGAGCACTGAGGAGACTCAGAACGAGAAATATGATGTGGACGGCATCTCTGATACCGATGTCGATAATATGATAGATAATGAGTAGACCGTTTTAGCATAAACGGCTGATGAGAAGACAGAATATGACGGCCAGACACGTTGCAAAACAATATGCCAAAATGGCGGCGCAGAAAATATACCTTCCCGCAATCTACAGGAAATACGTAAAGCTTCCTGTTGAGAAAGGGAAGGTTATATTTGCGTGCAGCCATTCTGAGGGTATGGATATAAATATGCTGCCTGTGGCTGAAAGGCTCCAAAAATACGGCTACAAGGTTGTTGATATGTGCGTTTCCTTCGAGAAGATGTCAGCTTCAGAGAAGAAGAGCTATATGGCGGATTTCATGAAGGAATACGCAACGGCGGAATATGTGTTTCTCTCGAATTATTTCCTGCCGGCGGCTTCCTGCAAAAAGAGAAAGGAAACAAAGGTGATTCAGCTTTGGCATTCGGGCGGCCTGCTTAAGAAGATGGGCTATGATTCGCCGGACGACATATCTCCTTACTACAAGGGAAGCCCTATGGCGAACGTGGATATACTTTCGGTCAGTGCTGAGGAGGTTGTGCCGTATTTTGAGCATGCGCTCAGGCTGAATAAGGGAGTCGTGAGGGCTCTCGGAATGGCGAGAACCGATAAGTATTTCGATGAGGATGAAAATAGGCGGCTCAGAGAAAAGTTTCTTGAAGCTTACCCTGAGGCTGCGGGAAAGCGGGTATGTATCTATACGCCAAGCTTTTCCGGAAACGCTTCCGATCCGGTGTGTAAGGGTATCGAATCGGGAATCACGAAGGTATTTGATAAGTTGAAGGACAGGTTCTTCTTCGTGACGAGTCTGCATCCGTGCCTTCAGAAGAAATATCCGCAGTATTACTGTCCTATCATCACAGAGGAGCTGCTTCCGGCTGCGGACATCATGATAACGGATTATTCGTCTGTTGTTTATGACATGATGCTTTACGAGAAACCGTTTATCTTCTTTGTGCCGGATCTTGAACACTATAAGAAGAGAAGAGGGCTCTGCATCGAGCCTGCTGAACTTGGGGCACCGGTTACCAAGAGTCTGAAGGAGCTTTATGAACTGCTCCTGAAATATGACGATATGGTAAGCACCGAGACAATCCGCAGTAATATCAGAAAATACATGAATAAATGTGACGGGCATTCGGTTGAGAGGATACTTGCTGCTGCAGGTATCAGACCGAGGCTCAAACTTCTTGCAATAGATCTGGATGATACCTTCCTGGACGGCCATGGAAAGCTGACCGAGAATGCCAGGGATTCACTCACCGCAGCGGTTGATGTGGGACTTGAGGTGGTTATCGCAAGCGGCAGAAGCTACTATTCACTTCCGGAGGAGGTAACAAGCATTCCGGGAATAAGATATGCGATATGCAGCAACGGCGCGAATGTTGTGGACAATAGGACGGGCGAAAGGATACATTCGTATTTTATGACTGAGGAGTCAGTGCATGAGATTCTGAAGATCGCCGACAGCTATGGTTTCTATACCGACGCTTTTGTTGACGGCATACCGCACTCTTCAAGTGCCTATCTGAAGGAGCTTGATGCGAGAGATGATCTGACGCCTCACAGGAAGGCGTATGTGAAGAGAACGAGAGTCCCTGAAGATGATATCAAGGGCTTTATATATGATAATATCCACAGGCTGGACTGCGTAAATATACTTGTTCATGATATGGATAAGAGGGCGGCACTGCTTGAGGAACTGCGAGGCGTGAAGGATATTTATATAACCTCATCCATCGATTATCTGATCGAGATATCCTACTTCGACTGTGGGAAGGAGAGAGGGATGGAGGTTATCGGCGAGAAACTTGGGATAGAGCCTCTTCAGATGGCTGCCTTCGGAAATGCGGATAACGATATTGGGATGCTGAAGCTGGCAGGCATCGGCTACGCAGTATCAAATGCATCCGAAAGCTGTATCGAAGCTGCAGATGTTGTGCTGGGTCCGAATACAAAGGACAGCGTCGCAAATGAGATATTTGAGATCGTAAGAAAGCTGTAGCAATATATGCCGGACTGCGAAAGAAAGATTGCTTATAATTGTAAAAACTACTTGTAAAATACAAGCAGTTAGTTATATTATATCTAGTGTATGGTCATTTATTTGTGAATGATCAGATTGCAGTAGTTTGGCATGATGCTTGGAGGTTAAAATAGTATGAAGAATTTTTTTAGGTTTATCACAGAGGACTCAAAGAGTCTGGTTGTGCCTATTCTTATGATAATACTTGGGATTGTTTTTATAATCAATCCGGGAGCGATACTTTCCACGGTTGTGAAGATCGTCGGTGTGATACTTATAATAAGCGGTGTCATAACTATCATATCAAAATACGATAATGTAACACCGAATGTTGTTGTAGTCGCTGCGCTGTTTGCAATACTCGGAATCGTATTTCTTGTCTTTGCCGGATCGATAATGAGCATATTTATCAGACTCTTCGGACTTATCATCCTCATCAATTCAGGACTTAAGCTCTGGGAGGCTGCAAAGCTTCAGAAGAAGACCGGCGGCGAGGGATGGAAGATATTCATGTGTATCGATGGCGTGACCGCACTTTTCGGTATCGTGCTTCTCTTCAATCCTATGGGAATCGCAAGACTTATCGGAATCTTCCTTGTAATTATCGGTGTTGTGAATGTTATCAATGCTTTCCTTGTTTTCAGCAACGGATATGTTGTTTATGGAAACGATATCGTAATGAAGAAATAATTATTTAAAAAACTGCATGCTTCGGTATGCAGTTTTTTTATGCACATGCCTGCATAATGAAATATGTCACTGCGTGACATGCAGGCAGCGAGTAGAAAAAGCAAAATAACAAGGAGCACATGCTTTGAAACATGTGCTCCTTTAAAATTATGGTTTATATTTTAGTACCCCGTTGGTGGAGTTGGAGGTGTTGGTGGATACTGTCCGCTTGTATCGCCTCCATTATTTGTTCCATCGTATTTACCCTTAAGATCATCCATTCCGGCGCTTCCGAAGGTTTCAAGCGGCTGTGAAAGGATCTGCTCGAGATGCTCGGCCTCTTCCTTCTCTGCCTGCTTCTTCTTCTGCCACCATCTGAAAATGATGTAGAGGATTATTACTACTGCAAGTGCGATGATAAGAACTATCATTACTGCGAACCAAGGACTCTTGCCCATGATGTACTTAGCTGATTCTTCAAGTGCATCACCGAAACGCTTTGCAAGGTTTCCGTCGTCCCATCTTGCATTGATCTTGCCATAGATGATAGTCATTGCATTTTCATCAATGGTATCACCGATGTTATATCCGCCTGCTACCCAGTAGTCATCCTCGGATGCTACATAGACGAAGAGGAGATTGCCTTCTGCGTCGAAGAGCTGCTCGTAAAGCTCATCTGTGTATGCCTGCATCGCATCGTTTACGTTTGATGCGTTAGGAGCATTCTCTATGATGTAGAGATGAGGGAATACACCGGTCTTGTTATAGAACTTCTTGAAACCGTCGTTGATGTATTTCTCATTGCTTCTATCGATAAACTTCTCTGAACCTTCACTCTGATCTGTGAAATAACCATGGCTTGAATCAACGTCGCCCTTGTATTTTTTATGATTCAGATATGATGATGCGGTTACCTTTGAGCTGCTGCTTGAACTGCTATTATTGTATGTGGAATTATTATTCTTTACAAAAGAAGATACGATCATGAAAAGTATCAGTATGATGATGATCGAAAAGCATCCGCATCCGCCGCTTCCGCTTCTTATCGGAGCACCACCGCCTCTGTAATAACCGCCACGACCGTAGCCGTATCCGCCGTAGCCCGGTCCGTAAGAACCGCCTCTTCTGTAGCCTGTATTTGGCCTGTTATGATAACTGCCGCTGCTGCTGTATCCGCTTCCTGCACGGCGATAACTGCCTGATGAACCGAAGCTGCTCGAATGTGAGCGGCCGCTGCTTCCCATTGAACGGCTTGATGAACGCATTCCTCCACCCATTGAACGTCCGCCGCCGGAAGAATGGCCTCCGCCGCCACCTGCTGAACGTGCCATATCTTTTAACCTCCTTTATCTGTAATCCCTTATTTACAAATGGAAAAATTTCATATCCTTGTTAATATTACAATGAAAATCATAAATAGTAAAGAAAATATAATGTGCTTTTTATAAAAAAATGTAAGGTTTAGTTTGCAGTATTTGGGATTTGATTATATAATCGAATATGGTGCCGACGGGCAGACATATAATTAATGTTTATAGACCTGCGGGCGGTAGTAAAGTTATGAATAAGAAGGGAAATATCATAGATGAGAGTTGGAATGGGCTATGATGTCCATAAGCTGGTGGAAGGTAGGCCGCTGATCCTGGGTGGAGTGGAAATACCCTATGAAAAGGGGCTGCTTGGTCATTCGGATGCGGACTGCCTTGTGCACGCTGTAATGGATGCGCTGCTGGGAGCGGCTGCGAAGGGCGATATAGGAAAGCATTTTCCGGATACCGATGAAAAATACAAGGGCGCAGACAGCATAATGCTTCTGAAGGAGGTCAAGAAGCTTCTGGATGAGGATAATTATATAATCGGAAATATAGATGCGACGATCATCGCACAGAGACCGAAGATGGCTCCGCATATTCCGGAAATGAGAAAGAGGATAGCAGAGGCACTTGTGCTTGATGAGGACAGAGTTAATATAAAGGCTACTACTGAGGAGGGGCTTGGCTTTACAGGCGAAGGTCTTGGAATATCCTGCCAGGCAATATGCCTGCTTGAGACGGTGGATAATTATATTTACAAGGATATGGCAGCAGAAGGAACTGTCAATTCCGGGGCAGGCTATGGATGCGGCTGTGCATCATGTCCTGTGAAGAATAAGGAGGTTTAAAATGGATAGATATAACGAGAGACTTGTTTACGGAAAGACGGAGGGAAAAACATATACCAGACTATTTCTGGTTTCACTACTGATGCTAGCTTCATTTTTCCTGATGTTTACTATATCTTCACTGTTTCTTTTTATAGCAGTGCTTTCAGTGTGGCTGCTTTTCAAAACACTTGACTGGACGAATCTGGAATATGAATATACGATCACAAATGGTGATATCCAGATAGCCAAGATAGCATCGGCAAAGAAGAGAAAAGAGATCATGACTATCACCCTTGCCGATATGAAGAGTCTTGAGAATAAGAGCAGTGATAAGGTTAAGAACGACCTTACAAGAACTGCACAGTTTGAAGTTCTTGATTTCACGGAGCAGGTTAAGACAGAAGAGTATTATGCGCTTTACGTGAAGACAAATAAGAACGACCGTATAGTGATCCTCGATCTTGACGAGAACTGCCTTGAGCACCTGAAGCTGTATCTTAAGTCAAAATACAATGTTAAATACGTAAAGAAGGCTGAGGACAAAAAGGAAGAGGAATAGAATCTAAGTGACGGGAGAAACAGAAACTTCTGAATAAAATGACAGAATGAAAAAACCGGACAATCCTGTCCGGTTTTAAATATCTTTATTAATTTTCAAGCGGAATCATCTGAAGTCCTTTGAAGAGTTTGGTATAGATACTCTTCTCATCTTTGTATAGGAAAGTGCCACGCGCGCCGTCTCTTACGATGTAAGCGTATTTATTCTTCTGTACGTTGGCATATAAAACTTCTTCAACGTTCAGCTCTTTGGCTTTGACCTTCGCGGTATATACGTTCAGCGGTTCCATTTTATATTTTTTGATTGCCTGTTCAACCGTCATCTTCAAAACCTCCCTCTTAAAGCTTATAAGCCTTTCGCTTCACTTAAAATAAGTATATTGTATAATATAAACAAAGTCAACTGTTAATAATATACAATTTTAATATGAACAGTGCTTGAAGGCCCAAGGGGATGTTGTGCAAAATGTCAAATCTTTAGGGTAATCAGAAACAAATTTATAAGGTATATCCAATGGATCAGAAAAAAAGCAGAAATTATTATCAGAGATTTAAAGAGCAGGTGGGCGAGGCTGTTAAAGAGTCTGAAAAGCCGACTCTGCTTCTTCATGCCTGCTGTGCGCCATGCAGCTCTCACGTGCTGTCGGTGGTGGCACAGTATTTTGACGTAACTGTATTTTTCTATAATCCGAATATTGATGATAAGGCTGAATATGAGAAGAGGCTGGCGGAATTGGAGAGGTTCGTCAGTGAGGCCGGCTTTGCCGCAGGGACGAAGGTTGTTGATGGCGGCTACGGACCGGAAGCCTTCTTCGAGATGGCCAGGGGCAGGGGAGATCTGCCTGAAGGCGGGGAGAGATGCTATGACTGCTATAAGCTGAGACTGGAGAAAACGGCGGAGTACGCAAGGCTTAACAGCTATGACTATTTCTCGACGACTCTTTCCATCAGTCCATATAAAAGATCGGATTGGATAAACGAGATCGGGATAGCTCTCGGCAAAGAAATGGAAGGGCAGGAGGGAGCGCCGGAATTCCTCTTCAGCGACTTCAAAAAGGAGAACGGCTATAAGCATTCGATAGAGCTTTCCAAGGAATACTGCCTGTACCGTCAGGATTACTGCGGATGCGTCTTCTCGAAGCAGGAGAGGGAACGAAAAATCAGGGAAAAAGAACAGGGCTGACATATATTTGATACGAAAATATATGTCAGCATTTTTGTTGATAATAAGGCTTAATCTGTTGTATAATCAGAATGCAAAATGATATTTTGCAGGTATAAGGAGGAGTGAAGATATGTTTTGTACTAAATGCGGTTACAGGCTGACAGGCGGAATGACAGTCTGCCCAAAATGCGGAAACACAGTCCCGCAGCAGGGAAGGACGCAGGATAGTTTTAAGAATGTCGATGATCAGAAGTTCGACAGAAATGAATACATAAGGAAATACGGTGACGTGCCTGATATGTCCGGATTCGGCGTGGATATGGATGACGACCGTATGGGTGAGACTATAGAGCTCAGACATGAACTGAATGCCAGAAATGAAGATCCTTTGGACGTGACATCTGTTATCAGAGCAGAGGATGCTCCGCAGGCAGTTAGACGCGTGGAACCAAACGCTTACAGCGAGCCGCAGGAGGATGATTATGACGACGATGATGTTGGAAGCACAAATCCTCTTCCGGGAAATATTCCGGGTGCGCCTTCACAGGTGAAGAATGCTGCCGCACAGGCACAGGGCGCTGCACAGGCACAGGGCGCTGCACAGGCCGGAGCAGGTGCATATAGTGCGGGTGGTGTTACCGGCGGAACGGCCATGGGCACGTTCTCAGAAAAGAAAGCATCATCAGGCAAGAAGTCTTGGATCATATCCGGTGCTCTTGCAGTTCTGGCTCTTGCTACAGCTATTACGGTAGCGGTAGTCATAAAGAATGACGGTGCGTCAAAGAATAATAAGGCTGCTCAAAGTGCTGCTGCCTGGGGTGAGGGCTTCAGGGAGAAGCACATACTTAAGCATATTGATACAGTTCTTCCGACTGTAAATTCACCGGGTCAAAACGAGTATTGGCACTGTGAATACTGCGGAAAGGATTTCTCTGATTCTGCAGGAGAGACAGAGGTTGATGTAGCTACACTTGCTACTTATGTATTTGACAAGAACCTTACGGGTGTAACGGAGTATTCCGATGGAAAGCTTTATGTAGTTAAGGGCGGAGTTTGTGACTCAACCTTCTCAGGCTTCGAGAAATACAATGAAACGACATATTACTTCAAGAATGGTGTTCAGGATGCGTCATATACAGGACTTTCCAAGGATGGCGAGGACCTGATCTACATCAAGGAAGGTATGAGCGATACAAGCTTTACAGGCTTTGCTGATAGCGACGGCGAGTGGTACTATGTGATGAACGGCAAGGTTGACAAGACTGTTGCTGACGTTATCAAGGGTACTGTTAATAACGAGGAAGCATGGTGGTATGTAAAGGATGGTAAGGTTACCATCACAGATATCGTTGCCAAGAACAGCAGCGGCTGGTGGAACGTCAAGCAGGGCAAGGTTGATTTCAAGGATGGAATCGGAGAGAACGAGCACGGCAAGTGGTATTGTCCGGGCGGCAAGGTTGATTTCAATCTTAACGGTGTCGTAGAGTTTGAAGGCAAGTTCTATCAGGTTAAGGGCGGTAAGATCGAGAAGGAGCTGACCGCTGAGGAGGCAGCTGCAGCAAAAGAGGCTGAAGCAAATAAAGCTCCGGCGAATAATTAGTGTAAGGAGTACATGATGAGCAGGGAAGAAGCTAAGGAAAAGGTTGAAGAGGAAGTAAAGAAGGAGACTTCGAAGGAGGCTGATGATAAGGCTGACAAGAAGGAAGGCTCGAACAAGAAGCTGATACTTGAAATACTGTCCTGCGTAATATGTATAGCTGCGATAATTGTTGCTATGATATTTGTCCTTAAGAGCAAGGAAAAGAACAATTCGCTGACACATATGTATGAGAAGGCAGCAACTCTTTATGATCCGGGAAACATAGACTGCTGGTATGATGTTGCAAAAGATAAATATTACTCTGACAAGGACAAGAAGAATGAGATCGATAAGTCGAGTGTTTATACTTATATGTTCGACAGAGATCTTTCGGGAATCGTTCAGTCAGGCGTAAAGCATTATTATGTTGGCGGCGGACTTGTTGATAAGAGCTTCAACGGCTTTGCCATGGATGAAAACAATGACTGGTATTATTTCCAGGCCGGTATATGTGATGAATTCACCGAGGATGTAGTCAAGGGAACTGTCTACGGAGAAGAGGCATGGTGGTGTGTTAAAGGCGGCAAGGTTGCTTTTATAGACACTGTTGCCGAGAACGTTAACGGCTGGTGGCGTATAGAAAGTGGTAAGGTAAACTTCAATTTCGAAGGCGTTGCTGATAACGAAAACGGTTCATGGTACTGCAGGGGCGGTAAGGTTGATTATAATTTCACCGGTCAGTACAAATACAATAAGAAGATCTATGATATCGAAGGCGGTAAGGTTGTAGGCGTTGCCGATGATCCGGAATTCGCAGGAAAGATCGAGTATTATTCAGACAATAGCAATGACAAGTCGATCGTAACCGCTGAGAATGAGGCGGCTCTTATAGAGGGCTTCCAGTATTTTGAAGGCAAGACAGGAGTTCGTCCATACCTTTATATCAGAGAGTCACTTCCAAGTGATTCGATGGATGTTTATCTTGAAGAGCTTAGCAATGAGCTGTTCGGAGCTAACGATGGTATCGTTATAGTTTATATCAAGTTTGAGGATATGTTCTGGATCTATACAAGATCCGAGAGCAGCATAGGTCTCAAGGATAAGACTAAGATCAATGAGGCAATAAGAGCAAACTGGGAAGAGAGCGATAAGGCTGTTCGTTTCGGTTCTGCACTTAAAGCAGCTGCTGATCAGCTTGTTTCGGCTGACGAGGGAAATACCGACGAAGGTAATACAGAAGAAGGAACTGAAGGCGGTTCTGAAGAATAGGTAGTGGTTTTCGAAAGGGGTACTGCATGATAAAAGCAGAGAATCTTTCAATGATATACGGTAAAGATTTTAAGGCGGTAGATGACCTTTCCTTTGAGATTAAACCGGGTGAAATAGTTGGTTTTGCCGGTCCTAACGGGGCCGGCAAGACCACTGTAATTAAGATGCTGACAGGTATACTTAAGCCGGCATCCGGAAGAGCTCTGATCAATGGCTTCGATATAGTTAAGGAGCCGATCAAGGCGAAGGAAAGCTTTGCGTATGTTGCCGATAATCCGGACATACTGCTTCAGCTTTCAGGTGTTGAATATATCAATTATATAGCGAATCTTTACAGAGTTCCGCTTGAAAACAGGAAAAAGCGTATCAATGATCTTGCGGAACGATTTGATCTGACGGATTCTCTTGGGCTCCCTATGAAGGAGTATTCTCATGGTATGAGGCAGAAGACCATGGTCATAGCTGCTCTTATTCATGAGCCTCCTGCATGGATACTTGACGAGCCTATGACCGGACTGGATCCTACGGCTGCGTATGAGCTTAAGAAAATGATGAAAGAACATGCTGCCGGCGGGAATGCGGTCCTTTTTTCTACTCATGTACTTGAGGTTGCGGAGAAGCTGTGTGACCGCATCATGATAATAGATCATGGAAAGAATCTTTATCAGGGAACTGTTGAGGGGCTAAGAGACGAGCATCCTGACAAAGACCTTGAGGAGATATTTATAGAAATGACATCTTCGGGAGGTTCTGCATGAACAGTGTCGGCGTAGGATCTCTTGTGAAGATCCTCAGTAAGAATTCGGAAATGGCGCTTCCGAAGAAGACAAGCTATAAGGTGCTTGCCGCGGTAGCGGTATCGCTTATCATGATACCCTGCGCGATCGTTGTGGGCTATATAAGCTATGTCATGACGGAGGCTTTGATAGAGGCTGATAACCCGGGAGGAGGAATGCTCTTTGAGATGCAGGTGCTTTCTGCATTTTCGATGATATTCGGCATCCTGGTGGTTTTCAGCGTTCTTTTTTTCTCATCGGACAGGGAGCACTTTGTCACTCTGCCTATTCCGAGCCATCACCTGATGTTCGGTAAGTTCATCTATGCTTTCCTCGCAGAAAGCATAATGGAATTCCTGATCCTCATCGCGGTGTTTATTGGTTACATCACTGCAATCGCCAAGAATCTCGGCCTTGCGAAGGTTCTGCATCCGGTGACACTTATTTCTTCGGCATCCGGAGTCATGCTTATCCCGCTTGTTCCGATGATATACTGCGCAATCTTCAGCGTGCTTCTTATGGCAGTACTTTCAAAGGTAAGAAGCGTTAAGGTCTTCTACAGGTTATCAACGCTGTTCCTGCTGATCTTCGCAGGGCTGTTTATATATTCACTCCGCAGTATGGGCGAGATAAATATGGACAACTATGTGGAATCCCTTGGCAGCGGCGACAATCTGTTCCTGGAAACCCTGAATGTGATCTTCTTCACTGTGCCGTGGCTGGCAGATGCGGTAAGCCGTGGAAATATACTGTATTTTCTTCTGTTCCTTGCGGGAAATACGGCGTTACTCACGGTACTCTATTTCCTGGGAAAAGCCTTCTATCAGAAGGGGCTTTATACTGCGGCTTCATTGGGATCGGTAAAGAAGCAGAGAGTAAGAGATAAGGATATAGTTTCGAGCTCGCAGTTTAAGGCGAGTCTTCAGAAGGAGCTGAGAGTGATACTCAGGACCAAGGCCTTCTCGGCAAATACGGCCTTCATCAATCTGATCTGGCCGCTGGGAGCCTTTCTGCTGTTTCATTTTACAAAGGATAAGGGAGCGATCAAAGCCTTCATAAGGATGTATGATATGGGCAAGGACAGGGCAGATATGATACTGCTCATGGTGATAGTTTCCATAGCCTTCATCGCGACGGCACTTAATTCGGTGGCTTCAACCTCCTTCACAAGGGAAGGGCAGCATATAAGCCTGATCAAGTTCATTCCTGTGCCGTACAGAACACAGCTAATGGCAAAGGCGGCGGTCAGCTTCATCTTCACCTATCCGGCACTTATTGCAACAAATATTATCATATGTATTTACGTACATGTTCCGGTTGGAACCGCAGTGCTGTTTGCGGTCCTAATGCTGCTTGCACACATCATTTCGATAATAGTCGGGATGACTCTGGACAGCAATTCGCCGTATATTGACTGGGACGACGAATATACAGCGCTGAGAGGCAACCTGAATGTATTTTTCAATATGGCGATAATGATGCTCCTGTCACTGATCGTTATTGGAATGGGCCTTTTCATATATGAAATACTTTTGCTTCCGGCGACCATCTTCTATATAGCACTCAGTGTGATACTTGTGGGTGCGGCTGTAAGAATGATGATCGTATGGCCGGGTGTTATAATTGAGAATATGAAAAAGCTGTAGAAATAATAAGAATATACGATGAAAAAAACACGTAACGACAGAAAGCGTCATTACGTGTTTTTTGTATAAATAATATGATAAACGGTTGTATATCATGTTTATATGATGAAGCTTATATTCACTGTGTCGAATATGAAATAGTTCATTAAATGAATTTACGCAGCTCATCAAGCTCAAAGGTGTAGTCGGTGTTGCAGAATTCGCAGTGAAGTGTGACAGGCTTGCCGTCGTCGATCATTGACTGAAGCTCTGCCTTGCCGACACTGATAAGTGCTTTGGTGACACGCTCGCGGCTGCAGTTGCATTTGTAGGCTGCAGGGATGATTTCGTCCACAATGATCTCTTCGCCGACTATGGATCTGATCATTGCTGTAAGCTTATCGTCAGTACTAATGCCGGTATCGGTTGATTTCTCCGAAGCGTCGGAACCATATACCTGATTTAAGAATTTAATATTGCCTGATGATCCGTGAGACTGAGAACCTGTGCTGTCGGCTCCGCTGAGAAAATCCGTAACGGAAGAGAAGGCTGCAAGGCCTTTTTCTATTTTGGAGATGGTCTCGTCAGAAGCAAATGGCATAAGCTGGATGATGAAGCCGCCGGCCTGGGCAACCGTATTTTCACTGCTCATCAGGACGCCGAGTCCGACAGAGGTCGGAATCTGCTCACTTGTTGCAAAATAATATGTAAGGTCTTCGGCTATCTCGCCTGTAACAAGCATAGTCTGGCCGACGTAAGGCTCCTTAAGACCTGCGTCCCTGATAACGCGCAGGAAGCCGTCACCGATAGCATCTCCAACATTGAGATGGCCTTCAAGATTAGGAGGAAGGTCTACAACAGGATTGCTTATGATTCCTTTGACGTTAGCCTTGCTGTCGGCAGTTACCGTAAGGCTCTTGGCAGGACCGGTTCCTTCTATTCTGAGAGTGAGTATATCGCTTTCGTTCTTGGCCATCGTACCCATCATGGCACCTGCCGTGAGGAGACGCCCGAGAGCAGCAGTGCAGATAGGGCTTGTATTATGGATGGTCCTTGCCTTCTCAACAAGCTCTCTGGTGGTTGCTGCGAAGAATCTTACTTCATTATTTTCTGTTCTTCCCTTTATAATATGATCTGACATCTTTATTTCTCCGTTTTATAATATGGTTTAGTCAATCTTTAATAGCCTTGCCATGTTCTCTGGTGATAACAAGTACGCGGTCGGTATCTTCGTCCGGTTTATCGTTGGAATATGCGCTGAAGGCATCAACAAATACCAGTCCGGACTTCTCGATAAGCTCCTTTATCTTAGGAAGGGTATAGGCTCTCTGGACATGCAGCTCGTCATGACGGCGATATAGGTCCGAATCTTCCTCTTCTCTGACAAACAGCGAGAGTGAAAGCTCATTAAGCTCTGTATCCTCGTCAAAGAAGTTATCCCAGATAAAGCTTATATCCTCTCTGTCCTCGGCAATCGTCGATTCACCCACGGTGTCCCTGTAATAATGAAGGGTATTGAAGTCGAAGATGAAAAGCCCCTCCGGATCGAGGTAGTTATTTGCAAGCTTAAATACAGTCAGCAGGTCATCCTCGTCGGTTATATAATTAACTGAGTCGCAGAGACTTACAACTGCGCGTACGGTTCCGTAAAGCTCAAACTCCCTCATGTCCTGACAGAGATAAAGTGAAGAGCTTTCCGAGGAGGCTTTCTTCTGCTGGGCGATATCCAGCATCTCCGGCGAATTGTCGATGCCGATCATATCGTATCCGAGAGCAGCAAGCCTTTCGGTTATATTTCCGGTGCCGCAGCCAAGCTCGGCAATAAGTCCGTCCGAAATATTGTATTTTTTTAAAACTTCGGCAAGATATGAGGTCCACTCATCATAAGGAGTATTGTCCATGAGCCTGTCATATACTGCCGCAAAGCCTGAATATGTATTTTCCAAAAACGTTTCCCCGTTTCGTTAAAGTATTGATCATCAAAAATCATCGAATGATTAATCGCTCAAAAAATAAACAAAGACATTCTAACATAAATAATAAAATAAATACAGAAGGATTTTGACCTGAAATCCTCGATATATTATAATAAAAAAAGCAAACGGATCGCTGCCCGGCAGAAGGTAAAACGTAATATAAGCAGCGGGCAGAACAGTGTCCGATGTAAGGAAAGGCATAATGTAAACAACAGATCGAAGGGAATATGGGAGGGACAAAACATGATCTATGATATTACACAGCCACTTTTTGAGTGTGAGGTATATCCGGGGGACAAGCAGCCTGAGAGAAATATCATCCAGACGATTGACGGAGGAGGAGACTGCAACCTGACGGGCTTCTATATGTGTGCGCACAACGGAACCCACGTTGATTCGCCTTATCATTTCTTTATGGATGGCAAGGGAATAGATAAGATTAAGCTTGAGAAGTTCATCGGAAAGGCTTATGTGGAAGGGCATGAGGGCGATGTGACCGCTGAGGACGCCGAGGGGATGCTGAGCCGTGCCGAAGCCATAGACCCTGAAGCAAAGAAGAAAATACTGATCAAGGGAGACGCGACGGTAACGCTTGAGGCGGCGAAGGTATTTGCTGCTGCAGGAGTGGACCTTGTAGGAAATGAGTCACAGACGGTGGGACCATTTTTTGCACCGAGGGATGTCCATCTTGTGCTTCTCGGAGCAGAGGTCGTACTGCTTGAAGGCATCCGGTTAGGAGAGGTTCCGGATGGGGTTTATTTTCTTAACTGTGCACCGCTGAACCTTACAAATAGCGACGGAGCACCGTGCCGTGCGGTACTTATGGATAGCTTTTAGATTAAAAAATAAGGTAAAACAGGTGAAAAACCGCTGTTTTGGACTGATATACCAAAAAAAATATATCAAAAACATGTATTGACAAAATAAAATCAAAAAAAATCATAAAAAACTTAAAAAAATTATTTACAAGTTCGTTTTCATGTTATATAATCCGTTTCAGATGTTAAAAGAAGGCACAGGCCTTTAGAAACAAATAAGCATTTAAAAGGAGAAAAAGCAATGTCATATGTTGATGAAGTTCTGGAGCTTGTCCAGAAGAGAGATGCAAGTCAGCCTGAGTTTATCCAGGCAGTAACAGAGGTTCTTAACTCACTCAGACCTGTTATCGAGCAGGACGAGGAGAAGTATAGAAAGCTCGCTATCCTTGAGAGAATCACAGAGCCTGATCGTCAGATCATGTTCAGAGTTCCATGGGTAGATGATAATGGTAACGTTCAGGTTAACAGAGGTTTCCGTGTACAGTTCAATAACGCTATCGGACCTTACAAGGGAGGTCTCAGACTTCATCCATCAGTAAACCTTGGTATCATCAAGTTCCTCGGTTTCGAGCAGATCTTCAAGAACTCACTTACAACACTTCCAATCGGTGGTGGTAAGGGTGGTTCTGACTTTGATCCAAAGGGTAAGTCAGACAACGAGATCATGAAATTCTGCCAGAGCTTTATGACAGAGCTTTCAAAATATATCGGAGCTGACGAGGACGTTCCT
This sequence comes from Lachnospiraceae bacterium C6A11, assembly GCA_000702245.1. Taxonomy (GTDB): domain Bacteria; phylum Bacillota; class Clostridia; order Lachnospirales; family Lachnospiraceae; genus Eubacterium_Q. The sequence continues at coordinate 193,531 of JNKY01000014.1, read as the reverse complement.
GCAGGTGATATCGGAACAGGTGCTCGTGAGATCGGTTTCATGTTCGGACAGTATAAGAGAATCAAGGGACTTTACGAAGGAGTTCTTACAGGTAAGGGTCTTACATACGGTGGATCACTTGCTCGTACAGAGGCTACAGGTTATGGTCTTCTTTACCTTACAGAAGAGATGGTTAAGTGCCACAATGACAAGATGGAAGGTAAGACAGTAGCTGTTTCTGGTTCAGGAAACGTTGCTATCTACGCTATCCAGAAGGCTCAGCAGCTTGGTGCTAAGGTTGTTACATGTTCAGATTCAACAGGCTGGATCTATGATGAGAACGGTATTGACGTTGATCTCCTTAAGGAAGTTAAGGAAGTTAAGAGAGCACGTCTTACAGAGTATGCAGCAGCTAAGTCTACAGCTCAGTACTTCGAGAAGAAGAACGGAGAGCACGGTGTATGGCAGTACAAGGTAGATATCGCTCTCCCATGTGCTACACAGAACGAGCTTGATATCGAGGATGCTAAGATGCTTGTTGCTAACGGCGTTCAGTACGTAGCAGAGGGTGCTAACATGCCTACAACTATCGAGGCTACAGAGTACTTCCAGGCTAACAACGTTCCTTTCGTTGGTGGTAAGGCTGCTAACGCAGGTGGTGTTGCTACATCAGCACTTGAGATGAGCCAGAACTCAGAGAGACTTTCATGGAGCTTCGAAGAGGTTGATGCTAAGCTTAAGAGCATCATGGTTGGTATCTATCACAACATTGATGACGCAGCTAAGGAGTACGGTATGGAAGGCAACTATGTTGCAGGTGCTAACATCGCCGGCTTCAAGAAGGTTGTTGAGGCAATGATCGCTCAGGGCGTTTGCTAATAATCTATAAATTATGAATTCAAAGTGGCAGTGGAGACGATGTCTCCTCTGTCACTTTTTTTGTACAGATCCGGCCGTCTTTTTGTTATTTATCACCTTGCAAAAAGCCAATATCTCACGTATAATTTTGAAGTTGGAGGCATGGGTTTACATACACCCATGATGTGGGCTAAAGGGTATATAAAGGAGATTTAAATGGCTGACTGGATCGTTATAGTTGATGATGATATGACAATACTTAAAACAGCAGGACATATTTTGAGTAAGCACAATAAGAGAGTTACTGCGCTTAATTCGGGACAAGCCCTGCTTGATTATATGGAGGAACATGATCCTGACATAGTACTGCTTGATATAAATATGCCGGTGATGGACGGCTTCGAAACTCTGCTCAGACTTCGTGAGATCGAGAGAGAGAAGCAGAAGGAGGAAATACCGGTAATATTCCTTACGGCTGATGAGGATAACAGCACGGAGACACGCGGCTTTGAGATGGGTGTGTCCGATTATGTCCGCAAGCCTTTCGATCCGGAGGTTCTTATAAGAAGAATAGACAATATCCTTGGCAAGCAGGAGAGGCTTCTCTATTATCAGGAGGAAGCTACAAGAGATAAGATGACAGGTCTCCTCAACAAGGCAGCCATCGGAGAGAAGATTTCAGAGCGCTGCAGGAGCACATCGGGGTATTTCCTCATGATCGATCTCGACAGCTTCAAGCTTATCAACGATCTTTACGGCCACGATATGGGCGACAGGATGCTGATCGCTTTTTCGGAGATCATCCAGTGCAACCTGAGTGCCGACAGCATCATAGGTCGTATCGGCGGCGATGAGTTTATAGCATTTTCACCGAAGCTTTCTTCGGAAAAGGAACTTAGCAGACTTACTGCAAATATAAATAAAGAGCTTGTTGAGAGGGCGAAGGACCTTATGGGTTCTGATATGCAGATACCTCTCGGAGCATCCATTGGTGCTATGTATGTATCCGGAATGGGTACTGACTATACGGACATATTTAAGTCTGCAGATAAAGCACTTTATAAGGTTAAGCAGAATGGCAAGCATGGCTATGCCATTTACAGCTATGAGGATTTTGACCAGGATGAGGACAGTCAGCTGATGAACCTGAAGGGACTCAGCATGATACTTGCCGAGAGAAATATCTCGGATACCGCGCTTCAGCTTGATAAGGATTCCTTCATACATGTTTACCGTTTCGTTATGCGATATATAATGAGATATCACAGAAGTGCCTGCAAGCTCCTTCTTACACTTACCAAGATAGGAAATCAGACAGACGAAGAATTCCAGAACAATTGTAATGATTTCTGCGCTCATGTGCAGGGAGTGCTCAGAAAGAGCGATCTTGTGATGCAGTACAGACAGAACCAGCTGTTTGTATTTCTTACGGATATCAAGGAGGAGGCTGTTGCTCAGGTTATCGGAAATATCATGCGCACTTGGAGCCAGGAGCGTGGCGAGTGCCTGTCCATAACCTACGAGGTTGAGTTTATGGAATCGGAGGATATCTCGCGCGCCAGTGATGAGCAGCCATGGATAGTTGTTGTTGATGATGATATAGCCAATCTTAAGCAGGCCGGTCGTGTGCTCAGCAAGAATAATATGCGCGTAACTGCCATAAGATCCGGGAAAGCACTTCTTGATTTCCTTAAGGAGAACAGACCGAATCTGATCCTTCTCGACGTAAATATGCCTGATATGGATGGCTTTGAAACCATGAAGCAGGTTATGGCCATGGAAGAAGAGGTTGCAGATATACCGGTCATCTTCCTTACCGGAAACGACGATGAGGAGACCGAGAGAAAGGGTCTTGAAACAGGCGCTATCGATTTCATCAGAAAACCTTTTGTGCCGGAAATACTGGTCATGCGTGTCAGCCAGGTTATTGAGATGGTACGCCTCCAGAAGAATCTCGCCCGTGAGGTTGAGAGGAAGACCAAGGAGAATGAGGCACTTTTCATGCATGTCGTTCAGTCTCTTGCAGATGCCATAGATGCAAAGGATACATATACAAACGGTCATTCCGGACGAGTTGCAGATTACTCAAAGGAGATCGCAAGAAGATTCGGATACAATACTCAGGAACAGTCTGACATCTACATGATGGGACTTCTTCATGATGTAGGAAAGATAGGCGTTCCGGATGAAGTAATAAATAAACAGGCTAAGCTTACTGAGGAAGAGTTTGAGCTTATCAAGAGACATCCGGTAGTAGGTTCGCAGATACTGAAGAATATAAGGGAGATGCCGGAACTCGCAACAGGTGCACGCTGGCATCATGAAAGATATGACGGCAAGGGTTATCCTGATGGACTTGTGGGCGACAGTATTCCGGAGGCAGCTAGGATAATAGCCGTTGCGGATGCCTACGATGCTATGACAAGCTACAGAAGCTATAGAGATGTCATGCCTCAGGATAAGGTTAGAGAAGAATTTAAGAGGTGCAGCGGCACCCAGTTTGATCCGAGATTCGCGGATATCATGATTAAGATGATAGACGAAGATACGGAGTATAAGATGAAGGAAACAAAGAAGGATGCGTAGAAGGAGCAGGAAAACGGATGTCATCATAATCCTCGCCATGGTCCTGATATTTGCGGTTATCATCGTTACAAATGCGAGGCTGATCCTCAGAACGATGACACAGCAGACCGAAAGGATAGGGCAGACGGAGATAAACGGCATCAGATCGGACTTTGAGGGCTATATCAGCAATGCTGAAAATGCGCTTATCAAGGTTTCGAGCGGCGCCGAACAGCTTCTGGGTACCGGTGATGACAGGACTGAACTTGAGGAGTACATCATCGGCCAGAAGAAGGCTCAGATAGATGCATCCAAGGGGGTTAATTTTAATGTGTATATTGCAGGACAGGGATGGGAGATCATCCCTGGTTTTGATGCGCCTGCAGACTATCACGCAACCGAGAGAAACTGGTATGTAGGTGCTATAGACAACGCGGGAGAGATATTTATCACCGATCCTTACATCGACAGTATGACCGGTAACATGTGCTTCACGCTTTCGCTTATGCTATCGGACAATGAGACGGTTGTTGCAATGGACTTCACACTTTCGGAAATACAGGAATCCATCGAGAAGATGAGCCTGAGCGACGGAAGCGTTGCCATGATCACGACAGCGGACGGCCTTATAGTCGGTTATACCGATATGACCTATGTGGGAAAGAATCTTGCTAAGGCACTTCCGGAATATGAGAGCGTTCTTGATCAGGTTGTTGGCAGAAAAACGGAGGATTCTTTCAAGCTGAGCGTTGACGGAAAGAGAAATACTGTATTTCACTCCGTAACGAAAAACAACTGGTATATGATACTCTGTGTGAATGACAGCGAGCTCTACAAGTCCACCACGAGACAGGTTATCCTTAATGTTGTTGTCAATATTTTCATGCTCATAGTGATAGTTGTGCTCTACATCATAGGCATCAGAAACCGTATCAGATCCGAGGAGGCACTCAGCAGTAGGGAACACTTTGTAAATAAGATCATAGAGAATCTGAAGGAGCCCCTTGATAATATCATCAGGATAAGCGATGACGGCAGCGCGGAAGGTGGTTCCCGCAAGGAAAGCTTTGCCGAGATCAAGGCCAGCGGCCTCAGGATCAATGAAATGATGAAGGACCTGAAGTCTTATTCATCCATGGTTACCGACATGGAGAAGAGTGAGAAGAGCCGCAGAATCTCCCACAAAAATCTTTCAAAATCAATTCGAATATTCAGAAATATAATCGTTATACTGCTCGTCCTGTTTATGCTGGTGAGCTCGTTCCTGTTCTATAATTCCAGTCATGCAGAGGTTGATGACATGATGAGCCTGGGAAGGAACTATTATGGCTATCAGCTGAGGCAGTGGGACAGAGAACAGATGATGGTGCTCAGTATGTTTACGGATGCGATAGCCGCCCAGCCGGAGCTTTTTGATGATTACGACAAGGCCGTAAAATGGCTGGATTCCATAGCGAAAAACTACTCAAGCATATCAGTATGTTATCTTGCAAATCCATACAAGGAGCATACGGTTATAATGAATAACGGCTGGCAGCCGGAAGCGGACTGGAAGGTCGAGGAGAGAGACTGGTACAAGGAGACTGAGAAATCGGCAGAGGGACGCAGTATTTCAGCACCTTATTATGATGAGCAGACCGGATATTACTGTATCACGATCTCGCAGATGGTTTACGGACCGAACGGAGAGTTCCTCGGAATCTTCGGTATCGATCTTTATATGGACAAGATCGTAAATATCTTCGGAGAGACCTATTCGGAGAAAGAATATGTATTTCTTGTGGATTCGAACGGAGATATCATCAACCATCCTAACGATAAGTATCAGATGTCCTCAGAGGTCAAGGTAAATATCAAGGATACTCCTTATTATAAAGCTTATAAGGGTAAGTCCACCGATATGTACACCTTCAAGGATTACGACGGCGTTAGAAGATGCTGCAAATACATAGTGGACAACGAAACAGGCTTCTCTATATTTATCGTATGGGACTGGAAGGAGGTTTACCTCTATCAGATAATCTACACTGCCTTCTATGCTGTATTTGTGCTTGTGATGATCATAATCATCATCGTTCTGATCAATAAGGTTATCAAGTCCCAGACTATGATGAATAATAAGCTGGCCGAGGCAGTGAAGGAGGCTACGGTCGCCGGAAAGGCCAAGACGGACTTCCTGGCGCAGATGAGCCACGAGATAAGAACGCCTATCAATGCGGTCATCGGTATGGACGAGATGATACTTCGCGAGACCGACGATCCGGCTATCAGGGAATATGCATCTGATATCAAGAGCGCAAGTAAAACGCTGCTCACGCTTATCAACGGAGTGCTTGATTTCTCCAAGATCGAGAGCGGCAAGATGGAGATAGTTCCGGGTAAATACGAGACGGCCGAGATGATCGACAGCCTTGTGAATATGATCTCGGACAGAGCTGAGAAGAAGGGACTTACCCTGAATCTTGATATCGATGAGAAGCTTCCGAAGACTTTGTACGGCGACGATATGAGGATCAGGCAGGTTATCACAAACCTCCTCACAAACGCTGTAAAATACACCAACAAGGGCTCAGTCTCTCTTACAATGAGAGGCGAGGATATAACCGAGAATGAGTGCACAATCTTCGTAGAGGTCAGGGATACCGGTATCGGTATCAAGGAAGAGGATATGGAGAAGCTCTTCGAATCCTTCCGACGTATCGAGGAGAGAAGAAACAGGACCATCGAGGGCACCGGACTGGGTATGTCCATAGTTGACGGAATCCTGAAGCTTATGGGCAGTTCACTCAAGGTTGAGAGTAAATACGGCGAGGGCTCATGCTTCTCATTCAGGATAGTTCAGAAGATAATTGACAGAAATACACTTGGTCAGTATCAGAGACACAGAGATGAGAAGACAGAGAATAAGGACGGAAACGAGCTGAAGATCGTTAAGGCAGATATACTTGTTGTAGATGACAACGTTATGAACCTTAAGGTTGCAAGAGGCTTGATGAAGAAGGTAAGTCTTATACCGGACCTTGCAGGCAGCGGCAAAGAGGCCATAGAGTTTGTAAGAAAGAAGCATTACGACATCATCCTTATGGATCATATGATGCCGGAAATGGACGGTATAGAGACTCTGAAGGCCATCAGGAGTGAGAAGCTGATAGGAGACGATACAGTAGTCATCGCCCTTACGGCAAATGCAATCTCCGGAGCAAGAGATATGTATATTTCCGAGGGCTTTAAGGATTATCTTTCAAAGCCTATCAACCCTGCTGAGCTTGAAGAGATGCTTGAGAAATATCTTCCTAAGGACAGAGTTGAGTGCTGGGATATGTCAGGCTCGGAGAAAGCTCCGGAAAGTGCTGTGGAGCAGACCGAAGATAAGAAGGCTGCTGATACAGAAACAGGCGGGATCATGGAATTTGAACCGGTTGATGAAGCTGGTGGTGAAACAGAAGCATCGGATGAGTCTGCTAAGATCATCGAAGGGCTTAGGGCGAAGGGCTTCAACGTAGATGCAGCTCTCGGATATGCAATGGATGATACCGAGCTTTACATAGATATACTTAAAACCTATACGGATTCTTATTCAGACAGGCTTCTGGCAATAGAAGACTCACATACTGATAAGAACTGGAAGGATTATAAGATCTACGTACATGCTCTTAAGAGTGCATCACGTACCATCGGAGCAGATAAGCTTGCCGATATGGCTCTCGAGCAGGAGCTTGCGGCAAATGAAGAGAAGGTAGACGTAATAGAAGCGGGCTATGACGCGCTCCTTGAAGAGCATAAAAAGGTTACGGATGAAGTGAGGGAGCTTCTCGGAAGCGGTACCGATAAGGACGCGGGTACGGAGGATAGAACAGCTTCAGACGATGAGGGTGATGATACCGTGATAATGGAGTTCTTCCCTGAATAAAAAGTATTTAAGACATGAAAAAAGAGTCGGATCAGATCGGTCCGACTCTTTTATAATATTACTGTGAATTAACTATCTCTGAAAGCTTTCCTGCCGTATCGAGGTATTCATCCATAACCTCTTTATGGTGCTCTTTAACATATTCGCTGCGTCCTTCGTTTGATGCGGCTTCAAGGTCCTTGGCCTTCTCAAACAGCGTCATGGCGCCAATTGTCTTCGATGAGCTTTTAACCGAATGAACCAGTATCTTATAGTCCTTCAGATTGTCTGCATCAAGGAACCTGGTGAGGCTTTCGACTTTTTCCTTCGCAGCATCGATATAGTCATTTATTATCTCGATATAGAAGGATTCGTCGCCACCGCAGTAAACAAGGGCGTCCTTTGTTGAAAGACCAAGTTTTTCAAGCTTTTCCATGACTGAATCCGAGCTGTCTTTAAATCCGTTTGTCAATTTCTCAGTTTCCCCTTCCTTTTCCGGCAGATTACCGTTATATGGTATGAATTCAGCATAAATACCGTTATCATCATCTGATATATTTTCAATTATGCCAGATGCCTTTTCATTGACGTTGACTTCATCTGCACCATTTTGTGTGGTGTCCTCTTTCTTGACTGCAGTTATCTGCGGTGAGCTTTCTTGCTTATCCGGGGATCCTTTATCCGGACCGTCCTCGGCCAGATCTGAAAGATATTCCTTTAAAATATCTTCAAGCTCGTTTACATTTATTGGCTTTGACAGGAAGTTGTCGAAGCCGGCGTTCAGATACTGCTCGCGCGCGCCCAGAACGGCGTTTGCCGTAAGAGCGATAACAATAGTATTTTCTGTGAGCTTGGCATCCTTAAGAAGCTTCAGCGTTTCTATACCGTCCATTTCCGGCATCATGTGGTCCAGGAAGAGGATGTCGAAGTGCTCCGACTTCATTATCTCTATGGTTTCCATACCGGAAGAGCAGATGCTTGGGACTATTCCGAAGAGCTTCAGGAGATTCCTTACAACCTTGCGGTTCATCTCGTTGTCATCTGTAATAAGTATGCGCGCCGTCGGATACTGGGTAAGTACCTCCGACTGCGGAGATCTTCTTTCAGGCTTCTGACTGTGAGAATAGTGTCCGATAGGTGTCGGATCGACTACGGAGAGTGGAAGCTCGAAGAAGAAATTCGAACCTTCGCCGTATTTACTTTCTATCTGAAGCTTGCTGTCCATCATCTTGAGAAGCTTGGTCACGATCGAGATACCGAGGCCGGTTCCTTCTATGTGACGGTTCTTCTTCTCGTCAACTCGTTCAAAGGAGATCGACAGCTTGCTAATATCCTCTTCCTTGATACCGATACCGGTATCCTTTACGGAAACAAGAAGCTTGATGCTATCACCCTCGCCTCCGAGATTCTTTATGCTGAAGGTCACACTCCCTTTTTCAGTGTATTTTACAGCATTTGTGAGGAGGTTCATGATGACCTGACTGATCCTTACATCGTCGCCGAGAAGGCTGGTCGGGATCGTCTCATCAACATCAAATATAAGCTCGAGATCCTTGGCGGCAGCTCGTTCCTTGATGGAATGATAGAGGCCGTTCATGAGGCTTACTGTTTCAAACGGTGCAGAAACCAGGTGCATCCTTCCGTCTTCAATCTTGGAGAAGTCCAGGATGGTGTTGATGATGGAGAGGAGAGTATTTCCTGCGGTCTGTATATTTGATGCATATTCTATGGTTTCGGTTTCCTTCGACTTGCGGAGTATCATCTCGTTCATACCGAGGATGGCATTGATCGGAGTTCGTATCTCGTGGCTCATATCCGCCAGGAAGTCCGACTTGGCCTTGTTGGCGCTGTCGGCGGCCGACTTCTCAATCTTAAGGAGCTTCGCCTCAAAGTCCTTTCTCTGCTCGCTGGCTTTCATCTGCTCGATACGTTCATTGGACCTAACCTCATATCTGTAGCTGAGGATGAAGAATACCGAAAGCAGGATAAATACAGTCAGGTTGATAAGTATACTCGCAACGAGAAGTGTATTTGGATCCTTGTAGAGCTCGGAGTCCTTGGTGATGACCACCAGGTGCCATTGATCCATGACATTATCGACAAATACAGTGCATTTCTCACCGTTGATCTTGGTACTGAAATTACCCTTGCCTATGCTGACTGCCTTGTCAAAGAGCTTCTTGCCCTCAGCTGTGACATTGTAAAATACACCATTCTGTGTCTTGTCCGGATGTGCGATTATCATTCCGTCGTTATTGAGGATGAAACCGTAGCCATAGCCGTTTATCTGTATATTCTCAACTATCTCCTGAACACCGCTCAGTGTAAGGTCGAGAGCAAGCGCGTTATTTGTATCGGTAAGAGCCTTGCCGACAGAGATGATGACGTTTCCGGTCTGCGCATCAACGTAAGGCGATACGATGACAACATTTCCATTGCCGCCGACGGTGGTCTTGTACCAGTCTCTTTCGGTAGGGTCATAGCCTTCTGGCGGAACCCAGCCGACACCGTCAACATAGGTGCCGTTTATATATCCATAAATACCGGTATAGCTTTCATCAAACTGCTGCTCGGTGCCTGCTGATTCGCGGGTGATATACTCGATGATCTCGTCAGTCGTCGCGCCCTTTGAAACCATGTGGTCAACGGTATCTGCGGCAACCCAGAGAACGTTCTTGGCAGTCTCCAGATAATTCTCGAGATCGGCTGTGATGGCAGAGGTTTTGTCATCGCCCAGCTCCTCCACGGAATTGAAGGCTGTTCTGAAAATGACACGTGCGGTGAAGATTACCAGCAGTGCCATAAGTATGAAGGTAAAGGTTAGTGTAAGTACGAGAGTTTTTATACTTCGTTTCATATTTAGAAAACTCCTTCCGGATCGTCAAAAAATCGAAGGCTTCCACGCTTAAGTATAAATGTATATTATACGAATTTCAAGAATAAATAATCTTCTCAATGAGTGCTTAAAATGATATAATATCGTCGGGGTATTGTTGCTTTTTTGGGGCATTTTCATATGCAGAAAGGATATCATATGGGAAGTAGTGTAGTACTTGTGGATGATGATACTTTTATTCTGAAGATAGCAAAAAATATATTGGAGAAGAATGGGATAGATGCGGTTGCTCTCGGCTCGGGGCAGGAGCTTCTGGAGTATCTGAAGATAGGAACTCCGGAGCTGATACTGCTTGATATTATGATGCCTGAGATGGACGGTTTTGAGACGCTGAAGAACCTCAGGGAGTGGGAGAGAAGCAGCGGCAGAGAGGAAATACCTGTTGTATTTCTTACCTCGGAAGAGGATATGGAGTCCGAAATGCGCGGTTTTGAGATGGGAATCTCGGATTACATCAGAAAACCGTTTGACCCCGGAGTTCTTGTGAAGAGGATAGATAATGTCCTTAAGAGGAAGGAAAAGCTGCAGAGGTTTTACGCGGATACGATGACAGACCGCCTGACAGGGCTTCTGAACCGTACCGCTGTAAATAATAAGCTTTTCATGCTGTGCCAGAGAAGGACAGGCTATCTTATGATGATCGACCTGGATTATTTCAAGCTGCTTGACGATATCTACGGTATACCGACCGGCGATAAGGTTCTGGAGGCATTTGCCCGTTTACTTAAGAGGATACTTGGGGAGCAGGATGTTGTCGGCAGGGTAGGTGGCGACGAATTTATCGTATTTTCAACGTCCATAAAGAATGAGGAAGGGCTGAAGGAGTTTTCTGACAAGCTGAACAACGAGCTTATCAAAGAAGCTTCGGAGATAATAGGCAACAATACAGATATCCCGCTGGGCGCATCTATCGGCGTTTCATATGTTAACGGCGTAAGTAATGATTATACAAGCGCACTTAAGAAGGCTGAGAAGGCGCTGAAGAATAAAAAGAATAACGGCAAGCGAGGCTATGATCTCTACGAGGAGCATCTGAGCTTTGATGACAGACATACCGATAACGGCCGGCTCTGGGTCGCACTTGTTGATGACGACGTGATGAACCTGAAGGTCGCAAAGAGGATACTTAATAACAGTGATATAGATGTTACAACCTTTACTTCGGGTGAGGAGCTAATGAGCTTTGTGAGGGGCAGTATGCCGGACCTCATACTTCTTGATCTGAATATGCCGGGGATGGACGGCTTTGATACCATCAGGGCGCTTCAGGACCAGGGCGGCGATGTGGCGGAAATACCGGTTGTATTTCTTACTTCGGAGGATGATGCGGAGACCGAGAAGAAGGCTCTCGGACTGGGGGCGCTGGACTTCATCAGAAAGCCCTTCATACCTGAAATACTTACCATAAGAGTTAAGCAGACGGCCGAGCTTATCAGACTGCAGAAGCGTCTGTCGGATGAGGTTGATAGGAAGACCAGAGAGAATGAGCAGCTGTTTCTGAATGTCGTAAGCTCACTTGCAGGTGCTATCGATGCGAAGGATGTCTATACCAACGGTCACTCCAGCAGAGTTGCGGATTATTCGAGAGAGATCGCGAGAAGATATGGCTACAGCACTAAGGAGCAGAGTGACATATATATCATGGGTCTGCTTCATGATGTTGGGAAGATAGGTGTTCCGGATTCTGTGATAAATAAGCCGGGCAGACTGACGGAAGCGGAGTTTGAGCAGATCAAGCGGCATCCGGTCATCGGTTCGCAGATACTCAATAATATAAAGGAGATGCCGAAACTTTCAGTCGGCGCACGCTGGCATCATGAGAGATACGGCGGCGGTGGATATCCGGACGGACTGATCGGTGAGGAAATACCGGAGGAGGCGCGTATCATAGCTGTCGCAGATGCATACGATGCCATGTCGAGCCAGAGAAGCTACCGCAGCATCATGCCGCAGGAAAAGGTCAGAAGCGAGATAGAGAACGGAAGCGGAACTCAGTTCGATCCGAAGTTTGTTGAGATAATGCTGGCCATGATAGATGAAGATGAAGACTATTCCATGAGAGAACTTTGATGATTGTGGAATAACAAATATATGATATAAAAATACGGAGGTTTCCGTTTGACAATGGAACTGATCGAAGAACCAATAGAAAAAGTAATACTTGTAGGGACGGACACATATGAGGCTCTCGATGAGCTGGAGGAGCTTGCGGAAACGGCCGGAGCCGAGACAGTGGCCAAGATGGTGCAGCATATAGATAAGCCTGTGGTTTCAACCTATCTCGGAAGTGGTAAGCTTGAAGAACTTGCGACACTTATAGATACTACAGAGGCGACAGGAATCATCTGTGATGATGAGCTGACGCCTGCGCAGATGTCAAATCTTGAGCGTATCCTTAAGACCAAGGTTATGGACAGGACTATGGTCATATTGGATATATTTGCGCAGCATGCAATAACCTCGGAAGGTAAGCTGCAGGTTGAACTTGCACAGCTTCAGTACAGGCTGACAAGACTTACCGGTAAGGGCCTGCAGATGTCACGACTCGGAGGCGGTATAGGTACCAGAGGACCCGGTGAGAAGAAGCTGGAGCAGGACAGGCGTGTGATAAGAAACAGGGTGGCACAGCTTAGAAGAGAGCTCAGTGATGTGGTGAGCCACCGTGAGATAACAAGAAAGAAGAGAGAGGCGAATTCGGTACCTGTATTTGCGATAGTTGGCTATACGAATGTGGGTAAATCAACTCTTCTGAATAAGCTTACAGGAGCGGATATACTTGCGGAGAATAAGCTTTTTGCGACTCTTGATACGACAACGAGGGGGCTGAACCTGCCGGGAGGCGAGAAGGTTCTCCTTACGGATACGGTCGGCTTTATAAGAAAGCTGCCACACAATCTGGTGGATGCCTTCCGAAGTACTCTTGAGGAAGCAAAATACGCCGACCATATCATCCACGTGGTCGATTCTTCTGCTGAGGACTATGAGGAGGATATGAAGGTCGTATATGAAACCCTGGATATGCTTGGCATTGAGGGGAAGAAGATACTGACTGTATTTAATAAGATAGATAAGTTTTCCGTTCATGCTGTGGGTGCTGGCGAGGATGCTGCCGGGCTTACGGATCTGGATCAGGATGCACTTGTGGGGCTCAGGGATGCCAGGGCGTATAAGAAGGTGAAAATCTCGGCAAAAACCGGATTGGGTATAGACAGTCTCCTTACTGCGATGGCTGAGATAATCAGAGAGGACAGAAAGCAGCTGGAAAGGCTTTTCGGATATAATGAGGCGGCTGCGATAGCTGAGATAAGAAAGAACGGCCTTGTGAAAAAGGAAGAATACAGGGAAGACGGAATATATATCGAAGCTGAGGTTCCGGCGGAGATATATAATAGATTAAAAAAATGAGAGCAGCTAAAAAGGACAGATATACATATATGACAGAAACGCCGGTACCGAAGCTGATACTTCAGCTTGCGGTGCCGACTATTATTAGTATGCTCGTAACAGGCATATATAATACGGCTGATACCTACTTCGTTGGACGTATTCCGGAGCATGCGACGCAGGCAACGGCGGCGGTTGGAACCGTATTTCCGCTGATGGCGGTCATTCAGGCTCTGGGCTTTATGTTCGGCCACGGCTCGGGCAACTTCCTATCGAGGATGCTGGGTGCGGGCAAGAAGAAGGAGGCTTCTGAGATGGCTTCCTCCGGCTTTATCATGGCTCTTATCACGGGCGTTGTGCTTGCTATAGTCGGAAATATCTTCATGGGGCCGATCGCGGACTTTCTCATCTCGGGGGATGATGTGACCGCAGAGACTGTAAGGATGACCTCTGATTATGCAAGGATAATACTGATCGGTGCACCGTTCATGATGTGCCAGTTTGTTATCAATAATCAGCTCAGGTTCCAGGGAAGCGCGATGTACGCAATGGTGGGACTGATCTTCGGCGCGATAATAAATATCGGGCTTGATCCGCTTCTGATACTTTACTTTGATCTGGGCGTCAAGGGAGCTGCTTACGCAACTATCTTCGGCCAGATAACAAGCTTCATAGTTCTTCTTATAGGAAGCTTTAAGGGAGAAAATATAAGACTCAGCCTTGATAATGTAAGGCTGAACAGATATTATTTCGGACAGGTCATTAACGGCGGCATTCCGTCACTTTTCAGACAGGGCCTTGCTGCAGTTGCCACAACGCTGCTTAATCATGCAGCAGGAAAATACGGCGGTGTAGCTGCGATCGCCGGAATGTCCATAGTAACAAGAATAATGATGCTGCAGATGTCAGCGCTTATAGGTTTCGGCCAAGGCTATCAGCCGGTCTGCTCCTTTAATTACGGAGCAAAGAAGAAGGAGAGAGTGCGAGAGGGCTTCTGGTTCTGCGTCAAGTGGGGCACCATAGTGCTGTTCGCACTGGGAGTGCTCTGCATAGTATTTGCACCTCAGGTGGTAGAGCTTTTCAGAGACGATCCTGATGTTGTGGCTGTCGGAAAGGTGGCACTGGTATTTCAGGCGGCTGTGCTGCCGCTCAACGCCTTCAGTATCATGACAAATATGATGCTGCAGTCGATAGGCAGGGGCTTCAAGGCGTCGGTAACCTCCTCGGCAAGAAATGGTATCTGCTTTATTCCGGCCATAATCCTGCTTCCTTATTTCTTCGGACTGAAAGGAGTAGAGATGACTCAGATGGTGGCGGATATAATGACTCTGGGAATTACAATTCCATTCGCAATTTCGGAGCTGAAAAAAATGGAATAAGACCATAAGTGATGCATCAATGTAGAAGATGAGATAGCATCTAAATAAAGTAAAAGACGTATTAGTACAAAAATTAATATTGTAAATATAAAAAGTCTCCGCTTAGCAGCTAAGCGGAGACTTAGTTTTTGATTAGTTATTGATGTTATGCATATGAAGCACTTCTGCGATGATTCCTACAGCCTCTTCGATGATCTCCTCTGTATGAGTAGCCATCAGGCTTG
Source organism: Lachnospiraceae bacterium C6A11 (assembly GCA_000702245.1). Taxonomy (GTDB): domain Bacteria; phylum Bacillota; class Clostridia; order Lachnospirales; family Lachnospiraceae; genus Eubacterium_Q. The sequence continues at coordinate 178,357 of JNKY01000014.1, read as the reverse complement.
TACGAAGCAGGCATTCTCCCGGAGGAGTTGCAGGTGGCAGAGTAGAATTAACGTACACTCCGCGATCGTAAAGATCCTTCGCAATAGTAAGCGTTGGGAATAATTCGTAGGTGTAGATAGGGATGATTGGAATCCTCTCACCGTTTGATTCACGCATACGTATATTTGCCTCACGAAGCTTCTGGCGCATGAACATCGCTCTTGACTGAAGTGTCTCAGGAAGCTCCGGATGATTCTTAAGTATATTCAGTGCTGCAAGTGCAGATGCACAGCTTGCAGGTGTTATTGAAGCTGAGAAGATGAATGGTCTTGAGCAGTGCTTAACGTAATCGATAACACGTGCCGAAGTAGCCATGAATCCACCAAGTGATGCAAGTGACTTAGAGAAGGTACCCATGTAGATATCTACCTGATCCTCGAGTCCGTAGTAGCTTGCTGTTCCTCGTCCACCCTTACCGATAACACCAAGTCCGTGGGAATCGTCGACCATGACTCTTGCACCATACTGTCTTGCGAGACGGCAGATCTCTGGGAGATTTGCTATGTCACCGCCCATTGAAAATACACCGTCGGTTACAACGAGACATCCTGCATCTTCAGGAACTGCCTTCAGCTTCTGCTCAAGGTCAGCCATGTCGTTGTGTTTGTAACGGAGCATCTTGCCGAATGAAAGACGGCAGGCATCGTAAAGACTCGCATGATTCTCTCTATCCATAATAACGTAATCATCACGGCCTACAAGGGCGCTGATGATACCGAGATTTGACTGAAAGCCTGTAGAGAAGGAGAGCGCTGCTTCCTTTCCTAAGAATTCAGCAAGTTCTTCTTCTAACTGTAAATGAAGCTTCAGAGTTCCATTCAGAAAACGTGAGCCTGAGCAGCCTGATCCGTACTGTTCGATAGCGTGAATACCGGCTTCGATAACTTCCGGATGGGTTGTAAGACCCAGATAATTGTTGGAACCGAGCATTATTCGTCTCTTTCCCTCCATCTGTACTTCGGTGTCCTGCTTAGACTCCAAAGCATGGAAATAAGGGTAAATTCCTTGTTCTCTAGCCTCGTCAGCCTGCGAAGGCTCGAAGCATTTGCCAAATATGTCCATATAAATCCTCCACTATAGTTTGTATATCATACAAAACACTATCGAGGATTATAACACATGTTTTTTGAATAGGAAACAAAAAAATGCAGTTCAAAGCATAAAATCTTAATTTTTCTTAAGAAATATAGACATTCTGTACATAACTGTATATACTGTGTATATGCACGGTAGGGCAAACATATGCTTAAGCGGTGTAAAAATACAGTGTACTGATTACAGAAAGTGTTAGTGAAGGGATGATACAATGGACTTTTTTAAATGTGAAGGATTAACAAAATATAAGGATGACTTTTGTCTGAAGAATATCAGCTTTTCTATTCCGAAGGGAAGAGTGGTCGGACTGATCGGGATGAACGGAGCCGGCAAGACGACGCTGCTTCGGACTATTCTCGGCAGTTATAGGCTTGGCAGAGACGAGAGAGACAGAGGAAAGATCCTTCTTGATGGAAAGGACGCTATGGCAGATCAGAAGGAATTCCGACAGAAGCTGGGCTTCATCCTTCAGGAAACACCTTTCTCAAGAAATATGAAGGTGCTTGAGGCAGGAGAGACCTACGGATATTACTACGAGGGCTTTGATCTTGAAACCTTCAGAAACTACCTTGAGGAATATGAAATACCGGAGAGGCTTCGCATCCCAGAACTGTCTTTCGGAGAGATGCTCAGAATGCAGCTAGCATTCGCAAGAAGCTATCCGGCAAAGCTTTATATCATGGATGAGCCGGCCGGCAATCTGGATGTAAGCTTCAGAGATTATTTCTACGATAGCATAAGAGAGATGGTTGCTTCGGAAGAGAGTTCAGTCATTATTTCCAGCCATCTGGTAACAGAGCTTGAACATATAGTTGATGATCTTCTCTGGATCGGCAGGGAAGGAAATGAGAGTACGGTGAGGTATTTTGGAGATATCGACAGTTTCAGGGCTTCATACAGGATAGTCGAGGGAGATAAAGCTGAGATAGAAAATATCCCTGAGGAAGACACAGTGGGCAGGCGTATCAGAGAAGGACACAGCGAGGCGCTGATACATAGAGAGGATAAGGATTTCTCAGATTATCAGAATGCAAGATATGCAACACTGCAGGAGATCATGTACTACGTTGAAAAGTCGCTGGCGGTTGAGGAAGAATATTGATTGGATGATCGATCACGTGGTGTGGATCAAATAACCGGATGATCTATCACGGAAGATCAAAGTAATAGAAAGGCTGTAAAGATGAAAGATTATTTCAGAAGAGAAAGAATAAGTTTTAAATACAATCCGATACTCTGGCTGGCGAGACTGCTTTTTGTATTTTTGATGATCGTAGCCGGAAGGATGCAGTGGTTCATAATCCTTTTCGGAAGTGCATTTTCGGTAGGCTTCGTGCAGTCAACGGAGATGGAGCATATGCTTCCACTGTCAGAGAAGGAAGTAATCGGTAAAAAGAAGATGAAGATCCGGAATGTTTGGCTGAGATATCTGCTTATAGGAATGGTCGGAAGAGTATATATCTATTTTGCAGGAAAGAACGGCTGGTACGGCTTCCATGATCATGTTTCGAGGAAACTGCTACTGATCGAGGCGGCATTCTTTATTCTCCTTATGGTTTATGCTTATGAACTGATGCTGGACGCGATCAGTGAGGCAAGGGAAAACGGAGGAGTCAGGACTCTTTTACCGAAGGCTGTATATAAGATATTTATTCAGACCATCCCTCACGTCATCTTCTTTACATATGCTATCGTTATAATGATGAGTGCGCAGAAGGCGAAGGGGCTGCTTAAGGAAGGACCGCAGTGGATGCATGCGGCAATACTGCTGGGAGCGGCAGTTCTGCTGGTAATTAATGTGTTGATCGAGAGAAGTAAGCTTGGGACATATGATTATCGTCCGGCTGAAGAATAGGAGGCGGCTATGAATATAAGTATAAATACAAAAAGCGGCATACCTATATATGAACAGATCGAAAGAGCCTTTAAGGATATGATAGTGAGGGGTGAGCTTAAAGAGGGTGAGCCGCTACCGTCGATAAGAGGGCTCGCGGCAGACCTTAGGATAAGTGTTATCACTATCAAAAGAGCCTATGAGGATCTGGAGAAAGAAGGAATGATCTACTCGGTTCAGGGTAAGGGCTTCTATGTTGATAATCCGGATCTTCAGTATTTGAAGGAGAAGAAGACACTCGGACTTGAGGAGAAGCTGACCGGATGGATAGAGGAAGCCAAGGCGTCCGGAATGAATGTGGACGAAGCAGTGGATATGATCAGGATACTGTGGGATTAATGAGCCGGGTAAATCAAAGAGAATATGTCCGGACAGAGTGAAGGATTGAAGGGTGATACAGAGAGAATGTATCCGAAGATATGGAATTACATAGTAGAAAGGTTAAAAATATGCTGGGGATTAAAGATGTAAGTTTTAGGTATAAAAGGGGAAATTTCAAGGTCGACAGGCTCAGTCTCTCCGTCGAGCCGGGGTATATTTACTGCCTTCTTGGGGAGAACGGCAGCGGCAAGACAACCTTTATGAAGCTGATGTATGGGATGTTGACAGGTGATTCGGGAAGTATCAGCTGGAACGGTCATGATATTCTTTCGGGCGGAAGGATAAAGCATAAGGAGCTGGTGAAATACCATGCGGAGGCATCGTTTACAGGTGAAGAGTGGTGCGCTCTAAATATGCCGCTGGGTGAAAATGTAAAAATGCTTTCAACACTTTATCCGACGTTCGACAGAGAGTATTTTGACAAGCTGATAGCCAGGGCCGGACTTAAGTCTGAGCTAGATAAGAGCTACGGTAAGCTATCGAAGGGACAGAAGGTAAAGGCAGAGATAGCCTTCAATCTGGCGAAAAGGCCTAAGCTGATGATACTTGATGAGCCTCTTGCCAATCTGGATCCTGTATTTAAGATGGAAATACTTGAGATACTTCAGGATGCGGTGGCTGAGAATAATATGTCACTGATAATTAGCACGCATCTGATAGACGAAGTGACTGATATGGTGGACTATATCATTCTTATGAAGAAGGGCGAGATAGTGAAGGCCGGCGACAGATACGAGGTGCTGGAAAAGGAAGGCAAGACTGAGCTGAGAGAGTTGTTTTCAAAGTAAATTGACAGGGGAATAATATGAATGATTTTATAAAATATATAAGAGAACAGAATAAAAGAAGGATCGGCTGGGATCTTCTGTGGCTGCTGGGACTTTTCATCTTCACATGCAAGGATGGTAAAGTAGAGCAGCTTACTACAGGAGTCGGCTACACAGTATTTGGCGCGGCACTGGTATTTATGGCTGTGCTTGACCATATGATCAACTACCTTACTATCTATAGAGGCGCAGGAGATTTGAAGGTTTATATGTCAGAGACTGTAAGAGGAGACGGCTCGCTGGTCAGGATCATGAAGGCTCACAGCTTTGATGTGGATGCATATTTTAACGGTATCTTGAGGAGACTTCTGCCGCTACAGCTGGTGTCGTTGGCTATAAATATAGTATTTATATTTGCGAAGATTCATAAGGTGAGTGATGCGCTGATCATTTCGGGACTTGTGCTTATAATCCCTGCGGCGGTGAATTATATCGCAAGAAGTGTATTTAAATACCTTCTTACTCACGAGGAAAGAAGAATAGTGGCGGTACTGAAGGCGCTCAGCAGAGGGCTGTTCAATCTGATCAAGCTGGTTGCAGGAATTGCAGCGGCGCTCATGCTGGTGATACTCATCATATCGATCGTATCTTCAAATATCGTCATGAAGGATATATCAAATGATGAAGTGGTAAGAGTGAGCAGTGGTGCAGATGCATATATGGCAGTGGCACTCATCGCTACGGCTGTATTTATCTATCTTATCCTTGACGGAAGCTATCATCTTCTGTCGGCCCTCATGAGACATATCATAGCTGTATTTTTTGCGGCAGCAGCTATTGGCGGAATCGTAATGTTTGTTATGACGGCCTCAAAGGACAATGTGACAATAAGAGAGGACAGCTTCACGGTTAAGAAGGCCGGAAAGTCTACCGATTACACTATTGATGAGGTTGAAAGCTTCAGAGTGTATGAATATGACAATGCGGTTCAGGTTGAGCTCACTGTAAAGGGTGGCGAGAAGATCAGGCTTTTCGATGATTCCATGGATGACACCGATGCGTGGGCAGAAAAATATACAAGCGACTACGATTACGCGGCAAAGCTCAGCGAGAGACTGATGAGTAAGGGCATTTCCGGAACTCTTGAGGAGAGAGATGAGCTTGAGAAAATCGTGAAAAATATGAATAAAAAGAACAGAGACGGTTTTGAAGAACTTAAGGCTGTATTTGATAAATAAAATAATTATTAGGTCGGAATTATGATTTGTTGACAATATTTGCGGAGTGTTGTTATATTATCCGTAGCGGTATAAACAGATCGCACCTTTTGTATGATATTCAAAGGGTGTGAGAGGGGATTTGTTTGACGTTGCTTATCTAAACTGCCGTAGAACGGCGATGTGCTAATAGAAGGGAAGTAAGAAATATGAAGAAGAAAGGGATAGCTTCCAGAGTTGTTACGGGATGCCTCGCAATGATGATGACTATAGGCAGTGGAATCCTGCCGTCTCCCGGTAAAACGAAGGAGGTTTCAGCCGCTTCGATACAGCCGGTCAAGATCAATTCGACGAATTTTCCGGATGCAAATTTTAGATCGATAATCTCCGGAAGAGACTATGACCGTGATGGAAACGGTACTCTGGATGCAAATGAGATAGGGCTTACGCTGAATATTTACTGTGAAGGAAAGAATATCAGCTCCCTGAAGGGTGTGGAGTATTTTGTTGATCTCCAGGGACTCTGGTGCAAGGACAATAATATTTCCAGCCTGGATGTTTCAAAGAATACGGACCTGCGCGGACTGTGGTGTTCGGGCAATCCGCTTACAAAGCTTGATCTTAGCAAGAATTCGGAGCTTGTATGGGTTTATTGCTTTGATTGTAAGCTCACGGCTCTTGATGTGACACATAATCCAAAGATGGCATTCATCGAGTGTAATACCAATCCTATTACAAAGCTTGATCTTAGTAAGAATCCGGAGCTTGAGCATCTGACCTGCGGAACCTGCGAACTGACTTCGCTGGATGTAAGCAAGAATCCGAAGCTCCAGCATCTTGATGCCTTCAGTAATCACCTGAAGAGTCTCGATGTAACTCATAATACTCTTATGAAGAGACTGGATGTCTGGGACAATCCGGGACTCAAAAGTATAGATGTAAGTAAGTGTAAGGGACTTCAGTATTATAACTGTGCAAGTAATGATGCTACCAGCGTCGATGTAACCCAAAATCCTGAGCTTAACAAGCTTATCTGCAGCTACAATGATCTGAAGAAGCTTGATCTTACACACAATCCAAAGCTTGCTGTCCTTAACTGCGAGGACAATCAGCTAAGCTCACTGGATATCAGCAAGAATCCTCAGCTTCGTTATCTGCAGGCTGCCATAAATAATTTCACAAAGCTGGATATCGGAAACAATCCGTTCCTCCTTAAGACCTATAAGGAAGGTAAGCATGAACAGGAGTGGTTCGGACAGTCATGGACCATCAACTACGGCGGAGATGTTTCTACCAGCGACGACAACGCATATTATATCTGGATCAATGACGGTGTGACTGTTGGTACAAAAGCCAGCGGAATAGTCAGTACAGGATATATCACTTATTCGGATCTGGATTCGGGAGTATCTGAGAAGGATCTTCTCACAAGAGAGACTGTTGTTCAGACTCTGTATGAACTCGCAGGTAAGCCAAGCGTAAGCGGACTTAAGAGCAGATTTAAGGACGTGAAGTCCGGTGCATGGTATACAAACGCACTACTCTGGGGTGAGAAATACAGCCTCTGTATGGGTTATCCAAACGTTACCTCCGATAATTTCGGTATCGGCGAGTGGATCACAAGACAGGATCTTGTATTTATGCTCATGAGATATTCGGAATACAAGGGCTATAAGCGTTCTATCGATTTCGGTCGAAGTGATGAATATATTGATTATTATGATGTTGACTATGATCACTGGGAGGCAGTCTGCTGGTCTGCAACCTTGAATATCATGGAAGGTAAGGGCAAGGCCGGTGCTCCGAAATCAGAGCAGAGGATAGATCCTTACGGCAGAGTGACAAAGTCTGATTTCATTACCATAATGAAGAGACTCTTCGCAGAAAACGGCATATCAACATCAACAAATATACCTATTTCAAGCAGTGCAACTCATATTTCTTATGATTATAACAATCCGACCTTCAGCTGGGACGGTAACGGCAATGCAACTGTTAAGTTTTCGGCTACAAATGATAAGAATCATGTGATGGTTATAAATGCAACTGTTACAAGCAAGACTACGATAGCGCCTACACTTACAAAAGAAGGCTCTGCAACATATACGGCTTCTGTTACGGTAAATGGCAAGAAGTGTACAGAGAGTAAGAAGGTTGCAGTCAGCGCCTTTAACAAGAATTATACAGGCGTTGCAAAGTTCGGCGGCGACTGGTACTACGTAAAGAATGGTCAGGTTCAGTACGTTAATTCGGTAGAAAAGAACGAAAATGGCTGGTGGGTCATCCAGAATGGTAAGGTTAATTTCGGTTTCACCGGTTTTGCAAAGAATGCAAATGGCTGGTGGTATGTAAAGAATGGTAAGGTTGACTTCAATAAGAAGAACGTTATCAAAGGAACAGTGAACGGACAGACAGCATGGTGGTTCGTCAGCGGCGGCAAGGTTCAGTTTGTTGATTCGGTTGAGAAGAATGCAAACGGCTGGTGGGTCATCCAGAAGGGCAAGGTCAACTTCAACTACAACGGTTTTGCAAAGAATGCGAACGGCTGGTGGTATTGCAGAGGCGGTAAGGTTGACTTCGGCAAGAATGATGTCATGAAGGGAACTGTTAACGGCCAAAGCGGCTGGTGGTTCGTAAAGGGCGGCAAGGTTCAGTTTGTGAACTCAGTTGAGAAGAACAGCAACGGCTGGTGGAAGATAACAAACGGTAAGGTTGATTTCAACTACACAGGTGTTGCAAAGAATGCAAACGGCTGGTGGTACTGCAAGGGCGGTAAAGTCCAGTTTGATGCAAATACAGTAGCTAAGAACGAATACGGCTGGTGGGTTATCCAGAAGGGTAAGGTAAACTTCAACTTCAATGGTATAGCCAAGAATGAATACGGTTCATGGTACTGCAGCGGTGGTAAGGTTCAGTTCAACTACAGCGGAACTGTTTACTATAACGGCAGAGACTATAGGATCAAGGATGGTAAGGTAGTAAACTAAGGCATCACAGGATGAGAGATAATGATATTTACCGGCAGGTGATAAGAAACAGTTTCATAATGAAGAATGCATGGGAGGACTGGGCTCCTTACCGGAACAATCTTACGGAGCTGGTTCTTAGCCTTAAGCCGGAGAGTGTGATGATAATCGGCGGCGGACGCTGTAATGATATCGATCTGAGAAGACTTCTGATGGTAGTGAATAAGGTCACTATCATGGATGTGGATGCGGACGGTATGCATGAAGCAGTTTCGGCTCTGCCGGAGGGTATGCAGAAAAACGTGGAATGCAGAACAGCATCTCTTACAGGAATAGAGGAAGAGCAGATTGCAGATTTCTGTGAGGCTATGATGGCTCATGCAAGAGCGGCTGTTAATGGTAATGACATCTCGTTCTTTACAGAAAGTTTAAGAGAGCTTCTGGACGAGATGGAAGGACGGCTGATCAGATCGGAGAGAGAGCTTGAAGCAGTTCTTCCGGAAGGGGCGACGGACGTTGTCCTCTGCAACGGAGTTCACAGCCAGCTTTTCTCAACATTGATGATGTTTTTGAAGATGCTTTTTGGAAGCGTCAGAGACTATCTTCCGGGCCTGGATGGGTTTGAGACTGAGGTTGAGAACAGAGTCCGGCATATGAATGACGTGGTGATACCGGTCATCGATAAGGTAGTATTTAAAGCGGCTGCAAAGGCGGCTGTATTTGGAAATGAATACATGCCTGACAACCCCGTTGAGGGTGCAGATCAGTGCATAAGAGACCTGAGAGAGTATTATGCTCCGAAAGAAACTCATCTAATATGGGAGTTTAACAGAGCGGCAGGCAAGACTTATGATATGCTGATCCAGATATGTCCCGAAACCATAATTAATTACTGAATAGGAGACTTGAAATGAGTATTTTAAATGTTGAGCATTTGACACATGGCTTTGGTGACAGGGCGATATTTGATGATGTATCCTTCAGACTTCTGAAGGGCGAGCATATCGGGCTTATCGGCGCGAACGGCGAGGGAAAGTCCACCTTCATGAATATCATTACAGGCAGGCTGATGCCTGATGAGGGTAAGATTGAGTGGTCTAAAAATGTGAAGGCCGGCTATATGGATCAGCACGCGGAGCTTGAGAAGGGAATGACCATAAGGGACGTTCTGGCAAGTGCTTTCCAGCCGCTTTACTCAATGGAAGACCGTATGAATGAGATTTATATGAAGATGGGAGATGCCGGTGAGGATGAGATGAACGACCTTATGGAAGAGGTTGGAACCATTCAGGAGCTTCTCACAAACCATGATTTTTATCTGATAGATTCTAAGATTGAAGAGGTTGCAAGAGCGCTTGGACTGCTTGACCTGGGGCTGGACCGCGATGTTACTGAGCTTTCGGGCGGTCAGAGGACCAAGATACTTCTGGGCAAGCTGCTGCTGGAGAAGCCGGACATCCTTCTTCTGGACGAGCCGACAAACTATCTGGATGAAGAGCATATAACCTGGCTTAAGAGATATCTGCAGGAGTACGAGAATGCGTTCATACTTATTTCCCATGATATTCCGTTCCTTAATTCTGTTATCAATATTATTTACCATATGGACGGAAATACTCATAAGCTGGAGCGCTATGTGGGTGACTACGATAAGTTCCGTGAGGTCTATGAGATGAAGAAGTCTCAAGCTGAGGCGGCCTATAACAAGCAGCAGCAGGAGATCGCGGAGCTGAAGGATTTCGTTGCGAGAAATAAAGCAAGGGTTGCTACGAGAAATATGGCCATGTCGCGCCAGAAGAAGCTGGACAACATGGAGGTTATCGAGAAGATATATGATAAGCCAAAGCCGGAGTTCAACTTTAAGGAGGCGAGAACCTCGGGCAAGGTTCTGTTTGAGACGAACGATCTTGTTATAGGATATGATGAACCGCTTTCAAAGCCTATCAATTTCCGCATGGAGAGGAATGACAAGATAGTTCTGACCGGATCGAACGGTATCGGCAAGACTACGCTTCTGAAGAGTCTTCTGGGGCTGATCAAGCCGATCTCGGGTACGTCAAACAGAGGCGATTATCTGGAAATTGGGTATTTTGAACAAGAGATGCCGGCGGATATTGATACGACCTGTATTCAGGAAATATGGAATGAGTTTCCGGGCTTTTCTCAATACGAGGTGCGTTCAGCGCTGGCAAAATGCGGACTTACGACCAAGCATATAGAGAGTAAGTGCAAGGTGCTTTCGGGCGGCGAGCAGGCAAAGGTTAGGCTTTGTAAGCTGATAAACAGGGAGTCGAATCTTTTGGTACTTGACGAGCCGACCAACCATCTGGATCAGGATGCGAAGGATGAGCTGAAGAGGGCACTGAAGGAATATAAGGGCAGTATTCTTATGGTATGTCATGAGCCGGAATTCTATCAGGATATCGCAACCGATGTCTGGGACTGCTCGGCCTGGACAACTAAGCTGTAAATTATCAAAAGGCGGAGGAGACAGTGCCTCTGCCTTTTTAATTGAAAAGAATAGTGGGCAATAAGAATTCTAAAAGCAAAATGCAAATGATTTGCAAATTGTAATTGACTAAATTGCAGCTCTGTTGTAATATGCAACTGAGTTGCAATTTTGTTTTTTTAAAGGAGAAAGAATATGACAACAAGAGAAGTACCGATAGTGATCATAACCGGATATCTCGGTTCCGGTAAGACTACACTTATGCAGAATATTTTAAAGCAGGAAAAACGTAAGATTGCCCTGATAGTAAATGATATGGGAAGTATAAATATAGATGCATCCATCCTGAACAAGACCGGAAACCGTGTTGCACAGGTTGAGATGATAGAGATGCAGAATGGCTGTATTTGCTGCACGCTTCGTGATGAGTTTATGGCAGAGCTCGAGAGACTGGCAGCAGACAGAAGCATCGAAGCTATATTTGTGGAGGCGTCAGGCATCAGTGAGCCTTCTTCAATTGCGGGAGCTTTCCTGACCTATGAAGAAATGACAGAAAGCACCAGAGTATATCTTAAGACCATCGTTTCAGTAGTTGATGTGGACAGGATTTACAGAGAATTCCTTCACAGCCTTTCGGATATGGATGACACAGAGGAAGGTGATATCATCAATCTGATCATGGATCAGATCGAATTCTGTAATCTTATGATCCTGAACAAAACCGACCTTTTAAATAAAGGGCAGCTTGGTGAAGTGAAGGATGGTCTTCGCGGTCTTCAGCAGGAAGCCGAGATGATCGAGTGTGTCAACGGTGAGGTTGATCTGGACGTGATCCTTGACCGGGAGGATTTTGACTTTGAAGAGGTTGAGGCTTACAGTGCGGTTCAAAGAGCCTTGAATAACTGTGAGCATGATGACGAGAAGGCCTGTGTTGATGAATACGGTATTTCATCATTTGTATTTGAGGAGAGGAAGCCGTTTAACAGGGAGTCCTTTAATAAGCTGGTGGAGGATTATCCGGAGGTGCTTATACGATCAAAGGGATATATATGGTTTTCGGATGACTGGAAGCATATACAGCTCTTTGAGCAGGCCGGAAGGAATGCATCGATAACCGAACTGTCGGAGTGGGTATCCGCATGGCCGAAGGAGGAGCTTGATAAGGTTGTACTTGATTTTCCGGACATCAAGGATGACTGGGACGATCACTATGGGGACAGATGCAACCAGGTCGTATTTATCGGTAAGGGCTATGAGAAGGCCGATATAGTAAAGCGTTTATATGAATGTATAGATGAGGCTCGCTAAAGGGAAGATATGTTATGACCTGCTGCGAAGCAGATATGACCTTGACCGGAATCATATGTGTATATCCGGAGGCCTACAAGCTGCAGAATAAGGAGTGGGTTGATGTTACAGGAATCATAAGAGTTCGGTATGACGAGACATTAAAGAGAGATATTCCTGTATGCAGAGTGGTCGAATTGAAGAAGTCCGAAACATCGGGCAGAGAAATAATAACATTGGTATGATCAGTAAAAGGTAGAGGAGAGAGTTTCTCTACCTTTTTTGTGTAGATAATGAGCCGAAGATCATGCTACTTTTTTATTAACTTGAATGGTCGTAACAGTCTCACTGTGATATAATAACTTTTAGGGGTAAAATATTGTATTGACAGGAGGAAGTGGATATGGATTATCAGTCATGGATAGAAGGTATCAATGGTCTGGCCAGCCTGTATTCTTTTGATATTCTGGCAGACGGAAGCTTTAGTGAAATACGCCTGATGGCAGTAAATAAACAGAACATCGGGATGCTTCTTATGAATCCCAACGCACCGGAGTTTTATCCGGGTATTCCATACAGAACTTACTGGATGGATCTTAATTTTGAAAGCTATGTCTATAAAAGCGCAAGCACTTCACAGCTGCTGTATTCCTATGTGAACGCACGTGGTGTCTGGCTGAAGGGCTTCTATATGCCTATCGCTAATATTTGGGATGATGACGCAAGTGTTGAGAAACCTGAGGGAAGCCGCAGGGTTTATTGCCTATATGTCATCACCTATTCTGAGAATGTTGAGTCGGATTCTATGGCGCACAGATCTCCGGAGGTCGCAAATGCTGTGCTTGATATAGGAATCAGGCTTCATGAGAATGAAGATTATTATAAGTCCATGGCGGCAGCTGTGGGCAAGATCAAGGAAATCTGTAATGCAAGGCTGTGCTCTGTTTATACGGTAGATAAGAATAAAAAAGAATGCCGGTTTATCAACGAAAATGGTGTTCAGAAAGAGTTTATGGAAGCTCTTGCGGCTGAAATGGGACGCACGCCTTATGAGGTGGCAGAGGCATGGGAGAAGGACCTTGCGCTTTCTGACTGTCTCCTTCTGGACAATCTGAGTGTGATAGAGGAACGTGATCCCGAGTGGTATGCTTCGATGTGCAAACACGGATTAAAAAATATAATACTGTTTGCCATCCGGTATAAACAGACGATGGTTGGTTATATCTGGGCTGCCAATTATGATACTGATAAGATAGATACGATAAAGGAAACACTGGAGCTCTCGACATTTATACTTGCAGCGGTCATTGAGAATCATCAGCTTTTCGCCAGACTTGAAGTGAGGAGTACGATGGATGCGCTGACAGAGGTCGGAAACCGTAATGCGATGGATGATACTGTTGACAAATATACGAAGGGAACGGTGAAGATGCCGGAGTCCATGGGAATCGTATTTGCAGATCTTAATGGCCTTAAGAGAGTTAATGATGAAGAAGGGCATGATGAGGGCGATAAGCTGCTGGTAAGGGCAGCGGGACTTCTGAAGATAGTATTTGGCGATGATCAGATATATCGTGCCGGCGGTGATGAATTCGTAGTGTTCTGTTCGGATGTAAGTGAACAAAAGATGAAGGAACAGGTGGCTCAGCTGAAGGCGATGGCTGAAAATACAGCCGATGTTAGCTTTGCTGTGGGAAGCGTTTATTGCGTGGGCGAATATGATATTAACGCTGCCATTCAGGAAGCGGATGAACGGATGTATCAGGACAAAAAGGAATATTATCGCACGCATCCACAGAAAGACCGCAGAAAGAGTTAATTGTATCCGAATATATGGATTTTTATACAAGGCTTGGATTTAAGAATAAATATCATTATACGTTTTATTTTCGAGGTTGAGGATAATGTTTAAGAAATACTATGAAAGACTCCTGAAGCAGTTGGCAATTGATTATAACTGCAGTGTAGAGGATTTCTACTCAAAGGATAATATCATTACGGTATCGGCGCTGAATGACGGGAGAAGAAGCTACAGCCCCGGCAAGCCGTTCCTACAAATGATGACACTTGGTGGAAATACTATTATCATGGCGGATGAATGTCTCCATGAGTTTCTACGTAATTTTACCCGGGAAGTAGAAGGGCATCATTTGTTTGAGTTTGATAATCTGACCAGACTTAATGAAGAACTGAAGAAGTATGGTTATCAGATGAATCCTACGCATCATATGTTTCTGCCTTGCCGTGAAGTTAAGGCTTCGGAAAGCTTTCAGGTTAGATGGCTTTATGACAGTGAGATAGATAAGTTTTATGGTGACAAGCGGTTCCCAAATGCAATTTCCTTCCCGGAACCATGTCCTGTCAGACCTGACAGGATTGTTGTTATTGCAATTGATGGAGATAATATCATGGGTATGGCAGGCTGCTCTGAAGATGCACCACATTTCCAGCAGATTGGCATAGATGTTCTGCCGGAATATCGATCAAGAGGGATAGGCTCATACCTTGTAACCCTGCTGAAGGATAAGATAATCGAAATGGGCGATGTGCCTTTCTATGGTACGGCAGCTGCAAATACCAGATCGCAGAATATAGCTATAAACAGCGGCTTCAGACCGACCTGGGTTGAAACTGAAGCACATGTAAGGAGGGATATCGTATCAAATGGTGAGTAAAGATATTATTCGTGAATTAAATGAGAATGAGTTTAAAGAGGCAGTGGATGTTATAAGAAGAAGCTTCCTTACAGTTGCCGAAGAGTTTGGATTTACTGAGGAAAATGCACCAAGATTTACAGCATTTGCAACAGATGAGGGCAGACTCGTATATTGGAAAAATGAACAGCATCGGCCGATGATTGGATTCTTCAGAGATTGTAAGATGGTTGGCTTTTACTGTTTATATATAAATGGTGATGAATGTGAACTGGGAAGTCTGAGTGTTCTTCCTGAATATAGACATGGCAAAATAGGGGGCCGACTCCTGGAGGATGCATGTGAAAGAGCAAAGTCATCCGGATGCGATGTTATGAAGCTTAGTATAGTTGAGGAAAACAAGGTGCTACGTGCATGGTATGAAAAATACGGATTCATACATGAAGGTACCGAAAAGTTTGATTTCTTCCCATTTACATGCGGGTATATGAAGAAGATATTATGACATAGCAGAATATGGTTCTGCAAATAAGTAGTACAGAACTAAAAGGGATGGATCGGAATGGGATACAATATAAGACTTGTAACAATAGATGATTACGATGCAATATATGAACTTTGGAATGCCGTGGAACAGAGCCGTAGAGCGCTGAATCCTGTCGATGATTCACGTGAGGGCATAGCAAGGTACTTGACACGTAATCCAAATACATGCTTTGCAGCGTATATGGATGGGCGGATCATAGGCGTGATCCTTACCGGGCATGACGGTCGTCGCGCCATTGTTCATCACTTGTGCGTTCATCCGGAATACCGCCGTATGGGAATAGCTGATAAGCTGGTGGCTAAAGCTGAGGAAGCGCTGAAAGAGGAAGGTATACAGAAGATATTTGGGCTTGTTTTCAAGGATAATGATCCGGCAAATGCTTTTTGGGAGAATCAGGGGTATTCGTTAAGAACAAACCTGAACTATCGAAACAAGAGCCTGAATGAGGAGATACCGGCAGGAGAATAGTTCACGAATAGGAGAAGGAAATGATGAAAAGAATATATTTAGCCAGTTCTTTTTTTAACGATGTTGAAATTACCGATTGCCGGAGTATAGACCGGTAAGGCATATAGTAGTATAATAGACCGATGGTATGATAAAACATTAGAACTTAACTATACAGAAAGGTAAGGTAATTGGGTGAAATGGAAAATGTAGCAATTGAAGGAATAAGTGATCTTCGCGTTGTGACAGATATGTTTGCACAGGTAGGATGTGTAGAGGCGGACAATTGCATCCTGGTAGTGACTAACCGCGATTATGGTACCGGTGCTGAAGCAGGTGACATTATGACTGCGAATGCAACTGTCGCCGGTGTCAGAGGTGGAGGAGCCGTAGGAGGCATTGCTGCCGGTATGGTAGCGGGCGCAATCAATGCGTCTGTACAAGAAAAGGTTGGAGCGTTCAACAGAAGTTTGGATGAAAGACAGAGAATCGCTTTCAGCAACAGAAAATACGCCGGCTTTTTGGTAAATGTTCTTTCTACAGGAGTAGGCGTTATACCTTTAAAGAACAGTGGACAGATACTTCCGAAGGTCAAGGATCTCATAACTGATCTGGAGTATTTCTGCTTCTTTAGTTATGACGAGATGGAGAGCATAAAGCTTAAGAAGCTGCCACTGCATTTTTCATCAGTAAAGCTTGCAATATGTTTTAAGAATACCGGTGAACTGAAGGTGGATACTCCTTGGGAACTGCCGAAGAAACATAAGCTGATACCTTATCAGGAAGCTAACTTTAACAAGCTGGCCGCCAGACTCCAGACCGAGTAGATCAGCTGAAAATCAAGATTCTTATACATACTATTATGGGGCAAACATGCGGAATAACAGAAAGTTAAGTTAGTGAATGTCAAATTCAAAAAGAGCATGGTCGAGAATATCGACCATGCTTTTTTGATTCCTTTACGGTTATTCATATAAATAAACTCTGTTTTCAGGATCTGCTTTTGCTTTATAAAGAGCAATATCTGCCTTTTTGAAAATGCCTGAATAACTCGTTTCGACGCCACTATAGATGGCGATTCCGACACTCACGATGACCTTCTGATCTTTATCCGGAAGTTCAACATGTTCTTTGACGCCATTAACTATATCATATCCTATCATACGGGCTATATCTCTGTTATCGACATTCTTGAGAAATATGATGAATTCATCTCCACCGAATCGGCCGGTGGTTTCACCGTGGTTAAACATTTCGGCAAGGAATCTGCCAATCTGGATAATAACACTGTCACCGATGTCATGACCATAGTTATCGTTGATTGATTTGAAATGGTCAACATCAAGCACGAAAAGTGTACCTCTAGTATTTGATTCGTTGAATACGAATTCATTTATATCTCTGGTCAGAGCGGCTTTGTTTTTAAGACCTGTCATTTCATCGGTATCTTTTTGGATGTTGATCTTCTTTGTCAGGACGAATTCCCTGATTCGGATCGAGTTTGCAATAATGTTCAGAAAGATACCGAGTATTGTGAAAGAAATAACATTTATTGTATCAAACATCCAGACATCATGAGGCTTGACACTGTGCATCCAAATGGTGAAGATTGTCGATGCAGTGCATAGTTCAATCGTCATGAAGAATGGCTTGTCGATCATGAACATCGGTGTGACAAGGAGCAGTACGATAAATGTAGTTGCATTGGAATCAGGCTTGTTCTGGGTGATGAGAGCTCCGAATAGGAAAAGCGCTGAAATAGACAGATATATCAGCAGCTGGGCCGCCAGAGAATCTTTCTTCAACACGAAAAACATGCCTATTGCAATTATAGAATAGACAAACAGACCAAGATAATACGGCAGATTCGGCCTCATTATATCATTGAATAAAGAGCAAAAGACTAAGACTCCGAAAGCTGCAGCCATCAGAAAATGCAATACCCGCCAAACGATAAAATTGGAGATATATGCTTCTTTTTTCAGATCATTATATTCGTCTTTTTCGATTCCGCAGTAAAAATAATAATTACGGATTTTTCGTAGCAGCTTCATATTCCACCTCTTTATAATATGGGAATGTAATACACCTAATTATATTATACATGTTAGTATTCTGATAAATCAATTCAAATCTCGAGAATTAACCAAAGCACTTGTATAAATGAACTGATAATTGTAAAATCAAACAATAACTATTTATATGATTTCTGGGAGAAATAGTTGATGATCATGGCCGACGTATGCAGCGGTTATAAGATAGGGTGAAATAGTAAAAAAGTTATAAATGAGGAAAAAGAAATGAAGAAAAAAGGTCCAAGTGAAGAAGAGTTAAATAAGTATAGCCGGAAGAAGATGACACTGCCTTTGATGGAACATGCTTCTGAAGAAATGAAAGAGCCTGTATGGAAGCTTGTTAAAAAGCTGGCGAGTTATGCTCGTGTACCGGGCACTGTGTCAGATTATAAGAAAATGGCGGTATTCGCCGAGGATGATGCAATTGTCGATGTTGTGCTGGATACATTAAAGGATATGCAATATCCTTTTAAAAATACGGATTTTATACCGGATATCATGGGTTATTATTACTCGATTGCACTAGTTTCGCAAAGCATGCATAGAAGAGATGAAACGATTAAACTGTTTAATGAGCTCGTTGATTATGCAATCAGTATTAGATCAAAAAGCGCATTGCCGCTTGCCAGAAATATGGACGTTTTATCAAAGGATTACCCGGACCTGGCAGATATATTTGAGAAGGCGAAGATCATCTATAAGATTGATGCAATAGATGGCATCAAAGAAGGTGTTCCAATACGAATCAACAGGCTTTACCTTGATTATATAAGTCCGGATAGAGTTGGAGAAGAATATATCAACGTTGAGAAACCACAGGACGGCAAAGTATTTGTTGATGTGGATGAAAATGAATTCGTTGTCAGAATAGCAGAAAATGGAAAAGATATTTTCACAAAAAAATTCAAGCACTGCAACTATGGCTTGATCGAATATGCGATTATAAGAGATGTTTTACTGAGAAAACATATGGATGAAATGCAGATCAATGATGCTTCAGATTCAAGAGTTGTTGAAGCTATGAGAACGGATCTCCAGAAATTATATAGTGATGTTGGAATCTCGGTAAATAATGAAGAACTTCCATATATCTTAGACGGGCATGAAAAATACGATAATACCAATCTGCCTAAGGACGTCCGGGATTATCTGGAAGAAATATATAATGATGAAGGCCTGAAGGATGCATTTTTCGATTGTGATATTGAAATATATGATGAGGCATGGGTTAAGGATCTTGAAGAGGATGATTCGTGGTTTGAGGATCTTATGGGACCGGGTGAATCCAGTTATAAGAACATCAAGCCATTCGCGCGTGATGGCTCGGGCGGACTGTGGGTGGTATTAGATGATGAAATGATCGGATATATCGGTACAGAGGGCGAATGCGGAATCATAGCTCGAAATATAAATGAGTTCATGAATATAGTAGCCGTACAGAGAGGATATATAGATGATTTCTATGATGTCGATATACTAAAATCTGTGGACGTATTTATAGAGGAATATGAGGAACCGCGTGATTCGGATTACAACAAGGAGTTTAACAGATTCATAAGGAAACATGGTTTTACTAAAGATTTAAAGAAAATATATGAGTATATAATAAAAGGTGTCACAACGAAGCCGTTCTTCCAGGTTGTCGCTACAGATGATGAATATGAAGATTCCTATTCAATACTCGGAAGCGACGATGGACAGGAAGCACTGGAGGCTCTTATAGAGATGCTTGAAAAATATAAGAGCTAAGCGGGATAACTCATAAGGTAAATGAAGAGGAGGAGTCAACTCTGATGCCACAATATAACCAGAATTTCTATGCTAACGGGATGAGAAATGGGCAACAGCCTAATCAGTCGAGTCAAGCCTTATATAATTACTGCATAGTAATGCGCAAGCCAAAGTTGGGAGCGGCCCCGGTTGTGATCACTATTCTTGAAGGGGTGGTAATAACTCTTGTTACTGCGCTTCTTGGGGTGAAGCTCTGGAAGGCTGTTATAATAGGTGCCATAGTGAGTGCTGTGTTTGCGTTTATTTGCTGGCTCGCTTACAGAGTCCGATCAGGATCTTCAAAGAGGCTAAATTCATACATTGCTGCAGACGGTGGGCAGGCGATGTTCATGGACTTTGCCTCGGCGCAGCCCTTTGCGGGGGATCAGTTTAGACTTGGCAGATATTATCTGTTTATTAAAAATGGGTCTGTGCTCAGGATTAACAGCATTGCTGATATAGTAAGGATAAACGGTCATTACCGTATGATGCCAACTCTGGTGTATTTGACTGTGAAAGTTAAAGATGAGAACGGCAGCATGGCAGTTCCGCTTTGCAGGGTGCATATGCTAAAAGCGGAGGAAGAGATCGCTGAGATACGTAATGCAGTGAAGCAAAGGCAGTTTGCCAGTATGAACGCCGGGAGATCGATATAGACTAAGATACTCTTGAATCTTTCGATTTAGCTTATGGGATACTTATTATATTGTTGTTTGGACGAAAAATTACCGAAGATTCATACTGACGGAAGTGCAACGAAATGATTGTGAATCATTGATTCCGATTATTAAAGAAAGGTGCAGCAATGCAGAGTCAATATTGAAAGGAATATAAAATATGTCATTTTTTAGCAAATTGTTTAATACGGAAAAAGAAGAAAATAATGCTTTAACCAAAGAACAGAAGCAGATTGAAAAGAAGCTAAAAAAGCTAAATCATATGAAATATGGTGACAAGAAAACATTATCTGCTGTTCGGATTGAAAATCCGTATTTTGGAAATGGATTTTTAGTTAAGGATACAAGTTCGAAAGATGTATGTTACATAGATATACTGGGTGGATTTGGTAATCATTCTTTTGGCGATAAGCCAGATGCTTCCTATGGTATATATGAAATTGCTGTGAGAGAAGATAATATAGATTATGTCCTTGCTTCCATGGAGAGTATTTATAAAAAGTCCGATTCGATAATGGAAGAATGTTATGACGAAATTTATAAACAG
This sequence comes from Lachnospiraceae bacterium C6A11, assembly GCA_000702245.1. GTDB lineage: Bacteria > Bacillota > Clostridia > Lachnospirales > Lachnospiraceae > Eubacterium_Q. The sequence goes on along the minus strand of JNKY01000014.1, from coordinate 157,544 downwards.
ATTACTACGTTTTTTGAGGATAATAGTGGCAGTGATTGGGATATTCGTTTAAAGAATGAATTTAGTTTAGAGTATTTAAAAGAGAATTGGTATGTCGAGGGGCTGTCTATTAATGATGATTGTATAGAAATATCTATTGGTATAAAGGCTGCAGAAAATCCGGAACATGATGGTTTTTATAATGTAAGTATATTTGTTGACTATAGTACGCAGGAACCGGATGTTTCGTTTAATGTTGTATGGTAAAATCGGTTATTTTCCGAATTTAATACCCTTTTTGCTTAGCACCTCTTTCTGAGCAACCTCATCATCATATTTTAATTCGAGGAACGCATTAAGCTCTTCTTCCGTAAACTTCTTCCCTGTATAAGTTTCATCACATGCCCCAAATGGACTGAACAAGGGTTCCTCCATCTCGTGCTCAGCATAAATATATCCATCTGAATCTATATATACATAGTCACTTCCCATAGCCCAATAATAAATGTTACTCCATACTACTTTTATAGCTTTATCTGTAGATGTATCGGGAGTATTTGCATCTTGCTGTGATACGTTTGACGCAGGTTCCTGCATTTCCGAAACATCCACTTTATCTAAAAAATCTTCGGGTTCATACATTTTATCATCGCCCTGATAGAATAAGTTCCCGTTCGATCCGTGTTTCTTTGCGGCCTCAAGCACTTCCTCTCTTGTGGATACAAGTTCGTAATAATCCATCCATCTTTCCCATTTCGATGTGCCCAGAATATATGCATTATGAGCATTGACACATTTGTAGCCATCTTCGGTAAAATAAACAAAGGTTTCATTGACGAAATCCGGATTGCCGTACTCGAATTTGGCACACCATCCTTCTTCCGCTTCGTTGTCGGCAGTACCTTCTTCGGTAAGCAGAATTCCGTATCTTTTCGTATTTTTGAAGTTCTTTCCTTCAAAAAACGCCTTCGGAACCGCCGCCATGTCAAAATCACCTTCCATCACATCTGTGCCGACTTCGCCTTCGGGAGATCTCACCTGATCATAATGAAAATAGATTCTGTCTTCGTTAAACACCACGGAATCCGAATGATGGTAATGTCCGCCCTGACTGTATTCACTATAATAGAGAAGATAATTGTAATCCGAAATCGGATAGGCTTCCTTCATTTTCTGAAATTCTTCCGCAAGGCCAATATTAAAACCAGAAAAATCATCCACATTTAACGGAATCTGCATTCCGAGATAGCATTCCGCATATGCAAGTTCTTCTTCATTGGTCACCAGATACATTGTATACTGGTCCGGTACGAGATCTCCACTTAAATAGCCACAGCTGAAACTGTTAACATAGGCACCTTCCACAATTTGTTCCTCGGTTTCCGTCAAGGGTTTCTCAATGCTATTTGATACTCCTAAATCCGTCACTGTCGCAGAAGGAACCTCCGATGTATCCGAAACATTTCCACCGACCGGATTACCTGTCATATTCTTCGTACATCCGCTCATCAGAAGGACACAAATCAGTCCAAGCACAATTCCTCTTCTTTTCATTTATTCGCCCTTTCGTATTGTAAAACTTCCTACATACAATATACGAATAAGGTGGCTGTTTTTATTGACCATTATTGAAATATAGTTTGTAAGTTATATCGGAATATAACAGATAATCAAAAGGTAGAGGCAGAGTTGCTTCTGCCTTTTTCATTTAAATATACAAAAAAAGGAAGGAGATTCAAATGTATAGCGGGACGAATTTGATGGATGTGGATGAATATGAGGATTGATATGATGAAGACTTCAAAATTTTCAGGTGGATAAAAGTGGACTGCAACAGGTAGTGGAGTTGAATCGGTAAGTGAATCAATTGGTTCAAGTATTAATGGTGTGGAAGTTTTGAAGGACAGTAGTGGTGTGGCTGAGCTTGATCAGGCGGCTGATAGAACAAATTTTGACTATACCTAATCCCATTGATTTCGTCAAGAATTATGATAAAATTGATACATAATTATATTTCAGAATAACGATTTAAAAGAGAGTGTGTGAATAATGGTTGGTATATATTTTAGTGGGACGGGTAATTCCAAATATGCAGCGGAGTTATTCTGTAAAGAGTATGACAAAGAATCCGGTGCATATTCTATAGAGGATACAGAAGCATTAGCTGCAGTAGCAGATGCGGATCTTATCGTATTTGCATATCCGGTTCAGTTTAGTACAGTTCCGAAAATCATGCGGGATTATATTTCAGATCATAGTGAATTGTGGAAGAACAAGAAGGTTTTCATAATCGCAACGATGGGGCTTTTCAGCGGTGATGGCTCAGGGATGCTCGGACGTCTTTTACAATGCTATGGCGCTGAAGTAATAGGCGGACTCCATCTTAAGATGCCGGACAGTATAGCAGATGAGAAGGCATTAAAACGTCCACTTGAAAAGAATAGAAAACTTGTAAAACAGGCGGAACAGAAGATAAAAGAATCTGTAAAGCGGTTAAAAGCCGGTGATCCAACACAGGAAGGTATAGGTGCTTTGTACAGGTTGGCCGGTTTCTTTGGACAGAGAGCATACTTTGGCCATAAGACAGGGAGATATTCCTCAAAGCTTAAGGTTGATACTGATAAATGTATCGGATGCGGACTATGTAAAAAGCTGTGCCCGATGAAAAACATTACAATTAAGGAGCATAAAGCAGTTTCAGGTGATCGGTGTACCATGTGCTATCGTTGTATCAATAAATGTCCTAGGCAGGCGCTTACTCTTCTTGGGAAAAAGGTTGTAGAGCAGTGTGGAATTGAGAAGTATATATAGGGAGAAAACCTATTGAGGGTAGTCATTATTAGACATGCGGAAGTGGATTTAAAATTGTTTCCGAGTGGAGAACATCTTGAATCTCCGCTTATAAATGAAGTCCCGCTCAAATCGAGCTTTGATACTAAAACGAACATGCCACTATGGTTTTGGAATCTGACAGGACGTTTGCAGTGGTTTATTAATTGCAGAAGGCAGCCTCAGGTGAGAAGGCAAACGAGAAAACGGGCAAAAGAGTTTGTAGAATTGATCAGAAATGACGATATGGATATAGCTGTCGTCACACATGGATTCTACATGCATACCTTGTTACAGGAGATGAAAAAAGTAGGGTTCAAGATGACGGGGGATTCTGCGAATTTTAAGAACGGGGAATATGCTATAGCAGAAAAATAGAAATGCATTAAATCGCAATATAATTTTATGGCAGAGGATAAAACTATGATTCCTGATATTAAAGATTCTACTAAAGAAGAAAGAGAATCCTATATAAAAGATAGATTTAAATGTATAAGTGACTGTGACAGCTGTGGAATATGTGCAATGTATAAAAATCAAGATCCGTTTCTAGTATATAAGGATTATATAGATGGAGTTCGAGATTTTCAGGATATAACAAATGATTATCGGTAGTTCGAACAAAGGAAGGTGGTAGTGATTATGGAAGGTATAAAATCAATTCTGATAAAAGATACAACCAGAGAAGAAAGAATTCGGATAGTCAATAAATCTTTAGAGGTGTGCGGGCAGGAATGTCAGTTTTGTAATGGATGTGATAATATAGGCGGTGGAAGAACAGAAACAATCTATCAGCCATATATTGACGGAGAAAAGGAACTCAGAGAAATAAATGCAGAGTATATTGCAGGAAGGGTAAAGGGATAAGGTAAATGATATCAAGGGAAGAAGCTTTTTCACTTTTAAAGAAATATAATAAGGAATCCTTTCATATTCAGCATGCGTTAACTGTTGAAGCTGTGATGAAATGGTATGCAGAGGAACTGGGATATGGTGAAGAAGCAGAATATTGGGGAATTGTTGGACTTCTTCATGATATAGATTTTGAATTATACCCAGATGAACATTGTTTAAAAGCGCCAGAGCTTCTGAGAGAAGGTGGCGTTAGTGATGATATAATTCATGCTGTATGTTCACATGGATATGGAATAACAGTTGGTAATGGTGTGACTATTGATGTAGAGCCAACTAGAGAAATGGAAAAGGTTTTATTTGCTGCAGATGAACTAACTGGTCTTATCGGTGCAGCTGCTATTATGAGACCTTCCAAGAGTACTAAGGATATGGAACTGAAATCCCTTAAGAAGAAATATAAGAGTAAAGGCTTTGCGGCCGGTTGTTCCAGAGAAGTAATAGAGAGAGGTGCTGAACAGCTTGGCTGGGAGCTTGATAAATTACTAGAATTGACGCTTCGAGCTATGGCAGCAACCGAAGATATTCTTAATGAGGAAATGGCTTTAGAACAGTAAAATAAAACATTAGAGGGGCATTGGCGCAGCTGGGAGCGTGCAACACTGGCAGAGTAAAAAATCCTTCGGATATCCTTGAAGTCACGGGTTCGAATCCCGTATGCTCCATTTGGTAATTATTGGAACGATTATCTTCCAGCATAAATGGTTAAGCAAATCGCAGTTTGTTGAGGAGTGGATGTTATGAAGGACAAAGAGTATATTTGTAAAGATCATGAGGGGAACATTTTACTATCTGTAGATAGTATAGATGAATTTCGCCTGAATGAAAGTCCGTTACTGACACATTGTCTTGCGGTTGTTAAGATCGGTAATGATTATATAATGGGCTGGAATAATTGGCGAAACAGGTATGAAATATTTGGAGGATGCAAAGAAAAAGGAGAGACAGCCCGAGAATGTATTATCAGAGAGTGTTATGAGGAATTGGGATTTACATCAACAAATATAACTTATCTTGGAGCGATGAGACTTTTACTGAAGCCGGACTTTTTTTCTGGGAAAGAAAGGGAAGAATTAGGGGGATTATATGGCGTCACATTGCCAGACATTAGCCTTGATGATCTTTTCAGAAGAATTAACGATAAAGAGGAGATTACTCGACTTGCATTGTATAGTCAGGTGAAGGACGTTGAACCAATCGCGATAATTGATGAAAAACTATTGGAATTTTATCGGTAACTTCGACTTTGTCGGGCTGAAGTTGGCGTGTTCTACCGGAATATATTACAGTAAATCTTTGTAGGCTAATAGAGACACATTGATGTCAGGCACCTGATTAAAAGAGAGCGCGAAAATGAAAAAATGGAAAATGGTGTGGTGTGGCGGCGATCCTTCGGAGGCGAAAGTTTTCGGCGTCTATATTGAGAATTATCCAACGATATTTCTTGAAGAGACGGTACTTGTAGAAGAACCCAGATATCATCAGAAGTTTCAGGCATTCAAATATGAAGTTGAAATAGATGGTCAGAAAAAGGTGTATGCTGCCAAGGAATACTCGATGGGTATTTATATGTACTTTATTGAAGAATAAGAATGATGAATATATGGCCAGGTTTGATGAACTTAATGAGATAGTGGATCTATATAATAATCGGGGATATTGAGTAGGTATATCAGATGACACATTTTGTGCGCATATCAAACAAGAAAAGAGGATGGACGATCTTCCAGGTCATGGGGACACTGGTTGGTGCTTTTTTCGTGTTCATGGGTTGCAAGATGATGATCAATTTACTCCGGGACCCGGATGATAATGTTGCAAGTGTGATCGTTGTATCGGGTTTCTTCATAATGATGGGGCTTGTTCTTTGGGGAGCCGTTGTGGGATCAGCACTTTACCTTAAGAAAAAGAGGGCGCTGTTCATTACGTTATTCATGACAGATGAAGCAACAAAGATCTATTCCGACCGCGAAGGTGCGGCCTATGAACTGTGGCTTTTGGTGAAGAAATTTACACAGACTGAGCCCATGTGGAGTAAATATAAACCGGTATATAATGGCTACTGGCTCCAAAAGTATGCGGACAAGCTTGAGAAATATCGATAAGAATAAAGCAGAGTTTGGAAATAATAAGAACTCTTGAACAACGATGATATAATTATGATACACGGCCAATGATATCTGGACGTGATAACCGGAATATATTTCAGTTTTATAGACGATGACAAACCGGGATTTGAGGAGGGAACAAAATATGCATTTTTCATTTTGTCCGCATTGCGGGACAAAACTTATAGGAAAAGAAATCGGCGATGAAGGAATCATACCCTATTGCGAGAATTGCAGTGTACCGTTATGGGATATGTTCACAACAAGTATTATTGCCGCTGTTGTGAATGAATACGGAGAAGTGGCTTTACTGCGACAAAATTATGTTTCTGAAACAAAGTATGTGTGCGTTGCAGGAATAATGAAGCTTGGTGAGTCTGCCGAAGATACAGTGGTTCGCGAGGTTAAAGAGGAAATTGGTCAAGATGTTGAAAAATTGGAGTTTGTCCGCAGTTATCCCTATGAGAAAAGAGAAATGTTAATGCTCGGATATAAGGCAATCGTGAAGAAAAAGGAGTTCAGACTGTCCCGTGAGGTTGACTCTGCGGAGTGGATAAAGTTTGAGAAAGCATTGTCCTTATTAAGAGAAGGAAGCATTGGGTGGCAGCTTGTTAAAACTATAATCGGACAATAACTTCAAATTTGTCGGGATGGGCATAGCCTTTTAGATCGGAATACAATGTGGGATGACAAATCGCAGTTTGTCGAGATGAACGGTGGAGCGTTATACCGGAAGAATATGTTATATTTGGAAGGTAGTTCCACCCTAAATATTAGGGTGGTTTGGAAACTAACTACCAGTATTATCGAACAAGGAGACAAGCAATGAAGCAATATATTGTTGATGCTTTTACAGACAAGCCCTTTTCCGGAAATCCGGCGGCTGTTTGTGTAATGGATAAATGGCCGGAGGAAGACTTCATGATGAAACTGGCTATGGAGAATAATCTGAGCGAGACAGCGTTTATTGTCAAGGAGGAACAGGGCTATCACCTCAGATGGTTTACTCCGGGATCAGAAGTTGAACTATGCGGTCATGCTACTCTGGCATCTTCTTTTGTGATATTCAATTATTTTGAGCAGAATAAGGATGTAATAGAATTTAACACTCTCAGTGGAAAACTGACGATAGTAAGAAAAAACAAGCTTTATGAGATGGATTTTCCTACATATGAACAGCAGGAAATACCGGTGACAGATGAAATGGAAAGTGCTTTTGGTGTGAGGCCCGTTAAGGCAATACTGGGTCCCGATCTTGTATGTATTTTTGAATCTGAGGAGCAGATCCGGAACATGAAGCCGGATCAGAGTAAACTTGCCAGGCTGCCTGGGCGTGGACAGAATGTTACTGCAAAAGGAAAAGATACAGACTGCGTATCAAGGAGTTTCTTTCCAAAACTCCTGGTTCCGGAAGATCCAGTGTGCGGTTCTGCGCACTGCCAGATAGCTGATTATTGGTCAAAAGAATTAGGGAAAACAGAGATTCATGCGTATCAGGCATCGAAAAGAGGTGGGCATCTATATTGTGAACTGCTTGATCATGGGAGAATAAAAATTAGTGGAGAGGCTACCTTGGTTGCTATCTCGGATATCGTTGTTGTTTTTTAACTTCCAGTTTTATAGACGATGACAAATCGACCAATGCCTGCAGCTCATTAGCGACATGGTGGACATCAAAGGGTTTAGCACGGATGCTGCCATCCCCATTGAGAATGGCGACTGTACTCTTGGATTTTGAAACATCAATACCAACAGCAATCATAAGAAAGATTCTCCTTTCGTAAGTGGTTTATGATTGGATCCAGCTCTTCAGGGTTCACTCATATTCTTTAGTTAAACGGGAGAAATACTTTCCCAACTTGCTGAATCGAATGTAGAACGATGAAGGCGGACTGACACATTTGCTTCCGGGCGTGGTGTCCCAATCGAAAATTCCGTCAGACCAATCACCTTCATCATAAATAAAGAGCAGAGACTATAAAAGCCTCTACTCATATATTAAGAATCGAAATTTATAGGGGCGAGCATGATGTTGGAATTACTGAAAGTGAGATTTTCAAAACAAAAGGAACTTCATCCGGATTTGGAATGGTCTGAGGTGGAGCAGAGGCTGCGCGAGGTTCCTGCTGCCATCACGATTTTACAAAAAATGGAGGAAACCGGCGGTGAACCTGACACTATAGGGTATGATGTAAAGACGGGAAAACTCATTTTCTGCGACTGCGCAAAGGAATCGCCCATCGGGCGCAGAAGCCTGTGCTATGACGAAAAGGCGTTGCATGGGCGCACTAAAAACCCACCGTCAGGCAGCGCCGAACGGAAAGCGAAAGAGATTGGCATTTCGATGATGACGGAGGAACTCTATCGTCGACTGCAAAGTCTCGGTTCATTTGATCTGAAAACGTCAAGCTGGATCGCTACACCAGATGATATCCGCAGTAAGGGCGGCGCGCTGTTCTGCGAACGCCGCTATGATACCGTTTTTACTTTTCACAACGGCGCGGATTCCTACTATTCTGTGCGCGGATTCAGAGGGTATATTCTTGTCTGAGTACCGGACTCAATGATAAAAAACACTGCGATTTATGGGACTGAAACATTGACAAATTCAAGTTTGTAAAGGAGAGCACATCTTCTTGACCTGACGGTCAAGAAGCATCCCTCGCTCTAAAGAGCTCGGTCAATTCAAGTTTGTCGGGATGAACGTTGGAACATAAAACCGGAATATATTCAAGTTGTAGAACCTGTCTTCGGACAGGTTCTTTTTGAAATCACACAGCATTTCCGCTTTCATTCTTGACTCGTGAATATTTAAATGTTAATATTCATTATGAATATTTCGATGTAAATATTCGCAGTGATTGATTTGATAAAAATATAGTATCAGCTTTCAAAAGAAAGGGGTGTATATTATGGCTGGCGGTTTTACTGAGAAAGAGCGTGTGGAAATACGGCAAAGACTTCTGGATTCGGGCTATCAACTCAGTGCCGAAATTGGAATTAAGAAAATGACTATTGCGATGATAGCGAAGAATACCGGAGTAGCAGTCGGTACATTTTACAACTTCTTCGCTTCAAAGGAAGAATATGTAGTTGCGATGATCAGAGATACTGAGGTGAAATATGAAAAGGAAATGGCATCGCATTTCTCCAAGGATGGTACTATTGTTCTAAAAAAATTTTTGGGCGTATTCCGCAAGAACTTCAAACCCGAAAATAATTTTCTTCTACGAATAAAGCTGGATGACTGGGTATGGCTTAAGTCGCATATTTCAGACAGCACATATCTAAATACAGCAAATGATCTTGAGAAATATGAATTCATGTTTGCAAAGATCAGAGGAATCAGAAAGGATGCTGAACCGGGCGTAGTTGTTAATTTCATTAAATCAATTTATGCCCTGTATCAGAACAGGGATACATTATTCGAGGGATCGCTTCAGACAAATGTGGATCTGATCTTTGATGCCTTATACAGATATTTAAAGGAGGGACGATAATAATGATTATACCTATGATTTTATTTGAAGGTATTGTGTTAAGCTTTATAGTACTTGTTGCCTGTGTGGTTGGAATAGCCAATGGTCCTGTGGGTCTGGTTTGTCTTTATGAGAGAGAGGTCTGGGACAGATGTATAGAAAATGGTCTGACCACCGAAGCAAAGATCAAGAAGAGTGCCAGTAACTTTAAGCTTGTCAGTATTCCGCTAATGCTCGTTGTTGTCCTGCTCTCTGTCTATGGAATAAATGGTGCGAGAACTTTTTGGGAAGGATTTATTCAGATGACGATAGTTCTCGTTATTGAAGGATTATTTGACCGTTTGTTCATCGACTGGTATTGGGTTGGAAAAACAAAGGCATGGAACATAGAAGGAACAGATGACCTAAGACCGTATATATACGGAAAAACTCTTACTATTAAATGGGCTACTACACTTGTTGGATATCCGGTGATTGCGGCTATACTGGCCGGAATAATGTCATTAATAGTCTAGCAGCTTTCTGTGGAAAGGAATATGAAGAAACTGAAACGAAAGAAGAGTATAGGGGATAATGAATAATAAGATGACGGTAATAGTAGATAATACGCCGAATAATGGTATAAAAGGAGAATGGGGATTATCCATTTTGGTTGAGCATGACGGAAGGAATATTCTGGTAGATGCAGGCGCATCAGATCTTTTTGTCGAGAATATGAAAGCACTCGGGAAAAGGATCACTGATGTGGATTACGGGGTTTTGAGTCATGCGCATTACGATCATGCAAATGGCATACCTAGATTTTTCATGGAGAATAAGAAGGCAAAGTTTTACCTTAGAGAAACTACAGCCGAGAACTGTTATGCGAAGAAATTAATATTCAGGAAATATATCGGAATTCCGAAGAATATGACAAAGAATTATGCGGACAGGCTTGAATATGTATCCGGCGACTATACACTTTGCGAGGGTGTATATCTTATACCTCACAAGATAAAAGGCCTTGAGAAAATAGGAAAACGTGAGATGATGTATCAAAAGACAAAAGAAGGCTGGAAACCGGATAACTTCTCCCATGAACAGAGTCTGGTTTTTGAGACGGATAAAGGACTTGTGATTATCAATAGCTGTTCACACGGTGGAGCGGTGAATATCATAAATGAAGTGAAGAAAACTTTTCCTGATAAGCATATTTACGGACTGGTCGGCGGATTCCATCTTTTCAATAAGACCGAGGGAGAGATCAGAAAAGTGTCGAGGAATATCCTTGATACGGGCATAGACTATGTATGTACAGGTCACTGTACAAAGGATAGGGCATACAGTATTATGAAAGAAGAGCTGGGAGATAAACTCGAACAGCTGCGAGTTGGTCTTGCAATAGAGTTCTGATAAGGAATAAATAATACTAATTAAAAAACATTGGAGAAAAAAGGCACTTTAAAGATATGCTGGCGCTTATAAAATATATTGCTGATAAGGATAAGGAAGAAAAGATCCTTGAGAACCAACAGACAAATACAGTATTTGGAGATGCTTCTACATGTGAATGCTGAAAACAAAAAGTTTTTAGAAAAGTTAAGTCCATTGAAAAACATACTACTTTATGATAACATTAGCTGGTTGTAATAGGCATATAACCTGAAAGGATAAGGAGAATAAATATGAAACTTGGAATCGTGGGACTCCCGAACGTTGGAAAATCAACGCTGTTTAACTCACTTACGAAGGCGGGCGCGCTGGCTGCAAACTATCCGTTTGCGACGATCGACCCGAATGTTGGTATAGTTGCTGTTCCGGACAAGCGTCTGGACGTTCTGACAGAGATGTACAATTCGGCGAAGACAACGCCGGCTGTTATCGAGTTCGTTGATATCGCGGGACTTGTTAAGGGAGCGTCAAAGGGCGAGGGCCTGGGCAACCAGTTCCTGTCAAATATACGTGAGTGTGATGCGATCGTTCACGTTGTAAGATGCTTTGATGATACAGATGTTATTCACGTTGAGGGTTCGGTTGATCCGATCCGTGACATTGACACAATAAATATAGAGCTGATCTTCTCTGATCTTGAGGTGCTCGAGAGACGTATGGCCAAGACTGTAAAGCTTTCGAGAAATGACAAGATGGCTGCTAAGGAATACGAGTTCCAGGAGAGATTAAAGAAACATCTTGAGGCTGATCAGCCGGTTCGTACCTTCGAGATCGCTGATGATGACGATGAGAAGGCTTGGATCCACGAATACAGCTTACTGACAGCTCTTCCTGTTATATTTGCGGCAAATGTGGCTGAAGATGATATGGCAGACGAAGGCGCTTCAAATGAATATGTTCAGAAGGTTCGCGAATATGCGGCTGAGACAAACTGCGAAGTATTTACTGTCTGCGCTAAGATGGAGGCGGAAATATCAGAGCTTGACGACGCTGAGAGAGCGGAGTACCTCGAGGCGCTTGGACTTACTGAGTCCGGACTTGACAAGCTGATCAAGGCAAGCTACAGCCTGCTCGGACTTATTTCTTATCTTACAGCAGGTGAGACAGAGTCGAGGGCATGGACCATCAAGAAGGGCACCAAGGCTCCACAGGCAGCCGGCAAGATCCACTCTGATTTCGAGAGAGGCTTCATCAAGGCTGAGGTTGTAAGCTACGACGACCTGATCAATTCCGGAAGCATGACAGTTGCTAAGGAAAAAGGTCTTGTTCGCCAGGAGGGCAAGGAATACGTTGTCCAGGACGGCGATGTAGTTCTGTTTAAGTTTAACGTGTAAGCCACGGGATTGCGCGAGCGAAGCGAGTGAGGGCCCCGTGGTCCGAATGAAGAGAGGATACGCGCACGAAGGGCGCCATGAGCGGAGCTCATGCAACATCTGCGAAGCAGACGTTGGTACAAAAGCCGTGGAATTGTGCGAAAATTATAATTAGGAGTTATTGATAAATGAACGGTATTCATTTTCCGGGACTGGGAATACATTTTAATAACGTCCCGAGTGGTTTTACCATATTTGGTATAGAGGTCAGACTTTATGCAGTTGTGATAGTGATCGGCTTCGTGCTTGCACTTCTTATCTCAAGCAGGGAGGCAAGGCTTAGCCGTCAGGATGATGAGACTTATCTCGATTTCTTCCTCTGGATGGTCATTCCGTCGATGATCGGTGCGCGTGCCTATTACGTAATATTCAATTGGGGGGAGTATTACGAGAAGGGCAAGGGCTTCTGGGAGACAGTCGGCGACATCGTAAATATCCGTGAGGGTGGTCTTGCTATCTATGGCGGTCTGATCGTTGGTGTATTTGTTGCTTTCGTATTTAATAAGAAAAGAAAGCTGAGCCTTCCGCTTATGGGTGATACGGTCTGCATGGGTGTGCTGATCGGTCAGATCCTTGGACGCTGGGGCAACTTCTTCAACAGAGAGGCCTTCGGCGCATTCACAAAGTCATTTATAAGGATGGCCATACCGGTTGACTACTTCGCAAATGAGGAAACGCTTAATGATTATCTTGAATCAGGCATCATAACAAATAAGATGCTTATGAATCCGGATATCGTTGGAAAGAGAACGGCCTGTATATCGGTATATCCAACCTTCCTTCTTGAAGGGCTCTGGTGTCTGGCACTGCTCATAATCATACTTCTTTACAGAAGACATAAGAAGTTCGATGGCGAGCTGTCACTCTTTTATATCATGGGCTACGGACTCGGAAGATTCTTCATCGAGGGTCTCAGAACCGATTCGCTGATGATAGGTTCCATGAAGGTTTCGCAGATCGTTGCACTTGTTTGTTTCTTCGGAGCGATGCTGCTTCTGGTTTTCAATTACGTCAGGATATTCCGCGGACACAAGCCACAGTGCCACAGGATCATGAAGCTGTCTGAGTATAGAGAAATACGTGCGGCCGAGAAAACTAAGAAGAATACTGAGAAGAGCAACAAAGTAGATGAAAAATCCTCTGAGAAGAATGATTCGGATGAGGAATCAGATAACAAAGTTGCTGGTGAAAAACCAGAGGAAAACTCTGGCGACGAGAAGAAGAACAGCTCGGATATAAGCAAAACAAACAATAACAAGAATAACGGAAACGGTAAAAAGAACTCCGGTAAGAAGTAGTTAGAAAACAGCATAATACCGCACGGTGGTGCGGAGTGGTGTGAAAAACAGATAAAAATGTGAAAACAGCCAAAATCAGGATGTTTCACAACATCTAGATGGGCAAGCCCTCCACACCACAAAATATAGAAAAAGTCGCCTTCGGGCGGCTTTTTTATTGTGCAAAATTACGGAAAATCAAGATAAATTTTGTGGAATTTGCTCCAAAAAACACGCAACTCACACTTGATAAAATCCCCAAATTAATGTAATATTGGAAGCAGGTGGGGCGAAATGGTGTATTTTGCATCGAAATGTCACAAAGTGGTGGATAACTTGTTTATAATGTTGATAAATCACAAATTATGAAAAGTTATCAACAATCACCATAGAACAGCCCGAAAGAGAGATTACGAACGAAAGGAGGAAATGCACAATGTCCAAGAACATGAAAGGCAACTACAGCCACAGCATAGACGCAAAGGGCAGAGTGATCATTCCTTCTAAGATCAGAGATATCCTCGGAAGAGAATTCGTAATGACTCTCAGTTTTGAAGATTGTATTTATCTGTACAGCCAGGAAGAGTGGGATAACTTTACCGACAGACTCCGTGGCATCGGAAATAAAACTGAAGCTGCAAGAAATATCAGGCGTTTCTTCCAGGCAAATGCCAGAGACGCAGAGATAGATACACAGGGTAGGACTCTTATTCCTGCTGAGTTCCGTGATGAACTCGGTATCGACAAGGAAGTTGTCATCATCGGTAACGGTGAGAAGGCCGAGATATGGAACAAGGCAACCTGGGATGCTCTCAATGAGAGACCTGAACTCACTAAGGAAAGTATCAAGAAGGCTCTTGAAGAATCTGATATTGATTTCTTCTAAGTTGGCAGTCCGGCAGTGGCAATTGATGCATTATCCGAAAGTGGGGATGAGTGGTGGAATTTAGTCATATACCTGTTCTTTTTAATGAAGTAATAGAAAACCTTAATATCAAGGAAGACGGAATATATTTTGACGGAACTCTGGGCGGCGGAGGACATTCAGAAGGAATACTGAAGAGACTCGGACCAAAGGGAAGGCTTATAGCTACAGACCAGGACAGAGACGCGATCGAAAGTACCAGAGAGAGACTGGCAGCGTATTCCGACAAGCTTACGATAGTAAAAAGTAACTTTGTAAATATAGATACAGTCCTGAAGGACCTTCAGGTAGAGTGCGTAGACGGAATACTTCTGGACCTGGGGGTTTCATCCTACCAGTTCGATAATTCCGACAGAGGATTCTCCTACAGGACGGACGCGCCGCTGGACATGAGAATGGACAGAGACACAGGGATGACAGCGGCCGACATAGTAAATGATTACAGTGAAGCAGAGCTTGCAAGAATCATCAGAGAATACGGCGAAGAACCTTTCGCCGGAAAGATAGCCGGAGCGATAGTAAGAGCAAGAGCAGATAAGAGGATTGAAACAACCTTTGAACTGAACGACATCATAAAAAGTGCTCTTCCGGCAAAGGTAAAGAATAAGAAGGGTCACCCTTCAAAACAGACCTATCAGGCGATAAGGATAGAACTGAATCACGAACTTGAGGTTCTGTCAGAGGCACTTGATAAGATGATTAACCTCCTTCTTCCGGGAGGAAGGCTATGTATAATAACCTTCCATTCGTTGGAAGACAGAATGGTTAAGAATAAATTCAGAACAGCAATGAACCCATGTATATGCCCGCCGGACTTTCCGGTATGCGTATGCGGAAGAAAAAGCTTGGGGAAGGTAGTAACCAGGAAACCGATAGCAGCAGGTGAGAAGGAGCTAACCGAGAACAGCAGAGCTAAGAGCGCGAAGCTCCGAGTATTTGAAAGATGTAAAGGGGAAGAATGATGGCACAGAGAAGAACTGTCAGAGAAGTATATTATATTGATGGAAGTACTGTCAGAAAGAAATATGTATACGATGAAGCTGCTCCTGCTAGACCTATGCAGCCTTCATATGACCCGGACAGAAGGACGGCAGATCCAAGAAGGGCTCCACAGAGGAGAACAGCAGGTGCGCCTGCGCGTGATCCGAGAAGAACTCCTGAGAGACGTCCTGAGTCAGATCCAAGAAGAGTAAGGAAGACGGCCGCAGTTAAGCAGCCTGTAACCTACAGGGTATCTGCTATCAAGGCAAGAAAATCACTTGCATTTGATTTTAAATACACTGCATTCCTTGCATTTGCCATGGTACTTATGATATTTTCTTGTGCAAATATGATCAGAATGGAAAGTAAACTCGACGGAAAGAAGAGCAATATATCATCTCTTCAGAGTGAGATCAGAGACATGAAGGCAGATAACGAAGCATTTGAGAACAGCCTCTCAGATTCTTACACACTTGAAGAGATCTACAATATAGCAGTTAACGAGCTGGGTATGGTTTATTCCCAGAAGGGTCAGATATTATATTACGATACTGCAAATGAAGACTATGTTAATCAGTATCAGGACGTTCCGAGTGCCGATTAGAACGTGATGGTGCTGATCCGGAGGCGTAAGATATGAGCAGGATGAGAGGGCCGGCAGAAACAGGCACGCAAAGAAAAGTAAAAGAACGTAGAAGAAAGGTGTTCCTCAGGTATATGAGGCAACACCTTCTTGTCGTTATGGGAATCATTACATTAATGCTCGGAGTTATCATTGGAAGGCTGGTTCAGCTCAATGTAAGGAAGGGTAAAGAGTACGAAAGCAGGGTTCTCAGTCAGAGAAATTACACGAGCACGACGGTACCTTACAAGAGAGGCGATATAGTCGATCGTAACGGTACGACCCTTGCTATGAGCAACAAGGTTTACAACCTGATCATCGAGCCGAAGAACATACTCCGTAACGATAAAAAGAAGAATGCAACTGTCTCTGCGATAGTTAAATACTTTGATATCACCGAGGAGCAGCTTATGAAATACCTCGAGGACAAGGAGTCCTTCTACGAGGTTGTTCTGAAAGATCTGACCTACGAGCAGATGAAGGCCTTTACAGACTATGAGAAGTCTGATGAGGGCGACGATGTAGTGGGTGTCTGGTTCGAGGAGAATTACGACAGAGTTTATCCAAACGGTGTTCTCGGATGTCATATGCTTGGCTTCGTTGTAAGCGGTAACGTCGGACTTGGCGGTATCGAGGGCGAATACAATGAATACCTGAACGGCGAGGACGGACGTACTTACGTTTATATCAGCGACGACTACAGCACAACGAAGACTACTGAACCCGCAACCAACGGAAATACAGTTGTCACAACCATCGACGCTGAGATCCAGGCTATAGTTCAGCAGAACTGCGATGAATATATGGAGACTGTCGGAGCGGAGAATGTTTCTGTTCTTGTTATGGATCCGAAGACCTGTGAAATACTTGCTCTCTACAATTCACACCAGTATGATCCAAATGATGCTTATGATACAAAGTATCTGAAATACCAGTTCCCGAAGCTCAGTGATGCTGAGTTCGAGAAGACCATGAAGACCATGTCGGATGACGAGAAGGTTGACAGACTTAACAAGCTCTGGAGAAGCTTCGTTGTGAGTGACTGTTACGAGCCGGGTTCAACTTACAAGGTATTTACGATTTCGGGAGCGCTTGAGGATAACATTCTCAAGGGTGATGAGACCTTCTTCTGCGATGGTTATCAGAATATTGCAGGCGAGGACATCATGTGCGTTAACCATGACGGTCACGGAACACTTACGATTTCGGGAGCACTTGAGAATTCGTGCAATGACTGCCTGATGCAGATATCTGCAATGGAGGGACCGGAGGTATTTGATAAGTATCAGGTGCTGTTCGGCTTCGGACAGAGAACCAATGTAGACCTTCCGGGAGAGCAGAGCGAGGATTCACTTGCATCACTTGTTTATCATGAGGATACGCTCAATCCTGTTGAGCTTGCGACCTCTTCCTTCGGACAGGGCGTTACGGTTACGATGATGCAGCTTGGAACTGCTTTCTGCTCGGCGATTAACGGCGGCTATTATTACCAGCCTCACGTTGTTAGCAGGATAGTTGATGAGAACGGAAATCTGGTTAAGAGCTTTGATAATATTCTTGTAAGAAGAACTATCTCCGAGGAGACCTCTGCTCAGATCAGAGAGATGCTCCACAAGGTTGTAACAGATGGTAGTGGTAGACTCGCAGGAGTTGACGGCTATTCGATCGGTGGTAAGACCGGTACAGCAGAGAAGCTCCCTCGAGGAAATAATAAATACCTCCTTTCGTTTATCGGTTTCGCACCGGTTGACGACCCACAAGTTGTGGTATATTGTATCGTAGATGAACCGCATCTCGATCTTCAGTACCTCAGTGCGGCAGGTTCGGTTGTATTTAATATGATAGCAGAGGACCTGTTCCCGTACATGAACATCTACAAGACAGATGATGAATACGACGAAAATGCAACGATCGATCCGGTGAGTCCGGTTTACGGTGACGACGCTCCTGAAAATGATGTTGCAGGTGGCGGCGAAAACCATTATGATACCATAGGCGAAACGTCAACAAGCTATGTCGGCGATGAGTCGGACAGTGACGGCGGTCCGGACGACAGTGGTTCAGATGATAGTGGTGGATCGAATGACAGCGGATCGGATGATAGTTCGGATGATTCCGGCGGAGAAGACGGCGGTTCTGACGACGGTGGAGAATCAGGCGGCGAGTGATCGATAAACTGATATCGGGCGACTATTCAGCTGCATGATGAAAAGCTTCTGAAAGAATAAAAAATACCGTGAAGTAAAACGTGATAAACGGTATGGAAACAGTGGATAGATAACGGAGGAGAGAAAGATGCAAGAATTATTTAACGCAAAGAATGGAATGGATATTAAGAAAGATATAGCGGCGCCGGTGCTGGTGGCGTTTATCATATGTGTTATCCTTTGCGTGATAATGATCCCTCTGCTCCATAAGATGAAGTTCGGACAGTATATAAGAGAAGAAGGTCCTGAGGCTCATAAGAAGAAGGCCGGAACCCCTACCATGGGTGGTATCATGATACTTCTCAGCTTCGTAGCAGTTGCAGGCTTTTTTGCAACGAAATACAAGGAGATCATTCCTATTCTTATCGCTGCAGGCGGCTTCGGACTTGTTGGTTTCCTTGATGATTTTATAAAGATAGGCCTGAAGCGTTCGGAAGGCCTTACACCTCTTCAGAAGATGATCGGCCAGGTTCTTGTAACCGGCGGCCTTGCAGTATATTTGCACTACAATATGTATCTCACGACGGTCATAAAGATTCCGTTCACAGATACATCAGTTGATCTCGGCTGGTTCTACTATGTACTCCTCTTTGTGATGGTAGTCGGAACGGTTAACGGGTCAAACTTTACAGACGGACTTGACGGACTTGCATCGTCAGTTACATCGGTGATAGCTATATTTTTCATAGTTGCAGGAGTGATTTACTGGATGCCGGGCGTGTCGGCAGCATCGGCAGCGCTTCTCGGAGCACTTCTCGGATTTCTGGTATTTAACTGCCATCCGGCGAAGGTGTTCATGGGCGACACAGGCTCGCTTATGCTCGGCGGTTATACAGCTGCAGCGGCACTTGTTATCCGTCAGCCGCTTATAATAATCATAATCGCATTTATTTATCTTATAGAGGTTATGTCGGTTATAATACAGGTATTTGTATTTAAGAAGACACACGGACAGAGAAGATTCTTCAGAATGGCGCCAATCCATCATCATTTTGAGCTCGGCGGCTGGGAGGAGACCAAGGTCGTTACCATGTTTACGCTGGTAACCGTGCTTCTCATGATGATATCTATAATCGCTTTGTAATTTAGGAGGAAATACAGCAATGAAAGACAAGAAGGTAATAGTAGCAGGTGCAGGACGAAGTGGTGTGAGTGCTGCAGGGCTGCTGCTTAGAAACGGTGCAAATGTTATTCTCTTCGATGAGAAGACAGACCTCGATGCTACGGGACTTCTGAAGGGCTTTTCGGACAACCCGAATATCAGGATAGTCCTTGGCAAGCTTTCCGAAGAGGATATGAAGGATGCATATATCATGGTCATCAGCCCGGGCATCCCTGTTGACAGTAAGTTTGTCCTCGAGGTTAAGGAGCACGGTATCCCTGTATGGAGCGAGATAGAGCTTGCTTATTACTTCAACAAGGGACGTATAGCTGCGATCACAGGTACAAACGGTAAGACAACGACAACAACTCTTGTTGGTGAGATATGCAAGGCTTATACAGATAACAGCATAGTAGTCGGAAATATCGGTATTCCTTATACAAAGTTTGCAGATTCAACTGATGAGGAGACTATAGTAGTTGCAGAGATAAGCAGCTTCCAGCTTGAGACTATCCACAAGTTTAAGCCGAATGTTTCAGCTGTCCTGAACCTTACACCGGACCACCTGAACAGACATTACACCTTCGATAATTATGCAAGAGCTAAGTTTGATATAGCGAAGAATCAGACTGAGGATGATATCTGTGTACTGAACTTTGATGATCCGGAAACAGTTAAGAGAAGAGACTGGGTTGAGAAAGCCAGAGTAATATATTTCAGCAGAAAAGAGATCCTCGATGAGGGCGCTTACGTAAAAGAAGGAGCGATATATGTAAAATACGCACCTGACAGAGCTGAGGAGAAGGTTGTTGAACTTAAGGATATCAAGATCCTCGGCGACCACAATACAGAGAATGTACTTGCAGCAGTTGCGATAACATATTTTATGGATATACCTGTAGAGACTATCGGCAGGGTTATCGAAGGCTTCATGGGCGTTGAGCATAGAATCGAGTTTGTTCGCGAGATCGGCGGAGTTTCTTACTACAACGATTCAAAGGGAACCAATCCTGATGCGGCTATCAAGGCTATCAAGGCTATGAAGTCAACAACACTTCTTATTGCCGGCGGTTATGACAAGAAGTCAACCTATGATGAGTGGGTTGATGAGTTTGCTCAGAAGGTAAGATATCTTGTTCTTATCGGAGAAACAGCTGAAGCGATCGGAATGTGTGCGAAGAATCACGGCTTCAATAATATTGTATATATGGACACACTCAGAGATGCAGTCATGTTCTGTAACGAACATGCTATGCCGCAGGACAGCGTGCTTCTGTCACCGGCCTGCGCAAGCTGGGATATGTTCAGCAGCTACGAGGAGAGAGGAAAGCTCTTCAAGCAGTATGTAAATGAGATCGAGGATCCGAGTAAGCCGGTTCATTAATCAGCCGCAGCAAACTAGGCCTGCGGAATGATCGCGGTCCGGGTTACGAACGATAAAAAACAGAGGGGAACTGTAAATGGCAAGAAGAAAGAGAAAAACTTCATTTTTCATGGCCGGAACATATTTTGATTATCCGGCACTGTTTCTTGTACTGTTTCTGGTTGCCTTCGGACTGATAATGGTATACAGCACCAGCTCATATATGGCTCGTATCACAGCGGATGATGCTGCATATTATTTCAAGAGACAGGGTATAGTTGCCCTGCTCGGCATATTTGTCATGGTTATGATCTCTTTTGTGAGATACCAGAAGATCCGTAAGTTCAATATGCTTATAGTTGCAGGAGCTATGATGCTTCTCGTTCTCGTGCATTTTGCGGGTGAGGAGAGTAACGGATCTACGAGATGGCTCAGTATTGGAGGCTTTACATTTCAGCCTTCTGAGATAGCAAAGCTTGCAATTATCATTTATATGGCACACGCATGTACTACGCAGAGCAAGGCTCTCAATAGCATTGTGGAAACGTTCATTTTGTTTATTCCACCAATCCTCCTCATACTTCCTATCGCTATTGAAAACCTTAGTTCTGCGATTATATGCGGTGTCATAATGGTCGGAATGTGGTTCGTTGTAACACCTAAGGTTAAATATGTCGGAATCATTGCAATCATCGGTGCTATTGGCGTCGTTATATTCATAGCCAAGGCCGGGTATCGAGGCAACCGTATCGAAGCATGGCTTCATCCGGAAACCTCAGAGAATGGTTATCAGACCATGCAGGCTCTCTATGCAATAGGTTCGGGCGGACTTTTCGGAAGAGGCCTCGGTAACAGTATCCAGAAGACCGGATACATACCGGAGAGCCACACAGATATGATATTTTCGGTTATATGCGAGGAGCTTGGGATAATCGGCGGAATAGGGCTTGTAATAGTATTTGGAATGCTTCTCTGGAGGCTCAGGATGATCGCAGAAGGCGCACCGGACCGCTTCGGCAGTCTTCTGGTTGTGGGTGTTATCATCCATATCGGCTTCCAGGTTGTGGTAAATATGTGCGTTGTTACAAATATCATGCCAAATACAGGCGTTACGCTTCCGTTCGTCAGTTACGGAGGAAGCTCGCTGTTATTCCTTTTGGTGGAAATAGGCCTTGTGATGGCTGTATCGCGGCAGATCAGACCGTATAAAGAGGGACAGGAAAGGATGGCGTAAATGAGAAGAAGGAAGAAGCTTCTGATAGCGCTCCTTATCGTATTTGTCCTAATCGGTGGAACGCTAATATATTTCAGCACCTTCAAGCTTAAGCATGTCAATGTCACCGGCTGCGTACTCTCCGATGAAGAGGAGATAAGACAGACAGTGAAGGACTATGCCTATATGAACAATACGATACTCCTCTACTGGAGAAATAAGTTTCATAAGATCAAGGGCATACCTTTCGTCGCAAAGCTTGAGATAGAGTTTAAATCAAGGGACACAGTTAATGTTATAGTCTACGAGAAGAAGATAGCCGGCTGTATCGAATACATGGAAAGCTACGTGTATTTTGACAAGGACGGTATCATACTTGAGACTGCAAAGGACAGGAAAGCAGACGTTCCTCTTATTGAGGGACTTGAGTTTGAGAGCTGGGAGATGGGCGAAAAGCTTCCTCTTGAGGATGAAAATAAGTTCAACCATATCCTTACGATAACCCAGCTCACTGATAAATACAGCCTGCATCTTGAAGGGATAGAGTTCACTCCGGAGGGTGACATCGTCCTGAAGATGGGTGACATCGACGTTGAGGTCGGTGACGGATCATATCTCGCTGTCCAGATCATGAATCTGGGAAATATCATCGCGGAACTTGGGGGACGTTCCGGAGTGCTTTACATGAAGGACTTCACAAGCGATGACGGAGTGGCAAGCTTCAAGACGAGAGAGATGATCAAGGCCGAGGAAGAGAAGGCAAAGAAGGAACAGGAACAGAAGGAGAAGGAAGCGAGGGAGGCAAAGGAGAAAGAAGAAGCAGCAAAGGCCGGAAAGGACAACAAGAAGGATACGACCGAAGAGGAAGGCTCCGGCGATGATGATTCCGATGATGAGTGGTCGGATGATGACTGGTCTGATGATGATTCGGACGACGAGTGGTCAGACGATTCCGACGATGATTCGGATGACGAATGGTCAGATGATTCTAACGATGATTCGGATGACAGCTGGTCGGATGATTTTGACGATGATTCGGATGACAGCTGGTCGGATGACGGCGATTCGGACAGTGATGATGACTGGTCCGGCGATGACTATTCCGATGATTCATCCGATGATGAATAGTGATTTAACAGCGGTTTTTATGGCAAAACAGCGTATCTGACGGGAAATATATCCGGCAGAATATTTAGAAAGATTAATAAGATTTTCGGTTGATTATTTCCGAAAAAAAGATTATTATATAACGTAGTATGTCATTAGGTAGAATAAAAGTAATTCATATTTAAGGAGGACAAGACCTTGCTCGAGATAAAGTCAAATGATGAGAAGACACCTGCAAGAATACTGGTGATCGGTGTGGGTGGTGCCGGCAACAATGCGGTAAACAGAATGATCGATGAAAATGTTGAGGGAGTAGAGCTTATAGCAATCAATACAGATAAGCAGGCACTTTCACTCAGCAGAGCTACTACAAAGATCCAGATTGGTGAGAAGCTTACAAAGGGACTTGGCGCCGGAGCAAAACCTGAGGTTGGTGCAAGTGCCGTTGAGGAAAATAGAGAAGAGATAAATGATATAATCAAGGATGCAGATATGGTATTCGTTACCTGTGGTATGGGCGGCGGAACCGGTACAGGTGCAGCTCCTGTTGTTGCAGAGATTGCACGTAACCTCGGTATCCTTACAGTCGGCGTTGTAACAAAACCATTCACATTTGAAGGTAAGCCACGTATGAATAATGCTATTAACGGTATCGCGAAGCTTCGTGAGAACGTTGATACACTTATCGTTATTCCAAACGACAAGCTCCTTCAGATCTGCGATAAGAGAACAAGTATTCCTGAAGCACTTAAGAAGGCTGATGAGGTTCTTCAGCAGGGTGTTCAGGGTGTTACAGATCTCATCAATAAGCCGGGTCTTATCAACCTTGACTTTGCAGATATCCAGACAGTTATGAGAGATAAGGGCATCGCTCATATCGGTATCGGTAAGGGAAGCGGAGATAACAAGGCAGTTGACGCTATCAAGACAGCTATGGAATCACCACTTCTTGAGACAACAGTTAACGGCGCATCTGATATCATCGTTAACTTCTCAGGTAATGTCGGAATCGTTGAAGCATATGATGCTATCACATATCTTACAGAGGTTGCCGGTGATGAGGCAAATATCATCTTCGGTACAGTTGATAACGATGTTGCAGGTGATGATGTAAGCATCACTATCATCGCTACAGGTCTCGAGGGAGATACAAAGGGCGGACTTAAGGTTGATTCATTCAAGAAGTCAAGCTTTGGAACAGAGAAGAAGACAGCAAGCGTACCTGTATTTAACAATAAGCCTAAGACAGGTGCTCAGCCGGTTCCTCTTAACATCCAGGCTAAGCCTGCTCAGACTCCAGTTCAGCCTGTTGCTCCACAGCAGACAGCTGTTCAGACACAGCCTGCTAAGCCGGCTCAGAGCGTTCAGTCTCAGGCTCCGCTTAACAGCACTCCTGCAGCAGAGGAGAGACCTACACCACTCAGAAGCGGAAATACACAGTCTATCAAGATTCCTGATTTCCTTAAGAGAGGCTAAGATTAATAAAACTATAATAAAAATGGGGACGTGATTATCGCGTCCCCTCTTTTATTTCCCGGTTGAAAATGGTATAATCATCGACGGTGCAGATGGATGAGAGAAGGGGATCCGGTATGGAAGAAATACTCATAAGTGTAATAATCCCATTTTACAATAATGATAAGACTATCAGGTGTGCGGTTGAGTCAGTGATCGCACAGGCCGGCTTTTGTTGTGAGGCGGATTCTGCTTCGTACAGTACAGATGTTGAGGCGGCTTGCCGGTCTAAAAGAAGTATTGAGATCATTATTGTTGATGCATCCATGAGTCTTAACAGGGAGTGCCTGAAGGGACTTGGCAAGGCTCTTCCGATCAGAATAGTTAAAAAGAACAGAAAGATAGACGCGGCGATCGCAAGGAATCTCGGAGTACGTGCGGCAAGAGGTGAGTTTGTTGCATTTCTTGACGCGGACGACTGGTGGGAGAAGGAGAAGCTTTCTTCTTCACTTAGGCTCTTTGAGGAGAAGAAGGATGACACGGAGCTGAAGCTTGTATTTACGGCGAGAAGGCTCTGTAAGGAAGACGGCGAGAAGACCGACAGAGTGATAGCTGCGCCACAGAAGGTTGTTTACAGTGACCTTTTAAGAAGCAATTATATAAGCTGCTCATCAGTCATGATGAAGCGTGAGACAGCCGAGAGCTGCCCTATGAGATCCGGAAATATCCATGAGGACTATCTCTGCTGGCTGGAGCTTTTTAAGGACGGAGGATATGCGGCAGGAATAAACGAGCCGCTTCTTAATTACCGTTCCTACAGATCGAGTCGTTCGGGCAGCAAGCTTGGATCGGCTGCAATGACCTACAGAACCTACAAGAGAGCTGGGTTCGGATTAATAAAGCGTATGGGCTGTATGGCCCGCTATACGGTTAACGGAATGAAGAAATATCTGTGACCACGGAGGATTTATGAATAACGACAAAAATAGAATTGACATAGAAAAACGCGAAACAGGCAGGGCGGAGGCTCTTGTTGAAGAGCTTATCAAGGATGTTATGAGCGCCCAGACCATGCCGCTTTCACAGGGCAAGGTTGTTATAAACAGAGATGAGTACATCGACAAGCTGACCAGTCTGGAGATGATGCTGAAGACTGAGCTCAGAACCTATAGAGAGATAAATGATAAGAGGGCTGCCATAATCAGAGAAGCTGAGGAGAAGGCAGAGGCTATTATCTATGAGGCTGAGAAAAATGCAAGCCGCATAAGGGTTTCCAAGAGACGTAAGGACGAGGTGCTTCCGTTCAAGGCAAGCGATCTTACGAAGGATGAGAAGAACGCACTTCGCACGGCAAATGATATTTACGCTGCATCACTTATTTACACAGACGAGATGCTGACGGAGGTTGATCAGCTTATAAAGAATGCCTATGAGCAGATCGAGCTGGAATATCTGAAGACGACTCATGTTCTGAAGGAGAAGCTGCAGAATATTTCCGATAATAAGAATGAGCTGGTGAGCAATCTGTCCGAACTCAGCAAGAATGACAGATACAGTCAGATACTTGAGCTGAGCCAGCTGCTTTCAAACGAGATATACGTTGAGAAGGCTAAGCAGAAGTCGAAGGAGCAGGAGGCTCTTACACAGTTCCAGATCAGATTCGATGATGATACGGCCTTCAAGGAAGAGGAGAAGGAGAAGCCGGTCATCAACCCTGACAGGACTCAGAAGAAGATACAGATAAAGCGTGAAGAGGCCGATGATATCAGGCAGATAAAGGCGAAGAGGGTAGATAAAAATGCTAAAACCGTACACGAGAAGAATTAATTATTATGAGACCGACCAGATGCAGGTCGTTCATCATTCAAATTATGTCAGATTCATGGAGGAAGCGAGACTTGACCTTATGGATCAGGTGGGACTTGATTATGCTGCCATGGAGGAGAAGGGAATCATCATCCCTGTGCTTGATATAAGCTGCAAATACGTCTATGCGGTTCACTACGGCGATACTATCGTGATCACACCGAAGATAACGAAGCTTACACCGGTAAGATTCTCGCTTACTTACGAGATCAGAGATGAGAAGAGCGGCGAAATCAGATGTGAAGCTACGTCCAGCCATGCATTTGTTGACACTGAGTTCAGACCGATGAATATGAAGAGAAACTTCCCGGAGCTCTACGCCGTTCTTGAGAGTGTAGTTGTGAAGGATGAGTGATCGGTTGATAATAGTATGGTATTATAGTTTTTTTCTATCGTTATCCATATAATTATTATATGATACTATGACGGTTTTTGGGTACACATATTTGATCATATAGTGTATAATTAGCACCATTAATGAAAAAAGCTACAGGGGACATAGAAATGATAGAAAAGAATGGTAAGAAAATAGAGTTCTCTTGCGAGGTATTTCCTCCAAAGAGAAATGAAGATATGTATGAGATCTATAAGACTCTCGATGAACTGAAGCTCCTTAGCCCGGACTTTATAAGCGTTACCTACGGCGCAGGCGGAAGCAATAGTAAGAGGACTTCAACTATAGCTTCATACATCGAAAATATCTGCGAGGTTCAGGCGCTTGCGCACGTTACAGCTGCGGGTGTTACACCTGAAAAGCTGGCAGACCTTATGGCAGAGCTTAAGAAAAAGAATGTTAACAGGATACTTGCTCTTCGCGGTGACAAGCCGAGAGATATGACGGAAGAGCAGTTTAAGGGAAGGTTCTACAAGCATGCGTCTGACCTTATCGAGGAGATAAATAAGGATGATTTCTTCCGCATCGCAGCTGCCTGCTATCCTGAAAAGCATCCGGAAGCAACTTCCGTAGAAGAGGATATCAGATTCCTGAAGCATAAGGTTGACCTTGGCGCAGACGATCTCATATCCCAGATGTTCTTCGATAATGATAAATATTACAGATTCCTTGAAAGACTTGATGCAGCCGGTGTAAAGGCTGTCATTCACGCAGGAATCATGCCGATAACTGCTTCAAAGCAGCTTGGAACCAGCGTATCCCTTTCCGGTTCATCAGTACCTACAAAGCTCAGTAACATGATCGCCAGATATTCTGACGACCCTGAGTCTCTCAGAAAGGCCGGTATCGAATATGCCATCAACCAGGTTGAAGATCTCATCAATCACGGCGTCGACGGCATCCACATCTATTGCATGAACAAATCCGACGTCACCCGCGAAATCTACGAGGCTGTCGTATAAACGCTGAGAAAAATCGGCGATTGTTTGATAAACAGGAATAAAAAAGGACACCCCCTGAAGGCGTATTTTGCTACAACTGAAGGGGGTGTCCTTTTTTATTCCGTTCGTTTTACTTTTGTACCGACTTACGTTTGTAGCGTTTATTAACGTACAAAGCCTCGTCAGCTTTGATCATCACGTCCTCCAGCCTAAGATCCGGCCGACTGATAAAGTCCGTGAAACCATAACTGATCTCAATGTAATAAGGCTTCTCACAGGTATCGTTAACTATCTGCGAGTTGTCCTCAAGATTCCTTGTGATGCGGTTGATACTGTCCTCGTCCACATCCATACTGAAGGCAACGAACTCATCACCGCCGAAACGGGCGATTATCGAATCTGTCGGGAAGCTTGCACGGAGAGTATCGGCGATACTCTTAAGCGCAAAGTCACCCTCCTTATGTCCAAAGATATCATTCACTTGCTTCAGATTATCCATATCGATGTAAGCGAAGAGTGCCCTGTGCCCTGAATGATAAGGATTTGCAAGGCTTTCCTGCGTTGCATCGAAGAAACCGTGTCTGTTATATAGCTTGGTCAGCTCGTCGGTTATATAAAGTGTATTTAAAAGGTCATTCTTGATACTTATCTCGTTCATGGTAGCTTCAAGTCTGCTCTGGATTGCATGCTGCTGTTTGATAAGAGAGATGAACTTGAGCGAGGTTCCGAGCTGCAAGCAGCTTGAATAAACATGTCCGAAGGTATCAAGATCCGCGTCGCAGACGAAGAGACCGTGCTGTTCCTCGTTTGTAAAAATAGGAGTGATTACAAGCGTTGAACGCTTTTCCTGCTCGGTAAAATCGTTATTAAAGATCTTTGAGGTTTCAATGAGGTTATCATGCCCGAAGGTGTGGATATTACCGTTAAATGAGCATGCTTCAAATATTATATTTTCCGGTGTTGTCCAGAAGCCGTCTGAAAGCTGGCGGGCCGGATCCTTGTCATAAAGATATATGTATGAGCTTGTGAAGCCCTTCTGATTAAGCTTATCGAGTATGAGATAGAAGCACTGGTTTTCGTTGCCGCTGGATATGAGAGTATCCTTTGTGATATTCTCGGAATCCCAGATGCTCTTCTTACGTGCATTCATCTCATCGTAATTGCTTCTGCCAAGGTTATATGAAAGCTGAAGAACAGCTACCGTGAAGAATT
This sequence comes from Lachnospiraceae bacterium C6A11, assembly GCA_000702245.1. Taxonomy (GTDB): domain Bacteria; phylum Bacillota; class Clostridia; order Lachnospirales; family Lachnospiraceae; genus Eubacterium_Q. The sequence goes on along the minus strand of JNKY01000014.1, from coordinate 128,768 downwards.
CGGAAAGCAGAGTCTTGATATGTTCATCCAGCTTAAGCAGGATCAGACATTCTGAAAGCTTGGCGATAGCATTTGTCATTCTTGTGTGTGAAAAATAATGCTGTATTATCGGATCCTTGTACAGCTTGTTAAGCAGACTGATAACATCATCGGCACTGTATTTTTCATATTGTCCGGTCGCAATCTCGGCAAACATCAGGAAGAACGGATCAAGGCGCTCAAAGAGCTTATCCGCAAAGAAGGAATCAAGATGCTCCTTCATGTAGAAATCCTTGAAGCAGTTGAGAAGCGACACGCTGTCTATATCGGAAATAACTGTATTTATATTCTCTATAAAGTTTTTTTCGGCAAGGGGATCTGCAGGGCATGACTGTCTTGGAATATACTGCGAATGAAGTACGCTCTTGCTGGTCTTGCCTGTATTCAGAAGCTCAAGCGACTGGTAGATCGAATGGTAGCCGAGATCCATAAGGTTGTTGTCTACCGTCGTGAGAGGAGGGAACTGGCTGAGGGAAATGATAGAATTATCAAAGCCCGTAACAAGGATATCCTTGCCTATCTCCAGACCTCTTTTGTTGATAGCCTTGTAGCCACCGATGGCCATCTGGTCATTTGCAAATACAATAGCTTCTATGTCCGGGTTGTCATCGAGGAGCTTATCTACGATGCCCTCAGTGAATTCCGAAAAATCACCATAAGCCACGAGCTTCTCATTATATGGTATATTATTCTCGGCGAGAACCTGCTTGTAAACATCAAAACGTTCTTTGGCATCGGCGTTCTCAAGACGCCCGCTGACGAAACCGATTTTGGTCTTTTTATGACCATTGATGATGTGCTCGACAACCTCGCGCATGCCTGTAGAGCTTTCGGTATAGAGGCATGGATAGCCCGGAACCTCAATCTCGAGAGTCAGCACAGGCACCTTGAAATGGTCAAGAAATGCCTTCTTATCCTGCACCGAAAGAAAGCTTCCGATCGAACCTATCGACACAATGATAGCATCGAGAGTCTCGGGAGTTGCATAATAAAATATAGAGTTGTACTGATAATCAAAACGGGCATTTACCGGATCGTTATATGTTGCGTTGAGAAACATACCGGGAAATATGACAAGGTTGATATCCGCTTCTTTAGCGGCATACATAACACCCTTGCAGATTTCGATAGCATAGCTGTTATCGAGATGACATGTAAAGAAACCTATAGTAGGTCGGCGCTTTTTCACTGGAATACCCCCCCATGTGTATTATCAACAAAATCTCCAGAAAAATTCTATCATGATACAGCATAATAAACAAGTGAATAATAATATGTTTACAGTAAATTCACAAATATTAAAGCGTAGGTTTTCGGTTTACAAAACAGGGTATTTACTCTATAATACTTGTGGAATTATTAATAGGTCATCCGAGGATGACAAGAGTTTAACAGAACTGCTTAGGAGGAAGAATAAGATGGATTACAAGAATGCCGGAGTTGATATTGAAGCAGGCTACAGATCGGTAGAGCTTATGAAGGATGCCGTAAAGAGTACGGTACGTCCGGAGGTTCTGGGCGGAATAGGCGGATTTGCAGGTGCTTTCAGTCTCGCAAAGATCAAGGAGATGGAGGATCCTGTACTGCTTTCAGGTACTGATGGATGCGGAACAAAGGTTAAGCTGGCATTTCTCATGGACAAGCATGATACTATCGGTATCGATGCTGTTGCCATGTGCGTTAATGATATTGCATGTTCGGGCGGAGAGCCGCTTTTCTTCCTCGATTATATAGCTTGTGGCAAGAACTATCCTGAGAAGATTGCTGCAATAGTTGGTGGCGTTGCAGAGGGCTGCAGACAGTCAGAGGCTGCTCTTGTTGGCGGTGAGACTGCTGAGCATCCGGGACTTATGCCTGAGGATGAATACGACCTTGCAGGCTTTGCTGTAGGCGTTGTTGACAGAAAGGATATGATCACAGGTGAAAATATCAAGGATGGCGACATGCTGATCGGTATCGCTTCAACAGGCGTTCACAGCAACGGCTTCTCACTTGTTAGAAAGGTATTTGAGATGACTAAGGAGTCTCTTGATACATATTATGATGAACTCGGCAAGACACTTGGCGAGGCACTTATCGCGCCTACAAGAATATATGTTAAGGCTCTTAAGGCTGTTAAGGCAGCAGGAGTTACGGTTAAGGGCTGCAGCCACATCACAGGCGGCGGTTTCTATGAGAATATCCCACGTATGCTTCCTGACGGCGTAAAGGCAGTTGTAAAGAAGGATTCATACGAGGTTCCTGCAATCTTCAAGCTTCTCCAGAAGACAGGAGATATCGAAGAGAAGATGATGTACAATACCTTCAATATGGGTATCGGAATGGTGCTTGCCATCGATCCAGCAGATAAGGATAAGGTTCTCGAGGCACTTTCATCTACCGGTGATACAGCTTATGTTATCGGTGAAGTTAAGGCAGGAGAAAAAGGAGTAGAGTTATGCTAAGAGTAGTAGCTCTGGTTTCCGGCGGCGGAACCAATCTTCAGGCGATCATCGATCGTATAGCCGACGGAACAGTTAAAAATGCCGAGGTAGTGGGCGTTATCAGTAATAATTACAATGTATTTTCCCTGGAGAGAGCCGAGAAGGCGGGCATCCCAAATGCGGTTGTTTCTCCTAAGGATTTTGCAACGAGAGACGAGTTTAATAAGGCACTTCTCGAGAAGGTTGACAGCTTCAGCCCTGACCTGATCGTTCTTGCAGGCTTCCTGGTTGTTATACCTCCTGCAATGATTGATAAATACGAGAATAAGATCATAAATATCCATCCGTCACTTATACCTTCCTTCTGTGGAACAGGATATTACGGACTTAAGGTTCATGAGGCTGCTCTTAAGAGAGGCGTGAAGCTTACGGGTGCAACAGTTCACTTTGTAGATAAGGGAACAGATACCGGTCCGATCATCCTCCAGAAGGCTGTTGAGGTTCTTCCCGGCGACACCCCGGAAGTCCTTCAGAAGCGCGTAATGGAGCAGGCAGAGTGGAAGATCCTTCCGGAAGCTATAAACATGATTGCGAATGGAACTATTGTTAAATAAATAGGAGAACGAAAGAAATGGTAGTACTTATAGTAGGTGGCGGCGGACGCGAGCACGCCATAACATGGGCAGTTGCAAAGAGCCCAAGAGTAGAAAAGATATATGCGGCACCGGGAAATGCCGGTATTGCCGAATACGCAGAGTGTGCTGATATTTCTGTAATGGATGGCGAGAAGCTTCTCGCTTTCGCAAAGGAGAAGGAGGTTGACTTCGTAATAGTTGCCCCTGATGATCCTCTTGCAGCAGGCATCGCAGATGTATTTCTTGATGCAGGTATCAAGACCTTCGGACCTAGAAAGAATGCAGCCATCATCGAGGCTTCAAAGGCATTTTCTAAGGACCTTATGAAGAAATACAACATCCCTTCAGCAGCTTACGAGACCTTCGATGATGCTGATAAGGCGATCGAATATCTTGAGACGGCATCTATGCCTATAGTTCTCAAGGCTGACGGACTTGCACTCGGCAAGGGTGTTCTCATCTGCAATACACTTGAAGAGGCTAAGGCCGGTGTTAAGGAGATCATGCAGGATAAGAAGTTCGGAAGCGCCGGAAACATAATGGTAGTTGAAGAGTTCATGACAGGCCGTGAGGTTTCTGTTCTCTGCTACAGCGATGGCAAGACTATCAAGCCTATGACTTCTGCTCAGGATCATAAGAGAGCAGGCGACAATGATACAGGCTTAAATACAGGTGGTATGGGTACATTTTCACCGAGCCCATTCTATACAGACGAGGTTGCTGATTTCTGTATGAAGAATATCTATCAGCCAACTATCGACGCTATGAAGGCTGAGGGCAGAGAGTTCAAGGGAGTTCTTTTCTGTGGACTTATGCTCACACCAAACGGACCAAAGGTGCTTGAATACAACGCACGTTTCGGTGATCCTGAAGCGCAGGTTGTTATCCCACGTATGAAGAACGATATCATAGATGTTATGGAGGCCTGTGCAGACGGTACTCTTGACCAGATCGATCTTCAGTTTGAGGACAATGCAGCAGTTTGCGTTATGCTTGCATCTGACGGTTATCCTGTTGCTTACGAGAAGGGCTTCCCTATGGAAGGACTTGAGAACTTCAAGGATAAGGACGGATATTTTGCATTCCATTCAGGAACAAAGTTTAAGGATGGCAAGGTCGTAACAAACGGTGGTAGAGTTATCGGTATCACAGCTCTGGGACCGGACCTTCGCACAGCCAGAGCAAATGCTTACAAGGCTACTGAGTGGGTAAGCTTTGAGAATAAATATATGAGACACGACATCGGCAAGGCTATCGACGAGGCATAATAGTGGCTCAGCAGCAGTAGTTTTTTCACGGAGGTAAAACTCTTGAATTACGAATACACAAATGCGGCCGAGGCTTCTTTAAATCAGGCACATGTAGTCGCAGCAAAGTTCGGCGGAATAGTAGAGACTGCGCACATACTTTACGGTCTCTATACCTCGAGAACGGGTACGGCGTACAAGATCCTTGAGAAAAATCAGGTGGATGAGAAGCTGTTATACGACATAGTATCGGAAACGCATGATATAAAAAATGATCTTCTCAATTCGGGAGATAATGAATATTCCGGCAAGGCACGAGAGGTGCTTGATAACGCTGCCAAGGAGGCTTATGCTCTCCGGGCTCTGAAATGCGGTACCGAGCATATTCTTCTTGCGCTCATTAAGACCGACGGCAGCAGTGTTATAGGTATACTTAACAAGCTTAAATGCAGTGTTAAGAAGATTTATATCGATATCCTCATATCCTGCGGAGTCAATCCGGAGAATGCAAAGAGGGACTTTACTGTATTTTCGCATCTGAAGAGTAAGAAGGCCGGTGCCAAGGCAGCGACTCCTGCACTTAATCAGTACAGCAGGAATCTCAATGCGGAGGCTGCAAGAGGCAATCTTGATCCTGTTATCGGTAGAGATAACGAAACGAGAAGAGTGATGCAGATCCTTTCAAGACGTGTGAAGAACAATGTCTGTCTCGTTGGTGAGCCGGGCGTTGGTAAGACTGCGATAGTTGAGGGACTTGCACAGCTTATAGAGGCCGGAAATGTTCCTGCAAACCTTAAGGATAAGAAGGTGCTGAGCCTTGATCTTTCGGGTATGGTCGCAGGTTCAAAGTACAGAGGCGAGTTTGAGGAGCGTATCAAGCGGACCATCAATGAGGTGAAGGCCGCAGGCAACGTTATCCTCTTTATCGATGAGCTTCATACACTTGTGGGTGCCGGAAATGCCGAAGGCGCAATGGATGCTTCCAACATCCTGAAGCCTTCTCTTTCGAGAGGGGAAATACAGGTCATCGGCGCTACAACACTTAACGAATACAGAAAATACATCGAGAAGGATGCTGCTCTTGAGAGACGTTTCCAGCCTGTTACGGTTGAGGAACCGACTCCTGAGGAGGCATTCGAGATACTTAAGGGAATCAGCGGCAAATACGCGGAGCATCATAATGTCAGCTATGACGAGGCTGCTCTCAGGGCTGCGGTTGATTATTCCATAAGATACATAAATGACAGATTTTTGCCGGATAAGGCAATCGATCTGATAGATGAAGCAGGTGCTAAGAAGAGACTTGGTTTTGTTTCTGACATATCTTCGGTACAGAAGGAGAGAGATAAGATCACAGCGCTTCAGAAGGAGCTTGAGGAGCTTATTACAGCTGATGATATCGGCGAAGCAGGCAAGGTTAAGGGAAAGCTTGACCGTGCTGAGAAGAAGCTTCAGTCTATGCTTGAGCCTGAGGAGACTGCAGAGGACAGAGTTATCACTGAAGAGGATATAGCTGATGTTATTTCCATCTGGACCAGGATACCTGTTTCGAAGATAACAGAATCAGAGACCGGCAGGCTGCTTAAGCTTGAAAACAAGCTTCATGAGAGAGTTATAGGGCAGGACGAGGCAGTGCATGCTGTTTCAACTGCGATAAGAAGAGGCAGGGTCGGACTTAAGAATCCGAACCGTCCTATCGGAACCTTCCTCTTCCTCGGACCTACGGGCGTTGGAAAAACAGAGCTTTCCAAGGCTCTGGCTGAGGTGCTTTTCGGCGACGAACACAGCATCATCCGCGTGGATATGTCCGAGTATATGGAAAAATACAGTGTTTCAAGACTTATCGGTTCGCCTCCGGGCTATGTAGGCTTTGAGGATGGCGGCCAGCTGTCTGAGAAGGTAAGAAAGAATCCTTATTCGGTAATACTTTTTGATGAGGTTGAGAAGGCTCATCCGGACGTACTGAACGTGCTGCTGCAGGTTCTGGACGATGGTATTATCACGGATTCTCATGGACGCAGAGTCAACTTCAAGAATTCGATCATCATAATGACTTCGAATGCCGGAGCTGAGAGAATACTGGACGCAAAGCATCTTGGCTTTGTGACGGACAACAGTGCCGACAGAGAGCATGAGGAGATGAAGGAAGGCGTTATGGAGGAGATCAAGAGATTCTTCAGGCCTGAGTTCATCAACCGTATTGACGAGGTGATAGTTTTCAGATCGCTTTCGAAGGAAAATGTTATGGACATCACCGAGCTTATGCTGAAGGAGCTTAAGAAGCGTGCAAAGGATAATCTCGGCATCACCATAAGCTACGGCAAGAAACTGAAGGACTTCATCTTCGATAAGGGCTATGATCCGAAATACGGTGCAAGACCGCTGAGACGAGCTATTCAGACGAATATCGAGGACGAGCTTTCGAGAGTCATCCTTGCTGAAGGATACACGGAAGGTGACAAGATCAGCATAGGCGTTACAGACGGAAAAGTGACCTTCACGAAGCACTGATGACGAATTATTAATGATTATTTATTATTATAATTCTTGTGGAAAATTGAAAAGAATTATACTATAATCAAGTTACAAGAATTACCCAAGGGAGGATACGGTAGTGGCAGTTATAGCAGAACTTATCAGAGAAGAAGAAAATGGAGCAATAAGCTTCGGTAACTATCTTCTGACGGAGAAGACTAAGCAGGATGGCTTTAAATATAATGGTGACAGCTATAAGATAAAAACCTTTAATGAGATCACTAAGCTCGAGAGAAACGGAGCTTTCGTATATGAATCAGTTCCTGGTACAGCAGTACATGATTTCAGAGCAAATGATAAGAAGGTAATGTTTTCGGTTGAGGGCGACAAGGATGCACAGGTTACACTTGAGCTCGAGCCTGAGAAGGAATATAAGGTTCATGTAAATGAAGTATATGTCGGCAAGATGAAGACCAATCTCGGTGGAAAGCTTTCAATAAGCGTTGAGCTTGAAGAAAATGACCACGTAGATGTAGTGATCGAGAAGCAGTAAGGATTGATCGGGATGATATGTAATATATCATCCCGTTTAATATTTCTACGTAATTGTTGAGGGTGTGTGAATGGCAGCGAAGGAAAAATCAGTATTTTTCTGTACGGAGTGCGGGTTTGAGGCATCGAAGTGGATGGGACAGTGCCCGGCCTGCAAATCCTGGAACACCTTTTCGGAGGAGAAGGTCAAGGTTCAGAAGAACAAGGTAATAAATCATAATGACAGACCGGCACCGACAAGTATATCGAAGGTGACGGTTTCGGAGGAAATACGTTTATCGACGGAAATAGGTGAGCTGGATAGAGTGCTTGGCGGAGGAATCGTCAAGGGCTCACTTATACTGGTGGGCGGTGATCCGGGTATCGGAAAATCAACGCTGCTCCTTCAGATGTGTAAGAAGCTTTCGGATAAGCATCAGAAGGTTCTCTACGTTTCGGGAGAAGAGTCGGCTTCGCAGATAAAGATGCGCGGCGAGAGGCTCGGGGCTGTTTCGGACGAACTTTATCTGGTGAGTGATAACAGCCTGGATGATATAGAAGAGGCCATAAACAGCTGTCAGGCGGAGGTTCTGATAGTTGATTCGATTCAGACCATGTCGGTGTCTGAGGTTGATAATGCGCCGGGTACCGTTACCCAGGTAAGAGAGGTAACGACAAGGCTTCTGCAGATAGCTAAGAAGATGAATGTGGCTGTATTTATCGTTGGTCACGTTACCAAGGAGGGCACGGTTGCTGGACCGAAGACGCTGGAGCATATGGTGGACTGCGTACTTTATTTTGAAGGCGACGGAAATGCAGGCTTCAGGCTGCTTCGCGCGGTGAAGAACCGTTTCGGCTCGACGAATGAGATAGGCGTATTTAATATGACTGAGGAGGGACTGGAGGAGGTTACAAATCCTTCGCAGATGTTCCTTTCAGGAAGACCGGTTTCGGTTCCGGGATCGGTTGTAATATGTACAATCGAAGGCACCAGAGCAATTCTTCTTGAAATACAGGCGCTTGTCTGCGGCTCGAACTTTAATAATGCGAGAAGGACTGCGGTTGGTGTGGATTATAACAGAGTAAGCCTTCTTATGGCTGTGCTGGAAAGAAGGGCAGGGCTTAATCTGGCGGGCTCGGACTGCTACGTAAACATCGCAGGCGGTATCAAGCTGAATGATCCGTCGGCCGATCTCGGCATCGCACTGGCGATAGCAGGAAGCTTCAGGAATAAGGCGGTCGATCAGAGTACCTGTATCATCGGCGAGATCGGACTTGCCGGCGAGATCCGTGGCGTGAGAAATATCATGCAGCGTATTCGCGAGGCTGAGAAGATGGGCTTCACAGAGTGCGTGATCCCACGTTCAAATTACGACAGCAAGGCTATGGAGAAGCTAACTATTAAGGTGACGCCGGTTGGATCAGTGAATGAAGCCCTTAGTGTGCTGAACTAATAAATTGAATTACAATTGTATTGCAGGAATCGGCTAAAGCCGGTTCCTGTTTTCATATAACAGCAAATTGTGTTTCCTGCTATGTAAAACCTTGGTCAAATGAAAACCTGGTTAAATGAAAACCTTCAGGGAGATGCATCCTGAAACTACGAGATTACGAAGCGTAACTCGAACGGTTGCAATTTCAAGAATTCCGACTGTATAATAAATATGATCAGAGTCGACACTGATATACGGAGGATACTTATGGATGATACAAATAAGGATATTCTGAGGCTATTACGTGACAACGGAAGGATGAGCTTCACCGAGATTGGTGAGAAGCTGGGGATATCAAGAGTAGCTGTTATGAAGCGTGTGAAGAAGCTTGAAGAAGCCGAGATCATACGCGGCTATAAAGCGGTTATCTACAGAGAGGAAAATGTTAAGATGCTCATGGAGATAGTAACCGTGGATAGTGACTACGAGGATATTCTGGCGTATCTCAACAGGACAGGTTATATTACAGAGCTGTATATCCTGACGGGCGAGAACCGCATCCACGCTACGGCTGTGGCACCTGATGTATCAGAGCTTAAGTATCTTGCGAAGATGGTAAATAAAGTATTTACCGAAAAGATCAAAACCATGACATGTCATGGTGTGAAAGAGATAGTTAAGGATCTATATGGAGGTGTCGAATATGGTAAGTCTGGACAGAGATGTAATGAATGAAATGAATAAGTATCTTGACGGAATAACAATGGAAGAGATACTTATCAGAAATACGAAGATGTTTCATTATCAGGTGATGTTTACTTCAGATCAGATGAAGCAGGATATAGAGGTGCTGGATCTCAGGCCACGTGCCTACAATTGTCTGAGGAGAAGCGGCTTTAATACTATAAGCAATCTTGTTAACGGAGTATATACGAAAGAGACTGAAACCAGTAAGAGGCAGTTGCTGAAGATCAGAAATCTTGGCAGAAATACAGCTGAAGAAATCCTCATGAAGCTTTTCTATTATCAGTTCCAGATCCTTCCGGAAGAGAAGAAGAAGGAATATTTGCTGGAGGTTCAGCAGCTTAATCAATAAGATATTTGCATGAGGTTCAGCAGTTTGATCAGTAAGAGATATATTGCTGAATAGTAACGGATTAACCAATAAAAAAATACCGACCATCCAAGCGTCAGATTTAAGTCTGAGTTTTGAGTGGTCGGTATTATTCTGCCCTTTTATAAATCACGATGATTTAACATGAGGGGCTGTATTTGGACTAAATATTATAAAACCTTGGATAAAAACTCGATGAGACGAGGGTTCTTAGGATTACTGAAGAATTCCTGTGGAGGAGCTTCCTCAAGTATCTTACCTTCATCGATGAAGATTACACGGTTTGCAACCTCACGGGCAAAGCCCATCTCATGAGTAACGACAACCATTGTCATGCCGTCCTTGGCGAGGTCTCTCATAAGATCGAGAACTTCACCAACCATCTCAGGGTCGAGTGCAGAGGTCGGCTCATCGAAGAGGATAACATCCGGATTCATAGCAAGAGAACGGACGATAGCCACACGCTGCTTCTGACCGCCGGAAAGAGTAGAAGGATAAACATCAGCCTTATCCTCAAGTCCGATACGCTTCAGAAGAGCCATTGCCTGCTCATTTGCTTCAGCCTTGATCTGCTTCTTGGTTGTTGTGATAGGAACCTTCTTATCCTTGCCTGCAAATATATTTTTAAACTTCTGTCGCTTTAGCTCTTTGGTTTTGATAAGGATAGGAGCGAGTGTTATATTTTCAAGAACGGTTTTGTTGTTAAAAAGATTGAAATGCTGGAATACCATGCCCATCTTGCGGCGGTGAACATTAATATCAACCTTCATATCTGCGATATCTACGCCATTGAAGATGATCTGTCCGCCAGTCGGATCCTCCATACAGTTGAGGCAGCGGAGGAAGGTACTCTTGCCGGAGCCGGACGGACCGATAACAACAACGATATCGCCCTTATTTATTGTGATATTTATTCCGTTCAGGACCTTTTTGTCACCGAAGGATTTTTCGAGATTAATTACGTCTATCACTCTTCTTCAGGCTCCTTTCCATAAGTTTGATAAGTAAGCTGATTATGATGACTATTACAAGATAGATAAGAGCCATCACAAGATAAGGAACCATGAACTCGTAATTGTTGGTTCCGATCTTGTTGAATGCAACGTAGAGGTCTGTCGCACCTACGAAGCTTACAACAGATGTTTCCTTAATGAGGGAAATAAACTCGTTTCCGAGTGTTGGAAGTATATTTTTGATCGCCTGTGGAATGACGATCTGGATCATTGTCGTAGCAAAGCTGAGACCAACCGATCTTCCGCCTTCCATCTGGCCGTGATCAACGGACTGGATACCGCTTCGCATGATCTCGGAGATGTAGGCTCCGGAGTTAAGACCAAATACGATGCAGGCAACCTTGACGCCGGTCATATTTACCTCCATGATAGGAAGCAGAACGTAGTAGAAGAGCAGCAGCTGAACTACCATAGGCGTTCCTCTGAAAATCCATACGTAGAACGAGCAGAAGCCGTTCAGTATCCTCGGGAGTACCTTGTACTTCGGGATAACGCGCACGGTCGCGATAAGGGTTCCGATAAGGAGACCGATTATAAGACCCGTGATGGCGATGATGGCTGTATTTTTCAGGCCTTCAAGGACCTTGGTGTAGCCTTTGTATTTTATAAATATTTCCCAGAAACTATCGAATTTTTGTCCGAAACTTCCCACTTTTCTTACCTCTTGATCTTTATATGATTGGACTAAACTAATAGAAAAGCAATCCGGCAGATGTCCTTTGAAAGAGCAAATATTACTTTGTATCTCCGAATCGCATAATGACACATATCACACATTATACATAACATAAGAAATAATGCAATTGTCAATTTGAAGAAAATGACGTAAATACGTGAAATTCGGTTGCATATTAAAAAGTTTGGTGTTAATATCTTCACTGGTTTTAAAATATATATGGATGCGGAGAAGAAAAAAAGCATCCGGAAAGGGTAGATATATGAAGAGTTTTAAGAAGACAGCGGCTCTTGTTCTTGCACTTCTCATGGTGTGTGCTTCACTTGCAGCATGTGGCAAGAAGGACGGCAAGAAGGAGAAGAAGACCGCAAAGGTTATTGATGTTAAGCTGACAGAAGAGGAATATGCTTTCGGTATCGACAAGGATCAGCCGGAGCTTCTTCAGAAGACAAATGAGTTCATCAAGCAGATCATGAGCGACGGAACATTTGACACAATCTGCAACAAGTATTTCGGTGATGGAGAGCCATCAGCAGTTAAGTCAGCAGCGCTTGATACTTCAAAGGATCAGCTTGTTGTTGCAACAAATGCAGCTTTCGAGCCGTTTGAGTATGTAAAGGGTGACAGCTACTATGGAATCGACATGGAGATCGCCAAGGCACTTGCTGATTATCTCGGTATGGAGCTTGTTATCTCTGATATGGATTTCGATGCAGTTTGCCTTTCAGTTGGTCAGCATAAGTGTGATATCGCTATGGCAGGTCTTACGATCAAGCCTGAGCGTGAGGAGTATGTAACATTTACAGATTCATACTACAAGGCAAGCCAGAAGCTTATCGTACCAAGCAGCAATACAGAGTTTGACAACTGTACAGATGCAGCTTCAGTTGAGGCAATCTTAAAGTCAAAGGATTCAAAGACAAAGATTGGTTACCAGAATGGTACAACAGGTCAGTTCTACGTTGAAGGTGACGAAGGCTGGGGCTTTGAAGGTTTCAAGACTTCTACAACCGGATACAGAAACGGTTCACTTGCAGTTCAGGACCTTCTTAACGGCAACGTTGATTACGTGATCATCGATGAGGCACCTGCTGATTTCATCACAAAGTCTATCAACGAAAAGCAGTAATTGATCATTGCTATTGGTAAAATATAATAGATGATCACAATATAATGATTGGTTAGGTCATTATAGTTAATCATGATATGAAAAAATGCACCCCAAGTGGCTTTATGGCTGCTAAGGGTGCATTTTTTTATATTGTGTTTTTATGTGGATTATTAATAAAATGTGATTATTCAGAAAGTGTCTCCCAGGTTTCATACATCTCCTGGAGGGAAGCTTCGAGGGCTTCACGTTCTTTGGAGAGGTCTGCGAGAGCACCGGCGTTTGAAGCGATGGAAGGGTCCATAAAACGCTCGTCTATCTCTGCGAGCTTTTCTTCGGCTGCGGAGATCTTTTCTTCGAGTTTCTTTATATCATTCTCGCGCTTCTTCATGGCGGCCTGCTCAGCCTTGAAGCGTAGAAAATCTTCCTTCGAACCGGCGGCAGGAGCAGGATTCTGTGAAGCCGCATACGGCTGAGCTGAGTTAGCAGAACCGATACTGCCGGGCTGAGCAGAACCGTTAGATACGTTACTCACTGACTGAATAGCAGAACCGTTTCGTGGACCGCCTGTTTGTGAACTGCCTGTAGCACCGAAAAACTCCGGATGCTGGAGGCGGAAATATTCGTCCTTATGCTGGAGATAATGATCATAATCGCCGGCATAGTTAGTAAGTACCTTATTTGATAAGTTCAGTATCCTGGTTGCAACTTTATTTATAAAATATCTGTCGTGACTGACGAAGAGAAGTGTTCCTTCGTAAGAAGAAAGCGCGTCCTCAAGTATTTCCTTTGACTGGATATCCAGATGGTTGGTCGGCTCATCGAGGATAAGGAAGTTGGCAGGAGAGAGCATAAGCTTGGCAAGAGACACGCGGCCTCTTTCTCCGCCGGACAGATCCTTGATCTGCTTAAATACATCCTCGCCCGTAAAAAGGAAGGCCGCAAGGACGTTTCTGATCCTTGTATTATTCAGATCCGGGAAGGAGTCCGACATCTCATCAAATATAGTCTTCTCAGGAGACAGGTCATGGTGCTCCTGATCAAAATAACCGATCTTCACACGTGAACCGAGAGTGATATGCCCGCTGTCCTTTGTAAGCCTGTGGTCTATCAGTTTAAGGATAGTAGTTTTACCGGTTCCGTTTCCGCCGATAAGCGCAACATGTTCGCCGCGCTTTATATCAATATTTAAATCCTTGAAGAGTGATAGCTCGCCGAAGGACTTACTGAGTTCAGTTACCGAAAGAACATCCTCACCGGAGAGATTGCTTGGTGTGAGAGTAAGACGCATCTCAGCTTTATATTCGGAAGGCTTCTCAAGCCTCTCAACCTTTGCAAGCTGTTTCTCACGGCTTTCGGCACGCTTTATCGATTTCTCCCTGTTAAACTGCTTAAGCTTGGTAATAACCTCTTCCTGATGCTTTATTTCCTGCTGCTGATTCATGTAAGCGTGCATCTTGGCTGCTCTTATGGCAGCTCTTTCGGAAGCATAGAAGGAGTAGTTGCCGTTAAATACAGTTGATACGCCTGCGTCAATCTCGACGATCTTCGTGCTGACACGATCTATAAAATAACGGTCATGGCTGACAACTATAACAGCTCCGCTGTAGGAAGCAAGGAAGTCCTCGAGCCATGCAACCGAATCCATATCCAGATGGTTTGTCGGCTCGTCGAGCATAAGTATCTCAGGCTTCGAAAGAAGCAGACGTCCGAGTGCAATACGCATCTTCTGACCACCGGAAAGAGTACTGATGTGTCTGTCATAGTCCTTCTCCGTAAAGCCGAGTCCCTTAAGTACGCCTGTGATCTCACTCTTATAGGCATAGCCGTTCTCACGGTCGTATTTGGTGGAGAGGACGTTGTATTCCTCCAGAAGCTTATCAAGCTCCTCACCTTCGGCATGCTTCATAAGCTGCTCAAGTTCGCGCATACGGTCGTTCATCTCGATGAGGTATTTCTTGGTAACCAGCATCTCTTCATAGATGGTGTTGCTGAAGGAAACGTCCTGGTTCTGGCTGAGATAGCCGATCCTGACATCCTTGGAGATCACAACATTTCCGGAATCGGCAGATTCCTCGCCTGTGATGATCCTGAGAAGTGTTGTCTTGCCGGCACCGTTGATGCCAACGATCGCAACCTTTTCCTTTTCTTCAATATGAAAGTTTATCTTTTTCAATACGGTCTTTACGCCGTAGGATTTTGCAATATTCTGCAGACTGAGTATCATTGATATGACCTTTCGGGTTTAAAAGTTGATTAATGATCATGCTGTTTTATTCTTGATCATTAATACGAGTAATATTTTGTGTTATAGGACACAAAAAACAGTTAGATTGTAGCAGATAAGACAGCCATAATCAAGAAGCGCGAGAATACTTTTCGTAAGGAGGCGGCAGCGGATGTATTTCAAAATAAAAAGGATGAAAAATAATAGATAATCTGCTATAATGTCTGTAGTTGGGTGTTTACAATTTATAGTTGGGAGGTATTACAGATGGGCGTTATAGAAGAAGTTAAGGAAGCGCTGGCGAGACGCAAGTTTATTCCTTATTTTCAACCTCAGTACGATGTGGTTACAAGCAAGATGTGGTCGGCAGAGATCCTCGCAAGATGGATCGAAAGCGACGGCTCGGTTATCGTTCCGGGATATTTCATTCCTGAGCTGGAGATGACCGGTGATATACTTGAGCTTGACTGGTATATGCTCAATGAAGCCTGCATATTCCTGAGTCAGCTTGATAAGCAGGGAATACCGAAGTTCCCTATTTCTATTAACTTTTCATGGCAGCATGTAAATGAGCAGAATACGACCGGAAGACTCAGTGAGGTTGTGGATAAGTTCAATATTCCTCACCAGCTGATCATCCTTGAGATCGCAGAGTCGTCAATCCTTGAGGCTCCTGATGATGTTAAGGTTATGATGGAAGAGATCAGAAATGAAGGCTTCCGTATCGCAGTCGATGATTTCGGAAACGGTTCATATTCACTCGACCTTATCATGGATGTCAATCCGGATGTTCTGAAGATTGACAGATCCTTCTTCCTGAATGGTCTCGGAGATGAGAAGGACAGACTTGTCCTCGAAGGCATCTTTGATTTCGCAAACAAGCTGAAGTTAAATACGGTTGCAGAGGGTATCGAGACTGAGGATCAGCTTACCTTCCTCAGAAATAACGGTTGTAAGATCGTTCAGGGTTATATTTATGATAAGCCTATGCCTGAGCCGCAGTTTATCCAGAAGTGTAAGGAAAATATGGCTGATCTTGACGGGGAGGATATCCTTGTTACTCAGTCGCCGGCAGCGGCTATGCAGCTTCTGATGGATGCGATATTTACCAAGTCGCCAACCATCACATATATGAATCTTACGAAGAACAGCTACTATGTTGCGCAGGGCGTTGAGCTTGGTAAGAGAGTGAACAGTACGATCAGTTCTCTTGAAGACAGACTTGCAAACAGTGTGAGCACGGTTCATCCTGATGATCGCGAGATGTACAAGAAGACCTTCAATGTTAAAAATATGCTGGCTGCATATGAAAGAGGCGAGAAGTCGGTTGAGCTTGTGATCAGACAATTTGGTGATGACGGTATCTACAGAAAGATAGAGATCAGTAATGTATTTGTTAAGAATCCTGCTGTAAATGATGTACTTGTAATAAGCTTCTGCAGCGTTCTTGAAGAGGTAGAGCCGATAATCACACCACCTCCTGTGAAGGAAGAAGGAGAGGAAAAGCCTTACCATGATCCGAATTCAACAACCGAGCTGGCAACAGTCCACAAGGGTGATCTTGCGGTTGTGAAGAAAGTAGAGGTTAAACCTGAAGAGCAGTAATAAATAATGACAAAAAAATCCGTAACCATATGGCTGCGGATTTTTTTTTGTGGATAATGAAGCGGCAGATGCACTTTTTTAGCTGTGCCGGTTTCATGACCCGGTATTATCTCTCCTCAAGTACCTGGAAGATGTAGAATTTAAGATAGTAGCCGGCCTCGTCTCCTGACCAGAGAATAGGGTGGTCGGATGCCTGAGTACGGTATTCTATCTGGCGCAGTCTTACGTGGGCGGCCTTTGCGGCCTGTGCGATGACTGCGGTAAAGGTTTCATAATCCATAAAGTGTGAGCATGAACAGGTTGCAAAATAACCGCCGTGACGTGTGAGGCGCATACCTCTGATATTTATCTCGCGGTAGCCCTTTGCGGCCTGCTTTATCTTGTCTCTTGTCTTGGTGAAGGCAGGAGGGTCAAGAATAACAACGTCGTATTTTTCACCCTGATCGATGAGCTTAGGGAGAAGGTCGAGGACGTCGGCTTCCTCAAACTTAACACGGTCGGAAAGTCCGTTAAGAGCAGCATTCTCGGTTGCTTGTGCAACTGCAAGCTCCGAAACATCGATACCGGTAACACTGTCGGCACCGCCGAGCCCGCAGTTAAGTGCGAAGGAACCTGTGTGTGTGAAGCAGTCGAGAACTCGTACCGATTCACCGGCCTCCTTCATCCTTCTGATAAGGCTCTGCATAGCCATACGGTTACCCTTCTGGTCAAGGAAGAAGCCGGTCTTCTGACCGTTTTCAACATCAACGATATATTTAATGCCGTTTTCAATGATTTCCAGGCGTGGATCAAAATCTTCTTCTGTATATGAATAGGTTTTATCTGCCGAGTAAGCGGTGTCACCGTCCTTTGCAGTCCATATGAGTCCTTTGGCTCTCGGAAGGCCTTCCTTAACACGTATTTTCGCGTCGCTTCTTTCGAAGATCGCACGGATAGTTATTCCGTCGGCGGCGAGAGCCTCCTGAAGATACTGAAGGATCTTCGGCTTCATAAGGTCGATGCCCAGAGCGAGGGACTCTACAACGAGAACGTCTTCGTATTTATCAACGACGAGCCCCGGAAGAAAATCAGCCTCTCCGAAGATGATACGGCAGGAAGAAGTATCGATAACAGCTTTCCTGTATTCCCAGGCGGCCTTAACACGGGCTTTTATAAATTCATCATCGATAACCGCTTCAGGATCGCGTGTCATCATACGGATGGTTATCTTGGACTTGCGGTTGATAAAGCCGCGCCCCATAGGGTAGCCGTCGAAATCCTCGACACGAACGATGTCACCATCAGTTACGTCTCCATCTATCTTATCTATTTCATTATCGTAGATCCAGGCACCGCCGGCCTTGATCGTACGTCCTTCTCCTTTTTTCAGGATTACAGTTGCTTCGCTCATATTTCCTCCTGTAAAGTGCTTACCCGGTATATAACGGCTACATCATATTTTTTCGGCAGCCTTATATGCTTTGGGATCATTATGAGGGTATATTATCATACAATACACGTAATCTTCAAGCTCTGGCAAAGGGGAAGGTCACAAATATTTCATTTGAATATTTAAAATATATTATTATAATAACTATGTATGGTCGGCGTCAGCCGGCAGAACCGATGTAAATGTAATAAGAAATGGGAAAAGTGAAATGGGAAAGATACTTAAGAGACTAAACAGAACAGAGATGCTCATGGTCCTCTGCAGTATAGCCTTCGTGGTTGTACAGGTATGGCTTGAGTTGAAGATGCCTGAATTCATGTCGAAGATCACCAAGCTTGTAGAAACCCCGGGAAGTAAAATGGGCAAGGTCCTGCTTTACGGTTTTTATATGCTGCTTTGCGCATTCCTGAGTATGGTGGGAGCAGTCATAACGGGCTTCTTCGCCGCAAGGGTAGCAGCGGGGCTTTCGATGAATCTGAGAGAGGGCGTATTTAAGAAGGTTCTTACCTTCAACAATGAGGAGATGGGAAGGTTCTCAACCTCCAGCCTCATTACAAGAACAACAAATGATATCACACAGGTACAGACACTTATCGCGATAGGTCTTCAGGCACTAATCAAGGCGCCTATCCTTATGATCTGGGCTATCACGAAGATCGCCAATAAGGAATGGCAGTGGTCTATGGCGACAGGAGCGGCGGTTGTTATGATCGTTATCATGCTGCTCTGTACGGTTGTTGTATGTCTGCCGAAGTTTAAGAGGATACAGTCACTCACTGATAATATCAATAAGGTTACGAGAGAGAATCTTACAGGTATCAGAGTCGTAAGAGCCTACAATGCCGAGGAGTTCCAGGAGGGCAAGTTCGAGGAGGTTAATGACGACCTTACGAAGACTCACCTTGTTGTTGGACGCGTTATGTCTCTCATCATGCCGACGATGACTATCATTCTTTCGGGTATTTCACTGGCCATCTACTGGATAGGTGCATATCTGATAAATGATGTAAAGCTGTTTGATAAGAGCACAGGAGCCATGAACCCTGCTGCAATCGAGGACAGGCTTGATATCTTCTCGGACATGGTTGTATTTTCCCAGTATGCAATACAGGTTATTATGTCGTTCATGCTCCTTTCGATGATGTTCATCATCCTTCCGCGAGTTATGGTTTCTGTTAAGAGAATTAACGAGGTGCTGGACACAGATGTCAGCATCATCACAGGAACAAAGAAGGATAACGACAGCAGCAAGGCAGGAACGGTTGAGTTTAGAAATGTATGCTTCAGATATCCGGACGGCGGTGATGACATACTGCATGATATTTCCTTCACCGCAAATAAGGGCGAGACGGTTGCAATCATCGGTGCGACAGCCAGCGGTAAGAGCTCGCTTGTAAATCTGATCCCGAGACTTTACGATACCGGAAGTGGCGAGGTTCTCGTGGATGGAGTAAATGTCAAGGATTATGATATTCATTACTTAAGAGATAAGATCGGTTATATCGCACAGAAGGCGGTTCTTTTCTCGGGAACAGTTAAGTCGAATGTTACTTACGGCAGAGACGGCAAGGTTGAAGCTGAGATCGATGAGGCTATCGAGATAGCTCAGGCAGCTGAGTTTGTTAATGCGATGCCTGATAAGACCGATACGCATATCGCTCAGGGTGGTACAAACGTTTCGGGTGGTCAGCGTCAGAGACTTTCGATTGCGCGTGCGGTTTATAAGAGACCGGAAATATACATATTTGATGATTCCTTCTCTGCACTTGATTACAAGACGGACAGAGACCTCAGGAGGATCCTGAGGGAGAAGACAGGCGATGCCACAAGGATCATCGTTGCCCAGCGTATCGGTACTATCAGAGATGCTGACAAGATACTTGTGCTTGATGACGGAAGGATAGTAGGAATGGGCAAGCACAGCGAGCTTATGAAGAACTGTCCTGAGTATCAGGAAATAGCATATTCACAGCTCGGAGAGGAGGAACTGTCGGATGGAAGATAATAATACTGTACAGAGAAGGCGTCCTATGGGCCATCCGGGCGGTGGTCATCCGGGAGGAGGTATTCCGGGCGAGAAGGCTAAGGACAGCAAGAAAGCATTTAAGAAATTAAGAGGCTACATAGAAAGATATATTCCGCTGATAATGATCTCGCTGGTACTTGGTGCGGCAGGTTCGGTCATCGCGGTTATCGGTCCGGACAAGCTGTCGGACGTAACAAATGAGATCACCAAGGGCTTTGGAGGCGCAATAAATATCTCGAAGATCAGAGATATCTGTATCGTCCTTTCGATCCTCTACATCTGCAGCTTCCTGTTCAGCTATCTTCAGGGCTTTATAATGATCACTGTAACTCAGAGGGTTACAAGATCACTGAGAAAGGATATTTCACAGAAGATAAACAGGATACCGCTCAGGTATTTTGACAAGACAAGCTTCGGTGATGTTCTTTCGAGAGTAACAAATGATGTCGATATGATCGGCCAGACACTAAGTACAGGTATCGGCCAGCTGATATCGTCAGTGACTCTCTTCATCGGTGCTCTTATCATGATGTTCGTGACAAATGTGTGGATGGCTCTTGCAGCTATTGCATCGGCTGTCATCGGATTCGTCATCATGATAAATATCATGAAGCATTCGCAGAAGTATTTCCTTGCGCAGCAGGAGCAGCTTGGTGCGCTCAACGGACATATCGAGGAAATATACGGCGGACACAGCGTTGTTAAGAGCTACAACGGTGAGAAGAAGGCAGAGGAAGCCTTCGACAGAATGAATAACGGACTTTTCGGCAGTGCATGGAAGAGCCAGTTCTTCTCAGGTATGATGATGCCTCTTATGGGCTTTATCGGAAATCTTGGCTACGTAGTTGTATGTGTACTTGGTGCGGTGCTTGTTGAGAAGGGCAAGATAGGCTTCGGTACCATAGTTTCATTTATGATCTATATCAGACTCTTTACACAGCCGCTTTCACAGATGGCTCAGGTAAGTACAAGCTTCCAGTCAACCTTTGCGGCCAGCGAGAGAGTATTTGAGTTCCTTGAGGAAGAGGAGATGGCTGACGAGAAGGATAAGACAGTTAAGCTTCTTCCGGAAGAGGTTAAGGGTAAGGTTGAGTTTAAAAATGTCAAGTTCGGTTACCTGCCGGAGAAGACTATCATCCATGATTTCAGTGCGGTTGCTGAATGCGGACAGAAGGTGGCTATCGTCGGACCGACCGGCGCGGGCAAGACAACCATGGTTAACCTGCTCATGCGTTTCTATGAGACGGATGAGGGCGATATACTTATCGATGGCGTATCTACGAAGGATCTGACAAGAGAGAATGTTCACAGTCTCTTCTGTATGGTGCTTCAGGATACATGGCTCTTTGAGGGAACACTCAGAGAGAATCTTGTTTACTCTAAGAAGGGTGTGACCGATGAGGATCTTGATAAGGTATGTAAGAGCGTCGGACTTCATCATTTTGTAAGATCGCTTCCTAAAGGCTATGATACGGTACTTAATGAGCAGACCTCATTGTCAGCAGGACAGAGACAGCTCGTTACTATCGCAAGAGCGATGATCGAAAATGCGCCGCTTCTCATACTTGACGAGGCGACAAGTTCAGTCGATACAAGAACTGAGGCGACAGTTCAGAAGGCAATGGATAAGCTGACCAAGGGCAGAACATCTTTCGTTATCGCACACAGACTTTCAACAATAAAGAATGCTGATCTCATCCTTGTAATGAAGGACGGAGATATCATAGAGACCGGAAATCATGAGGAGCTCCTCAAGCAGAACGGATTCTATGCAGAGCTGTACAACAGTCAGTTCGAGCAGGCGTCGTAATTTTTTAAAATATAATATATAAACATGGGCATGTATTTTTCAGCGTTCTAAGATATGCTAAATCAATACAAATCAGCTTTGGATTTTTCTAGGATTGTCCCAAAACTCACTTCGTTCAAACATTGGAACAATCCTGAAAAAACACAAACCATGATTTCTTTGATTTTACGCATATCCCGAAATACTTCAAAATACATGCCCATGCTTTATTTCTACGGAGATTAATAAAATAATATAATTCGACGCCGGCTCTATGGATAAACCTTAAATAAGGTGTGAAGCTATCCACTCGTAGATATAGTCGTATACGGTGGAGCGGTCGAGTTCGTTCAGGATCTCGTGGCGGTCGTCCTCGAAGAGTCTGATCTCGATGTCGGTCACACCGGCCTTGACATAGTTCGCATAAACCTCTTTTGGCCCTTTTCCGAAGTTGCCCACAGGATCTCTGTCGCCTGATACAATGAGTATAGGAAGATCCTTCGGAACAGCGGTATATGCGGCTTTCTGCCCATCATAGATAACGGTAGAAACAAGTGCATTATAGCCGTTCAGCGTGAAAGGTGTAGAGCAATATTTGTCATCGTAGTATTTCTGAACTATCGTAACATCCTTGGTCAGCCAGCTGTTACCAAGGTCTGTACCGGTCATATCAAACTCCTTATAAGGGCCGCCAAACATCATCTTGGTTACGGCCTGGCTTCTATGATAAGGGCCGTATTTTTTGGTGAGCGCACCGATCACAGCGAGTCCGGCTTTAGCCTTGGCAGGCTTCTCATTACCGGTTCCGCAGATGATGACGCCGGAAAGACCGTCAGCGTATTTGGTGATGTATTTTCTGAGAAGGTAGGAGCCCATACTGTGTCCGAAGATAAAATAAGGCAGACCCGGGAACTTCTTCTCGGTACCGGTTCTCAGTCGGTGAATATCTCTGACAAGGGTGTCTGAAGGATGTTCCTTTGCAACGAATCCAAGCTGGTCCTCGGTTACTGCGGTTCTGCCGTGTCCGAGCTGATCATGTGCGACAACGATAAAACCTTTGCTCACAAGATACTCGGCAAAATCTGTATATCTTCCGATATGCTCCTGCATACCGTGAATAAGCTGCACAATCCCTTTCGCCTCCCCATCCGGCGTCCAGTAATAAGCCTGAATCTTGCTTTTTCCATCTGCTGAATCAAATGTTATATTTTTCATTAACCTTCTCCTTTCTGTCCGAAATAGTTTCTCTATGTCATTATGATATTACCGGAAGCCTTATTTAACAAGGATTATTTGACTTTTAAGGCTATTTATAGTATAAAAAAAGCATATATGTTAACATAATTTATCGACTTGTGAGAAGAAAAAATCACATAGGCAGGATGTTATGGATAAGTTGGAAATATCAGGATTGCCGGAGGATGATCCGACATTAGCACCGCCTTCAGATAATGAATCGTCGGAGAAGAGCAGAGTATCTTCGGAGAATGAATCGTCAGAGAAGAGCAGAGTATCTTCGGAGAATGAATCGTCAGAGAAGAGCAGAGTATCTTCGGAGAATGAATCGTCAGAGAAGAACAGAGTATCTGCAGAGGATGGGGATTCCGGCAAGAAGAGCGGGAAGAAAAAGAAGAAATCAGCCGGTAGATATGCGGCAGAGTTCTTTATAAAGATAGGAGTAACAGCGCTTATTATATGGGCGCTTTGTTCGTTTGTTATAGGTATCTATATTGTTCATGGCAACTCCGGATACCCTATGCTGAAGGACGGTGATCTTTGCATCATTTACAGGTGGGGCGAGCTTCACCAGGGAGATGAGGTGGCTTATCTGCAGGACGGAAAGATACGTTTTGGAAGGATAGTCGCCCTGCCAGGAAATACAGTTGATCTTAGTGAAGGAAATCTTACTGTGAATGGATATGGCGTATTTGAGGATGCCGTTTATCCTACAACAGGTGAAGGGGCTTTGGTCAGCTTTCCGTATGAGGTTCCTAAGGATTCGTATTTCATATTGAATGATTACAGATCGGATATAACCGACAGCCGTAGCTATGGCGCAGTATCCCAAAAGAACATTAAAGGAAAAGTAGTTTTTGTTATGAGAAGAAGGGGTATATAGGTATTCTTTCTTACGGAGTCAGAAGGATGAAGAGAAGAAGACTTTTAGGAAGGATCGCTACACTGACAGTCGGAGTCATGCTTATTATGCTTATGACAGTGCCGGTGTACGCGGCTTCAGCATATTCAGCCTTAACAGGTGTAAAAAACAAAATATCATTTGATAAGTATCTTGTGGTAGATCAGGATACAAGTATACCTGCGGCTGTTTTTAGTTTTACAGTTGAGGCAGGCGAAGAGGTAACTCCGACAGTGCAATCAGGACAGCTTAAAGTATTTTCCGGGCCTGATGCAGGTAAGATAATTATCGGAGATAACGGTAAAACTACGTTTGTTGCAGGCCAGGAGACAATAGCAGGAACAGAGTCGGATGGGATCAAAAACAGTACAGCTGTAAAATACGCCAAGAATGTAGTTGCTATTGATATTTCAAGAGTAACCTTTACTCATCCGGGCGTGTACAGATATATCATCAAAGAAAAGCCACAGTTAGAGGATAGTCCGTTTAAGAATGATACTGTATCTGACAGAACTCTGGATGTATATATTCAGGATGATAATGGAAAGCTTGCTTTTCAGGGCTACGTGCTTTACAGCGGGATAGTAAATATTGCACCGGAAGCAACAGCGGCGGGGCAAACGCAGAATGGTACTGAAACGAAAAAGTCTGATAAGTTCATCAATTCATATGTATCCTATGATCTTACAGCCGGTAAGCAGGTTACAGGAAATCAGGGATCAATCGATAAATACTTCAAGGTGATTATAAAACTCACGGCTACTCAAACTTCTGCGATCACAGACGATAGCCTTTATACCATCGATACAACCGGATATGAAGCATCGCCGGTCAAAACAGATGCTACATCCTACGATGCTTCTGAGCTTATACAGCCGGCTGACGTAGACGGAAATACAGAGAACGGTATCCAGGTATTTGGAAGTACTCTAAAGACCGGATTGGTCGTTTATCTCAAGCACGGACAATATATCAGGATAGAGGGACTTCCGGCAGGTGTAGAATATGAGGTTACTGAGGAAGCGGAAAAATACTCATCGACTGCTTCATCTGCTGAAAATACAGTTACCTATAACAACATAAACGCAATAGACAGTACTTCAGGAATTCTGAATGCCGACAAAACAGTTGGTTTCAAGAATAGTAAGGATGGTGTTATCCCTACAGGTATACTTATTTCTGTTATACCATGGATCATCGTTGGCGTTATCGTAGTTGCAGGCATAATATTCTTTGCAGTTCGTTCAGGAAAAAAACACGACGAAGAGTAACAAATGAGAAAGTTCTGGATAAAAATGAATATCCTTTATGAGAAGCTCATGCTGATATTATTTATAGCGGTGTTTCTCATCGTTATTTACGGTCTGTATGACAGCTGGTATGTATATAATAAGGCAAGTGATGACAGCTATCTGAAGTATAAGCCACAAACCGGACAGGATGTAGCTGATGACAGTCCTATTACGGACGATATGGTTGCCTGGATAACCTTGGACGGTACAAATATTGATTATCCGGTCATGCAGGGTAAGGATAATTCAAAATATTTGAATATCAATCCCTATGGTGAATATGCTTTGTCCGGAAGTATTTTTCTGGATAGCAGAAACAGCAAGGATTTTACGGATAAATACTCGATTCTTTACGGACATCATATGGAATATGGTGTGATGTTTGGGGCGCTTGACGAATACCTTGACGAGGGCTATCTGACTTCACACAGTGACGGGATCCTTCTCGTGGGGCGAACGGATGTAACGGAACATAAGCTTAAGGTTTTTGCAGCGGCTAAGGTCAATGTGTTTGAGGATAGTGAATTTCTTAAAGATGACGCGAAGAATATTGAGCTTTTGATAAGGGAACGTTCGGAAGTGTATGACGAGTCTGTTCCGAAAAGCGGACATATACTTGCGCTTTCAACCTGTGCAGAGGCAGTGTCCCAAAACCGATTAATAGTATTTTGCTATATTTATTAAGCTTTGAGGCGAGAAAATGATCAAGAAAAAAATAAACAGATCAAAACTTAATACGGCAGGAAGAAGCACAGTCATCTGGGCTTTATCAGTCATGCTTGTATGTGCATTTACCTGTTTCATTATTTGTCGCTATGTGCTTAACGGAACACGTACAGTCAGCGCTGAAGGTGCGTACAAGCCGTTAAGGGTTGAAATACCGTTTGAGTGTCTCGGAGATACCAAGCTTTCTCAGAGCAAGTATGCTATTAATATTGCCGGAACAGAGGACGAATATCCTCAGCCTGAAAAGAGCAGTATAGAGCTTAAGGATGGTGAAGGAAGCTTCTTTGTTACATTTACAGAGCCTGGTGATTATACATATCGTGTGTACCAGGAAAAGGGTGATAATGAGGAGACTCTCTACGATGATACTGCTTATGAAATACATATAAGCGTGATGAATAAGGGTTGGGATTCAGGTGAATCACAGCAGTCTATCGATGAGAAGGCAGAGCTTATTTACTATATGTCGGTTAATTATGTTGGTAATAATGAGAAGCCTTCAGTGATCATGTTTGCCAATAAACCGGTTAAAGAGGGTACAACAGAAAAAACAACGGAAAAAACAACAGGAAAAACAACGGAAAAAACAGAAAAAACAACAGAAAAAAAATCAGAAGCTGTAACAGAGTCTACTACTAAAGATATGACACCAAAAACAGAAAATACAACTATCGATTCAGTTGAGAAGCTTACAGAGATTACTACTACGGAAATAATTAACGATAGTACTACAAAGACCGGTGATGATACAAGGACCGGACTGGCACTTATGATAATGGCAGTTTCGGCAGCGGCTGTATTTGTGATCATCATTCTTAAGAAAAATGCTGACAAAAAAAGAAAAGAGGATTAGTGCAGTGTTTGTTTTTCGGCGGAGCTATGACCGGGGAGAAAAAATCAGGAAAGGAGGCAGCCAAAATGAGATATGACTTTACGAAGAATAACGGTACAGTAAAAAAGAGAATTATCAGCTTTATTATGTGTCTGTTTATGCTGATTGCATCAATAGTTACCGCAGGGGTTAATATATTTGCAACAGAGTCGGACTCGGAGTATAAGCTTAAAAACTTTGAGCTGCATCCTGACGATGAGGATCCTGATAAGACAGTCACTCTCGAGGGTATGATGCCTAAAAATGCAAAGGCTGAAGTAATAGATGTTACGGATGAGTATGCAGATACAACTATGGAGAATAACCCGGATGAAGATAAGCCGGAGGACAATACAGATGACAATACAGATGAGCTTAGTCGTAATGCTGATAATGTAAATGCATCAATGAACGCTACGGATACAGAAACAGCAACAATGAATGATGCTGATGTGGAAGCAGCGACAACAGGCGATGCTGAGACTATAGCTGATGTATCAGGTGCTAAGGATGATGCAGACTCAGATGACGAGATTTCTGAGAATGAAAAAGCTTCTGAGGAATATGTAACACTTGCAGCATATGATATAACCATCAAGGTCGGTAAGAAGGAATACCAGCCTACCGAAAAGCTTCCAATCAAGGTTGAGATAACTGATGCGAGAATATCTTCTGATGAGAATATCAGGCTCTTTCACATAATGGACGATGGTGAGAAAGAGGAGATAACAGATATTGAGGTCAGAGAGGGAAGCCTTTCTTTTGATGCAACCGGCTTCAGTGTGTATGAGATAGTTAAGATAGCTTCGGGTGAGGTAACAAATGCGACTTCTATCGATCAGCTTGACGGAAAGGGCTTTTATATCTATAACAACAGATCTGATCCGAAGGGTGTGACAAAATATTTTACACATGTTTTATCGTCAGGCAAGATATCAGCAACAATTTATCCTGATGAAGCAACAATTTATTATTTTAAAAAGATAGAGGGGACAGACAATCAATTCAATATCTATTATTTGGATGAACATGAAGAAAAGGTTTATTTGTATATGCAGAAGAAGGCAGGTGGTAGTTTTGGCTTCAGTTCGCAAATAAAAGATACCTATAATTACATTTTCACAGTTAAAAAATCTGTCCATTCCGAAGATTCGTTTTACTTAAGTGCGCCGTCTTATGACGATAAAAATCCCAAAAAGCAGAACTATTGGCAGGTTAAAGATAACATAGCTTTTCAGACAAGCTTACAGTATACGAATGGGGATATTATAGACGAACAAGGCAATACACATGTTGGAAGTGCAAATAATGAAAAGGTTTATCTGTTTTCACTGACCTTTGCTGCCAATTATAACGAAGGTGATACAGATCTCGACGGAAAGACATATGGTCTTATGAATTATACGGACGGCAGGTATGGTTATGCGCTTATGGCAGGCGGCAGCGTACATGCACTTCTTGAGGTGATAGCACATGAATCGGCATCGCAGGAGGGTATAACACTATACGTAGATGATGAAAGTGAAGTGACAAGATGGACATTTCACAGTATAGCTGATGATAAATATAATCTTTCAGCCGAGACAGACAGTGGCGTTAAATATCTTGCGGTAAGTGGAGATAAGCTTATCCTCGTAGATGATCATACCGGCGCTGCCGAGTTTCAGGTACTGTTTAAAGAAAAAGACAGGATCCAGCTGAAATATGATGATAAATACGTGACCTTTAAGATGGAGGATGACGGACAAAATTCGAATTCGTATTTTGATATGTCAGCAGGAATATCAAAGAACACCTATCTGAATCTTATTGACTTTGCAGATGTTTCCCAGACAGGCGGTATTATCTATTCGGCGGACAGAGTAAGTGTTTCGGACGTTCCGGATGGAGCAAGGGTTATCGTATATACACGTATCTGGGATGAACAAGCAAAAAGATATGATATATATGCGGTTGATCATGATGGAACTCTTCATAAATGCTATGCCAGCGCAGGTAAGATCCTTTGGCTGGGAGATGGAACAAATACGCTTGAGTGGGTATTTACCGAATACCGCGATAAGATTACCAAGGAAGTAAACTATTATTACGAGTTATATAATCCGAGTTCGGAGAAGTATATTGCACCTCAGAGAAACGGAGAGCAGGTACTTTCTGATGATACGATCGGTATCAATATGCCGGGACGTCGAAACGGTGAATTCTTCAGCAACATAATTGCATGGGATGATAATTATTATTCGTATATAGGTCTAAAACCAAATGATGATAACAGCAGGCTTATTCCATGTTCACAGTCAAATTCGGCATCATTTTATTTTGCTACACTTGAATCGCTGAATCTGAGCGGAAGTCTCCATAAGGTTGAGACCATTAATAACTATGATTACGGTATCACCATCAAGATGCAGGATTTTAACAAGCGCGATACGATGAGCAATTATTTGGGAAGTAACGATGGAGGAGCAGTAACTACTACAGATGCCGGTATTTTGTCAACTAATATAGGTGATGACGGATATCCTATTATGACGGGTAAAAAAATAACAACTCATAAAGGAGAATCCTTGGCAGCGTTATACAGTGAGCCTGTTGAAGTAAATGGCCTTTTTATTAAGAGTATATATGAGTCCAGTGGGTATTTCGAATTTGACAGTTGTCAGAATTTTGCAACCCTGAAGAATGATCAGGGAGGAGATAAGGATACAACGCAATACACAGACACCAAGGGTCGGGTGCATAATGCCGTAGATTTCACGGTTTACAGAGAGCTTGGATCATCTGATAACAGTAATGCTGCAACACGTAAGCATGGACAATTCTTACCTTATGATAATATAGTCGGTAAGGAGATTTCCAAACTGCATAAAAACACATACAGCGCACTTACCAATCAGGAAGGAACAAAGGGTGAACTGCCGGAGGATGATCCTCGTAAATATGAAAAGCTATACAATATCCCTTCACCAAACTATTATAACGGTATGGAGCTGGAGGCATCCTTTGTCCAGACTGTCAGCGGTCTTGATGCGTGGGGACATGATATCATCTTCGAATTCACAGGAGATGATGATTTCTGGCTATATGTTGATGGTGAGCTTGTGATAGATCTTGGCGGTATTCATTCGGCTCTTGCCGGAAGCGTTAATTTCAAAACCGGTGAGGTGAAGGTTAATCCTACGGTTAATGAACAGGGAGTAACGACCGGAATAACGACTCTGAAGCAGGTCTATATAGATAATTATACTACACGTTATAAAGAGGCTCATAATGGTGCAGAGCCAAGTTATGACGAAATAAAGACCTACCTGCTCCAGTATTTCCAGACTGAAGATGATGATGGGACGAATTATGGCTGCGAGAATATTTTCGCGGATTATTCTACGCATACAATGAGAATATTCTACATGGAAAGAGGAGCTGGTGCGTCGAATCTTCATATGCGTTTTAACCTTGCGTCTGTCAAGCCGGGACAGGTTGTTGTTTCCAAGAATGTTATAGGAAATGGAGCGGCGCTTCTTGATACCAGTTTTCTTGAGTATCCTTTCCAGATATATTATACAGCTCCGGATCCTGATAATCCTGAGGTGGTAAAAGAATTCCTTCTCGGAAATGATGATGAACATGTCATGGTAAGCTATCAGAATTCAACGCAGCCTGTAACCTTTGTTGAGAAGTATAGGCCGCCGGGATTCAAAGATATTGAGGCGTACCACAATATTTATTTTATAAATCCAACAAAGAGTGCAGAGATTTCATTCCCGGATGAAACTATCAGCTACAGGATCGTTGAATGTGCAGTCGACAGCACTTTATATGGAAATGTTCTTATTAATGGCGAGGCTGTACCGGAAGAAAGAGTCGAGATCTGCGGAAATCTGAAGAGCTATTCATCAGAGTCTGTTACTGCAGAAAGCAGACCAACTATTTCATTTGACAATGTAGTAAATGACAATGTTATCAAGGATCTGTTTATAACGAAGAAGCTTGTTGATGCGGATGGTAAGGAAATAACTGATGATCTTGCAACGTTCAGCTTCAGACTCTACCTGTCATCTGTTGATGTAGAGGATATCGATGACCTTAATCGTGTTGACATGTATAATTACTACGTAGTCAAATCTGAAGGTGCTGTAAAATATCTGTGTGCACATAATCATGATGATGGCGGATTTATTCAGACACAGATCGAATATACACGTGATAATATATCTGATCTTAAAGATGGTAATGCAATTGATGGATACACCTTAAACGATATAAGCTTTACTACATCGGGCTTCGGTGCTATTTCGGGAATTCCTTCAGGTTATACGATATGTGTTCCGGGTCTTCCGATAGGTACTGTATTTATGGTTACCGAGGATATAAACAGCGGATACGGCCTTGACAGCTATAAAATGGTAGAGGGCGAGGAGATAATCGAGGGAGTATCACATAAGATCAAATCATACAGTAATTATCTCGAACAGGGAGATAATGTCGGCAAGGTTATTGCTGAATCTAATCCTCAGCTTGAAGTAATCAATAAAAAGGGTTACGGACTTACTGTTAAAAAGGTCTGGAGTGATCTCGATATTACAGTAGCTCATGATCCGATTTATGTTGCGGTTTATGTTGACGGGGAGCTGATAGAAGGATCGGTCAGAGAGATTGCTTCTCCTGACACTTCTACTTATTATTTCTGGACGTCACTTAAGAGAAATAAAAATGGTACTACAAGGACTAACTTTAACGGCTATGAAGTAAGAGAGGTAAGGCTTACCGGAAATATCAGCGTTGACAAGGACGGAGTGGTTACCGGTTACTCTGAGGTAACATCGTTTGAGAGCGGGGACAGTATTTACCTGAAGGCTGAAAGAACCGCGGAGGCAACTCCTGACGGAGAAACAGCAGTCAAGGAATATGAATATGTAGTATCATATAAGCAGGAAGCTGATGGTGGCTCTACCAGAACAGATACTGTAACAAATACGCGGAAGGGTGGTGTAGCCGTAAGGCTTTTCAAGTGGAACAGCACGACGCCACTTAAGAATGGTAAGTTTACACTCAGCGACAGTGCCGGAAATGTGATCGGAAAGTATACTTCTGACTCGGAAGGAACTGTTACAATGATGTATAACTTCAGTAATGATGAGGTATATACTCTGACAGAGACGGCTGCTCCGGATGGCTATGTCGGTCTTCTGAAGACGCTTAAGTTTAAGGTTAACAGTGATGAAACCGTTACTCTGTTATACGAGGATGGCATAACTCCCTGGGGAGATACTGTTGAGGCTGATGAAAACTGGGCAAAGTGGAAAAACGGAGAGAATGGTATAACGGCATATGTTGATATCTATAACAAGCCGTTCAATCTGAAGCTTCAGAAGACGGACGGCGCTAGTAATATACCGTTAAGTTCAGCACATTTTGCACTCTATAAGCAGGTTAATTCAACTGTTGGCGGTTTGGAAAAGAATAAGAATCCGATGAGTGGATTTGAAGATCTTGTTACCGTAAACGGCAAGGTCGATATCTGCGGAGGAAACAGCGGAAGAGTCCTTCGTCCGGGTACAGACGGTACAGTATATTTCCTGAAAGAAACAAAGGCACCGACAAACTATACCAAGCTGGATGAGGATGTTGTATTCTATATTTCTGCGCTCGGAGAGCCGGATATGATAAGCGGACCGGGTGAGGGCAGTATAATAGAAACAGCAGAAAGCTTTATCTACACGATCAGTGTTAAGAATACTAAAGAGGATCCTACGAAGAATTACCTGACGATCACCAAGATAGTTGATGGAAATCATGGAAATAAGGATCAGGAATTCGATTTCACGATCACTATCGAAGATGCGGATCAGGATGGATATGCATGGAGTAAGAACGGAGAAGAGCAGACAGCGAAAATACGCTCGGGTGACAGCTTTAAGATGAAGCATGGTGACAGCGTTATGATATGCATACCTGATGCTCCGAAGTTTGTTACTGTGAGTGAGAAAAAAGAAGATTATACAGCATTATTCAAGCTCGGTGATGTCGAAGAAAAGACATACTTTATGAGGTTCAAATTTACGCAGGATGTGCAGCTGTTGGTTACTAACACCCGTGAAGCTGTTATTCCTACAGGAATAGAGACACATGCCACCGCACTTATAGCTGTGGGAATACTTCTTATCGGAGCGATGCTTCTGTTCCTCAGAGGAAGACGCAGGAGATACAATGATGAATAGCTAAACATATAATCAGCCGGTCGGTTTCGACCGGCTGAAGCTTTGCAACGCAGTAGTGTTCGACGGCTGAAGCCTTGCAACGCGGTAGTGTTCGACGGCTGAAGCTTTGCAACGCGGTAGTGTTCGACAGTGCTTTCGAAAAATATTGACTTTTTGCAAGCAAAAAACTAATATAGTGTAGTGTGAATTTATGAGAAAAAACGGAGGTTTTTTATATATGAGCAAGATTATTCTTACCGGTGACAGACCGACAGGACGTCTTCACCTCGGACATTACGTAGGCTCTCTGAAGAGACGTGTTGAGCTTCAGAACAGTGGTGAGTTTGATAAGATATTTATCATGATCGCGGATGCGCAGGCGCTTACGGATAACTTCGACAATCCGGACAAGATCAGGGACAACATCATCGAGGTTGCACTTGATTATCTGTCATGCGGGCTTGACCCAAACAAAGCAAATATATTTATCCAGTCGGCAGTTACAGAGCTGACCGAGCTGACATTTTATTATATGAATCTCGTTACGGTTTCCAGACTTGAGAGAAACCCGACCGTTAAGGCTGAAATACAGATGAGAAACTTCGAGGCAAGTATTCCTGCAGGCTTCTTCACATATCCTGTAAGCCAGACCTCGGACATCACTGCATTTAAGGCGACGGTTGTGCCTGTAGGTGAGGATCAGCTTCCGATGATCGAGCAGGCAAGGGAGATCGTCAGAAAGTTCAATTCAACCTACGGTGAGGTTCTTGTAGAGCCACAGGCTCTTATTCCGCAGAATACAATCTGCTCAAGACTTCCGGGTACTGACGGTAAGGCGAAGATGAGTAAGTCACTTGGCAACTGCATCTATCTTTCGGATACAGCTGATGATGTTAAGAAGAAGGTTATGAGCATGTACACCGATCCGACTCACATCCAGATATCTGATCCTGGTAAGGTAGAGGGAAATGCTGTATTTACTTATCTTGATGCATTTGCAAAGGATTCTGATTTTGCTGAGTTCTGTCCGGATTACAAGAATCTTGATGAGATGAAGGAGCACTATATGAGAGGCGGTCTCGGCGACGTTAAGTGCAAGAAGCTTCTCCTGAATATCATCAATAGAGAGCTTGATCCGATAAGAGCCAGAAGAAAAGAGCTTGAGAAGGACATCCCTGCTATCTATGAGATACTTAAGAAGGGAACAGAGGCTGCAAGAGAAGCTGCTGCGGAGACACTTTCTGAAGTTAGGGCTGCGATGAGGATCAACTATTTTGAAGATGAGGAACTTATCAGAAGTCAGCAGGCAAGATTTAATGCATAAATAATCAGGCTATAATAATTATTTTTTATTAAATATATACAAATTTATACTTCTGTAGTAAAAAAGCGCAAAAAACGCGTGACAATTTGTGGATAATTTCATAAAATATACCTAAGGGAAAAATGCGTGAAAGTGTAACTAATTTTACGTATATAAAGGGATAGAAGGTGTGATTAAGGTTATGAATGTTTCTCAGGCTGTCAAGAAGTATAAGATGGACCCTATCAGCGAGGGCGTCAAGTCTGCTTATATCAAGAGATTTGCGTGCGATGATGTGCATTATATCCTTGAAACAAAGAAGCAGATGTATTACATTTTCAGCAATGGCCCACAGTATTTTCTGTACAGGGTCGACAAGATATTCGGCAAAAAAGATCTCTGGCATGATCCGGTGATCGAACCTCTTTCACCGATGTAGTGATAAGGAGCTGCGGGTATCTTAAAAAAACCGGTTAGACTTAAGGTCTGGCCGGTTCTTTTTTTTGCGTAGATAATGAGCCGAGTATTCGCGGAATCATGCTTGCATGATGAAGCGGATATTTGGCGAATGTTCTACACCGAGTCGATAGACGAGGGGGCAGGCGACGGAGTCGCATCTACGCAGTATAGATAATACACTAATACAGTATTCCGTCATAATACTGTAGCAGCAGGTCGGCGACGCGGCCGTAGCTTGCCATACCGTCCTCTATTCCGTAGTATTCCATATAGCTTTCCGTAAAATCTGTGGAAACGTCATTTACAACCTGTGTGTCAAATACAGCTGCCTCTTCGACCTCCTTCCATGCTTCCGGTGTAAGGAAGCAGGCGTCGGTATAAACCTCATCAAGGATGGCAGGCTGCTGGATGTATCTCGCAATATCATCACCGGTAAGGTTGCCCCAGTATGCGTCATCGGCATAGAAGAGTACACTCAGATACCCGGAATAGACAAAGTATGGATCGTCCGATTCAAGGCAGGCGAGGAATGCGATGAAGTTCGCTTCATCCTCCTGCATATAGCCCTTAAGATGAGAGTATTCGTGACAGAAGGTTGCCGCGTAGTTCATAATATACATCTTAGGGTTGTAATTTGACTCAAGCGTAAACGGGAAGAATATACCGAGAGTGTAGCTTTGGGACATGAGGGTTGAGTTCATGATCGGCTTCATGTCCGGATAGTAGCCGGAGAGTCTCGGGAAATCCTTGGACAGCTTGTGCATCACCCTGCGGGCTTCTTCGTTTAGTTTATCAATATCAGGGTTGTAGATAAGGCGGCCGTATTCGTCTCTCGGTAAGCTTGCTGCGTATTCGTTGCATTTTTCAACGAGATAGTTACGCAGTGCTTCCAGCTCGAGAACACTGTATTTTCCTGCGTGCTTTTTCATCTCTAGCTCGGAACATCCGTAAGGGATGGAGCAGTTCATGGTCATGATGAGAGCGGCAGAAAGTACGATCATCAGGAAGGTTTTGTAGAATATTCTGCAGAACCGGGTGTAAGGCTTTTTCTTTCTGAGAAAGATCAGAAGGACTGCGGCCAGAACGGCGACGATCACAAGGAGGATGCCTATAATGATAAAAACTTCGCCGAGCGAGAATGGAAAGATTCCGGAGAATCTGCCGTAGGTATTTAAAAATACAGGCATGATATTTGCTGTGAAGAAATTGCAGAAGCTTTCGGAAATCCTGAGAATATTCAGTATAACGATAAGAAGGGTCATGATTACCGCGGTCTTACCATAGCCGCTGGACATGATCCTTTTAATAAGCTTTTTTGCTTCAGAAATAAACTTTTTAGTAAATTCAATAATCATAACAGGTCATAACAAATACATATATGAATAACAACATAATCGTATTCTATCAGAGTTTGGGAGCTGTTACAATGGATTTGTTTTGGCGAGGGCATCGGCCTGGATTATACTATGAATGCTACGGGTTGGATGATACTATGAATACTGTAATCCGTATTATACTATAAGTATACAAAAGCTCCGTTGCTGTTTTGTATCATCCATTGTATAATCATTCGCATGACGGCAGAGACCGGTCACAGTTTTAGGTTGTTATTTGTTTTTGACATCAGGAGGTTAAACTTGAAACGATATTTCGGAGACAAAGCTTTTTATAAGATGGTACTCGGTATAGCGGTACCTGTCATGATACAGAACGGTATAACCAATCTGGTAGGTCTGCTGGATAATATCATGGTTGGTCAGATAGGAACTGAGCAGATGTCCGGCGTGGCTATAGTTAACCAGCTTATTTTCATTTTCTTCCTCTGCATATTCGGAGGAATGTCGGGTGTCGGTATATTTACCGCCCAGTATTATGGCTATAAGGATGATGAGGGAATCAGACATACTTTTAGATACAAGTTCTGGTTGGGACTTGCTATAGTGGCGTTTGCATTGGTCGTATTTCTGACCATCGGACCGGACCTGATACAGATGTATCTGAACGGAAATAAGGATGGCGGCGATCTGGCTGCAGCCAAGAAATACGGTGTGAATTATCTCCGGGTAATACTTGTTTCGCTGCCGGCTATATGGCTGACTCAACTTTACGCAAGCACCCTCAGAGAGTGCGGACAGACACGTGTGCCTATGATCGCGAGCCTTACTGCAGTGTGTGTTAATCTTGTGTTTAACTATATTCTTATCTTTGGCCATTTTGGTTTTCCAAAGCTGGGAGTTGTTGGTGCAGCGATAGCCACAGTGCTTTCAAGATATGTGGAAATGACGGTCATCATCGTTTATTCCATGAGGCATAAACAGCAGCATCCGTATTTCAACGGCATATACAGCACGATGAAGGTGCCGGCAAATCTGGCGCAGAAGTTCTTTAAGACCGGCATGCCTATCCTTGTAAACGAGGCACTCTGGTCGCTGGGAGTTGCGCTTCTTGCATGGGCCTACAGTGCCCGCGGACTTAATGTTGTAGCAGGGCAGAATATTGCAAATACAGTCAATAACATATTTAACGTTGCTTTTATTGCCATGGGTGACGCTGTTGCGATACTTGTCGGCCAGGCGCTGGGCGCAGGCGAGACTGAGAAGGCGAAGGACTGGGCGAGGAAGCTTACGGTCTGCGGTATGATATGTGCACTTTTCATGGGAAGTATCATGTTTGCTACGGCCGGACTGTTCCCTAAGATTTATAATACGAATCTGCAGGCAAAGCATATCGCAACGCTCTTTATCACGGTTCAGTCGATCACCATGACGAAGGATGCTTTCCTGCATTGTACTTATTTCACTCTCAGGTCGGGAGGCAAGACTATCATCACCTTCCTGTTTGACAGTGTATTTATGCTTGTGATCTCTGTTCCGACAGCTTATATACTTACACACTTTACATCGCTTCATGTTGTTGTTATATTTGCATTGGTACATGTGGCCGATCTTCTGAAGTGTCTGATCGGATTCATCCTCATAAAGAAGGGCGTGTGGGTGAAGAATATAGTCAAAGAAAATGATGGTCAGGCGTTTGAATAATGGCAATGATAGTGTTGTTCGGAAAGAGACGGACAGAGCGGCTGTTAAAGAGCGGTAGTGTTTATATGAGGGAAAGAAATTGAATAGACGTATACATTATATAGACAATCTGAGATGGATCACGGTGTCGCTTCTGATACTGTTCCATACAGCTATAGCATATAATACCTGGGAGGAAGCAAACTATATCTTCTTGGGTATTTTATATTCAGTGATGAGGGCTTCGTGAAGAGGCTTTCGGGGCTGAAGTGGGTTTGTACAGTAGTATTCCTGATCGTCTCGGCAGCTAACGTTGTACTGTTCATATTTATCGGAAAATACGAGACACTAAATACGGTCTGCAATTATCTCGCATTTATATTCGGTATAACTGCACTTATAAGTATCGGGCATGATCATCTGGACCGATCAAATAAGGCGACTGAATTCAATGCAAGACTGTCATATGTATTTTATATCGCCCACTTTCCGGTGGTAGTGCTGTGCCAGTATTTTCTGGGGAGGGCAGGAGTCGGATGTGAGCTGAATTATATCCTCACGGTTGTGATCACTTATCCGGTGGTTTACGGCATGTGTTTCCTGATCGATAAGACAAGATATATAAGAGTAATATTTGGATTGAAAAGAAAATAATAAAAAGGCTTCAGCTTAGTTCCTGTTGTGGGACTGTGCTGAAGCCTTATTTTATATTAATAAAAACGATACGAACATTTAATTGTTGTATGATATGCTATCCCAGCATGATTCCCGGAAGCATACAGAGAACCTGATATACACCTTCGAGGACTATGATGAAGAGTACGATGAAACCGACAACCGGGATCATGATATCGTACAGAACCTTCTTATATCTCTTTGTGTAAGAGAACATAAGGATGAATGGCGAGAAAAGTATCATCATTGCGGCGCCGCCGATTCCGTAGTTCTGAGCTTCCAGAAGTATTTCATTTGTGATCTCGCTCTTGGCTGCGCTGTCCAGCTGATTGAATGTTTCCGACAGCCCAAGTTGATCAAGTCTTACAAAGAATACAACAAACAGGAGGATAATATCCAGAAGAGCGTAGAGGAAAACCATAAGTGCAAACTTCTTTGCAAACTGATATGAATTCGCATTTGTCTTCAGGAAGGCTTCATATTCCTCGTGAGTCTTGCCCCTTTTACGGAATCTTCTTTCTCTGTTCTTCATATAGAAAGCCATTCTGGTGAACAGAAGGAAAAGTACAAGAGGTTTTGTTGTAAGGAACGGTGAAACCATCGGATGAAGCTGCCAGCCGTTTACAGTTGCATTGTATTTTACAATAAAACAGCCAATCTCGTATACAAACGGTATGATAACGAACAGGCGGAATATGATAAGCTTCTTTCCAACAAAAATCCTCTTCGGTTTATAATCAAGGAAAAACATTACCATCGTACATAGAAGGAGATCGAGGAAAACGTTGAAGGTAACGAAGTCTCCCTTCAGAATCTTTGAAGAGCGTGTAATCTTGCCTTCTGCGTCGTTGAAGGATTTAACTACTCCGTAAATATAGCGATAGTAAATAATGACAAAGAGCAGCACGAATGTAGCTGAAAGTCCGCCATGTATGATGAAAAGAGTTTTGTAGGAAGACTTTTTATCAATGATCACGGCGAGGTTCGCAAACAGGAAGAAGAAGATCGTGAACTCTGCAAAGAAGGAAAATATATTGCTCAGAGTATGATATTTATCGTGGACACTCTTGGATAGCGACATTCCAGCTCCAAGGAAGATGTTTATCACTGTCATGGCAAGGCAGAACCAGCCCATGATCTTCAGATGCCTGTAGGATATGACTCCTTTGTATTTTATATCATTTTCAGGCGTAAAGTCGTAGAGACTTTTCTTATCTTTATTCTTGCTCATTTTCTATTCTTCCTTTCTGCTTTTTTTATCATTCTTGGAACTACTCTTTTTATCACAATTCCTGGTATCGGTATTCATACCATTTTTATCATTATTATCGGTAGTGTGATTGTTTGCGGTATCTTTGTCGGTGTTATCATCAGTTGTATTATCATCAGTTGCACCAGTGTCAGCTGTATCATTGTCGTCGTCATCGTTTGTATCCTTAACCTCACCGTAGAAGGTGATGATGATGGAGGTTACAACCGCAACTACGATGATACCGTAAATACCAAGTATAACTGAAAGAATTCTTCCGATAGTCGTTACTGCCGTGATATCGCCGAAACCGATCGTTGTAACGATCGCAAAGCAGTACCAGAGACCGTCACTGTAATCCTTGACTGCCGGCTCTGTAAACATGAGAACGTAAGAAAAGGCACAGATAAGCATAAGCAGTCCGAAGATGATCTCTGTTGCGTAGGTTTTTCTGATAATCTTCATCAGGATGTTCAGCTTGATCTGGGAGAATGATATCGCCATGATGTGTATGAACGTCGTAAAACTGATCAGACCGAGGACTGTGTAGAAAAGTGTCAGAAGATCCTCGAGATCCTGAAGATTCCCAAGATCATTGCCCGGAAGGGATATGACAAGATCGAGCAGGACTATTATGACGATAATGTTTATTATCCTTACTGCCCACTTCTTTGCACGAAGGATAGCAAATACCCGTCCGATGATCAGGTTGATACAGTAGAGTATTACCATTCCGTTAAAGGTTTCAAGGGTGAGTCCCCAGATCAAATACATTAATCCAACAAAAAAATAAATACCGGCTGTGAAGAATCTACGGACCATTCCCTTTTTGTTATCCAGTTTGCGTAGTATACCCTGGATAATATAACTGGCTGAAAGCAGAAAAAACAGTATGATAAATACGGCTACTTCGAATTTGCCCTTAAGGAGATTTGCAAAAAGATAAAGTGAGAAAAGAAAGGTTGCAGTTGACAGACAGCCATCTAAAATGGTGAACACAACATGCTTTTTATTTCGAATAACCTCAAACATAAGAAACCTCCATACCCTTATAATAACCCCCAACTGTATTATACAATATTTCGAATTGTGTATGCAATAAAAAAGGCGCGGCTCAGGACAAATTACGATAAAATATGCATAATTTACGACAAAGTATTTGTGCATTCTGCTAAAATGTTGTAAAATTATCATGTTTAAACAACATAACTCAAAAGAAAGGAAGAGGGTATAGGTTATGAATGAAAAAAATGTGGATAAGGAGAAGCAGATTAAAAACTCAAAGTTAATGGCTATCATTGATCTTGTATGCATGGTGTGTTGGATAATATGTCTGGTGCTTGAACTTACGGCCGATAAGATCAGTGTAGCGCTGGTAGCAATCTACAGTGTATGTATTGTGACCTTTATAATCAGCGCGGCTTTGAATTTCAGAAAGTACAAGAGACTTAAAGCTGAAGCCTAAAATATATAGAGGGAAGG
Source organism: Lachnospiraceae bacterium C6A11 (assembly GCA_000702245.1). Taxonomy (GTDB): domain Bacteria; phylum Bacillota; class Clostridia; order Lachnospirales; family Lachnospiraceae; genus Eubacterium_Q. Next base: position 87,590 of record JNKY01000014.1, on the reverse strand, counting down.
AAGAAAACAATGAGTGAAGCTGTATTGGCGCTCGAAGGACTTAAGAAGAACTACGGCAAGAATCAAGTCCTTAAGGGCGTGGATATGCACGTTAACCGAGGAGATATCTATGGCCTGATCGGTAAGAACGGTGCAGGAAAGACAACGCTGTTTAAGGCAGTGCTTGGACTTTCAAATTATGATGGCGGAAAGATGTCGATACTTGGAGCAAAGAATGCCAGAGAGAACTTTCAGAACAGAAGAAAGATCGGTTTCTTTGTAGGACCAAGCTTCTACGGCTATATGAATGCAAGACAGAATCTGCATTATTTCCGCAGACTGAAGGGCGTAAAGGACAAGAACGAGGTTGACCGCGTACTTGAGATAGTCGGTCTTAATACCAAGGCGGCAGAAGTGCCTGCAAGTAGATATTCTCTCGGTATGAAGCAGAGACTTGGTATAGCAAATGCGCTTCTTGGTGATCCGGAGGTACTTATCTTCGATGAACCTACAAACGGACTTGATCCACAGGGTATCGTGGATGTAAGAACTCTGATCGGTAAGCTGAACAGTGAACAGGGAAAGACGATCATCGTATCATCACACATCCTTAGTGAGCTGGAGCATACTGCACATCGATTCGGGATCATTCATGAGGGCGTTCTGATGCGTGAGCTGACGCAGGAAGATTTCAGAACCCAGCAGAATGTCACATCGATAAATGTAAATGATCAGGATGTAGAAAAGGCAATCAGCCTTCTGGAGGGTGCCGGAATTAAGGTTAAGGGCACTTCACAGGCTACGTCATCTCTTGAGGAGTACTACTTTAATCTGATAGGAGGTGGCGAGAATGCGTAATTGTATTACTACAGATATTCTTCGTGCCTACAGGAAGAAAGGTCTTCTGATCTGTATGGGCGTTGTGATCCTGTTACTTACATTGGCTCTTGTTATCACCATGGTTCATCCTTTTAAATCCATGGGTGGTACGAGCGGTACATTTAAATCACTTACAAGTGCATTTTATGACTTTAATGCTTTTCTTGTAGCGATTCCGGTATTCAGTACTGTTTACTCTGATGACTTCAAGAGTAGAAGTATGCAGACGGCACTGGGCTTTGGAATCTCAAGAAACAAGATGATACTTGCAAGATTTTTCGAGTGTCTGATCCTTCTGATCGAGTGTCACGTATTCATAATGCTTCTGACATTTCTCTATGCAACTATCTGCGGAGCGTCCGGCGTTATGGCTGGTCTGACAGGATATCTTTGGATCGTAGCTCTTAAAATACTCGGCTTCCTGTGTCTGGCAATGATACTTGTTTATGGTACACAGAAACCGACTTTGGGACTGGTACTGTTCATCTTACTTAATGCAGATTTATTTGCATTTATTGTTGAACTGATTGACATGATACCATTCCTGAAGGATAATGATATTAAGCTGCACAATGTATTCCCGTCAGGAATGATCATGAATATAGATGATGCAGCGCATGCCGGTAAGATTGGGGAAACGATAGCAAGGATAATACTTTTCATTGCTGTATACGTTGTTGTACCGGTTATCATTTCAATGAGGCTGTTCCGCAAGAAGGAACTGGATTTTTAAGTAGAAAGAGGGGTTATTTCTATGAATCTTTTATTTGGTATTCTTTCAATTGTAATCGCATTTTTTGGTGGTGCACTGTTTGGCGTTATTGGTGGCGGTATCGGAATTGTGCTTGCTATACTTGCTATCGTATTTGCCAGAAAGATCAAAAAAGATCCGGACAGAGAAGGTGGTACAGCCGGTTTTGTTACAGGTATTATCGGTCTGATCCTTGCAATTATTATGACAGCATGTTTCGCAATCGCACCTGCTGCAGTTAAGGAAGAGGCGCAGAAAAAGGGTCTGACAAATCTTGAGAAGTGTGCGGACGGTCTGACCTACGGCATCTTTGGTCTGTTAAACGAGGCTGATAAGCAGGGTGTTGATCAGGATACTCTTGCAGATGAGTTTAATGAGCTCAATAAATAATGTATAATGTATGTATCCCCGGCTGCTGAAAGGCAGCCGGGGCTTTTTAATACTTGCCAAATATTAAACAATCGATATAATATGTATAGATTTAAAAAGCGAGGGAAAATACTATGGATATGAAATTTATTAGAAAATTACCAACGCCTCAGGAGCTGAAGGAAGAGTTTCCGATCAGCCAGGAGATCGTAGCAGCAAAGGAGAAGAGGGACGCTGAGATCAAATCAATCTTTACAGGTGAGAGCGATAAGTTCCTTCTGATCATAGGACCATGTTCTGCCGATAATGAAGAGGCTGTACTTGATTATATGCACAGACTTGCCAAGGTGGCAGAGAAGGTGCAGGATAAGATATTTATCATTCCGCGTGTTTATACAAATAAGCCACGTACAACAGGAATCGGTTATAAGGGAATGCTTCATCAGCCGGATCCGGAAGGAAAGGAAGATCTTCTTGGAGGTATCATCGCTATCCGTGAGATGCACGCAAGAGTTGTTCGTGAGACAGGCTTCACCTGTGCTGAGGAGATGCTTTATCCGGAGAATCACAGATACCTGTCAGACCTTCTTTCTTATGTTGCTATCGGTGCGCGTTCGGTTGAGGATCAGCAGCATCGTCTCGTAGCAAGTGGTATCGGTATCCCTGTTGGTATGAAGAATCCTACTGGCGGAGACATATCGGTTATGATGAACTCGATCATCGCAGCTCAGAGCACACAGCGCTTCTTATACAGAGGTTGGGAGGTTGAGACACCGGGCAATCCGCTCGCACATGCTATCATGCGTGGTTACGTTGATAAGTTTGGACGTAATATTCCTAACTATCATTACGAGGATCTTCGTGCGCTGCTTGATGCTTACGCAGCTAAGCCGGAGATAGTTAATCCGGCATGTATCGTTGATACAAACCACTCGAATTCAGGTAAGAAATACCTTGAGCAGATACGTATTGCAAAGGATGTTCTTCACAGCCGCAGAGCTTCTGATGATATCAGAAAGCTGGTTAAGGGTCTCATGATCGAGAGCTACATCGAGGATGGCGCTCAGAAGATTGGAGAGGGCATCTACGGAAAGTCTATCACCGATCCATGTCTTGGATGGGAGAAGACAGAGAAGCTTATTCTGGAGCTTGCAGACGAGCTGTAGGATAATGAAGCATGTGGATATAACATGCGATAATATCGGATGATATAATCGAGAAGATAAAATAGGCCGGGACGGAAGTGTCCCGGCTTAGTTTTGTGTAGTTTCCAGATTTGCAATTGCTATAATTGTTTTTGAATGATCAGGCTGCGAACTATATTTCGGTCAGAGGGAGCTGCTCTATTTCAATAGTAGTGTCACGGCGGCAGGTGATGACAGTTCCGCCGCGTTGTTCGTTTTTATGAGCTATTCCGCGCATGACCAGGTAATCAATACTCATTCCGTAGGTCAGGCGTATCCCTTCATATTCGAGGGACATGTTGTTGTAATGATCGTGTCCGCAGAAGAAACCCTTCGTACTGCATAGCTCTTTTGCAGTGTCAAATAACGAGCTTGGATCATCTGCGCAGCAGACCTTGCCGTAGCCTTTTTCTTTGTTGAAGCCAAAGAAATATCTGACCTCGTCACTGTTTGCCTGATATAACTCGTATGCAGTCCTGTACTGCTGCAGAGGTATGTGGAGAAATACAAGTGATGAAACTGTTTCTCCCTGTTCACGGTTAAGCTTCAGGACAGTATTGCGGTACCATTCAACCTGATCATCATGGATGTGATCGTATTTTCTGCTGACCTCATCGGTGTAGGCGTGCGAGTCCAGAAGAAAGAGTGCCTGGCGGATGCTGCCGTCAGTATTTCTTATTTCGATCAGCTGGTTATTTCTTCCTGAGATATTTGGCTGCTTAAGAGGGTACAGAAGGCACTGATCCTTCTTTGAGATAGCAGCGAAGAGGCGGCTCAGATTCTTTCCGTCAAGAATCGCACGAACTTCCGAATCATGGTTTCCGAAGGTAAAGGCCCAAGGTACGCCCATGCGACGCATGAAGGCTGCAAAGGTCCGCACAAGCCGCTTGTTATCGTAAGAAAACATAGGACCCCGCATAGGATAAGTCAGATCGCCTGTGACGATAACAAGATCCGGTTGTGAAGCTCTGATAAGCTTCTCACAGGCCATAAGGGCTTTTTTATCCCTGCCATAAGAAAAGATAGTGCCGCCCAAATGGATGTCTGTAAGCTGCAGGATTCTGAAGTCATCATTAGCTGTTTTTATCGTGTAGACGCCGCTATCCTCATGATAGGTGACCTCATTCTCGCCGGCCGAAATGCCGGTTATTTTATTTATATAAGGCATAAGCCGGTTTTTACTGAAGATACTCATATTTGTCCTCTCTAAATCGAATCGGTAATTCTGATCTGTATTATAGCAGACCGGCCGCTGATCTTCCATAATGAAGCAGAGAATTAGATATCAGTTTTTCTTTTATATTTGGTGTGGTATAATTAGTCGTCGATGGGGCAATTTGTAACCGGAACTTTGGTTAATGGTATTTGGAGAGGAGATGATTGAGCTTGGCAGAGCCGCGAAATAAATCTAATAAAAAATTCATGGTGCTTTCGGCACTTGGTATTTTTATGGTTGTCGATCATCATACATTTACGACTTTTCATTTCTTCGGTGATTATATTCCGTATAATTCGTTTTTTATGCCGATGTTTGTTTTTATCTCCGGATATTTTAACAAGGTTGATTCCTCTACAAAGCTCGGACCTTATATATGGAAGAAGATAAAGACACTTCTGGTTCCGTATACATTTATAGCCTTACTGGTTTTTGGACTGCAATGGCTTGTCAACTGGTATAAGCTCGGTAAAAAACCAACATATCCGGAGGGATATCTGTCTTATGTATTTGGAAGGATCAGAACATCGGGCTCGCCTTTTAATATTGCAACGCCAATGTGGTTTGTGATCTCACTGTTTTCGGTACTGGTATTGTATGCGGTCATTAAGAAGTTTCTGTACAGATTCTGGAACAGCTATGTTATGCTCTTAATCTTCATAGCACTTCACATTCTTGCGGTTTATTTGGCGAAAACAACAGAGTTTGAAAAGATTGAAGATTATCTTATTCCGCTGAAATGTCTCTTCTTCTTTCCGTTTCTTGAGATGGGAATCATCTATAGGGAGCATCTTGAGAATAAGCATGAAGGGCTGTCTGTCGGATGTAAGATAGGAATACTGTTCTTACTGCTTGGCGTAAATATGGTAAGAACTATGTATCTGCCATTTGCCTATGATGTAGCATTTGACAGCCTGGATGAACTGGCAGGGTTTACAAGTCCGTATTATGTTACACCGCTTGTGTCCTCTATAGTCGGTATCCTTTTCTGGCTGACGCTTGTTGGTCTGATCGGGAAGGCTTTTTATAACAGCAGATTTGTGAATTACATGTCCTGCAACACCTTCTGGATCATGGGACTGCATATTACATTTTTCAATATCCTGAATTGTATTCTGATGTTTGTGAATGACCATATTACAGCTTTAAAATACTTCAGCGTTGCTGATTTTCAGGATTCGGAATGGTACTGGTGGGAGCTTAGCTCTAACTTCAAACTTGCTTATCTGGTCATTGGTATCCTGGGACCGTTAGGACTGAAATGGGTATTTGACAAGATCAGATCGTCCGCCGGAAAGGCAGTTGCGGGAAAAAAGAACACCGTGGCAGAAGAATAGCTATTCAAATATAGCTGGATTTTTAGGGCGTATTGCGTTAAAATATGTCCCATATCAATTATACGGTATGTCATGTGGTTCGGCATGAGTACAAGTGCCAACATCATAATACTTTGTTCGGAGGGAAATATGGTAGAACAGATTTCAATTTTTGCAGAGAACAAAAAAGGCTCTATGAGAGAGATTACAGAGCTTCTTACAAATAACTCACTTAATATCTACTGCGCAATAACAAACGACAGTGCGGAGTATGGTATCGTGCGACTTCTTGTTGATGAAACGGAACGAGCTTATCAGCTTCTTAAGGATAATGGTTTTACCTGCAAAATATCACGCGTTATTGGTGTGAAGATTCCTGATGATGTCGGAAGTCTGAACAAGCTTCTTACAGATATCGAGGACAGCAACATCAATCTGGATTATCTCTATGTATCTTACAGTCGTGAGGATGCGACACCCGTTGCTATACTTCATGCTCCAGGCTATGCAGAGGTTGAGGCTTGTCTGAAGAGCCGTGGATATGAGATGCTGTAAGATGTGTTAATTATGGAATAATTCCATAAGTTGTTTATAAACATACAGAAAACCGCGAGTATTTATGATGATACCCGCGGTTTTTGTGTTTAAATGTTGATAATAGTATAAAAAGATTATGGAAAAAAAGGGCTGATATAGAGTGATTATTGTCGAAAAAAATCGGTCGTGATGATATAATAGAGTTGGTTGTAAAAATCTTAAAGGTTGAATACAGTCGCTCAAAATAGTTAGAAATATGAGATTATTATATTTGTTTAGCAGGGATGACCGGTATATCGTAATAAGGGGTAAAATAGTTTATGTTTTCAATGATCATTAAAATGACAACAGTAACGGTGCTTTACGTACTACTTACGACATTGATCTGGAGGCATACGCGGGAGAAAAAGCTCTCGCTGCTATCGAAGATCATAATTGGAGTGGTATATGGTCTGTGCGCGATACTCTCGACCCATTTCGGTATAGATTACAGTGATATGATGTTGAATGTTCGTGATCTGGGTCCGCTTTCTGCGGGACTTTACTTTGACCCTGTGTCAGGTATCATTGCGGGACTAATAGGTGGTATAGAACGATATATTGCGGGAACCTTCTGGGGAGTCGGAAGCTATACCCGTATTGCGTGTAGTCTATCCACATGTCTTGCCGGTTTCATAGCCGCAGGAATGCATATTTATCTGTTCAAGAGGAAAAAACCGTCAGCCACATATGCTTTCTTCATGGGGGCGGTGATGGAAGTATTTCATATGTATGTTGTTTTCATCACTCATCGTGACGATATGAAAATGGCATTTTATGTTGTAAAGACTTGCTCTCCACCGATGATCGTGTTTACGGGATTGGGTATGGTTGCATCTTCGCTTTCTTTGAAGATCAATGCCGGAGAGTGGAAAAACCCTTTCCGCAGGCTGAGGGATGAGGAAATACCTGTTTCTCATAGATTCCAGGTATGGTTGTTTGCGGTGACATTTTCGATACTGACACTGAATCTTCTGTTTTCTCTTTCCATACAAACAAGGACAGCTGAGCAGAATGCCGGAAATACGCTTGCAGCGGTTTCCGGAGATATAAGGAGAACACACGAAAAACTTCAGGAAATTGAAGATAGTGTTGATGTTATAGGAAATGAGATGCCGGAACTCAGCGAGTCACTGTCATATTATCATGTAGGAGACAGCGGAACCTTTGATATTATAAATAGTGATGGATTGATCGTTGCGGGTGATCACCAAGGCAGGTTGATCAGCTCGAACGATAGAAAGAAAATGGAAGAGAATAAGGCTGATGAGGTATACAGGGCTAAGTATTTCAAGCGTGATTCTTTGTGTCGTTTCGAAAAGTGGAATGATGAATTGACGCTGATGACGACACTTCCTATGACGGAAGTTTATGCCAATCGTGATGCACAGACATTTGAGTCCGTATTTGGAGCAATCATACTGTTCGCTGTAATCTACGTCCTTATATCTATGCTTGTTCAGGCGATAGTTGTAAATAATCTGGATATGATAAATGAATCGCTGGGGAGGATTACAGATGGTAACCTAAACGAAGTGGTAGATGTCAGAAAATCATCGGAATTCGCATCTTTGTCTGATGACATCAATCAGACAGTGGAGGTGTTGAAGGGCTATATTGCGGCAACGGAAAAGCGCTTTGAACAGGAACTGGAATTTGCCCGTACCATACAGGCATCCGCGCTGCCAACTAACTTTAAGTTTCCGAGGAATGATTTTGAAATATATGCAATTATGGATCCGGCTAAAGAAGTGGGCGGAGATTTCTATGATTTCTTCTTTGTGGATCAGAACAAGCTTGCTCTGGTAATAGCGGATGTGTCCGGAAAGGGCATTCCGGCTGCGCTGTTTATGATGCGTGCCAAAACAGCCATACGGGGTCTTTCGGAATCCGGTTTTACGCCATCGGAGATACTCAGACGTGCCAATGGTACTCTGTGTGATGGCAATGACGCGGAAATGTTTGTGACTGTATGGCTCGGAATCATCGACCTTATCACGGGAAAAATGCTTTGTGCAAATGCAGGACATGAGTACCCGGTACTTAAGAGATCGCAAGGAGACTATGAATATATTAAAGATAAGCACGGCCTTCCTCTGGCTGCGATTGAAGGGAAGCAATATAAGGAATATGAACTTCAAATGGAACCGGATGATAAACTCTTTGTATATACGGATGGCGTTCCGGAGGCGCAGGATAAAAAGGAGCAGCAGTACGGGACCGGGCGTTTGCTGGATGTATTGAATACACTGAAGGACGCTTCTGTTACTGACACACTTCCGGCAATACGGAAGGATATAGCTGATTATGTTGGGGATGCTGATCAATTCGATGATATTACAATGCTGGGATTGACTTATTTTGGACAGGAGGATAAAAATGAAAACACTAATAGTAATTGATATGCAGAATGATTTTATTGACGGAAGTCTTGGAACAGCTGAGGCTGTGGCAATAGTGGACAAGGTTAAGGCTAAGATCGAGGCGGCTGCAGCGGCAGGAGATCAGATCATCTTCACACGTGATACTCACCAGGAGAATTATATGGAGACTAATGAAGGAAAGCATCTTCCGGTAGTTCACTGTATAGAAGGAACACCGGGCTGGGAGATCCGTGACGGTCTCTACGTAGAAGGCGCTGATATAATCAATAAGCCTTCCTTTGGTTATACAGGCTGGAGTGATTATGATTTTGAGGAGATTGAGCTTGTAGGACTTTGCACAGATATCTGTGTTGCTTCAAATGCACTTATCCTTAAGGCTCTTTTCCCGGAGATTAAAATAGCCGTTGATGCATCATGCTGTGCAGGCGTTACGGTTGAAAGCCACGAGGCAGCTCTTAAGACCATGGCTATGTGCCAGATAGAGATAGAGAATCAGTAAATCTTGCAGAAAAAATGGAAGGATGATTAAAGATGGATCAGATATGGGTTGATATGTATAATGCCGCGAAGGCGGTGCTTCATGAGAAGAGAATCTCGGAATTTGTGACAGCAGGAGAGGTGTCTGCGGCGGTACTTTCGAAGTCAGGAAATATATATGTAGGTGTCTGCATCGATACCTGTTCATCGCTTGGAATATGCGCAGAGAGAAATGCGATATTCAATATGATCACGAATGGTGAGTATGAGATCGATAAGGTGCTTTGTATTCCACCAAATGAAGGGAAGGGCGCACCATGCGGAGCCTGCCGCGAGCTGATGGTTCAGCTGATGCCCGGAAAATACAAGGATATCGAGATAATGATCGATTACCCTACCGGACGTATTATGAAGCTGGGCGAACTGACGCCGGAGTGGTGGATAGACTAGTACTAATAATCCCGGAGTGTGAGAAATTCACTCCGGGGTATTTTTTATCCTTTTGACTATACCTAAAGCAATACATACCTGCTTCTTTGATAAGCCGTACGGTTGTAAAGGATTTTCTGAAACGGTAAAAAAGTGAATGAAAAAGGAAAAAATAGGTATTGACAAATCGTGAATATATGAATATACTTTCATATGAACAGTGAAACATATGAAAACTGCGAGGTAATAAACTGTAAGAAAAAACAAGTAAAAGAAAACAAGTAAAAGTTAACAGTAGCCTTAAAGAATAAGTATAAAAAGAAGTGTAAGAAAGAAATACGGAGGGTTGCAAATGGCGAAGGAAGCAGCAAAGGAAGAGAAGATGTCTCACGAGGAACTGGTTCAGAAGGTTTTAGAGAACCAGCCGGATGATGTATGTTTATATGATCTGTCGGAGCTTTTCAGAATATTCGGAGATTCGACAAGAATCAAGATACTTTATTCGATGTTTGATACAGAACTGAATGTCGGAGATATGGCGAAGATACTTAATCTCAGCCAGTCATCAGTCAGCCATCAGCTGAGAATCCTAAAGGATGCCAAGCTTGTCAAGTTCAGACGAGAGGGCAAGAGCATGTATTACTCACTGGACGATGATCATGTAAGAATGATACTCAGCCTGGGTATGGAACATGTCGAGGAGTGAGTATAGCGAATGCTATTTCGGAATGGACAGAATAATCTACTTAAGTGAAACAATTCAAGGAGTAAGTCTGGTAGTAAGTTCTGAAGGACAATACGTAAACAATAGTCATAAATAATCATTATCAATAAAATAATGGAGGTCAAACAGATGAAGAAGACATATAAGGTAGAGGTTGATTGTGCAGCATGTGCAGAGAAGATGCAGGAGGCAATCAAAAATACAGAGGGTGTTAAGGATGCTACACTCAGCTTTATGACACTTAAGTGCAAGGTTGAGTTTGAAGAGGGAGCAGATCCCGCAGTAGTTATGCAGGAGGCTCGTAAGAACGTAAAGAAGGTTGAGGATGATATGGAGATATTCCTTGACTGATCACAGGAGTGAAAAAAAGCATCAATTTATGAACATGGAAATATGATTGATGTAAAGAGTATTTATAAAGAGTCGTGACATTATAATCAATATAGGACGGAATTATGGGACGGTTTAAATTAAGTAAGAAGCAGAAGAAAAATCTATACAGAGTGATAATAGCATTCGTTATTGTTGCAACGTTGATGTGCATAGAGCATCTTACGGATATTGATATGACGTGGTTTGTATCCCTGCCGCTTTATCTGACAGCGTATTTTATAGTTGGATACGACGTGCTTAGAAAAGCTATCAAGGGAATTCTGAAGGGCCAGGTATTTGATGAGAATTTCCTTATGGCAGTTGCAACAGTAGGTGCGATGATCCTTGGCGAATACGAAGAGGGCGTTGCCGTAATGCTTTTTTACCAGATCGGTGAGCTGTTCCAGAGCATAGCTGTCGGGAAGAGCCGTCAGAGCATAGTCGACCTTATGGATATCAGACCTGACTCAGCGAATCTCCTTATGGAGGATGGAAGCGTTGAAGAGGTTGATCCGGATGATATTGAGATCGGTTCGATAATAATAGTTAATCCGGGCGAGAAGATCCCTATCGACGGAGTGATCATAGAAGGGTATACCAGCCTGGATACCAGTGCACTTACCGGTGAATCGGTTCCGAGAAGTGTGAGAGAAGGAGACGAGGTAATAAGCGGCTGCATCAACAGCAGTGGTATGATCAAGATAAAGACCACGAAGGAATTCGGCGAGTCAACGGTTTCAAAAATACTTGATCTTGTAGAGAATTCAAGTCTGAAGAAGGCTAAGGCAGAGAATTTCATCTCGAAGTTTGCAAGATTCTATACACCGATCGTCTGCTACAGTGCACTTGCACTTGCAGTCCTTCCACCGGTTGCAAGGATCATATTTGGCTACAGTCCGAATTGGAGTAGCTGGGTATTTCGTGCGCTGACCTTTCTCGTAATAAGCTGTCCATGCGCAGTTGTTATCTCAGTACCGCTTAGTTTCTTCGGCGGAATCGGCTGTGCTTCCTCAAGAGGAATACTTATCAAGGGCGCTAACTATCTTGAGGCACTGGCAGACGCGAAGACCATACTTTTCGATAAGACCGGTACGTTGACCAAGGGCGTATTTGAAGTGACTGCTATATATCCGGAGGGAGAGATAAGCAATGACGAGCTTCTTAGGCTTGCCGCTTACGCGGAAATATCATCCAGCCATCCAATCAGCCTGAGTCTGAAAAAGGCTTACGGCCGGGAACTTTCACTTGAAAACGTAACCGAGATAGAAGAGGTTGCGGGCCATGGCGTTTCTGCAATAGTCGATGGAAGACGTGTTCTGGTCGGGAATGTTAAGCTGATGAATCGAAGCAACGTAACCATCACTTCAGAGCATGATGAAGGCACAGTGGTTTATATTGCGGTTGACGGACTTTACGCAGGCTGCATAGTTATCTCGGATGTCATTAAGGAACATACTGTTCAGGCAATCAGGGATCTGAAGGCAGAAGGACTTCGTACCGTAATGCTGACAGGCGATTCTGAGAAGGCTGCAAAGAGAGTTGCTGAAACGATAGGAATAGACACTTATCTGTCCGAGCTTCTGCCGGGAGATAAGGTTGCAGAGGTTGAGAAGCTTCTTGAAACAAAAGAAGGAAACGGCAGACTTGTATTCTGTGGAGACGGCATAAACGACGCACCGGTTCTGATGCGTGCCGATATCGGTATTGCCATGGGAGGACTCGGTTCGGATGCAGCGATAGAAGCGGCAGATATCGTTCTTATGGACGATGATCCGGCGAAAATATCACTGGCAAGACGTATTTCCGCGAAAACTCTCGGAATCGTAAGGCAGAATATCGTATTTGCGATCGGTGTCAAGGTTGCCTGCCTCATACTCGGTGCACTCGGCATCGCAAATATGTGGATAGCGATCTTCGCCGACGTTGGTGTCATGGTTCTCGCAGTCCTCAACGCAACGAGGGCGCTCCGCATAAAATAAGAATAAATATAAAAAAACAGTCAGGCTGTAACAGTATTTCCTGTTACAGCCTGACGTCGTTTATAATAAATTAGATCTGCTCCAGCGACTGCTTTACGTCGGCGAGGATATCATTCACATTCTCGATACCAACAGAGAGACGGATAAGATCCGGTCCAACGCCTGCAGCGATGAGCTCCTCATCTGTAAGCTGTCTGTGAGTAGAAGATGCCGGATGAAGTACGCAGGTACGTGCATCAGCAACGTGAGTAGCGATCATTCCAAGCTTAAGGTTCTTCATGAAGGTCTCAGCTGCCTTACGTCCGCCCTTCACGCCGAAGGAGATAACGCCGCAGCTTCCGTTTGGAAGGTATTTCTTAGCTCTTTCATAGTATTTGTTGCTTGGAAGACCAGGGTAATTAACCCATGCAACCTTGTCTGAACCCTCAAGGAACTCAGCAATCTTCTCAGCATTTCTGCAATGTCTCTCAATACGAAGTGGAAGAGACTCGAGTCCGAGGTTAAGAAGGAATGCATTCATCGGAGCCTGAACTGAACCGAGGTCACGCATAAGCTGTGCTGTACACTTTGTGATGAAAGCGCCTTCCTTGCCGAACTTCTCAGCATAGGTGATGCCGTGGTATGACTCGTCCGGAGTTGTAAGTCCAGGGAACTTGTCAGCGTGAGCCATCCAGTCAAACTTACCCGAATCTACGATACATCCGCCAACTGTTGCGTCATGGCCGTCCATGTATTTTGTCGTTGAATGAACAACGATGTCTGCGCCCCACTCGAAAGGTCTGCAGTTGATAGGGGTTGCAAATGTATTGTCAACGATGAGAGGAACACCGTGCTTATGAGCAGCGTTTGCGAATCTCTCTATATCAAATACGATTAGTGCAGGGTTTGCGATAGTCTCGCCAAATACAGCCTTGGTGTTTGGCTTGAATGCAGCCTCGAGCTCCTCATCTGAGCAGTCAGGATCAACGAAGGTGAAGTCGATGCCCATCTTTCTCATTGTTACATTGAAGAGGTTGAAGGTTCCACCGTAGATAGTTGAAGATGCAACGATGTGATCGCCGCAACCTGCAATATTAAAGGTTGAGAAGAAAGAAGCAGCCTGGCCTGAACCTGTAAGCATAGCAGCAGTACCGCCTTCAAGAGCAGCAATCTTAGCAGCTACGTTGTCGCAGGTAGGATTCTGAAGTCTTGAATAGAAGTATCCGCTAGCCTCGAGATCGAAAAGCTTGCCCATATCTTCGCTTGTATCATATTTAAAGGTTGTGCTCTGCACGATAGGCAGAAGTCTTGATTCGCCGTTCTTTGGAGCATAGCCGGCATGAATACTGAGTGTTTCTCTTTCCATTGTAATTACCTCCATACAATTTTCGTTATAAGAATATCCTTATTATAGCAATAGTCTTGGTCTATAGCATTATAGTAAATAATAATATTTAGATATAGGTTGAGACTATAACAAGGCGGGCGCCATATTTTATGGAAGAATCGGTACTTTATACATACAAAATATTGTGGTTTCACAACAAATTCACAACAAGTCCGTAACAAATGTAACAAAAATGTAATATTTTGCTTGACATAAGATTATGAATGTGGTTTAATGTGCATTGCAGGTTGATAATCTGTTACAAAAATATTACGGATGGTTTGTATGAGAAAAAAGATAATTCCTGTATTATCACTGGCAGCTGTTCTTGCATTTTCACAGGCAGGCAGTATATATGCAGCAGAGGATAAGACAGAAACACAGGTTTCCGACGAAGAGAAAAAGGAAGAGACCGAAGGAATAGAGAAAGAAGATTATTACGATGTTATGAGAGCAAATATGCCGGCCGGCAGCTACGGTTCAGGCGGATATCTTGCAGAGGACTACTGGTCATGCGCAGGATGGGCAGCTCATGTAATATATGTTTCGGCGCTTGCCGGTGCATTTGACGGTTACGTTCCTGAATATGGAAATACAGCAACCGCTTCTGCAGGCGGACTTGAGTCCTTCATGAGAAATGATGAGCATTTTGAGCTTGTAAGATTCTACAATGACGACTGTGCTTCAGACGCAAGACAGGATCTTAACGAGAAGACAGCAGATGGTACTATCAAGGCCGGTGACATCATCGTTTACCTCAGCTGGGGTGCTTCCGAGGGAGGCAGCTACGGCAGAGAGCATGTTTCGATAATCACTGACGGATTGTTTACCGGCACAACAGATACATATACTGATTACGGTGAGGAGAGATGGCCGAGCGACCTTGTTGGCGAGCCGACCGTTGCAAATTCACTGAATTACAGCTACGGTACCGAATTCGATACACCTGCAAATGCATTCTTCGAGGTTGGACAGGCTTCAGGATATGTTGTTTACAGAGTGGTTTATGAGAAGCAGGAACCATTCGAGATTCCTTATCATGATGACAGAATCGTCGGAGCTGAGAAGTGCATAGAGACTGAGGAGGTTGCTGCTGAGGTTGTAGATGAAAGATCAGCACTTCAGGTCGTTACAGATGCACGCACAAATTAATAAATGATATTTGGTCCCCGCATGGCATTACTGAGGAAGTTTGTCATGCGGGTTTCTATTTTCGCGATGCATACGAGGCAAGCACATGCGAAGCATGTGACGAAACAGCATACATCCCATGCATGCTTGCATGCTGATGGGTGTGTATGCTGTTTTGTTACATGTGCCGTAGGCACATGTATTTGCCGACTGCCGCGACGAAATGAATCCGAAGGATTCATGAGTTCGTGTGAAGAAGTGTGAAGGTCGACTGCCGCGACGAAATGAATCCGAAGGATTCATGAGTTCGTGTAAAGAAGTGTGAAGGTCGACTGCCGCGACGAAATGAATCCGAAGGATTCATGAGTTCGTGTGAAGAAGTGTGAAGGTCGACTGCCGCGACGAAATGAATCCGAAGGATTCATGAGTTCGTGTAAAGAAGTGTGAAGGTCGACTGCCGCGACGAAATGAATCCGAAGGACTCATGAGTGCGCGATAATTATTGAATAAAAAACTCATCTGGGTTAAAATCATACTTAGTGTTATATACGATTAATACAGGAGGGTTACCAGTATGAACAGATTCAGATTACCATATCATCTTATCGTTGAGGAAGGCATATTCGCGAAGATTCCGGAGGTTATGAATGACGTTATTCCGGACATTCACGACAAGAAGACCATCCTCGTAACAGAGGAAAACCTTAAGGGATTATTTGAAAATATACTTAATGAGATCTCGGCCGACTTCAAGGAGATCGAGCTATATCTCATTAAGGAGGCAAGCTACGATGCAGCAGTAGCACTTGCAAAATACATCACAATGAACGATATTGCTATAGTTATCGGCTTCGGCGGCGGTACAGTTCTTGATCTGGCGAAGTTTGCGGCATTTGTAAGTAAGACGAAGCTTATCTCGCTTCCGACGACTCTCAGTAATGACAGCCTTGCTTCACCGGTTGCAGTTCTCGGAACTGAGGGTAAGGCAAGAAAGACCTTTAAATGCACGATCCCTGATGCGATCATTGTTGACGTGAACGTTATCATGAGTGCGCCGGACAGACAGCTCCTTGCAGGTATCGGTGATACCATCAGCAAATACACCGCCCTCAACGACTGGAAGATCGCCTTCGCAAAGGGTAAGGAATATGTTGATGATTTTGCATATATGATCTCGAAGATGGCTTTTAACTCCATCTGCTACAATGATCAGAAGGAACTGAAGAGCAAGGACTTTATCAAGAGACTAACTCAGGCTCTTGTTATGGGTGGACTTGCAATGGAGATAACAGGTTCCTCAAGACCGAGCAGCGGTTCTGAGCATCTGTTCTGCCACGCTCTTGAAGAGAATTTCAGCGAGCAGGTTAACGTTCCTCACGGAATAGCAGTTGCGATGGGAAGCTACTGTGCATGCATCTTCCAGAATAGAAATATCGCTAAGATAACCAAGGTTCTCAAGGATTACAACATTCCTGTAAAACCATCTGACTGGAAGATAACAAAGGAAATATTTATCGGCGCATGGCAGCAGGCATCTGCAACAAGAGCCGACAGATATACCATCCTAAACGAGACGGATCTTTCTGATGAGAGACTTGGTAAGCTTTACGACGAGATGGAATTGGTATTTTAAGGACGCAGGGGAATGAATATGAAACTAAGCGAAAATGAACAGATCCGGCAGATAATACATGAAGTTGAGAAAGCCGTAACCGGAAAAAGAGAATGCATAATGAAGGTATTTGCTTCTATTCTTGCCGGAGGACATATACTTCTCGAGGATGTGCCGGGTGTAGGTAAGACAACGCTTGCAGTTGCCTTTTCAAAGGCGCTCTCTCTAAGCACGAGAAGGGTTCAGTTTACGCCGGATGTACTTCCGTCGGATATTCTAGGATTCAGTATGTATGATAAGAAAAGTGACGAGTTTGTTTATCGTCCGGGAAGCATTATGTGCAATCTGTTCCTGGCTGATGAGATCAACCGTACTTCACCAAAGACACAGTCAGCTCTCCTTGAGGTAATGGAAGAGGGGATGGTTACGGTTGATGGATATTCGTATAAGGTTCCTGAGCCTTTTATTGTCATAGCAACGCAGAACCCGAAAGGAAGCGCCGGAACACAGCTTCTTCCGGAATCCCAGCTTGACAGATTTATGATATGTATGAGTCTCGGATATCCGGATGAGGAGTCTGAGCTTATGATACTGAAAAATAAGGCTGCAGATATATCTGCAGAAAGTGTTAAGCCTGTTATCTCAGCAGGACAGCTTATGGAAATGATCAGCGGAGTATCGGGAATCTATATTCATGATCAGGTGTATTCATATATGGTAAGGCTTATGAAGGCAACCAGAGAGAACGAATATATAGAGCTGGGAGTCAGTCCGAGAGGAACCATTGCAATGAGCAGGATAGTGAGGGCCTGGGCATTTCTTCAGGGAAGAGAATACGTTATTCCGGGAGATGTTTCGGATCTGTTTATGGATATTGCCAAACACAGGATAGTACTCAGTACAAGAGCCAGAGCCACAAGAGTTACCGAGGAGGATGTGCTTTCAGATATTTTGAAGACCGTAAATACACCTTCGGTTTCCGGTGGAAAAAAGAGAAGAAAACCGGAGAAGCAGAGTTAAGCTTACGGAGAGGATTAAGTATTGATCAGCTTTATTATAGCAATTATAGTAATTGCATGTATGGCATATATGTCACTGATTTATGAGAGTACATCGCTTGTGCGCTTTTGTGTTGCAGGAGCGATGTTTCTTGTTGTGGCATTTGTCTATCTCATGATCAGAAGAAAAAAGATCAAATGCAGGATAAATGCCCCTATAACCCTTGTTGATGCCAATAAAGCTATAAATCTTCGTGTCATGGTCAGAAATAACAGCAAGATGATAACTGATAAGATTAAATTACAGATCAGATACAGTGATACAAGAAAGATCAGAAAAAAATGGATCAGTCTGTTTATAGCAAAGTATGGTGAAAATGAATTCACGATTCCGGTCATGCTTACCGATGCCGGGTATTATGAGTTTGAGGTTCATAAATGCCATATTTATGACAGGCTGGGTCTGTTCTATATCAGCAAGAGATTTTCGTCGTCTGCCGGACTTATGGTACTTCCGGAGCCAAAAGATATTACGCTTAGGCTGGGAGAAAGGATAAGAAATTTTTACGGGGATTCAGATATTTATGATGATGTAAGACCCGGAAAGGACAGCGGGCAGATATTTGATATACGTGAGTTTCGTGATGGTGATAAGGTTCAACGTATCAATTGGAAGCTTTCAGCCAAGAAGGGCTGTCTTCTGGTCAGAGAAGACAGTCAGCCTAAGGCGTGCCCGGTGATACTGTTTTTCTCGGTCAGAAGGATCGGGGATAAGGGCTACAGAGCCGATGCTTACTCGGAAGCGTTAGAGAGTATCTCAAGTATTTCTTTTGCGCTTATGGATAAGGGTTGTCCGCATTTTATGGTATGGAATTCCAAAAGAAGAAATACGCTTATCAGGGTCAGAGTTGATGATGAGGAGAGTTTCTTTCTTGCGATGACCGGTGCCATGGCTGATTCTGTTTTTCAGGAATATGAGGACATGAAGCAGATGTACAGAGAAAAGTATCGTGGTGAGATATATGTCAGTGAGATTTATCTGAAGAATGATAAGCTCATGATGGATGGTGAAAGCGTTACGGACGGTGAGATAGTATTCAAATAAAATGATCTGAAAACGGCGTCTTACCTGATTTCATTGGGAGATAGGTGGAAATAATGAAAAGCAGTGTTGTCTGGAAAAGTTCAAACAGAAGTTATGGTTTTGTCGGGGCCTTTATGAATGGATGCTATACCTCGGCAATTACGATACTGTGCTTTTTTTCGACTTTCTTTGCTCTGAAGAGTTTAAGTCGGGGAATATATATGAGGCAGAGAGAGATAATAGCAGTTTGTCTTTTTCTGGCGTTTTTTTCACTTGTCTTTAGCGTGATCACCGGTATAACAGGAAGGAGAGGCAGGGCATCACTGATTATCTCCGCAATTATCATTTACATGTCATCTGCTGCCGTTATGTTTCTCTATTATGTCAGAATACCAAAGGAAGAGATCTCTTTGGGAAGAGCATTTTTAGAGATGATATTCGATGATAAAGTTGATCAGGCAACCTATCATCTGTACAGAAGATACAGATATGAATATCTGATCAGTGCATCAAAGCTTATGGCATTATACCTCACAGGGGCGATACTGCTTTTATTTGCGATATCTGTACTGATCAGAAAATATTTCCTTCTGGCCATACTTCCGATTGCGGCATCCATAACAACGTTTGTTTATGGGTATTCACCGGATTATAAGGTTTTTATTCTTATAATACTCCTGGCTGCATTTATTAAACTAATAAATACAGAAACAGATAAGCGGCTTTTGCAGGTGGAAGATCACCTGAAGAAAGGGCTGTATATAAAGAAAAATCTAAACAGTATTGTTGGGATCATCGTTATCATCCTGCTGCTTTTTGTAACCATACCTTTATCAAAAAAACCGGAACAGCTTATGAGGAAAAATGCCGGCAGGGTGAGAGATTTTCAGAAGAGAATTGAAAACAGACTGAAGGGTTATACGGTAAGCAAAGATTATTCAAATACCCGCAGGGTCAGTAATGATACACCAAGTGATACCGGAAGAGAGGTTTTGAGCCTGAGTATGTCTGATGCCTGTGAAGGTGATATTTACCTGAAGGATTTCAGCGCTATGGAATATAGCACCGGTGAATGGAAGCTTGATGAGATGCTCTTTGAAGAAAAACTTCCTCATACGCTGAGGGCTTATGATGTGAGGAGGATACTTACAGGAAGAATATACAAATATTATAATGATAATGCATCAAATATGCTTACGAATATCACTATAAGCTACAGGAGTAAAGCTACATCCTGCGCACTGCCGTATTTTTATGATCCTTATTCCTTTGATAAAGGATATTATATATCCGAAGACACGGTCGTGAAGGATAAAAAGAATAAGGATTATACAGTCTGTGCAGCAAGGTATAATAATATCACACTTAATGATGTCATAAACTACGATGGAGCTTACCGTAATTCTTATATTCCCTATGAGATGAGTGATATGGAAAGAGAATTCTGGCTATGGTATAATGACTATGTTTATGAGTATTATACCACGGTTCCGAATGAACTGAATCCGTGCATGGAAGATATTGTAAGCAGCAGTACTCAGCTTCAGTATTATTCAGGAGAATTATATAATATCAGGTCAATAGTGGAGGAGAATGAATTATATGATATAGATATCTCAGCCTTGTCGGCATATCTCAACGAAAAAATAATGAGTGCGGCAGAATATACGGCGGCAGTTCTTAAGGGCAGATTCGAGTACAGTAAAAAACCGGGCAGAATCCCATCGGGAGAGGATCCGGTGGTGTATTTCCTTACAGATGGCAAGAAGGGATATTGTACCCATTTTGCATCAGCGGGTGCTATGATCCTGAGAAAGCTTGGAATACCTGCACGATATGTATCAGGCTACAGGGTTGATTATAGTAGTATCAAAGAGGACAGTAACGGCAATTATACAGCTTCGGTTACTGACAGTGATGCTCATGCGTGGGTTGAAGTATATTTAAATGATATTGGCTGGGTCCCGGTGGAAATGACACCCGGAATGAATGATACTATAAGAAGAACAAACAGTAATACCGGAACTGATCTGACTGAGGAGAAAACTACTGTTGTGACGGCGGTTACCGAAAAGCCATCAACTACAGAGTCTGTTACCGAAAGACCGCAGGGCAGAACTACCGAGACTGCGTCAGCAGACAGAAGCGAAAATATAAATAACGAAAATACAGGTGAGAAGGGTGATTCCGGAAAGTCTGAAAGGCGTTTGACGTATTCGGAATATATACTAATCACTGTTATCATTTTACTGCTTCTTACATTTGCAGCGGTTTGTGTCATGATATATAAGTTAAAACAGAAAAATAGTATTGATAAAGCGTTAAAAGAGGGCTTTATCGGGCCGGAAGGCAGGGAGAATCTTCTGTATTTGAATCATAAGACGGAACAGATTATGCGACGAAAGAATAAAACAGGCAGAAGAAGGCTTTCTGATGAAGAGTACAAAAAGGAGCTTATCACCGCATTTCCGGAAATAGGTGATGATACTTGGGGAAAAAATCTGGAAATCCTGCAGCGTCTGAATTATACAAATGACTGTCTGGAGGAGAGTAATGCGGAAGAGGCAAATATCTGCAGTAGAATATTTAACAGTATACTGAGGAGGTAATGCGTTATGGAAAAATATATAATGGCGCTTGACGCGGGAACAACAAGCAACAGAGCCATACTCTTCGATAAGAATGGTAAGATCGTTTCCGTGGCGCAGAGGGAGTTTACACAGATATACCCGCAGCCGGGCTGGGTTGAGCATGATGCGAACGAGATATGGTCATCGATGCTTGGAGTAGCGGTTGAAACGATGGCGAGGGCAGGCACCTCAGCCGAAAATATAGCCGGTATAGGCATAACAAACCAGCGTGAGACAACGATAGTCTGGGACAAAGAGACCGGCGAACCAATCTACAATGCCATTGTATGGCAGTGCCGCAGGACTGCGGAATACTGCGATTCTTTAAAGAAGAAGGGCCTCGAAGAGATGATACGCTCGAAGACAGGCCTTGTTATAGACGCATATTTCTCGGCAACCAAGCTCAGATGGATACTGGAAAATGTTCCCGGAGCCAGGGAGAGAGCCGAGAAGGGCGAGCTTCTCTTCGGAACGGTTGACACATGGCTCATCTGGAAGCTGACTAAGGGCAGAGTTCACGTGACCGACTATTCTAACGCATCCCGCACCATGATGTTCAACATCGTTGATCTGAAGTGGGACGAGGATATACTTCGCGAGCTGGACATTCCGATGTCTATGCTTCCTGAAGTGAAGGACAGCAGCGAGGTCTACGGACTTGCAAGTAAGCACCTTCTTGGAAGAGAGGTTCCGATAGCCGGAATCGCAGGAGATCAGCAGGCGGCTCTTTTCGGTCAGCAGTGCTGGGAGAAGGGCAACGCAAAAAATACATATGGTACAGGCTGTTTCCTGTTGATGAATACCGGAGACAAACCTGTATTTTCAAATAATGGACTGGTAACGACCATCGCCTGGGGGCTTGGTGGAAAGGTGCAGTATGCGCTGGAGGGCTCTGTATTTATTGCGGGCGCGTCGATACAGTGGCTCCGCGATGAGATGAAGCTTATCGACAGTGCGGAGGATTCCGAATATATGGCACAGAAGGTGCCGGATACCAACGGCTGCTATGTTGTGCCGGCCTTCACGGGACTGGGCGCTCCTTACTGGAACCAGTACGCCAGGGGTGCGATCGTCGGAATAACCAGAGGTGTTAATAAATATCACATTATCAGAGCAACCCTTGAATCGATAGCCTATGAGACGCAGGATGTCCTTACGGCTATGGAGAAGGACACCGGTCTTAAGCTCAGTGAGCTCAGGGTTGACGGTGGTGCTTCCGCAAATAACTTCCTGCTTCAGACCGAGGCAGATCTTATAAATGCAACGGTCATCAGACCGGGCTGTCTTGAGAGTACTGCCATGGGCGCTGCATTTCTTGCAGGTCTCGCGGTCGGATACTGGGAGTCGAGGGATGAGCTCCGTACCGTCCTCAGTATCGACAGGGTATTTAATCCGGTGATAAGTGAAGAGGAGAGAGAGAAGAAGCTTTCCGGCTGGAAGAAAGCAGTCGAAAGAAGCTTCGACTGGGCTGAATAAAAATAACGTGGCAGGGACCAAACCTTGCCACGTTTTCGTATTTAAGAACAGTTCTTACAGCTGACTCTCTTAAACTCATTTTTAATTTCATTCTTATATTCTTCAGGTATCTTTCCGCGAATGATCCAGTCGATCACTCTGTCACAGGCGTGACTGTCAATCTTCTCGAAGTTGTTTTCGATATATTCCTCAACCTTTTCATATTCAAAATCCTCTGCTCTGATGGCCGCGCACATTTCTTCAAAGGTTTCGGTGATCTTACCCGGAACATTTGTCCTGTAATCTCTATGGAAACCGCGGCTGTTTGAGTAGCCGTCGATATCAAAAGCGAAGAACAGTATAGGCTTTCTCATAAGAGAAAACTCGTAGATATTGGAAGAATAATCAGTTATCAGCAGGTCTGTAACATAGAACAGGTCATTAATGTTTGGATAACCTGAGATATCAAACATCCTGTCACGGTATTCTTCCGGAATAGGAACCGGCTTTGAAACGAAGGGATGCATCTTAAATACAAATACCGAATCTGTTTCCTCGGCAACTCTGTACATCTCATCAAAGTCAAGCTTCTTGTACGGATAGTAGGCGTGCTTTTTATTTGCGCCTCTATAGGTGGGAGCAAAAAGAATGACGCGCTTACTCAGTATCGGATAATCCTTCAGAAGCTTTTCCTTTGTTTTTGCCTGATAAGCTTTATCAAGGTATTTGTCAAGCCTTGGCATTCCGGCAGGAAGGACCATGGAATCATTTATTCCCCAAACCTCGGAGAAGAAATGACGTATGTTTCGCGAACCTGTTATACCATAATCATATTGTCTGTGTCCTGAAACAGGAGCGGGAGAGGCGTTCATACCGAATCTGCTGTAGCCTGTTGATTTAAAGCCTGCTCCGGCGTGCCATATCTGTGTTATGGTTGCACCCTTTATAGTAAGCCAGTCAGTTGTCTGGCTGTGATCATCCAGGAAAATATAATCAGCTTTAGCGAGCTTCTTAAGTGTTTTCATCCAATGCAGGAAGCTGTAATGCTTTGTTGTTACAGCTCGGAGGCTTTCTTCCGGTTTATAACCGGCACGGATGAGACCATCCTTCAAAGCAGCCATATTTGAACCCATTTCTTCACTCTGATCACTGAAAAGGAGTATTTTTTTTTCTTTATGCTTAGAAAGCTTTCTATATTTGAAATAATCAAAATTATAGACGGTGCGCAGGACTGTTTTGGCAATCCTGTGCCTTCTGCGTTCCAGCCGTGTTTTGATCTTTATCCGCTTTTTTATATCAGTTCTTTGACCATCGGATGATGTGAAGGAGAAAACGTCGTTATCGTAAAAGTCCACTCTGTATTCTCTCTCTGAGTGGAAATATATGAACCTTTTATTATCCTCGGTAATATCCTTATCCTCCGGAGAGCAGTACCTTATGAAGCTGTACGCCGTGCTTGAGGAAGCTGATGTTCCCAGAGGGCCTGCGTTGTCGTAGGAGATATGATATGTACCGAGAGGAAGCATCCTGCAATTGCCGGGATTTGTAATGTTCAGCTTATACAGACCTTCAGAGTGCTTAAGAAGATATGCTTTATATGAACAATCGGAATTAATGATATAAGGAAAAAACCTCTCAGATGTGACAGGTTTTATTTCGAAGAATATCCACATTCTGTCCCAATATATATTTGAAATTATATATTTGTCATTAGTGCTCATAATTATCTCCGGTAGATATAGCAGACGTGTCTTAGGCTATAGGTGCTTCTTTCTATGCAACATTAAGGTATATTGTATATACTTATCAATATGAATGCAAGTTTATAAAACTATTTTTGATTTTGTTACGCTTTTGTTGCGCTTAGGGTGATATTATCCATTTAGAAAAAAAAGATAAACCGTTGCACAAAAGATAAGGATTGCAGGTAAGGAGGAAAATATGCCGTTAACAAATAATCAGAAAATAAAGTTTAAGACGAATGTTGATGAATTCGTTGAGAAAAAGAGATATGAAAGCCTTATTGCGACTCTCGGACCTAAGGGGAAGGTTACGCAGGATATAAAGCTCTATAACGAATACAATGCAATCGAAATGGATATTCCCAAGGGAATGGATGAGAAGCTTGTTACGGCAATAATCATTGGAGCTATGATGGATCCGACTGTAGATGGAATGGATGATTATCAGTTAACGGGATCAAATCCTGATGTCAGGAGAGTTGTGGATTCAAATCAGAATTACGTTATCGATAACGTGACCAAGAGTGACAGCAGAACACACCTTATGGAGCCGATTATCGTAGAGGCCAGAAAGAAGGCTAAGGCTGCGCTTGAAGCATTTAAACGAAATGATCCTGAACCGGCAAAGGAGCTTCTTCAGAACTTTATAGATTTTGAGGCAAGAAATGTTGATGCGGTCAGATTTATAAATACAAAAGCAGCATATCTGGGAAATTATGATCAGGCACTCTCTAACAGCAGGGAGGGTCTGGCTCTTGCGGCTGAGATTATGGGTAAGGAGCCTTTAAATGTTATGCCGAAAATAGCAACACCTATCCAGGTTGCAAAGCTTAAGTGCTACGATGAAGAGGTTAAGGCTCTTCATGATGCGGGAAACAAGAGACATAGTCTCATCAATGATCTGAATATGCTTTCGAAGAATATTAAGGCTGAAAAGGCAGCTGATCTTCTGTTCGACCTCTATATAGCAAACATAAATGTTCAGATGCACGATAGAGAAAGAAAAGTGGCAAATGATCTCTTTTATGGTTATATAACGCTGCTTGGCGGACCTGACGGAAGATCTGATGAGTTAGATGAACAGACAAAGATCGGAAGGTTGATGGATAACCATCGAGAGCTTCATACTGCCAGTGAATATATGGGCTATTCAGTTAAGAAGTATAATATTTCAAATATTGAAGCGATCCTTGCGTCACCGGGCGGATATGATAAGCTTAAGCGCCTCTATATTTCTTCAATCAAAAAGTCTCCTGAATACGCGGCGATAGTAAATGCCAATAATCAGCTTGAGATGATCGAGGCAATAAACGATGCCGAGTCAGTCTGTTCCGCAAATATTACAGAGAAGTTCCCAAATGTTAAGCTTCCGGATATGGCTTCTGCCATGAATAAAGAGCAGAATGAAAAGCTGAGTAAAGATATCAAAACAACCAGAGCTCAGATCGAAAAGAATATGGCTGATTACATCAAGGAGAATAACGCTGCAAATGCTCTATATATGGTCGGAGTTACACCTGAAGTCCTGAAAAACAATGCGACTATGATCGATGAGCTTGTTAGTAACATTAAGGGCGTTAATTATAGAGGCGGATCACAGAACTTCAAGGATATGTATGAGGCGCTGAAGAACTTCAGAGACTATGCAAAGAGCCTTGGTGAGAGTGGAAAGAATCCTACTGCCGCAGAGATGCAGGAGTATATCAACTTGGGACAGAAGGTAAGTGATCTTACTTCTAAGTATCTTGATAATAAGACGAAGACCAATTCTGATTATGCAAGAAGCAGAGTTATTCAGGCGCGTAAGCTTAAGAAATACCTTGTAGTAAATCTCACTTCTGCAAAGGAGATCAAGGATGAATGCCTAAGGAACGATCTCGGAGATAAGTATGATGAATATAAAGCCTTCGATAAATATGACATTCAGAAAAATAAGGAACAGAATTTAGCCTTCAGGTCAGGAATCTACAAGCCGGACAGACAGATACCTCGCGGAAGCGCCGGCTACAGCACGGCAAGATCGGCTGTTCAGTCAACTGCATTAATGGCACTCGCGGTTACGGGCAAATATTCTATCGACGATCTTTTGGATGCTGATAAGTTCGTAAATGAAAAAACAGCTATGTTTGATCAGGTTACAAAGAAGATGGCATATAATACTCCGGAGAATCAGAAGTGGCTGGCAGAGATGATGGTCAAGGGTATGGAAAAGACCAAAGTCATGATAGATGAGAAGCTGAAGACTTTTGATCTTAACGATCCTAAGGTATTTGATAGTGATATATTCAGGAAGATAGAAGCACTTCAGCTCTACAGAACCGATATCTGGCAGGAAGTTGAGCATTGTAAGGATGCGGTACCGGAGGTTGCAAAGTCTGTCCATAATGATTTTACAACATATAAGAATTACTCTGACAAGCTGAAATCCGATATTGGAGTTATCGGAAATATTAAGGCAGGCAGAGATCATATGAATATAGCTATTCAGCGTTTTGTTGAGAATCCTCTTCCTGAGCGGGAAGATATGACGAACAATCTGATTGGTAAAATCATATCGAATGCGTTTGCAATTGAGATGAACAAGAAAGCACTTAGGGATAAGCTGAAGAGTGCAGAGGGTAAGAACTACTCCGAACTGAATGATAGAATGGAAGCAGGATATCTTAATTACGCAGAGCTTATGTTTAAAGAGAAGGCTATGACAAGGCTTGAGAATGTGTACAAGAAGCATCCTGACCTTCTGAAGGAGCATATCGGAGCTATCATGAGCGGAGAGTATTTTAAGGATATTTCCATTAAGATAGATTCTTCAAAGCCTGATCCGGTGGAGATTAGCGGAATAGATAAGCTGATAAGTAATGTTAAGTCTGCGGAATTTCTGAAGGATGCCGAGGCTGCAACAAAAAGGCTTGAGACCGGAAAATATAAGAATCATGAGGATTACTACAGAGACAGTTCGCTTGCTATCGTAGGCGGAATCTATAAGCTTACCGGAAGCCTTCCGAAGAAGACTGAGACAGGCAAGCAGATCTCGCTTGAGGAATTCTCTGAAAAGAATTATAAGAGCCCTGAGTTCAGAAAATCACTTCAGAGCAGCAGGCAGCCGGGCAAGAACAAGAATCCGAAGACTGTTGCTGCAATTGCGAAGGATCCTGCAAAGCTTCGTAAGATTATAGAGACCAATAACAAGCATGAGATGGAGAGACAGAAGGCAAACAATCCTGAGGTTCTTAAAGATAATCCTGTAAGCCGCCAGAGAAAGAATGTGGTAACAGGAAAAAAGATGGGAAAAAATAAATAGTTCTAAAAGAACCGGAGATTTTTCAGATATCTCCGGTTTTTTTGTTGCACTTTTGTTGCGTTTGGTGTGGTAAAGTAGTCACATGAGAGAACAAATAGGATATTTTTGTTCATATATTAGTAAATAAAGAGTTTATATATATCAGGAGGAAATACCTATGAAGGAAGTAGAAGAACAGATCGTTGAAGAAAAGAAAAGTGGTGTAGAGACAGAGCCGTTTGATCTTGAAGCGCCGGGTATTGATGCTTATTTTGGTACAAAAAAGCAGAGAGAAGATATTGGAAAACAGATGCTTAGGGGATATGATGCCCAGAAGACAATGACTGATAAGGCTTTGTTTTTTATTTATAATGAGATGAAGAACTCAGTTACCGTGGCGGATATCGATCCTAATTACCCAAGTGCGACTATTCATGTGAATAAGAATCTTCCGGAGGAGGAAAAGCAGAGGCTTGTTGCTGATGCACAGAAGAGCTTTGATGAAGCGCTCCTTAAGAGAGAAGCTCTCGGTATAAGCAAAACAACGAATACATCTCCTGAGGATGAGAAGGCTTCCGAGAATCTTGCGAAGAAATTCTTTAAGGATTTTGTTGGTGACGGATCAAGAAAGACTATTGTTGAGAACTACAAACAGTTCCAGCTTATCAATTCATATATTGAATACATTACGGGAATTGAATATAAGAAGAATCTTGATGAGCTTAAAAAGAAGGATCCTAACGATCCGCTTAATGAGAAGAAGGCTGCTTATTTAACCTCATATCGTAAGTCGACCATGGTAAATCTTCTGGGTTCCGCCAAGAGTGGTGCAGATTCACAGATAGCTATGTATCTTATTCCTGATGCACAGGATCCAGCCGGAATAAGTGAGCAGATGTTCAAAAATCTGAAGTTTAACAATCAGATGAAGCTCTCAGCCTACCTCAAGAGTATGGGTCTTACCGAATATGAAAAGAAGCTTTATCTCAACAGGAACGGCTGGAATGAAGATGATAATGTTTATGAGGTATTCTTGAGAAGCGTTGAAGAAAAAGGAATAGAGGTAACTCGTAATAATGTCCTTGCTGAAATAAGGAAAGATTATGCTGAGACATATGGAACAAGTATACTTGATGAGCTTGTTGGTACACCGGCCTCTTTCTTTGATCAGAATTTTGACCAGACCTTAATGGATATGGAGGATCTTGCAACTCTGCTTAAGTATAATGAGGCAGAGAAGGCGGCTCTCTTTAAGGAACTGAATGCAAAACCGAATGATTATGCATTTGGTATATTTGTGAATAAACTTAACAGTGATGAAGAATTCAAGGAAAAGTTAAAGCAGAGGAAGCTGGGGAAGGGAATGTCTCCTGAAGAAGCCGTCCTTATAACAGGGGATGACTACAAACAGTACTTGAAGGATTTTATAACAGATGAAACCAACAGATTCTTATTCGATGAATATCCTAGCAGAGACAAGGTTACTATAGAAAAATATCTTGCTACAATTGGCTATGACAAGGATGAGATAAAAGCATATACTACCGGGAAAAATGTTCCACCGGAAGTTCCGGCAATGACCGTGATGAAAATGGAATATATGAAAACACTTGACCCTGCGGAAGTACAGAATTTTAATACGATTTCGGTAGCAGAGGCTGATAAGCTGGTAGCTAAGTTTGCAGCTGACTTCATGAATAAGGAAAGAAACAGACTTAAGGCTGAAGGCAGGAAAAAGGTGTATTTGAATAAGGGCTTTGAGATGAGAGAAGAGTTCAATGATTCTCTTGAATTAGAGTCTGAAAAGGAAATACATAATCTCGGCGTCAAGATGCTCGCGAATGAGGGCGTAAGTCCTAAGACAAATCCTGAAAAGCCTGAAGATATTGCTTATAAAGAATGGGCTGATACTGTAGCAGACCCGATGTTTAAAGAGAATTATTATACAGATATCGTTCAGAGCTACGGTGTAGTAAGATCCAAGGTGATGAGCGGTCAGGAACTTGGTATCATGAAGGAGAAGGTTGTTGAGAGATTCTTTGATGCCAACGTTTCAAATATTGATATAACACTCCTTAAGGGTATCATGGTGGCACTTGAAGCAACAAAGGGCGGCTATGGTACAGGCCATAAGGACTCAGAAAAGTTTAATGAGATGCTGGACGCCCTTAAGAAGTTTGAGAATAAGCTTGCTACGAATGAAACAAAGGGACTTAATGATGCCAGGGAGAAGCTTATTCTGAAATGTAAGAATTATGTGTCAGGCAGAGAGGATGTCAGAAAAGCTGATTACGGTAATGACAGATTTGATGCGGCATCTACGGTTCTTTACAGCATACTGCCAAAGGACGAATTCGCCAGATGGGCTACAGCTGTAAATGGTAAGCGTAAATCTGATAAGATTACCTGGGCAAGATGTCAGGAGAAGCAGTCGGCATACTTAATCGCTCAGCAGAATAGAGAGATAAAGGCACAGAACCTTGCGGCTGACAGCAGAGTTTCTAAGCCTATGGAATATGCCAGGAGAATGAGCAGAGTTGAGAAGCTCTATGGAAAGAGACCAACATTTGATGATAAGTTTGATGGTGTATTTAGCCGAGAAGAGTTTGCCGAGAAGTTTAAGGCAATCGGAGAAAAAGAAGATTTCGTAACTATAGGGGCATCGCCTGCAGGCGGAAATCTTTCGGATCAGGACTTCTCTGCACTGGTATTTGCAGGAACTGTTACTCCGGAAGTAGCGGCTGAGGACAGACGATACAGAGAATTCTTTGAGGATAAGATCCTTCTTACCGGCAAGGATTATACAACAGAGCTTGCCAAGAATCCGGTTCCGGAGGAATGCAGTAAGCATCTGGACGTGATCGCAGGAGGAAGAAATGCGGCTATAAATGCGATGAATGAATATGCAGCAGGTAACAAGCATCCGCTTGCACATATTCTTGCAGCGGGTATCAGATTTGCAGCCTCATGCGGAAGAGCTATGGATAAGATGAATGAAGATATTTTTATGCATAGCGAGATGGGCGCGAGAATGCTTGGCATGCTTGAAAGAGATGACGAGCTTAAGAAATTTACCGAGAATAATTATGTAGGAGCCTTTAAGGACGATGTGAATCAGATTAAGAGCATGACTGCAATGTCAGATATATATCTTAAAGCGGAAAATGCGCGCAAGTTCATAAACAAGGTTAAGGATGATCCTGAGAAGGCAAGGAGTCTTGACAGGCAGACTAAAGAGAAGCTTATGACAGATATTCTCGTCAAGAGACTTGTGGAGGACTGCTCTAAACAATACAGACTGACAAGAGAAAAGAATCCTACTTACACAAATAAGATCAAGAATTACCAGAAGAATTATAATATTGCTCAGACAGAGCTTGTTAAGAAGGGATTCGGTGATGAAAATCATCCTGCACTTTCGGCTGAGGAGTATGCAGCTGAGCAGAAGAAGATCGATGATAAGCTTAATTTACAGACAATTGTGGCCAAAGATGCCAACAGATACAATCCGGTTGTTCAGAGCCTTTCAAACAGTAAATCAGTCAACGAGCTTAGAGAAAGTGTTAAGAAGGTTGTTAAGGATTCCGGTATGGGCAAGCTTTCGATCAAGGAGATCATCAAGGAGTTCAACAGCGATAACATAGTTAAGAAGGTTGCAAGCATGTCTCAGAATACCAGAGCTGATATAGCTGAGAAGAACAGAAAGGCAGCAGAAGCAGCAAGAAAGAAAGCAGTAAAGAAGGCTCAGCAGAATCCTGCTTTGTAGGGAATACGTGCTTTCAGACCGGTTTTGAAGCTTTTTTAAAAAAATTCAAAAAAGGGTATTGACAAATAAAAACAGTTGGTATAGAATCCGTAACTGTAAAGGCAATGGCGTCTTAGAGTATTAACTCTAGGGCGCCTTTCTTTTTTTTCAGGAAGCAATGAGGCTTCCGGAACGTAGAAGCCTTATTTTATAAGCAAAACAAGAAAAGGAGCGTAGGATTATGGAAAAACAAAACGTACCAGAGATATTTGGATCACTTGTATTTGATGACAGAGTCATGAGAGCAAGACTTTCTGACAAGATATATAATTCTCTCAGAAAGACAATTGATGAGAATGTTAAGCTCGATGATGACGTTGCGGAAGCAGTTGCAGTTGAAATGAGAGACTGGGCTATTGAGCACGGCGCAACACACTTCACACATTGGTTCCAGCCTCTTACAGGCGTTACAGCTGAGAAGCATGACAGCTTCATCACACCTTCACCGGATGGCGGAGTTCTGATGGAGTTCTCAGGAAAGGAGCTCATCAAGGGTGAGCCGGATGCTTCATCCTTCCCATCAGGAGGACTGAGAGCAACCTTCGAGGCAAGAGGTTATACAGCATGGGATCCAACATCTTACGCTTTCATAAAGGATCATACATTATGTATTCCAACAGCCTTCTGTTCATACTCAGGAGAGGCGCTTGATAAGAAGACACCACTTCTCAGATCTATGCAGGCTCTTGACAAGCAGGCTAAGAGAATCCTTAAGCTTTTCGGTAAGGATGTTAAATACGTTAGAACAAGCGTAGGACCGGAGCAGGAGTATTTCCTCATTGATAAGGAAATGTTCGATAAGAGACCGGATCTTGTATATACAGGAAGAACACTTTTCGGAGCAATGCCTCCAAAGGGACAGGAGCTCGATGATCACTACTTCGGAGTTATCAAGCCAAGAGTAAGCGAGTTCATGGAAGACCTCAACACTGAGCTTTGGAAGCTCGGAATTCTTGCCAAGACAGAGCATAACGAGGTTGCTCCTGCACAGCACGAGCTGGCACCTATCTTCTCGACAACAAACGTTGCAACAGATAATAACCAGCTGATGATGGAGATCATGCAGAAGGTTGCAAGACGTCACGGTATGGTTTGCCTCCTTCATGAGAAGCCATTTGCAGGCGTTAACGGATCAGGTAAGCATAACAACTGGTCAATGGCAACAGATACAGGCGTAAATCTTCTTTCGCCTGGAGATACACCTTATGAGAATGCACAGTTCCTTCTGTTCCTGGCAGCAGTTATCCAGGCAGTTGATGAGTATCAGGATCTCCTGAGACTTTCAGTAGCAACAGCAGGAAACGATCACAGACTTGGAGCTAATGAAGCACCACCTGCAATCATTTCAGTATTCCTTGGTGATGAGCTTTCAGCTATCCTTGATGCAATTAAGGAAGATAAGCCATACGCAGGAACAGAGAAGGTTCAGATGAAGCTTGGTGTTGATTCGATACCTCACTTCTCTAAGGATACAACAGATAGAAACAGAACATCACCTTTCGCTTTCACAGGTAACAAGTTCGAGTTCAGATCACTTGGTTCTTCAAACAGCATCGCATGCTGCAACATCATGCTGAATGCAGCGGTTGCAGAAAGCCTGAAGCAGTATGCTGACGAGCTTGAGAAGGCAGATGATTTTGAAGCGGCACTTCATGAGCTGATCAAGAGAGTTATCACAAAGCATGAGAGAATCCTCTTCAACGGTAATGGTTATGGTGAAGAGTGGATCAAGGAAGCAGTTGAAGTAAGAGGCCTTTCAAATCTTAAGACAACAGCTGATGCAATGCCTCGTCTGCTTGATAAGAAGAATATGGATATGCTCATCAGCCACAAGGTATTTACAGAGGCTGAGATCCAGTCAAGATGCGAGATCATGCTTGAGAATTACTGCAAGACAGTAAATATCGAAGGCCATGCAATGGTTGAGATGGTAAGAAAGAATTACCTTCCGGCTATCGAGGGTTACCTCTACAGCCTGGCTAAGACAACATCACTTATGAAGTCAGTAAGTGACAAGGTTAAGTGCAATTACGAGACCTCAACAATGGAGAGACTTTCAGAGCTTACAGATTACATTATGGATTCTGTTCAGAAGCTTGAGGTTGCTCTTGAGGATCTGAAGTCATACGATGACATCATCGCAACTTCAGAGGCAGTTAGGGATAAGGTTATTCCTGCAATGGATACACTCAGAGGCTATGTAGATGAAGCGGAGATGCTTACATCTGAGAGATACTGGCCATTCCCAAGCTACGGCAAGCTGCTCTTCAGTGTAAATTAGGTCACGATCTTTGATCGATGAAATGAATATAATCAGAGAAGCAATGGCGCTTCGGATCACTAAAAGGTCCGGGGCGCTTTCTCTTTTAAAATAGACATCTCGAGGTTACATAATGAAAGGAGTAAATTATGGAAGAATTATTTGATGCAATACATGGAGAATTATTTGGTGTATGGTTTTTGATAGGTGCAGCTCTTGTTTTCTGGATGCAGGCAGGCTTCGCAATGGTTGAGTCGGGCTTCGCAAGAGCTAAGAACGCAGGTAATATCCTGATGAAGAACCTTATGGACTTCTGTATAGGATGCGTTGTATTTATACTTATTGGTTTCGGCCTCTTACTTGGTGAGGACGTTGTTGGTCTGATCGGTAAGCCTGGTTTCGACATTTTCACAGGATACGGAAGTTTTGACTGGTCAAACTTCATCTTCAACCTTGTATTCTGTGCAACAACAGCAACTATCGTTTCAGGTGCTATGGCAGAGAGAACAAAGTTCCTCAGCTACTGCGTATACTCAGCAATCATTTCGGCCCTCATCTATCCGATCGAGGCACACTGGATCTGGGGCGGCGGCTGGCTTGCACAGCTCGGTTTCCACGATTTCGCAGGTTCATGTGCAATTCACATGGTAGGTGGTATCGCAGCATTTGTTGGTGCTAAGATGGTTGGCCCAAGAATCGGTAAGTTCGAGAGAGATGAGAATGGTAAGGTTGTTAAGGTTAACGCCTTCCCTGGTCACAACCTCGTAATCGGTGCACTTGGTGTATTTATCCTCTGGCTTGGATGGTATGGTTTCAACGGTGCAGCTTGTACATCAGTAGATCAGCTCGCATCTGTATTTGTAACAACAACTATCGCTCCTTCAGTAGCAACTGTTGTATGCATGATCTTTACTTGGGTTCATTATGGTAAGCCTGATGTTTCAATGTGTCTTAACGCATCACTTGCAGGTCTTGTAGCAATTACAGCTCCTTGTGATGTAACTGATGCACTTGGTGCTTCAGTGATCGGTGCAGTTGCAGGTCTCCTGGTTGTATTCGGTGTATGGCTTCTTGATTATAAGCTTCATATCGATGATCCGGTTGGTGCTTGTGCAGTACATATGATGAATGGTATCTGGGGTACACTCGCAGTTGGTCTTTTCGCAACAAAGACTGCTCCTGGAAATGATGAGCTTGAAGGTCTCTTCTACGGTGGTGGATTCGAGCTTCTTGGAAAGCAGGCACTTGGTTTTGTATCAGTTGCAGCTTGGGCAGCAATCTGTATGATAATCGTATTTGCAATAATCAAAGCAATCTTCGGTCTTCGTGTTTCAGAAGAGGAAGAGCTTGAAGGTCTTGACCTTACAGAGCATGGTCTTGCATCTGCATACTCAGGATTCAGCATCATGGATATGTCAAACGCTATGATGAACGAGAACGAGAATACTAACCTTGGTGAGGCTGATTATGATAAGGCCAGCGAGGCTAAGAAGAAGGCAGCAGTTCCTGTTGAAAATATTACTGAGGCTATGAAGGGAACTATCCCTGACACAGGCATAAATAAAGTTGTTATCATCACAAAGCTTTCACGCTACGATAAGATAAAGAGAGCTCTGAATGAGCTCGGTGTAACCGGTATTACAGTAACTCAGGTAAGTGGTTGCGGTATCCAGAAGGGTGCCGGAGAGATGTACCGTGGAGTTGAAATGGATATGACTCTCCTTCCTAAGATCAAGCTTGAAGTTGTTGTAAGCGGTATTCCTGTAGACAGCGTAATCGAAACAGCTAAGAGAACTCTTTACACCGGTAAGATCGGTGATGGTAAGATCTTCGTATATCCTGTAAGCAGGGTTGTTAAGATCAGAACCGGCGAAGAAGATTTCGCAGCACTTCAGGATGTTGAATAATTAAATATGCCAAGTACAGCTTTGGTACGTAGCTGTATGAGAAATACTCTGCGGATATTCTGCAGAGTATTTCGGCGTTATTAAAATCGGGAGATTAAACGATAGATAGTGGCAGAATAATGATTTTGGTTGTAATATGTTAGATCGGTATTGTGTTGTAATGAACACAGTGAGTTTTGATAGATAGTGTTTCAGCAACATACATTGCGGAGGATAATAAAATGTTTGATGACAAGCTTCACGAGGAATGCGGAGTTTTCGGTATTTATTCACTGGAGGGCGAAGAGGTAGCAAAGGATATTTACTACGGTCTGATCGCGCTGCAGCATCGTGGTCAGGAGGCGGCCGGAATAGCTGTTTCCGACACGAACGGGCCGAAGGGAAATATCAATATGAGGAAGGCTATGGGTCTGGTCAGCGAGGTATTTCACAGCGAGGAGCTGGAAAGACTCCGGGGAAATATTGGCGTCGGTCACGTCAGGTATTCAACAACAGGTGGAAGTACGCCTGAGAATGCGCAGCCGATGGCTATGAAATATATCAAGGGCAGCCTTGCTCTTGTGCATAACGGTAATATAACAAATGCCGAAGAGCTGAGAGAAGAGCAGCTGAATGCGGGCATGCCGCACTATACTACCTCAGATTCGGAAATACTTGCTTATCAGGTGATACTTAACCGCGTTAAGTCAGCAACTATAGAGGAAGCTATAGCCAGAACCTCAGATCAGATCAAGGGAGGCTATGCGGTTGTTATCATGAGCCCGCGTAAGCTGGTTGGAATGAGAGATCCTTACGGAATAAAGCCGCTTGTTCTCGGAAGGAAGGAAAATACATATATACTTGCTTCGGAAACCTCTGCATTTACAGCGGTTGGAGCTGAATTTATACGTGACATCGAACCGGGAGAGATCGTTTCTGTAACAGAGGAAGGCGTGAGAAGCGACAGAAGTCTCTGCGACAAATGCCGCAAAGCGCATTGTATATTTGAGTATATTTATTTCGCCAGAAATGATTCGATCATGGACGGCATTGAAATACATGAGGCGAGGATAAATGCTGGTCGCGCTCTTGCCCAGAAGGCACATATTGATGCGGATATAGTTGCGGGCGTTCCGGATTCCGGACTTGCAGCGGCTGAAGGTTATGCGCTTGAATCAGGGATTCCTTTTGTGCATGCATTTCATAAAAACAGCTATATCGGAAGAAGCTTCATCAAGCCTACTGATGAGGAGAGGAAGACTGCGGTTCATATGAAGCTCAGTGTCCTTAAACACGTTGTTGAGGGTAAGAGGATCATTATAATCGACGACTCAATCGTGCGCGGAACAACGATGCGTCAACTGGTTGAGATGCTCCGCAAGGCAGGTGCGAAGGAGGTTCATGTTATGATCAGTTCACCTCCTTTCCTGTATCCATGCTATTACGGAACAGATGTGCCGACAGCAGGTCAGCTTATCGCTTCACATCATTCGAATGATGAGGTCTGCAAAAACGTCGGAGCTGATTCACTTCATTATTTATCGATAGATGATTTCAAGAAGATGGTCGGTGATCTGCCAATCTGCACAGCTTGCTTCACGAATGATTATCCTGTGTGATACCGCCTTGAAGCTGAGGGAACATATTTCTCGAATTGGCAGAATATTGACAGAATATAATTCATAGGGTAAAGTCGAATCAATAATAATTCAAGGAAGGATTATATAAAGTGGAAGTAAAAAACCCTAAGATTAAAATATGTGGACTTACACGTCCTGAAGATATAGAGGTAGCGAATCAGCTGCTTCCGGACTATATTGGATTTGTGTTCTGGAAGAAGAGTAAGAGGAATGTTGAACCCGAGCAGGCAAAGCTGCTGAAGGATAAGCTCGACAGCAGGATAAAGGCTGTGGGCGTATTTCTTGATGCTGATATAGAGCTTGTTATCAGTCTCTTAAAGGAAGACGTGATCGATATTGCGCAGCTTCACGGCTCTGAGGACGAAGAGTATATAAATAAGGTTAAAGCTGAGACAGGCAGAGAGGTTATAAAGGCCTTTAATGTGAATAAAATTCCTTCGCTTTCTATTGCCGAGGAGTCGCCGGCTGACTATATCATGTTAGATTCCGGAACAGGAAGCGGTAAGGCTTTTGATCTCAGTCTTCTGAGTGAAGTTAAGAGACCGTTCTTCCTTGCAGGAGGACTCAGCCCTGACAATGTTGAGGCGGCTATCGGAGAGGTTCATCCATATGCTGTGGACGTCAGCTCAGGCGTTGAAAGTGGCGGCTTTAAAGATCCTGAGAAGATGAAATGCTTTGTAGAGAAAGCAAGACATATAAAATAATAATAGCGATATCAGTTGATATACAGCTAAACAGAAAGAAACAGAGGCGGGTTATTCTGCCTCTGTTTCTTTTGAAAGGTAATAGTTTCTTTGTTTAATAATATGATCTACGTGCTGTTTTACAAGGCGGTCATCATTGAGAGTCAGGCGGAAATATTCGGATATTTCGCTTTCATCATATCTTCCGAATATAAGTCTTGCTCTGCAGACAAAGTGGATACCAACGGTAATGGCAAGCTCGTCCAGCTCAGCTGAGTTAAGTATCGTACGGGCAAGCATCAACGCATGATCATATTCCGCTTTGATAAAGTTTGTCAGATCACCCAGAGTCTTTATATTAAAGAAATAGAGATGCTTCAGATAGCTTTCAGGGGATATCTCTATGAGGGCAGATCCGGATATGTCGCAGATATCCGTAAGAAGCTCCTTCATGATACGGCTTTCGTGCAGATACTCCGTGAAGGTGTTTAAATCGAGAGTCAGAAGTTCAGCTTTATCCTCCTTGATAGCCTGATGAATACTTACAGTATAGTCATTCAGCTGATGCTTTATTTTCTCGAAGGTTTCGTCAGCTATTTCAAGAAGTCCGGCGACTCTTGAAAATTCTCTTCGCATTTTCACCGGTATACTGTACTCACTTTTATATCCAAGGTCGTGCTCAATCTCTGCCCATGCATGCTGCAGTACTGTTCTGAACTGTATTTCAAAGGTGTATTCGGTCAGCTTTTCCGGATAGCCATGGTTCTTTGGAAGACGGCAGATATAATGAAGAGAGAGATAACCAAAGGAAGTCGGATCGATCAGTTTTCTTTTGTCGGTGGAGAGGTCCGGATCAACGTCGAGAACCGTACTGACAAGTTCTGCGATCTGGTCAACCTGCTCCGAAAAGTAGCAGATGATCCTGAAGCCGATAAGGTCATTCATGGAATTGATAGAGGTGTATTTGTCCTCCTTACGTTTCATCTTTTCCACTGCCGAATCAAGCCCCTTGACCCTGTGGGCTATCTGCATGACATTGATATCTGCGTCCTTCAACGTCTTCTCCAGAAGCTCGCAGACTGTTTTTTCTATCTGAAGATAGTCGGGAAGTGATCTGTTGTATTCGTCTATCTGAATTTCTTTAAAAAGATCCACAGTAATCGTTCTCCTTTTTGCCGAAAATGGTATTTACGCAGTATATTATACCACGGTTTTGCTATGTTTTGTCAGTAAAATACCTTTATATCCGCGGTGTTGGATTGAACGATTCCGGAGGGGTGACAAAATCAACGGTTATTTAATAAAATTAATCAAAAATATACTTGACTTTTAAAAATAAAGTTGTATACTACAAATAGTTAAAAAAGTAATCAACACATAAATTGTGATATTTTTAAGAAGCAAGGGCGCTTCGAGTATATACTCGAAGTGCCCTTTTCTGTTTTTACAAGGAGGAAAGACATGAAAGAGGTTATTAAAGAACTGCAGGAAAAGGGCTTATATGACCCGTCTTTTGAGCACGATAACTGTGGTATCGGTGCAATAGTCCAGATCGACGGAAAGGTAAGCCATAAGCTGGTTGCTGACGCTCTCAGCATAGTTGAGAGACTGGAGCATAGAGCCGGAAAGGACGCTGAGGGTAAGACCGGAGACGGTGTTGGTATCCTTACACAGATACCTCACAAGTTCTTCGTTAAGAAGCTTGCCGAGCAGGGCATAACACTTCCGGAGAGAAGACAGTATGCAGTCGGAATGTTTTTCCTGCCTCAGAACGAGCTTGATAAGAGACAGGCTAAGTCTATGTTCGAGGTTATCGTTCGTAAGGAAGGTCTGAAGATCCTCGGCTGGAGAGAGGTTGATACAGCTCCTGAGGTTCTCGGTACGAGAGCAAGAGAGTGTATGCCTGTTATCAGTCAGGTTTTCATCGAGAGACCTGCAGGCTGCGAGACAGACCTTGACTTCGACAGAAAGCTCTACCTCGTAAGACGTGAGTTTGAGCAGAGCAGCGTAAATACCTACGTTCCTTCACTTTCATGCAGAACCATCGTATATAAAGGTATGTTCCTTGTAGGACAGCTCAGAACCTTCTTCAAGGATCTCACAGATAAGGACTTCGAATCAGCCATCGCAATGGTTCATTCGAGATTCTCAACAAATACAAATCCAAGCTGGAACAGAGCTCATCCAAACAGACTCATGGTTCACAACGGAGAGATAAATACAATTAAGGGAAATGCAGACAAGATGCTTGCCCGCGAGGAGACCATGCATACAGATGTATTTTCTGATGAAGATATGACAAGAGTATTTCCTGTTATATCATCAAGCGGATCAGATTCAGCTATGCTTGATAATACGCTCGAGTTCTTCATGATGAGCGGACTTCCTCTCCCTCTTGCAGCAATGATCGCAATCCCTGAGCCATGGGCTCACAATGAGACACTTTCCCAGGAGGAAAGAGACTTCTATCAGTATTATGCAACTATGATGGAGCCATGGGACGGACCGGCATCTATCCTTTATTCGGACGGCGATATCATGGGTGCCATCCTCGACAGAAACGGCCTCAGACCATCAAGATATTATGTTATGGATGATAACCGCCTCATCCTTTCTTCAGAGGTTGGTGTTCTTCAGCTTGATGAAGCACATATCATCAAAAAGGAGAGACTGCATCCTGGCAAGATGCTCCTCATCGATACAAAGCTCGGTAAGATATATGACGACAAAGAGATCAAGGAAGAATACGCCCACAAGGAGCCTTACGGTGAGTGGCTTGATATGTCCCTTGAGACTCTTAAAAATATAAAGATTCCTAACATAAAGGTGCCTGATATCGCAGGTGACGATCTGAAGAAGCAGCAGAAGGCCTTTGGTTATACTTATGAAAACTATCATGAAGGTATCAGAAATATGGCTCTTTCAGGAATCGAGCAGATAGGTGCCATGGGCGTTGATACACCAATTGCAGCACTTTCAAAGCAGGATCAGCCACTTTTCTATTTTTTCAAGCAGCTCTTCGCACAGGTTACAAACCCACCTATCGATGCAGAGCGTGAGAAGATAGTTACTTCAAAGGCTGTTTACCTTGGCAAGAACGGTAACGTACTTTCTGAGAAGCCTGAAAATGCAAGAGTACTTAAGATAGAGAATCCTATCCTTACAGACCTTGATCTCCTTAAGATCGAGCATATGAATAAGGAAGGCTTCAAGTGCGCTAAGGTTTCAATACTGTATTTCAAGAGAACTCCTTTAAAGAGAGTTATCGACAGACTTTTCGTTGATGTTGATAAGGCTTATAAGGAAGGCGCAAATATCATCATCCTGTCCGACAGAGGAGTTGATGAGAACCATGTTGCAATCCCTTCACTTCTTGCAGTTGCAGCTGTTTCAAGACATCTTGTAAGAACCAAGAAGGCAACAGCAATGTCACTTATCGTTGAGTCCGGTGAGCCACGTGAGGTACATCATTTTGCAACACTTATGGGCTACGGCGCAACAGCGATCAACCCTTACCTTGCACACGCAACCATCAAGGAGCTTGTTGATGAGGGACTGCTTGATAAGGATTATTATGCAGCAGTTGCTGATTACGACAATGCAGTAATAAACGGAATCGTTAAGATAGCTTCCAAGATGGGTATCTCAACCATCAGATCATATCAGGGAAGCAAGATATTTGAGGCGATAGGAATATCACCTGAAGTTATAAATGAGTATTTCACAGGAACTGTGAGCCGTATCGGCGGAATCACCTTAGAGGATATCGAGAAGGCTGCAGACAAGAAGCACAGCAGAGCCTTTGATCCGCTTGGACTTGAATCAGACCTCGAGCTTACGGCAGTGGGAAGACATAAGCTTCGCAGCCAGGGAGAGCATCACAGATACAATCCTGAGACCATACATATGCTCCAGCTTTCAACCAGAGAGGGCAACTATGATAAGTTCAAAACCTACACGAAGATGGTTGACAGCGAGGAGACAGGCTACCTCAGAAGCCTTATGGACTTTAACTATCCGGAGGAAGGAATT
This sequence comes from Lachnospiraceae bacterium C6A11, assembly GCA_000702245.1. Lineage (GTDB taxonomy): Bacteria > Bacillota > Clostridia > Lachnospirales > Lachnospiraceae > Eubacterium_Q. The sequence continues at coordinate 45,351 of JNKY01000014.1, read as the reverse complement.
CCTCTTGAGGAGGTTGAGAGTGAGGCATCAATCGTTCAGAGATTCAAGACCGGTGCTATGTCATACGGTTCAATCTCAGAGGAGGCTCACGAAACACTTGCGATCGCAATGAACCACCTGCATGGTAAATCAAACAGTGGTGAAGGCGGAGAGAGTGATGAGAGACTTGCTTCAGCAGGTACAAAGAATGACAGAAGCTCAGCGATCAAGCAGGTTGCCAGCGGACGTTTTGGTGTTACAAGCAAATACCTTGTAAGCGCAAGAGAAATACAGATCAAGATGGCGCAGGGTGCGAAACCGGGTGAAGGCGGACATCTTCCTGGAAAGAAGGTTTATCCATGGGTTGCCAAGACCAGACATTCAACACCGGGTGTAAGCCTTATTTCACCACCACCTCATCATGATATTTACTCTATTGAGGATCTGGCTCAGCTTATTTACGACTTAAAGAATGCAAATAAGAACGCACGTATATCCGTTAAGCTTGTTTCGGAAGCAGGTGTAGGTACCGTAGCAGCAGGTGTTGCTAAGGCAGGTGCGCAGGTAATCCTTGTTTCAGGCTATGACGGAGGTACAGGAGCTGCACCACTCAGCTCAATCCACAACGCAGGTCTTCCTTGGGAGCTTGGTCTTGCCGAGACTCACCAGACACTTATCGAGAACGGCCTCAGAAATATGGTTGTTATCGAAACAGATGGTAAGCTGATGAGCGGTCGTGACGTAGCTATAGCAGCTATACTTGGTGCCGAGGAGTTCGGTTTTGCAACTGCACCGCTTGTAACTATGGGATGCGTAATGATGAGAGTATGTCATCAGGATACCTGCCCTATGGGTGTTGCAACACAGAATCCTGCACTTCGTGCAAAGTTCAGAGGTAAGCCTGAATATGTTGAAAACTTCATGCTCTTTGTTGCAAGAGAGCTTAGAGAATATATGGCACGCCTTGGCGTAAGAAGCCTGAGCGAGCTTGTAGGAAGAACAGATCTTCTGAAGCTTAGAGATGTTAAGGACCCTGCAGAGAAGGAGCTTGACCTCAGCCGTATCCTTCTTGATATGTCAAAGATCGACAGAGATCAGCAGATATTTGATCCTGCAAGAGCTTATGACTTCAAGCTTGAAACAACCAAGGATGAGAAGGTACTTCTGAAGTCTGCAGAGATCAAGAAGTCACTTAAGGAAGGTACATCATCAGAGGTTGACCTTAAGATATCAAATATCGACAGAACCTTCGGAACACTTCTCGGAGCAGAGATTACAAGAAAATATCCTGAAGGACTTCCTGAGGATACGATAACAGTTAACTGCGTGGGTGCAGGCGGACAGAGCTTCGGTGCATTTATCCCTAAGGGTCTTACACTTAAGATCACAGGCGACAGTAACGACTATTTCGGAAAGGGTCTATCAGGCGGAAAGCTTATCCTTCACGCACCTGCTGAGGCAAAATATATCCCTGAGGAAAATATCATCGTAGGTAACGTTGCACTTTACGGTGCTACAAGCGGTGAGGCTTACATCTCAGGTATGGCAGGAGAGAGATTCTGCATCAGAAATTCCGGTGCAACAGCAGTTGTTGAGGGCGTTGGCGAGCATGGCTGCGAATACATGACAGGTGGACGCGCAGTGATACTCGGACCAACAGGCAAGAACTTTGCAGCAGGTATGAGCGGCGGTATCGCATACGTATTTGATGAGGACAGCTCACTTTATAAGAATCTGAACAAGACCTTCGTACTTATGGAGAAGCTTACAGATAAGGATGAGATAAAGGATGTTAAGGAGCTTATCAGAAAGCATGTTGAGTATACCGGTTCCAAGAAGGGACAGAAGATACTTGATAACTTCGATAGTGCGGTAGAGCATTTCAAGAAGATAATCCCTGCTGATTATAAGGAGATGCTAAGACTTACAAGTCTGTATCTTGAGAAGGGTCTCAGCACTGAAGAGGCGAAGATCAGAGCATTTGAGGATTTTAACCAGTAATCGGAAGTAACTGTTTTAGGTTGAATCGTTTTAGATAAATGGAGGTAGAATAATGGGCAAGACAGGCGGTTTCATGGAATATGATAGACTTACCGGTGCTGTTATAAGTGAGGAAGAGAGAATAAAGAACTTTAATGAGTTTCATACTATGCTCAGCCCTGAAGAGCAGAAGAAGCAGGCTGCAAGATGTATGGACTGCGGCATACCTTTCTGCCAGGCAGGTAAGATGATAGCAGGTATGGCTTCGGGATGCCCTCTCAACAATCTTGTTCCTGAGATAAATGATCTTGTATTTAGAGGAGATTTTGCATCAGCATACAGAAGGCTCAGCATAACACACAGCTTTCCTGAGTTTACTTCAAGAGTATGTCCTGCACTCTGCGAGGCAGCATGTACCTGCCAGGAGTATTCAGAAGCAGTATGTACCAAGGAAAATGAGAAGACAGTAATAGAATACGCATTTGAGAACGGTCTGGTTAAGGAGAGAAAATCGGATATCAGAACCGGCAAGACGGTTGCGATAGTAGGAAGCGGACCTTCCGGACTTGCAGCTGCACAGCTTCTTAACAGACGCGGTCATGAGGTTACTGTTTATGAAAGAAGCGACAGGGTCGGCGGACTTCTCCGTTACGGAATCCCTAACATGAAGCTTGATAAGTCAGTGATCGACAGAAGAGTTAAGCTTATGGAGGAGGCAGGCGTTCACTTCGTAACAGGCGTGAACGTTGGAAAAGATATCAAGGCCGAAGAGCTTAGGAAGAAATACGACTGCGTAGTACTTGCCTGCGGTGCTTCAAATCCAAGAGATATCAAGGCTCCGGGCAGAGATGCGAAGGGAATATATTTTGCAGTGGATTTCCTTGGAAGAGTTACAAAGCAGCTTCTGGACAGTGATTTCAATGCGGTTCCTTATGATATGGCTAAGGATAAGGACGTTGTTATAATCGGCGGCGGTGATACCGGTAATGACTGTGTAGGAACCTGTATCAGACTTGGTGCCAAGAGCGTTACCCAGCTTGAGATGATGCCTGAGCCACCGGTCGAGAGAGCTGCAAACAATCCGTGGCCTGAGTGGCCGAAGGTCCTTAAGACTGACTACGGCCAGGAGGAAGCTATTTATAAGTTTGGTCATGATCCACGTATCTATCAGACAACTGTTAAGGAATTCATCAAGGCGAAGGATGGCAGCCTTAAGGAGATATGTATAGTTTCTCTTAAGCCTGTTAAGGATGAGAAGACTGGCAGAATGAATATGGTTCCTGTAGAGGGCAGCGAGAAGATCATCCCGGCACAGCTTGTACTTATTGCAGCAGGCTTCCTGGGAAGTGAGAAATACGTTACAGATGATTTCGGCGTAGAGCTTGACGGCAGAACTAATGTTAAGACTGAGGCAGGAAGCTATCTTTCATCACAGAATAATGTTTATACTGTAGGAGATATGCATAGAGGCCAGTCCCTTGTCGTATGGGCTATAGCCGAAGGAAGAAAGGCTGCAGCAGAGATCGATAAGGCGCTTATGGGTTATACAAATCTATAAATAGAAGAGTCCTGTTCATGTAGTATAGAATATGAATAGTAAATAATGTGGCAGGCAAAACTGTGTGAAATACGGATTACAACAAATACTATATGATCAGACAGTGAAAGGATAGAAAAATGGCTAAATATATATTTGTTACAGGCGGAGTTGTTTCAGGACTTGGTAAAGGTATAACAGCTGCTTCCCTTGGAAGACTTCTTAAGGCAAGAGGACTAAAGGTTGCAGCGCAGAAGCTGGATCCATATATCAACGTCGATCCGGGTACCATGAGCCCTTACCAGCACGGTGAGGTTTATGTCACGGAGGACGGCGCTGAGACTGACCTTGACCTCGGACATTACGAGAGATTCATCGATGAGGATCTGAATAAATATTCCAACCTCACCTCAGGTAAGGTTTACTGGAATGTTCTTAATAAGGAAAGAAGAGGTGAATACCTGGGCTCAACGGTCCAGGTTATTCCTCATATTACAAACGAGATAAAGGATTTTGTTTACAGAGTAGGAAATGAGACCGATGCAGACGTTGTCATCACTGAGATCGGTGGTACTATCGGTGATATCGAGTCACAGCCGTTTATCGAGGCCGTAAGACAGATATCTCTTGAGGTTGGAAAGGAGAACAGCCTCTTCATCCACGTTACTCTGGTTCCTTATCTCCACGGCTCTGACGAGCATAAGTCAAAGCCAACCCAGCATTCCGTTAAGGAGCTGCAGGGTATGGGTGTTAGCCCTGACATCATCGTCCTTAGATGTGACGAGCCGCTTGAGGAAAGTATTTTCAAAAAAATATCACTTTTCTGCAACGTTAAGGAGGACTGCGTTATCGAGAATATCACCCTTCCTAACCTCTACGAGGCACCGCTTATGCTTGAGGAGAACGGTCTGTCGGATGTAGTCTGCAGAGAGCTTAAGATAGACGCTGCAAAGCCTGATCTTACTGAATGGAACAAGCTTGTTGACAGCATAAGAAGCCTTGACAGAAAGATCACTATCGGTCTTGTAGGAAAATACGTTCAGCTCCACGACGCTTACCTTTCAGTAGCCGAGGCACTTCATCATGCGGGCTACGGCGTAGGTGTTGAAGTTAAGATCGAATGGATAGACTCAGAGGAGCTGACAGAAGAGAATTACGAGGAAAGACTTGGAAAGCTTAACGGAATCATAGTTCCGGGCGGCTTCGGTGACCGCGGAATCGACGGTATGATCCTCTCTGCAAAATACGCAAGAACCCACAATATCCCTTACTTCGGAATCTGCCTTGGTATGCAGATAGCAGTAATCGAGTTTGCAAGAAACGTTGCAGGACTTACACGCGCCTGCTCAGGTGAGTTCCATGACGCGACAGAGGTTAAGGTCATTGACTTTATGCCGGGTCAGTCTGACAGCGTAAATAAGGGCGGAACACTTCGCCTCGGAAGCTATCCTTGTGTTGTTACACCGGGAACTCTTATGGAGAAGTGCTATTTCCCTGAAGTATTTGATGTGAAGGCAGCAGCAGAGGGAAGAAATATCATCCATGAGCGTCACAGACACAGATATGAGTTTAACAATGAATATAAGGAAGTTTTGACACAGGCAGGACTTGTTGTTTCAGGCCATTCACCGGATGGTGAGCTGGTTGAGACAGTTGAGATTCCGGAAAATGATTTCTATCTCGGAGTACAGTTCCATCCGGAATTCAAGTCGCGTCCGAACAGACCTCATCCTCTCTTCCTTGATTTTATCGAGAAATCATCAAAAACAGATAAATAAACAGCATAAATCTTATTTACATTTCAGAAAAAAGGTCTATAATGATTTAGAAAAATTTGGCAAAGAAGCTGCACCATTAAAATATTTCAGAGGAAAAGATCATGAAAGATTATAACAAAAAGCTGATACTTGAAGACGGAAGCGAGTACTACGGGTATTCCTTCGGAGCTGAAAAGGATACGGTTTGTGAGATCGTATTTAACACTTCTATGGCGGGCTATCAGGAGATAGTTTCCGACCCTTCATACACCTATCAGGGAGTGGTAATGTCATATCCACTGATCGGTAACTACGGAATCACGGACGAGGATTTCGAGAGCAGGATGATAAGTCCGTCGGCTCTTATCGTAAGAGATATAAACGACAATCCTTCCAATTTCAGATTCACAAGGACTCTTCCGGAGCTCCTTCTTGAGAACGATATTCCGGGAATATATGGTGTGGATACCAGAAAGCTGGTTAGAAATATAAGAGATAAGGGTAGTGAGAGAGGACTTCTGACTGACCCTTCGGTTTCGGTTGAAGAAGGTCTTAAGATCATCAGCGAGACACCTGTTAAGAGAGATGCGGTTGAAAAGTGCAGCTGTAAGAAGAGATGGTATATACGTACAACAAATCCTAAGTTCAAGGTTGTTGTTATCGACTGCGGCGCAAAGACAAATATTTTAAGAGAGCTCAGTAAGCATGGCTGCAATATCACGGTTGTTCCTTTTGATACAAGTGCTGAAGAGATCATGTCACTTGATCCGGACGGAATCATGATATCAAACGGCCCGGGAGATCCGGAGGATGTGAAGCCGGTTATCGAGACGCTTAAGGCTCTTCACGGAAAGCTTCCTATGTTTGGAATATGCCTCGGCCATCAGCTCATCGCACTCAGCTACGGTGCGAAGACCTACAAGCTGAAGTTCGGTCACAGAGGCGGCAATCATCCTGTAAAGGATCTTGCGACCGGAAGGATAGAGATAACAAGCCAGAACCACAGCTACGCAGTTGATCAGGATTCGGTAGAGGGTACAGGCCTTAAGATATCTCATATCAATCTTCTGGATAATACAGTTGAAGGACTTGTTTCAGAGGAGGACAGATGCTTCTCTGTTCAGTATCATCCGGAAAGTGCACCGGGACCGCAGGACAGCACCTATCTGTTCGACAGATTCATAAAGAATATGGAGGATTACAGGAATGCCTAAGAGAACTGATCTAAAGAAAATACTTGTTATAGGTTCCGGCCCTATCGTTATAGGCCAGGCAGCCGAATTCGACTATGCAGGAACACAGGCCTGCCTCGCACTTAAGGAGGAAGGCTATGAGGTTGTTCTTGCCAATTCCAATCCTGCAACCATCATGACAGATACATCAATAGCCGATAAGGTATATATGGAGCCACTTACTCTGAAATACCTTGCAAGGCTTTGCAGATTCGAGAGACCTGATGCCATCGTTCCGGGTATCGGCGGACAGACAGGCCTCAACCTTGCCATGCAGCTTTATGACAAGGGCGTACTTGACGAGTGCGAGATAGAGCTTCTCGGAACAGATGCTGCCAGCATCAAGATGGCAGAGGACAGAGAGCAGTTTAAGGAACTCTGCGAGAGAATAGACGAGCCTGTTGTACCTTCTATCATTACTTATAGTGTAGAGGAAGGACTTAAGGCGGCTGACGAGATCGGTTATCCGGTCATCCTCAGACCTGCATTTACTCTTGGCGGTACAGGCGGCGGTTTCGCTTACAACCCTGAAGAGATGGCTGCAATGATGAAGAATGCTCTGAACCTTTCACCTGTTCACCAGGTACTTGTTGAGAAGAGCATAAAGGGCTACAAGGAGATAGAGTACGAGGTAATCAGAGACGCTAACGATACAGCTATCGTTGTCTGCAACATGGAGAACCTTGACCCTGTAGGTATCCATACCGGTGACTCAATAGTAGTCGCTCCTAGCCAGACACTTACAAATAAGGAATATCATATGCTCAGAGACAGTGCGCTGAAGATCATCAGAGCACTGAATGTAAAGGGAGGCTGCAATGTTCAGTTTGCCCTGGACCCTGAGTCTTTCAAATATTATGTTATCGAGGTTAACCCTCGTGTTTCAAGATCTTCGGCACTTGCTTCAAAGGCCAGCGGCTATCCGATAGCAAGAGTTTCTGCGAAGATCGCAGTAGGCATGAATCTTGATGAGATCCAGCTTGCAAATACACCGGCCTGCTTCGAGCCATCACTTGACTATGTGGTTACGAAGATGCCAAGATTCCCATTCGATAAGTTTACACTCGCTTCAAATACCCTTTCTACACAGATGAAGGCTACAGGCGAGGTCATGAGTGTCGGAAGAACCATGGAAGAAAGTCTCCTTAAGGCAATCAGATCCCTTGAGGACGGCAAGAACCATATTCATCTGAAGAAGTTTGATACAGCAAGCCTGTCAGATAAGCCATATCCTGAAAATATTGCAGAGGCGCAGGAGAAGCTCCTTAAATATATCGAAGAGGGTACAGACGACAGAATCTATGCTATCTCACAGCTTATGTGGCTTGGCACCGACTATCAGCTGATCTACGACAGAACAAGGATAGATATGTTCTTCCTGGACAAGATCAAGAGGATAGTTGATTTCGAGAAAAAGCTTGAGGAGAGAGCTAAGAAGCTTGAAGAGGCAAATGCCAAGAATGGTGAGACTGATATCAATCAGGCACTCCTTCAGGAAATACTGGATAAGAAGCTCCTTTACGAAGCTAAGCGTATGGGCTTCTCTGATTCATATATAGCAGAGCTTGTTGGCGTTAAGGAGGATGATATCTGGAAGCTCAGAACCGGTTACGGCCTGTTCCCTGTTTACAAGATGATCGATACCTGTGCAAGCGAGTTTGACAGCTATGTTCCTTACTTCTACTCAACCTATGAGGAAGAGAATGAGTCAATAGCTTCTGACAGACAGAAGGTAATAGTACTTGGTTCAGGTCCTATCAGAATCGGTCAGGGTGTTGAGTTCGATTATTCTACAGTTCATGCCGTAAGGACACTGCAGTCACTCGGCTATGAAGCAATAGTTATAAATAACAATCCGGAGACGGTTTCAACCGATTATACAACAGCAGATAAGCTGTATTTTGAGCCTCTTACTCCGGAGGATATTATGAATATCATAAATCTCGAGAAGCCTCTCGGAGTCATCTGCTCACTTGGTGGACAGACTGCCGTAAATCTTGCTGAGCCTCTTATGAAGCGTGGTGTCAAGATCCTCGGTACTGACTGTGATGCCATATTTAAAGCTGAGGACAGAGATGCCTTCATCGAGGTTATGGAGAGCCTTTCGGTTGCTCATCCAAACGGACAGGCAGTTACAAATATAGAGGACGGCGTTAAGGCTGCTGAGAAGATAGGTTATCCTGTGCTTGTACGTCCAAGTTTCGTTCTCGGCGGAAGAGCTATGGAGATCGTTGCCAACGAGACCATGCTCCGTCATTACCTTAAGACAGCTGTTGAGGTTGATGAGGACAGACCTGTACTTGTTGACAAATACGTTGTCGGTAAAGAGGTTGAGATAGATGCGGTTTCAGACGGTAAGGAAGTATTTATCCCGGGTATCATGGAGCTTGTTGAGAGAACAGGCGTACATTCCGGAGATAGTACCAGTGTTTATCCGCCGTATTCACTTTCAGATAAGGTTAAAGAGAAGATCGCTGATTATACTACCAAGCTCGGTATTGGAATAGGTATAGTCGGACTGTTCAATATCCAGTATATTGTTGATAAGAATGATGATGTTTATGTTATAGAGGTTAACCCAAGAGGTTCAAGAAGTGTACCTTTCCTTTCAAAGTCTACAGGCCTTCCGCTTGTTGATATCGCAGTTAAGGCAATGATGGGAATCAGCCTTGCTGAGCAGGGAATAACCGAGCTTATCCATCCGGAGAAGAAGTTCTGGTATGTTAAGACACCGGCATTCTCATTTGCTAAGCTGAACGGAATGGATTCATATCTTTCACCTGAGATGAAGTCGACAGGTGAGGCTATCGGTTATGACAGAAGGCTGAAGATAGCTTTCTATAAGGCGCTCCAGGCATCAGGAATCAAGATGAAATCATACGGTACAGTAATGGTAACTCTTGCCGACGAGGATAAGGAAGAGGCTCTTCCACTTGTTAAGAGATTCTACGAGCTCGGATTTAATATCGAGGCTACCAAGGGTACAGCAGAGTTCCTGAAGAGCCACGGCATCAGAACAAGGCTGAGAGGCAAGCTTTCAGACGGCAGTGATGAAGTACTTCGCTCTATACAAGCGGGCTATGTTAGTTATATAATAAATACGAGAGCAATAATGTCAGGTATTCACTACGGTGACGGTGTAGCCATAAGACAGTGCGCTGTAAGAAATGGTGTTACTGTATTTACCTCACTTGATACCGTAAGGATACTGCTTGATGTTCTCGAGGAGATAATACCTGAGATCTCTACGATCTAGCTGATGGTGAAGAAAGGAGTGGGGTGCAGATGGAAAACGAACTTGAGAAGGTGCTGGAATACATAGAGGAAGAGGACGTTAAGTTTATACGTCTTGCTTTCAGAGATGCTTTTGGTGTACAGAAGAATATCTCTGTTATGCCGGGTGAGATAACGAAGGCCATTAGGGATGGTATTCCTATCAATGCGAGAGCGATCGCCGGTTTTGAGGGCTGTAAGGATGCAAATCTTTATCTTAAGCCTGATACAACAACGCTTGCGATACTCCCATGGAGACCTGACAGCGGCAGGGTTATTCGTCTGTTCTGCGATGTATTTACTGCTTCGGGAAGGTATTTCGAAGCTGATACAAGATATATACTTAAGAAGTCTGTTGATAAGGCCAAGGATAAGGGCTTTGAGTTCAAATTCGGTTCTGAGACAGAGTTCTATCTCTTCAAGAAGGATGATGAGGGAAATATCACTGATGAGCCTTACGATAACGCGGGCTATCTGGATATCGCTCCTCTTGATAAGGGAGAGAACATCAGACGTGAGATCTGCCTTACAATAGAGAAGATGGGTCTTACACCTGAGAGGTCGCACCATGAGAGAGGTCCGGGACAGAATGAGATAGACTTCCATTACGGCAGACCTATGAAGGCGGCTGACCAGATGACTACCTTCAAGATGGTTGTAAATACGGTTGCCGACAGAAACGGCCTTAAGGCTGATTTCTCGCCTATGCCGCTTAAGCATATGCCGGGCAACGGTTATCATATCAATATTTATGCAACAAGTGAGTCCGGTGAGGATGTAGCTGAGTATGTGGCTGCAGGTATACTGGACAAGATCAGGGATATAACCATATTCCTCAATCCGACAGAGGCTTCCTATGCAAGATTCGGAAGAAGTACAGCTCCGGACAGAGTTAACTGGTCTGAGGCCGGTGAGTCAGAGCTTGTCTATATCGATAAGCATATTGGCAGCAAGACAAGAGTGGAGCTCAGATCTCCGGATGCAATGAGCAATCCTTATCTTGTTTATGCACTTCTTATCCGCGCAGGTATGTACGGAATAGAGAATAAGCTTCAGCTTCCTGAGGTGGATGATGCAAACGGTCCGATGCTTCCGAAGACAAGAGAAGAAGCAGCGGCTGCAGCGGCAGAGAGTGAATTCGTTAAGAGTATCCTTCCACAGGAGATAATTGACAGATATACAAAGTTTTGATTTGAAATACAGCAGTGCCACAGATTTGATGTGACAGATTCACGTGGATCAATGCAGCATATAAATGTTCGGTCAGGTGGAGAGAAATGGCAAAGGATAGTGAAAGACAGAAGTCGATAATAATAGTCGGCGGGTCCGAACAATTTAATACCCTCGTCAAGAAGTCTCTTGCCGGAGAAAACTATACTACGATCGAGATCAGGAGAAGTGCTGCGGCAGCGAGAAGAGCTATTCTTGAGAGAAGCTTCGATCTTGTGATAATATACGCGCCGCTTCCGGATGAGCTGGGTCATCAGTTTGCTCTGGATGTATGCACAACTTATTCATCATCGGTTCTGATGGTAACACCGAACGAGATCATGAAGGACGTTTCGGAATATGTTTCCGATTATGGAGTAGTGGTTCTTGCAAAGCCTGTGGAATACGAAAGGGTTCTCAGAACGGTCAAGTTCATGACTGCGGTGCAGGAAAGACTTCACACTGCCAATATGAAGATAAGGTCCCTTGAAAATAAGCTTCGTGAGGAGAAGCTTATCGGAAGAGCAAAGTGCCTTCTTATCGAGAAGAAGGGCATGAGCGAGGCTGATGCTCATAGATTCATCGGTAAGAGAGCTATGGACGAAAGTCTGACGAGAAAGCTTGTGGCAGAAGATATCATAGATGAACTAAGCTGATATAATAATAAAACCCGGATTGATTTGAAGATCGGTCCGGGTTTTTTATATTGCTTATATTTTCATAGCTGAAATGATGTGCTATAATCCAATATTAGCTATTGATGTAATAGGAAATTAAGGGACTCCTGTTCATTAGTACAGTGAATGGTTAGTATTTATAAAAAGTGATGGGACAATATGAGAATAGCGGTTTGTGATGATGAAGAAAAATACCGTCTGGATATAAAGAAGAGGATAGACAGAGTGTGCAACAGTCTGGATGTCCTGGTTGATGAATACTCAGACGGAAGAGAACTTATAAAAAGCTTTGAAAAAAGTCCGTATGATATGGTATTTCTTGATATAGAGATGCCGGCAATGGACGGTATAACGCTTGCTAAAAAGCTCCGGGCTATAAGTGAGGGGCTTTTTATCGTGTTCCTGACGGGACATGTGGAATATGCGCTTACAGGCTATGAGGTGAACGCGCTTCGGTATCTTACGAAGCCTGTGGATCCGGACAAGCTGAAAGAGGTTTTAAAATACGTCTCAGACAGAGGGAGGTCGAAGCAGCAGCTTTTGATCAGGGAGGAAGGCGAAGAACTCCTTCTGGACATGGATTCTGTTATATTTCTTGAAGCGCAGAATCAGTATATAAGGATAATGACTGACGGCGGAGAGCACCTTGTGAGATATAACATCTCGGATTATGAGAAGGAGCTGACACCACATGGGTTCTTCAGAACTCACAGGAGCTACATCGTTTCTCTTGGAAGGATCAAGAAGCTTGGTAAGTCAGAGGTTATAACCGACAATGGAGATACTATCCCTGTCAGCAGGGGAAATATGCAGAGCCTGAAGGAACGTTTCTATGCATTTGTGGATAAGGAGTCTATATAAAAAGTGGGATTAGAATCAACGGCTGAGATAATCAGATATATCATAACCTGTTTAATATCATATTCTTCCTATGCACTCCTTCTTATAGACGTGGTGCTTGTACTTGCGTGCCTGATGGGCAGGAAAGTGGAGCTTAGAAAAAGAGCTTTTATTGTTGTACTTATAGGGCTGGGTGCTTATATAATCGTACAGCTCACTTTCTATCTGATCGCTGAACATGAATCAAAACACTGCTTTATGAGTAAGAAAGAGTTGGATATATTCATATGGCTGGCAGAGAATGCAGGATGGATGTTTACGGTTCTTCTTGTGCTTGTATTTTCACTTACGGTTTATAAGAAAAAGAAATTCTTCAGAACCGTGGAGACCTTCCTGTGTGCATTTCTTCTTGCCCAGTATTGGAGCGAGATAATGCTGTATTTCTATACGTATTTATTTGGGCTGGATATCGAAACGGCAAGTGTCAGTATTTCTCTTGGAATATGCATGGAAGGCTTTATATTTCAGTTGATCAACCTGACTATAACAGTCGCTCTGTTTATAGCGCTCTATTACGGAATGTATAAGAAGGGGCGTTTTCTGAAGATTGATGGTAAATATGTTATTATACTTGTTGCCTGGGAGATCGTGCTTTATATCGTTCCGATGCTGCCGTTTCTGGCGGTTTTTGACGGTGAAGAGAATCAGCAGAGAGCTATACAGGGGATACTTGCTGTATTTATACTTATACTGGGCGTATTTATCCCGGTTATCCTCATCATGATGGTGACAAGAAAATATTTTATGGAGAAGAATATCCAGCAGGAAAAATACATGAATGCGCAGCTGGATTATATCAGGCAGTATAAGATATCGCAGAATGAGACGAGGGCCTTCAGACATGATATCATCAACAATCTGCAGCTTATGGATATGCTGATGAATGAGGGGAAGACAGCAGAGGCGAAGGAACATCTGGAAGCAATGCTGGGCGAGGTCAAGGCCCTGTCGCCGAAGAATATAACCGGTGATGAGATGCTGGACTGCATAGTCTCCATGAAGACCGAAAAGATGCAGGAGCTTGGTATAAAATATTATGCTGACGGAGTTATCGACGGCGGGCTCAATATGAAGCCGACGGATATCTGCAGTGTATTTGCAAATGCCTTCGATAACGCGATAGAGGCCTGCGCGAGACTTCCGAAGAGTGCGCCGAAGAGAATAGATTTTAATATCAAGAGAACTGATAAGTTCTACAATATGAGACTTTCGAATTCAAGTATCAATGAGGCGGATGCGGATACGCTCTTTGATAACGACAGCCATTATACCTCGAAGGATGACGAGAATATACACGGCTTCGGTACCAAGAATATGAAACATGCCCTCGAAAAATACGGGGGCATGCTGAAGGCTAAAACCGAAAGGGGAAGATTTGTTCTCACGATAGTGATACCGAGAGATTAAACCTCCTTTTTGACGGTCAGCTGAAGTTTTCTATAAATGCTATCATTGCTGATACCATATTCGGTTCGCTTGAATAATAAACAGTTTTCGGCCCATCGATAAAACGCATGAAGGTACCGGCGCTTTGCTTAACCTGAAGATTCATAAGTATATTGGTGCCCGGAAGAGGGCGCTCAAGGGCATAAAGCTTATCTTCGCATTCGTTAAAGTATTTCAGCTTTCTTCGGAAGGCCGGATCGTCGGTGTTTTCTGATGAGTATATCTCAATAAATGGTTTACATAATGACAAATATCTGTTGAATTCTACTTGAAGGGCAAGGGCTATGGCTTTGCTGTGAAAGAGGAATTGTGGCATTCCGCTGCAATCTCCGCCAATCGAGTTTGACATCACTGCGGATATCCCTTCTACCACGATCAGGGTTCTCTTCAGAATACCGTCACGAAGATTTGGATAATAATATGGCTCTACGGCTCCCGTTCTGTAAAGAGGGAGCCATTTGTTTATTACAGTTACCATATCGCCATATGGCCTTTTAGTTGTGTGGATGATCTTCAGGTGGCTGCCTTTATTCAGAAGTCCCATCATATATTCTGACCATTCTTTAGTAAACGCGGGATCCTCGTAAAACCAGTCAAGGGTCTCGTCAGAATACATATACATATTCACAGGCTGCTTGAGGGCGGTCACATTATGCATCAGTTCAAGATGCATACGCCGTTTACCTTCCTTTCCGTAGTCTACATCGGTGGCAACTGAGGTAAAGGCAAAATCATTCGGATCAACCTTAGGAGGTGCTTCTGTATTGTCCTTGAGCCAGATGGTAATGAGCTTTTTGATGGCAGTCTTGTCGTCGGGAAGGAGAACACCGTGGTTGATTATCTCCGAAAGGATATTTCTCTGATATATGTTATTGATCTTGTTGGCAAAGAATTCTGCTGCGGGTTCGATAAAGTTTCTGTGAGTCGGAATACCCCTTTTACCGCTTCGTAGCCGTCCGATATAAGAAGGATCAAAGAAGAGGGCATTGGCAAGAGTTACATTTTTTGTATTTGTAAGGTTCATTAAAAAATCAATTTTTTGACTTTCGTTCATAATAGTCTCCCCAATTGTCTATAAGTGGCATGAAAATGCCATAAATTGCCAGTTCTCTTAGTAAAATACCATATTATATGCAGTTTTACAATGATTTGAGGCAATTTTCGTGCCGGATGTGGCAATTTTTGGCTTTTCTTGTCATACCATTTTTAACAAAAATGTAGTATTGTATGATTAATAGATCTCCAAAAATCTATATAGAAGGCTGCGGACACGCTACATCGTCTGCGGCCTTCTTACATTTTTGCGTGCAGGCAGCCATTGTTTGTCCGTTTTATCAAGCGGGTCTATGTAAACAGGCGGTTTTTCCGATAAAAAGTGTTGGGATAATTGCCTGTTTTTTGTTATAATAACTATGTCTGCGGGTCTGTACGGAGGAGAGCATATTCTGCGGCCATAGACAGCGGATCAAGAATCATAAATAACTGTATTTTAAAATACAGAGATAAATATATTTGTTCAGGAGAAGAGACGGATGAAGGACGAAAAGGTTTGGGAAGTACTCGGGATTGAACCGGGTTCAGCTGAAGAGATCATAAGAAATGCATACCGGATAAAGCTTGCTGATACGAATCCGGAGGATGATCCGGAAGGCTTTAAGATCCTTAGAGAGGCCTATGAGAAGGCAATAGAGATAATAAACAGGCCGGCTGAGGAACAGGCACCTGTGGAAGAAGAGGATGATAGTCCGGAAGGGCTTCTCATTAAGAAGGTTGAGGAGCTTTATTTTGACGTGCTGAGGAGAAATGATCCTGAGGCGTGGAAGGATATATTTGACGATCCTCTTATCGAAGGACTTGATACGGTTGATGAGGTCAGAAGAAGATTCCTCAGATTCACCATGTCGCACTTTGTTTATTCAACAGATATGTGGAAGGCACTGGATGAGATTTTCAGATTCGTGGATGAGCAGGCAGCTCTTTCGGAGGAGTTTCCGCCTGATTTCATCTCGTACATAGTTGAAAGAATAGTTGATGGCGATTATTTCGTATATACAGAGACTACAACCGCTGATGATCCGCTCTGCAGCATTATCAGGTCGTACCCGATCGAGAGGCTTGGGGAGACACAGGACGAGGAGATGGACTGCAAAGAGGATGTTTACATCAGAAGCATCGCGGCTCTGCTTCCGCTTTATGCAAGCATCGATAATAAATACTCCTCTGATGAAGAGAAGGAGGCTTGCAGGAAGGAGCTTGCTGACAGGCTTGTACTTGCAAGAGAGTATAAGGTTTTCCATCCGTTTGAGGGTGTGGGGCTTATGCTTTATTACTATGTTTCGGATGAGTTCGACAAGGCACTCGAGATAGCAGGATATTATATCTCGGATGAAAGAATTGACAGCTTTGACAACTTCTCTGTTGCTTATGCGGCTCATATCGCTATGGAGAACTGTATAAGGAACGACGTAGCTCCTACAGGCTTTGATAAGCTTAGAAAGAGGCTGGAGGATATCGTTGCAAATAACAGGAAATTCAATATGGCACATTTTGCTCTGTCACAGCTCCTTAATCTTGAAGGAGATTATGTAAACTCGTCAGAGCATATTCTGAATGCTTCCGAATTCAATGAAGCAAGTATAGAGATCGATGAATTCATGAATAAGAATGATAAGAGTCTGGTTGAATACTACAAGAAGAGGATTGACGGTCCGGAGGCTTCCGACAGCGATGTTATAGAGCTTGGATGGTGTCTTCTCAGGGATGAAAGTATTCCAAACGAAGAGATCACAAATATGCTTGATAAGATAAAGCCTGAAGGAGAGCTGGAGTATAATTATTACAATCTCTATGCCAGATGCCTGGTCAAGGAGGATAATTTTGCAAAGGCTGATCCTTATGTCAGACGCTGGCATGAGCTTCTGCTTGAGATTCAGGAAAGATATGAGAAATACGGTGATGAGGACTTCACAGATGAAGAGAAGAAGCGCCTCTCAAGAGTTGGTTACAGCTATTATCTGATGGCTCTCTGCGACGGCGAGAAGGACAGAAAGGAAGAGGCAGAGAAGAACTATAGGGCAGCTATTGATTTTGCTGAGAGTAAGAATGATAAGGTTATCTTCCGTAAGGTGCTGGGAGAGTATTTCCGTAAGGAAGGTATGTTTGATAAGGGCTTCGATGTATGGAATGAGATCATCGAGATAGAGCCGAGATTCACATATGCATATATCATGAGGCAGGAGGCTGCCTACAAGACCTACCGCGCACGTCAGGTAATTAATGATTTCTTTGACATAATCGGCTTTGCGCCTGAATATAAGATGGCTTATGTTTATGCTGCAAAGGTATTTAATAATTATAACCAGAGCGAGGACCTTGCTAAGGTTATCGAGAAGGCTGAAGAGAACGGTGCAGTAAGTCCGCAGCTTATGTTTGAGAAGGCGAGAGGCCTCAGAAAGAACGAAAATAACGAAGAAGCTGCGAAGCTTTACGAGGAGCTTGAGGCTGATTTCCTTAAGGAAAATGAGGAGAAGGCTGAAGCTGAGAAGAACGCCGAAATTGGTGAGGCTGAAGGCACAGAGGCTGAGAAGGCTGAAGCTGCAGAAGCTAAGCAGAGTGAGAACGAAGAGGAAGAGGGCAAGATCGAGGATAAGGCTGCCTTCTATGCAGATTACGGCTACTGCCTATATGATTATGCGAAGCAGCTCTTAAGGCAGGGAGATACCGAGGAAGAGCGTAAGAAATATAAAGAGATGCATGATGAGGTGATAGATAAGGCATGGAGCTGCATTAATAAGGGACTCGATGCCAATAAGATGAACATGCATGTTCACTGGCTTCTCACCGATATCCTTGAGCATAAGCATATAGATGCCGAGGGTGAATACAATAATATGAAGGAGCTCTTCCCGAATGACAGCAGTGTAGACTATGAATACGGCTGCTACCTTGAGAGAATGGGCAAGAAAAAGGAAGCTGTTGAGCAGTTTATATCAGCAACCAGGAAGGATCCGGAGCATCAGGACGCTTACGGCAAGCTTACGGATCATTTCATAGATGAATATGCAAAGACTGAGGATAAGGCAGATTACGACACCGCTATCGGATACATCGAACGTCAGATAGAAGCCTGTGATGATGCATTCTACCGTATCAAGCAGGCACTGGCTTACATAGACGGCTACGAGTTTGAGAAGGCACTTGATGCGGCCGAGCTTGCAGTAAAGCATGAGCCGGACAATATATTTTCGTATAATGCCAAGGGCTATGCACTTATGATGATGGACAGGCTTGAAGAGGCAGAGGAAGCCTTTAAGACCGGTCTCTCATATATGAAGACACCTCGCAGGACTGCGCTTCAGAGTAATCTCGTATACTGCCTGGAAAGACAGTACAAGTATAAGGAGGCTTACGAGGTTTATGCTGAGTTCTGCAGCAACTTCAATATGGATTCGAAGGACAATAAAGAGCGTAAGGCGAAGCTGCTGAAGCGTATGGAGGACTATGAAGGCGCTGAAGAGCTTTACGGCCAGTGCTTTGATGAGTGTGCTGCTAAATATCTGGCTTCCGAGAGTAAGGATTTTCCAAAGGCTGATAGATTTAAGCTGTATAAGGTCACTTCTAAGGCGAAGGCAGCAGATAATAACAGAGATGATATGGCAGATCTGCAGCTTACAATGATGGATATGTATGTCCTTTCCGGAAATAAAAAGCGTTTCGAGGAGCTTTCTGAGGATGCTACCAAGTTTGCCGAGAAGGAGCTTGGAAGAAACGGCATAGAAAGGCTGCTTAAGAAGGATAAACTGGATTCTGCGCTTAAAGAGGAGATTCAGGACAGAGTGTCGGCTGTTCAGATGGTGGGTATGCAGATGCTTTATGTAAGCAGAAACTATAAGCTTGCTGAGAGGTGTCTGGAGCTTGCTGCGAAGCTGATCGAGTTCTTCAAGGATGATGAGGAGGCAAAATACTCATTTAACTGGTCAGCTCTCGTATATATGCGCTACGCGGAAAGCTGTTACAGAAACGGCCACAAGGATAAGGCGGCTGCGGCAGCGAAGAGAGGATTGGAGTTCCTGAGCAGCGGTAAGAAGAGTCTGGAGCAGCACCTGGATTATCCGGCTCAGCGTCCGAGAAGACTCAGTGAGGTTGCAAAACTGTATTTCTTTATGGGCGAGAGGGACAAGGCATACGAACTTATAGACCAGATGAGCAGATGCGGCCTCTGCAGTGACAATAACGGAGAAAGATACGGACTCTGCAGTGACTGCCATGAAAGAAAATGCTACGAAGTTTACCTTACACTTGCAAAATTCGCTGAATTAGAGGATAATTATAAATTGGCGTTGGATTACTATAAGAAGGCGCATGATATAACGGCAGATGATTCGGAGGTTGAGATTGCCATAGAGGTACTCAGCCGAAAGTAACGTTTTTTGGAGGCATAAAGTGATAATAGGAATAGATCTGGGAACTACAAACAGTCTTGCTGCATATTACACGGAAGAAGGACCCCGTATTATTCCCAACAGACTTGGTGAGAGACTGACACCGTCCATAGTAAGTATCGATGAGGACGGAACTGTATATATCGGAGCAACCGCGAAGGAAAGGAAGATGCTTTATCCTGATACCTGTGCCAGTGTATTTAAGCGCGACATGGGCAGCGATAAGAAATACACCCTTTCCGGCAAGGATTACACAGCTGTGGAGCTTTCTTCACTTGTTCTCAAATCCCTTAAGGAGGATGCAGAGGCATTCCTGGGTGAAGAGGTTACAGAGGCTGTAATCAGTGTTCCTGCATATTTTAACGATGTCAGACGTAAGGCTACGAAGAGGGCCGGAGAGATGGCAGGCATGAAGGTTGAGCGTATCATAAGCGAACCTACTGCAGCAGCCATAGCTTACGGACTTCTGAATGACGATAAGCCGGCGAAGAATCTTGTATTTGACCTTGGTGGTGGAACGCTGGATGTTTCGATACTTGATTATTTCCCGCCTATCCTTGAGGTTAGAGCGGTAGCCGGAGACAACTTCCTCGGCGGTGAGGATTTCACAAATGTACTTGAAAGCCTGTTCTATAAGAAGAACCCGAATGTATTTAAGGACGAGCTGACCCGCAGGGAGCAGGAGCTCATCCATAAGGAGGCCGAGAAGTGTAAGATCAACTTCTCTGATTCCGGCAGGTCTTCTATGCACTGCAAGGTGGGTGATAAGATGATCGAGACCGAGTTCACCCTTGCCGAGTATGAGAGAGGCTGCGAGGAGCTTTTTGAGAAGATAAGAATACCGGTTAAGCGTGCGCTCAGCGATGCCATGCTTAAAATATCGGATATAGACAAGATAGTTCTGGTTGGTGGTGCTACAAAGTCTGTAAGCGTAAGAAGCTTTGTCAGCAGACTTTTCAGGACCTTCCCGGACACTTCAATTAACCCTGACGAAGCGGTTGCCCTTGGAGCGGCTATTCAGGGAGCCATAAAGGAGAGGCAGGAGTCGATAAGAGAAGTCATCCTTACCGATGTATGCTCCTTCACACTCGGTACCGAGGTTACGGTGGATATTGGCGAAAATCACAAGGAAAGTGGACATTTCTGCCCTATCCTTGAGAGAAATACAGTCATTCCGGCGAGCCGTACCGAGAGGTTCTACACTGTAAATGACAATCAGGATAAGATAAAGATAAATATACTTCAGGGAGAGAGCAGGATAGCAAGAAATAATCTTCTGCTGGGTACTCTGGAGATTGCTGTTCCAAAGGCAAAAGCCGGTGAAGAAGCAGTTGACGTAACCTATACTTATGATATAAATTCTATATTAGAGGTAGAAGTAAAATCAGTTTCAACAGGTATCAAGGAACGCTGCATCATTAAGGGACAGTATACTGAGATGACGGATGAAGAGATAGAGGAGCGCCTAAAGGAACTTTCATATCTTAAGATACATCCGCGCGATCAGGAGGAGAACAAGCTTGTTCTCTTAAGAATGGAAAGACTGTACGAGGAGAGCCTCGGTCACGACAGAGAGGTTCTTGAGTCGGCGGCAAATAAGTTTGAACTGGCACTGAGCTCCCAGGATAAACGAATAATAGAGCAGGAAAGAAAGAGACTGATCGAGTTTATGGATGAATGGGAGGGCCTGTAAGATGGCTAAAGGCGGAACCTGTGATACATGCTGCTATTTTATGTATGATGAAGAGATGGAAGAGTATGTCTGCGACGTAAATATGGACGAAGACGATTACGGCAGGCTTGTTTCGGAGCATTTCAGAGAATGTCCTTATTACAGAGACGGGGACGAATATAAGGTGGTCAGACACCAGATGTAATTTTTAGTTTTTTGGAAATGGTGAAGTAATGAAAAAGGTTACAACAGATGTCGCTATCAGAAAGAACTATTTTGAAGATACTATAGTGATTCTTGGAGATTTTAATGTCGCAGGACACGATATGAACTACGTTCTGCGAGTTTCTTCTTATGGCTCAAAGGTAAATGGTCAGAATGTAAGAGTGTATTTTGGACTTCTTGACGATACAAAGAGAGAATACTCCGAGTATAAGCAGGAATATCCGGGCGAAAAGGTAATTATCGATGACGCTCATCTTCTGGTGAGAACCGATATGATTGAGATAAATGACTCGCCTGAAGGACTGAAGCTTTATATCAATTATGAAACCATCGTTATGGATTTCCTCATCAAGAGAGGCGAGGACAAGATAGATATCAAGAAGTTCGGAAAGTCGCAGGATGGAGGTAAGGTAGTCACCTACGCTTATCCTGAATGCAGATCCAGCGGACATGTTACGACTCTCAATAATTATTTTGAGACGGTGGGAAATGTATTTTATATCAGGCATTCACAGACCTTTGATTCGCTGTTCGGCTTCAGAAAGAAGGTTGTTCGCATAACAGACAATTCACACTTTATGTTTGGTTTCTTCAAGCTTTCAAACTTCAAGAAGCTTATGTTCGGAACCTTCAATTCCGAAGAGGAAACGACGGATATGATGGCTGTTATGTCTTATGGTGATATAGTTGAGATGGCTATCCAGCCGCTTAGACTGGCTATGATGGGCTTTATCCAGACTGAGGATAAGGAGAATGCTATCATAAGGCCGAATATTGCTACCTTCGATGACAGGGTAATGCTAAAATGTAAGACCAAGCTTAATATCAATGAGAATATGTCGCCGGATGACGAGAACTTTAAGATGTATGACAAGTTCGTACGCTGTGTGGGAACTTTTAAGGATTCTAAGGTTACCGGTTACGGATATGTGGTGCTGTTCTAGCTTTTACAGAGAATAGCCGGATTTTACGGCTCAGGATCGGAGATGAGATTAATGGGAAAGACTTATAAATATATATTTTTTGATCTTGACGGAACTATTACACAGTCGGAATTCGGTATCATCAGATCTGCCCGTGTTGCACTAAAAAAGATGGGCATTAGTACCGAAAATGAGAACGACAAGGATATGCTGAAGTTTATCGGCCCTCCGCTTTACAATTCGTTCCATGATTTCTACGGAATGAACGAAGAGGATGCTCTCCTTGCTGTGAAATACTACAGAGAATACTACGAGGCAGGCGGTCTCTTTGATGCGCCGCTGTATGACGGAATAAAAGAGGTTATCGAAACTCTTTCGGATGACGGAAAGGATCTCTTCGTGGTCACTTCCAAGCCGGAAGTGATAGCCGAAAGGATAATAGAGCATTTCGGACTGGCTGAATATATCATTGCTGTTATCGGACCGGATAAGAGTGAGAAGAGTCCTAAGAAGAAGGCTCTTATAGAGAGAGCGATAGAAGAGAATGATATAGAGGACAGGGACGCCGTAATAATGGTCGGCGACCGTTTGTACGATGTCGAAGGCGCTAACGAAGTCGGAGTTGACTCCATCGGAGTTCTCTATGGCTATGGTTCGCGCGAGGAGCTTGAGAAAGCCGGCGCAACCTATATCGCACCGACACCACACGATATACTTTCATTTGCAGAGTAAATAATTATGCCTCGGAACAAAGAGTCCGAGGCGTTTTTATATTTTTAACAGATATAGACATAACAAAAGCCCGGACGGTGTGTCCGGGCTGAATTGTTTTAATAGATTATTTTGCAGCGGCAGCCTTTTTAGCAGCCTTTGCTTCTGCAGCCTTACCGCTTGGTCTTACAAGGATAAGACATACAACGAGAGCTACTACATAAAGAGCGCCTGTTGCGTAAAGAACGTTCTGATATCCCTTAGGACTGATCTTATCAAGTGTGTCAAGGTCAAGTCCGAGAGCCTTTGCTTCTTCTGCAGAAGCGTAAACGTGATTTCCGATATCATATAACCACTTATCTGTCTTATCAACGATCAACTGTGCAAGCTGGTTACCTGTAAGTCCTGCAAAGCCCCAAGCTGAAAGTGTGATACCGTGGATCGCACTGATACTTCCCATTCCGTAGTGGTCTGAAAGAAGAGTAGGTACATTTGAGAAACCACCGCCGTAGCCTGCATTTACGATGAAGATGAGTGCAAGTACGAGGAAGATAAGAAGTGTATTTCCCTCACCCTTAATGATACCGCTTGTGATCATTACCAGACCTGTAAATACGATCGAGATAATGAAGATAAGCTTGTAGATTGTATTTCTGTCCTTAAGTGTATCAGCCCATGCTGAGAAGCCGAGACGGCCGCCTGCATTGAAGATAGCTGAAACAGTTGAGATAAGTCCTGCTGAACCAACAAGACCGATACATTTAACGATTGCCTTCTCCTGAGAGATAAGTGCAAGACCGCAGGTGATGTTGATGTAGAACATAAGCCAGATACCGATGTAGTTTCCGATTGGCTTAGTCTTGATGGTCTCAAGGATACCAGGCTTCTTCTCGCCCTTAGCAGGCTCATGCCAGCCTTCCGGCTTCTTGAGCATTAAGTGACCAACAAACATCATTACAAAGTATACACCGCCGAGGATCCAGAACATCTTGTAAACACCTGAGCCAACGCCCTTTGTCTTCTCTGTTCCGTCGTTCCAAGCATTAAGAAGCTTTGTCATGATCGGGCTTGCGAAAGCCTTAGCTGCACCGAAACCTGCAACCGCAAGACCGGTGGCCAGACCTTTTCGGTCCTTAAACCAGAGCATCAGAGTCTTAACCGGTGACAGGTAACCTGTACCAAGGCCGATACCCATTATGAAACCATAGCAGATGAAGATACCTGCAAGAGCAAGTCCGCTTCCCTGATGCTTTCCACCGTACATGATGAAGAAACCAGTTCCAATCATACCAAGTGTAAAGCAGATCGTTGCTATGAGTGATGACTTGTGAATGTTCTTCTCAACTACATTTCCAAGGAATGCTGCTGACATACCAAGGAAGAAGATTGCGAAGCTGAATGCCCACTCTACGGCCTTCTTTTTGAAGCCGATGTAGTCTGCGATTTCCTGACTGAACACTGACCAGCAGTAAACTGTACCGATACTGCAGTGAAGAAGAAGTGCAGGAATTGCGGCACGAAGCCATTTGTTTTCCGGAATTTTCATTGAAAACTTCCCTCCCTATTTAGTTATAAATGTTTATAAATTTTACGCGCATCACAGTACTACTTAACCGGTCTGTGAGCATACCTTCTTATTTATACATACTTTGCCTTGCTTTGTCAATTGAAAATAATAAAAAATACGTGTATTTCCGCGCTGATTTTAGGGGTGTTGTATGGGCAAATTAATGATTGACATCTAAGGTCAATGTTCTTATTATGAAAATGATGAAATACTATTTTATGTGGCAGGAATACTGCCACCATATTATGTGGAGGTTAATATGAAGAACAAAAAAGGTACTATAGTCATGCTGGTAGCCCTTGTGATCGTATTTGTTGCACTTATCCTTCCTTTCCAGGAGGTTCCGAAGGAGCTTGAGGGCCTTATGACGATCAAAAAACCAATAGGAACAATTGCAGGAATCGGTTCACTTGTTTTCGGAGTGCTTGCATTCTTATTAACGGCAATCGCAAAGAAGAAGGGTGTTCTGATAATGGGATTCCTCTCTGCAGCAATGATGTTCCTTATTGTTATCGTAAACAAGTCACACAAGATGTTCGGCCTTAAGGTTGAAGTGGATAACAAGATTGGTTACACATTATGCTGGGTTGCAGCATTTGTTATGTTAGTTGCAACACTTTTCAGCTACATATCAACACCAAGGTATGAGGCACGCAAATAGTTAGTATGTTTTGAAGATCGGGCTGTTTTTCAGTCCGGTCTTTTTCTTTTTTAAAAAGTATGCTATAATACCCAATTGTTTGAAGTTTGTACTTGCGTTTTATGGATTTATCGCGTATACTACTCGATAGTTTAGCGCTTTAAATGGCTAAAGCACGAAAGGATATTTTATAAGAAGGAGTTACACAAGATGGAGAAGAAATATTTTCAGCCGGAAATAGAAACAATGCCAGTTGAAGAGCTTAAGAAACTTCAGGAAGAGAAGCTCATTAAGCAGGTTAAATTCGTTTATGAGAACAACAAATACTACAGTAAGCTTATGGATGAGAAGGGAGTAAAGCCTGAAGATATCAAGTGTCTTGCAGACCTTGCAAAGCTTCCTTTCCTTACAAAGAGTGACCTCAGAGAGGCTTATCCATACGGCCTTCTTTCAAAGCCGCTCAACGAGTGTGTAAGAATCCACTCAACAAGTGGTACAACAGGTAAGAGAGTCGTTGCATTCTATACACAGCACGACGTTGATATCTGGGAAGAGTGCTGCGCAAGAGCTATCGTTGCTGCAGGCGGCGGAGATGAGGATGTTTGCCAGGTTGCTTACGGTTACGGACTTTTCACAGGTGGTGCCGGACTTCATGGTGGTTCTCACAAGGTTGGATGTCTTACACTTCCTATGTCATCAGGAAATACAGAGCGTCAGATCATGTTCATGCAGGATCTCGGCTCAACAATCCTTTGCTCAACTCCTTCATATGCAGCATACATCGGCGAGAAGCTCCATGATATGGGACTTACACCTGATGATATCAAGCTTAAGGCAGGTATCTTCGGAGCAGAGCCATGGACAGAAGAAATGAGACATGATATCGAGAAGTCACTTGGTATCAAGGCTTATGATATTTACGGACTTACAGAGATCTCAGGACCAGGTGTTTCCTTCGAGTGTGAGGCTCAGAAAGGTATGCATATCAACGAAGATCACTTCATCGCTGAGATAATCGATCCTGAAACAGGAGAGGTTCTTCCGGAAGGTCAGGAAGGCGAGCTTGTATTTACAAGTATTGATAAGGAAGCTTTCCCACTTCTCAGATACAGAACAAGAGACCTCTGCGTACTTTCAAGAGAGAAGTGCCCGTGCGGACGTACTCATGTTAAGATGAGCAAGCCAAAGGGACGTTCAGATGATATGCTCATCATCAGAGGCGTAAATGTATTCCCTTCACAGATCGAGACAGTTCTCCTTAAGGAAGGCTATACACCAAACTATCAGATCATCGTTGACCGTATCGGAAATGAGGATACCTTCGATATCAACGTTGAGCTTTCAGAGGAGAATTACAAGGCTCTTCACGAGACAGATGGTGAGGACAAGGCTAAGAAGAAGCTTGTTGCTTCAATGGTAACAATGCTCGGTATCAGACCAAAGATCAACCTTCTTGCACCAAAGTCAATCGTAAGAAGTGAGGGCAAGGCTGTAAGAGCTATCGATAAGAGAAAGCTTCACGACTAATAAATAATATGAAATACACTGAGGACCGCTCTGTTCAGAGTGGTCCTTTGTTATATTTGCAGTTTGATTCTTTGAGAGACTCTTGTTATGCGCGTGTTTTCATCTTTTGTATGGAAAAATAAATATAGTTGTGCTAAAATACCGCATTAGTATGATTTGAAAATAAACTGCGAGGTTACAGAGATGATATATTCAAATGTTCTTGAAGCCATCGGGCACACACCGCTCATCAGGCTTAACAGGATGGCGCCGGAGAATGGCGCAGAAATACTTGTCAAATTCGAGGGAACAAATATCGGCGGATCGATCAAGACAAGAACCGCTCTTAAGATGATAAAGGCTGCCGAGAAAGAGGGCAGGATCAATAAGGATACGATAATCGTAGAGCCGACAAGCGGCAATCAGGGTATAGGCCTTGCTCTCGTTGGAGCTGTAAAGGGCTATAAAACCGTGATAATCATGCCGGATTCGGTGAGCGAGGAGAGAAGAAAGATAATAAAGCACTACGGTGCGGAGCTTATACTTATTCATGATGACGGCGATATCGGAGCATGTATAGATAAGTGCCTGAAGACAGCGCTGAAGATGGCTGAGGAGGATCCGAATGTATTTGTTCCTCAGCAGTTTGAGAATCCAAATAATGTTATGGTGCATAAGAATCACACAGCACTTGAGATAATGGAGCAGGTTGCGGGACCTATCCACGGCTTCTGTTCGGGAATAGGAACCGGCGGAACCATCACCGGTATAGGCGAGGTGCTGAAGGCGCAGTATCCTTTCATCGAGATCTGGGCTGTTGAGCCTGAAAACGCTGCGATCCTTGCAGGCGGTGACATCGGAACTCATCTGCAGATGGGCATCGGCGATGGTATCATTCCGAAGATACTTAACAGATCGATATATGATGATATTTACATCGTAACGGATGAAGAGGCTATAAATACAGCCAAGAGGCTTGCAAGAGAAGAGGGACTTCTCTGCGGAATATCCAGCGGAACAAATGTGGCGGCTGCAATAAAGCTTGCTGAGAAGCTGGGACCGGGCAAGACTGTTGTAACGGTGCTGCCTGATACGGCTGAGAGGTATTTCTCAACACCGCTTTTTGATGAGTGATAATAATGGCTGTCGGTAGCAGTTTTGATGAGTGATAATAATAACTGCCGGTAGCAGTTTGGATGAGTGATAATAATGGCTGTCGGTAGCAGTTTGGATAAAGGATATTTATCGGAACGAACAGAGGCTGTTATTAGATATTTAGGGAATCGGAGGACAGAAGGATGATAGAGAGAGCAGACGATCTGACGGCACTTTCATCGGATTTTGTTGAAAAGTTAAAGAGTGATGCAGAAAAGGTCATCAGCGAAGTGGTGGCTGCTTCAAAAATAAAAAAAGGACAGCTCTTTGTTATAGGCTGTTCTTCAAGTGAAATGATAGGTAAGAGAATGGGCACCATGTCCAGTGCAGATGCGGCAGAGGCTGTTTACAGCGTGGTTGCACCTTATCTTAAGGAGCGCGGGATAGACCTGGCAGTTCAGTGCTGCGAGCATTTGAACAGAGCTCTTGTGGTTGATGCGGCAGTTGCCGAGAAGTATGACCTCGATCAGGTAAATGCGGTACCTCAGTACCACGCCGGCGGAGCCTTCGCAGTTACTCACTACAATAATCTGAGTGAACCGGTTCTCGTAGAGAATATCAAAGCAAAGGCTGCGGCTGGCATGGATATTGGAGGTGTGATGATCGGAATGCACATCCATCCGGTTGCTGTGCCTCTCAGACTTACTAATAAAAATATCGGAGAAGCTATTATCATAGCAGCAAGATTCCGCCCGAAATACGTCGGCGGTGTGAGAGCTGTTTATGATGTGAACCTTGAATAAAGTTATTATACTCAGTCAGCTGCAGCTGTTGGTTGTATCCATCGGCTGCAGCTTTTGAATATGAGATGAAACTGTGATTACTCTTTCAGGGCTTTGACCATATCTATCTTCTTGATCCTGAGTGAAAGCAGAAAAGTTGTAATAACTGTGCAGAAGAATACGATACAGCAGATCAGTGACAGATTCTTACCGGTAAGGTCCGAATAGATCTTGATCGTGTCATTCGAAAATGTTGCGCAGTATAGTTCGAGGAACTTAAAGCCCAGGAAAAGTCCTGCAACAGAACCGAAGATAAGTATGATCAGGTTCTCGAATGACGCGAGAACTCGTATTTCATTATAATGGAAGCCGAGCACTCTGAAGGTGTTATACTGCCTCGTTCTTTCAAGAAAGCTCAGGATGCTGAGGTTGTAGAGCACGATAACAACAAGAATGATGGCTATAAATTTCATAAGATTAAATATACCTGAAAACTTTACCTTGAAGTTGCTCAGGTTATTTTTTTGCTCTAAACCGGTAATCATCTGGGATATTCTCGTATCACCGCGAAGCACTTCAGGGTTTAAGTCATCTCCTGCAAGAAGATGAGTAGGGCAGAAGGCCGCACCTGCAGAGGTCCAGCAGCCTTCACTGATATAGAGTGTCTGAGGCATGCTTGAAGGGATGATGCCGGATATCTTAAAGGTAAAAGTATCTCCGGAGAATGACGGCTGAAGGGTCACGGTGTCACCTTTTTCTACTCCGAGAGTCTCTGCCATTCCTTCGGTGATATAGGCACCGCTGTCGCAGAGTCTTTCACCATCGACGGTCTTAAGGTTGATATAGTTTCCTTCCGTAAATACAGTTACAGTCTTGAAATACGTCTCATCGCTGCCTTCAAGGTTTACACGGCTTTGAACGGTCTCTATAAACTGGCCGTTGGTCTGCTGGCCGAGAGAAGCGATATCTTCAGGCGTATTTGCAGAGTTAAGCGTGTATTTATAAGAATAGATGAACTCCTCGTCGTAGCTCTTGTCCGTGAAAGAGGAGATGGAATCAGAAGTTCCAAAGCCGACCATCAGGAGCATGAAGCTTCCGCAGACACTGATGATGCCGAGAAGGATGCGAACCTTGTGAGCACCGGCGTCACGGAGAGTCCACCTCATGCCGAAGCCGAGCTTCTTCCACAGCAGGCCGGCACGCTCAAACAGGAGGTGTTTACCGCGTGTCATTTTCTTCTGCAGTGATTCGGCAGGGAGTCCGGCCATAGCCTTCCATGCAGCAAATACAGAGGTAAGGAGGGACAGGACTATTATCAGAAGTATGATGATCAGCGAGCCGTAGGTATGCTTGATCGGCCACTTCGGGAGTGAGATAAGCTCTTTCTGATTCTTTTGTACAAGCATTGAAAAAGGATAAGAGCAGAGGAAACCGATGGCGGTTCCGATGACGCTGACGAAGAGTCCGTACATAGAGTAGTGGAGTATCAGGCTTCTGTTAGGGAAGCCCAGTGATTTCAGCGTTGTGATATCGAAGCTCTGGGCGTCGATCAACCTCTTGATCGTGGTATACATCGAGAGCACCGCAAGGAGTATGAAGAGAGATGAGAAAAGAATCGACACCTTCTTCAGATTGTCAGCCTGATTGGTCACGAAGTATGTGTCAAACAGTGTATCTCTGTCATAATATGCGATGAAGCGCTCGCCGAGAATGGTATTTACGTTTTCTTTTACGGCCGAGTCGTGGCTCTTAAGCTTCAGGATATTGCATGGAATCTGTACGCCGAGTGCACCGGTGAGGTCATCAGAGATGTAGCCGTAACCGAACTTCTCATGGTCCGGGAGGTAATAGTCGGCTGTTCCCACAAAGTGAGCTCTTTCGGTGGAGATGACTATTCCGGCAACAGTTGCCTGGGCAGTATTTCCGGCATAGCTGATAGGAATGACGTCACCGACGGAAATACTGTTTTCTGCGGCATAGTCTGTATCCAGCCAGATGCTGTTCGTGAAGGATCTGTTGTAGCCAACGCCCTTCATGACTGTTACGGAAGAGATTGCTTCGTTGCCGACAGTATCAAGGCTTAGAACGCTGTCACGGCCGTCCTTATTCTTGCTGATCGCAGAGATGCGGATGCAGGCGGACATGTCTGTTACGCCATCAAGGTTTTTAATGGCTGAAATATCATCCTCTGTAAAGTAAGTTGCCATGATCCATTCGTCCGCAAGGTTTGTGGATTTGACGGTCTTATTGTATTCGTATTTGATGCCGTTCCAGATTCCCTCGAGACCGCTGTAGACGGTAACGGATAATACTGCGAGAAGCAGTACGGTTATGAACTGGAACTTGAATTGCTTTATGCTTCTGAACATTTTTTTGTAGAGGAAGTTCATGGGGGCTCCTTTCTATCATGATGTTATTTGTGGGGGCATCTGTGATTTATGATGTGGGTGGTTGTTTGTTATTATGATGCTATCGTCTGCGGCTCGATGGTGCGGACAGTCTTATCGGAAATGATCTGTCCGTCTCTCAGGCGGATAACATGATCTGCCAGGTTTGCAACATCAGGGTTGTGGGTTACTACAACAACTGCGGTGTCCTTACCTTCGGCGTATTTTTTAAGAAGGGCAAATATCTTCTCGCCGGTTGCAACATCGAGAGCGCCGGTCGGCTCGTCGCAGAGGAGAAGCTTAGGGGACTTCGCAACGGCTCTGGCGATGGCAACTCGCTGCATCTCGCCGCCGGACAGCTGATCCGGGAAGTTGTTCATTCTCTTCTCAAGGCCGACCTCCTTAAGTATTTCTGCGGCTCTATGGGTGTTGCCGGTAAGATTTGCGGCTATTCCGACATTCTCGTAAGCGGTGAGGTTGTCAACGAGATTGTAAAACTGAAATACGAAGCCAACATTTTTTCTCCTGTAATCGGTCAGCTTCTTCTCTGATAATCGGGAGATGTCCTCGCCGTTGATAAGTATCTGGCCGCTTGTCGGGCGGTCCATGCCACCGAGCATATTGAGCATCGTGCTCTTGCCTGAGCCGGAAGGACCGAGGATGACGGTGAACTCACCCGGACGTATTTGTGCGGAAATACTGTTAAGTGCGACGATCTCCTCTGAGCCTGAGTTGTATTTTTTAACAAGATTCTTAAGTTCGATCATATTTTTTCTCCTTTCTTAAATGACACACTTGTGTATCTTTTGGCGTTATGATATAAAGGACATAGAGCAAAGTCAATAGCTGCAGTGTAAGATACACAATAATGTTACAAGTGTGTCACTTTTAGGAGGAGCAATATGAACGAATCAAATAATCCGTCGGCAATACGCTCAAAAAAAGAAATATGCGAGGCGTTGCTCAGGCTGATGGAGCAGCATCCATATGAAGAAATAACGGTCAAGCAGATAGTGCTTGAGGCCGGACTTGTGCGAAAAACCTTCTACCGCAACTTCACGTCGAAGGACGATGTGATGGACTCGATACTCGAGGCAATGATAATAGAATATTCAACGGAGCTTGTAACGACGAGAGTCAAGTCGCCGTTGGAGGTAATAATCGGTTTCGTAAAAGCAAACGAGCATGTGGTCATGCTGCTCGATAAAAATGATATGATGCACCTTGTGTTGAAGAAGCTGAATGACCGCATACCGGGAAGGCACGACGAGCTTGTGGCGATGGGACTGGTACCGGAGGAAATATTTGGTAATCTTGATGTTACCTACATCCTGCCATTTAATATCGGTGCAATGTGGAACGTCATCTGCGCGTGGGTACGTAATGGGATGAAGGACGATCCGGAGGAACTTGTGAAGACTCTGAGACAATATATAATACGTCTGGGCAGGAGAGCTGAGAAATTCTCTTTGCTGTCAGGAACGATAGTGGAGCGAGAGAAGGCTGCGGAGGACGAGGGTTAGTTATAACTAATCTTAATAATATATTGATGGTGGATAGGGCTGTGATGTGATATAATCAGCCGTTGGAACACATAAAATGGACAGCCTGTAGACTGATCATTGTACGGACATCGGACTTTACGGACGTATGGATAGTGGATGAAACATATCTACATGATCGGGGTGTATGATAATAATTGCCCGGTATAAAAATAATAAGAAATAGATAGGGATTTAATGATGGGAAAAGAGATAATTGAAAATAAAGCGATAAAGCGATTTTTGAAATATATATCAATAGATACACAGTCGAGTGAGACCAGCGGACTTTCACCAAGTACTGAGAAGCAGAAGGTTCTTGGAAGGCTTCTCAGGGATGAACTGGCGGAGCTTGGCGCAGAGGATATTTATTATGATGAGGAGCATAACTATCTATATGCAATGATCCCTGCGACAGACGGCGGGAGAAACGAGAAAGTGCTGGGCTTTATAGCTCATATGGATACCTCGCCTGAAGCAAGCGGAGAGAATGTGGATCCACAGTTTGTTTATGATTACGACGGCGGGGATATAATGCTTGGTGGGCAGAGAGATGCTTCGGCTGAGGATGATTCTGAGAAGGATGATAAGACCGAGGATGATTTTGAGAAGGATGATAAGATCGCAATTAAGGTTTCGGAGGATACCGAAAGGGATGAAGAGACCAACGGTGTTACAGGATTAGTATTAAACCCATCTAAGTTCCCGGAGCTTAGGAAATACATAGGGCAGACGCTTATTACAACCGATGGTACGACGCTGCTCGGAGCGGATGACAAGGCCGGAATAGCCGAGATAATGACTATGGCAGAGGAGCTGCTCAGTGATATCAGAAGCGGTGAGAAGAAGTTTGTTCACGGCAGGATTGCGGTTGCATTTACGCCGGATGAGGAAATAGGCGAGGGCACTAAGCACTTTGACACAAAGCGTTTCGGAGCGGACTATGCATATACGGTTGACGGTGGTGCGATAGGCGAGCTTGAGTTTGAAAACTTCAATGCGGCAGCGGCTGTTGTCAAGGTTAAGGGACTTGGTGTTCATCCGGGCGAGGCAAAGGACAAGATGCTGAATGCGTCGCGCGTTGCGGCTGAGTTCGATACGCTGCTTTCGGCTGATGAGAGACCTGAATATACAGAAGGCTACGAGGGCTTCTTCCACCTGATGAAGATGAACGGAAATATCGAAGAGGCAGAGCTTCAGTACATCATCCGCGATCATTCCAAGGAAAAGTTTGAGGAAAAGAAGCAGAGGGTGGCTGACCTTGCAGAAAAGCTTAGTGAGAAATACAGCCGCTTTATAGACAAGGCAGTTACTGTCCAGGTTCGTGACCAGTATTTTAATATGCGTTCGAAGATCGAGCCGGACAATATGTTTTTGATAGACAATGCGGTGGCTGCGATGAAAGAGCTGGGAATAGAGCCTGTTATCACTCCGATAAGAGGCGGTACGGACGGCGCAAACCTTTCATTCATGGGCATACCTTGCCCGAACCTGTGCGCCGGCGGACACAATTTTCACGGACGTTATGAATATGTCTGCGCGGAATCTATCGTGAGTATTTCAGAACTGCTAATGCGTATTATTGATGTGTTTTCTATGACACTGTTATAAGAATTGATTGCTATTTTTATGATGGATAATATGTGGGAAGGAAAGGATACAGAAGAACTTATAGAAGCCAAGAAAATTGGAGATATATTTTCGTATGTTGGATAAGGAAAGAATAGCGAATGGATAAATACAGCGTATCGGGAATGCATTGTGCGGCGTGCTCGTCGAGAGTTGAGAAGGCGGTTTCAAAAGTGGACGGAGTAACGGTCTGCTCGGTGAATCTTCTCACAAACTCCATGGGCGTCGAGGGCACAGCATCTCCGGAAAGTATAATTAAAGCGGTTAAGGATGCGGGATACAAGGCGAAGCCTGTTAAAGAAAGGGGCAGCAAAGCCGGAAGCGGCAGAGCAGGTTCCGGGGACGAAGCGGCTTCGATGTATTCGGAAGAAGAGGAAGCACTGAGAGATAAGGATACGCCAAAGCTTAGGCGAAGGCTGTTTATGTCTCTTGGTTTTCTTGCTGTGCTTATGTATCTCTCCATGGGACATATGATGTTCAAGTTTCCGCTTCCGGCATGGCTGGAGGGAAAGCACGATGTGATAGCGATAGCACAAATGGTTCTCGCACTGATCGTAATGGTCATCAACAGAGAGTTCTTCATCTCAGGATTTAAGGGCGTACTGCGCGGGGCACCAAATATGGACACGCTGGTGGCACTCGGTTCGGCTGCGTCATTCATCTACAGCGTGGTCGTAATGGCACTGCTGATAGGCGCCTCTTCAAAGGGCGACAGCGCAGCGGCAATGGACTATATGAATGACCTTTACTTTGAATCGGCGGCAATGATACTGACTCTTATCACGGTTGGAAAGCTGCTTGAGGCCTTCTCGAAGGGGAAGACCACAAATGCACTGAAGAGTTTGATGAAGCTCGCACCGAAGACGGCAGTTGTTCTGAGGAGCGGCGAGGAGAAGAGCGTAAATATAGATGAGGTTGCAGTAGGAGATGTATTTGTCGTTAGGCCGGGGGAGAGTATCCCGGTGGACGGCGTGATAATAGAAGGCGAGTGCGCGGTCAATGAGGCGGCGCTGACAGGCGAGAGCATACCTGCGGACAAGACGGCAGGCGACAGGGTTTCTGCGGCAACCATCAATCAGTCGGGCTTCATTAAATGCAGGGCTGAGAGGGTCGGAAGAGACACGACTCTTTCGCAGATAATAAATATGGTAAGTGATGCGGCGGCTACGAAGGCTCCGGTTGCGAAGATTGCCGATAAGGTGGCGGGCGTATTTGTGCCGGTTGTTATCGGGATAGCGGCAGTGACCTTTGCGGTCTGGATGCTTACAGGCGCGGCGGTGGGCTTTGCAATCGCAAGGGCTATTTCGGTGCTTGTTATTTCGTGTCCGTGTGCGCTGGGACTTGCGACACCGGTGGCTATCATGGTCGGAAACGGTGTGGGTGCGAGAAACGGAATCCTCTTCAAAACTGCGGCTTCACTGGAGATAACAGGCAGGTCAGAGGTTGTGGTACTTGACAAGACGGGTACAATAACTAATGGGGAACCTCGTGTGACTGATGTGATCGCGGCAGAGGGTGTTTCGGAGGAGAAGCTGCTTACTCTTGCGGGCGCACTTGAAGGGCGGAGCGAACATCCGATCGCGCGGGCAATCGTAAATCATATCAGCGGTGTCGATAATTGCGCAGTAAGCGAGTTCAAGGTGTTCTCGGGTAACGGACTCAGCGGCAAAGTTGACGGCAGGATGGTATACGGAGGAAATGAGTCCTTCATAATAAAGAATGCTGTGATTCCGGTGGAGCATAAGAGGACGGCCGAAAGGCTTGCGGAGGAAGGAAAGACACCTGTATTTTTTGCAGGTGAAGAAGGCTTTCTCGGAACGATCGCTGTTGCGGATACTATTAAGGATGACGCAGCTTCGGCTATCGAAAAGCTTCGTAGTATGGGGCTGAAGGTCATCATGCTGACGGGCGACAACAGGAGGACGGCTGAGGCAATCGGACGGCTGGCAGGCGTTGACGAGGTCATCGCTGAGGTGCTTCCGGACGGCAAGGAAAAGGTCATAAGAGAGCTGCAGGAAAAAGGCAGCAAGGTTATAATGGTTGGCGATGGGATCAACGATGCGCCGGCACTTACGAGAGCTGATACCGGTATCGCTATCGGTGCGGGAACCGATATTGCGATCGATGCGGCGGACGTTGTGCTGATGAAGAGCTTTGTGACGGATGTTCCGTCGGCTGTTAAGCTCAGCAAGTCCGTTATGAAGAATATCAAGGAAAACCTGTTCTGGGCATTTATTTATAATATTATCGGTATTCCGATTGCAGCAGGTGCACTTTATCCACTGTTTGGACTGAAGCTTAGTCCGATGATAGGTGCGGCTGCGATGAGTTTATCAAGCTTCTGCGTTGTTTCGAATGCGCTGAGGCTTAATCTCGTGAAGTTGTTTACTAGGAAAGACGGAAAACAATGAAAAATAAACGTTTCACACAAATGCTCATAAGGAATCTGATCCTTATGGCCATACCGATGGCTTTCATACTGTTTGCGGCGCTCATCACGGTTTCGCATATGCGGAAGATGGACGATGCGCAGGTTTATGATATGGACGACGCGAACCTTGCCGAGGAGTATTATCTCACCGGGAAGGTTAATGTACTTGTCAGGATTTCCGGACTGCAGTACAGCGGTTTCGACTATAAGGTCGGCGATAAGATTAAAGGAAGTTATTTCTACCTTTACCGCGGCGGCAAGATGAATATCTTCCTACTTGATAATGATATGACTGAAAGGGTTAAGAAGGCTGAAGAGGGCAGTGCCTTCAGTGTGAAGTTCAGGATAGTCAAAGACGAACTGACGACGGATCATATTCTCAGCGAATATATGGAAACGCTGGGGCTAAATACCGATTCGAAGGAGGATGCGGTCAGCGTTTATGTGCTTGATCAGCTGAGATTTCCGAAGATGTGGATAGTGATGCTGGATGTATTTTACTATATCCTGCAGGGTGCTATCGCGATACTGCTGCTGTATCTGATCGTTGCCTTCTACAGGCCGCAGATACTTAAGCAGGCGAGAGTGCTGAAGAGGTTCGGCAAGGTTAAGTCGGTGGTTGCGGATCTTGACTATGAGATGCGAAACGAGCTTCTGTACCAGAGCGATAATATATTTGTGACCGAGTCGTATCTGATAGTGGCTTATGTCAGCAGGATAGATGTGGTCTATCTGGACGATGTTGAATATATGTCGAAGCATGAGGAGACGAAGAGGGGCGGCAGGAAGAAGACCTACAGGCTCACGTTGTCGAACGTGGAGAAAATGTATTTTGAAATGTTCATCGATGACGAGCAGACTATCGATGAGGTGGCGTACTATATTCAGGGCGGCGACGAGAACGAGCAGGATAAGAGTCAGGCGGCCAGGGAGAGAGTCTATGTGGACGGCCGGGATGATGGCCACGACAAATATGACGAGGATGATGAAGACAGCCGTGGTGACGTGTACGATGAAGATGATGACTATGCGGATGGTCGTGACGAGTACGATGAAGACAATCTCAACATGAGTGAGATTGATGAAGACGATTATGACGAATGATCGGACGTATTTCGAAGTGGAGAAGATCAGTACTAATTAATAATGATTATTTAGAGGCGGGAATTATCAACCGCCTCTTCACTTTGTCGGGAAATAGTAGTATAATACTTGGTTGCAGTAAGGTTTAGGCTTGATGAATCGGAAGTAGATCAATAAAAAGGCGGTAAAGATAAATGGAATTCAGAGATATGGAATTTATCCCGATGCTGTTCGGCGGGGATATCAACACCTACAGTGTTGCGAGAGCATTTTATGAGGAGTACAAGGTTAAGTCGTATGTATTTGGAAAGTTTGCGACAGGTCCGAGCTACGGAAGCAGGATCACGGTTTATACAGCAAACCAGAAGATCGATACTGACGAGGTTTTCCTTGAGACGGTGGAGAAGTTCTGCAAGGAGCATAAGGATAAGAAGGTGCTGACGATCGGCTGCGGCGACTCTTACGTTGCACTCATCAGTAAGCACAAGAACGAGCTGCCGGAAAATGCGGTTGCGCCTTACATTGATTTCGAGCTGATGAACAGTCTGCAGCAGAAGGAGCTTTTCTACAAGCTCTGCGAGAAGCATGGAATAGATTATCCGGGCACGCTGGTCTATAGGGACGGCGACACGCTTCCAGAGAAGCTGCCATTTATATTTCCGGTTATTCTTAAGCCGTCTAACGGCATCAATTACTGGGAGCATGAGTTCCCGACTCAGGAAAAGGTTTACACGATCAGCGACAGAGCTGAGCTGATCAAGGTTATAAATGATATTTACGGCGCAGGCTATGAGGACAGTCTCATCATCCAGGATATGATCCCTGGAAATGACGAGTTTATGCGCGTGCTGACCTCGTATTCGGATCATGAGGGCAAGGTCAGAATGATGTGTCTCGGTCACGTTCTGCTGGAGGAGCATACGCCTCACGGCAAGGGCAACCACGCGGTCATCATCACCGAGCCGCAGGAAGAGCTGATGAAGAAGGTGAAGAACCTGCTTGAGGATCTGCACTATATCGGCTTCTCAAACTTCGATATCAAATACGATTCAAGAGACGGAAAATACAAATTCTTTGAGATAAATACGCGTCAGGGCCGCTCGAACTTCTACGTTACCGGCTCGGGCCTCAATGTTGCAAGGTATTTCGTGGAGGAGTACATCTATGGCAGGTCGCTTCCATTCACTATGGCGAAGCGCGAGCACCTGTGGCTGGTTGTTCCGAAGCCTGTTGCGAAGAAATACGTTAAGGATCCGGAAAACAAGAAGAAACTGAAGAAACTGCTGAAGGAAGGCAGGTTTGTGAACCCTGTATTTATGAAGGGGGATCTGAAGCTGCACAGGACGCTGAGGATGCTGAAGCAGCATGTGAGCCACTACAAAAAATACAAGCAGTACTATAACTAATATTGATATTTGTATGAGCTAGGTTAGCATAGACCCCTTCAGTTGAGAAATACGCCTTCAGGGGCATATGCTCACCGAGCTCAGTACAAAACGATAAAAGGAGTAAATATGATACATGTCATTAGCGAGTATATAAACTTGATGAAACAGGCAGGACTTTACGTTTCGGATACGTGTACAGAAAATGTGAATGTGGAGAACCTGACCTACGATTCGAATGCGGCGACGCCGGGGACGCTTTTCGTGTGCAAGGGTGCAGCTTTTAAGGAGCAGTATCTGCACTCTGCGATAGAGAAGGGCGCGGTTGTTTACATCAGCGAGAAGGAGTATCCGGACGCGAAGGTGCCGCACATCCTTGTCAGTGATATCAGGAAGGCCATGCCTTATCTGGCGGTACTTTTCTATGATGATCCGGGAAGCAAGCTGAACCTGACGGGCCTCACGGGCACGAAGGGCAAGTCAACGACTGCTTACTATTTTAAGAATATTGTGGATATGTACGAGGCTTCAATCGGAAAGCCGGAGACCGGAATCACTTCATCAATCGACACCTACGACGGAGTGCAGTTCTTCGAGTCGCATATCACGACGCCGGAGTCGATGGTGCTTCTGAATCATTTCAATAATGCGGTGAAGTCGGGGATCGAGTATTTTACCATGGAGGTTTCTTCGCAGGCACTGAAATACGACCGAGTTGACCTCGTGAGGTGGGACGTTGGAGTTTTCATGAATATTTCCGAGGACCATATCAGCGAGATAGAGCATCCTGATTTCGAGGATTATTTCTCTTCAAAGCTGAAGTTCTTTAAGCAGGTTAAGAAGGCATTTATCTGCCCGGACTGCGATCACTATGAGAGGATCAAGGAAGCTTCGAAGGCGGCTGAAGAGGTATACACCTTTGGAACGAAGCCGGAATGCGATGTTTACGGCTATGATATAAGGAAGGTTGACGATTCGATCTTCTTCAAGGTTAGGTGCGACCGCTTCGACAGGGAGTTTGAGCTGACCATGCCTGGCCTGTTCAATGTGCAGAATGCGCTGGCGGCGATCTGCATCGCAAATGCGTACAATATCCCTGAGGAGTTCATCTATGAGGGACTGAAGACTGCGCGTTCGAAGGGCAGGATGGAGCTCTTCAAGACGGCAGACAAGAAGGTTTATGCGATAGTTGATTACGCGCACAACAAGCTTTCTTTTGAGAAA
Organism: Lachnospiraceae bacterium C6A11; assembly: GCA_000702245.1. Classification (GTDB taxonomy): domain Bacteria; phylum Bacillota; class Clostridia; order Lachnospirales; family Lachnospiraceae; genus Eubacterium_Q. The sequence continues at coordinate 5,119 of JNKY01000014.1, read as the reverse complement.
TTGTACGAGTCAACCTTCAAAGAGTATCCGGGAAGGAAGGTCGTTACTATATTTGGCTGTCCGGGATATAAGTCGTATTTGAGGCGCCGCGACATCGGAACGCTTGCGGGCACGTATTCTGACAAGATATACCTCGTGGCTGAGGATCCGGGAGAGGAGCCTGTTGAGCAGATTTCGAGGGACATCGCGCAGTACGTTGAGGCTGCGGGCAACTGTCCGTATGAGATGATCGAGGACAGAGGCGAGGCAATCAGGAAGGCAATCTTCGAGTGCACGGAGCCGACAATCCTGCTTATCACCGGCAAGGGCGACGAGACCAGACAGAAGATCGGTAAGGAATACATCGAGTGCACCTCTGACGCGGACTACGTGAAGAATTTCATGGCCGAGTACGATGCAGAGAAGTGCGGCAAATAATTAATTATAAAATGAATGATAAAACAGCAGCTATGAGTTCGGAAGATGGGCTCGTAGCTGCTTTTGTTTTGTAATGAGTAGAGAGTTTTAGTAAACAGGAGAGGGCGGAAATACGGTCCTGAAGGTTGCTGGTTTACATAAAATATGGTAAAAATGTACAAAAAATATAAAAATTGTACGAATTTTGCCTTTGGTTGACATAATATAGTAAACACTGAAAAACCACAAAATACTGTGCTTTTTCAGAGAAGCAAGGCACAACCTGTAATTTTTCGTGAATTTTCGACAAAAAATAGTGACAAATTTGTGAATAAATGATTGCTAAACTGAAAATAGTGTGGTAGTTTATTGTCAACTATATACTTACGGGAATACTGCGCCCATATGGGTGATGATTGTATTTTCAATTTGGAGATCTGATTTCTTAGGTTGGTAATGTGGGAGATTAGGAAAATACGATCGAGGAGTATTTCAATGGTTTTCCGTGAGTAAAATCAATAGAGAGAATTATGGGAAAAATTATTTTAAAGGAGGATCAGAAAAAATGAGGAAAGGAACGAAGAGATTAATATCATTCGTCATGGCGGGTGTTATGACTGTCTCCGGCGTCGTCCTGAATGGAGGCGGAAGCCGGAAGAGGAGTGTGGTTGATGCAGCCGCAACTGCAAAGTATGATTCGGCAAGCCAGATTAACTATGCAACTGTACTCGGCGGTGCGGTAGACTATGGTATTGTTGCAAATGAGGTTAACCAGAGAATGCACATGGAAACCACGTTTGCAACCAATAAGTATACAAATTATAGTGGAAATAATGATGTTGACTATATATCATCAACAGCATTATTTCTTATTGGCGCACTCGGAGAGGCACCTAGTAATGAGGATAGTCTTTCCACAAGCTGGATAAGATGGGGTAAATCTACAGCTTCAGCAATGTATCTTGAGGCACCGCAGGAGGTCTTTGGTTCGTTGGATCCTGATGCTACAGATGCAAGATATTTCAATCCGTCTAAGCCTGCTCAGGATGGAACAAGAAATGGTAATATTATATATGACTCTCAGTATGGGAATAAGCCATTGATTCAGGCTGTTAACGCAAATGCTTCTTCAAATGTTAAAAGACTTATTGAAAGAATAGGCAAGGAGCCACAGGCAGGTTTTCACCCTGAGGATGCAGACCTTGCATGGTCATATTATCTTCAGTCAAGAGCAAATGATCCTGAGTATGTTCTGAATCCTAATGGTTGGGATTGCGAGTATTTCACAAATGAAAATGGCAACCCTTTTAGTTTTACTCCGGAAAGTCTCAGTGATGGTACTGCTGGAAATAATGGAAAACTAAATATCAATCTTGATTCGGATGAGTTCAAGGATAAGGTGGTTTATATTAATATTGATCCAATAATGGTCAAATACTTGAAAAGGGCTTCTGACTTTATTGTACATAAAGATCCATCAACTGTGGTAGTATTCAATATCAACGAGAATATTCCTACAAATGGTAAAGAGACTGATGCTTATGATAACGAAGTTGATATGCTTACATTAATAAAACCGATTGTTGAGGTTGGTGGAGTAGAATATGACGGAACAACTGCAACAAATGGTGGAAATTTGGCACAAGCTGCAGCAGTACAGTCTAATTTTAACGAGACTATAATCTGGAATATTATGACAGAAAATCCTGTCAGAATCTCTCAGATGGGCGGAGCTATGCTTATTCCTAAGAGTGATTATGTAGAGATTAAGGATGGTAATTCAAGTGGATGGATTGTAACTGGTGCAACTGTAGAAGTAAGAGATGAGTTCCATTTCTTGTATGGCGGATCAAGTCAGGATAGCTATGGTCAGATGCATTTTTCTCTTACTAAGACATTTACGGATACGTATGCTACACAGGGAGATGTAGTTAAAAATCCATCTATAAATGTTAAGAAGGACGATTATAGATTTTTACTTCAGGAATATGAAGAAAAAGATGAACAGATATATGTAGATGCTAACAAGTATGGGAATCCAATAACTAAGTTGGTTGATGGCCAAAGTGCGGTTAATTTCAATAGCTTCACTTTCTATTGTGAGAATTATGATAACCTTACAGATGCACAGAAGCATTACTATATTGAAAAGCCGACAGGCGACACACCAAATAGTAAAACGTTTTATTTCAGAGTAACAGAGGATCCTTCAAAAACTGTTCCTGGTGTACTGAATTCAGATGGTTATATCGATATTACTCTTATAGTTGATGTGGATAAGAATGGTAAATTCACATACTTTGTTAACTATAAGTCAGTTACAGGTAAGAATGATCCAAACGGTGAAAACATTGTATATAGAAACTACGCTGAAAAAGGACCAGATGATAATGATTATCACGATTATTTCATTAAGATGTCCGGAGTTCAGTTCGACCTCGGTCAGTTCTATAATAAAACAAATGTTGGTTCTATTAAGCTGACAAAGACGTTTAAGTTTTATGATAATTACAGTAATGGTTGGCAGGAAGCTGCTACAGCACCTGAGCTGACAAAAGAACAGAAGGAATTAATTGTATTTACAATTACAGGTCCTAATAATTTCACTAAGACTGTGAAATATAGTGAGTTTGATGCAGATGGAACATATACATTAGCAAATGTTCCTGTTGGTGGTTCGTATACGATTACAGAAACAGGACAGGATACTGCTAACCTTATTGGCGATGGATATGTTTATCATCCATATACAACAAATCCGGGAAGTGACATTGCACATAGCTCTAATCCGGTAGTAACAGTTAATTCTGTTTCCAGAGGTGAAGTTAGTAATGCAGATGGCATTAAAAACTCATATGTAAAGCTTGATGATAGAAGTGGAACTCTTGTAATAAAGAAAAAGGCAACTTTAGATGGAGCTGCTTATACAGGAACATATAAGGTTGCTGTAAAGAATAGCGAAGGAAAGTATCTTCAGTCAATGCCTGTTGCAGTAAAGGATAATTATAATCAGATAACTGGTTATAATGTATCTTTTGAAGAATCAGCAAAATATTTTAATGTTGATGCAGGAGATCAATTAGAAATAATAGGTCTTCCTTCAGGCAATTACAAGGTTTATGAAAATGATGTACTGGTTGACGATAAAACAGTAAAGGTTAATAACCAGTCTGTTACAAGCGATGGCGAAGTCGAAGTTGCAAATGGAAATGTAACTCTGAATGCGGACAGGAAAACTGTAACAATCAATAATGATTATACATATGATACGGGTAAAATTAAGATTGTTAAGGTATTTAAGGATTCAGAAGGACAGGAAATCCAGAATCCTGGCAATTTCAGTTCGGATATCGTATTTACATATGGAAAAACCGGTGAAACAGGTACGGATGTAACTTATAATACTAATATGGAGTATACTGTTCCTGTTGGTAATTATTCTGTTAGTGAGACAATTGAAGAAGGCTCAACTTTAGTTTCAAATAATGATACTTATATTCTTACTGGTAGTGAGGTGTCTCCAAATACATCAACGGCAGTTACGAAAGATGAGACAACAACCTTTACTGTTACTAATACATATAGAAAAGCTGCAAAGGCAACAATAAAGGTTAAAAAGTCCGATGAGAATGGAAATGCCGTTCATGGAGCAAAATTTGAGTTAAAAAATTCAAATAATACTGTGATTCAAACAGATGGTTATAGTGATGTTGAATGGACTTGGTCGAATCTTACTGAAGGTGATTATACTATCACTGAGACCGAGGCAGGTAAACAGGATTATAATTGGGTATATTTAAACTATAATGCAATCACCGGATCAATTAGCTTTACTATTGATTCAGATGGAAATGTAAGTGTCAAGTCAGGTACAACTCTTCCGAGTGGTGTAACACTTGATACAAGTAGTGGTAATGTATTTACCGTAATTAACAGAGTTTCAACAACTGTAAGCCTGACAGTAACCAAAACGGTTAATTCTGATTCGGGAACAATAGCTGCAAAGAACTATAGCTTCAGAGTTAAGAATTCTGAAAACAAGTATGTTAATCGTGCAAATGATGGAACGATTACATATGTTGATAATATTTCAGATGCTACAGCATTTGTAGTTAATTCCGGAAATGCTACAGGTGAAGTGATTGAAGGACTTGAAAAGGATACATATCTTGTTGAGGAAATCCTTGATAGTACAGCATATCCTATAGCAGTAGCTGGATACGAATTAAATACAACAACTAGCCAAACAACAGTATCAAAAGACATGACATCTGGTAATGCTACGGCTGAACTTACAAATAATTATAATATCATTAGGGGTTCATACACTGTTACAAAAGTATTCAGTGGTGTAAATTCTCTTCCTGATGGATTTAAGATTGTATGCAGCTTTGGTAATACAGAATTGACAGTAAGTGATGCTTCTGGAGATGGATCACCTTCATCACCATATACGTGGACAGTAAATAATATCCCATATGGAACAACAGTAACATTCACAGAGAGTGATTACAGTATTGACGGATACACTGTTTCTGTTAATAATACAGCAGCAAATGGAAATCCAGTTGAGGTTACACCACCATCCGGTATTGTTCAGAGTGGTAATAATGGTACAGTACAATTTGATAATGTCTATACCGAAATACCAACCGGAAGTCTTACAATAACAAAGGCGTTTGGTAATGGAAGTGCAACAGCAGCACATACGGGTACATTTAAC
>JNKY01000013.1 GCA_000702245.1 Lachnospiraceae bacterium C6A11 | reverse complement strand
CGGAGGATATTTGAGAGGAGCTGTCCTTAGTACGAGAGGACCGGGATGGACGGACCGCTGGTGTACCAGTTGCATTACCAAGTGCAGAGCTGGGTAGCCAAGTCCGGATCGGATAAACGCTGAAGGCATCTAAGCGTGAAACCGACCTCAAGATAAGATATCCCACTCCCCTGAGGAGTTAAGACCCCTTGAAGACTACGAGGTTGATAGGCACCGAGTGTAAGTGTGGTAACACATTCAGCTGAGGTGTACTAATAGGTCGAGGGCTTATTCAAAAGATAAAGCGAATGAGAAAGAAACTCAGCGCGACTTAAGTATGATACTTGTTGAGATGGTTAATGGTCATCTCCGTTGTTTGTATGAGGTTTTGAGTGTACATTTAAGTTAATACTCAAGGCTTATTCCTCGATAGCTCAATGGTAGAGCACTCGGCTGTTAACCGAGGGGTTGTTGGTTCGAGCCCAACTCGGGGAGCTTTTATTAGTTTACGGATCTTTATATTAGTGTTATAATACATTTGCGGTTCGTTAAACTGTATTTATAAGGCCCTGTGGTCAAGAGGTTAAGACATCGCCCTTTCACGGCGGTAACACGGGTTCAATTCCCGTCAGGGTCATTCACTATATTTAAAATGAGGACGTTTAGCTCAGTTGGTTAGAGCAACCGGCTCATAACCGGTCGGTCCTGGGTTCGAGTCCCCGAACGTCCACTAAACGGCCCAGTGGCTCAGTTGGTTAGAGCGCCGCCCTGTCACGGCGGAGGTCGACGGTTCAAGTCCGTTCTGGGTCGCTCGAAAATATGTCACTGGCAGATTTGCAGTGACTTATTTTATATATAAAATACGCCGGCGTGGCGGAACTGGCAGACGCCCGGGACTTAAAATCCCGTGGGTAGCGATACCCGTACCGGTTCGATCCCGGTCGCCGGCATAAATATAAAGCTCAAATCCTTAAAAAATAGGCTTTGAGCTTTTTTCATGCAATAAAAGTTGTGATAAGTTATGACTGCCAGATTGATAATTAGGATGAAATATTTTTTATGACTCAGAATTTCTTCCTTCGGTTGAGCTTGGCCATGGAGGCGAGGGTAGGAATCTTCATAGGGCAGATATCTTCACAGGCAAGAGATTTGGAGCAGCCTGCGGCGAAATGTTCTTCATATTCCTTCTGAATATCGTGCTTATGATTGGCGCTGCGGGATGCAACAAGATATGAGTCGTTTGCGAATTCTGCACCGTAGAACTTGTCTCCCTTGGCGTAGTTCGGACAGATCTCAAGGCAGAGGCCGCATTTGAGGCATTTTGCAGCAAGATATTGATGCTCATGCTCCTTCGAGTCTGTCGGCTGGTAGGATTCGATGTAGGTATTTGCCTTTTTCAGGTTTTCCTGGATGATGCTGCGGTCAACGAGAAGGTCGCTAACTGTTGGGAACTTGCGCAGTGGTTCAAGAGTGACTTCGTCCTCAGGAAGATCCTTCAGGAAGGTTTCACAGGCAAGAGCCGGACGGCCGCAGATGACCATCGCACATCCGCCGCACATTCCCTGGAGGCAGGAGCATTCCCAGGAGATCAGTTCGGCTTTATTACCGTCTATATCAACCAGATCATCCTTATAATTCAGTTCATCAATAAGTGCAGCAACCGATATTTCCCTTGAACCTTCATAGGAGAAGGTCTGCCAATACGGCTCTGAAAACGGTGACTGCTGCCGTAATATTCTAATTCTCATATGTGAGCTCCTAATCTATGTATTATCTCTCGTAATTGCCTTCGATGTCTAAACGTGTGGTTATACTTCCATTATTATAGGTCAGTATGGTTGAGGCGCGGAATTCATCATTGGTCTCCGGGTAGTCGGTACGTACGTGGGCACCGCGGGACTCCTTGCGGCTTTCAGCAGCGATTAGAGTGGCTTTGGCAAGTGCAAGGATACCACCTACGCTGTAGTTAAAATATGGCATTTCAGAAGCGTTGAAATGTATCTTATCGACATTTTCAAGGAGGAAAGTGACTTCGTCGATGCCCTTCCTCAGTTCTGTTTCACTTCGTGCTATTCCCAGTCTTTCCTGCATCAGGTCAGCGAGGAGCTTTCTTACATGCATGACAGAGAAGCTGCTTGATGTTTTATAGCCATCCTCGAGTTTCTTCTGATCCTTAGCGAGGCTCTCTGCAAAACATCTTATTATTGAAGCATTGTTCTCGCTTGACATGTTGTCTGTAGGAGTATAATTCATGTTTGAACTGTCAGCAATCGCTTTTGCGGCGGTGCGGCCGCTGTAAACGGCGGCGAGAAGCGAGTTGCCGCCGAGGCGGTTTGCACCGTGATAGATGGAAGCGCATTCGCCGACTGCGTAGAGATTCTTTATATTTGTTTCGTGGTTAAGGTTGACTGCCAGCCCGCCCATGAAAAAGTGAACAGACGGCTCGACAGGGATACTTTCCTTCGAGATATCGATACCACGGTATTTCATACATATATCATAAATCTCCGGGATCCTTTCGAGGATCTTTTTCTTTCCAAGAAAAGAAACATCCAGAAATACAGGCTTATGCAGCTCATACATGGTTCTTGAAACCACGTCTCGCGGCATCAGATTGCCCTTCTCACCGTATTTTTCTTCCATGAAGTAGACACGTTTGCCGCCTTCTTCATAATACAGCCTTCCGTCTTCGCCACGGGCTGCCTCGGAGATAAGCATTTTTTTCTGGCCGGTGAGTATGGTGGTCGGATGGTATTGAATGAATTCGAGATTCTTCAGCTCCGCGCCCTGCATGAAGAGCTTCCCGGCGGTGTAGCCGTCGCACTGGGTAGAGCCGGTGGTCTTGCCGAAAAGCGCATTTTGACCGCCGGTCGCAATAACAACCGCGTCAGCCGTCACGTCCTCCAATCTGCGGGTTCCTTCATTGAATAGCCTTGCGCCGTAGCACACGCCGTCCCTGATAAGACCACTGTGAAAATCGGTCCAGAGAAGGCGCTTTATAAGCCCCAGCCCTTCGTATCTTCTTGCTTCCATAACCAGTGCAGTCACAATCTGCTTGCCGGTAGAAGCGCCGCAGTAGCAGGTGCGTCTGTGGGACTGTCCACCGAAGGCACGCTGGTCGATCTTGCCTTCCGCAGTCCTTGAAAATACAGTTCCGAGATGCTCGAGCCACGCCAGTATTTCCGGCGCAGTTTTACAGAGGCCGGTCACAGCTTCACGTCCTGCGATGAAGCAGCCTCCCTTCAGAGTGTCTTCGATATGTGATTCGATGCTGTCGCCTTCGTCCTTATGGTCGAGAGCCGCATTTATGCCGCCGGCCGCAAGAACGGACTGGGCGCGCTCGGACGGGAAAGGCGAAACCATAGTAACATGTATATTGCGGGAAGCGCATTCGATGGCCGTGGTCAGGCCGGAAATACCGCTTCCGATCACTAAAACCTTTTTCATGCGACACCTCCAGTATTTGGCAGATTGAACAGATGGTAGTATGCGCGCGTCAGCAGGATTGATGTGGCGAGGAACCCGAGTATCATGAGCACCCAGAGAACCCTGTCGATCTTTCGCTGCGTCTCTCTGCTGGTGATGAGCCCAAGTGTGATAAGGGCTCTTGTGAAAGATACTGAAATATGCAGAAATACAGTTGCGAAGAAGAGAATCGCGACGGTGATGCATAGGATGAAGAACCATAATCCGTTTTCTCGGTGAGTTGTCAGCATCTTGGAAAGCATCGTGTGAAAGAACAGGAGTATGAACATCGTCGCAGCACTCAAACGCTGGATCAAGGTTCGTATATTTTCCTTTGGATAGGCTGTGCCACGCTTTGGCCTTTCGTGCACGAAAAATACCATATAGACGCTGATCAGGGCGTGGGTAAAGCAGATACCGCCGCAGATATGTGCGGTGAGCTTTAAGAGCTTAAGTATATCTTTGAGGGTAGTCCCGTAGTAGACTTCGAGGGTGATGTGCGTCAGACATACGGCCGCAAGAAGTAGTCCGAGGACTGCATTTAGCTTTTTCAGTTTCATATGCCGAGGTACTCCTTTCGGGACTGATGATAGTTGATGTGACAAGGGGTAATTGTGAGTGAACCCCCTATCTATAATATGACGTAATTACCACGTTTTTTCAAGGGCTCTTTCACGATAAAAAATACTTGCATATATAAAACTATGGTGATATGATATATCAAACGGATATATCATGATGATATATTAGCATATTGCATATGGATATGCAAGATAAGAAAGAAAATAAACATATAAGTCATTTATTAGTAACGGAGGCAGTTATGGCAAGAGAGAGAAAGATAGATATGGTTATACTCGGGCTTCTGAGTCATGAGGATCTTACAGGATATGACATCAAGAAAAGGATCGATGGCGCGATTAGCTTTTTCTGGAAGGGAAGCTTCGGAAATATTTATCCGGCGCTCAAGGATATGGAGGATCAGGGACTTATCGTGAAGAGCGACACTTCTGTGGGAGGTCGTGAGAGGATTACCTACCGTATCACGGATCAGGGCAGGGAAGCTCTTTCCGGATGGCTGAAGGACGAGCAGGCAAGCAATGAACTGAGATATGAAACACTACTAAAGCTGTTCTTTGGAGGCGTGGCCGGGAAGGAAGTGGCCCTGAAGAATATAGAAGTATTTGAAGAGAATATAAAGAAGGATATGGCGATGCTTAAGGGCTTTGCGAAGGCGCTGGAGTCCCGTCTTGGTGAGGAGGATCATCTGTATTTTTACCTGACTGCAACCTTTGGAATAGAAACCTACGAAGCGTATCTTAGATGGTGCATGGGCGCTAAGAAGATGTTGAAATAGAAAAAGATGGTGCATCATTTGTTATGAAATAGATGCCGAAACAATAGAAAGGATAGGGTGTAATAATGAAATTTGGATTTTCATACGTTGGACTGGTATTTCTTGCGATGCTTATGATACCGAATCTGATATGGACGAAGAACCTGCCGAAGGATTACGAAAAATACGTCAAAAACGAGAACAAGATCCTGCTGGCCTTCGAAAGGATAGGTGAAGTGTTGGTTTCGGGTCTGGTACTTATATTTAAGGATTTTAACCTCCGCTCATGGACAAACTGGTCATGGTGGCTTGTGGCTGCAGCGGTTTTGATGGTGCTTTACGAGATATTCTGGATCAGGTATTTTAAAAGTGAGAAGACCATGAAGGATTTCTACAGCAGTATACTGGGTGTTCCTGTTGCGGGCGCAACGCTTCCGGTGATCGCATTTATGCTGCTTGGTGTATACGGAAAGAACCCGGTCATGATAGCAGCGACTGCCATCCTGGGTATCGGCCACATTGGTATACATCTGATGCATAAGAAAGAAACTGAAGAATAATAAAGAATAATTATTTCAAAGAATAAGCCACCGGTGGTATTCATCGGTGGCTTTTAAGCTTAAGACCTTAGTTCGCAGGTGTTCTGGAATAGATGAATTCAACGTTGTAGAACTGATCGGCCAGAGCCTGGTGAGCAGTCTCGTCGTCCTTAGGATAGAGGACACCGATCGCATAGTTTCTGCCGTTGATATTGAAGTAGATGCTGTCTGCAGCGAAATCATTTCCGTCAATGACGATAGTAATCTTATATGCAGGAAGGGCTTTTGTTGCCTCGTCAGTAATATTTGGCCAGAGCTCGCCAAGAGTGGTTTCCGTAAAGTCCTTGTGAAGGTTTGCGTTATCCTCATCCTTTGGCTTGCCCTTCTCGCGTGCGATCTCTGCAATGTCGCTGTCCTGATCCTTCAGAACATTTATCTTGAAGTAAGAGTCACCGCGGTTGAAGGTATCTGCATTTTTGTAGGTTATGCTGATCAGATTGGAGTCGATCACAATTGTGTCGGAAGAAGGATCGATCGATGAAGCCTCCTGAAGCTGTGGGCTCTCAAAGCCTTCGTTGACCTTGATCTTGAAATCCTCATTTGAGATGTAGTAATTATCCTTCTCGATAAACGCCTTGCCGGTGTATTCGACAGTCTGTGCCATCGCTGTAAGCTCAGCACGGATATCCTCAGCGCTCGCCTCTTCGTCAAGCTCATATAGAGAGAGCTGTGAACCCTGTGTAAATATCTGATAAAGTGCACAGTTAAGATTCTTGCCATCTTTTTTGCCCTTCCAAGCAAGATAATAATGGTCGTCGTCGATCTTCTCCTGGCTGATATCAGAAACGGCTACTTCATAGCCTGCTGATATATTCTCGCAAAGGAAGGCGATAGTAGCTTCATGGCTTGCGTGATTTTCGATAGGGATATTTACGATGAGGGAAGTTCTCCCACCGTTCTTTCCAAAATACTTTGTGTCATCTCCGTCGTACTTGCCACTTGTCTGCGAGAAGCTTCCGTCGATGGTGAGCTTGAAATCCCCTATAGCAAGCTCGGTGCCATTCACCGTATTTGAAGACGTATCATTTTGGCTGGCGGTATTATCCTTATTGTCTGAATCCTTTTTCCCGCATGCAGCAAGCGCCAGTATTAATAAAATACAGGTGAATACGCGCAGTTTCTTAAATCTTTCTCTCATACTTTTTCCCTCCCGGTGTGTGTTCGTGAAATATAGTGTGTCATGAACATTGTTATAACGGATCATGTTTCTTATGGATAGAAACTTTATCACAGACATTCCTTATATACAAGCAACTATTTTGAGCATTTATGCTATTCTAAGTGGCGGAATTAAAGCAGAAATGATATGATTATATGAGTCGTGTATCTCACGACATTAATAATGATTAATGAGGAATCAGGTGGCAAAATATGAAAGCAGTGTATTTGGAGAAGAAAGCGGTTAGTGACGACGATAAGATATTTGAGCCGATCACTTCGGTTATAGATACGGTATTTTATGATAATACGACCGAGGCCGATAAGTTCGAGCATATCGGCGACGCGGAGATCATATTTTCAAATAAGGTGACTATTGATGAAGAGACCTTTCGGAGATGTCCGAATCTGAAATACGTCGGTGTCTGCGCTACCGGCTACAACGTGGTTGATACCGAGGCGGCAAGAAGGCACGGCGTTGCTGTGACAAATGTTCCGGCTTACAGTACGGAGGCGGTTGCCCAGCTTGCCTGGGGACTTATACTTGACTCGGCGAGCAATATAAGCCTGCACAACGACAGCGTGCACCAGGGCGACTGGATCAGATCGGAGGTTTTCTGTTATACGATCAGGCCGATCATGGAGCTTTCCGGCAGGACGCTCGGAATCGTCGGTTACGGAAATATCGGAAGGAGAGTTGCCCAGATCGCGAAGGCCTTCAACATGAACATATTGGTGCATACAGCTCATCCGGAGAAATACACCGGGGCTGCCGGCGCGAGTGAAGGCGGTGCCGGAATGTCTGAGAAGAGTGACACCCCACAGACTGAGCAGAGCGGTATAAGATTTGTATCGCTTGATGAATTGTTCCGTGAGTCGGATGTCATTACACTTCACTGCCCGATGACTAAGGAAACTGAGGGTATGATCTGTGCAGAAAATATAGCTAAGATGAAAGACGGCGTCATCATAATAAATGTTTCAAGAGGCGGTCTTGTGGTTGAAGAGGACCTTGCAGACGCGCTTAAGAGTGGCAAGGTAATGAGTGCCGCGGCTGATGTTGTCTGTGAAGAGCCGATGAAGGAGGGCAATCCTCTTCTTACAGCTCCGAATATGGTCATCACACCGCATATCGGATGGTCAGGTCTTGGAGCCCGCGAATGTCTGGTACAGACGATTGCTGATAACCTGAAGGCTTATCTTGAGGGTAGAGAGCTGAATAGAGTATAATCATATATAAAAATAATAAAATCGGCAGTTTACTCGTTTGTGAGTGTACTGCCGGTTTTATTTTTTATGATTGTCTGTGTTATTGTATGTTGAAATTATTTTTTAGTCTGTGTCAGGTTTGTTTGAATCGTTTTTTTCAAGTTGCTCCTTTCGGAGCTTCTTCATATGCTCACGCGCTTTGTCATAAACATTATAAGATTCAGAAAACTTAGGACTGTAGTCATTGACGTACAGTCCTTTTTTAGTTTCGTTATTATTCTCTTTTTTGTCCGAACTTGATCTTTTATCTTTTCTCATAGTTGCCACGATGTTTTTTTGATCGCTGTTTTATCTACAGAATCCCCGGATTATTTATTGTCATATTCTTCATCATCTAAGTCTTCGTCAGGGTCTTCTTCACTGTCTTCTTTTTCTGCGAGATCCATGATGTTTCTGATTCTGTCGGCTGCATTCTCAGTGGACGATTCTTCCTCGGTATTGTTATTGTTTGAAGAATTATCGGTGGTATCTGTATCTTCAGAAACATTAACTGTTTCCTCAATGTTGTTTTCATCCGAAGAGCTATCAGTTGTCTCGATAGATTCGCTATCATCAGTGGTATTTACAGAAACCTCAATCGGCTCTTCTGCAAAGGTGATTTCTATCGAGTCATCAATCGGCTCTGAAAAATCGTCATCAATCTGCTTGTCTCCGGTTTCTTCATCTGCAAGAAGCTCGTCTTCGTATTCGAAGAAGGAACCATAGTAGATGCGGGCGTTGATGCCCATGATGATCCTCAGGCCGATAAGAATAAGACCTGCAACAAGTATAACTGTATCTTCATAGAAAATGTAGATGATAAGTCCCGGAAGGATGTACAGGCATATGGTGAACATCAGTCCAACGAAATGCTTTGCTGCAAAATATATCGAATCGAGAAGTACGTTGTTGAGGCTGTTTCTGTCCTCGCGTTCCGGAAGCTCGTCGAAGTTAGCTGTAATAGAAGCTGCTCCTGTGGAAGCGGTTTCTGCGACGCTGCTAAATTCTGATGTATTTGCTTTTATAGAACTATTCTCGGAGGTGTTAGCTGTTTCTGACGGATTACTTAATTCATTCTGAGTGCCCTCAGATGTTGAAGAGGCCTTCTTATCTGCAGTGTCATCAGCCTTGTCCTCGTCTGCAAAGTATTTGATAGAGGAAGAAGTATCAGCCTTCTTCATGATCTCGCGGGACGGCGTTTCGGTACGCGCAACCTTTGAGAAACGCTTCATGTAAGCGGTCAGAACCTCGGTGTTGTGTGACGGATCATTTGGAATCTCATCGATACTTTTTGCGGCTGACGGGTCTGACTCTGAAGCAACAGTGGAACCGTCCCCTGAAGAACCTGCTTCATTCTCGGCAGCGGCTCTTTCTGCGGCCAGCTTCGCCTCCCGTCTGTCTCTATCCTGGATCGCGTAAACGGCAGCTCTGTAATCGGAGGTTACCGCATTTATCGCAAGTACCGGGAAGGTGTATATAAGTACGGCGCAGAGTATTCCGGCCATCAGTATGAACAGTACGCTGAGGAGCTTATTCGGCAGCGGTCCGATCGGGCTGAAGACCAGTGCGACTGCGATGAAGAAGCCCATGACCAATAGATATCCTATGAAATACGATATCGAAAGCTTCAGGTGCTCGCGGAATCTCTGCAGGAGCATCTTTACCGAATAGTTGCGGTGCTTCTTGTCGTATTTCGCAGTAAATACTATGTCGAAATACGCTGTCATGGCTGTTCCGATCGTAACGACCGGCAGCAGGAGCAGCACGAAAACTATATTGAACAGGAAGAAGTTTCCTATCAGATACAGTATAGCTCCGAATAGTCCGCCGGAATCCTTCTTCGCTTTGACAGTCTTTTCCGGTTCGACAGTTTCTACTGTTTTTTCCGGTTCGACAGTTTCTACTGTTTTTTCCGGTTCGACAGTTTCTACTGTCTTTTTCTGTTCAACAGATTCGACAGTTTCTTCCGGTTTTACTTTCTGCTCTGTAGTATCTTCGTGTATGAGATTGTCAGTTGTTTCTTTAATTTCGTCCATCTGTAACGTTCTCCGTATTTTAAATCCATCCCTTAATCTAACATAATTTATAAATAAAAACAATCTGTGGATTATTATTGTTTTCTTAGTATTTTCGTCAAATAGGTTTTGCGGTATAATCTGTGTATCAGGGGGCTTTCAGGGGCGGACACTCGCCTTTGAGAGCAGCAGAAATCTGCTTGAGAGAAAACAGCAAAAATGGAGGTTGGAAAGTTGGATAAAAAAGATAAGTCATCACTATTTAAAATAAAATACAATGCACCGGTAACGTTGACCTTTGCGCTTATCTGTCTTGCGGCACTGGTGCTGGGCTATGCCACAAAAAACAGCGTGACGAGGCAGTTCTTCGCGGTGTACAGGTCAAGGGTGAGCCTTGCGTGGTTTGTGAGACTGATCGGACACTCCCTCGGACATGTTGACTTCGACCATTTCTTCGGAAACATGACGCTCTTTCTCCTCCTCGGTCCAATCCTTGAGGAAAAATACGGTTCAAAGGATCTGATTGAGATGATCGTGATCTGCTCGGTTGTTGAGAGCGCAGTTCAGATGATATTTGTGCCGCATACGGCACTTCTCGGCGCCAGTGGAATAGTATTTATGATGATAATACTTGCTTCAGCAGTAAATATCAAAGAGGGCGGAATACCTCTCACCATGATATTGGTCATCATGATCTATCTTGGTAAAGAAATATGGGCGCAGTTCACGACTCATGATAATATTTCGCATCTGACACATATTGTCGGCGGACTTTGCGGGGCGTTCTTCGGCTTTGCCTACGCCAGAATAGCGGCAGGGAAGAAGACAAGTTAGATTATAGTATGATCAGCGATTCCCGACCGCCGGAAGCTGAGGAAATAAGATTATTGATAATAACTATCAGCGGTTTCCGCCCGTCGGAAGCTGAGGAAAACTTTGCGCAGTATGGTAACAGAGACTGTAGATAAGCTCTGCTAGGTCTTGGCTTGACATATTAAAATCGTTGTCGAGCCATTTGCAGATGATGCTTTTCACGCCGTCGATCATATATGCATAAACATATTCGTTTTTCTGGCTGTCTCCGAAAACCGGCCATTTGTCATACACATCGTTCAGAAGATCCGTAAAGATCACAGCGCCGACCTCTCCGTTGGTGTCGTTAAACATGATCGTACGATACTGAACGCTGTTCTCTTTAACAAAATCAAGAAATTCTGACAGCAGTTTGCTTTCGAGACCTTTATATGTAGTGGTCGAAATGAATTCTGCTGTCTTTTCTTTTAATTCATTGATTATGTCGTCAAGAAGCTGCTGCTGATCAACGTAATGAAGATAGAAGGTTGTTCTGTTGAGATCAGCCTTTTCGCATATTTCCTTTATTGTTATCTTATGGAAAGGCTTTACCTGCATAAGCTCTATCAGGGCAGTTTTGAAAAGCAGCCTTGTCATTTGTTTTCTTCTTGAATCCGACATAATGAAACCTCCGGAATAAATAATTAAAAAATAGACACTTTTGGAAAATATGTTGATTCTACAACATAAAAAAATAAACTGCGTATTGTTAATTCAACACTGTGTCGATATAATGTTAATGTTTTTATCACAAAAAATCAAGCGCCTTTTGATAAATAAAGAGGGAATGCATAATTCACAGAATTATCACAAAAGCGCTATGGTTTAAAATATATTTATGTAATACAATTTATTCTGCCATACTGGCAAGATTTATAGGACGAAAGGGATTAGAAAATGTTATCGAAATTCAGTGTAAAAAGACCGTACACAGTACTGGTCGGAGTAGTGCTGGTAATAGTGCTCGGTGTCGTAGCGCTCCGAAGCATGACGGCAGATCTCCTTCCGAATATGACCTTCCCTTATGCGGTGGTCATAACAACTGACATGGGAGCCAGCCCGGAGGCGGTTGAGACAGATGTTACCGCTCCGATCGAAGCGGCCCTCGCCACGACCTCGAACCTGAAGAAAATCCAGTCAAGGTCGTATTTCAGCTATTCAATGGTTATCCTGGAATATGAGCAGAGCGCAAATATGGACTCAGTCCTTATTGAGATCCAGCAGTCACTTGACCAGGTTAAGAGTACCTTCAGTGATTCTATCGGCAATCCGATCGTAATGCAGATCGATCCGGATATGATCCCGATTTACATCGCTGCAGTAGGCGTTGACGGTATGGACATCACAACGCTTACCACCTACGTTGATTCCGAGATCAAGCCACAGCTTGAAAGTATCGAAGGTGTTGCATCCGTAACTGCTATGGGTGGCGTTACAGAGCAGATAAGAGTAACACTGGATGACGAGAAGATAAAGGCGCTTAACGAGAAAGTTCAGAGTGCGATAAATGCGCAGTTCGATGCCATCGAGAAGCAGCTTGATGATGCAGAGAAGATGATGGGCGGCCGCACACTTGCGGATAAGAAGGCCTTCCTCGAGAGCAGCAAAGCAACTCTCGAAACACTTTCAGAGCAACTTGTTCAGACCTCTAACGGAGTAACTGAACTTCAGAACGGTATAGCAGGACTCGAGCAGGTTATCGCTCTCTACGATGACGGAACCTTAAACGATGAGCAGTTCACAGAGGCTAACGGCTTCGATATCGCAACTGCACGTGCACAGCTTGAAGAGCTTAAGGGCCAGCTTGACGGAATCGAGAAGAGCCTTACCGAGATGAGCGCAAGCCTCACACAGCTTGGCATAAATATTACTTCGCTTGATGATCTTCCTACGGTTATCGGTACGGTAGCTCAGATGACGGCAGCCTTCGATATGGGTATCGCAGCTGTTGATACAGCTATCGCAAGAGTTGAAGCTGGCGAGATCACAGAAGCAGAAGCACTTAATGAGATAAAGAATAACGAAGCGCTCAGCGCTATAATCCCTGATATTGAGACCTTCAAGCTTGATACAGGTCTCACAATAGATGAAACAAGAGCACAGCTTGACGATGCGAAGGAGAAGGCAGCTTCTGCAGCAGATATCGAGAGCATCCTTGATATGGATCTTCTCGAGAAGCTTCTCATCGCTCAGAACTTTGAGATGCCTGCAGGCTATGTAAATGACGAAAGAGGACAGTTCCTCGTTAAGATCGGTGACAAGGTTGAGAGCATGGAAGCTCTTGCTGATCTTGTGCTTATCGATCTTGGACTTGAGGGTATCGATCCTATCAAGGTTTCTGATGTTGCAGAAGTTGAGATGATCGATGACTCTGCTGAGGTTTACGCAAATGTAAACGGCAGACCGGGCATCATGCTTTCTTTCGAGAAGCAGACAGGCTACTCAACAGGTGATGTAACAGACGCGATAAATGACAAGTTCAAGTCTATCGAGAAGAGTGAGAAAGAGGCGGTTAAGTTCTCTACTCTTATGGACCAGGGACTTTATATCGATATAATCACAACCTCTATCTTCCAGAATATGATCATCGGTGCGGCACTTGCTATCATCATTCTCATCATATTCCTGAGAGACGGAAGACCGACACTCATCATCGCCTGCGCGATACCACTCAGTGTTATCTTCGCGATCGTGCTGATGTATTTCTCAAATGTCACACTCAACATCATCTCTATGTCGGGACTTACACTTGGTATAGGAATGCTTGTTGATAACTCGATAGTTGTTATCGAAAATATTTATCGACTAAGAAACGAAGGCATGTCCATTAAGAAGGCGGCTGTTTACGGCGCAAGCCAGGTTGCGGGAGCTATCACAGCTTCAACACTTACAACTGTCTGCGTATTTGCGCCTATCGTTTTCACGGAAGGTATCACAAGACAGCTCTTCGTTGATATGGGTCTTACGATCCTCTATACACTCGGCGCCAGCCTTCTTGTTGCCCTTACGCTCGTTCCTGCAATGGCAGGCGGTATGCTTGGCAAGGAGAAGAAGAAAAAGGAGAAGAAGAGTGTATTTGACAAGGTTATGGACTGGTACACAGGCTTCCTCAGAAAGTGTCTCAGATTCAAACCGCTTGTATTTATCCTTACGATCGCAATCCTTGTGGGCAGCGTACTTCTCGCTGTTTCAAGAGGAACAGCCTTCATGCCTGAGATGTCGAGCACACAGGCAACGGTAACGCTTGAGCCGAACGAGGGCGAGAATCCTTCTCTTGAAGAGATGACAGCATATTCGGATACACTTGTTGAGAAACTGATGGAGTTCCCTGAGGTAACAACAGTCGGTGCTATGTCAGGCGGCGGTTCGGGACTCAGCATGTTCTCAGGTGCCGGCGGAAATGATGTTAAGATCACAGTTTACGTTATTGTTGATGAAGAAGCCAAGGTCAGCAACGATGAGCTTGAAGAGAAGATAAATAAGGCTGCTGAGGGACTTAACTGTCAGGTTAAGGTCAGTGCAAATATGATGGATTCCATGTCTGCTCTTTCAGGCACAGGCATCTCTGTAAATATCAAGGGTCGTGATATGGAGAAGATGCAGGCTATCGCTTCGGATGTCGCAGCAATCCTTGAAAGCGTTGACGGTACAGTTGATGTTGACGACGGACTGAATACACTTTCCGATGAGCTGCATATCACTGTTGATAAGGACAAGGCAGCCGCGTACGGCATGACTGTTGCGCAGGTATTCCAGATCATCTACGGCAAGATGGCAGCAACTACAGCCTCAACAGTCGTTTCTACGGATGTTAAGGATTACGACGTATTTGTAAGAACTATTGAGCAGTCAGAGCTTACTCTTGACGAGCTGAAGGAGCTTACATTTACATACACAAACAGAACTACAGGTGAGACTTCTGAGATTCCTCTTACAGAGATCGCAGAGTTCCGTGAGACAGCCGAGCTCAGCGTTATCATGAGAGATTCGCAGAACCGCTTCATTACAGTTAAGGCAAATATAGATGATGACCACAACGTAGGTCTCGTTGGTAATGAAGTTAGAGACAAGCTTGCAGATTACGAAGTTCCGGAAGGCTATTCGGTTGAGATGGCCGGTGAGGATGAGACGATAAACGACGCGCTTAAGCAGCTCGTATTGATGCTTCTTCTCGCAGTTATATTCATCTACCTCGTAATGGTTGCACAGTTCCAGTCGCTGCTTTCACCATTCATTATCATGTTCACTATTCCGCTTGCATTTACGGGAGGCTTCCTTGCTCTCTTCCTCACAGGTCAGGAGGTCAGCGTTATCTCAATGGTCGGCTTCGTAATGCTTTCTGGTATCATAGTTAACAACGGTATCGTTCTCGTTGATTACATCAATCAGCTGAGACGTCAGGGTATGAGCAAGAAGGAAGCTATCGTTGAGTCCGCAAAGACAAGAATGCGTCCGGTACTTATGACAGCCCTTACAACCATCATCTCGATGTCAACCATGGCAGTCGGCCTCGGTCAGGGCTCTGAGATGGGTCAGCCGATGGCTATCGTAGTTGTAGGTGGTCTTATCTACGGTACACTCCTCACACTCGTTGTCGTTCCATGTATCTACGATGCATTTAACCGCGAGAAGGATATGAGAGAAGAAGAACTGTAAAATATTATGCAAAAGTAACAACGGCACCCCGTTTTTCGGCGACAAAACGGGGTGCTTTTTTGCTTTATTAAATTGTCAGAATATTGTATAATATACGCATACGAATCAGACAAAACGAGAGGGAGGGGATTATGATGAAAAAAAGACAAAAGCTATTTCTTAAGAAGCTTTCAGCAATACTACTTTCGCTGGCGGTGATCATGTCGACAGTGTCCTGCGGCAAGAGCAAGGACAATGGCTATTCGGAAAAAGAGTTATCTACGCAGTTCTTTGATGTGGGAGATGATGGTTCATATATCTACAACGGTCCAAATAAAGCTACACAGCTTACCGAACAGGATATCCAGAACATGAATAATGGCAATGCCATCATAGTCTATGATGACAACCATCAGTATGTTACCACAATCATAGGCAAGTTCTATGATAAGAAGGTTACGGATAATGAGAACGCACTTCTTTCGCTTAATGGACTTGCTACACTCCTTGGTTTCACAAAGGGTCAGGAGTTTTTTGCCCTTTATGGAGAAAAGAATGCGGCGGGATATACTCATTATACCTATCAGCAGAGATATGGCGGTGTTACCGTTGAGTATTCTACACTCAGGATATTTGTTGATCCGGAAGGCTATGTATGCGCTCTCCAGAATTCTTTTGTACCGGAACTTGGTATAACAGAAGCAAAATCCATGAGCAATTCGGAAGCGGAGACAATAGTAAACCAGATTCTGGCGGACAATAATAAAAGCGCAAATATATATTCCGAGTACACAAAGCAGGTATATTATTATGACTATGATCGTGTAGTTAACTGTATGGCGGTTTACACGGACAATCCTTTCACGGATGAGTCCTTCGATATGCCTTATCTGGTTTTTTATATTAATACTGATGATGGGCGTATGCTGAGTTATTTACCGACTGCAAATCCTCAGGGCGGAAGTATGGGTGACAACGTCAATCATGATCAGTATTTTGACACGCTTGAGATGAAGTCCTGGTCGGGTACGATAAATCTATACGGCGGAAAGACCGAGCAGATAACGGTACCTGTCGGGTACAATCCTAAGGATGGAAAATACTATCTTGCTGATAAGGACAGAAAGATAATTTGTTCGTATTACTGGGATTTTTACTATGATCATCGTTCTCTTAATTTTATCACTTCAGCAAATAATCAGGACTGGGAGAATGAATACCTGGTCGCATATTACAATTACATAAGGGTGTATGATTATTATGCAAGCATAGGAATTGAGTCTATTGACGGTTTTGGTATGCCGATACTCCTCGGCATGGAAATATGTGACAGTGAACGAAATCCAATCGACAACTGTTATTATGTAGGTGTCCTTCAAGGATGGGCATTCTTTGGTGCACAGAGCTGGGCAAATTACAAAAATCAGACAATTGATCTGATAGCCCATGAGTATACTCACGGTATCAGAAACACTTCTATGGGAAGCTCCATCTACAAGAATGAATTGGGAGCCATCCATGAGGCCTTCAGTGATGTTATGGGCCAGCTTATTGAATATAAGCTTGAAGCAACAGATGATACACAGTGGAATCTGGGCGAGAATTCCGGTGATATCTGGAGAAATATGGCAAACCCTAATCTGTATAATCAGCCGGCATATGTTGGGGATCTTTTCTATACATCGCCAACGAGAAATGACGATGACAGCGTGAATGATTATGGCGGAGTTCACGTCAACTCTTCTCTTATGAACATGGTATGCTATAAGATGAGTCTGTATGGCATGACAACAGATGAGCAGCTTAATGTCTGGTACAACGTTTTGGAACTCATGACTCCTAGGGGAGATTATGATGACCTCTACGCGGCGCTTATATTCTCACTAAGGGTTTATGATCTCACACAGTACGAGCAGGCAATAAAAACTATATTTGACGAGATGGGTCTTTCGGGTGATCGTATAGCAAATGCGGAAAGTGCTACAAAACCGGGTTGCGGAAGGATCAGGATAAAGGTTTCCGAAAACCTTCATGATTATGCGATAGCTATACGTATCTTTACAGCGGATGGTCTTGATATAAAAGGCTTCCCGAATGAAAGAGATGACGTTATCGACGTTCTTGTACCTGCGGGAAATGTGACAGTACATATGCTTTCAAGGTCTGAACCGAACGCGCAGAGACTTCATACAGCGCTTGATGCGAACGGGAATTTCTTCGGCGATGTCAATAATGCGGTCACGTTCAGAGTGACTGAGGGCGAAACGTTGGATCTTGGAACAATACAGTAATACATAATACACGCATATCGACATGGGGGTTGAGGCGTGTGAAAAAGGGGAGTGGTATTATGTTATTGAAAAGGGAAAAAGGTTTTCTTAAAAAGCTTTCGGTGGTTGCAGCTTTAATTGCGCTTGGGCTGATGACAGCGTCTTGCGGCAAGGGTAAAACAGAAGACTACTCATCGAAGAGGCTTGCTACGGAAGCCTTCGGTATAGCTGAAAGCGGAGATTATCAGTATAACGGTAATGATCTGAAGCAGCTGACCGAACAGGATATACAGAATATGAACGGCGGAAACGCCATAATAGTTTATGACGATGATCATAAATACGTTACGACGATCATCGGTAAGTTTTACGAAAAACAGGTTACCGATATGGAAAGCGCTCTCGATTCGCTTGACGGGATTGCATCGCTTCTCGGTTTTGAAAAGGGCGTGCAGTTCTTCGGTATGTACGGAGAGAAGAATGCACAGGGCTATACCCACTATACATTCCAGCAGAGATACGGCGGTATAACCATTCAGTATTCAACGCTCAGGATATTTATCGATCCGCAGGGCTATGTGTGCGGACTGTCGAATTCCTTCGTTCCGGAGCTCGGCGTAGCTGATCCGAAAACAATGAGCAACGCTGATGCAGAGGCGATAGTTCAGGATCTTCTGAATTATAACAACGTTAACGCAAAGATATATTCGGAATATACAAAACAGGTATTTTATTATGAATACGATCATATAGTAAACTGCATGGTTGTTTATTCGGATAATCCTTATATGGATCCTTCCTTCGATATGCCTTATCTGGCGCATTATGTTGATATTGATGAAAATTGTTATTTCCTGAATATACCGACTTCAAACCTGAATGAAGGTAACGGAAATATAGATGAATACAACACCGACCAGTATTTTGCAAATCTGGAGATGCAGACGTGGACAGGAACCGTCAAATACCAGGACGGCCATACGGAGCAGATTAGCGTGCCGGTTGGCTACAATCCTAAAGACGGGCTGTATTATCTTGCTGATAAGGACAGAAAGATAATGGTTGCTGATTGCTGGAACTTTATTTATAACTACTTTACACTGGATTGTATTACATCTTTGAATAATCAGGACTGGGATAATGAATACCTGATAACGTATTATAATTACATCAGGGTTTTTGATTTTTACGCAAGTATGGGCGTACGGTCGATAGATGGCTTTGGTATGCCGGTGTTGATATGTGTGAATTATTGTGACGCTAATAAAACTCCGGTAGATAACGCCTGCTACATGGGACGTTTCGTAGGCTGGGCGACCTTCTGTTCAAGCAAGGCCAATTACAGTAATCAGGCTGTTGATGTTATAGGGCATGAATACACTCACGGCGTAAGAGACGGTTCAATGGGAAGCGCTGTATATATGAACGAGCAGGGAGCTATCCATGAGGCCTTTAGTGATGTTATGGGTCAGCTGATCGAATATAAATATGGTGCAACAACTGATACCGAGTGGTTGCATGGCGAGGTCAGTGGAAGAGTTGTCCGAAGCATGAGCAACCCGAATATGTATTCGCAGCCGAATTATGTAGGAGATCTGTATTATGCGACACCGACCAGAGTGGACGACGTTAACGTTAACGATCATGGCGGAGTTCATATCAATTCATCACTCATGAATGAGATAGCCTATAAGCTCAGTGTGTACGGCATGACGATTGATGAACAGATCAATGTTTGGTATAATGTTCTCGAGACCTTGACACCTAGAGGAGATTACGATGATCTGTACGCGTCACTTATGTTCGCTCTCAGAGTTTATAATCTGACACAGTACGAGCTGGCTATAAATACAATCTTTGATGAGCTTGGACTTACAGGCGACCGAATCGCAAATGCAGCGAATGCAACGAAGCCGGGCTGCGGCAGGATCAGAGCTAAGGTTTCAGAGGCTTATCGTGATTATTCGATATCGCTTTATATTCCTCTTCAGAATAATAAGTATATTCTGGCTATGCCGGATGAGAGGGATGATGTCATAGATGTACTTATTCCTGCAGGAGTGCATTATATATATTTGTATTACAGAGCTGATCTTAATGAAGAGCCAAAGTTTGCGGCACTTGATGCAAATGGAAACTTCTTCGCCAGCGAATACGACGCTGCGGAGATCACTATCACTGAAGGACAAACGATTGACCTCGGCACGATACAATAGATTAAAGAAGGTTAACTATAGAGATGTAAGGGAGGATAAACTATGAAAATATGCGAAAATGGACATAGCTATGATGAGACACAGTTTGCTACCTGTCCTATCTGCTACGCACAGGGACTGACCGGTGCTTCTTCCGGAGCTTCCCAGGACGTAGTGAGGGATGAAAATGGCGGCTACTATGACGCGGAAGGCAACTACATAGATGCAGCAGGAAATAAATACATTCCTGCGCCTCAGGGCGGTTTCTATGATGAGGCCGGCGGATATTATGATGTGAGTGGAAATTATTATCCGCCTGCAGCACCGGCGCAGCCAGCAGCACCGGCACAACCGGCGGCGCCTGCATACCAGGAACCAGCACAACCGGCGGCACCAACGGCAACATATCAGGAACCGGCACAACCGGCGGCGCCTGCATATCAGCAGCCTGCACAGCAAACGGCAACATACCAGCAGCCGGCACAACCTGCAGCGCCTGCATATAATGCAGCCCAGCCGGGAGCATATGTTGATCCGAATGCGGTACCTCCTGCAGGTAAGGCTCCGAAGGGACCGAAGAAGCCGGGCGGAAAGAAGAAGATAATAATCATCGCAGCTATCGCAGCTGTACTTATAGGAGTTGGCGTGTGGTTCTTCTTTCTCAGAAGCACTGAGTCGACAAAGAAGGGCGAAGACGGCATAACCTATATGACTCGAGATGGTGATACTTTTATGCTGAACAGTTATTCAGGAAAGACTAACAGTATCATCCCTCCGGGATTCCAGATGTATTCAAGCGATGCTAAGAAGATATCCTTCCTGTACAATGATTACTGCACGATCTCAGATGAGAAGAATGTGGTTTACATCAATCTGAGCGCAGACAATTCAGAATATATCGAACTTAGCTATAAGAGTGGTAAGACTACTCCTAAGAAGTATTTCAACAAATTCAAGAGTCAGGTAACGAAGCAGTACGGAGCTGATTCGCAGATGAGCGATATCATGGAGGTTAACCTCATCAATAATGAGGAGACCGGAGTTCATAAGAACGGTTACGTAATATCCTGCGAGGTTACTGATAACGGCAGAACTCTTTACCTTGACAGATACCTTATGGTTTATAAGGACAACTACGTAGAAGCAACTGTTTATGTTTATTCTCCGAAGGCCGGAGATGAGGTTGTCTACAGAGTGCTTTCAAGCTTCTACACGAGAGCAAACGGCTTCGATCCTTACGAGGAAGGAAGCACAGATGATTATCCGACAACTCAGTCGACAGATTATCCAACGACTCAGTCTACCGATTATCCTACAACTGAGTATCCTACAACCGAATATACAACACAGTACACAACTGAGTATACAACTCAGGCAACAACCGAATATACAACACAGTACACGACCGAGTACACAACTCAGGCAACCACGGAAGTAACTACTACAACAGGCGGAAACGGTACTGTAACAGCTCAGGGTGGCGGTGTAACGGTAATCCTTCCGGAGAGTATGCTTCCAAACGGATGGGAAGCTGTGCAGGGTGGATTAAACCTCTATGTTCTTCCGGACACGAAAGATACTTATATGGCCATAACATATGTACAGGGCGGTACAAACGAGCAGGAAGTTGTAAAGTATGTATTTGATTACTTCGCACAAAACGCCGGCGGTACGGCAAATATGGGTGAAATGCAGACGACACAGGGCGTGACCTACACCTTCTACTATTCAATGGGTACGATCTCAAAT
This sequence comes from Lachnospiraceae bacterium C6A11, assembly GCA_000702245.1. Lineage (GTDB taxonomy): Bacteria > Bacillota > Clostridia > Lachnospirales > Lachnospiraceae > Eubacterium_Q. The sequence continues at coordinate 250,610 of JNKY01000013.1, read as the reverse complement.
AATCAGGGTTCGATAGGTTTGGTGGCAGTAGCAGTAAAGAGTGCATCAGGAAAGGTTTATGCGATCTACTTCTTAACAGATGACGCTCATTTACAGACTTTCATCGACGCCTTTAACGCATTGATGAATAATATTTATCTTGACTAGTACACAAGCTTATTAATAGCCATAAATACCTATGATGTATTGATGGAGAAGGGAGGCTATTATGAAGAAAAAGATCAGGACCTTAACAGCAGCATTTTTATGTATGTGTATGCTTGTGATAACCGGTTGCGGCAGTTCGGATGACTCCGGTGTCGGAGGGATCGGCGGAAGAAACAGCGGTGGAGGAGATACAACCGGTGGACCGGTAACAACTCAGGCAACTACCGGTGATGTGATTACGACTCAGGCAACTACCGGGGACGTGATTACTACACAGGTAACTACCGGTGAGGTGATCACAACTCAGACAACCCAGCAGGTTACGACTCAGGCAACCCAGCAGGTTACTACAGAGGCAACAACCCAACAGACACCGGGGGTTCTTGAGACAGTTACCATAGAGAATGATTATTATTCGGTAACTCTTCCGAAGACCTGGACCTGGGAAGAATGGGGAGTAGGCGCAGGCTTCTGTTTCAGATGTACCAATCCTGACGATCCTTCAATGGTGATCATGTATGCGGGAACGCTCTCTCCGATCTTCACGAGCGATCAGCAGAAGCAGCCGTATTATAACCTTGGTGAGTACGGTCAGATTTATATAGATGCACCTGTATTTGCGGATCAGACAGTATCTTCGATATTCAACTGGTGGGAATACATCGTTCAGTACCAGATAAAATATCAGGGCTACAGTTTGTTCCCGGCAATGACAAATGTAGTTGATCAGGGCAGCCAGATAAAAAATGACCGTTATCATAATATGAATGCTAACTTTACTGACAGCATAGGCAGCGCATATGCTACATCAGCTAACGGAACATCAGTTGTCTGCATATGCCAGGCTTCTATAGGAGGAGATCCGATGGACCTCTTCGCAGTCGGTTATGATAACAATGTAAGAGTAATATATGACATGTATTTTGTTGAGTGTCCACAGGACAAATCAGAGTATGTGCAGCAGATGATGGAATGCGCACTCAGCCTTCAGTTCACAGAGAAGGCAGCTCAGGGCAACTAGTCGTACAGTGAAATAATAAGAATAATAAATGTTAAACTCAGCAGGCCGGATCCTTTGTGATCCGGCCTGTTTGCGTCGTAGATGCATACTACATAATTCATTTACATAGCTGCAAAATTATAGCCGGAAATGTCAAAATTTTATGTCACAATAATCCATAAAAAACAACTGTCTCTACGTATATATCATATGAACATCAAAAACAACAGACCACCATTCGCAGGGCGGTTCATAGATAGAAGAGAATATGATACGCGCAATGTATTACGTGGGGATAGGAGGCTATTATGAAGAGAAGGATCAGAACTTTAACAGCTACGATTTTATGTATATGCTTACTCATGACAACCGGATGCGGCAGCTCAGGCGGACCGGGTCTGGGAGGACTGACAGGAGATAGGGATACTTCAGGCGGCGGATTAATAGAGGACTGGACTAAGGATGAAGGAACCACCCAATGGACAACAGAGGCAACACCTCAGCCGACACCGACCGGCGAGATCAAGACCATCAAGATAGAAAATGATTACTATTCAGTAACAGTTCCATACGGATGGACCTGGGAGGAATGGGGAGTTGGAGCAGGCTTCTGCTTCAGATGTGTAAACCCGGAAGACCCTTCAATGGTTATCTTCTACGCAGGAGCACTTTCACCTATATTTACAAGCGAGCAGCAGAAGCAGCCGTATTACGGATTAGGTCAGCCGCTCTACACGGACGCACCTGTATTTGCAGATCAGACAGTATCTTCGATCTATGCTAACTGGGAATACATCGTTCAGTACCAGATCAAATACCAGGGCTTCAGCTTATTCCCTGTAATGACAAATGTTGTCGATCAGGGCAGCCAGATAACAAATGACAGCATGCATACAATGAATGCAAACTATACAGACAGCTTAGGCTCTGCATATGCGATTTCAGAAAACGGAACATCAGTAGTTTCAGTATGCAAGGCTTCTATAGGCGGCGATCCGATGGATCTCTTCGCAGTTGGCTACGATAACAGCCCGAGAAATATATACGCTATGTACTTCGTAGAGTGTCCACAGGATAAGTCAGAGAATGTACAGCTTATGATGGATTGCGTACAGAGTCTCAAGTTTACAGAGAAGGCCATCCAGGAGGCACAGGGATATTAATAAAACCTGATAGAAGGACAGAAATAAAGCTGCGGAAGATTAGAAACGAAGAAACAGTTTTAGATAACAATTTAAGAGACCGGACCAGCTTTGATCCGGTCTTTTTTCTTTAAATATCAGTACAGATATAGTATAATAAACGTATGTGACAAGCTATTTCACAGAGGGGTTAAAAATTAGGAAAAGGAGAAGGGAACTATGTTGAAAAAACGGCAAAAAATCTTTCTGAAAAAACTTTCCGCAGTTCTTCTCTCGATAGCGGTTATTTTATCGACAGTGTCCTGTGGAAAAGGAAAAACAGAGGATTATTCTACAAAAAGACTGGCTACGGAAGCCTTCGGTATCGCTGAAAACGGCGACTATGTCTACAATGGTGAAGATGGCAATACTTCGAGACAGCTGACCGAGCAGGATATTCAGAATATGAATAACGGTAATGCTATTATCGTTTATGATGACAGTCATCGGTATGTAACTTCAATCATAGGCAAGTTCTATGATAAGCAGGTTACGGATATGGAGAACGCTATTGAGTCTCTGTTCGGGATTGCCACACTTCTGGGGTTCACAAAGGGCCAGCAGTTTTTCGGGCTGTACTGGGAGACAAATAAAGAGGGGTACACGCATTATACCTATCAGCAGAGATACGGTGATATAACGGTTCAGTATTCGACACTCAGAATATTTGTTGATCCTCAGGGCTATGTTTGTGGCCTCCAGAACTCCTTCGTTCCGGAGCTTGGTATGGCGGATCCGAAGACTATGAGCAATCAGGATGCTGAGGCGATAGTTCAGCAGTTCCTCAATTACAACAATGTCAATCCGAAGATTTATTCCGAATACACAAAACAGGTTTATTACTACAACTATGATCACATAGAAAACTGTATGGTAGTTTATACCGATAACCCTGAAATGGGGGCATCTTTCGATATGCCATTTCTTGCGAACTATGTCAATATAGAGAATAGTTCTTATCTTGTAGGCATCCCGACCTCGAGCTTTGATAATGGCAACGGAAATATTGATGAATACAATACCGACCAGTATTTTGAAGATTTTGAGATGCAGTCATATTCGGGAACGATACAGTGGATGGATGGCAGTACGGAGCAGATAACCGTACCGATAGCTTACAATCCTAAGGACGGTAAGTATTACATGGCAGACAAGGAAAGAAAGATAATGTGCGTTGATTTCTGGAATTTTGCGTTCAACGGTTTTTCTCTTCAGTTTGAAACTACTCCGGACAATAAGGGATGGGATAATGAGCATCTGATAGCTTTTTATAATTACATCAGAGTTTATGATTATTATGCAAGTATAGGTATAAAGTCTATAGACGGCTTTGGCATGCCGATACTGCTTGCCATGGATTACTGCGACAGCAATCACAATCCGGAAGATAACGCATGTTATATGGGCCGTTATGTAGGATGGGCAGTATTTGTTACAAGTAAAGCAAACCACTGCAATCAGTGCGTAGATGTTATTGGACACGAGTTTACTCACGGAATCAGAGACGGTTCTATGGGAAGTGCTATCTATCTTAATGAACTGGGAGCTATGCATGAGGCATTCAGTGATGTTATGGGCCAGCTGATCGAACTGAAGCTGGGAGCGACCACAGAAACCTCACAGTGGTTGCTGGGTGAACATAACGATCATGTATATCGAAGCATGAGCAATCCGAATAATTATAACCAGCCAAACTATGTTGGTGATCTCTACTATGTGGCACCTGTAAGAGTTGATGACGTTCTGGTTAATGATCACGGCGGTGTCCATATCAACTCATCGCTTATGAATTCTATTTGTTATAAGCTGAGTCTGTATGGCATGACAGTCGATGAGCAGCTGCAAATCTGGTACAATGTTATTGAGACTATGACGCCTCGTGCAGACTATGATGATCTTTATGCGGCACTTATATTCTCACTGAGAGTGTACAACCTTACACAGTACGAGCAGGCTGTTAAGACTATATTTGATGAGCTTGGACTTACAGGAGATCGTATCGCAAATGCAGCAGCGGCGACAAAGCCGGGCTGTGGCAGGATAAGGATTCAGGTTTCTGATGCTTACAAGGATTATGCAATAGCAGTTTACGTTCTTACACAGGGCGGTCTTCAGATCATGGCTCTTCCTGATGAGACCAATAATGTGGTTGATGCTATAGTTCCTGCAGGTGCGATAAATGTTCTTCTTCTGTGGAGGACGAATCTGAATGAGAACCCGAGCATAACGGCACTTGATTCGACCGGTAATTTCTTTGCTGACCGGAATAGTGCGGTGATGCTTACTGTTACAGAAGGTCAGACACTGGATCTTGGAACATTACAATAATGAGGTGAGACATTCAGTCTCGCAACGTTACGGTAAGATTGTGAAATATATTTGAGAAATATAGATTGGAGGGGATACTATGAGGAAAAAGGTTAAAACTTTGACAGCATCGTTTTTATGCATGTGCTTACTTCTGGCCAGTGGCTGCGGCAGCTCAGATGATTCCGATGTGGGCGGACTGAACGGAAGAAACAATGGTTCCGGCGGCGGAGGACAGGCAACAACACAGGCCACAACCACTGATATTTGGGGTGAGGACACAACTCAGGCGACTACACAGGGGCAGGCGACTACCCAGGCTACCCAGGCACCTGCGACAACCGAGGTAACAACTCAGACGCAGGCAACAACACAGGCTACACAGCAGCAGGTTACAACTGAGGCGACAACTCAGCAGACCTCAAGCACTGCTATCCCGACCAAGAGGATAGAGAATGAGTATTACAAGGTTACTGTTCCGGACGGCTGGAATATGGAAACCTGGGGCGCAGGATCAGGCTTCTGCTTCAGATGTACCAACCCGCAGGATCCTTCGATGGTGATCTTCTACGCCGGAGAGCTTTATCCGATATTTACAAATGAGCAGCAGAAAACACCGTATTATAACCTTGGCGAGTACGGCCAGGTCTATACAGATGCGCCTGTATTTGCGGATGAAACAGTTTCATCAATCTACGCAAACTGGCAGAATATAGTTAACTTCCAGATGAAATACCAGGGCTTCAGCCTCTTCCCTGTAATGACAAATATAGTTGATCAGGGCTGCCAGGTTACAAATGATTCGATGCATACGGTAAATGCGAACTTTACAGACAGCTTGGGTTATGTTTATGCAACCTCTGAGAACGGAACATCGGTAATATCTATTACCAGAGCTTCCATAGGTGGTCAGGCGATGGACCTCTTCGCTGTAGGCTACGATAACAACCCGAGAAGCATCGTGTTGATGTATTTTGTTGAGTGTCCGCAGGATAAGTCGGACTGCGTTCAGACCCTTATGGAATGCGTAACCAGTATCGAGTTTACAGAAAAGGCTCTTCAGGAGCAGCAGCAGGCTTTGAACGGCGGCTCAAGCATAGGCGGGACATCCTTCGATGATCTCCTCCAGCAGAGTGGATCAGATATTCAGAAACCGGACTATGAGCTTCCACTTCCTGACGGATCTGTAACGATGGATGATTATGATAAATAAACAGGGCGGACACGAGAAGAAGAGACGCAGATAAATCTAACAATATGAAAAAAAGAAGGATGGCTTCATTAAAGCCATCCTTCTTCTGCGTTCTTTATAAGTTGTATATATTCATCATCAGTCAGGCCGGCGTCTCTTAGATGTCGGAATTCCTTTGATATGGTTGTATCGGATACTGTCATGTTGTCAGTACTGATAGTCACCTTGATGCCTCTTCTCAGGAATTCTCTGATCGGAAGCTCGGCATAATCATTAAATACCTTTGTGTTCAGGTTGCTTGTCGGGCAGCACTCAAGGACGATACCGTTTGCCGCAAGATAATCCATAAGCTTTTCATCCTTAATGGCCGCGATACCGTGGCCTATTCTTTTTGCGCCCATTTTTATTGCTGACCAGATGCTTTCAGGCCCGGAAGCCTCACCTGCATGGATGGTAAAAGGGACCTCCAGCTTTCTTGCCAGGTGGAAGATATCCGAAAACTTGTCTGTCGGATAGAGTGCTTCTGCGCCTGCAAGATCGATGCCTGCGATGACCGGAAGGAGACCGCCTTCGACGTGAGGAATATAAACCTCTTTATATGCAGCACCCTCGTTCTCACTGTGGTCGATGTTTGCCAGACTGTCTTCGCTCTCACTGTGGTCGATGCTGGCCAGACTGTCCTCGGTGTCGGATACTGTATCGGCATCGGTGCCTGTCGGTTTATTAATCTTTGTTGGATGCATAAACTCAGCGGCAAGACGTACAGTTTCGAGGTTTGCGTCGTAGTTATCGTCACCCCTCATACAGCAGAGTATGAGACGGATCTTGGTATTGTTGTCAGCGTTGAAAAATACAGCCGAATCTGCGGCGGCTTCTATGACCTGCCTCTGTGTGAGACCCTTACTAGTGTGGAGCTGCGGAGCAAAACGTATTTCCACGTAATCAACTCCGAGAGCCTCCTCGGCGTGGCCTATTGATTTAACGGCGTATGAGATCGCATCCTCGGTTTGAAGCAGTGAAAGCGGAAGAGAGAACTTCTCGAGGTATTCGTTAAGGTCACGGCAGTCTGGTGAAACTGAAAGCAGCTTTTTCAGATTGTCGTAACGTCCGGAAGAAACATCTGCCGATTCTTCATCCTCGGTTCCGCGGAGCTCCTCGGTTTCGGAAAGTCCTCCGAAACTCATGTCTACCGGAAGATCTATTCCCTGCAGCTGGGCAAGGTATTTCACGGTTTCAGGCGAGAGTGAGCCGTCAAGATGAAGGTGCAGCTCACAGATATATTGGTCGTCTATCATATATTATCCTTTCCTTGTGAATGGGAATGTGTTATCCGGAGAGTTGTATCCCTTCGCCGGATATCACATGTGAATGATACGTGGAGTATATCATATTTTCGCAAAATTGTTTACAGCTTTTTTTGAGTGCTGCCTGCTCGCAACCCGGGAGCAGCAATATTGCCAATAAAATAACACGAAAAAAATAAATAAATGCAAGACATATTGATTTTTTTGTGGTAGAATATCTATTCGGTAAAATTCGTTTTAATCAAAAACGCGCTTCACATTAGGCGGCGCGTAGATTAGACTTAAAATTTAGATGGAGGCAGGAGTATGAGAAGGTTTGAGAAATCCGTGAAGCTGAATAACGTTTGTTATGATATCAGAGGTCCGGTTATGGACGAAGCAAACAGAATGGTCAGAAACGGCGAGAAGGTTCTTAAGCTGAATATCGGTAATCCTGCTCCTTTTGGTTTCAGGGCTCCGGATGAGCTGATAGAGAAGATGTCCAACAACCTCACCTCTACAGAGGGCTACTCGGATTCGAAGGGTATCGTATCTGCGAGAGAGGCGATCATTGCTTACGACAAGAAGAAGGGCATCGAGGGTGTGACGATAGATGATATTTACACCGGAAACGGCGTAAGTGAGCTGATCACGATGTCTATGCAGGGACTGCTCGATTATGGCGATGAAATACTCGTGCCTGCGCCTGACTATCCGCTCTGGACTGCATCCGTAACACTTGCGGGCGGTACGGCAGTACATTATATCTGCGACGAGGAAGCAGAATGGTTCCCTGATATAAATGATATCAGAAAGAAGATCACACCGAGAACGAAGGGTATCGTTGTTATCAATCCGAACAACCCGACCGGTGCGCTTTATCCGAAGGAACTGCTTCAGGAGATAGTCAAGCTGGCGGAGGAGCACGACCTGATAATATTTGCGGATGAAATATATGACAGACTTGTAATGGACGGTGCGGTTCATACATCGATCGCAAGTCTGACAGATAAATGTCTGTGTCTGACCTTCAACGGACTTTCAAAGTCCCACCTGATCGCAGGCTACAGAGTCGGATGGGTTTCACTTTCCGGCGACAAGGAAAATGCGAAGGGCTACATAGAAGGACTCAACCTTCTGTCATCCATGAGACTGTGCTCGAATGTTCCGGCTCAGTCACTTATAGCCCCGGCACTTTCACTGAACACAGAAACCGACAGTATGATACAGCCGGGCGGAAGAGTTTACGAGCAGAGAGAGTTCATCTACAACGCCGTAAATGATATTCCGGGCATGAGCGCAGTTAAGCCGAAGGCAGCTTTCTACATCTTCCCGAAGCTTGACATCAAGAAGTTCAACATCACCGATGATGAGAAGTTCGCGCTCGACATACTCCGCGAGAAGAAAATACTCTTTACTCATGGCGGCGGCTTCCATTGGGAACAGCCGGATCACTTCAGGATCGTTTACCTTCCGGAAATATCAGTACTTTCCGAAGCCATGACGAAGATGAAGGAATTCCTGGCAGACTACAAGCAGGTTTCATACTAAAAATATAACATCATAGATGTGACAGAAATAAACGGACATCACAGAAGAGACTATAAATCGACAACAGAGTTGAGACGCAACGGACATCACAGAAGAGACTATAATCCGACAACAGGTTGTGGCAGAGATAAAATGACGTGATATAAGGACAGAGTACCGGCAGGAATGGCCGGTGGAAGAGAAGGAAAAAGGCTGATTATTCTTGGGGGCAAAAATAATCGACAGGAGCCTGAATAAAATGAATAGGAAACTCTTGGTTCTGGACATTGACGGAACACTCACGAACTCAAAGAAGGAAATAACACCTGCCACAAAGGCAGCACTTAAAGAGATCATGGAAGAGGGTCACCTCGTAATGCTCGCATCCGGCAGACCGACTCCGGGCGTCAGAAAATACGAAGCTGAGCTTGAGCTTGCAAATTACGGCGGATACCTTCTTACCTACAACGGAGCACGTATCACAAGATGCTCTGACAACAAGGATATCTTCACGAAGACCTTCCCGAAGGAGTATGTTCATAAGCTTTATGATTACTGCTGCGAGAAGGATCTTGGAATAGTAACCTACGAGGATTTCGAGGATACGGCAGAGCCTTACATCATCAACGGACATAAGGCAGACTGCTACCTCACTTGGGAAGCTAAGATCAACGGTCTTCCGATTAAGCCGGTTGATGACTTCAAGGAACGCGTTACAAGAGACGTATATAAGGTTCTTATGTCAGCTGATCCTGAAATATCAGAGGGGATCGAGAATGAGCTGAAGGAGCTCTATGGAAGTGAGTTCCATATCACAAGATCAGAGCCTTTCTTTGTGGAGGCAATGAACAGCGATGTTGATAAGGCTAAGGCCATTAGCAGAGTTATCGATATACTTGGTATCGACCGCAGAGATGTTATCGCCTGCGGGGACGGCTTCAACGATGCATCGATGATCAAATACGCTGCAGTCGGAGTTGCAATGGCGAACGCCCAGGCAGCCGTTAAGAAGGTTGCTGATTTTATTACTTCATCCAATGACGAAGACGGCATCGTAGAGGTTATCGACAGATTTATTCTGAGAAAACCGATTGTTGCATAGTATTAGAATAATAAGTTGATTTTTGATATGAAAAAAAGTAAACTGTAGAGAGCGTGAGCGTATGAAGAAAAGCAGAGTTGCCGAAAACCTGTTTCTGGTGCTTCAGCTGGGTATATCAATGATAGTTCCCATCCTGTTGTGTACCGCGGCAGGGCATTTCATAGATAAGAAGTTCGGAACGCACTGGATGATACCTCTGATAATACTCGGGGTGCTGAGCGGTGCAGTCTCTGTATGGACGCTCGTGAAGAAGGAGCTTGCGGCGGCCAGAAAGCAGCAGGAGGATATTCCTGAGTGGCAGAAGAAAGCCTTCGGCGACAAGCAGAATACAGTTACAGACGATTATGACGATGACGATGATTCGGACAGCATGATAGGGATGTTCTTTTAACAACGAGAGGATCGGTATCATCATCCGGCCGGTATGCTGATTAATAAAGAATGATCATCGTCAGGATAGATGTTTAAGACGGAGTACCAGCGTGAATAGATTACGTTCCATGCTTTTAAATATCAGACGAAATGATGCGGCCGGTCAGGTGCTTGCACAGCTGATCGCAGGTATCATGATGATATCGATGGTATTTTTTGTCATCGGCGTTATTTTATGCCCGGGAACCGGAAAGCTGTTCTTCGCAGCGGGACTTATCGTTGGCGCAGTAGCGGCTGTATTTGCTGTGATAGGCATGTACGACGCGCTTGATGCGGGTCTCAGACTTAACGAAAGAGGCGCAGCAAGCTATATAAGAACCAGAAGCATACTGCGGATAGTGCTTGCATTTGTGCTTCTTCTGGCAGCGGTTCTGATAAACGTTTACGCATTTATCGGTGTGACCGCGGGACTTATCTCGATTAAGATCTCGGGACTGTCCAATAAACTGATAAAGCGGATCATCTGAGGCTGAATGAACTGTTTAATAAGCGGATTATCTGAGGCTGAATGATCTATTAATAAACGGATCATCTGACATCGGTTGATCCATCAAATAAAACCAAACGGATCACCGGGGAACCGGTACGATCGAAAATATATACATCTGGAGGATAAGAGATGTTATCTTCAATACCCGGAATAGCAGGACAGGGAGAACCGGTTACCATTGTTAAGGAAGCCGACTTCTACATCCACCAGCTTCATCCGGTCAATTTCTTCGGAAATACGGTTTATATCACAACTACACATGTATGCACCATCATAATCATGGCGGCGCTTATGATATTTACTCTTGTTGCGAGACACAGCTTCATGAAGGCTGAGAGAGAGCATAAGATGACCACCCTGTCGACTCTGGTCGAGCTGGGAGTCGACACCCTCAACAAGTTCGTTGGAGGAACTCTCGGCAAGGCAGCAGGAAAATACACAAACTATATCGGAGTGCTTGCGCTGTATATCTTCTTCAGCAACACCTCGGGTATCTTCGGACTCAGGCCGCCGACGGCAGACTACGGTACGACCCTCTGCCTCGCGCTGATAACCTTTGTCATGATCGAGTATGCTGATATCAGGTACAACAGATTTGGCGCTGTAAAGAGCCTCTTCGAGCCTGTATTTTTCTTCTTCCCGATGAACGTGATAAGCATATTCTCGACACCGCTTTCGATGTCACTCCGTCTCTTCGGAAACATCCTCGGCGGAACCGTTCTCATGGCACTCTACTACGGAATGCTGCCATGGTTCGCAAAGCTCGGAGTACCTGCGGCACTTCATGTTTACTTTGATGTATTCTCAGGTGCGATACAGACATACGTATTCTGCATGCTGACCATAACCTTCATCAAGGATAAACGAGGGGATAAATAAACAGCGGGCTGCACAGTTAAAGCAGTGGGCTGCACAGTTAAAGCAGCGGGCTGCACAGTATAAAACGACAGGCTGCACAGTTAAAGCGGCCGGCGGTGATCAAGTTAATAATTAATATTAAACATAAACAAGTAACCATATATTTACGGAGGAAAAAGCTATGAATTTTAACAGTATTGACTTAGTACATGCATTTTCTGCACTTGGCGCAGGATGCGCAGTTTGTTCAGGTATCGGTACCGGTATCGGACAGGGAAATGCGGCAGGTATGGCAGCTCAGGCAGTAGGACGTAACCCGGGTGCAAAGGGTGACATCATGTCAACCATGCTTCTCGGTCAGGCAGTTGCAGAGACAACAGGTCTGTACGGACTTGTAGTTGCTCTTCTTCTGATGTTCGTTAAGCCTTTTGATAATTAATCGAAGGGAGTTATTAGAGTGACTGGTGAGATATTATTAAAGAGCGCAAGTACCGCTGTCTTAGAGGGCGGCACAGGGCGTATCTTCGGACTTGACAGTCAGCTTCTTTTCGATCTTCTGTTCCAGGGAATAGCAGTATTTATCCTGTTTCTTTTTGTCGGATATCTTCTGATCAATCCGGTACGCAAGATACTTGCAAAGCGCCAGGAGAAGGTTCAGTCGGATATCGATGCTGCGGCAAAGGACAAGGAAGAAGCAGCGCTGCTTAAGCAGGAATACGACGACAGACTTAAGCACGTTGATGATGAGGCATCGCTCATCCTTTCTGAGGCTAAGGCCAAGGCGGCCAAGAACGAGGCTATGATCATAGCTGAGGCCAAGGAAGAGGCGGGCAGGATCGTCACAAATGCGCAGAAGGATGCCGAACTTGAGAAGCTTAAGGTTAAGGACGAGGTAAGAACCGAGATCATAAATGTAGCATCTGCCATGGCCGGTAAGATCGTTGATGTATCTATCGACCAGAAAAAGCAGGATGAGCTCTTAGACGAGACTCTGAAGGAAATAGGTGATGATACATGGCAAGAGAAGTAGAATCGGTTTACGGCGAAGCGTTATTTGAAGCGGCTCGCGACAAAGGACGTCTGCAGGAAATATACGAGGAGGCCGGAGCAGTCATCATAGGACTTGATGAGAATCCGGAGCTGATAAGCATCCTCGAGAATCCTTCCATCGACAGCGATAAGAAGGAAGCTCTCCTGAAGGGGATATTTGACGGCAGAGTTGACGAGCTGATCGGAAATACCTTAATGATGGCAGTCGAGAAGGGGCACAGCAGATGTCTTACGAAGATACTTAAGGTATTTATAAAGAATGCCAGAACAGAGCTTGGAATCGGCGAGGCGTCTGTGAAGACAGCTTTCGAGCTTTCTGACAAGCAGAAGGCTGAGGTCGAGGCCAAGATAAAAGATACAGCTAAGTTTAAAGAAGTGATCATCGATTATAAGGTGGACAAGAGCCTTATCGGCGGAATGATCATTAAGATAGGTGACAGGGTGGTTGACAGCAGTATTTCAAACCAGCTTGAATCACTTAGGAAGAGTTTGATGAAAGGACAGCAGGCAAATGAAGTTAAATCCTGAAGAGATCAGTTCTGTAATTAAAAAGCAGATCGAGGGCTACAAGACAAAGCTTGAAACCTCTGATACAGGAACAGTAATTCAGCTGGCTGACGGTATAGCACGTGTTCATGGTCTGGACAAGGCCATGATGGGAGAGCTTCTTCTCTTCCCTGGAGACGTTTACGGAATGGTACTTAACCTTGAGGAAGACAACGTAGGTGTTGTTCTTCTTGGTGATATGAGCGGCATCAGCGAGGGCGATACGGTTAAGACAACAGGACGAGTTGTTGAGGTGCCGGTCGGTGACGCTATGCTCGGAAGAGTCGTAAATGCACTGGGACAGCCTATAGATGACAAGGGACCTATCGTAACAGATAAGTCCAGACAGATAGAGAGAGTAGCACCGGGCGTTATCACACGTAAATCGGTTGATACTCCGCTTCAGACAGGTATCAAAGCTATCGACGCAATGGTTCCTATCGGAAGAGGCCAGAGAGAGCTTATCATCGGAGACAGACAGACCGGTAAGACAGCCATAGCCCTTGATACTATTATCAACCAGAAGGGCCAGAATGTTTACTGTATTTACGTTGCTATAGGCCAGAAGGCTTCTACAATAGCAAATATAGTTAAGACCTTGAATGAATATGATGCGATGTCATACACCACAGTCGTTGCGGCTACAGCAAGTGAGATGGCACCGATTCAGTATATCGCACCTTATGCGGGATGCGCTATAGGTGAGGAATGGATGGAGAATGGAAAGGACGTACTCATCATTTATGATGATCTGTCTAAGCATGCTACGGCATACCGTACACTGTCACTTCTCCTTAGGAGACCACCAGGACGTGAGGCTTATCCTGGAGATGTATTCTATCTTCATTCAAGACTGCTCGAGAGAGCTGCAAAGCTTTCAGACGAGCTCGGGGGAGGCTCGCTTACAGCCCTTCCTATCATTGAGACACAGGCGGGCGACGTTTCCGCTTACATACCTACAAATGTTATTTCCATCACGGATGGTCAGATCTACCTTGAGACAGAGATGTTCAATGCAGGCTTCAGACCTGCTGTAAACCCTGGCCTTTCGGTTTCACGAGTTGGTGGTGCCGCACAGATCAAGGCTATGAAGAAGATCGCTGCTCCTATCCGTGTTGAGCTTGCTCAGTACAGAGAGCTTGCTTCCTTCGCACAGTTCGGTTCCGAGCTGGATGATGATACCAAGGAGAAGCTTGCACAGGGCGAGAGGATCAAGCAGATGCTTGTTCAGCCGCAGTATAAGCCGCTTCCTGTTGAGAAGCAGGTTGTTATGATATTTGCAGCCGTAAATAAGTATCTCATGGATGTTGAGGTAAATAAGATCGGTGAGTTCGAGAGCGGACTCTTTGAATATATCGCAACAAATGAACCTGATATCTTCGTAAATATCAAGAAGGAAAAGGTTATCAGCGATGATACGGAAGCTCTTCTCAGAAAGGCTATCGAGGCCTACAAGGAGAAGGAGAAAACAAGTACTCCGGCAGCAGAGTGATCTGTGAAACGGAGGAGGCTCATCAGACTGATGGTGAGTATGATGATTAGTTAGTAACGGAGGTCAGTTTCCATGGCTTCGATGAGAAGTATAAAAAGACGCCGCGAGAGCGTCCAAAGTACACAGCAGATCACTAAGGCCATGAAGCTTGTTTCTACGGTCAAGCTGCAGAAGGCGAGAGCCAGGGTTGAAGCGAATGAGCTGTATTTTGAAATATTATACAGCACCATATGCTCCATCCTTGCCAAAACCTCAAGTCTTGACAGCAAGTATCTTCAGAAGAGTGAGAGCGCGGGCAAGGCAGTACTTGTCATGAGCTCAAACAGAGGTCTTGCAGGTGGATACAACTCAAATATCGTTAAGCTTGTTGAGCGTGAGGGCTTCGATAAGGACACAACACTTATCTATGCTCTCGGCCGTAAGGGCCTTGAGGGACTTCAGCGTAAGGGCTACAAGATCCATAAGGATTATTCGGATATAATCAACGATCCTCTTTATGATGACTGTATGCTTCTCACGAAGGAACTCCTTAAGGAGTTTGAAGCCGGAAATATAGGTGAGATATACGTTGCCTACACCGACTTCAAGAATACGGTTGTTCACGATCCTGTGATGAGGAAGCTTCTTCCGGTTGAGAAGGATGACTTTAAGGCGCTTGATACAGGCGAGTCCGCAGAGGATCAGAAGCTGCTCATGAATTACGGTATGGAGACAGAGATGCAGCTGCCGAACAACTTCGGCGTGGCTATGCCGGGCGGCAAGACTCCGGAGGAAAGGGTGCTTAACCTGATCATTCCGAAATATATGACAAATATTATCTACGGAGCATTCCTGGAATCAATAGCCAGTGAGAATGCGGCGCGTATGCAGGCGATGGATTCGGCTACAGAGAACGCGGACGATATGATCAGTTCGCTGTCGCTGCAGTACAACAGAGCGCGTCAGAGTTCAATCACGCAGGAATTAACTGAAATAATTGCCGGGGCAGAAGCCCTTCAATAATAAATCAGGAGAAAACAGATGGCAGATAAAGTTAAAGGTAAAATTTCACAGATAATCGGTGCTGTCATCGATATCAAGTTCCCGGAGGGACAGCTTCCGGAGATCTATGATGCGATCGAGATACCGAGAGCTGACGGAACAAGGCTGTGTGTTGAGGTTTCCCAGCATATGGGTGACGATACCGTAAAATGTATCGCCATGGGCTCAACCGACGGACTTGTAAGAGGTATGGATGCAATCTCTACCGGCGGACCTATCACGGTTCCTGTAGGTGAGCCGACTCTTGGACGTATGTTCAATGTTCTCGGAGATCCTATAGACGGACTTGAGGCTCCACAGACAGAGGAGAAGCTTCCTATCCACAGACCGGCACCTGCCTTTTCAGAGCAGGCTACCGAGACAGAGATACTTGAAACAGGTATCAAGGTCGTTGACCTTCTCTGCCCTTATCAGAAGGGTGGAAAGATCGGTCTCTTTGGTGGTGCGGGAGTTGGTAAGACAGTCCTCATCCAGGAGCTGATCAGAAATATAGCTACAGAGCACGGCGGATATTCCGTATTTACAGGCGTTGGCGAGCGTACACGTGAGGGTAACGACCTGTATTACGAGATGAAGGAGTCAGGCGTTATCAGCAAGACAACAATGGTATTTGGTCAGATGAACGAGCCGCCTGGAGCAAGAATGCGTGTAGGACTTACAGGTCTTACCATGGCAGAGTATTTCAGAGATAAGTCTCACAAGGACGTACTTCTCTTCATTGATAACATTTTCAGATTTACACAGGCCGGTTCAGAGGTTTCAGCACTTCTCGGACGTGTGCCTTCAGCAGTTGGTTACCAGCCGACACTTCAGACAGAGATGGGTGCTCTTCAAGAGAGGATCACATCAACAAAGCACGGTTCCATCACATCGGTTCAGGCCGTATACGTTCCTGCGGATGACCTTACGGACCCTGCACCTGCAACAACCTTCGCCCATCTGGATGCTACAACGGTTCTTTCAAGAGCTATCGTTGAGCTGGGTATCTATCCGGCTGTTGATCCACTTGAGTCAACATCAAGAATCCTTGATCCACGTATCGTAGGTGAGGAGCATTACAAGGTTGCAAGAGGTGTTCAGGAGACTCTTCAGAAGTATAAGGAACTCCAGGATATCATCGTTATCCTTGGTATGGACGAGCTTTCAGAGCAGGATAAGCTGACCGTTGCGAGAGCAAGAAGGATACAGAGATTCCTGTCACAGCCTTTCCATGTTGCAGAGCAGTTCACAGGTCTTCCTGGTACCTATGTACCTATCGCAGAGACCATCAGAGGCTTCAAGGAGATCCTTGACGGACTTCATGATGATATTCCGGAAAGCTACTTCCTGAATGCCGGAACCATCAATGATGTAGTTGAGAAATACAGAAATAAGAAGTAATTATCCATAGCATGACGAGCCGGATACACAGTATCCACTCGGTTGTAGATGAAATACGCCCTCGCGGACACAGTGTATCCTGCGAGAATAGTATAAGAGGTTGGTAATATGGCAGATGGTGCAGTAAAAATGCAGCTCAGGATAATAACTCCGGAGAAAGAGTTCTTCAGCGGTGATGCTGAGTTCGTGGAGTTTACGACGGTTGAAGGAGATATCGGTATCTATCCGAGACACGTTCCGACGACGGTTGTTATCGCTCCGGGAGTTTTAAAAATTCATAATAACAAATCAGTCCGCGAAGCTGCGCTCCATTCGGGCTTTGCAGAAATACTCGGCGACAGGATCACAATCCTTGCAGAGGCGGTTGAATGGCCTGAGGATATCGATAAGAACAGAGCCGAAGCTGCCAAAATCAGAGCTGAGCGTAAGATCGAGGACAATGCCGGCGATATCAGTAAGGCAGAGCTTGCACTTAAGAGATCAGTTCTTCGTATACGTATGGCTGAGAAAAATAAATAATGATCCAGATAGTGGATTAATACTAAAAGAGACAGACCATGTGGCCTGTCTCTTTTGTAATATTTTGTTTTTAACGAGATGATCGATCAGCAGTGGTCAAACAGCCTACATATTCATGGTGTTATTCTTAAGCTCCTTGCTGCCGGTTGCGTATCTTGACATGATCGCGAGAGCGTCCACCGTATTGTTGAAACGGAACTCACCTTCATCTGTGCCGCGGACCGTCATCTTGCCCTTCATGTATTTTTCGGAAGCGGCAAGAAGGTCGGCATTAGCTTCATCTGGGTGTAATATTCATATTTAACTTCAAGGGAGGTAGCCTTGTCATAAGCTGCCTTCAGCCCGTCAAATACAGAGTCGTCAGGTGTGCCGGGAGTTGGTCTATCCTCCTCTACTGCAGGTTCCTCCTGGTTTTGATTCGTATTTATCTCCAGTTCTTCAATTTCATCTATCTCTTTCATAACTACCTCCATGATGGAAAAACAAAATACTTCGTGGCGTCTTCTTACAATTAATGATTCTAAACCATTAAACATAACAAAAGCGCAACACACCGGATATATCAGCAAATACCCGAGAGATATATTTCCGTTTATCTGTTGTTTTTTTCACCGGCGAAGCTGAATCCACTTGTAAATAAAAATAAAGTAAAGTACAATTGCTGTGGGGCTATATTTGTAGGAGGTTAAAATGAGAAGCGAAACTATACTGAATATCAGATATGGCATGCAGACGTATTCGTATACGCTGGAGGAATATATATCTGAGGAAAAGAAGATCGTTACGATCGGAAGAAGCATGGAGTGCGATATTGTGATCCGAAACATCGGTGTTGCAGAGAAGCATGCGGCGTTCTGTCTGGAAAAGGACGGATGGGTCTATAGGGACTTCGGAAGTGCTGCCGGAAGCTCCATGAATGGTACAAAGATAAAATGGGTTAAGGTATTCGACGGTTCGACGATAGCGCTTGCCGCTTTTCCGACGCCGGATACACTTTATATAGACATCACAATGAAGAGGGATGGCATGCCGGTGGTTCCGGGACAGCCGAAGGTCAACGCTGTAAGTGACAGACCTACTCCGGCCGGGTATTTCGGCGGAAGCGGCAATCCTGAGACTATGTATAATAATGGTCCGCAGAGGTTCGCAAGACCGCAGACAAGCGTCGGAATGAATCCACAGAACAGCTTCACCAGCGGTTCGGGCGCAGGTGCCATGAATTACGGAAGTGCACCGGGAAGACCGGTTCAGGGCGGTATGTACGGAGTCGGTGCTGTTGGTCACGGTGCTGACAGAGTTTCGCCTGCAGGCCGCGCAGATACAAGCTTCACGGGGCTCAATGCCTTCGGACTTGGCGCTGCACTCGTCTGGTCGATAATCGCGGTTGTATTTCTGATCAATTTTGTGAGGACCATCTCAGCCTTTGACGGCGTAAATATCTTCTGCAATTTCAGTACAGGAATAACAATAGTTGCGATGTTCGTGATGTATCTCGTCACAGCAATCGGTATGGTACTGTTCCCGATCTCGCTGTTCTCTTACAGAAAGAAGAATACCTTCCTCGGCATGGAGATGATAGCAGCGGGCTATACAGGAACTATCATCGCTTACATGCTCATTCTTATGATCGGGCTGGGCTCACTCTTCTGGGAGTTGTTTGGAAATATGTACTGGCTGCTGGCGATCGTAGAGATAGCTCTCAATCTTGCTTCGCTTATAAGCCTTGCGATGCTCTTCAAGGACAGTGCAAATATGGATAAGGTCGGAACCAGATGGTACAGGCCTATCATTTATTTCGCACTTTCGTGGGTTCTTGTACTTATCATCGTTGGACTGGAAAGCGGCGATTACAATGCAACATACGGCGCAAGCCTTAGCCTGACGGATTCGCTTCCGATGGACAGCATCTGGATGAATATCGCCTGGCTGGCAGCGATAGTGCTTTCCTGCATCTATATACATGTTGACGAAACACCGCAGCTGGCTCAGAAATATGAGGTTAGAGGCAGGTAGATAAAATACAGAGGATGTGCTGAAAATACGCGTATTTCCGTAATTTAAGCATAAAAAACTCCGGACAGTTTAAACGGCTGTCCGGAGTTTTTATATATTATCCAAGCTTTGGAGCCTTTGCAGGAGAAGCTTCCTTCGCCTTAGGGGCTCTACTGATCTTGTCCACTGAAACCTTGATCTGATCCTTCGTGTCAGGTGCGTATTCTGCAAGTATCCGAAGCGCGTCGAGAGTATTATTGTAGCCCTCTTCACCATCGAACCGGTTCGCCTGCTCCTGATTCTTCTTGATGCAGCGTTCTGATGCGGAAAGAAGATTGGCATTGAGAGGCACAAGCATCTCAGAAGCGGTCTTCCTGCCCTGCTCGGTCGAAAGGTTCAGCATGCCAAGCTTGCGGATGGAGCTGACAGCGGCGCGGAAGGCTTTATATTCTGCGCTCTGGTTCTCGCCAACACTGATATTTTTATATAGCAAATCCATCTTGTGAACGTATTCGGTGATATTTTCGGGTGCGACGCCATAGGTCTTATTTATTATCATCGATTGCGCGCTTACGATAGTCCGCTCATCGGCCATACAGCTCTGAAGACGACGTGGATCGCCTGCGATCTTGTTGAACTCAGGCATCGTCCTGATGGATACCGAAACCTTATGAATATCATCTATGTTAAAGGCTTTCTTGCTGTTCTTCAGCAGACTGGCAGCAATAGCCTTAGCAAAGTTGGTCGTTACGACCTCCGCCTTCTGGTGCGACGCTTCATGCCCGCAGTGGAGGCGGATATACTGGTCGTAATCTTTCTCCGAGTCATTTCCCCTCATGTATCCCTCCAAAAACATGTAACGAATATATTACATCACAAACCTTGTGGGTCTGTGTGAAAAAGTCTAAATAAACGATGCACTTCCTGCATCACTTCTTCATAATACACGATAAAGCATAACAAAAGCGCAACACTCCGGAAGGAAAACGGGAGAAAATCCGGAAAATTTTGAAGAGATACCGAGGTTCCGAGCATATTTCGGACAAAAAGTGAAAAAAGTCAAAAAACCACAATAAAAAATCTGCCGGCCTACGTATATATAATGAAGTTTATATTAAGAATCGTGTTTTTTCAGTGAAAACAATTGATTTACTGCCTGTTTATGTTATATTGAATTGGTGGTAGTGAAATTTAAGGCTATAGAGTTTTGCTATTAATTCAGGAGGAGATAGTAATGAAGAGATTGAAAAAGGGCATTGCACTTATAGTTTCAATGGTAATGATGATCTCAATGTCAAGCTGCGGAAAGGAAAATGTCAGCAATGGGATGGGCGAGAGGTCGACAAGAGAGTCTATCATCGCTACACTTGAGAACAGAACAACAGAGGACAGTACGATCGGTACTGTTACTACTGATGACGTTAAAACTACAGAAGAGGCACCGATAAATGTTGATCCTGAGCAGGAGAAGGCATTTAAGCAGTTCGAAGATGATTATTTCAAGGAAGCGCTTGAAGCAAGCTTTGTGGGATATCATAGTAAGGTCAAGGATGGTTCTACGCTCGGACTTGAAAAGCCGGAGCCAAAATGGAGCGATGTTGACTGGTCTGATGCTGTAATGGATGAAAGCAAGGCTCAGGCCGAGGAGTGGATGAACAGGCTCCAGGCAATCGACAGAGATTCTCTGAATGAAACAGATCGTATTTCGTACGACCTCTATATGGAGGATTTCGAGGATGAGCTCAAGATGTATGGTTATAACTACTATAAGAGCGCATTTTCTCCATGCAACGGTTTCCAGGAAGGCTTTTCAAGTACTTTCACGGATTATCTGCTGGAAACTAAGGAGGACGTAGAAGATTACCTCTCTCTTCTTGAATCATCACCTGCTTACTTCGATAAGCTTATAGAGTATGAGAAGGACAGGGCTGATCACGGCTTTGTTATGAATGACAACAACCTCGACAGCGTTATCGAGCAGTGTAATACCTTTACAGAAGAGAAAGAAAATCATTTCATGATAGAGCTCTTCAACCTTAAGATCGATGAGGCTGATTTCCTTACGGCTGAGGAGAAGACAGCCTATAAGGCGAAGAATAAGGAACTGGTTCTGAACGATATCATTCCGATGTATGAGAAGCTTGCTACAGAGATGGAAGCGCTCAAGGGAAAAAATACAAATAAGACCGGACTTGCCGGCTATGAAAAGGGCAAGGATTACTATGCGCTGGTCATGAAGCAGAAGACAAGCTCAACAAAAACTCCTGAAGAGGCACTTGAGCTTCTGTATTACCGTTTGAACAATTTCATGCCTGATATGGTTGCATTGTATCAGAAGGATCCTGACGGATATATGTATTATGTAGAGCATTATGATACGCTGACGGATGATGTTGATAAGAATATGACCGTTGAAGAGATGCTTGAGAAGCTTATGGTTGTTGATACGGACGAATATCCTGCTATCGACAAGATTCCATATACACTTAACTATTTTGAGAAGCCTCTCGAGAAGATAATGGAGCGTACACTTGCTTACTACAAGCTGCCACGTGTTGATGTTCCGACAAACGTTATCAGAGTAAACGGTGGACATACGGAAGATCTGTGGGCAACTATCGCGCACGAAGGCTTCCCGGGACATATGTATCAGATGAACTATTATCTGACGACCAATCCAAGCAACCTCAGATCTATAGAGTTCTTCTTAGGCTATGTTGAGGGTTGGGCAAAATACATCGAGTACCGTTCTTACGAGAAGATCGATTATCCTGATACAGACAGTGACGAGACAGTAGGAAAGCTTGCAGCTCTTAATTCAGAGATAAATATGCTTGTCTTCGGTATCCTCGATATCGAGGTCAACTACAACGGATGGACCGTTGAGGATGTTGAAAAGTGGTTCGGCGAGCAGGGCTATGACACAAGCGCTGCTGAGAAGATATTTGATATAGTTGCAGGTGATCCGGGACTTTACCAGAGCTACGTTCTCGGCTACTATGAGATGAAGGGACTTCGTGACAAGGCAGAGCAGGCACTCGGCGACAAGTTTGATGCTGTTGAGTTCCACCGCGTTATCCTTGAGACAGGTCCGGTTCAGTATGATATTCTTGAGAGACAGGTTGATAAGTACATTCAGGAGAACCAATAATGAAGTTGGACGTTTTATACGAAGATGAATACCTTATAGCGTGCGTTAAGCCTGCCGGGGTGCCGGCGCAGGGCGATAAATCAAATGATATGGATATGGTGAGTCTGGTTCAGAATTATATTTTTGATAATTCGGATTCGGATGAGGAGCCTTATGTTGCAGTTATTCACAGGCTGGATAAGCCGGTTGGTGGTATCATGCTTTTTGCGAAGGACCGCGATACTGCTGCAAAGCTTTCGGATATGCTGCAGGACGGTAAGATTGAAAAATACTACCAGGCTGTTCTTACCGGAGAGCTTCCTGATGAAGCAGGAGACTTCACCGACTATATTCTGACAGATAATAAAACAGGGACCTCGAAGGTCGTTCCGAAGGGCACCAAGGGAGCAAAGGAAGCAAGGCTTTCCTACGAGGTACTGGATGAATTCGATACGGATGATGGCCCTCTCAGCTTTGTTCTGATCGAGCTCTTCACAGGAAGGCATCATCAGATCAGATGCCAGATGGCGGCTCACAAGGCGCCTGTCTGGGGCGATATGAGATACAATCCTGTATTTAAGAAGAAGCCTGTGAAGGGGCTGCATGAGATAGGGCTGTATTTCTCACGAATGGAGTTTGACCATCCGGTTACCGGAGAGCATGTTGTGCTGAAGGCTGAACCCGAGGGAATCGCCTTTGAAGCGATCGAACTGGACGAAGAATGATTTCTTCAAAATGTATTTGATTTAATTGAAAAAACAAGGCATAATATAGCGTGTCGGGTGTCGGCACGTTTTTGCTGTCTTAACAGGCAGATTACAACAGGTCGATTGATAATGAATCGAGACACCGGACACGGTCGATATTTTACGAATGATTCGAGAGGAAAGAAAAATGGCAGACGACAAGAAAAAAGTTGAAGCGATAACATCCATGGAAGAGGATTTCGCGCAGTGGTATACTGACGTTGTTATCAAATCCGAACTTATCGGATATACAAGTGTTAAAGGCTGTATGGCTATCAAGCCTGCAGGCTATGCTATCTGGGAGCTTATCCAGAAGCAGCTGGACGCAAAATTCAAGGAGACAGGTGTAGAGAATGTTTATATGCCTATGTTCATCCCTGAAAGCCTTCTTGAGAAGGAGAAGGATCACGTTGAGGGCTTTGCACCTGAGGTTGCATGGGTTACTCACGGCGGACTTTCACCACTCCAGGAGAGACTATGCGTCAGACCTACTTCAGAAACACTTTTCTGCGATTTTTATGCTAAAGATATAGAGTCCTACAGAGACCTTCCAAAGGTTTATAATCAGTGGTGCTCAGTTGTTAGATGGGAGAAGGAGACCAGACCTTTCCTTCGTTCAAGGGAGTTCCTGTGGCAGGAGGGCCACACTGCTCATGCAACCGCCGAGGAGGCTGAGGAGAGGACTATCCAGATGCTGAATGTATACGCTGACTTCTGCGAGCAGGTGCTTGCTATGCCTGTTATCAAGGGTCAGAAGACTGAGAAGGAGAAGTTCGCAGGTGCTGTTGCAACATACACTATCGAGGCACTGATGCATGACGGCAAGGCACTTCAGTCAGGTACAAGCCACAACTTCGGCGACGGCTTCGCAAGAGCATTTGAGGTTCAGTATACAGATAAGGAAAATAAGCTGCAGTACGTTCACCAGACCTCATGGGGCGTAACAACAAGACTTATCGGTGCGATCATCATGGTTCACGGCGATGATAACGGACTTGTTCTTCCTCCAAAGGTTGCTCCAACTCAGGTTATGATAGTTCCTATCATGCAGAAGAAGGAAGGGGTGCTTGAGAAGGCTGAGGAGCTTCGCAGCATGATCAGCTCATATGCAAGAGTTAAGGTTGACGCTTCAGATAAGTCACCTGGCTTCAAGTTCGCTGAGCAGGAGATGAGAGGTATTCCTCTTCGTCTTGAGGTTGGTCCAAGAGATATCGAGGCCGGCCAGGCTATCCTCGTAAGAAGAGATAACGGCGAGAAGGAAACAGTTAAGTTTGAGGATCTTGAGACAAGGATCCCTGAGCTTCTTGATATAATCCAGAAGGATATGCTTGAGAGAGCAAGAGCTCACAGAGATGCAAATACACATACCGCAAAGAACTGGGACGAGTTCAAGGATATCATCGAGAACCGCCAGGGCTTCATCAAGGCTATGTGGTGCGGCGAGACTGAGTGTGAAGAGGCTATCAAGGCTGAGACAGGCGCATCAACAAGGTGTATGCCATTCGAGCAGGAGTGCTTCTCAGACGTATGTGTTCACTGCGGCAAGCCTGCTAAGAAGATGGTTTATTTCGGAAGAGCTTACTAATACAATCAAAATGATCCGCAGCTTCGTAAAGCGTTGCTGCGGATTCTCTATCTATACAACAAATATAGTTGTATAATATATGTTGTGCTATATAATTGAGATATTAATTGCTAATTGAAACGGGAAGATAATGGACAAGATCAGGATCGTAATGCCTCAGAAGGTGGCAGATATAATTAATGAATTAAATAGTGCAGGCTACGAAGCGTATGCTGTCGGCGGCTGTGTCAGAGACTCGATACTCGGCCGCAAGCCGAATGACTGGGATATCACAACCTCTGCCATGCCGGAGGAGGTTAAGGCTATTTTCAGACGCACGGTGGATACCGGAATCAAGCACGGTACGGTCACGGTGCTTCTCGGTGACGATAGCTTTGAAGTGACAACCTTCCGTGTGGATGGCGAATACACCGACCACAGACATCCGGAGGAGGTTTCCTTCACCAGGAATCTTGAGGAGGACCTGCTCCGCCGTGACTTCACGATAAATGCTATGGCCTACAGCGATAAGACCGGTATAGTCGATCTCTACGGCGGCCTTCAGGATATCGAAAATAAGGTTATCAAAGCTGTCGGTGATCCGGACGCAAGATTCGATGAGGATGCTCTCAGGATCATGCGTGCGGTACGTTTTGCCGCACAGCTGGACTTTACGATAGAGGAGAAAACGAAGGAGGCAATCGGTCGTCATACTGAGTTCCTGAAAGAGGTCAGTGCCGAGAGGATAGAGACTGAGCTCACGAAGCTTATAACCTCCGCGCATCCGGAGAAGCTGATCGACGCTTATGAGCTTGGCATAACTGCGGTTATCCTTCCTGAATTTGATAATACCATGGGTGTTCCTCAGAACAATCCTTATCACAAATACGATGTTGGCCACCACATCATTGCAGTAACGCAGAATGTTCCGCCGACAAAGATAATGAGATATACGGCTCTCTTCCACGACATCTGTAAGCCAGAGTGCAGGACTACAGATGAAAGAGGCATCGACCACTTTAAGATGCATGCTGTTCTTGGAGCAGACAAGGCCAGAGAGAGCATGAGAAGGCTGAAGATGGACAATGATTCCATCCATGCTGTTTCCCGCCTCATTTATTGGCATGACTACGGCATCAAGGGTGATGTGACTAAACGTTCGCTTAGGCGAATGATGTCAAAACTCGGCGCGGAAAACTTTCCGGACTATCTTGCCATAAGAAGAGCTGATATGGCCGGGCAGAGCGATTTCCGCAAGGAAGAAAAGGATGAGATTTACAGAAATATCGAGGCGCTCTACAACGAGATAATTGCTGAGGGCGACTGCCTCAGTGTTAAGGATCTTGCCATAAACGGCGGCGATATCATGAAGCTTGGCATCCCTGCCGGTCCGAAGATCGGAGAGATTCTCACCTACCTTCTTGAGCGTGTCATGGACGAGCCGTCTCTCAACACTCACGAGCAGCTTCTCGCGCTGGCCCGGGAGTATTTATAAATTAATGTTTGTTGCAATTATAAAGCATGAGCACACATATCTTAGTCACGCTGAGAGATATGTGCGCTCATGCTATATTTATATTACGACAAACACTAAAGTTAGTCTCGCAATCAGAGTATAAAGCTGTCGCTTGATCTGCGGCTTGTGTCGTTGTTCTTGATGTTCTTCGCAGCCTGCTTTTTCACAGCCTTCTTTGGCGCATCCTTTTCAGGGCCTGCAACCTTATTTTTCTGTGCTTCAAGAACATGCTTGTACGCCTTCTCCATCTTCTTAGGATCGCCGATCATATCCTTCGGATTGAGCTTGGTCTTTCTCACCTCCTGAGTCATGAAGTTCAGAACATCCTGCTTGATAGAATTCACAGCCTGTGAAGGCTTGGCATTCGGGTCGGCAGCGATAGCTTCGGAAATTATCTTACCGTATTTTTCGTCTGCGATAAGGTAGTTTGTCATGACATCCGAGCATACTATCATAAGCGGTGAAGGAGTATTATCTTCGACCGGTTTTACTTCAACCTTTTTACTCTTCTTATGCTTTTTAAAAGGAGCTGCATCGACTATTTTATCAAATATTTCCTCCTCCGAAGGAAGCCGTCCGTTCTTTTCCTGGAATTCTCTTACGAGTTCATCCTTCTTTTCCTTCATCTCAGGGAAAAGATCGTCGAACTTGAGATTCAGGATTTCATCGTTCATCTCATCGACATCAACAATGGTATGCTCTGACGAACGATTCTTTGCTTTCTGCTTTTCAAATTCTGCACTGACTGCAGCGGTGATATAATCGTCGATATACTCGTAAGGACCTCCGCCGATTCCTGTGCCTAAAGTGTATTTATCCAGATTGTTACGGCTTTTCTCCATGATCTTTTCGGCGCGTTTCTCGATCTTCTCCCATTTACTGAAAAGCTTATCAGGATATTCTGTTGCGATAGACTTAAATATCGGATCGGTCGAAAGTGCCTTAACTTCCTTGTCGTAGGTACCGTTTGTTATCTTCGCGGCAAGCTCGTCAAGCTCGTCAGACTCAAGCCCTTTCTTGTAGATACTGTCGAGGTATTTTTTAGCGACTATGTCCTTCGCAAGTTCACTGACCGGAGCGCCCCTCCTCTTGGCTGAATAGTAATCAGCCTTATAATCTATATAATATACATTTTTTGTGAAGGTTTCATTCTTTGCTGTGACGAGATTTCTCACTGATCTCTGCTTGGCGGTAAGGTCGAAGCTCTCGGTAAAGGCATCGTTATCAACCTGTACAGGGAAAATATCATTTTCAAAGGCTTTTTCAATCTCTCTCGACTTCTTACCGATATCAGAGAG
Organism: Lachnospiraceae bacterium C6A11; assembly: GCA_000702245.1. Lineage (GTDB taxonomy): Bacteria > Bacillota > Clostridia > Lachnospirales > Lachnospiraceae > Eubacterium_Q. The sequence goes on along the minus strand of JNKY01000013.1, from coordinate 222,814 downwards.
AGGCATATCCCTGTAAAGAAGGTTGGAATTGGTCTTGAAGTTATCAAGTCCCATTCTGAGGTTATCTATCATAGGGATAAATACAGATGTCTTTTCATATGCCTTCTCGGCGATAACAAGTCTGGCCTGACCCTCAGGTGAACGTGGTCCGGAGAAGGTGCCTTTTCTTTCGCTATAATAGGTTCTGGCAGCAACTCTGAACTTGGTCAGTGCATTCTGCATATCTCTGAAGGATGATGAGTCAACGCTCAGAATATCGATGCATTTCTGGAGAGACTGAGTCATATTTCTGTAAAGATCTGAACCGGTCATATCATTTACATTTTCAAAGTTCTTATCTTTACCGTCTTCTCCCTGGGTGTTTTGAAGAGTTGTCTTGAAAGCTTTGAAGGTGCTGAGCATATTTTCTCTGCTCTGGTCGAGAAGCTTGTAGCCTTTGATGAAATCCTCGGCGTCATCAGCCGACATGTCAGTATCCACTACTGTCCTTTTGTCGCGCTTATTTTCTGCGATCTTATCGTCTCTCTTCATACGATCAAGGGTCTCAAGAACAGTATTTGCGGTAAGTACGCGCCTTGCCTCGAGTGAGGAGCGCTTGTGGCCGGCGGACATATTTTCTTCTCTTTTATGCTCAACGTATTCTCTGGTATATCTGTAAGCCTCGTCGCGAAGAACCTCATATTTCATAGGATCGGCCTTTCGGTTAACCTCGCTCAGCTTCTTTACGGCTTCCTTCATCTTCTTAAACTGATCTGATGAGCCGACAAGCTTTGGATCGATATTGCTGTTGTTAAGAAGATTGAAGAGGTCAGCGGCAGTCCCCGAAAGCTCGGTCTGCTCCCTGAGAGAAAGCGGTGTGTCACGGCATACTCTCAGTCCCTTCGCTGTTCTCTTGATGTTTTCGACAAGTGTTGTTCCGTATGCATTGGTACTAAGCTCCTCAGCCTTGTCAGGCAGGGTGAAAGGAATGAGACCTGCAACAAGCTTGTTCATAAGCTGTACTCTGTTTGAGGCTGTGACAGGAGTGCTGTCCATAACCTCCTTCCAGGTAGCTGATAAACTTTCGTATATCTCCCGCGATATTTCGGCGTTGTTGCTGTTATTTATCACCTCATATTCGCACTTCTTCATCATGACATAAAATACAGATACAGCATTTATATCTGATATAGGGAAGCCTGCCTTAAGAAGCTGCACCCGGGCTTCCATGTCGTATTTGGTATATCTTGCGGCTCTGCTTCCGGTGATATGATCATCGTAATCATCCTGGAAAGGAGCCTTCTCCTTGATGGCATTGAACTCCTGCTCGGAGAGTCCCCACCACTGATCGGCGGTTCTGCTGTAGGATTCGTAAGCTCTCAGGAGTTCCTCTCTGTTAATATCTCCGGATGTGTCATAATCCTCTATAGCTGTCTGAAGTTCGTAGGTTTTGGTGAGCAGATCGAGCACAGGAGTTCCCTTGGAACGTGACACGATGGTTTTCCAATTAGCTCCCTCCATCGGTATTATATTGTAATCAAGCTCAGTATTTCCGTCCACCTGCTGAATATCTGTGGTAAGCTGTACGGTTTGAAGGTTCTGGCTGTTTAGTCCGAAAATATGAGCGTGTAAATACGCCGGGTTGGAAGTCATATTCTGAGTAAAGGATCTGTTATGCCCCAGATCATCTGCCATCTTCTTATAGAGGCTTGCGAATTTACGTTCCTCTTCGGTCAGCTTTTCTTCCTTAATGTACTTTCCGAGCATGTCTGAAAGCTCCTGAAGCGCATCAACCGAATCCTTAATTATTGCATCAACCTGAGGGATATTGTAGGTCTGCTTCATAGACTTATAAAAAGTCTCGTAATAGCCGGCAGGATCGTCCGATTTGAGCCAGTCGTTATTCATGCGCAGGGCATAATCATTGTGTGCATTCAGAAGGTTGAAAAGCTCAGGGTAGCTGTTTCTGATATAATATTTTCCATACACGGGGTTATCGGTAACGACATCGATTCCATTAAGGCGTATAAGGAAATTCTTTTTCTCTTCATCACTCAGTTTATCCGCCAGAAAATTGCCGACTATGATGCTGCCGAGCGTTTTGATCATATTCTGTTCATAAAGTGTAACGGACTCGTGATAGCTGGCAGGGACTACCTTATGGCTTGTTACATTGATAAAGCCTCGGCCCTGAACAATATTAGGATCATCCTCCGGAATGATGTCTCCGTCTGGATCGATCGGATGATCATCATGAGAAATACTGTCGTCATCACTGCTTACACTGTCACGGTCGCTTTCGAAACTGTCGTCATTACTGTGGCTGCTATCGAAACTGTTATTATCGCCGGAAATAGCGGAACTGTTTCTTCGGAGCCTGGAATCATCAAGAATGATATTTTCATTTTTCTTCTGATTGGTATTTGTGTTTATTTCGTCTTCACTAAGGAAGCTTTCGTCTCTTTCTTCGGCTTCTTTCATGTCTGTTCTCCTTATATTATTCTCTGTTGTTACTGATTGATTACATCAACTTTCCGGCTGGTTTATTTTGAGTATTCGATTAGTTCTATTCTATCTCACCGGTTTATTTAAGATCAGTATTAAGTCTACCATATAAAAAATAACAAAAGCGCAACAAGTTTTTAATTTTTCAAAGAGCAAGGTCCGCGTTGCGCATTTGTTGCGGATTGGGTGTTATGATGAGTTGTATTAGGAGAAAAATTAGGAGGAAAAAACAATGCCAAACAGAACAAAATACAATTATTATGACTTTGATGCAAATAAGATATCGGAGATGTCTTCATTCATTATATTCGGACTTCTTAAGGATCAGCTCAGCGAGAAGGAGAAGATTGATATTTACAAGAAGATCACGGTGTGTGACTGCGTGAGAACGATGAATGCGAAAAATATTACTGCAGTCTATGGAGAGGAAATAGGTGGACTGGCAAGGCGCTTAGAAGTAAACGATGAAATAATGGATGTTACAGAGCCGGGCTTTTCAAATGATAAGGGTGCGGCCTATAACAGAGTGTTTACCGACAGGTGGGATCCTGCATTGAAGATGTTCAAGGAGGGACTTGCCGAGCTTGCCGAGATCATGAAGAAGAAAGGCGCAAGAATTCAGTTCCGTAGCGAAAGTGAGAAGAATTATTATGATGTCATGCAGCTTATGATAGAAGATGCGGCAAATGAAAGAAGCTGGAGAAACCGTTTGGAATCGGATATAGCCTTCGAATATGCGTGGAATACTGAGATAAAGATTAATCTTACCGCTGCGAGGCCGTCTATCGATGATAATGATCCTGATAATATTCATTTTACTCCACTTATAATTCAGGGTGAGGACGGAAAGGTTCTTCAGGCGGTCGGAGAAACAGGGATGCTCGATGCGGTGTCAGGTGGCATCAGAGCAATGAGAAAGCTTGAGGACCACATTACCAAGGGTGATGTTACACGTGATGAATTGATCCGTGAATACGAGGAACAGGAAAAAAGGCTCGAAAAGACTCTCAGTATGAGCAAGGAGGAATTCGAGAAGCTTAGGAAAGCAAATGCTGTCCAAAATGCTTATGATGAGTTTACTAACGGACCGAGAGGTTATGCTTACGTACTTCAGGATGTGACGGCAAGAAAGGAACTTCTGAAGGCGGGATGGCCGGCTACGGATCTGGATGATATCGTCATGCTGAGACGACTTATCAGTGTGACGGCCGGTGTGATCAAAGGAGGACAGGGTGCGATCGAATCGCGGAAGGATAGTATTGCCAAGGAAAGAGCCCAGGATGACCAAAAGAAGGATGTGAGCGAGGCATGGACAGCCAAAAAGGAGAAGCGTGAGGCTGCCCGTAAGGAGAAGGAAGCTGAGCTTGAGGTCGAGCAGCAGCAGATTGATGCTGCGAAGGCACTTAACGAAGAACTTAGTGCTCTCTGGGATGCAATGAAGGCCGGAGAGGGCTTATCGGTAACTGAGAGAAATAACAGGCTTACAAATATCAGTCTTTTTCTTGATAAGGTTAAGGATAACAGGCTTTTTATCGGAGCGAAGAATCTTCACGGAAGGATAGCCGGAAAAATGAATAAGGAGCTTTCTCCTGCGGATAAGGCCCTTCTTTCTGAAAACATTTCAGGCTTTGTTGAGAGTCTTGAGGCGGTCGATCCGAAGCTTGTCAGCTCGTCAAAGCAGTTCGGTGATTTTAAGACAGCGTTGAAGGAGCTCGACAGACTGAAGAAGACTCTTGACACCAATGATCCGGAGAAGGTTGAGGAATATAAGGATAAGGTTAAGGAAGCTGCTGAGAAGGCAACCGTTTACCTGAGATATAAGACGAACCAGTACAAGGGACAGTGGAAACACACCCATAAGCGTTCCGAGCTCGAGGCGAAGAGAGTGAGCACAGTTGATGCAATTCTTAACGGGCTTAAGGCTCTTACGGTTCCGGGTACTGACGAAAAGATCATTCCTTCCAAGAATGATTATCACATCTATGAGGTGAAGGAAGAGAGAGGGCTTCTCGGTGAATATGCTGATGCTTCAAAGAAGAATCCTTACGACAGAATTATGTACCGTTATACCGGACGGGGTGTCGTTAACGGTTCGCTTAAGAAGATGAAGGAGGCATTTGCAAGAGCGTTGACAGGCTATGTTTTGAAGAAGAATAACCCTGATGCTCCGCTTGATAAGGAAAAGGCAAATAAACTGTTTGATAAGATCAACAGGGAACTAAGTATAGATAATATGACCGAGAAAGAGCTTAGAGAAGCTCTCCAAGGTCCGCATACTCTTCAGGAGGGATTAAATAAGCAGCGCAGCAAAGTATATGCTCCTTCCAGCGATGCGTCATATTCAGAGCTTATAAAGGATATGAAGGCCGTATACACGATAATGAATGGCAGGGACAAAAGAAATACTTACTACAACAAGGTGTTTGACTGCGTTGAAAAACTCGCTCACCTTCCGGAGGAACTTGATGAGGTTGATAGAGACAAGGTATTTAAGCTTGTAGAGAAGACTAATCAGGAGCTTTTCACAAATGCCAGAGAAAGGATACTTAAATACCCGAAGTCGGTTGATCAGAATGCCAGATTCTGTTTCCTCATCCTTCATGCGATTGGCGATAATTGTCCGGGCGTGGAAAGTTTGAATAGGATTCTTATTAATGAACTTAATACAGCAAGGGGAGTAAAGAAATTAAAATCGGGCAATTTTTATCTGGAAAGCAAGAATTATTTTGACTTTGATCATTATGACAGAGAGAGATTTGATAAGATAACAGGTACGATGGAGGATAAAAGAGATCTCAGTGAGGATATCGAGAGAGATATGTTTGATGCAGTAAAGCCTTTTGATCAGAACAAGATAAGGGAAGACCTTAAGGGAGTGAAGGACGCGGCGGCTCAGGAAGAAAAGAAAAAATCCAAGGAGACTCCTGTAAAGGAATCGGAGAAAGAAGAAGTAAGAACAAGAAGACATTCTATAGGTTAAGTAGCACTGTAATATAATCGACAGATCGTAATCATAAAACATATTTTCAAATGAAGTTTTAAATATGATGTTGCGCTTTTGTTGCGCGAAGGGTGATATGATGCCGTTAGAGCAAAAGAAAGGCAGCAGACTGCCTGTAAATACATCATAAAAATCGGAGGGAAAAGCTATGCCAAGATACAAAAAGCAGAATAGTTGTTTTGATATGGATAAGGGCCATGCATACGCGGCCATAATTCTTTTTGGTCTCCTTAAGGGGCAGATATCAAAGGAGGAAAGTGAGAGGCTTTATAAGGAAACCGGCATCTTTGATGCTGTCGGACAGGGCTCCCCTGAAGTTGTTGCGAAGGAATTCGGAAAAGAATACGACCAGCTGGCTAAGGATAGTATGGATGGAGATGATCATGATATCACTTCTGATGAGATATATAATAGCAGAGTATCTGAAATGCCGCCGAAATATTATTCGTCTGTATGGGATAACACTGTAAAGAGGTTCAAGAATGCTTACCGCGAGATAGCGGACATCATGAAGGAAAAGGCTGATAAGATCAAGTTCCCGAACGAGGCTGTAAGGGGCTACTATGATACCGTACAGCAGCTGGCGGAGGATATGGCAGGTGATGGCTGGCTTCAGAGGGCTCAGAATGATCCTATGTATGAATATGCCTTTAATCTGATGGTAAAGATGAATCTGACAGCAGCTGCTATTGATGTTAGGGAGAACGGTGTAGGCGTAAAAGTGGTGCAGGCTGATGACCTTGGTAATCTTGCCAAGTTTACAGAGAGTGGAATACTTGATTCCATAGCCGGGGCCATGAGAGTCAGCAGAAAGATGGAAGCTTGCCTGAAGGATAGAAGTGTTACCAGAGATGAGCTTCTGGATGAGATGATCATGCAGAAGGAGAGGATGGAAAAGGCACTGAGCATATCTAAAGATGACTTCAGGAAGCTGGAGTTTGCCGAAGTAACTCAGAATGATTATGCCGAGTTTACAACAGGACCGAGAGCGTTTGGAACTAACCTCAGCAACCTTTCAGCAAAGATAGATCTCCTGAAGGCAGGATGGCCTGTAGCGGATATTGAAGTGATGGCTTCCGGAAAAGTAACTCTGGACAATATAAAGAAAGAACATGATCTACGCAATAAACCATACCTTAAGGAAAAGAAGCAGTACGATGAGGCGTGGGAGGCATATAATGCCATGCCTGCCGATACTGACGAGCAGAAGAAGGCTAAGGAAACGAGGCTCGGCGAACTTAACAAATGGGCAGATAATCTTAAGAAAAGCGAAGAAGAGATAAAGAAATATAAAACACATTACGATATCATAAATGAGCAGTGGACAAGATCCATCGCCGGTCCTATCGATGAGACGGAGAGAAGCACCTGTTTAGGTTATATGTCCGTCTTCGTAGGTGCGGCAGCTAAGGAACTGAAGGGAATCAGCACGGCTTCTTACTATGCAAAGAGGCTTCAGGACAGGGTACAGGTAAAACTGACGCCTGCTGAAAAAGCAACTCTGACAAGTGATAACAAGGGCCTTTATAAGGCTCTCTGCGATGTGGATCCGGCCTTGATGTCATCTTCAAAGCAGTTCAGTAACCTGAAGAAGGCTCTGAAGACACTGTCCGAGATGAAGATCGATATGAATGACCAGGAAAGTATCGAGGATTATACCGACCAGGTTAAGGAAACTGCAAGACTTGCAACGGAGTATCTCAGATATAAGAAATACCAGGCTGAGGGTCCGGAGGGCGCCAAGCATTCACGTTCAGATACAGAAAAGCAGAGAATTGCGACTGTTGATAATATTTTGAATAGCCTGAAGACTTTTCTTGTACCGGGTACCGAGAATGAGCATATCATAGATTATAATGATCCGGAGTACGGCGTGCTTCGCGTTGATCCGGGCAAGAGACTGCTCGGCGAATATACGAAGACAGCACCTAAAAATGAATATGATAAATACATGCAGGCCCATACAGGTGTTGGCGTTCTTAACGGAACCAAGGAGCAGCTTGTGGATAACCTCTCGAAGGTAATTGGTGCGCATATCTGGAAGAAGCACAGACCTGCGGTTCCATTTGACGAGAAGAAGGTCGAGGCCTTCGCAAAGCAGGCGCGAGAGGAACTTGGACTCGATACTATGAGCAATAATGATCTCAGAAGAGCGGTTGTCACACCGGACAGCATCGGAAAGGTTATCGATCATCAGAAAAAGAAGATCTATGGACTGACAGAACCTAAGCTGATAAACGGTAAGCTCAATGACGATTCATACAGCTGGTATATAAGCGAGATGCAGACAGTCTATAAAAATATGATTGAACCTGAAGCAGGAAATGCCGCATATAAGAAGGTATATGAAAGTGTTAAAAAGATAGCTCATCTTCCGGAGAGTCTTGAGGGTGTTAATTTTGATAAGGTGAATACCGTTATCGCCAATGCCAACCATGACATTATGGTCGGAGGATATAAGTATTTTAAAGCCTCCGGAGTCGGGAAGAGATTGGTTCCTCGGGATTCATACATATTTGCGGCGATGAATGTTGTAAGTGAAGAATGTACCGAAACGAGTGGTTTTCTGACAGAAGCAAGAAATACCGTTAACAGGAGAAGGGGTGTCAAGGAAGTCACGAAGGGAAACTTCGATATCACCAATTCAAAGTGTATTGAGATTGAGAAATATACGACGAACAGTATCCGGAAACTGGTCAGAAAAAAACAGAACGGACAGTACAGGAGACAGCTTGATCCGGAACTTGCGAAGGAATATGCGAAGAATGTACGTCAGACAATAGAAGATACTCAGAAGAATATGGCTAAAGACAAGAATACCGCGCTGAATGCCGGCAAGTCTAAGGAAGTGCCTGTAAAAGGTGCAAGAAAATCTATATAATTTTCTTCACAAATCGTGATAATTAGAGTATAATTTTAGGGAACTGTGGATAAGTATGCAGTTCCCTAAATTCATTTTCCCAAAGCGGGGACACACACTATATCATAAGTATGATCGGCGCGTAACGGAACGCGGCCCGGTTATTCAGGAACGGTCATACCGGGAACTGCAAAAGTTATATAGATACGATAGGAGGATACACAATGGACTACATGAAGGTTTACGAGGAATGGCTCGAGAATCCGTTCTTCGACGAGGAGACCAAAGCAGAGCTTAAAGCTATAAGCGGTGATGAGAAAGAGATCAAGGAAAGATTTTACGCAGAGCTCGAATTCGGTACAGCAGGTCTCAGAGGCATAATCGGTGCCGGCATAAACCGTATGAACAAATACGTTGTTGCAAGAGCTACACAGGGTCTTGCTGATTATATTATTTCCAAGGGCGCACAGGCTAAGGGTGTTGCTATCGCATACGATTGCAGAAACTTCTCGCCTGAATTTGCTGACGTTGCAGCACTTACACTTGCAGCAAACGGTATCAAGGCTTATCGTTTCGAGTCTCTCAGACCGACGCCAGAGCTTTCCTTTGCAGTAAGATATCTCGGATGTACAGCAGGTATAAATATCACAGCAAGCCACAATCCGCCTGAATACAACGGCTACAAGGTTTACTGGGAGGATGGCGCACAGATCACTCCTCCAAACGATACAGGAATCATGGACTGCGTTAAGGCGATCAGGATCGAGGATGCCAAGACTATGGACAAGGAAGCTGCAATCGCAGCAGGCCTCTACATCACGATCGGTAAAGAGGTTGATGACGCTTACATCGCTGAGCTTAAGAAGGTTATCATCCACCAGGATGCTATCGACAAGTTCGGTAAGGATATAAAGGTTGTTTATTCACCACTTCACGGAACAGGAAATATCCCTGCAAGACGTATACTCGCAGAGATCGGTTTCCCAAATGTTTACGTAGTTCCTGAGCAGGAGCTGCCTGACGGAAACTTCCCAACAGTTGATTATCCGAATCCTGAAGCTAAGGAAGCTTTCGCACTTGCACTTAAGCTTGCTGAGGAGGTTGATGCAGACCTTGTTCTTGCAACTGACCCTGATGCAGACAGACTTGGCGTTTACGTTAAGGATGCAAAGAGCGGCGAATATATCTGCCTCACAGGAAATATGTCAGGAAGCCTTCTTGCTGAGTACGAGCTCTCGCAGGTTGCAGCAACAAGAGGTATACCTGAGGATGCAAAGCTTGTTAAGACCATCGTTACAACAAATCTTGTTGACCAGGTTGCAAAGGCTTACGGCGTTGAGGAAGAGGAGTGCCTGACAGGCTTCAAGTGGATCGGAAGAAGGATCCTTGCTTACGAAAACGAAGGCCGCGGAACTTATCTCTTTGGTTTCGAGGAAAGCTACGGCTGCCTTATCGGAACACATGCAAGAGATAAGGATGCTATCGTTGCTACTATGGCTCTCTGCGAAGCAGCAGCTTATTACAAGTCTCAGGGCAAGACTCTCTGGGATGCTATGATAGATATGTATGAGAAATACGGCTACCATATCGATGCCATCACAACGATCACAATGAAGGGTATCGAGGGTATCGCTAAGATCGGTGCCATCATGGAAGCGCTCCGCGCAAATACACCTTCAGAGATCGCAGGCTACAAGGTACTTGCAGTAAGAGATTACCAGAAGGATACAATCACAGATCTTGCAACAGGAGCAGTAAAGCCAACCGGACTTCCAAAGTCAAACGTTGTTTACTACGAGCTTTCTGATGATGCATGGCTCTGCGCACGTCCATCAGGAACTGAGCCAAAGATCAAGTTCTACTATGGCGTTAAGGGAAGCTCCCTTGAGGACGGCCAGCAGAAGTCGAAGGAATTCGAGGCAAAGGTTCAGGAGCTTATCAAGAGCTTAGAGTAGCATTGTCCATGACTAAACTCATATAATGCAATGATTATGAATAAATATTTATAAATGTATTAGCACTCGTTATTGACGAGTGCTAATTTTAATGCTATAATCACTATGTTTATAGAAAAAGATAGGAAATACTGTATCTTTGACCGCATATTAATTGATTACCGACAGATATAAGATGCAGAGATTTAGAAGAAGGTGACTTATTAATGAGCCAGAAGAGAGATTTTTATGAGGTTCTGGGAATAGATAAATCAGCAGACGAGGAAGCCATCAAGAAGGCTTATCGTATACTTGCGAAGAAATATCATCCGGATGCAAATCCGGGAGATAAGGATGCAGAGGAGAAGTTTAAGGAAGCTTCAGAGGCTTATGAGGTTCTCAGCGATCCTAAGAAGCGTAGCGTATACGACCAGTTCGGTATGGCTGCTTTCGAGAATGGCGGAGACGGCGGTTTCGGCGGCGGAGCAGGCGGCTATTCTTCATATGGCTTCAGCGGCGACCTGAACGATATACTTGAAGGACTCTTCGGTGGCGGTTTCGGCGGCGGAGGATTCGGAAGCTTCTTCGGTGGCGGCTTCGGTGGAAGACGCGGACCTATGCGTGGACGTGATGTTGTTGCATCCGTTACCATTACTCTTGAGGAGGCTGCGAAGGGCTGCGAGAAGGTACTCAATATCAGAAATGCAGGCAACAAGGAAAGCCTCAGTGTAACCATCCCTGCAGGTATGGAAAGCGGCAGAAGGATAAGACTCAGAGGTAAGGGCGAACCTAGTCCGAACGGTGGTGAGCCGGGCGATATACTTCTTGAGGTTGATATCATAGAGGACGGCAGATTCAGACGCGACGGTATAGATGTTTACACAACAGCGCGTATTCCGTTCACAACAGCTGTATTTGGCGGCAAGGTCATCATGCATACGCTTTACGGCGATGTTGAGACAAATATCAAGGAGTGTACACAGGCTGGCACACAGATGAGACTTAAGGGCAAGGGCATGCCGGTCATGGGAAGAAATATCTACGGTGACCAGTACGTTACGATCGAGATAGAGGTTCCTCGCAAGATCAGTAAGAAGGCCAAGGCTAAGCTTCAGGAATTTAAGGAAATACTTGATAAGGAGTAAAAAGGCTCCGGACAATCGAATAAAAAGAGGATGATAAAAGCATCCCCGGAAAAAGTAATGACAGGCATGGTCAAAGTGTGAATCTTAAAGGGTTTCGTGTTGATTATGCCTGTTATTTTATGTTATAATAATATAGCCTATCTATAACCATTTTAAGCCGCGATGGGGTGCGGTCGGAGACAGTTTGAGGAAACTGCCTCAGGGTGGTTAAAAGGGGCTGTGAGAGTGGTTTTGTTGTGATCTGAATCGGGGGTGTTACTTATGGCCGATATACGAGATGGGATGAATCCGTTTGGGGCATTTACGGACAAAATGTCAGGTGGAGCAATGATATATTCTGCTGATGCCGGACATAAGTTTTATTATGCAAATGACTATTTAATAAAGCTTTTTGAATGCGATGATTATGATGATTTTCTGGCTTTTACCGGAGGAAGCTTTGACGGTATGGTAAATGATACCGAGCTTACGGCTGTCTTAAATGAGATAGGCAATCAGGTGAAGGATCCGGAGAGTTCATCAGGTTACGTATTTTATAATATAAGGACAAAAAAGGGGAATATACGCCGTATAGTTAATCATATGACGCTTGTTCATGATGAGAAGCTGGGCGATATTTACTATGCATATGTATTTATTCACAGGCTTGATAATATGGGCTCGGATTATGATATCATCACCGGACTCTACAGAAAGCCAAAGTTCCAGAAAAAGGTTGCGGGGCTGAACAGGCAGCTCTGCGATATAGATTCGAGCGAATATGTGATCGTCTACCTGAACCTTGTGAATTTCAAATTCCTGAATATCAATAAGGGTATAGCTGCAGGCGACGGCTGTCTGAAGACAGTTTCGGATATACTGAGAAGGTGCTTCCCTGATGCTATCCTTTCAAGACTTTCCGACGACCACTTTGCTATATTTACCAAATACCATGGAGCTCTTGAAGCTGTGGAGGCTGCGTCAAGGGCTGTTAAGGAGGCTTACGGCGGCAAGAGCAATATTATCGGAAAGTTCGGTATATACAGATTTATCCCGAACAGATATTTCGATGTGGAATCAGCCCTTTCGCTGTCTAAGTTTGCCTGTGATTACATCAAGCATGATAACAAGCTTGATATCATCGAATATTCCGAAAGTATAGCAGAACGTGTAAATACCTCTGATCATGTTATCAAGATGGTTGATGACGCGATAGCAAATGAGTGGATCAAGGTTTATTTCCAGCCGGTTGTAAGAACGCTTACGGGCGAGCTCTGCGGTATGGAATCTCTTGTAAGATGGGATGATCCTGAGCTTGGTTTCCTTCTTCCTGACCGTTTCGTGGGCGTACTTGAGAAGGACAGACAGATACAGAAGATCGACTGCTATGTGGTTGAAAAGGTCTGCAGGACCATACATGAAAGGATTCAGGCAGGTAAGCCGATAGTGCCGGTTTCCATCAACTTCTCAAGGATAGACTTCGTAATGTGCAACATGCTGGAGGTCGTTGAAGATGCCGTTGAGAGGAATGATATCCCGCGTGATTATATACATATCGAGATAACGGAAAGTATGATCGCTTCTGATGAGGAACTCATGAGAAGAGTGATAGAGGACTTCCGTAATGCTGGCTATGAAATATGGATGGATGATTTCGGAAGCGGTTATTCATCTCTTACACTGCTTAAGGATTATCAGTTTGATATGCTTAAGTTTGATATGCGTTTCCTCACTCCTTTTACCGAGAAGGCTAAAGATATCATGCGTTCGACCGTATCTATGGCGAAGAACATAGGTATAGCGACTCTTGCCGAGGGTGTTGAGACCGAGGAACAGATCGAGTTCCTCCGCGAGATAGGCTGTGGTAAGCTGCAGGGCTATTATTACGGAAGACCGGAAGAGATAGATGTTATGTTTGGACATCTTCTTGAGAATGGCGTTGAGATAGAGAAGAGAAGGTGGAGAAGCTTCTATGAGGCTGCCAGCAAGAATGTCAGAAGTACGGACAATCCGCTGGAGATAATCGAGGATGATGGCAAGAACTTCAGAACCCTTTTCATGAATAAAAAATACAGAGAGCAGATATTTGATGAGGAGCTGGAGCTTCAGGAAATCGACAAAAGACTGTATCATTCGGGATCGCCGCTTGGGGCAAAATATCGTGAGTTCGCTAATCTCGTAGAGTCATCGGGTAAACCTCAGAGCTTTTTCTATACAGGTAACGGCAATTATCTGAGCCTTAATGCGGAGCTGCTTGCAGAATTCGACGGGCACTATATATTAAAATGCTCGCTTATCAATCTGTCCAAGGACATAAAGATTGTTGAGTCCGACAGGCTTGATAAGAGGATAAGAGAACTGAATACTCTTTTCGAGAATGTAGCTGTTCTGGATCTTGAAAAAAATGACGTATTTCCGCTTATCGGTGGTGTTCATTATGCCGGTGTTAAGGAAACACAAAATCAGACGTTGAGCGAAAGCATAGATAGATTTATAGAGAAATACGTATTTCCGTCTGAAAAGACAAGAAACAGGGACTTTATTAAACTTGATACCCTTTCAGACAGAGTCAGAAAAAGTGAAAAAGGTTATATTGCACAGTCCTTCAGGATACTGCAGGCTGATGGCAGCTATGCATGGAAGGAGATACTGATACTCGAGGTTGCCGGAACAGAAGGTAAGGAATTCCTGTTCTGCGTTAAGCCTTTCGTATCGGATGCATGTAATATTCCGCTTGATAATATTCATACAGCCGCTGCTGATTCGGAACTGTCGGAAAAGGAGATACAATACGCCATGCTTTGGAACAATCTTGTCTGGAATACCAGTATCAAGATGTTCTGGAAGGATAAGAACAGACGCTTCAAGGGCGCAAGCCAGTCCTTTATTGATTTCTTCGGTCTCAGGTCTGTGGAGGATATCATCGACAAGACTGATGAGGATATGCGCTGGCATATAGAAGATGACAGATTCAAGAGTCATGAGGAAGAGGTTATCTATAAGGGTGTGAGAGTCAAGAATGCCAAAGGACAGTGTATCGTTAAGGGCGTGATGCATAATATAATCACCAATAAGATGCCTATCTATGATAACGGTGAGATAGTTGGACTGTTTGGGTATTTTATAGACAGTGATGAGGAAATGGCACGTGTCGGCGGTTCCACCGGTTTTGCGAAGATAGATAATGTTACAGGTCTCATGAATGCCCATGCATTTGCTGATTTTCTGATGGATTATGCCCTGGGGTACAATGAAAAGGGCAGGAATTACGGAATGATACTCTTAAACAGCAGCAGGCATTCAAGGATCACAGAAACCTATGGTGCAATCTTTGGTGATAAGGTCCTGAAGAGACTTGGAGAAGAAATTGCTGCAGAGGTCGGTCAGTCCTGCGTAGTTGCAAGAACGAGGGATGCAGTATTTTCACTGCTCACTTATGCTGAGGATAAGGAAAGCCTGAATGCTCTTGCAGACAGACTGAAGAACAGACTTAATAGCATAACTAATGTGGCAGATAATGACGTGACCATTAGGATCAAGTCTGTCGCACTGCTCCGTTCCGATGAAGGAATTACGGACGAAAATATATACGGGCTTGCGATGACAAGTGTTATGTAGTATAAACTATAACTGTTGGTTGTTATGTCTGTCGGTCGACCCGGCAGACGATATAGCAGCCGAAAATACCCGTATACTGTAAAGAAGGTTAACAACAATGTCAGAAGCTAAGAAAAAGCATGGTCAGAGTTTGTTTGCTGCGACATCCATAATGGCAGCGCTCAGCCTGGTGGCGAGCCTCCTGGGATTCGTAAGAAACATCATAATGACGACGATATTCGGAATGGGCGTTGAGCTGGATAGCTATTATGCAGCTTTCCGTATACCGGATTTTCTCTATATGATACTGGTTGGAGGTGCTCTCAGTTCAGCATTTATACCTGTATTTGGTGTATATATCACAACAGGAGAGGAAGAAAAAGGTTATAAGATGGCCAGTACGGTGCTTAATCTCGTGCTTGTTTTCGCAACAGTTTTCTGCCTTATAGGTGAGATATTTACTCCACAGCTTATAGAGCTGACCACAAGATTCGCCGGAGAGAAGTTTGATCTGACAGTCAGACTTACCAGGATCATGTTCTGCCAGTGCTTTTTCATGTGTCTGACAGGCGTTGCCATGGGCATCTGTATGTCCTATAAGAATTTCGTTCCGTCATCAGTCGGAGGAGTTCTTTACAATCTTTCAATAATTGTTTTTGGTCTCCTGTTTTCGCAGGTTTTCGATCTTGGTATCGCAGGCTTCTCAATAAGCGTTGTATGCGGGGCCGTGTTCAACCTGCTTGCGCATGTGAGACCTATTAGGCGTGAGGGCTTCAAATACTATCCGATCATCGATATGAAGCACGACGGCGTCCATAAATTCTTCAAACTGTTCTGGCCGATGCTGCTGGGTATTTCGGTTACACAGCTGAACCTGCTTGTAAACCAGTATTTTGCATCAGGTCTTGAGGACAGTACTATCGCAGCTATGTCAAATGCACAGACCATAATGGAGCTTCCGATAAATCTCTTCGGAGGTTCGATAGCTGTTGCTATTTTCCCGACCATGGCAGAGCATTTTGCCAAGGGCCAGATAGATGATTACAAAAAGGATCTGTCAGTCAGTATGAGGGCGACCTTCTTCCTTGCGATACCGATAAGTGCAGGACTTATCGCACTCAGAGTACCTCTCGTCAGAGCGATGTACTATCAGGGTAACTTTACCAACGAAAACCTTGAGCTGGTATCATCACTTCTTATGTTCTATTCACTGGGAATACTTGGTTACTGCTGCAGACTTATACTTTCAAGAGGCTTCTATTCGGCTGAGGATACAAAAACTCCTGTCCGTATAAATATAACGATACTTACTCTGAATATCGTTCTCAGTATGATATTTGTTAATTTCTGGGGTGCGAAGGGACTTGCACTTGCATACGCAACAGCGGGCTTCTTCAGTATGGGACTTCTGTTCACTTTCCTCAGAAGGAAGATGGGTACTATCAGAGGAAAAGAGATGATCATCTCGGCGATAAAGAGTGTAATTGCAGCGGGAATCATGTGTGTGGTAATAGTTCCGCTCAGATATGGTATGGAAAGCTTCATGCAGACCGATGGAAAGATCTATCATATTATTCAGCTGGGAGTTCTCTTTGTGATCGGTGTGGTATCGTATTTTGTTGCGGCATATTTCCTTAAGATGCAGGAACTTAAGATGGTCCTTGATATGGCTAAGAGAAAGTTTGGACGCAGAAAGAAGAAAACTGAGCAGAATTAATTGTTTGCAATAGAATGAGACTGTGATAAGATGAAAAATGTGCCGGTGATGATCATGGATAATGATGATCGTTGGCGATGATGTAATAGAATGTAATAAGGTTAAAATAAATAAAAGTATTGTTAAAGGAGATTGGGAATGAGAAACAAGGAGTACCCTTACGAGGATGTCCCTCATATAAGTGATCTCAAGGATATGCTTCAGCAGAAGGCTATGCTCATGCCGGATGCGACGGCATTCATCTATCCTTGCGAGTCGGGCGAGATGCGTAAGACCTACGGCGATCTGCATGACGACGTAAACGCTTTCGGTGAGTGGATGTACCATAAGAAGATCAGGGATAAGCATGTTGCTATCATCGGTGAGAACTCGTATGAGTGGTTGATCGCTTATTTTGCAGCAGTTAATGGTGGAAATACAGCTGTTGCCATCGACAAGAGCCTTCCTGACGAGGAGATAGTTGCGCTTGCGAAGATGGCTGATACGGATGTTGTATTTGTGTCGGATACTTATTATGAGAAGGTCAAGAAGAAGGCCACCAGAAAGGTTTACAACCTGAAGGAGTTCGATGAGATCCTGAAGGAAGGCAGAAGGCTTCTGAAGGACGGTAAGTGCGAGTTTGCAAAATACGAGATAGATCCAGAGAAGACAGCGACTATTCTCTTCACATCCGGAACCTCCGGAGTCAGTAAGGGCGTTGAGCTGACAAATAAAAATATTGCATTTGAGATAGTTCATACAAGTATGCTCTTCGAGCCACAGGGCGGCACACTTGCGGTGCTTCCTTTCCATCATGCCTTTGGACTCGTGGTTGGTATCCTTATGGTCATGAACTACGGCAAGCCTATATTTATCAATAAGAGTCTGAAGCATGTTAAGAAGAATATGGAAGAGTTTGGACCACAGACCATGTTCCTCGTTCCGATGTTTGTTGAATACTTCCATAAACAGATCTGGCTTGAGATCGAGAAGAAGGGCAAGACCAAGGTATTTAAGAGACTCATGAAGTCTACGGATATCCTGAGGAAGGCCAAGCTCGACCTGAGAAGCAAGATCTACGGACCTATCAAGAAGGTATTTGGTGGAAATCTCGAGACTATCATCTGCGGCGGTGCTGCACTTGATCCGATGTACGTAAGAGAATTCCGTACCTGGGGTATCGAAATACTGAACGGTTACGGTGCAACCGAGTGTTCGCCTTGTACCTCTGTTAACAGACTTTATCATCATAAGGACGGCAGTGTTGGACATCTTGTTCCGGGTATCGAGGTTAAGATCACGGAGGAGGGCGAGGTTGCATTTAAGGGCGACCTTGTTATGAAGGGCTATTATAAGAACCCTGAGGCAACCGATGATGCACTGATCGATGGCTGGTACCATACAGGTGACCTTGGCTATGTTGATGAGGACAACTTTATCTTCCTGACAGGAAGAAAGAAGAATCTTATCATTCTTAGCAACGGTGAAAATATCTCTCCTGAGGAGCTTGAACAGGATCTTGCACGTGACTCAGCGGTTGAAGAGGTTCTCGTATATGATGAGAACGGCAAGATCGTTGCGGAGATCTATCCTGATGAGAATCATCGCGACGATAAGGATTATTTCGAGAAGCTGAAGAGTAAGGTAAATAAGGGAAGACCTATCTATAAGCAGATCACAAGAGTTAAGCTCCGTAACGAGGAGTTCATCAAGAACGCCAGCATGAAGATCGTAAGATATAAAAATATCCCGGGATTAATGCCTGCGATCGAGAAGAACGAGGACGGGGAGTAATAGCTTGCTGATGAGAACTGACCGGTACCGATAATGGCTTCGGTGCAGCTGAGTCGAATAGAATAGAGTAAAAAAGAGTTCAGCCGGCAGGGAAACCTGCCGGCTGAGTTGTTCGTTGGCTATAGTATGTTTTAAGATCACGCGGGGGAGTGATCTTTTTTGCTTTTTTTAGAAATCATATCCGATGAATTCAAGTTCGTCGATCACGATCAGGTTGTCTTTAAGCTCTGCACGGTCCTTCTCATCTGCATCGCAGATTCCGGAGATCCAACCCTCTACATAGTTTACGCCTTCACCGGTGATATTTCTGAAGTAACTGGTACGCATGCTCTCAAAATACTGACTTGCATCATCAACGGAATCAAATATATAGATCAGGTGATATTCTATTGCTCGTGAACTGCCGGTATTCTCCGGATAGCACATGGTGTAGGTTATACCCTCGCTATCGTATTCCCTGGTGTAAACCTCGTCATATCCATACAGTTCCTTAACATCTTCGACCGTGTAAACATGTTTCTTCTTATCTTTGCCCTTCTTCACATTCTTGTTAACGAAATGAATGGCAAATACAGTCATTACGGCTACGAGGGCGACGATCGATACGATCATGGCTGCTACGAAAACCTTGCTTCTGCCTTTCTTCTCCTGCACGGGTGCTGCCTGCTGAACGAAGCTGTTCATCTGAGGCATGTATGGATTCGCCTGTGGGTTGCCCTGTGGAACATAACCATTATTTGAATAATTATTTGTATTTCCCTGTGTCATATATATTTCCTCCCCGATGGTGCGGCTTATTTGTCGACCGCTTTAATATGTATACGGACACAGAAACTATTTTTATGGTGAAATATTAAAAATATTCAAGCACTACCGCATCCCAAGGAAGGAGACGGAAGGTGTCGCCAAGATTTATTGACATTCCGGCGCTGTCTTCGTAGGCTGCGCCTGTAAGGAGAACGGCGTCACCGGAAATATTATTTATCACAACCTCTTCGTCACTGTAGTTAAGGAAGAAGAGCACGTGGTTGCCTGCATCATTTATTCCCTGCTTTACGGTGACATTCTTATGCCTCTCGAAAGGAAGCTTGTCAGGTTCGTAGAACTCGGTCTTATTCATGAGCATACGTATAAGCTCGACGATGATCCTCTTGTCAGGAAGGGTAGCGATATACATCGCGTGTCCGTTTCCGTAGGAGTTGAGGGTTGCGGCGCTGTAACGACCCCAGTATTTGTGGTCGTAGTGCAGTATTTCCTCAGCGGTGTCGCAGGTAACAAGCTCCATCCATTCACTGCAGCCCGGAACGCCCTTCGGATAAGTGAACTGATCGTAGTGAACGCCGAGGCACTCCTTGATGATGTGCGGCTGTGGATCGCTGTGGATCTTCAGGTAGTTGTCGGCGAAAGCGCTCTTGAAGGAAACGATAACGTTTCCGCCGTCCTGAACGTATTTATTTACACCGAGAAGGAAGGCTTCCTTCGCACTGTAGAGAGCCGGGATGATGACGATATCGTAGCGGCTGAGAGCCTTTCGGTCGGCCGGGATGACATCGTATTCTATATTCATATCGCTGAGTGCATCGGAAAATGCACGAAATACAGCGTTGTAGCTTGACTTGCCGTTGGTTTCCGTCGGGAAATAGCTGAGACCTGTGAGCGAGCGGTTATCGAGCACGATGGCGATACGGTTGGCCTTCTTCAGGTTCATGATGTTGCTGCCGATCACCTTGAACTCGTTACCGATGCGTGATATCTCACGGTAGCTTTCGTTCTCGGAGAAGTCGTGGGAAAGGATGCCCTTCCAATAGCTTTCGATTGCATTGTGGATGCTGTGCCAATGCCAGTACATCACGGAATTCGCACCGTTTCCTATATGGCTGTAGGCTTGGAGCCTGAGCTGTCCCGGATAAGGAAGCCATGCCTGGTTGCCCTGTGCCTCAGTTTCGAGGATGAGGTAGTTGTCGTCCTTCAGAGAACGGATGATATTTCCGCAGGCAGTTATCTCATAGCCGGTGAGGTCGGACTGCGAAGGATGATAGATATCGCAGCCGGCAACAGTCATATTTTCAGCGGCCTCGCGTTGGTCAACCTCCAGATGCATTCCGTAGGAATAGTCGTGCCACTCAAAGTCGAAGTTGTGAGTGATGAACTGATCCGGACGCTTGTATTCGGAAACTATACCGATCTGCCAATTGAAGAAATCGGTTACGATCTTACGCTGGAAGGCGCAGTACTCGGCTCCGAGGCTGGCATTGATGGTCTGGCGGATGTCAGGGAAGTTATCCCAGTCATCGACGCGGTTTGACCAGTAATCAAGGCCAAACTCATGGTTGAACTCATTTATATCAGGGAATTTCTCCTTTAAATACTCAACAAACATAGCCTGTGCACGCGGGCCGCAGGTGTCGTAAGGGTGAGTCTCATTGTCTATCTGGTAGCCGATGACAGAAGGGTGGTCCGCAACCTTCTCCATAAGCTTTCTGATCATACGCTCAGCGTACTGCCTGTAAATAGGAGAGGTGAGGTCCATATTCTGACGTGGGCCGTAGGTGTTCTGGCCACTGTGTGTAAGTGCGAGAACATCCTCGGACTTCTTAGCAAGCCATGAAGGGATGGCGTAGGTCGGAGTGCCGACGATCACGGAGATACCGTACTGAGCGGCAGTCGATAGCATCCTGTCGAGATGAGTGAAGTCGAAACGGCCTTCCTCAGGTTCCCAGGTGCTCCAGGTTGATTCGGCGATACGGATAGTATTTATCCCTGCCTGAACCATCATTTCCATATCTTTTTCTATACGATCGAAAGGCATGTATTCGTCATAATATGCTGCTCCGAACAACAGTCTGTCTACTTTCATATATCTCTCCCTTCTGAACTGCTATTTATAGTTTTCCGAACGAACCTCCGGACGATAATTCTATTTAGTCTGTAAGTTTTCCCAAAGTGATATTTGGATAAAATACGCTACCCTATATTATCGTTGATTTTTGCTTATATTGCAAGCTGAGCAATCGGTTGCTCAAAACAAGTATATCATGTTTCGTCAAAAAGGAAACAAAATTCGTATTTTCGGCGATAAAATAATAGTTTATTGTGCATAATGCACAAAATGACATTCTAAAAATCGACAAAAATATGTATTTCTTTTTTTGGAAAAGGGGTATATACTGCAAATATGGACAACCGATTGCGCATCCGATATTTGCTATATTTTGCGCACTGACAATAAACGGAAATCAAAGGAGAATCGAAGGGATGGACAAGTTTGTCGTAAATATCATTCACCGTCCGGAAATGGTTCCGGAATACTCTGCGACTGTCACCGGACAGGGCAAGGAAGAGGATATCGGAGATAAGAAGCTTCTTACCGAATCACTCGATATATTCAAGACACAGCAGAGACTTGCTCACGAGAACGGCCTGAAGTGCACCATACAGATGACCTATGCAGCACTCTTCAACGACGAGGCTGTTGAGCTGGCTAAGCACGATCACGAAGTTTACGGCGACGAGATCGCCCTTTCACTTCTCGGACTTCCTTGCGAGGAGTTCAGAGAGAAATACAAGACCAAGGACTTCTGCATCTGGATGTTCTCGATGGAAGATAAGAAGGCCATCGTAACAGATGTATTTGAGAAGTTCCACGACCGCTTCGGTTTCTATCCGGAATCAACTGGTTCTTACTATATGGATGCGGACCTCATCAATTTCATCAAGGAGAAATACCCTATGGTGAAGTGTGCGGTCGCTACCTGCTGGGAGGAAGGCCCTAAGGCTTACCACACCTGCAACAATTCATGGTATACACTCTTCGACGGCGGCCCATGGGCTCCATGGATCCCTTCAAAGCAGAATACCCACGCGCCTGCAGCAAATGAGGCAGAGGACAGCGGTATCGTTGCGATCCCACACCTTTCCCGTGACCTCATCGCCTGCTACGACGGCAACGGATCCAACTTCGGTACACATCCGCAGAACGTTCTCCGCGGAATGATCTACGACACAGAGACCTGGGAGTATCCATATCTCTACAACCTGATCGATCAGTACCGTTCACTTGAAAAATACAACAACGGCTACGCCTACAACATGATGTTCGTAGGACCGGGCTGGATGAATAAGATGGGCCGCTGGGAGGCACCTTACGAGCTCCTCCTTAAGTCCTACAGCGATGGCTGCGCTTACTACGGCAAGCTCAAGAAGGAAGGCCAGCTCGTTGATATGACAATGAGTGAGTTCGCTGATTACTATCGTCAGAAGAAGAGCTACACAGAGCCTGAATGTGCTCTCTGGAGAGACATCCTCTATGGTTCGGACAAGCAGCTTTTCTGGTACTGTGATCCTTACATGAGAGCATGCGTAAATATGGAGCAGGGCGGCGCGATCGTCGATCTTCGTCCGTACGCAGCAAAGCTTGAGTGGCCGGTAGGTATCGGAACAAAGCATGTACAGGATGCTTCATATCCATTCCTTATCCAGGAGAAATACCGCGCAGGGTATTTCACCCATTATGCAGGCGAAGGAACAGTTCGTTCCGCAAAGCTTTCATATAAGGGCGAGGAGGTTGACCTCTGCCTCTGCCGTACAAAGGCTCACTTCTCACAGGAAGGAAATACAAGAATCCTGACACTTGACCCTGTAGAAATACAGTTCAGAGACCTTACCGTGAAGCTCCAGACAAAGGAGTATTTCGAAGAAGGCTCTTCAAATATCAAGATTGAGAGAACTATTCTCGAGATGAGCGATCCGACAGCAGAGGTCATGCTCAACGAATACATGGTTGCCTGCTACGGAACAACCGAATATCCTGAGGATATGAGCTGCATCACCCTTAAGGTAAGCGGCAGCGAAGAGAAGACTATCAAATACGAATATAAGTGCAGAGAAGAGGCTCTTGCCGGTGCGAAGGAAGCGTCAGCTGTCATTCCGGCTATCGAGACCAGAGTTTCCCTTACAGCCGATAACCCTGAGGTAGAGGGCTACATCAAGGAGGGTTACGCATTCTCGCCTATGTTCACACTTGGCTTCAGGAAGAAGATATCTGATAAGGAGGTATTTGCGACATGGCTCAATCTGGAAAAGGCAGATTAAATTACAGATGCCCTTCATGCTTCATGAGGGATCTTGATATCGATATGTTTTATGACAAGGACAAGAAGGAATTCTATTGTATGCGCTGCCAGTTCACAGGAACCGAGGAAGATGTCCTCCGTGTAAATGAGATGGTCAGATTCCGTTACAAGGCTATGCATAAGCGCTTTACTAAATTTGATTTCGACTAATTTGTATACCTTTATTCCCTTAAAACAGCCGGATGACTGCTAGGCAGTATGTCCGGCTGTATCCCTACAAGGAGGTAAAAATGATTAAATATATCAAGGGTATGGACCTTTCAACTATGGATGAGCTTGAACAGCTCGGAGCAAAATACTATGATCACGGCGAGGAGAAGGACATCCTCGAGATCATGAAAAGCTATGATATAGATATGATCAGGCTGAGATTGTGGAACGATCCTTATTCGCTTAAGGGCGAGCCGTACGGCGCGGGAACAAATGATCTTGACGCGACCCTCAGGATGGGTAAGAAGATCACTGAGGCAGGCATGAAGGTGCTGCTCAACTTCCATTACAGCGATTTCTGGGCGGATCCGGGCAAGCAGTATAAGCCGAAGGCTTGGGAGAATTATACCGTGCAGGAGCTGGAGGAAGCTGTTTATGATTACACCTTTACAGCTATAAAATACCTTCAGGATAATGGCGTGGCTATCGGAATGGTTCAGATAGGAAATGAGCTTACGAACGGACTTCTCTGGCCGGAGGGACAGCTTCCGAATTATGAGAATGTTGCACGCTTTGTGAGCAGCGGCCTTCGCGCGGCAAAGGCGGCGGACAAGAGCATACCGCTCATGATCCACCTTGATAACGGCGGTAATAATGAGCTTTACAGAAGATGGTTCGATAATTATATAGAGCAGGGTGGCGAGGATTTCGACATTATCGGTATGTCTTACTATCCGTTCTGGCACGGAACACTCGATCAGCTTTCCTACAATATGAAGGACGTTGCTGAGAGATACGGCAAGGAGATAGTGATCGCCGAGGTATCTATGGGCTACACCATGGAGGACTATAAGGAATACGAGAAGCTTTCGGACGAGGAGCGTAAGGGCTATGCGACCAGGCCGGAGCTTATTGAGAAGATTGATTATCCTATGACTGTTGAAGGACAGAGGGACTTTATGCTTGACCTTCTCAGAAGGATCGAGGAGATTCCGAATGGTCTTGGCAGAGGCTTCTTCTGGTGGGAGCCTGCATGGATCCCTGTACCGGGCAGTGGCTGGGCAACACCTGCATCTCTCGAATATATCCATGATAAGGGGCCTTGCGGTAATGAATGGGCGAACCAGGCACTCTTCGATTACGACGGAAATGTGCTCCCGGCGCTTGAAGTTATAAGGGATTATCAGAGAAAATAATCGAAAAAACCGGCTGTAAACTAATGTAGATTTCACCATTTGTTCACAGATTAAACGTAACTTGAACATAATTTATAGATATACTGTAGATAATCCAAATGAAGGATTTCTATACCTTCCCCCCCCACATTTTTTCATATCAAGAGTCGCCGAGAGGCGGCTCTTTTTATGTTGTTTGATCATATTCATCAATCCTCAAAATACCCGGAGGTGAGGTGCAACGTTGATGACAAATCCTCCATGACAAATAGGGCTTAACGTGTTATCATGTATTTATCATTATTATGGGAGGTGCAGTTATGCCATTTATCGATTCGAAGATCACCGTTAAGGTGAGTGAGGAAAAGCGTGAAAAGATCAAGGCTGAGCTTGGTAAAGCGGCAGCTATCATCGGCAAGCCGGAGAGCTTTCTGATGGTTGGTTTTGAGGATGAATACAGCCTGTATTTTGCAGGAAATAAGCTTGAGAAGGGAGCTTACGTTTCGGTTGACGTATTTGGCTCTGTAAGCAGTTCTGCAGCAGACAAGATGACCGCAAGGATCTGCGAGATATATGAAGAGGAGCTCGGAATTCCGGGAAATAATATCTATGTTGAATACCGCGGCACCGGTGACTGGGGCTGGAACGGAAGGAACTTCTAAGGAACATTCAGAGCAGCGTAAGATAATAACAGCAGATAAATACGCAGATGACTGAAATGCCGGAAATCTGCAGTAATAATAAATATATGGGAGGTACGAAATGGCAGAATTAACAAGACGTCCGGATGATATGGAGAGGATCACGACTCCGGAACTCGCAAAGAAGTTCATCAACGAGCAGGTTGAACTGATGAGAGCACAGGTCGGCGACAAGAAGGTGCTCCTTGCACTTTCCGGTGGAGTTGACTCATCGGTTGTAGCAGCGCTTCTTATCAAGGCAGTAGGAAAGCAGCTCGTATGTGTACACGTAAATCATGGACTCCTCAGAAAGGGAGAGCCTGAGCAGGTTATCAAGGTTTTCAGAGATGAGATGGACGCAAATCTTATCTATGTTGACGCAACGGATCGTTTCCTCGACAAGCTTGCAGGAGTAACAGATCCTGAGCAGAAGAGAAAGATAATCGGCGGCGAGTTTATCGAGGTTTTCGCAGAGGAAGCACGTAAGCTCGATGGAATAGAGTTCCTTGCACAGGGAACCATCTGGCCTGACATCCTCGAGAGTGAGGCAGGCATCAAGGCGCATCATAACGCAGGCGGCCTTCCGGATGATATGAACTTTGAACTGGTTGAGCCGGTTCGTACGCTCTTCAAGGATGAGGTTCGTGTTGTAGGCAAGGCGCTCGGCCTTCCTGACAATATGGTTTACCGTCAGCCATTCCCTGGTCCGGGACTTGGCGTAAGATGTCCGGGAGCGATCACCCGCGATCGTCTCGAAGCAGTACGTGAATCAGACGCAATCCTCCGTGAGGAGTTCGCAAAGAACGGACTCGAGGGCAAGGTGTGGCAGTATTTCACGGTCGTTCCTGACTTCAAGTCAACAGGTGTTAAGGACGGAAAGCGCACCTTCGACTGGCCATGCATCATCCGCGCCATCAACACCACAGACGTTATGGAGGTAACTGTTGAACACCTCTCAGACGAGCTGATCGACCACCTTGTACAGAGGATCATCACCGAAGTTCCGGGCATCAACAGAGTCCTGTTTGACTATACCCCGAAGCCACCGGCAACTGTGGAATATGAGTAAATACAATTTCCCGCAAACCCTTGTAAATAAAGGGTTTGCGGGATTTTTTTGTTTCTCGTGAAGTAATTATGAAGGCAATAATGCCGTTTAAACATAAAAAATAAAACAAGCATAAAAATAAAATAAGTGGCAAAAATAATATGCGTGTGATATTCTAAGAGTATTAATATATTCTGTAATCGCTTCAATCATTTTTTCGGAAAAAGATCAATAAATATAGTGGAAAGTTCTGCGAAAAATATCATACATCAGAATCACGGTTACGGGTGCTCTGGGGTATGAATAATAAAACTGTATAATAGAAGATAAAACCCGGATCGGATGGTCGATGTTGCTAAGATGACATGGACATAATGATCTGGGTTTTTTCATGTTTTTTTCTGGATTGGCATTTTCGTTTGTACCAGCCTATATAGCAGTATTGGAAAATGTCACAAAAATAGGTCTAAAAATTGGTTGATTATGCTAATAAATAATCAGACTCTGCGTAGAAATTCATATTTTCGTATTCTATAATCGGTCAAAATACGCGCGCGGCTATTTATTTTCAAAGGAGGAAATAAAAAATTGAAGGTCAAGAGTAGACTGATTGCGGCATTATTAAGTTCGGCAATTGCTTTGACGGGATTTGGGGCAAAACCTGTAAGAGCGGCAGAAAAAGATGACATACCTATTGATGAAGCACATTTTCCCGATGACAATTTCAGAACTTGTGTTGCAAAGAATTCTGATACGGATGGCAATGGCTATCTGGATAAGTATGAGATTCTATATACGTGGAATATGTATTGTGAAAACAGTGGAGTAGAATCTATCGAAGGAATAGAATACTTCCCTTATCTGAAGGGACTATGGTGTAAGGGAAATAATATTACTGAACTGGATCTGTCCAACAATCCGGATATTGAAGGTGTCTGGTGTTCGTTCAATCCGTTGAAGGAACTGGATTTTTCAAGCTGTCCTAAGCTTTCATGGGTTTATTGTTTTAATTGTGAGCTTGAGAAACTGGATGTCAGCAAGAATTCGAAGCTTGCATATCTCGAATGTAATGCAAATCCTGATCTCACTGAATTGGATCTGTCAAATAATCCTGAACTTGAAAATCTATTCTGCAGCAATTGTGGACTTACAAAACTAAATGTATCCAACAACCCGCTTCTTTGCGAACTGACGTGTTTTTATAATAATCTTGAAACACTTGACGTTTCTAATAATCACCTTATTAAAAGACTCGATGTATGGCACAACGAAAAACTGAAGGATATAGATGTATCGAATCTTAAGGAGATGCAGTATTATAACATTGCATGGACAGCGGCAAAGAACGTTAATGTGAGAAATAATCCGCATCTTCTGGAACTTGTCTGCGGTTATAACGATGGAATTACATCATTGGATCTGTCACAGAATCCGGAACTGGGATTTCTTACAGTTGAATGTGACACAAAGCTTAAGTCTCTGGATCTGTCTCATAACCCTAAGCTTTACTATCTTATGGCTTTCGGTTTATCAAATATCGATCACATAGATCTGAGTAAGAATTACCGCCTTTGTAAAGCTTATAATGAAGGTGTGTATGTACATGAGACTGAAAATCTGGGAGCGGTATACTCCATGACAATTGATTACGGCGGAAGCAGTGATCCGTTTGATGAACTTAGACATTGTGTTGCATTGGACGACAGAGTGACTGTAAATGCAAAGTTTAACGGCAAGAATGTTCCTGACTGCAGACTGGACATTAATGACGGTTTGTCAGATAAAGAGGCATTTATTACAAGAGGTCAGGCTATTCAGACTCTCTATGAACTTGCTGGAAAACCGGCTGCTCCGGCAACAACAAGATTTACGGATGTACCTTCGGATGCTTCCTATTATGATGCGGTTAAGTGGGGCGAAGCCAATAAAATATGTTTTGGCTATCCTGTAATTTGCGATAATGAATTTCAGGGTGAAGAACTGATAAACAGACAGGATTTTGCTCTTATGGCTCACAGATTTGCCGATCTTTATAAATTAGGCACGGCATTTGATTATGGCAGATCTGACTGGTTTAAGGATTCGCTGGATATGGACTTCTATGCATGGGGACCATTTACATGGGCACTCCAGTGGAAGGTGGTTCATATCGAAGACACAGACAAATATTGTCACCCTCATGGAAGGATAACCTACGATGAATTCAAGGATGGACTTGAGCATCTGCTGGATATTGATTCCGGAGCTACTTATGCTCAGAGAGTCGGAGGTAATTTCGGTGCAGAAGGTGATCCGAATGCTACAGAAAAGCAGGGTACCGGATATAACGGTGACTATCAGCCTAAGGATATTAAGATCGTAATTGCGGAAACATATTCCGGAACAAAAGATAAAGATGTAAAGGTTGAAGAGCCTTCCGAAGAAAAAACCGAAGAGACAGTGGAAAAACCAACAGAAGAAAAAGAAGCAACGGAAGCGAAAACCGAAGAGGCAGTGAAAGCCCCGGCAGAAGAAACAGAAGCGGCGGAAGAAAAAACTGAAGAGGCAGTGAAAGCCCCGGCAGAAGAAACAGAAGCAGTGGAAACAAAAACTGAAGAAGTAAAGGAAGAACTGTCAGGAGCCGCAGAAACAAAAACTGAAGAGGCAGTGAAAGCCCCAACAGAAGAAACAGAAGCAGTGGAAACAAAAACTGAAGAAGTAAAGGAAGAACTGTCAGGAGCCGCAGAAACCTTTGTTTTTAAAACAACAGAAGAAACAGTATCAAAAACTGTAGAGAAGACAGAGAATCTATTTGGAGCCGCAGAAACACCGACGGAAAGAGTAACCGATTCATTAGGTAAGAGCGATAAGGATATAGTTACTCAATCCAAGGAAGCAAAAGTTGTGGATGGTCCAAAGGAAGACACAAATCTGGATAAAAATGTCAAAACAGGAGATGGCATGAATCCGGAGATGGCTATTATTTTCATGTTGTTCGCGGTGACAGGAATTAGCGCTGTAGAATTATTAAGACGATACAGAAAAAAGAAGTAAGATATAAGATTCGGGCAAAAAATATATTCTTTTGACTGCGTGCAATACGCCCAGGCCTTTTGCTACTTTATGCGGTCAGACAACAGGTTTAAAAAAGGCTGATAAGAAAGATTTGATTTCAGTTTTATAGACGATGATGGTAAATTAGAATTGTAGGAGGAATTCAATTGAGACGTAGTGATCGAGAGGTAACAGAATTTACAGATATAGTTACCATTATTGAAAAATGCGATGTTTGCAGGCTTGCTTTAAATGATGAGAATTATCCGTATATATTACCTCTTAACTTTGGTATGAATATCACGGAAGAAAATGTGCTGGAACTGTATTTCCACGGAGCGACAGAAGGTACTAAGTTGGATTTGATTGCAAAAGATAACCGAGCAAGTTTTGAAATGGATTGTGAGCACAATCTGGTTTCAGATATTGAACATGGGAGTTGCACTATGGAATATCAAAGTGTTATAGGTAGAGGACATATTGAGATTTTATCTGAGGATGAAAAATATGATGCCCTTTGTATATTGATGAAACACTATCATATGGAGACTTTCCCGTTCAATAAGGGAGTTATGCCTCGCACGACAGTTTTCAAGTTGATTGTGGAACGCATGACAGGGAAAATTAGATTAAAAAGAAATGATAAGCACTGAATTCAAGTTTTAATACATTCAAAGGATGAAAGAATATTCTGGAATTTGCATATATATGACTGCCGGTGGCTTTTTTCAAAAAATGAGCTTCAGCCCGATCAGGACTGAGGCTCATAATTTTATTGGTTATTGGTTTATAAAGCAATCTCATCTATACGGCGGAGTTCTTCGTCAGTGAAGCTTATATTCTTAAGTGCGGCAATATTGTCAAGGATCTGTGAAGGTTTAGAAGCACCGACAAGTACACTTGTTACGATTCCGTCGTGAAGTAACCATGAAACTGACATCTCCGCGAGAGTCTGACCTCTGCTTTCTGCAATTTCGTTCAGAGCCTTGATACGGCGGAGCTTATCTTCGGAAACGTGTTCAGCCTTAAGAAAGCGTCCGTCTGTCATTACACGGCTGTCTGCCGGAATACCATTCAGATAGCGGTTAGTCAGAAGTCCCTGATCAAGCGGTGAAAAGCAGATGATACCTTTGCCCAAACGTTGAGCAGTTTCTTTAAGACCGTTTCTTTCAACCGTACGGTCAAAAATATTGTAGCGATTCTGATTGATGATGAAAGGAACCTTCATTTCGGTAAGAAGGGCTGTGGCTTTTTCGAGTGTAGGGCCATTGTAATTGGATATTCCGACATAGAGAGCCTTGCCGCTATCAACAGCTGATTTAAGGGCTCCCATCGTTTCCTCGAGTGGAGTATTCGGATCCATTCTGTGATGGTAGAAGATGTCAACATAGTCCACGCCCATACGCTTGAGAGACTGGTCGAGACTGGCTAAAAGGTATTTTCGGCTTCCGAAGTCACCATAAGGACCCGGCCACATATCATATCCGGCTTTGGTAGAAATAATAAGTTCGTCTCTGTAAGGCTTAAGATCCTCTTTAAGGATCTTACCGAAATTACTTTCTGCACTTCCAGGCTCCGGACCGTAATTGTTGGCAAGATCAAAATGTGTAATACCGTTATCAAAGGCTGTGAAGCACATTTCTCTCATGTTGGAAAACTGAGATGTGCTTCCGAAATTGTGCCATAGACCAAGGGATACTGCCGGCAGTTTCAAGCCGCTTAAGCCGCATCGATTGTAGATCATATGGTCATATCTTGATTCTTTTGCTATATACATAAAGCAACCTCCTTATTTTTTTCTTCTTTACAAATCATACAAGTTAAAGCATACTTTAAGTCAATAGGTATTTTAAAATTTTTTTAGGAAGGTGAGGAACATGAATGAATATACGATTTCGGATGTTTCAAAAGATCTTGGGATTCCGTCATCCACGCTGAGATATTATGAAGAAATCGGGATATTAAAAGGAGTATCGCGTAATGCTTCAGGTAAGCGCGTCTATAAGCGTGAGCATGTAGATCGACTTAATGCAATCAAGTGTTTTAAAGGTGCGGGAATGACGATGTCTGATATAGTGGCATTTTTCAAATATGAGGACACCGGATACGAGGCGATAGATAATATGATGGAACTGCTTAAAGACAGAGAAATAAAGGTCAGAGAACAGTTTCGACTACTTATGGCATCTTATGCTCATCTGCTTAGAAAGATAGATTATTACGGCGATATTGAAAAGTTCGCAAAGTCCGGATGCAAAGGAAAGGCTCCCGTGTGGGAGGATTATCTTGGCGATTATGATTCTAAAGCAAGAAAAATGATCATGGAAGATAATGTATGAGTATCAGAATTACTGATCTGTAATTTAAAATGCATACTATGTATAATTTCTTTGATTTAGTTATGGATTGTGTTAAATTATACTATAGGCTTATAGGGAAAAAGGCAGTTTACTGCGGGGGTGTAGTATGAGCAGGAACAAGAATCTATGTTTATTGACCAATATGCCTGGAGAAAATCATGGTATAAAGGTATGCGAAGGAGTATTTACCCAGTGTCGCAAATACGGATACAATGTTGCAGTTTTTGCGACGATGAACGAGTTTAATCTGTTTGTAAAGGAAATACCGGATGGAGAAAAATCAATCTACAATATAGCAAACTTTTTCGGATTTGATGGAATCATTATCGACAGTGTTTCTTTTCTTTCAGGGCAGGGCGGAAGGATTGCGGAGGATCTTTACCGTCGTGTACTGGAATCAGGAGTACCGGCAGTTTGTATCAGTACACCGGTGGAAGGAATACCTACGATTGAAAACAGTAATGATGAGGCGCTGCGAGTGATCTGCCGGCATGTGTGCATAGATCATAAATGTCAAAAAATCTGCATACTGACCGGACCGAAGGATAATCCGGAAGCAGAAAACCGGCTGCAGGTATTGGTGGATGAATTAAAAAGACATGGAATCGATACCCCGGAGGAGTACAGGGTTTACGGTGATTTCTGGTATACCAGCGGTGAACGACTGGCGGGAGATATTGCGGCAGGCCGTGTTGCACGTCCGGATGCAGTGATCGCGACGAGCGATCATATGGCGTTGGGCGTGATACAGGCATTGACTGAGTCCGGAATCCGAGTACCGGAAGACATCATTGTGGCCGGATTTGATCTGACGGATCAGGGTATGCTGGATGAGATTCCGCTCACGTCTATTGTGTCCAATTTCGCAGAGTGTGCCGCTCTTGCAGTTGATCATCTGGCCGGAATTATTGAACCTGAACGGGAGATACAGCCCTTCGTTCCGGATTACAAAAAAATGCTGCATATCGGTAAAAGCTGTGGATGTCATTATTCGGTGGAAGAAGTGATGAAAAAGATGAATACACTGATCTACCGGACGCATCGGAATTTTAACCGGTCCAATGCTGAAAACTTCGTGGATATCGGTTTGCTGATGGAAAACTATTTCTTTGAGCGTATGATATCCTCAGAATCTCCGGAACAATGTATCGAGAATATTTTTTTATCCATTTATGTGCTGGAGCCATATGTGGATTTTTATCTGTGTCTCAGAGAAGACTGGCTGGAAAACGAGTGGGATATGTATGAACGCATCCCGGAGAAGATGAAGATGGTTTTGCATCGTACCGGCAAAAACGAAGGATTCTATAATAAAGAGGCACGTTATTCTTTTGAGAGTTCCCTTATGCTGCCGCAAATGTTTGAAGAAGATGCTGAGCCGCGTGCTTACTATTTCTCACCGGTACATTTTGCGAAAAACGGATTTGGCTATGCGGTGCTGTGTCGTGAACTGACGGATTATGCAAAGTTTGATCTGGTTTATCGTAACTGGCTGCGTTTTGTATGCAGTGCTCTGGAAATGTCCCGTGCAAAGAATGCGCTTGCTGAACTCTCTGTACGAGATAAGATGACAGGACTGTATAACAGGCGTGGCATGTCAATCTGCCTCGAAGATATGCTGAACGCATCTGAAGAGAAAAATCGATTACGTGTCTGCGTGATAGATATGGACGGACTCAAATATATTAATGATCATTTTGGACATAACGAAGGTGATTCGGCAATCCTGTGTTTAAGTGAAGCTGTAAAGGCTTTTGCGCGTCCGGGGGAGATCTGTGTCCGGGCAGGTGGCGATGAGTTCTATCTGATCGGCGTCGGAGAGTATGATAGTTTTGATGAAAAGAAGGAGATAGAGCGCTTTAATCGTATTTTGCATGAAGTTGCAGTGAGAGATTCTAAAGCATATCCGATCACGGCAAGTATCGGAATGGCACTCAGTGAAAAGGGTACAGCGAAAGATTTTGACGCCGTGCTGGCAGAGGCGGATGCAAAGATGTACAGCTGCAAACAGAGGCGAAAAAGCACATAAATACAAGGATGCTACGCATCGTAGCATGCTTGCTACACCATGTTTCTTGTGGAATTAAAATGCCGGGTATATGATTAAGCCACAGGCAGGATGCCGAGTAAAAAGGATGCTGTAGTATATGCGAAATATCCGAATGCGGTTATATCACCACTTATAGCGAAGAAAAAAAGTACAAAAGGACAGAAGATATTTGGAAATCTTCTGGGGTTCCTGACGGATGCACCTTTCGGAACGGATGAGGTGTTTAATCAGATCGCAGATGCTCATAATGCGTATTATCTTGTTGAACAGGAAGGGAAGCAGATAATGGTAACTGTTACGGAAGATTTTATAGAATCAAGAGTAATGGCAAAAGAGATTGTCGGAAATAAGTTCGAAATCGGAGAATATGTATACCCACCCGCAACTGTGGAATATGAGTAAATACATTTTTCCCGCAAACCCTTGTAAATAAAGGGTTTGCGTTTTTTTTGTTTTTTTCGATTATTGACGTTCTTTTTATTGCCCAAAAGTATAAAAAAAGTATAAAATGATCTTAAAAGTATATATAAACATAGACCGGAGTGTAAATTATGTCATTTTTTGGGAAATTGTTTAATACTGATAAAGACGTAAGGACAATGGCCGGCAGAAAACAGGAATATGGGGAAGAATATGGTTGAGTATAAGCGTTATGACAAATCGTATGAAGACGAGGTATTAAAGGTTTTCATAGAATCTTTTGTTAACTATCCGCTTTTTTGGGGAGTTTTCGAAGGCCGGTTCAAGTCAGGGAAAGAGCTGCGCAGTTTTTATGAGCGTCTGATGAAGGGGATATTCAGAGCCACTATCCGCAAGGATGACTGCTATATAGGTATTTCGGACGGGAAGGTTACAGCTGTTGTAATTATTGAGAAACCATCTGATAAACCGGTCGGTTTTTGGGATTATGCCGTAAGCGGAATGGCAGGTATTATAGCGAGAATCGGGCTTAGAGACACCCTTAGATTTATGGAAATGTCAGATAAAACGGAAATTGTTGTAAAAAGCATTCCTGAACCTCGCTGGCATTTGTATTTTTTGGCAGTTGATCCGAAAGATCAGAAGCAGGGCATCGGATCGGAGGCGATACAGGGTTTTCTCATCCCTTTGGTAAAGTCCAATGGTGGAAATCTGATTACCGTTACTACCAACTCTGAGAAAAATGTGGACTTTTACATTAATAACGGGTTTACGCTTGTAAAAGAAGAAACGCTTGAATGCAATGAAAAATCTATTGGAAACTGGACGTTCAGAATGAATTTATGAGACAATGAAAGTACTGGATCTGACAAATTGGTTATTGTGATATTTTATGTTTTTTAAAGCAATTGACTTGGACGAATAGATTAAGGCTACAGATGAAGGATATTCTATAGTAGGAGGATAAACAGATGAACGAGAACTTGAAGAAATTCCTGGAGGAAGCAAGCAAAAATGAGGAACTGAAAACAAAACTTGCGGCTTTGACCGACAAGGATACTGCCGTGGAAAAGGCAATTGAGATTGGGAAAGAGTATGGCTTTAACTTGACCGCTGAGGATTTTGAGACAACAGATGGAGCAGAGGTATCTCTCGATGAACTTGAGCAGATTGCAGGTGGTTGGTGCCATTATGCAGCATCTGGTGGTCTTAAATATCCATGTCCATGTTCAATAGTTGGTCAAGGATTGCTTCATTGATCGGCGTCTTGGTGGGGCAAACTGAGCTGGTTTTTGTTTGCAATTAAGCGTAGTTTTTGTTACAATAAAGCATAGGGTAGCAAATATTTTTTATGGGGTAAACAGTTATGCAAAAATGGGGAACGCTTAATTGTATTGTGTCGGATTGCGGCGCATGGTATTGCGACGCAGGAGGGGCGTTGCGCCGTTTTCCTGAGTATGGTTTTGAGTAATAATAGTCAAATCTGACGGTATTTTTATGCCTGTCGGGTTTGGCTTTTTTTGTATTTATATGACACATGCGTCGGATCGATCAAAGGAGGGAAGTTAATACATGGAGAATCAGCAGAATGGTAAACAGCTTTATAGAAAACAGGTAATGGACAGATTGTCATCACCGGAGAAGCTGAATGATTATCTTAAGGTTACAAGTCCTGCAGTATGGGTTGCTCTTACGGCAATTATACTTATAATCGCGGGAGCTGTTGTATGGGGCATCACAACGTACATACATAGTGCCGCCAAGGGTACCGCGGAGGTGAAGGATGGCAAGCTTGTTGTTGTTTTTGATGATCCGTCACAGGCTTCAAATGTGAAAGAGGGTCTTACTGTAAAGGTTGGTGGAACAAGTTCAACAATAACCAGCGTAGGCATGAATCAGGAAGGAAAGATAATCGCTGTAGCTGACACAACACTTGCAGATG
Organism: Lachnospiraceae bacterium C6A11; assembly: GCA_000702245.1. GTDB lineage: Bacteria > Bacillota > Clostridia > Lachnospirales > Lachnospiraceae > Eubacterium_Q. Next base: position 186,334 of record JNKY01000013.1, on the reverse strand, counting down.
GCACATATACTGCAGAGGTCCGGTACAAAACAACACAGCTGATAAAACTGATATTTAACTGATGGGGGAATACTAGATGAGTAAAAAGCAGATACAGCCTGTCACAAGAGGGCGAGCCAAGGTTCCTGTTATCATGCAGATGGAAGCTCTCGAATGTGGCGCGGCATCACTTGCAATGGTGCTTGCTTATTATAAAAAATGGGTACCGCTCGAGCAGGTCAGAGTTGACTGCGGTGTATCTCGTGACGGTTCCAATGCACTGAATGTGCTTAAGGCAGCACGAAACTACGGTCTTGAAGCGAAGGGTTATCGTTATGAACCGGAGAAGCTGAAGAAGGAAGGCACCTTCCCGTGTATTATACACTGGAATTTTAATCATTTTGTTGTTCTTAAAGGTTTCAAGGGGAAATATGCATATATAAACGATCCTGCAAAGGGTGATGTTAAAATACCGATGGAGGAGTTTGATCGTTCTTTTACGGGTATATGTCTCATTTTCAAGCCTACTGATAGATTTGAACAGAGCGGACAGAGAAAGAGCACACTTGAATTTGCCAAAAAACGTTTGAGAGGGGCTGGTATGGCGGTAGGATTTGTCGTGCTGTCAACGATAATCCTGTATTGTTTTGAAATGATCAATCCCGCATTTTCAAGGTTCTTCATGGATCGCCTTCTGACAGGAGAAAACGGAGATGAGTTAAGACCATTTATCACCATTCTGTCGATAGCTGCTGTTATACAGATATTTGTCGCATGTATGCAGGCAATCTACATGAATAAGATAAGCGGAAAGATGGATATCGTGGGTAGCAGCACCTTTCTCTGGAAGGTTCTCAGGATGCCGATGGAGTTTTTTACACAACGAATAGCCGGCGATATCATGCAGCGTCAGATGACCAATGCTACCATAGCAACAACAGTCATCAAAACACTTGTACCATTGGTGTTAAATACGCTGATGCTCGTATTTTACCTGGTGTTCATGTTAAGATACAGCGTTCTGCTTACATTTGTGGGTGTTGCGGTAATCGTGCTTAATCTGGGGCTGTCAAGGATGATATCGAGGAAACGTGTAAATATCACCCGTGTACAGAAACGTGATTCAGGCAAACTTTCGTCAACAACAGTTTCGGGAATTCAGATGATAGAAACGATCAAAGCCAGCGGAGCAGAGAACGGTTTCTTTCAGACCTGGGCAGGATATCAGGCATCGGTTAATGCTCAGACGGTAAAGTTTGCAAAGCTTAATCAATATCTTGGCGTTATTCCTAATTTCCTTATAACTCTTGCAAACTCCACGGTTCTTGTACTTGGTGTCTGGCTTGCTATGGAGGGTGAATTCACGATTGGTATGATCATGACATTTCAGGGATTTATGTCAGCCTTTATGACCCCGGCACAGACTCTGATCACTGCAGGACAGACCATTCAGGAAATGCGTACCGACATGGAACGTGTAGAGGATGTAATGCAGTATCCTGTGGATGAATTATTCAGAGATGAACCGCTCAGTGACGACGAGAATTACGCAAAACTTTCAGGAAATGTGGAGTTGAAGAATATAACCTTCGGTTACTCAAGACTGGCACCGCCACTCATTGAGAATTTTTCAATGAAGATGAAAACGGGCAGTCGTGTAGCGTTTGTCGGAACATCGGGATGTGGCAAGTCAACACTGTCAAAACTGATTTCCGGGCTGTATAAGCCATGGAGCGGTGAGATCCTTTTTGACGGTAAGAAGATAAGTGAGATTGAAAGAAGTGTATTTACAGGTTCTGTTGCTGTTGTTGATCAGGACATCATTCTCTTTGAGGATACGATCGCAAACAACATCAAGATGTGGAACAATACAATAGAAGATTACGAGGTTATCCTCGCTGCCAAGGATGCGCAGATTTATGACGATATCATGAAGCGTGACGGCGGTTTTTACGGAAAACTTATCGAGGGCGGTAAGGATCTTTCCGGAGGTCAGAGACAGAGACTCGAGATCGCAAGAGTGCTTGCTATGGATCCTTCGATCATCATCATGGATGAGGCTACCAGTGCTTTGGATGCGAAGACGGAGTTCGAGCTTGTACAGGCAGTTAAGGACAGAGGTATAACCTGTATAGTTATTGCTCACAGACTGTCAACCATAAGAGACTGCGATGAGATCATCGTACTTGATAAGGGCAAGGTGGTTGAACGCGGTACACATGATGAGCTTTATGCAAAGGGCGGCTTCTATGCCGAGCTTATATCAAATGACTAAGGAGGCTATGGTATGGGTTGGTTTGACGAACAAATACGCCAGGCAAAAAAGAATGACCAGGATGTATTTGAAGAAGCTATCTTACGTATGGCCTCAGTCGTGCTTGGAAAAAATGCGGGTGAAATGAATGACAGCCGCATTGTGACAAAAGAGACCATAGACGAAATATTAAAATATTATCACTATAAACCGGTTGAAATTCCGGATATGATAACCGATCCGGATGAACAGCTTGAATACTGCCTGCGACCGCACGGGATCATGCGCAGGAAAGTAGAATTGAAAAAGGGCTGGTACAAGGATTCCTACGGACCGCTGATGGCATTCAGGAATGAAGATGACATGCCGGTAGCGTTGTTTCCGAAGTCTGTTTCGGGATACTGGTACAAGGATCCGGAAACCGGGAAACGCATTACGATCAACAAGAAAAATCAAGGTGAGTTTGCTGAGGATGCAATATGTTTTTATCGTCCTCTGCCACTCAGAAAACTTGATACATCAGATTTATTTGTATTTATGAAAAGCTGCTTTTCGGTATCTGACTGGGTACTGCTCCTCGCAATGGCAGGAGTATTTACCGCAGTCGGTATGATGATGCCGTACATCACAAGACTCCTCACGGGTTTTGTACTCAGAAGCGGTAAAAATGCAATTCTGATCGGAACAGCAGTATTTATACTGTCGGTAATAATCTCAAAGGAACTGGTTAATGCTGTTTACGGACTGGCGGTGACAAGAATGCAGTCAAAGGCATCACTGTCCATTGAGTCAGCCGTGATGATGAGACTGCTGAATCTTCCGGCAGAATTCTTCCGTCAATATACCGCAGGAGAACTTGCCTCACGTTTTCAGGCGATAACCCAGCTTTGTCAGCTGATGATCGGAAATGTGCTCTCAATGGGACTTACTGCAGTTTTTTCTCTGGCATACATGTATCAGGTGTTTCACTATGCTTCCGGGCTGCTGCTTCCGGCGCTGCTCATTATCCTGATGACGGTTGTAATAAACCTTATGGCGGCAAATAAGCAGCAGAAGGTTACGGCAAAGGTTATGGAACAGCAGGCTAAAACAAGCGGTATATCCTATGCACTTATCTGCGGTATACAGAAGGTAAAACTGGCAGGCGCTGAAAAGAGAGCATTTGCACGATGGGCAAATGAATACGCCAAGCAGACGGATACGAACTACAATGCGCCACTTTTGATTTTGATCAGCAGCGCGCTTACCAGGGCGGTTACTCTGATCGGAACGATAGTTCTTTACTATTTTGCTGTTAAGACAAATGTTGAGCCATCGAAATATATAGCATTTAATTCTGCATTTGGAATGATCACAGGTGCCTTTGCTTCTCTTGCAGGTGTGACACTTATGGTGGCACAGATCAAACCTATCGTTGACATGATCAAACCTATCCTCGTCGCAGAACCTGAATCTGCCGACAACAAGATGATGGTAAATACTATTTCGGGTGGGATAGAGCTTTCAAATGTATATTTCCGCTATAAAGAGAACATGCCTTATGTGGTTGACGGCATGAGTCTTAAGATAATGCCGGGAGAGTATATCGCGATCGTAGGAACCACCGGTTGTGGCAAGTCAACTTTGATGAGACTTCTTCTCGGATTCGAAACCCCTGAGAGAGGAGCCATCTACTACGATGGTAAGGATATGTCCAAGCTTGACCTGAAGTCACTCAGACGACGGATAGGAGCTGTTACACAGGACGGCGGCCTGTTCCAGGGAAGTATATATTCAAATATCACAATTTCGGCACCGCAGCTCACGCAGGATGAGGCGTGGAAAGCAGCTGAGATCGCAGGGATCGCAGATGATATACGGAATATGCCGATGGGTATGCATTCAATGATATCCGAAGGGCAGGGCGGTATATCGGGAGGCCAGAAGCAAAGGCTTATGATAGCAAGAGCAATCGCTCCAAAGCCGAATCTTCTTATGTTTGATGAAGCTACTTCGGCCCTTGATAACAAGACTCAGAAGCAGGTTTCAGAGGCACTCGACAAGATGAAGTGCACTCGTATTGTCATCGCTCACAGATTATCAACCATCAAAAACTGTGACCGCATCCTGATGCTGGACAAGGGTAAGATCATAGAAGACGGTACCTATGATGAACTGATAGCTATGAATGGAAGATTTGCCGAACTTGTCGAAAGACAGAGGCTTGATTCTTAAATAGATATAAAAACTGATCATTCAGGGAGGTAAAAAAATGGAAGTAAATATGACAAGAAATGATAAGGAACTCATTGCTGTGGTAGAGGGAAGGCTCGATACCATAACTTCTCCGGAGCTGGAGGATAAGCTTATGCCTGTTCTTGCCGAAACCGAAAAACTGGTATTTGACTTTGCAAATCTCGAGTATGTCAGCAGTGCCGGTCTAAGGGTTCTCATGGCAACATTTAAGGTTATGAAGGGCAAGGGAGGCAGTATGGTGATCAGAAATGTCACTCCTAAGGTTAAGGAGGTATTTATGGTCACCGGTCTTATCAATGGCTTCGATTTCGAGTAGTTAATACAACGTAAAACAGGAGGAGCCATATGGTCAATGAACTTAAGATAGAAGCGAAAAAAGAGAATTTCGAAAAAGTGTTGGCCTTTGTGGACGAAGCATTGGAAAAAGCGGGAGTTCCGTATGAGGTACAGCTCTCTGTGGAAATGGCGATCGAAGAGATATATTTGAATATTGTCTACTATGCATATGCCCAAAAAGATGGAGATGCAATAATCCTCACAGATATTAATGAGAAAGACAAAATTCTGACTCTAACATTTATTGATGAGGGACCGGAGTATAATCCTCTTCTTAAAGAAGACCCGGATACAACAATGGATATTATGGACAGACCGATCGGAGGCCTCGGAATCCTTATGGTCAAGAAAATGATGGATGATGTAGCCTACTGCAGAGAAAACGGTGAGAATCATCTGACGATAAAAAAAGGGTGGTGACTTGATGGAAAATACCGATAAAAAACCACGCAGGCTTTTGATACAGGTCTCTCTTATGACGGTTGTCATATTTGCGGCAACATTGCTGTATATGGTGATTTCCGATTATCTGATCACGAAGCGTTCATATCTTAAAGCCAAGCAGGAAATGATCGATCGCGATCTGGAAAATATGGAGAAGAATCTGGATGATGATAATAATGAATGGCTGTTGCCTTTCATTATGGAAAATGCAGATGAACTCCTGAAGGGATTATCTGCTGAAGAGAAGGAGGTTCGTAATTCCGAAAGATATGCTGAGCTTTCGGCACAGTTCTATATGGGAGGGGTTATTGATCCGGAGGAACTCAGTAAGGCAGAAAAAATGCTGTTCGCACATTCAAGCCTGTCAATCAGTGTATACATACTTAACGCCGTAAATGAAGTTGGTTATGAAAACGTATGTCTTATGGATTTCGTCGACGAGAATGAGGCATTTTACTATCTGGACAGTAATAGTGTGGATGTGGTCAACGGATTACTGGATGAGACACAGACCCATGATGAGACTCCGGGATCCGATATGCTTCATAAGATCAGCTATCCTGCATCTAAACACAGCGCAGTTAAGGAAATCCTTAAGGACAAAGCTTCAGGGATCAAGAAAACCTATTATGAGGTGTATCATGATCCCGATAATGACAAGAATTATTATATAGGCTACATGCCATATGTAAAGAATGGAAAGGTAATATGCTATTTCTGTCTGAAGTATGATTGGAGTGATTTCCACAGTGAGCTTATAGGTCATTTGGAAAAATCTGTGCTGATAGGGCTTTCGGTTCTGCTGGTTCTCAATTTCCTGCTGCTGATATATCTGTATACGAAAGCAATCAAACCGGCGCAGAAGGTGAAGGATGGGGTTCAGGCATATATGGAGGACAAGGATAGTGCCGCCGTATGCGAGAAGATGAAAACCATCAGAACCAGGAACGAGATCGGTATACTTGCGGGGAGCTTCTCGGATCTGGCTATGGAGATCGACAGATATACCAATGATGTTATGAAGCTGACCGATGAGAAGGCAAGGATCAGTACAGAGCTTGACCTGGCGACTACCATTCAGGCGGATATGCTGCCGAGTACATTTCCGGCATTTCCGGACCGTGAAGAATTTGATCTGTATGCATCTATGACGCCGGCGAAGGAAGTTGGAGGAGACTTTTATGACTTCTTTCTGATCGACGATGATCATCTCGGTATGGTAATAGCGGATGTTTCAGGTAAGGGAATTCCTGCCGCAATGTTTATGATGTTCTGTAAGAATGTTGTGGCGAATAATGCCAAGCTTGGCAATTCCCCTGCAAATGCTCTAAATAATGCAAATAAAACTATTTGTGCAAACAACAGTAAGAATATGTTCGTAACAGTCTGGCTCGGAATACTTGAGATATCAACGGGACATCTCACCGCGGCCAATGCCGGACATGAATACCCGATGCTTAAACACGGCGATAGTTTCACACTTTTCAAGGATAAACATGGTATGCCGGTAGGATTCATGGATATTATCACCTATCAGGAATATGAGCTGGATCTTAAGCCGGGAGACAAGTTATTTGTTTATACGGATGGTGTTCCAGAAGCGACAGCAGAGGATAAAGAAATGTTTGGTACTGACAGAACTCTTGAGGTGCTCAATAAAAATCCTGATGCTACGCCACAACAGATGCTTGAGAATGTAAAGGAGGGGGTAGATGCCTTTGTCAAAGATGCAGAACAGTTTGATGATCTGACAATGCTGGCAATAGAGTACAAAGGAAAGAAGTTGAAAAACTATAAACAGTAAAAAGGGAGGGAATACAAAATGAATGAAAGGATAAAAGATTTATTTACCGAAATTGAAAAGAATCCGGAATTAAAGAAAAAACTGCAAGCTCTTCCGGACGAGGATGCTTCTAAGGACAAGGCTATCGAAATCGCGAAGGAGTATGGCTTTGTTCTTACAAGAGAGGATCTTGAAGGCGATATAAATGGAGAGATTTCGAACGAAGAGCTTATGATGGTTGCCGGCGGGCTTAGAATGGAGGATTATGCCAGGGATGCATCCGGCAGTGGTTTTGTTCTTACTGCAATAAGAAAGGCACTTATGTGATTGTCCGGACAGGAGATAACATAGAGATAATATAGAGAGAACGAACAAGGAGAATATGATAATGAACGAGAATCTCAAGCTATTTTTACAAAAAGTAGCTGCTGATAAAGAAATACAGGCAAAGATGCAGTCTTTCGATGATATTGATGAAGCATATAAGTATGCTGTCACTGTTCAGGATGGCTTTACAAAGGAGGAGTTTGAAGAGCTTATGACGAAGCTGTCTAAGGCTACTTCAGAGAGTGATGAGATAAGTGATGCTGATCTCTCAAGAGTAGCAGGTGGTATGACTACCACTGATGAGGCCGGGCTTATTGGTTCTCTTACCACAGTAGCATCTGTCGCTGCATTATCATTATCATTATCGGCAATGTGAAATAAATGAAGCAGAATGAATTCTACGATTATATATCCGATCATGGTCCACTTGGTTTTCTGGATATTAAAGCCGGGCAGATTGTAAGTGATCTGATAGAGAAGAATCCGGGCATAAAATCATTTCTTACGGGTGATTTGACTGCCGGTATGAGAAGATCATACAAGGAGCGGATGGTACCGGTATATCTGCGTACGGTAGGTGAACAGCTCCTTCAGAATATGCGTAGATTAGATCCCTTTGGAGCGATAGATCCCACAAAGGCAGAGAATGAAGTTGTATACCGGGCTATGGAGGAAGTAAAAGAAACCTTCGCTTACGGATATTTTGACAAAAACCTTCCTCTCTTAGTCCCGTTTTATGAAGTGATGACAGAAAACTTCAGGGATAGTCAGGATGATTTCATTAAGGATTTTCTTGCCAATAAACAGAAGATAGAGAAGCAGCTACTAGGTGGAAAAAAGATCGATCGTATCATGGGATATATAGGCGGTGGTGGAGACTCACATCGCCATGGCAGATCGGTATTTGGGATAAAAACTGATGCAGGCAGCTTTTTCTATAAGCCTCATGACTGTAAGCTGGATAAGCTTTATCATACACTTATAAGTGAGCTGTTCAATGACTGTACAGCTGCAGCAGACTGTGTGACCGGTGATGGATGTGGCTTTGTATCGGAATTACGGATAAAGGAAACGGAGCAGCAGGGTGATATCAGAACCTATTATCATAATTTCGGAATTCTGACGGCACTTTTTTATGGGATAGGTGCAGTTGATATGCATTTTGATAATATTATACCGGCAGGGGTGAGACCGTGTGCCATTGATCTTGAAACAATGTTCAAGCCGGAATTAAGAAGCTTCTCCAAAAAGGGTGTCACAAGAAAGGCGGCAGATTCACGGACGAATTCATTTGCATATACAGTATTACGCACCATGGTATTACCACGGTACACAAGAAAAACAGGGATCATATCACCGTTATATCATAGCTTTACGGGTTCCGGACATCTTCCGCGATACGCCGGAAACGACTATACGGTGGAAGGCTATGAAGAGGATTTCATTACCGGATTCGAAGAGGGATATATAAGAGTTCAGACGAACAGGAAACGAATAGAGGAGATGTTTTTATCCTTCGAGGATGCAGAGCTTCGCTATCTTCTGCGAAATACCGAGTATTACAACCTGATGAGGCAGATGCTCTGGAGACCGAAGGCTTTAAGCGATAAGGCTGAGCAGCGGAGGATACTTGACCGGTTGAGAACACCATTCACGCATAATAATTATGATGTTGATGAGGGGATTGTGAAATATGAGGAGGAATGTCTGCTTGAGGGTGATATTCCATATTATTCAACAACATTGGATGGATATGATCTCTGTGGTTCATCACCGGATCAGAAAATCAGCTGCGGAGCTTTTAAGGAAAGTGCAAGAAGAGCTGCATTTAAGACTCTCGAGATATTCGGAGAAGAGGATAAGCGTTTTGAAACAGATACGATCAGGAACTCACTCAGGTGTTCAGCTGTCCCTGTTTCCATGCAGGAAGAAGCATGGGAGATAGAGAAATGTGACAGCAGAGAAGTACTTGATGACAAGATCAGTAAGCTTTTGCAGGATATAAATGACAATATCCGGGAGAGCGGTATACACAGTACGGGTGACAGAATACTTTTCCTGACGCAGACACCGGATCTTGCTGATAAAAAATACTCAGGAATGGCTTGCTGTATATCGGATATCTTAAGATATTTTGGGACAATCAATAGACAAGGCTTTGATTATCCGGCGGATATTGCAGAGATGTCTTTACGCCTTATAAGTGAGAAGATAGAGGAATGGCTGCAGGAGGATGAGCTATATATCAGAGCAACTATAAGTCAGGATATCTATGGAGGAATAGGTGCGTTAATCCTGGGAATAGATGAGATGTGCTCTGCAGGGAACGAAAGAGCAGAGAACATATATGACGGACTGATCAATCTTATTTCAGATAAAAAGATGTATATGATTGACAGTAAGAAGAGTATATCGAAGCTTGCAGGTCTGATAACAGCTCTTTCATTAAGCCGTAAAGGGCATAGCAAAAAAAAGGGGCTTATAAAGGATGCGTCGCAGGTACTGATAAGCTTTTTGCCGGATAATGATCTGGATGTACTTTATTTAGCATATGTTGGAGCAGCCATGTCACTGTCCTTCAGGGAAACCGGGAATGGAAAATGTGAGGAGCTTGCCGGCTGGGCATTTGAACAACTCTGCAGACTCTACAATGAGAAGCTATGCGGATGGACAGGCGAGGTTGGAAAGTTCAAGTGGCTTCCTGTAAGATCTGAATACTCTCCGTGGATAGGGCTCTGTGCCTGCATAGGTATATGTTCATTACGATCCGTAGAGGGAAAACTGACAGCTTTAATGGAAACGGATTCAGAGATAAAACCGGTTTCGGGAGAAGCAAAAGGGCTCGCAGAGAAGGTGGCAGAGCTGGCGGCGAAAAGTGTTATGGAAGAGAATGCGCTCAGATACAGAGACAGCCTTTATCATGGCAACGCATTATCGGTTTACTTTTTAAATATGGCAGGAGAGCTGCTCGGGCAGCCGGAGATTACGGCTCGGGGAGAGGATATTTTACATACAATGTTCCTGCGTTACGAAAAACTTAAAGTGTTTCACACCAGTCCGGAGGGAATTAGAGATTTCTTCGATGTGTCTTATAGTTTCGGTGTTCCGGGAATAGGTGCAGCGGCACTGGCAATAAAAAAAACTAAGGAGGAATTAACATGAACGAGAATTTAAAGATGTTTTTACAGAAGGTAGCAGCTGATGAGGAGAAGCAGGCAAAGATGCAGTCTTTTACTGATATGGACGAAGCATATGAGTATGCGGCTACTGTTCAGGAAGGTTTTACCAAGGAAGAGTTTACAGAGCTTATGACGAAGATTAAAGACTTTGCTTCTCAAAATAATGATGAGATCAATGATGATGATCTTGCCAATGTTGCAGGTGGTACATCAACGTCGGCCTGTATAGCTCGAGCCGCTACAGCTGCTACAGCTGCTGTAACGATGAGTTTACTTGCGGTTTAATGATGAACATATACGGAGGTGCGGAATGAATGATAGTTTAAAAGAGTTTTTGAAAAAGCTTTCGGAGGATGAGGAACTTTGCGCAAAGCTGGAGTCTGCAGGTGATTCTGATAAAGCTTACGAGATTGCAAAGACTATACAGGAAGGTTTTACGAAGGAAGAATTTGTAGATGCTATGACCAGGATCAATAATTCTATTTCTGCTGATGGAGAGATAAATGATGATGATCTGATCAGTGTTGCCGGAGGCTTGACCACTGATGAGGAAACACTTCTTATGGATGGCACATTTTTAGGATCTGCTATCGTTGCGGCATCGTCAGCCGGAGCCGTCTGATCATGGTATATTCTTGGAGCAATATAAGTCAAGGAGGAATTAACATGAACGAGAATTTAAAGATGTTTTTGCAGAAAGTGGCAGCTGATGAAAAGATACAGGCAAAGATGAAGTCTTTTACTGATATTGACGAAGCATATGAGTATGCGGTGTCTATTCAGGATGGTTACAGTAAAGAAGAATTTGAAGCTGTTATGGCAAAGAGTGCGAAGGGCTCAACTATAAATGATGAAATCAGTGATACTGACCTTGAGAGTGTTGCGGGCGGAACTATTACAGAGGGAGCCAAGGGCTTCAGGGCTTCGGCTGGTGATGAAGTTGATTATTCCCTTTTCGCTGCAACAGCAATCTGATCATGGCATATATTTGGAGTAATATAAGTTAGGAGGAATTAACATGAACGAGAATTTAGAGAAGTTTTTTCAGAAGGTATCAGCAGATGAAAAGATACAGGCAAAGATGAAGTCTTTTACTGATATAGACGAGGCATATGATTATGCGGTGTCTATTCAGGATGGTTACAGTAAGGAAGAATTTGAAGCTGTTATGGTAGAGATTACGAAGGGTTCAGCTGAAAATGATGAAATCAGTGATGATGACCTTGAGAATGTTGCGGGTGGAATTATTTCAGAAGCCAGGGGTCTCAAGGCAGTTAATGGTAATAGCGATAATCTTACCAATTTCGCTGCAGGAGCAATCTGATCATAGCTATATTTGGAGAAATATAAGCTTATGGAGAAAGAGATTAAAAAATGGTCAGTATATTTTCAGAATCCGGAGTTTCTTGAGCGCACGCGCATGTTTCTGATTCAGAAGGAGCTTTATCCTCTGGTCAGAAACTGGTGCGGCGTGAAGGATAACGTACGACTGCTGGATGTGGGCTGCGGAACGGGGTATTTTACCAGACTTCTCGTCTCAGGTGATGAGGACGTGTCGGCTGTTGGTATTGATATGGAAGAACCATTCATAGAATACGCCCGGGAAAAAGCAGAAGAACTGGGGCTTCCGGCTGAGTTTATCATAGGAGACGCCCTGGCACTTCCTTTTGAAGATAATACATTTGATATTGTCACCAGTCATACGTTTTTAACAAGCGTTCCGGATCCGGAAAAGGCGATGAGTGAGATGAAGCGGGTTGTCAAGCCGGGGGGGATCATTTCTTCGGTGACAGCTATGAATTTTATGCCGGCATGTAATAATGAAGGAGAATATCCTGAAGAATGTACATGGGTTGAAGATTTAAAAAAAGAGTATATGAAAATATATACAAAATATTTTAGTGCCGATCCTCTTGAAACACGTATAAAGGGTGTGAAGTGCTCGGACGTTCCTAAGTTTTTCACCGGGCAGGGCTTAAAGGATGTATCACTATATCCTATAGGGAAGGTTTTTACACTTTCGAATGCTGCAGTTTCTGATGAGGATAAACTTCGCTATATAGAGCTTTTCTATGCTTCAGAGATAAAAAAGCTTGATGCGTTTATGGAACTGCCGGATGAGGACATTGGTATAACCGAAGAAGATGCGGAGCGTTTTCGGAGTCTGATAGGCCAGAAGTGTAAATGGCTGAGAGACCATCTGCATGATAATTATGCCTGGGAATGGCAAGGCGGTGCAAACCTGCTTGTAACAGGTATTTGCAATAAACAGAGGTAATATTTATGAGTAATTATTCAAAATATAAGGACAGAACACCGGAGGAAACTGTAGAGCTTATTAAGAGTATCCTGAATGATATAGGACTTTCTCCTGTTCTCAAATGGAATGATGATGCATATGATGGAGCAAAATCCTGCAGAGTAAGTCTTTATCCGACCAAGCTCGGTACCAATGGAAAGGGAACTGATAAAAAATACTCGGAAGCAAGTGGATTTGCTGAGCTTATGGAAAGACTGAACAATAGTCTTATCACACTCAGGGATAAGCGTGACAGCTATACAAAAGAGGCAGGCTTTAATGTATTTCCCGATGAAAAAATGATTTCTATTTATGATATCATATCGAATCCGGATCCTTATATGTCATATTTTTTTGAAGCTATGTGTTTAAGTGAAATTGGCTCGCAAGTTGAATTCCTGCAGTTTATGAGCAGGATCCTGGGATATGAGAATGATATGCTTCTGTGTGTGCCGTTTGCAGATCCGTTAAACGACAGGGTAGTGTATCTGCCGATAGATATAGTGCATATGATCTGTGGATCAAACGGCATGGCTGCAGGTAATACCCTGATCGAAGCAATGGTACAGGGGATGTCAGAGGTCTTTGAAAGATCAGCATCAAGAGTTTTGCTTGATGGTAAAACCGTTCCACCGAAGATTCCTGAAGAGGAAATCAAAAAATACAGTTTTTATCATCTTATCGAGGAAGTGCATAGAGAAGGTAAATACCGTATAACATTATATGATGTATCGCTGGACAGAGACTGGCCGGTAACGGGGCTTATGATCTCTGATCTGGAGACAGGGAGGTTTGGATTCAAACTGGGAGCACATCCGTCCTTTGCTGTATCGATCGAACGTACACTTACTGAGGCACTTCAGGGAAGGAATATGGAACACTTCGCTAACATATGTGTGGTTGGTTCACCGGAACAGGCCGGGGGTTATCATAATTATCCAAATGTCGGAAAAACTGGTGACGGGATATATCCATATACGATGTTCAGAGGAACTCCTGACTGGGAGTATCGCCCATGGACAAGGTGGGATGGACTTGATAACAGGGGTTTTCTGGCCGAGATGCTAAAGTTACTTAAAGCGGAAGGGTTTCAGCCTTTATTCCGCGACTGTTCCTTCCTCGGATTTCCAAGCTGTTTTATAGTCATACCGGGTTTCAGCGGCCTTTTTCCGACAGGAAAAATGGCTTACAGAGGGATGATAAGCGCACATAAAGCAGTAGTGTCCTTTGATAGATTTCCGGATGTTACGGAAGAGGAAGAGAAGCGTATACTGAATGTTATCAGGTTTAAGGAATACAGTGTAATTGAAAACCAGATTGCTTTTATATCCGGCAGACAGCTTTCGGAAAAGTATAATGCATTCAGAATTGCTGCATATATAGCGCTGAAGCGTGGAGAGTATAGTCTTTCGGGGCATTACTTTAATAAAATGAGCGTAATTGCTTCGGCTGATGAGGATAAGGAGTTCTACTCGGCTATGCATCGGTACTGTCGCCTCATTGAAAAGGGCTCATCTCATGAAAATGCACTTGATGTAATAAAGCTGCTATGCAGAGATGAAATTGTAAAAAGAGTCAGTGAAGACACAGGTGATATCAGCCATGTAATGCAGCGTAATTTCCCGAAAATGAATTGCTACGACTGTGCAAATTGCCAGCTTAATGGTACGGAATGCGATTATCCTGCTGTAAGAGAGGTGATCATCAAGTCATTCAAAGGCATGAAGAAAGAAAATGCTTCACAGGAAAAGCTTCTTGATGAATTAAAGGAAATATACGGCAGAGAATATTAATGATAGTGGGGTGGAATCTGTGATACGTGTTTTTTCAATTGTTTCTTCGTGCTCCGGTGAGAATGGCATTACAGCCGGATTTTCAGATATGACGGCAGAAAAGCTGTCTCAGCGTGCGGCAGATTTGGGAGAGAGTATAGAATATGAATGTATCACAGGAGATACCGTAAGGCTTTCCTTTTGCAGATCATGCAATAATTGTTTTAACAAGGGGGTGTGTCCGCTTGATAAAACAGATGATATGGCAAAGATCAAGGAGAAGCTTCTGGCAGCGGATATTATTTTCTTCTGCTCACCGGTGTATCTTGCCGGAATGTCGGGCTTTGCAAAATGTGTGATAGACAGGATGGCTTACTTTGCACATCGTTTTGAATTGGCGGGGAAGACGGCAGCGGTATTGGTATCCACTTCATATAGTTATGGTAAAGAAACAGCGGAAGAGATTAAGAAGGCGCTGCAGTTTATGGGAGCTTCTGTTGCGTATGCAGGACATGTCTGCAGAAGCAGAAACAATCCGAACATATATATTCCCGAACAGATGGATAGGCTTACGGATGAGATATCAGACAGACTGCTGGCCTCACTTGAAAGTCCCGGCAGATTCATTGAAGTGTGGCAGGATCAGGCCTTTATCATTAGAAAGAAGATAAACAGAAGAGCCCTTCTAATGAATGAAATTGCGGGCGTGGATATTCCTGATGAAGTAAAAGTCTGTACAGAACGTGGATACGGACAGTATAAGACACTTTCCGAGTATGTCAGCAAAACTTATAACGGGTGGGACAAATAATGAACTTAACACTGAAGCAATGGCTGGAGCTTTTTGAAGATGGTGGATGTACTGAAGCGTTGCGAAGTAGATCTGCCCAAATAGTAGAAATGATACGAAGCCGGACCGGGAATGCGGACCGGCTTCTTAGTATACAGTCAGCAGATGATATTAAAGTTATTTTTTACGATAGGCTGTGCGATATCTATATCGGGTGCTTTACTGAGCTTTTGTCCCTTGAGATGGGAGAAGCTGAATTTGCTGCAGAGATCGTTATGTCTGATTCGGTGACACCGCGGCTTCAGCAGGCTGTACAGGCACTTTCCGACAGACTGAAAGAAGATGCCGACATGATTTACAGGCGTTTTCCGTTTCTTCGGGATATTGAGGAGAAGATAACAGCAAACTTTATTGAAAGCGAGGTGCTTCTTCTTGATCGTTATGCGCTGTCGAAGGAAGAAATAAGTGAGGCAATATTTGGAGGCAGACCTTCCGGCAGGATACTTTCCTTCCTCAAACAGCGTATTTATTCCAGGCAGCATGGAAGATTTGTGCAGGGAATAAATACCGAGGCAGGTGTAATATATTATAAACCACACGATTGTCAGGTGGATGCTCTTTGGCGTGACATTATAATGCTTGGCTTTTCTGATATTACAAGAGCTGCTGATGTGGTATGGGGGAAAGGTTACGGTTTCTGTAAGGAGATAAAGGCCGAACCGCTGGAGGATATAAATGATGCAAGACTGTATTTCTTCAGATTCGGAGCGCTTACGGCCGTATTGTCCGTGCTTGGAAGCATAGATATTCATAAAAATAACATCATGGCCTGCGGAGCATGGCCGGTTTTGATAGATACAGAGAATCTGATCACGCCGGAAGCCGGACTTTCAGACGTTATGAATCGGACTGCTGCAGATATCAGAATATATGAATCTGTGCTGAGAATGGGCACTCTGCCGGTACGAAAGTGTTTTGAACCTTACGCTGCATCTGCACTATATAAGGACGGAGAAGAGGGCTGCAGTCTTCCTGTATGGCAGGGAAATACTATTGATGTCAGCGGATATGAACAGCAATTTATGGATGGATTTTCAGAGGGATACAGTCGTATGCTCCGGCTGTCGGAGGATATCCAGAAGCTCCTCGGCGGTTATCCTGATATGGAGCTCAGGGTTTTATATAACAGTCCGAAGGTACAGGGATATTTTTGTGATAAATACTTATCTCCTGAATGTCTGAAATCACGGGAGAAACAAAGGAACGTGATGCGGCGTGATGAGTTTGCCTTACGTCGGAGAGGAAAACGTCTTGTCCCGGAAATACTTGATTATGAGGAAATGTGTTATCTCGAAGGGGATATTCCGTATTACTGTGTGCGGCTGAATGAGGAGTCGTTATATGGTACAGATGGAAAAAAACTGATCGAAAAAGAATACAGGCGCACGCCGTATGAATATATAAGCTCGAAGCTTCGTGAGTATTGCGATAAGGACAGACTTATGGAGGAAAAACTGGTAAGATGGGCGTTCGAGCATGCATTGCTGGATAGTGATGAGCAGTCTGCAGAGACAGAGTGCGGTTCTGATATGACAGAGACAGAGCGGGATTCCGCAGATATAGATTGCGGTTCCACAGAGAGAGAGAGCGATTCTACAGATATAGATTGCGGTTCCGATGTGGCAGAGATAAAATGTGATTCCGGCATGACAGGTGAGGCAGATCCCGCGGGGACTTTGACTAACGAGATAGCAGAGATTTTTGAAAAAATAAATAAAGAAAAGATGATCACACCTGATGGGAGAATATTCTTTTTAAGCGCTTCGCAGGACTATTATGTCCAGGGAGACTGGGGAATGGCTCCGCTTCAGGCAGAGACGGTATTATTCTGCGGTCTTGTACTCAGAGAGACGAAACTGGCGAGCCTGCATACTGCGGCAGAGGAACTCATCAAACAGTGTATTTGTGAACTGAATGAGAAACTGGCGATTCTGGAAAAAGAGGGAATTCAGGATAATATAACTGCAGGACTGCGTTTTGGATATGGAGAAATGATACTGGCAGGTCTTATTTTGAAGGAATTGTCAGATGATAAAATATGTCGAAGGCTGCTCGGATGCTTAACAGATAAAGAAGACTTTAATCTAAAACTTCCGGGTATATCAAATGGTTATGCAGGTTTACTTATCGCACTGTGTGCTGTAAAGGCTGATAAGAGTCTGATCACACGCTATGCAGACAAACTGGCTGCAATGAAAATAACGGATAATGATCCTTTTACAGGGCTTGCCGGGGCAGGACTTGCTTTTGCACTTGCAGGTGAGGCTGCAGGTGATGAGACATGTTATGTTCATTCTTCACAATGCTTTGAAAAACTGTTAAAGGGATGGAATGAAAGGCTGCAGGGCTGGCCAAAGGATGGAGTTATTCAGCCTCAAAGGGGATGCTATGCGGCAGGGATAGGTTTATGTGCTTTACTGGCTATGGACGTACTTGCCGGGGACAAAAGGGATTCTGCAATGGAGTGTCTCAGAAAGGCATTAAGATCTGAAATGAATGAGGAAAAGCTCTATAGGCAGGATATTTTGGAAAACGGTAATGCACTCCGGGCTGCCTTCCTTATTAAGGCGGCATCTTTCTTCCCGGAGTATGATTGTAAAAAAAGAGCCGGAGAGATAATTTCGGCTATGATAACGAGAAAGGAAAAAACAGGAAATTACATATCATCGCCCGATGGTATGAGAAATACATTTGACATGGCGCTTTTTACCGGCACTCTTGGCGTCGGAGCTGTGATGGTTTTATTTTTGGGATGGCTGTCGAAGTAGAAGGGATATCACGAGACAGCTGTATCGGATGGAGAGCAGGAGGAGTTACAGATGGATTATTCAAAATTCAAAGAAAGAAAACCGGAGGATACTGTGCTTGAGATACAACGCATACTTCATGAGGTGGGACTCTTCCCGGTGATAAGCTGGGGAGACAAATCTTATGAGGGGGCGCGGTCCTGCCGTATCACATTGCATCCGACAGAATATGGAACCAACGGTAAAGGCACAGATGAGCTTTATGCCACGGCGAGCGGCTATGGCGAGCTGATAGAGAGACTGGAAAATAACATCATCACTTACAGGGACAGAGGAGATGACATGAAAGATAAGGTCGGTTTCCGCGAATTCCCTGATGAGAAGGATGTGAGTATTTTTGACATAGCGGATAATCCTGATCCGTATTCATCGATTATGTTCGAAAAGATGGGTCTTACAGATTATGTTTCAAGAGTCGGATTTTTACAGGAACTTTCCAGATTATATAACAGGACCGATAATAAGATAACGGTTGTCCCTTTTGCAGATCCTGTAGAGGGAAAAATACAGTGGCTGCCGATAAGCTTCATTATTGAGTTTACGCTTTCAAACGGGATGGCTGCGGGAAATACCATGGAAGAAGCTATGGTGCAGGGACTTTCTGAGGTATTCGAACGTGCTGTGAATCTTGCGATACTGAAGGGGGAGGTTGTTCCTCCGGTCATTCCTGAGGAAGAGCTGAAGAAATACAGTTTCTACAGGTTGATCGAACAGGTCCATGCAGAAGGTCACTTCAGGGTTACTCCTCTTGACTGCTCAATGGGCAGAGGCTGGCCTGTAGCAGGGCTTATGATCACGGATGTCAAAACCGGCAATTTTGGGATCAAGCTTGGAGCACATCCGTCATTTGCAATTGCCATGGAGCGTACACTTACGGAATCGCTTCAAGGCAGAAATATGGAGGACTTTGCAAATGCGGCAAGACCGGGTACGGTAGAGCAGTCAGCGAAATATCATAATATTACCAATATTTCAAAAACCGGTAACGGGTATTATCCGGCAAAACTTCTGACGGATAAACCGGATTGGGAATATACTCCATGGGATCAGTGGGAGGGAAAGAATAACCACGATTTTTTGAAGGGCATGTTCAGACTGCTCTATGCTGAGGGCTGTCACCCGATGGTACGTGACTGCTCATTCCTGGGATTTCCGAGCTGTTTTATCGTTGTACCGGGTATGACAGAGATATATGTTGACGGAAAGATCAAATATAAAGATATTGTAACTACAAGAAGAGCGAGGCGGTCATGGGATCATTTTCCGATTTTTGATAAAGATGAGGAGGACCGTCTGCTCATGCTTATTCTGTTTAATGAGAACAGCACCAGAGATAATTTAGTGAGCTTTGCCACTGCACGGCAGCTGTCTGAAAAATACATGCTTGAAAAGGTTGCGGCATGGATAGCTATGAAGCATAAGGAGTATGACAGAGCAATACATTTCTTTGAGAAGTTATATATGTACGAAAGCAACGAGAAAGAAAAGTTATACTATA
The DNA here is from genome assembly GCA_000702245.1 of Lachnospiraceae bacterium C6A11. Lineage (GTDB taxonomy): Bacteria > Bacillota > Clostridia > Lachnospirales > Lachnospiraceae > Eubacterium_Q. The sequence continues at coordinate 166,571 of JNKY01000013.1, read as the reverse complement.
AAGCTATGGTACAATATGTCCGTGCGCTCAGCTGGAGCTTTGATGATGAAAAAGCAAAGGCTTTGATAAGAAAGCTGTACCCGGATGATATAGCATCATGTATAGCGGAAGACGTTTCGGATCCGGAAACCATTATGGAACGAAAATTTCCAAAGTTACACTGCTATAATTGTGAAAACTGTCCGCTCGCCGGTAAGGAATGCACATATCCGGATGTGAGAGAGATCGTAATAAAGACCATGAGTGCGATGAAGACCGAAAATGTATCGCAGGAGAAAATGCTGAAGATGCTTAGTGAGTTTTAAATAACAAAAATAATGCACTTATTAAAAAGAACTCTTTCATTTTGGTGAGAGAGTTCTTTTTTGCGTCTGCCTTTCGTACTTTGTTTATTCTGTCTAGGTTTGTTCGCTCAAACTCTGAATTTTCTGGCACGCTTTTCTAAGAGCTTCAGTGTTTTCAAGTTCGTATTCTACATTGTTTTCATGTACGTAGGAGAAGAGGTCGAATGCAAGTAAAACCTCTCGGCCGTCCTCCATGATGAATGTGATATCGTTATTAGCATCACATACATATATCATTTCATCAGGATCAGTGATCACTTTTTTGATCTTTACAACTCTTAAAGCTTCTATAAGATCATTTATTACAGCCTTATCTTTTGAAGAAAAAGTATTATAACCGTCCTCACCGCCACGCCCGAAAATAACCTCGGCAGGAATCTCTTTTCCATCAATTATATCAATAAAAAGAGCATCGGTCAGAACAGTCTGGATATCATAATTTGTTTTGCTAATGCTTTTATCTGTATTTCCGCAGGCTGTCAAAGCCAGTAGCATAGCTGCTAAAAAAATAAGTCTGATTTTCTTCATGGGATGTCACCTCTTTCCTGAAAGCTTATAAATAATGTACGAAAGGGAGGGGAGATTTTATGGAGCAAGAATTATCTGAGAATCAACTTTTCTTCTCTTATTTTTTTAAACTATTTGGATCTTACATTTTGTTTTTTGCTGTCTATCTTGGAGGCTTCTGCAGACCGCTTCTCATTATAATCGGATAGCTTTACTCGGTTTTTGCTATCTCCCTCTGCGTTTCGAACCTTATTTATCCTATCAATGATCACATTGATCTGAGAGGCCGTCTTAGGAGCAAATTCAGACAGTATGCCAAGTGAATCAAGCGCATTATTGAAACGGTTTTGTCCTTCTGTGGTTCCTCTGACGGATTTTTTACCTTTCATATAATTGGCCGATTCGGACAGAAGCTTGGCGTTTTGGATCTCGTTATACCTGTCTAAGGTTATATTATGTTTTTTAACCTGGTATTTCATTCCTTTAGTGATAAAATTATCAATTGTTCTGGCTGAAAACTCCTTAGCTGTGGCGCCTACTATATCTTCAACACTTATTTCTATGGCGTCATAAGCCTGCTTATCATATTTTTCAGGATCTTTCATTGCTTTTTCCAGTACTTCATCACTCAGATTATCCTGATTCTGAAGGTCCGCCCTCATACGTTCTTTTCGGAGGGATCTTTCGAAGTGCTCATAAACATTATTGTTCGGATCTGCATGTATCTGGTTTAGATAGTTGTCAATTTTATTTGCACTATAACCACATTCTTTAGCAAAATCCTTCATATTTGTGTCTTGTACTATACTGCTATTGCTCATCAGATTGTACATGTTATCGTCATTGAAATCCATATATGCTTTATATTTCTTATCGATCGTTTTGGCGGATAAAAATGCTTTATATAGATTGTTTATAATATCCGGAACGATTTCGCCATTTCCTATATCAGTATATACGTCGGAAATATTTTCTATCTCTTTCATAGACAACCTCCTTTTTGTGAATACCTTAATTATTTTGAATAATATCATGCAAAGCATAACAAAAGCGCAACTAATTTATGCATTTTGAACGTATTTTGAGCGCCTTTTTTATCGCGTGAGCGTTTTTTATTGTTGCGCTTTTGTTATGGCATTTGTTTTATAATGTTACAGGTAACGTTAAATACTAAAGCCGAAAGGATAAAAGGTGATATGCTATGAAAGAAATTGAAGAACCAAAGGATGATATAATTCAGGAAGAAGCACCAAAGAAGAAAAAAGATGCGGTATCAAAAAAGATTGAGATAAATGATAAGACTATGGATGCTTTGTATGCATTCAGGATAATGGCAGGCGGAGCGAGACGCGCGGTAGATTCAACGGAATACACGGCATTTTATGCAGCTGTAAATAATGTTATCGGTATTGCCGAATATATGAATTCCAAGCGTAAATCAAATGAGATATATGATGAGAAGAGAGCATACAGGCAATATGTTAAAGCTGTTAATGAATTAAAAGAAAGAGCAAAGGATTACGAGGCATACAAGCTGAGTTATAGAACCGAAAATCCTAAGGGAGAACCCGGCAAGAAAGAGGTTAACAGCGACGATAAAGCTAAACTTAAGGTTGTGCGGTCCGTGGCTAAAGAAAAGGTCTTTAATGTGGCTTTTCCACGAAAGGCACCGGCATATCCTTCATATCTGAAGAAAACTGATGAGGCCATGGAGCGCTTGAAGGCAGGAAATTATGACAGTGAAGACGCCATGGCGGAGGATGCCCTCTATGCACACATAGGACAGATGGTGAGATATTCCGGTGGGGCTGTTCTTATTGATCCAAATACCGGGAAGAACATAAGCTTTGCCGAATATAAAGACAGATGTATACATTCGGATCTGAAGGCTGTTTTGAGAGACAGTAAGGACCCTCAAAAGTATAAATCAGCAAAGGATTTATATTCCAGACTTAATAATTCTGAGTTTCTTCAGCAAATGGCATCGGCAAGCGTAATGCCGGATGATCCTGACTTTAAGCTTCCGCAGATAAAGCTTCCTAAGGGAGAGCAGGCTACAAGGTATATGCTGAAGAGCTTTGCCGAGGATATGGAAGAAGTGATGCATGACATCATGAAAACATATGGTAAGGGGAAGAGCGACTCGACTCCTTCCAGACTTATGAAAACAGTATTAAACGGAATTAGAGATTTTTCCTCTAAAGATGGGAAAAATAAAGCTGATACTGCAGATAAAAGAATAAACGAAATGATGAAACTCAGTCCGGAAGAGTTTGAAAACCGTTTAGATATTCTGACCAGAGCGATAAATGAATACATGAATAAAAGGCAGAATCCAAGCAAGGGTGACAGAGTTGACAGGAATATGCATATGATGAGCCTGAAGCGTAAGCTTGCGAATTACAAGAAAGAAGTAAAGGCTATTCAGGATGGAAAAAGCGGTTTTGTTCATAGACCTAAGATAGGCCTTTATACAAAAGGTGAGATAATGTCATATCCGACACTTAAGAAGAATCTTTTCGCATTTGTGCTTGATATGGCTGAAAAATCTGAAAGTGGAGCGGATCTTTTATTCCGTTATGATCCGGAAAGTTATGATCCTAACAGATTTGGCAATGATATAAGACCGGAACGTCCAAGTGCCGAGCTGAAAAAGGTATTTGATGCCTTCAAGGATTACAGAAGTCTGTTTCATTTAAATGATAACGGCGAGGCGCCATTTGTTTCCTTTGACATGATAAAGAAAAAGGTTACAGCGTTAAATAGAGCTGTAACTCTCTATAAATCTAAATACAAAGATAAGATGTCGGCAGAATATAAAGAAATGATGGATGGCATATTGGACGATTGCCAGGATTGCTTCAGAAATATGGAAGCTCTTCAACCATATATGGATATGCAGACTGTAGAAGGCAGGATCGGAGACAAGAATATATATGAAGTGAAGAAGACCATGGAGGTTCCTTACAAGAGAACGATTCTTTTAGCCAGCGAAACGGCACTGACTCTCAAGAATACTAATGCTGATGGGGATGAGTATAAAAAGATCTCAAAGATAAATCAGACGAGGGCGGTGGCATGTGGCGCGCTTTCAAAGGAAAAGAATCTGCTTCAGAAGGCTGTCTCTAAGGGAGATAAGCTTAGGATAGAGGTTATTCAGGAAATCAATCGGAATTATTCAGATACATTATTACGCCCTGCAAGTAAGAATATAAGCCAGAACAGCAAAAATGCCAGAGATAATGCTATGCTTGATGTGGCTCTCGGACAGATTATGCTAAAGCTTACAGATGATGCAAATATGTGGCAGGAACTCGGAAATGTTGCAGAACGTAAAAAAATAATAGATGAATGCTTTAGTGATGAAAAACAAGACTTACTGAGAAATAATCCTGCGTTCCGAAGTGTTGTGGATGGATCGGTTTTGGGTAATATCGGAACTAATATACTGAAGGAAGCGGAACGTCTCGGTACACTGGATGAAATAAAGAGAGAATTTGGACCGGAAAAGCTGAGACAGGTTATGAAGGAAAAAACTGCAGAGAAGAATAAAAACAAAGAAACGATCATTATTAAAAAGTAATCAGTGATAGCCGTAATGATTGATGAATAGTAGATGAGATCGGAGGAAAAGAAAATGAAGAAGAATATTACGAAAGTCACGACAGTTATGTTAGCGGCAGCATTCTGTCTTTCAGGCTGTGGCTCGTCGAAGAAAGGCAGCAAGAAGGAAAAGACCGAGGATACGACAGGACAGGCAGCTACAGAATCGACCTCGCAGCAGACTTCTGTTCCGGAGGGTGAAGGCGTTGATAGGGAGACGCTTTATCAGGTTTCACTTCTGCAGGGGCTGACCTTCGGAGATTATCATGGAAGTATTTCCGTAGGTGAGCTGAAGAAGAAGGGCGATACCGGTATCGGGACATTTAACGCGCTTAACGGTGAGCTGATAATGCTGGACGGAGTGGTTTATCGCGCTGCGGGAGACGGAAGTGTCGAGGCAGTTCCGGACGATGAAACGATACCATTTTCAAATGTTACATTTTTTGATAAGGATGAGACACAGGCTATTGCCTCGGCTGATGAGATAAACGATATCAAATCGCTGACTGCAATGCTTGATGAAAAGGTCGCATCACTTGGTGAGAACCGTTTTTATGTGATACGGATTGATGGTAAGTTTGATAAGATGAATGTCAGAAGTGAACTGGCACAGTCTGAACCGTATAAACCGCTTGCCGAGGTGCTTGAAACCGATCAGACCTTTTTCGATTACGAAAATATAGAGGGAACGGTTGTCGGGCTGTATTGTCCGCCGTACATGTCGTCGCTTAATGCAACCGGCTGGCACCTCCATTTTGTATCTAAGGATAAGACCAAAGGAGGGCATATCCTTGGACTTGATATAGCTGATGCTGAGCTTAGCTGGGATTATACGGAAGGATTCAAGGTCAAGCTTCCTGACAGTGAGATGTTTGCTGATTTCGACCTGACCATAGATCAGTCGGAGGACATCGAAAAGGTTGAGAAGAATCAGGATCCGGAGATCACAGTTTCCGATGATGGATATACACTGTCAAATGATTCCTCTGACTTTGTACTTCTGTCTGAGGCGGTTCCGGATGCAATACTTGAGATAAGATATTATTCGACTTACAACTTTGTCGGTGACAGAATAGACGGTTATGAGGAACCTGTGGCCATCCTTACGAAAGAAGCAGCAGAAGCTCTGCGAGCCGTAAGTGATGATCTGAAAGAGAAGGGCTACAGACTGAAAATATATGATGCATACAGACCTCAGATGGCAGTAACAAACTTTGTTGAATGGGCTGAGGACACAGATGATACAAGGATGAAGGAATACTTCTATCCTGAGCTCGATAAGTCGGTTCTCTTTGAACAGGGATATATCAATGCACATTCCGGACACAGCAGAGGCAGCACCGTCGACCTTACGCTCTTCGACATGAAGACAGAGAAGGAGGTTGATATGGGCGGAACTTTCGATTATTTCGGAGAGCTTTCTCATCCGGATTACACCGGCATTACGGAAGAACAGTACGCTAACCGTATGATACTCAGGGAGGCAATGATGGCGCACGGCTTCAGACCTCTTGAAGAGGAATGGTGGCATTTCACCCTTGAGGATGAGCCATATCCGGAAACGTATTTCACATTCCCTGTAAGTGAAGATTCGTTAGATTAAGAATTTGATAAAGATATTTCTTTTTGGCTTATTCTGCTAAGCTAATTCGTACCAGTATTATATTGCGATGATTCTAATGAATATGATAAAATATTCATATACATCTGTTGTTTTTGGGCTTCCTGCAAAGGCTTTATCATGGAGGGGCTGTGTATGTATGATGAGACTCAATACAAAAATGATCTGCTTTTTATAGAGAAGATTGAGGGTATAACTTCAAACAGATTTGAATTCTACGCCTATATTGTCGGACAGACAGCATGTCTGGCTGCGCATGTCCTTTATTTGATCCTATTTGCTATGAATGGTATAAGGGGTATGGCGATATTCAATATTTTCAGCGTGCTGTTTTATCTTGCAGGTGTGTTTTTGGTGCCTAGATTAAAAGAGAGGATCATTATCGTATATGCATCGGTTATAGAGATTATCATACATGCATCAGTTGCAACCTTGTTTGTTGGCTGCAAGGCTGATTTTCTTATGTTTCTTCTGATGATAATCCCTCTTGTATTTCTTATGCCCAATAGTAATAAGACGTTTCCTTTTGTGATCATGGCAGTTTCCTTAATTCTCTATGGCATTTTGAGAATATATTATAACGATTCCAGCCGTGCAATCTATGATATTGATTCGAAAACTTTATCCACTGCATTTTATTTTATAAATTTAGTAATAGGTGTCTTCGTTCTTGTATTTGTCACGACCATTTATTATCACACAAATAAGTATACGGAGAGTATGCTCAGAGTGCAGAATGAGCAGCTTAGACTTCTGGCCAGCGTAGATCCGCTCACAAAGCTTTCCAACAGGCGCGCCATGAATAAAGCGCTTGATGAGATACACGCTGCCTGTCGGGAGGATAAGGATAAATACGTTATCGGCATTGGCGACATCGATGATTTTAAGAGAGTCAATGATAGCTATGGACATGATTTTGGTGATATAGTTCTATCAACTATCGCGGAAATAATAAAAAGTTCACTGCCGGCGAACAGTGAAGTCGCAAGGTGGGGAGGCGAAGAATTCTTATTTGCAATACCGGCATCAGAGTTGATGGACGGCGCTGAAGTGGCTGATAAGATAATCAGATCTGTTGCGTCCCATAAGTTTACATGCGGCAACAGAGAGTTCTTCGTGACCATGACCTTCGGAGTCTGTGAGGGTGGCAGGAGCGATGATGTAGATTCTGTTATAAGCAGAGCCGACAAACGCCTGTACAAAGGTAAAAATAGCGGAAAAAATCACACTGAATATACAGACTGAGAAGTTAAATCTGGAGTTAAGACTGAGGTTTAGTTAGAAGTTTAAAGAAACTAAAGTGCTGACAAGCGTCTCATATACGTATATAATATAATGTGACAGTCTGCGCGGACTTTAGCTATCTTTGGCTGCCGGGCAGGACGTCACGATATATTATGGTTATTTGAGAGGTTTTGTATGAAGGATGATAACAAACAAGGACTGTTAAAATGCTGTATCATGACGGGAAAGGTGCTTCTGTATCTCCTGCTTGCTTTTAATATCTTTGTTTTGATTTTTTACGGCTTGATAGATAAAGGAGACGTGCTGGAGGGCATATCGATCCAATATGTAAAGGATTGGGATATTTCCTACGGCGAAGGCGGCGACCAGACGGTCAGAGCGGTACTTCCGGAAGGGATTCAGGACAACGAATACCTGTATTTTGAAACCCGTAATGATGTTGCAGTATATATAAACGGCGAGCTCAGGAAGGATTTCGTCGAGAAAAGGGATGTAAATGTTCCGGGCGGTTCGATGAAAAGGTTTATCATGTCAGTTCCGTTAAAGGCAGCTGATTCGGGCGCAGAGATCGTGATTGAGAGACGGGCTGTCCAGAAGATCGACAAGGAGTTTTCGGAGGTCTTCATTAGCACGCGCTTCGGAGCGCTGGGTCATATACTGAGGCGCTCTGGCTCGTCCTTCATTCTGTCGTTTATCATAATGATATTTGCCCTGGTCGCCTTTATAGTCAGCATAGTTCTCAGGGTTTTATACAAGCAGAGCATCGATATGACCTACGGCGCGCTCGGCATCTTCCTTATTGCGGCGTGGCTTATCTCGGATTCATATCTGCTTCCGCTGATCATCGGCGTTAATCACGTGAGTGGTGTCATTAATTTCTTCTTCTGCATGATGATGCCGCTTGCTCTCGGTATCTATCTGTTTACTGTACAGCGCGGCCGATATGTTAAAAGCATGTCTGTGCTGATGCTTATAGCCGTTCTGAATGCCACGGTCTGGCCGGCCCTGCACTTCACCGGGGCGATACCATTCTATAAGATGCGTGGCTTGGCGAACGATACGCTTGTCGTTCTTGCGGCAGCCGGCATCGTGATCCTGGTGGTCGATCATGTAAAGAAAAATACATCTACATACCGTTACACCTTCATCGGCTTCCTTGGCTTCTTTGTAGGATGCCTGATAGCGCTGATGTCCATCATTTTCAACGTTGGAAATAAGAGTCAGACGGTGCCTATGGTATTTGGCCTTGGATTCCTGTTGACCTTTATCGTTATTCAGCAGGTTAATGATCTTAGAAAGATCAATCTTGAGAAGCAGCGTGCCATCGACATCTCCGAGGCGAAAACCAGGTTCCTGGCGAGCATGTCGCATGAGATCAGAACGCCTATTAATGCGATACTCGGAATGAATGAGATGATACTCCGCGAGAACAGCGATAAGGCAATTGAAGAGTATTCAAGAAACATCCAGACTTCGGGCAAGATGCTCCTCATGCTTGTAAACGACGTGCTTGATTTTTCAAAGATCGAGGCCGGCAAGCTGGAGATCAAGGAAAACGATTTCCTCATGTCGGACATGTTATATGATGTCATTTCGCTTGTGCAGGAAAGAGCCGAGGAGAAGAGTCTTGAGCTTAGTGCAGAGATAACCGACGAGGTTCCGAACGCACTCTGCAGCGATGAGTTCAGGATCAGGCAGATACTTGTAAATATAATGAACAACGCTGTCAAATACACCGAGAAGGGTTCGGTCACACTTAAGGTTGGCGGAAGCTATACCGATGACGGATACCTGCTCAGCCTGACCGTCAAGGATACCGGAAAGGGCATCCGTAAGGAGGATCAGGAGCATCTCTTTGAAGCGTTCTCGAGGGCAGACACCAAGTCCAACGCTAACATCGAAGGCACAGGCCTTGGACTCGCCATAGTAAAAAATATAGTTGATTCCATGCAGGGAGAGATCGACGTCGAAAGTGAATACGGCGCCGGGTCTGAGTTCTGCGTAACGCTCCCTGTAAAATATAATGACAAGCAGCCGCTCAGAAGTGATTTCATGGAGCACAGAATAGAGCAGGAGACCACCAAGGCAGAGGTCGGCTTCACTGCTCCGGATGCGAGAATCCTTGCGGTTGATGATAATCAGTCAAACCTTACGATAGTTAAGCTGTTCCTGAAGAAGAATGGCATAGTACCTGACCTTTGCAAGAGCGGCAGCCAGGCCATAAAGCTTTGTAAGGAAAACAAATACGACCTTATCCTTATGGATCATATGATGCCAAGCCCTGACGGAATAGAGGCTCTTCACATTATTAAGACGGATGAGGCATCGCTCAATAAAGATACAAAAGCAGTTGTTCTTACGGCGAATGCAGTGGCCGGAAGCAGGCAGATGTATATGGAAGCAGGCTTTGATGATTATCTTACGAAGCCAATTGATTCAAGGCTCCTTGAGGAGACCGTGAAGAAGATGCTTCCTGCTAATAAGGTGTTGGAGGCGGCGGACGTATCTAAAACAAGTGACACAAATAGCAGTGTAAATGCTGATAGTTTGTCTGGCACGGCCGACACAGAGAATGCTGCCGGAAACCACACCACGGAATCCTTAAAGAGCAGGCTTTCGGTATTTGAAGGGTTCGATTACGATGCTGCACTCAAATATTGCGGCGGCGAAGAGGAGCTTCTTCTGGAGATACTTGGCGACGTAGCCGGTGAAGGAGAAGGACGCGCCGAGCGTATGAGAAGATGCCTTGAGAAACAGGATCTGAAGTCATATGCGATAGACGCCCACACCATCAAGGGTTCGATGGCAACCATCGGTATGCAGGCCTTCAGCGACAGGGCCAGAGAGCATGAGTTTGCCGCGAAGGGCGATGATGTAGATTTCCTGAACAAGGAGGCTGAGAGTTTCATCAGTGATTACGTTGATCTTTGCCACAGATTCGCCGAAATATAAGATATTTTGGTGTTTAGTAAACGCAAAACTAGTGTTTACTAACAAATGAAGCACGTATTTTCGTGAGTTTTGCGAATTGATTTATTTCTCTATTTAAAATACTCTTATAGTATAGGTGTAGGAGTGTAAACGGTTTTTAGAATAAAAGAGGGTAAATTATGAGCGGACTTTGTAGAATGGTAAGTGTAAGCGACGTGCTTACAAAAGATAAGATCAATGTTTTGAAGACAAAAGGAACCGATACAATATTCACCAAGGTTGAGATATCGGATGGTATTTATGACAGAGCCGATGCAATCGTAGCTGCGGGAAGTGATGTTCATTCACTTGGCGTTAAGTGGTGCGTAAGTCTTGGACTTGCAGCTCTCTATCAGGGAGTGATGGCTGAGGTAGGTACTGACAACAGAATGTTTGTCAGAAAGGCTGAAAGAGCCGGCTTTGAGAATATACATAAGCTTTTCACAAAGATGGCAGGCGTAGGCGCTGCACCGGATTTCGTAGAGATTGAGGTAGATGTGTACAGTGAGATCGGTCTGACCTTAAGTTTTGAGGAGCAGACAAGAATGCTCAATGCATGTATCAACGCTGCAAAGGCAGCAAGCCCTGAAGCTAAGGTCATCCTTGCAACAAAGGACAGTACAGATAACGAGAAGGCTAAGAAGTGGTACAACCGTTTCCAGGTTTCCGGCGGAAAGCCTTTCGATATCATCTCACTTAAATATACTCCTGATGCCGAGACGCTTTATGATCTCAGCTGCAACATGAGTGATCTTTCAAGAAGATTTGATAAGGACATCATGGTTGATATCTCAGGAATGGCAGATATATCTTCTGCAAGCATAGGACTTGAGGATGTTGACAGTGCGATCAACATCGTTCCTCTTGATAAAGGCTTCGGAACAGTTTATTCGGACTTGGTCCTAGATAAGGCCGTTATGGTCGCATAAAAATACATAATTGAAACAAATAAAGCTCTCGTTCGTTATAGTTACAGGCTATAGCGGACGAGAGCTTTTTACGATTTTACAAGAACTGATATGGGTGTTATCATTCCCACATACCAAACGACACACAAAAATAAAACGACTGAGAGGATGAAAGATGGCACTCATTGAACTTAAGAATGTTAGTAAGACTTTTGAGACCGGAGTTGGTTCGGTACAGGCTCTGAAGGATATTAACCTTTCTATAGAACAATCAGATATTTACGGGATCATCGGAATGTCCGGAGCCGGAAAAAGTACACTGGTACGATGTTTAAACTACCTTGAAAGACCTACGGACGGGGACGTCATCGTAGGCGGCAAAAAACTTCGTAACCTTTCCAAGAAAGAGCTTCGGGAAGAGAGAAGAAATATTTCAATGATCTTCCAGAACTTCAACCTCCTGATGCAGAAGAACGTTTTGAAAAATGTCTGTTTTCCTTTGAGACTCAGGAGAGTGAAAAGGAAAGAGGCTGAAGCGAAGGCTTACGAGCTCCTCGAAACAGTCGGACTTAAGGATAAGGCGAAGGCCTATCCGGCAGAGCTTTCGGGTGGTCAGAAGCAGAGAGTTGCGATAGCAAGAGCGCTTGCATCGGACCCGGAAATACTTATTTGTGACGAAGCAACCAGTGCACTGGATCCGAGAACGACAAGATCGATACTCACACTTCTGAGAGAGATAAATGAGAGATACGGTATCACGATAGTGATAATCACTCATCAGATGAGCGTTATCAAAGCAATATGTAACAAGGTGGCGATCATCGAAGACGGAAGCCTGGTAGAGAAGGGAAGCGTCGAGGATATATTTACTGATCCGAGATCAGAGGCAGCAAGAAAGCTTATTTTCGGTGATGAATATATTGAAGATACCGCCTACGATCACGATAAGGACGGTGCTGTCGATCTGAAGAAAAGCAGAGATGCTTTAAGAGCAGGCGCCGATAAGAAAAAGTTTGGTATAAGCTTATTTAGAAAGAAGAAAGAAAAAGATTCCGACCGGGAAGAACTGGTGGGGTGAAGGAGGTGATGAAGGATGTTTGATCCGCAGGTAAATGAAATGCTGGTGCAGGGTGTTAAGGACACCTTATATATGACCATGGGATCCGCAGCCCTTGGATATGCGATCGGCCTTCCGATGGGAGTTGTGCTTGCAGTAACCGATAAAAACGGACTTAAGCCAAACGCATTTATTTACAGGATATTTGACCTGATAGCAAATATCATAAGGAGCATTCCATTTCTGATCCTTCTCATCATTATGATACCGGTAACGCGACTTATAGTCGGACAAAGCTATGGTGCTTCCGCAACGATCATTCCACTGGTCGCAACGGCGGCGCCATACATAGCAAGACTGGTTGAATCTTCTCTTAAGGAAGTTGATTCCGGAGTCATAGAGGCGGCAAGATCCATGGGAGCTTCAGACTTCCATATCATTTTCAAGGTGCTTCTGGTGGAGGCCAGAACATCACTTATCCTGGGGGCGACGATCGCCACAGGAACTATCCTCGGCTATTCTGCTATGGCAGGAACGGTCGGCGGCGGTGGACTTGGAGATATCGCCGTAAGATACGGATATTACAGATGGCAGACGGATATTCTGGTAGCGGCGGTAATACTGATAGTCGTCATATTCCAGATCATCCAGAACGCAGGAACGATAACAGCAAATAAGCTGAATCATAAAAAATAATAACAAAAATATAAAGACAAGAAAGAAGGAAATTATTATGAAGAAGAGATTAAAGGCATTATTATTATCAAGTGTATTGGTTGTAGCAGCATTTACAACAGGCTGTGGCAAGAAGGAAAATAAGAAAGCAGACGCAAGCGGATCAAAGGTTACAAAGATCACGGTAGCCGCATCACCTACACCTCATGCAGAAATACTCGAGAAAGTTAAGCCGATCCTTAAGGAGCAGGGCTACGACCTTGAGATCAAGATATTTGAAGATTATGTACTTCCAATGACAGTTGTTGAGTCAGGCGAGATCGATGCAAACTATGCAGTACATGTACCATACCTTGAGTCATTCAACGAAGAGCAGGGCACACATCTTGCAAATGCAGGCGGCATCCACTACGAGCCGTTCGGAATCTACCCTGGCAAGAAGAAGGACCTTGCAGATATCGCAAAGGGCGACACGATCGCAGTTCCAAATGATACAACAAATGAAGCAAGAGCGCTCCTTCTCCTTCAGGACAATGGTATCATTACTCTTAAAGAGGGTGCAGGACTTACAGCTACAGTACATGACATCGTTGATAACCCATACGACATCAAGATTCAGGAGCTTGAAGCAGCTCAGGTTGCAAGAGTTAGAAGTGAAGTTGAATTCGTAGTTCTCAATGGTAACTACGCTCTTGAAGCAGGACTTTCAGTTGGTAAGGATTCAATAGCTTACGAGAAGAGCGATTCAGAAGCAGCTAAGACCTACGTAAACATCATCGCCGTTAAGGCAGGACATGAGGAAGATGAAGCAATCCAGGCACTTGTAAAGGCACTCCAGTCACAGGAGATCAAGGATTACATCAATGAGACTTATGATGGTGCAGTAGTACCGTTTGAATAATCTGCTCCCGCTTGAAAATACTAATAATAAATATAAGGTTTATACCCTCCTTTCCGGATGATCGGTAAGGAGGGTATTTTTGTATTAAAAACATCTTGAAAGCGAAGCTTAAGAGTGCTATCATTCATGGTTAGAAATAGCTTACTATTATTAGGAGGTACAAACTATGAACTGGGGTAAAATCGGATTATTTTTAGGCGGCACTTTATTTGGATCGGCAGGAATAAGGATTCTTTCAAGCCGGGATGCAAAGAAGGTTTACACACACTGTACAGCAGCAGTGCTTCGCGTGAAGGATGCTGCGATCGATCAGGTTGCGGTTTTGCAGGAAAACTGCGCAGACATCTATGCAGAGGCGAAAGCGATCAATGAAGCGCGTTATGAGAAGGCATCAGGGGAAACTATTATTCTTGATGATGATGCCGAGGTGGAAGCTGTCGGAGAAACAGCCGTTGGTGCCGAACTGATAACGGAATAGACGAGTGGTTCATTTTTTATGATCGGAGAAAATAGATGAAGGTAATCATAAAACATGAGATCGCAGGAAGGATGCGTCTTCACTTTTCTGAAAAAAGGTTTAGTTTTAAAGAGGCGGACACGCTGCAGTATTATCTTGAAAATACGCCGGGTGTAACGAAAGCAGTAGTATATGAGCGTACTGCAGATGCAGTCATCCGGTATACATGCGACCGCAATAATATACTGGAGAGAATAAAAGAATACTCACCGAAACGTGTAGATGTGCCGGAGAGCTATTTTGAAGCATCTGGCAGAGAGCTGAATGCAAAATACTATGAGAAGATCGTTACGACAACGATCCTTCATTACGGAAATAAGATGTTTATGCCTGCTCCGATAAGGGCGTGCTGGACAGGAATGAAGGCGCTTTCCTATATCAGGAGAGGACTCAGGACGATTCCGGAGAAGAAGCTTAAGGTGGAGCTTCTTGATGCCACAGCTATCACAGCTTCGCTGCTGACAAAGGATCACAAAACAGCTTCTTCAGTCATGTTCCTTCTTGGTATCGGAGATACCCTGGAGGAATGGACACATAAGCAATGCGTCGATGATCTGGCAAAACAGATGTCCTTAAATATAAGGCAGGTATGGAAGGTCACGGATGAAACTGAGCTGCTGGTGGATTCTGAAAGTATATGTGTTGGTGATCGTATCGTAGTCCGTGTAGGAAATATCATACCGTTTGATGGTACGGTTACAAGCGGAGAGGCGATGGTGAATCAGGCTTCTATGACCGGAGAGGCCATCCCTGTTCAGAAAACGGAAGGCACCTGTGTATTTGCGGGTACGGTAGTAGAAGAGGGTGAGATCACTCTGAAGGTTACTGCAAAGAGCGGCAGCGGCAGGTTTGATAAGATCGTGAAAATGATCGAGGAGTCGGAGAAGCTGAAGTCTGCAGTTGAGAGTAAGGCCGAGCATCTTGCTGATGCACTGGTTCCGTATACATTTGCGGGGGCAGCCCTTACCGGACTTTTCACAAGAAATATCACCAAGGCTGTTTCTGTCTTGATGGTGGATTATTCCTGCGCCTTGAAGCTTTCGATGCCTCTTTCGGTTCTTTCGGCTATTCGTGAGGCCGGAAACCATAGCATTACCGTAAAGGGCGGCAAATTCATGGAGGCTGTATCAGAGGCGGATGTGATCGTATTTGACAAGACGGGCACTCTGACCAAGGCTCAGCCTACCGTAAAGGATGTGATTTCCTTTAATGGAGAGTCACCGGATGAACTGCTCCGCGAGGCTGCCTGTCTTGAGGAACATTTCCCGCATTCGATTGCAAATGCGGTTGTTAAGGCGGCTGAAGAAAAAGGACTTGTGCATGATGAGATGCACACCAAGGTTGAATATATTGTTGCACATGGTATATCGTCGACTATCGATGGCATGAAAGCAATGATAGGAAGCTATCACTTTATATTTGAGGACGAAGGCGTCCGTATTCCGGAGGGGAAGGAAGCAGAGTTTGAAGCACTCCCTGACGAGTATTCGTTGCTGTATTATGCGAAGAACGGAGAGCTGGCGGCGGTCATTCTGATCGATGATCCGATCCGTGAGAATGCTGCTGAAATACTTCAGGATATCCGTGATACAGGAATCTCCAGGATCGTAATGATGACCGGAGACAGTGAACGAACTGCCCGCAGGATAGCCCAGAAACTTGGAATCACCGAATTCTATGCAGAGGTTCTTCCAGAGGATAAGGCAGGTTTCGTGGAACAGGTGAAGAAGGATGGCTCGAAGGTTATCATGGTTGGTGACGGTATAAATGATTCACCGGCTCTTTCTGCTGCAGATGTGGGAATAGCGATAAGTGAAGGTGCCGAGATAGCGCGTCAGATTGCAGATATCACCATTGGCTCAAGTGACCTTGAGTCGATCGTGACCTTAAAACGGCTCAGCGATCTATTGATGAAAAGGATACGATCCAACTACAGAACCATCGTTGGCTTTAATACAGGTCTTATTGCACTTGGGGTGGCAGGTATACTTCCACCGGCGACATCTGCGCTGCTGCACAATGGTTCGACTGTCGTTCTGGGGCTTAACTCCACGACGAAGCTTCTGAAATAGACATGATCTAAGAAGGTATAAACAAATAATTCATAATAAGGGCTGTCAGTTCATCAATGACAGCCTTTTTTTGTTTGCCGCCATTATGAAACATGGTGTCATGTGTGTGATCCAGGGAACCAGTGGTTCCGGAAAGTCCACTATGCTGAATTGTATAGGTGGTCTGGATGTGGTTGACAGCGGTTCGATCAAGATTGATGGAAAAGAGATAGTAGGATTAAAAAGCAGGGAGCTTTCGGAATACCGCAGGGATGCACTGGGATTCATCTTCCAGTTTTACAATCTGGTACCGAATCTTACTGTCAGGGAAAGTATCTGGATGGAAACTTCTACGCTGTCCTTATCGGAAGCTGTATCATCATACCAATCGTGAAAATGATCGCTGATTCTATATATCCGTATTTCATCGCGAATACAGCTATGGGAATGGATCTCAGCTTTCCGTGGTACCTATATGCAATAGTTTTAGCGGGTGCTATGCTTATTTATCTTATGATCAGCAGCGTACTGACCGGAAAGATAAGGAAGATAGTACCGGCGGAGGTATTAAAGAATAGAGAATAAAAAACGCTTGACTAAGTAAGTTACAGGTTGTATATTAAATGCGGTTAGAAACAACTAACTGCGGAAGGGGAGTGCCGCTGATGATACGGCACTCCTTTTTTAAAGATATAGGTTAGGTACAACTAACCAGGAGAGGGTGAAATAATACCATGTCAGAAAGGATGATCATTGAATTCTGCGCTCCGACACTTGCAGGTATTAAGGCGGCCGACAGGCTGTTCATAAATAAAAAGTTAGAGCTATAGCTCTGGAAAGGATACATATATGAGTAAAGTAGCAATAGTTTATTGGAGTGCGACAGGAAATACAGCAGCCATGGCGCAGGCAGTAGGAGATGCGGCAGCAGCTGGCGGAGCAGAGGTTACCTATCTTGCTCCAGGCGAGTTTTCATCTTTGAAGCTTGCAGAATATGATGCGGTAGCATTCGGATGCCCGGCTATGGGAGCCGAGGTGCTTGAGGAAGAGGAGTTTGAGCCTATGTTTACAGAGCTTGAGGGTTCTCTTAAGGATAAGAGGATTGGACTTTTCGGTTCATACGGCTGGGGAGACGGTCAGTGGATGAGAGACTGGCAGGACAGAGCTGTGGCCGCCGGAGCATATCTTGTTATGGATGGTGTTATGGCTAATTATACACCTGATACAGAGGCAATTGAAAAGTGTGCAGATCTGGGCAGGACACTGGCTTAATACGGCCATAGCAGTATTTAACAACGTATGATAATGGATGAGTAAATAGTATAGATCATATAATCTTCCTTGTTTTTTTAATATGGCTTAACGCTTATTTACTCATCCGTTATTTATAAATCAACAAGTTATAGGAGGAAAACGAATATGTTTCTTGAGATTGAAAAAGTAGTCGGCAGAGAGATCCTTGATTCGAGAGGTAATCCAACAGTTGAGGCAGAGGTTTATCTTATTGACGGAACGGTTGGAAGAGGAACTGCTCCAAGTGGTGCTTCAACAGGTGAGTTTGAGGCTCTGGAGCTCCGCGATGGCGACAAGAGTCGTTATCTGGGCAAGGGCGTTCAGAAGGCTGTCGAAAATATAAATACAACTATCAATAATGTTCTTGTCGGACTTGATGCATCTGATACATATGCTGTAGATGCTGCAATGATCAAGGCTGACGGCACAAAGGATAAATCAAATCTTGGTGCAAATGCGATACTTGCTGTTTCTATTGCAGCAGCACGTGCGGCTTCAATCGCCCTGGATATTCCGCTTTACAGATTCCTTGGCGGAGTACAGGGTAATAAGCTTCCGGTTCCTATGATGAACATCCTCAACGGCGGCGCTCACGCTGACAGCGCTGTTGATACACAGGAGTTTATGATCATGCCTGTGGGAGCACCTTCTTTCAAGGAGGCTCTCAGATGGTGTGCAGAAGTATTCCACAAGCTTAGAAGCCTGATCAAGGAAATGGGCGACGTTACGGCAGTCGGTGATGAGGGTGGCTTTGCACCAAATCAGCTGAAGAGTGATGAGGAGGCTATCGAGAAGATCCTTGAGGCGATCAAGGCGGCAGGCTTTGAGCCGGGCAAGGACTTTATGATCGCTATGGATGCTGCTTCATCAGAGTGGAAGAGTGAGAAGGGTAAGGGCTTCTACAAGCAGCCTAAGTCAGGTAAGGAGTTTACCTCAGACGAGCTCATAGCACACTGGGAGGCTCTTGTCGACAAATATCCTATCATTTCCATCGAGGATGGTCTTGATGAAGAGGATTGGGAAGGCTGGCAGAGAATGACAGAGAGGATCGGCAACAAGGTTCAGCTTGTCGGTGACGACCTTTTCGTTACAAATACAGAGAGACTTTCCAAGGGCATCAGTCTTGGCGCTGCAAATTCAATACTCATCAAGCTTAATCAGATTGGATCCGTTTCAGAAACACTTGAGGCTATCAAGATGGCTCACAAGGCAGGTTATACAGCGATTTCATCACATCGTTCAGGAGAGACTGCAGATACAACTATCGCTGATCTTGCTGTAGCACTTAATACATGCCAGATCAAGACCGGTGCACCAAGCCGTTCTGAACGTGTTGCCAAGTACAACCAGCTTCTCAGAATCGAGGAGGAACTTGGGGCATCAGCAGTATATCCTCAGATGGATGCGTTTAACGTAAAGAAATAGAACCATTTATTTTGGAGGCATGATATGAAAAAAAGAGGACTTTTATCATGGATTCTTGAGTTTGCGGGGAGGAAAAGAAGTTATTTCACGGGTAGTGTAATACTTGCCATGCTGGGGGTGGCAGCGTCCTTCGTTCCTTATCTCATCATAGCGGATATAGTTAAGGAACTGCTGGGTGGAAACAGAGATTGGGATTACTATCTGAAACAGGTGATATGGATGGGTGTCTTCTGGGTTATCAGAATGACTCTTCATTCGATTTCAACTGCGCTTTCGCACATCGCAACCTTCACGGTTCTTGGCGGCATCAGAAAACAGCTTTGTGAAAAACTCTCGAAGATACCGCTCGGCTCGGTGCTGGACGATAACAGTGGAAGCTATAAAAATATCATTGTTGAGCGAGTTGATTCCATGGAAACAACACTTGCACATATCGTGCCGGAGTTCACAGCGAATCTTCTGTTGCCGGCGGTAATGTTCATCTATCTTCTGACCATCGATTGGAGACTGGGACTTGCCAATCTTGTCGGTGCGTTTTTCGGACTTGTCTGTATGGCTGTTATGATGGCCAAGAGTAAGGGCGGCTACGAGCTGTCTGTTCAGAAGACAAAAAAGCTGAATGATACAGCTGTCGAATACATCAATGGTATAGAGGTCATCAAGGCATTCGGCAAGACCGGCTCATCTTACGAGAAGTTTGTACATGCGGCGAGAGAGGGCGCTGATGTATTTATCGATTGGATGAGAAGATGTATCTGGCCGCAGTCAGGAACCATGGCATTCCTGCCGGCAACCTTCCTGGGTGTGCTTCCGATAGGGCTGCTTCTTGTAAAGGGCGGTTCTCTCACACCGGAAAACTTCATCACCGGAATCATCCTTTCAGCAGGTCTCATCACACCGCTTGTGGTTGCCTTTTCTTACACGGATGATCTGCTGAAGATGGGAACTATCTTCGGCGAGGTTACGGAAATACTTGAACGTAAGGATATGGAGAGACCGACAGCTGTTACAAAGAAGCCGGCAAATTCAGATATCTGCCTGACAGATGTAAGATTCACCTACAAGGATAAAGAAGTCCTGCACGGAATAAATATGGAAATACGCCAGGGTGAGGTGGCTGCGATCGTCGGACCGTCCGGTTCGGGCAAGAGTACCATCGCAAGGCTGATCGATTCGCTCTGGGACACGGATTCCGGAACCATCACTTATGGGGGCGTGAATATAAAGGAACTTCCGCTTGACTATTATATGGGTCAGATCGCGTATGTTGCACAGGATAATTATCTGTTCGACATGACGGTAAGAGAAAATATAAGACTCGGCAGAGCAGGGGCCACAGACGAGGAAGTTGAGCGTGCAGCGAAGGCTACAGGCTGTCACGAGTTTATCCTCGGGCTTGAGAACGGCTATGACACAGTGGTCGGCGGAGCCGGCGGACATCTGTCCGGTGGAGAGAGACAGAGAATATGTATCGCGAGAGCCATGCTCAAGGATGCGCCGGTTGTTATCCTCGATGAGGCGACCGCCTATACAGATCCGGAAAACGAGGCGCTTGTTCAGTCAAGTGTTGCAAAGCTGGTCCAGGGCAGGACGCTTATCGTGATCGCTCACAGACTTTCAACTATCGTGGATGCTGACAAGATATTTGTTATAAATAACGGAAATGTTGAAGCCTGCGGAACACAGGAGGAGCTGCTCCGTACGAGCCTGTTATATAAAAAAATGTGGGAGGCTCACAGTATGGCTAAAGATGTAGATATGGATCCTGTTTCTGGCGCTGCAGCCGGAAGGGAGGCCGTAAATGCTTAAGATGGTGAAGAAGTTCTTCGGATTCTGCAGTGAGAAGAACAGAAGAAAATTCTATAAATCTGCAGTGCTGGGAGTGATCGAAGCACTGTTTACGGCGATGAAGATACCGGCAGCTTATTTTGCCATAAAGGCTGTACTGGAGGATAAGATAAACACGTCGGCAATACTGACGGTCATAGGATTCATGCTTATAAGTACTCTCGGCAAGGCTTTTATCAACCGTTTTTCTATGATGCTTCAGACTGAAGGTGGATACGATACCTGTGCGTTGAAGCGTATAGAAATAGGCGAACATCTGAGATATCTTCCTATGGGATATTTCAACGACACAAGTCTCGGACACATCACCTCTGTTACAACAAATACGATGGAGCAGACCGGAGATATTGCCACAAGAGCTATAATGATGGTGCTTCAGGGCGGAATTACAACCATAGTTATCGCACTCATGATGTTTGTATTTGATGTGAGGATAGGGCTTATTTCACTGGCCGGAATCGGAATCTTCCTTTTGATCAACCAGTGGACGAACAGAAGTGTTGCTAGAGTTGCTGATGAAAAGCTGGCTTCCGACAGGGATATGGTCGGTGTGATCCTGGAATACATCCAGGGCATAGCCGAGATCAGAAACTATAATATCGTCAGCCAGAATCAGTCCAGAGTTCAGAAGACTATCGAGCGAAAGAAGAAGGCGGATATTGCTGCCGAGGTTGCAGCCATTCCGGCTGTCGGCGTCCAGAACCTTTTCACAAAGCTGATCGGTGTTGTGATCGCGGGCGCATCCATCCGTTTTTATATGGATGGTACGATGAATCTGGAATATACTATCGTCATGCTGCTCTGTTCCTTCATGGTATTTGAGTCGCTGGATGCAGCGGGTACATATACTGCACTGCTGAAGATTATCGGCAAGGGCGTGGATCTTGCGAATGAGATCCTTGATATAGAGCAGATGGATACTAATGGCGAGGATATTCATCCGAAGAACAGGGATATTCATCTGGAGCATGTCGGCTTTGCGTACGAAAACCGCAAGATCATCGACGACGTAACGGTGGACATTAAGGAAAATACAACAACTGCAATCGTTGGACCGTCCGGTGGTGGCAAGACAACTATCACCTCGCTGATCGCCCGCTTCTGGGATGTCCAGGAGGGACAGGTCACACTTGGCGGTAGAAATGTGAAGGACTACAGCTTCGACTCACTTATGGAGAATTTCAGCTTTGTATTTCAGAGGGTGTACCTGTTTGAGGATACCATAGCAAATAATATCCGTTTCGGCAGGCCTGAGGCAACGATGGAAGAGGTCATTGCAGCGGCTAAGAAGGCTGCCTGCCACGATTTCATTACAGCTTTGCCTGATGGATATGATACGGTAATTGGAGAAGGCGGAGCCACTCTTTCGGGTGGTGAGAAGCAGAGGATTGCAATCGCACGCGCCATCATGAAGGATGCACCGATAATCATCCTGGACGAGGCAACTGCGAATGTCGATCCTGAGAATGAGAAGGAGCTTACCGAAGCGATCGAAAACCTTACAAAACAGAAGACTATCATTATGATCGCTCACAGACTGAAGACTGTACGAAATGCTGATCAGATTCTTGTCGTGGATAAGGGCAGGATAGTTCAGAAGGGTAAGCACGAGGAGCTTATCGAGCAGGATGGCATCTACAGGAACTTCATCATCGGCAGAAGGAAGGCGGTCAGCTGGAAGCTGGGATAGTATTATCGAGTGTTTTGAAGTAAAATATATTTGAATGTACATGTTGCTTTCAGGAATGGCTGTTGATAGTAGATGCAGTAACGGAGGTGAGAGCAGATGAATGGAGAAATATTTCTTGGACTCATGATACCCTTCGCGGGGACATCGCTTGGCGCGGCCTGCGTATTTCTCATGAAGAAAGAACTCCGTCCGAAGGTACAGAGAGCTCTCACCGGTTTTGCAAGCGGCGTTATGGTGGCGGCTTCCATATGGAGTCTGCTGATACCTGCGATGGAGCAGTCGGATAAGCTTGGCAGGCTGAGCTTCCTTCCGGCATTTGTGGGATTCTGGCTGGGAATACTTTTCCTCCTTTTGCTGGACTCGGTCATACCGCATCTTCATATGTATGCGGATAAGGCAGAGGGCCCGAAGGCTAAGCTTAGGAAGTCAACAATGATGGTACTTGCGGTCACGCTTCATAATATTCCTGAGGGAATGGCTGTCGGAGTAGTATATGCAGGCCTTCAGTATAACAAGGCTTCCATAACCTCCGGAGCAGCATTGGCGCTGGCAATCGGTATAGCCATTCAGAACTTTCCGGAGGGCGCGATCATCTCCATGCCACTCTGCGCAGAAGGAAAGAGCAAGGGCAAGGCTTTTCTGGACGGTGTTCTGTCTGGTGCGGTTGAACCGGTCGGAGCCTTTCTTACCATCATCGGAGCAGGACTTATCATTCCGGCGATGCCATATCTTCTGAGCTTTGCAGCAGGAGCGATGATGTACGTAGTTGTGGAGGAACTGATCCCGGAAATGTCTTCCGGAGAGCATACAAATATCGGTGTTGTCATGTTTGCAGTCGGATTCACTATGATGATGGCGCTGGATGTGGCACTTGGATAATAAATAAAAAAACGATAAACGACAGGTATCATAGGGTATCTGTCGTTTTATTTCGTCTGATCAGTATATGGTAATTTAATTAGTAAATTTCTGATATACCTGCGGAAAAAAATATGGTATAATAATTGTCAGACAAATTCTGGAAGGAGGGGTTGCTTTATGGATTTCAAAAGCTATGTTGATGGCTTTGGGGCTATGACATGCGTTGTTTCCGTTGAAGCTTTTGATGACGGTAAAAAAGGAAAGTTTCGTATAGTAGATGGCAATGATTCTTATATCAACACCATAGAGAATCCCGCTCCCGGTGCGGAAATGTTGAAAGATGTATTTGTGCCGAATTCAGAATATACAGACTATCTTACAAGAGATCTGAATTTTGAGGACTATAGCTTCAGGGCGGCGGTTGAGAAGAAGTGCCTGCATTCCTATGCGAGGCCGGAGAGGATGAACGGATTATGGTTCAATATGACCTTTCTTCCGGTTGCATATGAAGAGAAGATAGAGGGCGGCAAGCTCTGTTTCTGCACCTACACTATGGAGATCAATATAGAAAGTGATTCAAAAAAGATTTCTTCTGTATCCTCCGAGGTTGCAACATCTGTTCTTGAGACCTGTATCAAGCTCAGGAGCACGAAGGACTTTAGAATTTCGATATCCGAGGTTATCAAAGATATCGGAGAGCTTTGCAAGTCCGAGCATACTTGTATCCTGCTTATGGATCATGAGACAAGAGGCTGTTCGGTTCTCTGCGAGTTTCTGTCAAAGGATACGAAGCTTCTTCCTATGGATAACTATGTTGATAAGGCGTTCTATGATATCGCCGATTCGTGGAAGAATATTATTGCCGGAAGCAATTGCCTGATCGCCAAGGATGAGCATGATATGCAGGTGGTTAAGGAAAGAAATCCTGTATGGTATGAGTCGATAACCTCCGCGGGAGGTAAAAATATCGTTCTCTTCCCGCTTAAGTTTGGCGATGAGCTGCTGGGATATATCTGGGCCATCAATTTTGCGGCGGAAAATGCTGATAAGATTAAGGAAACCCTCGAGACAACAACGTTTATCGTGAGCTCGGAGATCAACAATATGCTTCTCATGGACAGGCTGAAGAAGCTTTGCTCGATAGATATGCTTACCGGAGTTATGAATCGTAATGAGATGAATAATCTGATCGATGATATGTGCAGCGGTGAGGAAAGTGATAAGGAGTCTGTAGGCGTTATATTTGCAGATCTGAACGGACTTAAATGTATCAATGATAAATACGGCCATGTTGTCGGCGATGAGCTTCTGAAGAATGCGGCCAACATCCTGAAGGAGTATTTTGATATCAACGAGATATTCAGAGCCGGCGGAGATGAATTTGCTATTATCAGCGTTGGAATAACTGAAGAGGAGCTTGGCAGTCGGATGGATGAGATCAGAGCAACTGCTGATAAAACCGGTGATGTTAGTTTTGCTCTTGGCAGATGCTATGTCGATGACAAAAAGGACGTTAAAACTGCACTCAGAACAGCCGATGAGAGGATGTACGAGGATAAGAGGCTGTATTATGAACATCATAAATCAAAGATGCCTCGTAAGGATGATTTTAAATATGGCTTAGGATAATAAGTGAATATCAAAAGCTTTGACTGATAAATGACTAAAGACAACCTGCCGCGTTTTGTGCGGCGGGTTGTCTTATTTTATTTACGAAAGATGCTGTAAGCGGTACTGCTTTGGAGTTATATGGTACAGCCTGCGGAAGCAGCGTATCAGGTGGCTACTGTCGGAGAAGCCGGTTTCCTCGGCAATCGTATTCAGATCGTAGTCCGTGAACAGCAGAAGGTTCTCGGCTTTGGTGAGGCGTATGAATTCGATGTACTGCTTGCAGCTCTGGCCATATTGTCTGTGAAATACTTTGGCAAAGTAGGAATAACTCATGTTACACATTTTGGCCAGGTCATCAACCTTCAGAACTTCGTTAGAATGCCGGTCGATATAGATAGCTACGTCCAGAACTGAATAGGTATCTGTTTCGGTAGGCAGCTCTGTCTGGAGTGGAATACCGCGGTTGTACCAGAGGCGCAGGATCTGAAGCATAAGTCCGGTCAGCCTCGAAAAAATAAGAGTCAGATAACCGTAAGGGCGCTCTGCTACCTCGTGGATGATCGTGTCCATAAGGCTGCAGGTTGGATTGTTTTTTGAATCGATAGTTGGAAGATTCGGGTCGGTATCTGTCTCGATGCCGGGGGCTTGCGGTGAGATGTTTTCTGCGACATTGTATGATGACAACTCATCTGCAGAAAACAGCAGCGGTGGCAGCTCGTTCTGCATCAGTTTGCGGAACAGAATGTGAAGATTCGGCAGGTAGCCTTCCACCAGGCGGATATGCATAGCACTGTATTTTACACAGGTATATAAAAAGTCGCGGTCGTTATCTCGGGTGATGGAGTGAACTACCTGCGGCGGTATCAGAAGAAGCTTGCCGGGGGTGAGCTTATACGGAACGCCGTTACATACGACTGTAACTGAGCCTTCGAGCATATAAAGCATCTCTACAAAGTAGTGCCAGTGGGCGGCTACAGGCAGTCTCAGACTTTCTGAGGAACAGTAAAATGCCTCCACAGGGGAGTTGAGTCGGTCGCTGTATTCAAAAACTTCTGCCATATAAAGCCTCCTTCAAACTATAAAGTTAGATATGAAATAAAAATTATATTTATAGTATAAAATACCATAAAACAAGGCACTTAAGGTAAATAAAAATAGATTTGTTATATTTTTTAATAATCGGATTATACCACCTGAAAAATAAAAATGCTATTGTAGACGAAAGTTTTATTGTTGAAATGGATGGCACAGAATATGAAAGACAGAATAGAAAGATCAAATAAAAGAAAAAATGAAAAGAACAAATATCCGCTCACTCGAATGGGCTGGCTCTGGGAAAATACAAGAGGTGTTCACGGGCTTTACATGGCAGCTATCGTGGGAACGGTGGTCTATAATATCATGCAGCTTACGGTGCCTTTCATATCCGGGAAGCTGATCGACACCTTTCTGACAGGAGAGAAGGCTGCGGAGAATCTCACATCGAAGAGAGATCTGTTCTATGGTCTTCTTATCGCCATGGTTGGCCTTACGATCCTCAGGGTAATCATAGTTTATACGGATTGTATGGCGTATGAATTCGTTTCACAGAAGGCACTGTTCAGGATCCGTAATTTCCTCTATGACAAGATACAGAGGCAGGATATGACCTTTTTCAGTACCTACAGGACCGGTGACCTGATGACGCGTGTTACCGGCGACCTGGATGCGGTGCGTCATATGATCGCCTGGGTAGTCCGTGTCATGATCGAATGCTTTGCGTTGTTTGGTGCGGCAGCAATATATTTCTTCGTGATCAACTGGAAGATGGCACTTGCTCTGCTGGCGATAGCACCATTTGTATTTCTTGTGATCGTGAAGTTTAAGAAAGAGGTGGCTGCGAAGCATACCGAGCTTCGTGAGAAGCTTGCCGAGATGAATACGGTGGCGCAGGAAAATATAGCCGGAAACCGCGTGGTCAAGGCCTTCGCCAGGGAGCAGAACGAGATAGAAAAGTTTGGTAAGGCAAATACGGCCTACCGCGACACCAACAAGGAAACCGGACTTGTGTGGATACATTATTATCCTTATGTTGAAAGTTTTGCAAACCTTATGCCGCTCATTATGCTGCTGGTGGGAGGACTTTTCCTGATCCACGGCGGGCTCACTATGGGCGAGTATGTGGCTATTTCCGGGCTTATCTGGGCCATCACAAACCCTATGCGTATGATGGGAAATATCATGAATGAATTCCAGCGGTTCCGCGCTGCTTCGGACAAGGTTATGGAGATATATTATTCGGAGCCGGAAATACGTGATCTGCCGGATGCTGTTCCGGTTAAGGACAGACTGAAAGGTGAGATAGTTTTTGATCATGTTTCCTTCCGTTATCCGGACGGAACCTATCCGGTACTGCAGGACATCTCCTTCACCGTGAAGCCGGGTGAGACTATCGCAATAATGGGTGAGACCGGCTGCGGCAAGACCTCGCTGATTCAGCTGATTCCGAGATTCTTTGAAGCTACGGGCGGAGAGCTGAGGATAGACGGCATACCGGTACAGAAATACAAGCTGCAGGGACTAAGAAAGAATATAGGCTTTGCGACTCAGGACGTGCTGCTTTATTCGGATTCGATAGAAGGAAATATAGCTTATGGCGATCCTCATATCCGTAAGGAGGAGGTTGTTCGTTTTGCAAGATATTCTGCGGCCGATGACTTCATCTCACGTATGCCTGAGGGCTACGAGACTATAGTCGGAGAAAGAGGTGTTGGCCTCTCGGGCGGTCAGAAGCAGAGACTTTCGCTGGCAAGAGCGCTGGCGGTAAAACCTGCAATACTTATTCTGGACGATACTACATCAGCAGTGGATCTGGAGACCGAAAGGCAGATACAGGAATCACTCAGAAAGCTTGATTTCCAGGCGACGAAGCTGATCATTGCACAGAGAGTTTCTACTGCGAAGATAGCAGACCGTATCATTATTTTGAAGGACGGAAGGATACTTGAGGAAGGAAACCACGAGGAGCTTGCAGCTAAAGACGGATATTATGCTGAGCTGGTGAAACTGCAAGAAGGATAAGATTATGGCAAGAAATACTTACAAACAGGATGAAAACTTAGAGGAGCCTTTTCAGATAAAGCATTTGCTCAGGGCATCCTCATATATAAAAAAGTGGAAGAAACCAATGATGATCGCACTGTTTCTTAGCGGCCTCGGAGGAGCCTTCGGTTATCTGGCACCTATGATCATCCGCTATGCGCTGGACCATGCGGTACCGGACAAGGATACCGGAATGCTTATGATACTGGTAGGAGTGCTGGCAACGGTGTATCTGGTAAGTGTCGTATTTACAACGATCAGAAGCAGACTTATGGTGAACGTGAGCCAGGAGATCATCTTCGATATCAGGAAGGATCTCTTCGCGCATCTGCAGGAGCTGCCGTTCAGATATTATGACGATCGTCCGCACGGCAAGATACTGATCCGAGTTGTCAACTACGTGAATTCAGTTTCGGATATGCTGTCAAACGGCCTTATTAATATAGTGCTGGAGGGCTTCAACCTTATATTTATCACGATCTTCATGTTTATGGTGGATGTGCAGCTTGCGCTTGTAGTCATGTGCGGTGTTCCTGTGCTCATGGCCTTCATGCTGTGGATCAAGAATAAGCAGAGGAAGGCCTGGCAGGCGGTATCAAATAAGAATTCCAACCTGAATGCGTATCTGCAGGAAAATATCGTGGGCGCAAGGATCACTCAGATATTTGCAAGGGAAGATGAAAATAAGAAGACCTTTGAAGAGCTGTCAAATGACTGCAGAGAAACCTGGAATACAGCGGTAAAATACTCGAATCTGGTCTGGCCGGGAATCGATACCATATCGGTAATCGTTCGTTCGGCAATCTTCCTCTTCGGCGTGATACTTTTCGGACAGGGCAGCAAATCTCTGGGAACTATCGTGGCTGTTTCAAGCTATGCTTCATTTTTCTGGCAGCCGATCATGAACCTGGGAAATATATTTAACAACTTCATAAATAACATTGCTTATCTTGAGAGAATCTTCGAGACTATGGATGAACCGGTGGAAATACGTGATAAGGAAGGCGCTGAGGAAATGCCGCCGATTCAGGGAAGAGTCACCTTTGATCATGTTACTTTCTCGTATGAAGAGGGTACAGATGTGCTGAAGGATGTATCCTTCACAGTGGAGCCCGGTGAGAGCGTTGCTCTGGTTGGACCGACCGGAGCAGGAAAGAGTACTATTGTCAATCTGCTTTCAAGGTTTTATGATGTAGGGAAGGGAAGTGTATCCATCGACGGTACGGATGTACGTGACGTGACGCTTCATTCTCTGAGATCACAGATGGGAATCATGATGCAGGACAGCTTCATATTTTCAGGAACGATAGAGGATAATATCCGATACGGAAAGCTGGATGCGGATATTCAGGAGATAGAGCAGGCAGCGAAGACGGTCAGAGCAGATGATTTTATAAGCCTTCTGCCGGACGGTTACAAAACTGAGGTAAAGGAGCGCGGCTCATCACTCAGTGAAGGACAGCGCCAGCTGATCTCATTTGCAAGAACACTGATATCCGATCCGAGGGTTCTGATACTGGATGAGGCAACCTCGAGCATCGATGTGAAAACCGAACGTGCGCTTCAGCAGGGACTGGATGCCATGCTGCAGGGAAGAACCTCGTTTATTATCGCACACCGTCTTTCAACTATCCGTAAATGCGATAAGATCATGTACATCGATCACGGCGGAATACTGGAGTGTGGAACACACAGTGAGCTTATGGAGAAGAAGGGATACTACTACCGCTTGACGACTTCGCAATCGGCATGATCGTGAAGATTAAGCTGTGCTACGGAATATCCGGACAGTGATAAGATGAAAATTCAGCTATGTCCGTGGTGTATCAGGTCGGAGAAAAGATGAAACTGTGGATGGGCCTGGCATGGTGCAAAAGAAAGAGGTTTGGTATGACGGAAATATATAGGTTTGATCTGCCGGAACTTGAGATATATAAGCAGAGGAGCGAGGTTCAGCTTCTTAGAATGAATGAGCCGGCACCCGGTATATTTATCTGCGAGAGTGCCAAGGTGATAAGAAGGGCGCTTGATGCCGGATATGAACCGTTATCAATCCTTACAGCGATTAATGAGCCGGACGCAGAAACGGCGAAAATATACGAGATGTGCAAGGACACCCCGATATATTATGGCGGTGATGAAGTGCTGAGAGAGTTGGCAGGGTACGCACTGACCGGTGGGATACTTGCAGCGATGAAGAGAAAGCCTCTGCCTGATATTGCCGAGGTTATCAGAGGTAAGAAGCTGGTAGCGATTCTCGAGAATGTGCAGAATCCGACGAATGTTGGATCGATATTCAGGTCGGCCGCAGCTATGGGAGTTGAGGCAATCATACTCACCTCTGATTCTGCGGATCCTCTGTATAGAAGGGCTGCGAGAGTAAGTATGGGCAATGTATTTCAGATTGACTGGACCGTGATCGATAAGGATACTGATTACATTTCGGCGCTTGCCGGAGATGGTTTTGCCACGATCGCTATGGCGCTCTCGGACAACTCGGTAAGTATCAGTGATCCAAGGATCAAGGCTGAGGAGAAGCAGGCAGTGATACTCGGTAATGAAGGCTGGGGCCTGAAGGAAGAAACCATAAAGAGCAGTAAATACGTTGCAAAGATTCCGATGAAGCCTGGCGTTGATTCGCTGAATGTCGGTGCAGCCAGCGCAGTAATGTTCTGGGAACTTAATCGAAGTGTCCTTGAGTGATATGATGTGAATAGTTTCTACGGTATAAAGATCGTAAAATATCACGTATAATAATTATATACGAAATCAAATTTGACGCGCGTCAGATAGAAAACGCAAAAAGCTGATTCTACTTGACGTGCGTCAAATAAATTTTAGAGAAATTGTGTGGAATGTGGTATCATTAAGGGCAGTAAGGCAAAGGAGTCGATATTGGTATGGCAGAGATAGATAGATTGAAGGAAGTAGTTGAAAAGCTCCGCGCAGAGGATGGCTGCCCATGGGACAAGGTGCAGACACACACAAGCCTTAAACCGACGGTTATCGAGGAGGCAGCGGAGGTTATCTGCGGGATAAATATACTTGAGGAGAAGGGTGACCCGGAGAATCTCAAGGAAGAGCTTGGAGATCTTCTGCTGCAGGTTATGTTCCACTCAGTGATCGCTGAGGAAGAGGGGTATTTTACATTTGATGACGTGGCGAAGGTTGTTTCAGATAAGATGGTTCGCCGGCATCCGCATGTATTTTCAGGTGTGACTTTTGAATCCGACGAGGAACGTCATAAGTCCTGGGAAGAGATAAAGAAGGCGGAGAAGGATGGTAAGGAATGGCAGGAACCATATCTGGCTGCCGCAATGAACGAAGCCGTAGAACTGATCGGTGTTGCAAAGAAGAGAAAGGGTTACGATGAATAACGAATACACAGACATGTCGGGGATGCCGAAGATGAATAACGAATATACAGATATGTCGGGGATGCCGTCGATGAATAATGAATATACTGACATGACAGGGATGCTGGAAATGCCTGATGGAATAAAGGGCAGAAAGAGTAAGAAGGGAATAGTGATCGCACTGATAGTAATAGTTCTTGCCGGGGCAGGTGTGTTAGCATACTTCCTTGTTTTCGGATCAGCTAACTCTCCGGAGAGCGTGGTGAAACATGATATGGAAGCTGTCATGAACAATGATTATAAGAGCATCATTAAGAATATGACCGATGAAGAGTTTGACATGCTGGCAATTGTTAATGAGGCAGGGATGACGCTTAATAAGCTTTCCACCGGAGAAGAATTACGTAGCTGGGCCATGCATCAGGTAGAGAATAGGTCGTACTATTTATCAGACAAAATAATAAGCTACAAGATTGAAAAGGTAACACATATGAGTGTTTCTAAATATATAGATGATTATCTTGGCGGATACGGTTATGATGAGTATTATTCCTTCCTGGACAGACAGGATGAAATTGCGGTTGTTGTGGTAAGATATGTCGTTGATTATAATGGTGAAGAACGCGAAGTGACGGAAACCATAAGTACGTACAAAAACGATGGCAAATGGTATTCGCTTAGCGGTATCCAGTTGGTTGATCGTCTGCTGGAGGTAATAGAGTAGAAAACCATAAAAAGGTGTTTCAGTATTTTAAAGGGGTAATCTGATGCAGAAAAGTATTTTGATAATAGATGATGACGAAGATCTTTCCATGATCATTTCGGATATGCTGAGTGACCGCGGGTTTCTTGTTACGTGTGTCTGCACCGGCGAGGAGGCCTTCGACTTGCTCACGGATAAAAGCTTTTCACTGATACTTCTGGATATTAATCTTCCGGATGCGGAGGGCTTTGATATCTGCCGTGAGCTTCGCCGCGTTTCACAGGTTCCGGTGATCTTTGCGAGTGCAAGGACCAGCGAGACCGACAGAGTTACGGGTCTTGATATCGGTGGGGACGATTACATACCGAAGCCTTTCTCCATGAAGGAGCTGCTGTCAAGGATAAATGCGCTGCTCCGCAGGACCTACGGCTTCAGTGACAACGATAAGAAGGTGACTTTCGGCAAGGTTACGGTTGACATTGGTTCCCGCGCGGTTACCAGGGATGGTAAGCCTGTGAATCTTTCGATGCGTGAATTTGATCTTCTGGCATATCTGTGCACCCATCCGAATGTGGCGATACCGAAGGATAAGCTGCTCAGCGAGGTCTGGGGAGCGTTCTCGGAGGTTGATCCGTCGACGCTGACGGTTCACATCCGCTGGCTTCGCGAGAAGCTTGAAGATAACCCGGCAGAGCCCGAGTTTATCAAGACGGTTTACAAGGTTGGTTACATTTTGGAGGCTGCGATATGAAAGGAAAAATACTGCGAATAACCATTATATTTTCACTGTTACTCATTGCGGTAACGGTGATCCTGTCGCTGCTTTCTAATAAGAAAACCTCGCAGGACAGCCGCTCGGAGCAGATAGTAAATATGAATGAAATATCCCAGCTGATCAAGGCCGGAGACTATGCTTTGGCCCAGGCGAAGGCAGAGACCTTCCGGGACTCTCTTCGTGAGTCACCGCTTGAAAGTGCTGTTGGCATCAAGGGAACAGTTATGTGTATCATCACCATATTTTTCATGGCGATGGTATTTTTGTATGTATATATAAAGATTCTGCGGCCTTTCGACAAGATGAAGGCCTATGCTGCGGAGATCGCAAAGGGTAACTTCGACACTCACCTTGATTATGAGCGTTCTAATTATTTTGGCGCTTTTACCTGGGCCTTCGACAGTATGCGTAAGGAGGTTGTGCGTTCCCAGGCAGCCGAGCGCGAGGCGATAGAAAACAACAAGACTGTCATCGCCACGCTTTCGCATGATATCAAAACTCCGATCGCTTCCATAAGAGCCTATGCTGAGGGGCTTGAGGCAAACCTTGATACTTCGCCTGAGAGGCGTGCAAAATACGTCTCTGTTCTGATGCGGAAATGCGACGAGGTTACTTCTCTCACAAATGACCTTTTCCTGCATTCGCTTTCTGATCTAAATATGCTTCAGATGCAGCCTGAGGAGTTTGAGCTGGTTCCTTTCCTTAAGGAGACGATAACCGAGATTTCCGCCGATCAGGGAGATGTTATCTTCAAAAAGCCGGACATCACACCGGTCATTTCTGTAGATAAGAAGAGACTGACCCAGGTTGTTGAAAATCTTATAAATAATTCCCGTAAATACGCAAAAACAGAGATTGAAGTTTCGCTTACCGGTTCGAAAGATACAGTAGAGCTGCATTTCTTAGATAAAGGTCCGGGCATCCCGGATGAAGACATGCCGTTCATAACCGATAAGTTCTACCGCGGCCGAAACTGCGGCAAGGAGAATGGATCCGGTTTGGGCCTCTATATAGTAAAATACATCGCCGAGCAGTCAGGCGGTACACTGAGACTGCAGAACCGCAGCGGCGCATCGACCGGACTTGAAGCAGTCGTCACATTGCCTCGTAGCGAACCATAAATCAAACATGAAGCTGTTGTGATACTTTCTCATAATGAGATTGGTTCATTGGTATATTTGTCCTACATAATAAAAAAATCCGGTAAGTAACCGGTTCTTAATTACTTGTTAATAAGAATTTGTCTAATATGAGGTCAGAAAAATAAACTGACCAAAACAGGAGAAATTCAAAATGAAGAATACTGTATTATCTGCAAAAGGACTGTGCAAGAGCTTTGCACACAACGGAGGACAAGTTCATATTATTTCAAATCTGGATATCGATATCTATGAAGGTGACTTCACTATCATCATGGGAGCATCGGGCTCCGGCAAGTCAACGCTGCTCTATGCGCTGAGCGGAATGGACCGCGCGACCTCGGGACTGGTCTTGATCGACGACGAAAATATCACCGAGATGAGCGAGAAGAAGCTTGCAAAACTCAGACACACAAAGTTCGGCTTTGTATTTCAGCAGATCCATCTGGTCAGCAACCTTACACTCTTCGAGAATGTTGCAGTTCCGGCCTATCTGAATAAACAGATGTCCACTTTTGAGGTGAATCTTCTCGCGGACAAGCTGCTTGAGAAGATGAATATCAAGGATATCAAAACCCAGATTCCTGCCCAGTGTTCCGGTGGAGAACAGCAGAGGTGTGCGATCGCAAGAGCGCTTATCAATCAGCCGAAGCTTCTCTTCGCGGACGAGCCGACAGGTGCGCTGAACCGCCGAAATACAACAGAGGTTCTTGATCTTCTGACACAATGTAATCGTGACGGTCAGAGCATACTCATGGTAACTCACGATATGCGCGCGGCACTCAGAGCGACCAGGCTTCTCTATCTTGAGGACGGTAAGATAATCGGCGAACTCTCCCTTCCGCCTTACAGCGCTGAGACCGAGAAGAGCCGCGAGACGCAGGTGAACGCATGGCTTTCCTCTATGCAGTGGTAGGAGGTGTGCCATGGATATAAGAAAACTTATTAAAGCCAATATCCGTTATAAAAAGGGCTCCTTTAAAAGCATCATCATCCTGATGTTTATCATTTCACTGTCTATCACGACGATAGTCAGTCTGAAGAAGAACTTTCCGGATTCTATCAGCAGTGCTTATGACAGATATGATGTCGGAGATGTAACTCTCAATGTCCGCAGTGATTTTGTTACGGATGAAGCTTTTGCCGAGGTCAGAGATTATCCTACTGTTAAGAAGGTTGAGATGCTCGATGCTATTGCACCTGACAGCTATGAATTCTCAAACGGAAACGGCGGCTTCTACAGTGTCCGCGTTATGGCTATGATGGATAAGATAGACCATCTCTGGAATAAGGATTACTCCGGTTATGAGTCGGAGGTTCCTCCTCTTAAGCCGGGCGAGGTGTATATTGCGAGAGGTATGGCGGAAAATGAAAGCGTGAGTATTGGTGATACTCTGACGATAAACTTTAATGATGCGTCATATGACTTTACGGTTAAGGGCTTTGTCGAGGAGCCTGTCTGTGGCAGCTCCTTTATGACGCTGAAGACCCCTTTCATATGTCAGGAAGACTTCGACAGGCTGCTTCAGGACAGGAGAAGAGCGGTTGCGGCTGATCCGTCCAATGTGGCTGATCTCTACAAAATAGTATATATAACCAAAGCGGATGATTGTAAGCTGAGCGATAGCCGTTTTGCGTCTGAGCTGTCGAAAGAAACACAGCTAGGCGGCTATGCGACAGGACTGCTTACAAGGAATGACAGCCTTTATTTCCAGGAAATGATGCCGGATATCATACTGAATGTATTTCTTGTCTTCGTTATTATTCTCTGCGTGATCGTATTTGTGGTCATGTCAAACAGCATCTCATCAAGCATTGAAATGAACTACACGGATCTGGGTATACTTAAGGCTGAGGGCTTTGACAACAGCAGGCTTAAAAAAGTTTTCCTCGGCCAGTATATGCTCGCTGAGATAATCGGTACGGTGCTTGGCGTATTTGCGGCTATCCCTGTGGTCAAATACCTTCCGAGGGCCTTTGAAGGTACTGTGGGTCAGAAAATATACGGTGGTGTAAATGTTCCTCTGACGCTGGCGCTATTGGTTGGAATACTTATCCTATCGGTTGTATTTATCCTGCTCGTCTCAGAGAAGGTCGGCAGAATATCACCGATCAGAGCGGTTTCCGGCGGACGCAGTGAGGTGTATTTTGACAGCAGGATACAGATGCCTATTAGCGGAAGGATGCTTTCACCGAGTCTTGCCTTCAGACAGTTTACATCAGGCAAGCGCCGCTACATCGCATCGATCGCGATAGCATCGATACTTGTGTTCTTCCTGATGACTATGACAGGAATGACGGATGCGGTTTCGTCCGAGAATGCCCAGAGGGCTATGGGAGCCACGTCCGAGAATTTGTATGTTAATTTTGATTTTATAGACTACAGTCCGGAAAATACGACTTATGTTACCGGATTCGTGGAGAAGATAGAAGCAGTACTTGATGAATACGGCGGCTACAAGGAACGTTATTTCTGGAATGGTAAATACGTTCTGCTTGATGGCCAGAGGATAAACTGCCGTATGTCTGAGGATGCTGATACCTTTACTATAACAAAGGGAAGAGCTCCCAAATATGCAAATGAGATCGTTGTCGGACAGAACTATGCGGAGGACATGGGCTACAAGATAGGTGATACTCTGGAGGCTTCTTACAGAGGAAGGACCGGGGAGTTCGTTATCACGGGCTTCTGCACAGCGCTGGTTGATACCGGACGATTCTTCGGAATGAGCGGCGACGGCGCGAGAACTCTTATAGATGATTATATCCCATATTATGTCGGGTATCAGCTTACGGATTCCGGCAAGGCAGAGGAGATATGCGAGCGACTCAGAGACGTGCTCCCGGAAAGTATCGATGTAGATGTTGCTGATGATGTTGGCAGGGCAGGAGTGCTGCTGAATGATACCGCATATACGATTAAGGCGGTCATCTATGTAATATCGGCTATATTTGCGCTTGTGGTTGTTTCGATGATGTGTTCTAAGTCCTTCGTCAGAGAGAAGATCGATATCGGAATCTATAAGGCTATGGGCTTTACTTCGAGAAATCTCAGAATACAGTTCGCAGTACGTTTCCTGATAGTTGCTGTGTTCGGAATAATCATAGGAACCACGATGAGCCTGACACTGTCGGAGAAACTGCTGTCGTTCATGCTCCGTAGTATGGGCATAGTAAGGTTCGTTATAGATTACAGATTTATAACAGTATTTCTGCCTATCATCTCGGTAGCTGTAAGCTATTTCCTGTTTGCGTTTCTTGTTGCGGGGAAGACGAAGAAGGTTGAGGTCAGAAATCTTATAAGTGAGTAAAACGGTATATATTTCTGAAAGTATATACTGTGCAGAAAGTCTTCATAACTCTGAAAATCGCTTGATAAAAACTTAATATTTCCATCATATACCTTAATCGGGGCTTTATTGTATTCGGTTTGTGCCGGCTTTAATATAAAGCCATAAGGTGATCTTAAGGGGAGTTCAAAGAGCCTCAGAGCCTTGAACTCCCTTTCTGCATGGATTCCAATCTGCAGGCGGGGCTGTGCTGCATATAGAAAACCGTAAGGAATAGTGCATGAAAAGATGCGGAGTATGAAAAAGGAGAAAAAGTATGGAAGAGAAGAATAATCTAAATGACGGGGATCTGATGGAAATATTTGAAACTGAGCAGGTAAACGTAACGGCTGAAGAAAAGAGTAAACCGGTAGTGGCTGCTAAGAAGAAATCAGGAAAGGGTAAGGTAGTGCTGGGAGCGGTACTTGCTGTGGCACTTGCGGGAAATGCGGCGCTCAGCATCGTAACCTTAAATAAACTCAGCGATAATAACAAGAAAACCGAGAAGGTCGTGCAGTATATTGACGAAAGTAATGCTTACAGTGATAAGAATCCGGGGATTAGCGTGATGAAGAGCGACGGAACCTCTTACGACAAGACCGGAAATATGAATGCTGACGGTGCAGATCTTGCAGGCGATGGAACGGATAATATGGATGCACAGAATGGCGGAGCCGACACACTTAACACTGCGCTTGCCGGTGAGAATGATGTCTGTATAGCGGGAGCGTACATAATAAAATCAACGGAGAAGATTTCTGATGCCTACAAGTCGGGCGACAGATCGGGACTTACAGATAAAGAGAAGGAAACCCTCGATATGGCTGAAAAGGTCATCAAGGAGGTTATCAAGCCTGAGATGAGCGACTACGAGAAGGAGAAGGCTATTTATGAATGGATGTGCAGCCATCTGGCAAATGACAGTGGCATGATGAGCGTTATCCCGACAGGTATGGGCGACGTTGACAATCCTTATGGCGTCCTTAAATACCATAATGCGGTTTGTGTTGGCTACGCAACGACCTTCAGGCTTTTCATGCATATGCTCGATATTCCGTGTAAGGTTGTTCATAATATTGACTGCTACCATTCGTGGGATCTGGTAAATCTGGATGGTCATTGGTATCATACCGATATTTATTCTGATGTCGGAAATGGCGGTTATTCACACTTCAATCTGAATGATGAAATGATGGGCACAGGTCAGGGCTGGGATAGGGAGCTTTTCCCTGCAGCAGACAGCGTGCAGTATAACGTTCTGTACCAGACAGCAATAAGGTCTGCTAACATCTACGATATACCGAAGGATATCAGAAAGGCTTACGATGAGCATAAGGGGAATGTGTCATTTATCCTGAATGCTTCTGACGGTGAGGAGAGCTGTATGAAGGCGGCTAAGATGGTTGATGAGATCTGCGATGCTATTTGTGTCAACTTTGAGAATGAAATGTATGCTATGTATAACATATCAAATATTGAAGAGGGTTATCTTCTTACAGTGAATTTTGTCTGGTATGCGGATGAGAATAATTATACGGACGACGGTGTAGATAATAACCTGATGAGTGACGAAGAGGTTGAGAAGATGGAAAATGCTATCAACGATGCATTCGCAGATGTGCTCGGAAGCTATATTTATAACTAATAAAAATATATTGAGGAAAGATAATCAGGTAAGCATCGAACGAGATGGATGCATCAGTGTATTTGAATAGATGATTGTATTGAGAAAGAAAGGAAAAATATGATTAAGGGTAAGAAGATAATTGTAATGTTCATGATGCTCGGGCTTGGGACAGCTTCACTGGTCGGTTGCGGCAAGAAGGAAAATACAGCCGATGCGAAGGGTGACAGTACTGCGGCATCCGGGCAGATGGTTGAAGGGCAGATGAATTACGAGCTGACAACAACAGATAATAACCGGTTGGCAGATGATGGATCGTCTGCGGTAGATAATAATGATCAGCAGACAGATAATGGACAGAACGAAACAGATGGTAAAACGGACAATGGTGAGATCAGTATGTACGACCTCACGAAGAAGATTATGGAATCAGAGGACAGCCTTCCTGCAATGACTACGGTCAACTCTAGCGCCTCTGATGCGAACAGACTCTTCGCCTACGTTTCAGAGATGGATTATTCGAAGATAGACAGTTTCCTGCTAGCTTACAGCACAGAGGGCAAGGCTGATGAGATAGCTGTGATAAAGCTTAAGGATGAAGCAGATATAAATGAGCTTATAGATTCGCTCAAGGTTCATCTGAAGGATCGCAAAGGCATCTACGAATCCTATGACACAAGTCAGCTTAGCAGGGTTGAGGACGCAAGCCTCTACAGTAAGGGAAGCTATGCTGTACTCATCATCTGCGACAACAAGAAAAACGTGAAGTCTGTCATCGATGAGGCGATTGCAGAATAGTTATAAAGGGCAGGTTATGCTTTAACCTGCCCTTTTCTGTATCGTCCAAAGAGGATGCCGTCGTCAACGTATTTGTCGGCCTGCGAAACCCACATAGGGAACTGGCCCGTTGCAACTGCAGTCTGGCCGTTCAGCATTCCGGTGTGGAAGGAGATGTGGCGGTACTGTCTGAGTACAAGCTCGAGTCTTGTGTAATTGCAGTTCTCAGGCTTCTCGTAAAGCATATCGTCTGTAAGTGTATCGAGATAGGCGAGTGTTTTAGCCTCAACCTGATCGAGATATTCGAGAAGCTGCTCGTCAGAGAGAACAACGTTTGTCGGATTGTCAGGATTGTCCATTCCGTCCTCGTGGAAGGATGGCTCGTCGTAAACGTTGGGATTGAAAAACCACTTGTCTGCTGAATGGAGCGCATGATAAGCCCATCTCCAGCAAGGAGCACCGCAACAGATTGCGTCTCTGTCATAGGTCTGAATGGATGTTTTGATGTTAAGAAAATTAGGTTCGATCGTATTTTTGATTATCTGGATAAGTTCGTTCATAGTCGTTCCTCCTTGTTTAAGATTTCTGCTTGCCAAGCTCTTTCTTTACTCGTATAATAACATCAAAGAAACAATCAGTAAAATTGAAATAAACGAACATAACCATCAATAAAAATGATTGGAGTAGCGGAATGACGATAGTTCAGCTGGAGACCTTTCTTAAGGTTTCGGAAACGAAAAACTTTACACTTGCGGCGAGCAGCCTCGGCTATGCGCAGTCAACCGTGACGACGCAGATCAAGCAGCTTGAGGATGAGCTTGGCTGCCTTCTCTTTGAGAGACTGGGCAAGACTATCGTGCTTACACCTGCGGGAGAACGGCTTAAGGCTTACGCAGAAAAACTGCTCCAGCTGGAGAGAGAAATACACCTTGAGGTGCCTGAGGAACAGGAGCCTGCAGGGCTTCTTAAGTTCGGCGTCTCCGAATCCTTCTGCTACAAGCGTCTGCCGCAGATCCTAATGAGATATAAGGAGAAATACCCAAAGGTGGAAATACGTCTGCAGTTCATAACCCATGACACCTTCCCGGAACTCCTAAAAAAAGGTGAGCTGGATATAGTATATACGCTGAATCCGGATATGGAGGATGAGAGCCTGCAGCTTCTCCACAGAAACCCGGAGACCTTGGGCTTTTATGTACAGCCGGGGCATCCACTGGCGGCTAAAAAGAAGATAAAGGAAGAGGATCTGAAGGGTATTCCGCTGCTTCTCACCTCGCACAATTGTAGCTTCAGACATATGCTGCTTACGGACTTTGAGGCTAAGGGGATCACACCGCAGATAGCGCTTGAAACCAGCAGTAAGGAGATTCTTAAGCAGTTTGCGAGGAACGGTCTGGGTGTAGCATTTATGCCGGATATGGCTGCGGAGGAGGAAGTTAGCTCGGGCAGGCTTGTGAGGCTTAACTGGGCCGGAACTGCTTTTCCTATATTTTCGCAGGTATTTATCCATAAGGATAAACATGTAAGCTTCGCAATCGAAGAGCTGGTGAAGCTGATAAAGAGTTAGCGATTAAACGCTACGCGCGAACTGTGTGCGGATGATCTGAAATACTATGATATAATGATAATCCAAAGGTTGGATGGATGATCATGGCGAGGAACATATATGTATAAAATACTGATCGTAGAAGATGAAAAAACAATAAGAGATGAGCTTGTGATATTTCTGACGAATTCGGGCTACGAGGCGCAGGCACTTACAGACTTTCGTGAAGCAAAGACTGAGATAATCGCGGCGAAGGCGGACCTGATCCTGCTGGATATTAATATTCCGTACATGAACGGACAGGTGCTTCTGTCTGAACTCCGGAGAGAGATCGACACGCCGGTGATCATGGTGACCAGCAAGAATAATGAGGTCGACGAGGTGCTTGCGATGAGCTATGGCGCGGACGATTACATTACAAAGCCGTATAATCCTGCCATCCTCCTGCTCAGGATCTCGGCGGTTCTGAAGAGATACAGTAAGGGCAGGGAGACTGCAGCGCCGACCTTCGGCGGTTTCACAATAAATACAGCCAGAGGCAGCATCTCAAATGGTATCGCCGAAACGGTTCTTACGAAAAATGAGATGATAATCTTCGAGGCACTTCTGGAGAAGAAGGGCGAGATAGTTTCAAGGGACACTATCATGACGAGACTCTGGGATAATGAGGAGTATGTGAACGACAATGCCCTCACAGTAAATATCAGTCGTCTCAGAGGAAAGCTTGCTGATCTCGGTATACCGGATGCAATCGAGACAAGGAAGAAGCAGGGATATATTTTGAACGAAACGGTATAGAAAAATATAGGTTAGTCGTATTTGACGGATAAAATAGGATAATCAAGGGATAACCGGGATTGTGCGAGTTTGAAGAAACAGGAGACT
This sequence comes from Lachnospiraceae bacterium C6A11, assembly GCA_000702245.1. Classification (GTDB taxonomy): domain Bacteria; phylum Bacillota; class Clostridia; order Lachnospirales; family Lachnospiraceae; genus Eubacterium_Q. Next base: position 124,229 of record JNKY01000013.1, on the reverse strand, counting down.
AAAGATTGAAATTCAGAGAGTATATCAGGGATCATCTGTTTATAGTGGTAATGGAGATGATTGCAGTTATTATATGTAATATTTTTATGGGGGCCTTTAAGGTTCAGGCCGGACTGTGTGCAGCAGTCACGGCTGCTATCTTGCTTGCTGCAGCTGCCGGGCTTTTCTGGGATTATGCAAGGAAGAGAAAATACTATACAGACATGCAGGAAAGCCTTCAGGCACTTGATCAGAAATACCTCATCGCGGAGACCCTCGAGGAGCCGGACTTCTATGAGGGCAGGCTGATAAATGAAATGATCCGTGAGCTGGAGAAGTCCATGTACGAGCATGTTGCAGGGGCAAGAAAATACGCCGGTGATTTCAAGGATTACATCGAGATGTGGGTCCATGAGGTGAAGCTTCCGATTGCCGGACTAATGCTTCGCGTGAAGAATCTGAAGGACGAGCTGGAGTCGGAGATGCCGGATGAACCCATGGAGATGGTTGAAAAGGAATCGATGAATGCATCTGAAGGCGTATTTAGTGAGGATCATGACAGAGATGAGTTGAAGGGATCAGCCGGGATCAGCGATAAGACTTCGGAGAAGAAATCGGATATGATCGAGGAGCGTCTGGCGGAATTATCGGAGATCGAGGTTCAGTTAAAGAGGATCAATGATTATACTGAGCAGGTCCTGTATTATGCCAGAAGTGAGAATGCCGAGAAGGATTATGTTATAAGAGAAACAAGGCTTGGAAGCACGGTTTCGGCGGTGCTTCAGACCAACCGCAGTATGATCCTTGCAGGAAATATCACTCTTAAGATACATGATCTGGATAGAACAGTTGTGACCGACAGCAAGTGGCTGGAGTTTATTCTTGGACAGTTTCTCAGTAACAGTATAAGATATACTGCAGGAGAGGCTGAACCGGAAATAGAGATATATTCGGAGGAAGAAGCCGGCAATACCATCCTGCATTTCAGGGATAACGGAGCAGGAATACCGGCCGAGGATATTGGACGTATCTGGGATAAGGCTTTCACAGGAAATAATGGAAGGCTGGGCGCACAGCAGGATAAGGCTTATCTCGGCTCCACCGGAATGGGTCTTTATATCGTGAAGAAGCTCTGCAGTAAGCTTGGTCATAAGGCCGAGGCAGAGTCGGTGCAGGGCGAATACACAGACTTCCGGATTGTTTTTGGCAAGAATGACATCTTTAAAATATAGATGTATTATTATTGATTGCTGATATACTGATGAAATAGATACAACATTACAAAATTGTAATATTAAGTAATATTAGAAAAACGACCACGACAGAGATCTGATGTAAATTATGCGTGTAAGACAACAAATGCATAAAGCAGTGCATCAGACTAGGAGGTCCGGATAGATGGAACAGGTTTTAAGTATTAAAAATGTTGAAAAGTATTATGGAAGCAAGTCGAGTCTCACAAAGGCGCTTGACGATATTTCCTTTACAGTAGACAGGGGCGAGTTTGTAGCGATAATGGGTGCTTCGGGCAGCGGCAAGACAACCCTCCTCAACTGTATTTCAACTATAGATAAGGTTACGGCGGGGGAGATATTCCTTGAGGATACAAATGTTACTCTTCTTAAGGGAAAGGAGCTGAACCGCTTCAGGAGAGAGAAGCTGGGCTTCATCTTCCAGGATTTTAATCTTCTGGACACGTTGACCGGCTACGAAAATATAGCCCTTGCGCTTTCAATAAAGGGCGTGGCCGCAGGTGAGATAGACAGAAAAGTTAAGGCGGTTGCGGAGGAACTCGGCGTTTCGGATGTTCTCGCAAAATACCCTTATCAGATGTCCGGCGGACAGAAGCAGCGTATCGCTTCTGCAAGAGCGATAATCACAGAGCCGAGCCTCATCCTTGCGGACGAGCCGACCGGCGCTCTTGATTCAAAGTCAGCGAAGCTTCTCCTTGAAAGGCTCAGACACCTTAATGAAGCGATGAATGCGACCATCATGATGGTAACTCATGATTCCTTCACCGCAAGCTATTCCAAGAGAGTTATATTCATTAAGGATGGCAAGCTTTTCAACGAGATAATCCGCGGAAATGATACGAGGAAGCAGTTCTTCGACAAGATCATTGATGTTGTGACTCTGTTAGGGGGTGACATCAGCGATGCTCTGTAGAATGGCCCTTAAAAATATCAAAAAAAGCTTTCGCGATTATGCAATATATTTCTTTACGCTTGTAATAGGCGTATCTGTATTTTATGTTTTCAATGCGATAGAGACCCAGACATCATTCCTGGTTGTTTCAAATGATGAAAGAGAGATGGCAGAGATCCTCGGAACCGTTCTTTCAAGTCTTAGCGTTTTCGTGGCTGTAGTGCTGGGACTCCTGATCGTCTTCGCAAGCCGCTTCCTGATGAAGAGACGAAACAAAGAATTCGCAACCTACCTTCTGCTGGGGATGAGCAAGGGGAATATCGCAGTCATCATGTTTATAGAGACAGTGATAATCGGTCTTATTTCACTTGTGGTAGGTCTCCTTATCGGAACGGGACTTTCACAGCTGATGAGTGCTGTCGTTGCAAATCTCTTCGAAGCTGATATGAGCAGCTTCAAGTTCATTGTTTCCACGAGTGCGATCCTTAAGACTATACTCAATTTTGCTGTGATCTATGTTATCGTGATCATCTTCGATACCATTATGGTTGGTAAGACAAAACTTATCAATCTTATACAGGCGGCAAGAAGGAGTGAGAAGGTAAGGCTGAAGAATCCGGCACTGTGCACGGTCATATTTATCATATCAGCGGCTGTGCTCGGCTACGCTTACCATATGGTCCTCTCAAAGAGACTCGGTATCGCATCCCTTGAGATGAGTGAGCTTGCACTGGCTATCGCACTTGGGGCTGTGTCAACCTTCTTCATCTTCTGGTCGGTATCGGGCCTGCTCCTCAGACTTGTTATGCTTCTCAGAAGAACATATTTTAGGAAGCTGAACTCCTTTACAATCAGACAGCTCAGCAGCTCGATAAATACGATGGTTTTTTCAATGACTATCATCTGTCTGCTTCTTTTCTTCACGATCAGCGGACTTTCCGCAGCTTATTCACTCAGAAATACACTTAATCGGAACCTTGAAAAATATGCTCCGAATGATATTTTCTGCGGTATAGTCGTGAATGATTATGTTGTCCTGGCGATGGAAGGAACTACTGACTGCGTTAAGGATTACTACGTTAATAGTGATGATCCTGATGATAAGGATAATTCCGTATATATTGACAGTAAGGTTACTGAAGGAAAGACGCCTTATGAGATCTGGCAGATGGCCGGAACAGGCGCAGATGAGGGACTTGACAAGCTGGCGGCTAAAATGGCCGAATACAACAACTGGAAGGCTTATGACGAGATCCTTAGCGGTTGTGAAGATTATTTCACCAGGAAGGTGATATTTAATACTTATTATGCGCCGGGTCTTACTCCGGAAGAAACTCTCGGGGAAGAATATGATAAGCTTATTGCCGAGGATGAGATCACGGATATTGACAATGTATTTGGTCACGAATATATCATGAAGCTTTCAGATTATAATGCCCTGGCAGAGCTTCGTAATTATAAAAAACTGGAGCTTGCAGAGGATGAATATGCTGTAATAGCTAACAGCAGTAAAGGCATTGAGATCAGAAATAAGGCTATGAAGGCCGGGACTGCTTTCGAGGTTTACGGAAAGACACTTAAGCCGAAGACCGGTAAATGTATAGAAGGCTGTATTGAGCTTTCATCGACGGCAGATAACGGCGGGGTGATCATTGTTCCTGACGCGGTTATTGATGCGGCAGGTGATAAGGCTATAATCGCTGAGATGTTGTTTACGGCCGATTACAATAAGAAGCTTGGACTCACTGAACAGGAGATGGAAAGACCGGTCAGAGATGCTTTGTATAACAGACAGTATGATGATTCCGGTGTGTATCTGAACGGAATGATATCTACTACGAAGAGAGAAATATACATCTCATCAATCGGATTTGGAGCGATGGCAACCTTCCTTGCACTTTACCTCGGAATCGTATTTCTTATAACAAGTGCGGTAATACTTGCGCTTAAGGCCCTTTCAGACAGCCTTGACAGTCTGGAAAGATACGATATGCTGAGACGACTCGGAGCTGATGAGAAGGACATCAACGGATCCCTCCTGCGCCAGCAGGGAATCTTCTTCCTGCTTCCGATGATGCTCGCGGTGTTCCATTCGATATTTGGAATCAAGTTCATTAATAAGACTCTGGTCATCTTCGGAGAATATCATATCTTAGGCTCGATAGTTTTCACGGCTCTTATAATCGGCCTTATCTACGGCGGGTATTTCCTTATAACCTACACCTGCAGCAGACAGATCATAAAAGGCAGGAAATAATTGAAAAAACAGCGGACACATGGTATATTTTTACTCGGCACGGCTATACATGTGTTCATGCAAGATGAGTTTTAGACAGTAGACCGGTATGGCGGACAGTAACGACCGCTGTACCGGTTTTTTGAAAGTGTAGGAAGCTTTGCATGGCCAAGAGTTCACAGAAAGAGAGATCTTGAAGGTAATGGTTTATTATTTTCACGCGACGGTCATACTGTCGGTATTTTTATCAGCTATATTTGTCCTAAGATGGAGGAGAGGTATCTCGGTACATTTTCCAATCATATTTGTATTTATCCCGGTCATCAATTTGGGATATCTGTGTGTCGCAACGGCGACAAGCTTGGAAGAAGCGTTGCTTGCCAACGGTATAGAATATCTGGACGGCTGCTTTTTGGAGCTGTTCTTCTTCCTGTATGTCATCAACTTCTGTAAGTTGAAGCTGCCTAAGCTGATCACGGGTACTCTTATGACTATCGGCTCAGTGCTGCTGTTCATTTCGATAAATACAGGCAGCAACAAACTGCTTTACGAGCACGCCGAATTAAAGAGGGTTGACGGAGTTGCTTACCTTATCAAGGATTACGGTCCGGCGCATACTGTTTACTATGGCATGATCGCTCTCTATCTTATCGCAAACCTGTCCGTGATCATTTACAGCCTGACCAGGAAAAATATATCGAAGACCAACTCGTTACTGCTTCTGGTGGTTTATATGGCCATCATTTTGGCATTCCTCTGCGGACATCCGTTCCATCCTGCATTCGAGCTGCTGCCGGCATCATATACCTTCTCGCAGGTCATTTTCCTTATCATCTTGAACCGGATCAATCTGTACGATGTATCGGAGATCGCGGTTTCGAGCCTGGCGGAAAACGGAAGTATCGGTTTTGCATCCTTCGATACGAGGATGAAATACCTGGGCTGTACCGATCCTGTACTTGACTGTATACCGGAGCTTGGGGACCTTTATGTGGATAAGACGCTTACTGCCGAGAACGAGAATTATTCAAAGATACTGAAGTGTATCGACAAGCTTAATAACGGAGTGGATTCACCGTTTTTCTATGTTACAAGAAATGAGGTGACCTATAAAGTTACGGCCAGCTACCTCTATGTCGGAAAGAGGAGAAAGGGCTATCAGCTTAGATCCGAGGATAATACACTTGAATCGAAGAAGATGGAGACTCTGAAGCTGCAGGAGCGCCAGAAGGAGATGGAGGCGGAGATCCTGAAGCTTGAGAAATCAGCTGCCGAGTCGGCGAATGAGGCGAAAAGTGCCTTCCTTGCACAGATGTCTCACGAGATTCGAACACCTATCAACGCTATTCTCGGTATGAATGAGATGGTACTCCGTGAGAGCAGCGAAGAGAGCATCCGTGAATATGCAGAAAATATCAAGAGCTCCGGAAGGACGCTCCTGTCGATCATCAATTCCATCCTTGACTTCTCCAAGATTGAGGACGGCAAGATGGAGATAGAAGAGGTAAGATACGAAACAGCTTCTATGATCTGTGATCTTGAGAACAGTATCGCCGAAAGAGCGAAGGCGAAGGGACTCAGTCTTGTTATAAAGGCGGACGAGAACCTGCCGCGCACACTTCTGGGCGACGATATACGTATCAAACAGGTTGTTACAAATCTTCTTACAAACGCAGTAAAATACACCGAGAAGGGCAGCGTTACACTGACAGTTAAGAAGCTTGGCAAAGAAGATGGTCGTATTTTAATGTTTGTGGAGGTTGCTGATACCGGAATAGGTATCAGGGAGGAGGATATCAGTGTTCTGACGGAATCCTTCAAGCGAGTTGATATGAACCACAACAGGACCATCGAGGGAACCGGCCTCGGACTTGCAATCGTTACAGGTCTCCTCAGTAAGATGGACAGCCGTCTTGAGATAGACAGTAAATATCAGGAGGGCTCAAGGTTCAGTTTTAAGCTGTCACAGAAGGTTGTCGATACTGAACCGATGGGCGACTATCATAATAAAACGCATGTGGTAACCGAAGAGAAGAAGTCGGAAGAGAAGCTAAGTCTCCCTAACGCAAGAACTCTTGTGGTGGATGATAATAAGATGAATCTGAAGGTTGCAGGTAAGCTGCTCAGCTTGTTTGGTATCAATGCAGACATGGTTTCTTCGGGTAAAGAAGCACTGGAGGTCCTTTCGGAAAAGCAGTACGACATACTGTTCCTTGACCACATGATGCCTGAGATGGACGGTATCGAGGTTCTTCATGAGATAAAGGCGCGCAGCCTTGTTTCGGAGAAAACAGCCATTATAGCACTTACAGCAAATGCTATCTCCGGTGTCCGCGAGATGTATCTCTCAGAAGGCTTCGATGATTATCTCTCTAAGCCTATCGAACCGGCCGAGCTTGAGAGTATACTTAGGAAATACCTTGTTAAATAAAAAACTTCCGGAACGGGAAGCAAAAACAGCATAATAATAAGGCCTCACACGATACTGTGTGGGGCCTTTAATAGTTTAAGATAGTTTGACCGCAAATACTATTCCGTCGGCGGTTCGGCCGGCGTTTATCTTCCAGCCGTGGAGCTCGATGATCTCCTTTGCGAGGGAGAGGCCGATGCCTGTATTTCCCTTTTCGCCGGTGTAGAAGCGGTCGAAGAGGTGGTTGAGGTCGTTGTCCGATATCTGATCACAGTCATTTTGTATCGTTAATAAGCCGTTGTCCAGTTTGATGGCAAGACGGCTTTTTGCGTATTTGATAGCGTTTGTGATAAGGTTGCTGATGGCCTGCTCGAGACGGTCAGGGTCGGCAGAAACCTTGTGCTGGTTAAGTGAAAGCTCGACATTCAGACCGCGTGAAAGGACGGCGCCTTCCATAGGCATCAGGCATTCCTCGACGAATTCATTGAGGAAGATGGTCTCCTTCCTCAGCTGCATCGCACCGCTTTCAAGCTTTGCGGACAGCAGTATTTCTTCAATGAGGTGGCTCATCTTCTCGGTTTCTTTGGTGATGACCTTGCCGGTCTTCTTGTAATCAGTTATGATGCCCTTCTCTATTCCCTCAGCGTAGCCGCGGATAGAAGTGAGGGGCGTTTTAAGCTCGTGGGATGTATTTTCGAAGAACTGCTTCTCGGCTTTGGCACTCTGTTCAAGTCTGCGGCCGATCATATAGCCCTCGATACTTCCTATGGCGCCGATAAGAAGGGCGGCGATCAGGATGAACAGGCTTATCCTCTTGATGGTTGCAAGCTCAGCAGTCGCGTCAATATAAGCGATGACGGTGTAGTTCTTACTAAGCTCTTCAACGGAAATAAAGTTATTGAGGAAATCAAGACCTTCGTCGCCTACCAGCGTAACGATCATAGAAGAAAGGTCGTTTCCGTTTATCTGATTGATCCCGACATAGTAGGTGCGGGACTCGATTCTGACTTTGGTTGCTTTTTCAGGTTTATGGGCAAAAGTCCATTTGATGATCTCCTTCTCAACGTCTGTGTAAAAGAGAAGGGAATCACCTTCCTTGTAGCCGTCAGGAAGCTCAATGATGCTTGGATCGTACTGAACGTCTGATGATAATACCGAGCCTCCGAGATAGGCGTTGATAGATTCCTTCGCACGTTTCTCCACGTTCCTGCTTGAGATTACCTGCAGCAGGATAAGCACAATAAGGAGGGTCATAAGGACTGACCCTCCTACAAGTGCTGCTATCTTGAAACGAACATTACGAATGATCTTCATTATCTGTCACTGGCCTCCAGCTTATATCCATATCCCCAGACGGCAGTTATCCGCACGCAGCTGCCGGCTGCAGAAAGCTTTCTTCTGATGCGGCGCACGGTCTCGTCAGTCACGCGCGTCTCAACAGAATCGTTGTCTATACCCCATACGTGGTCGAGCAGCTCATCGCGAGGAACGGCTTTGCCCGGTTCATTCATCAGGCATTCGATGAGTGCATATTCCGTCATGGAGAGACCTACTGTATTTCCCTTGCAGAGCACATCGTGTACGGAAGGGGACAGGATGATGTCGCCAAAGGGTCTGTCAACAGCTTCTGTATCTTCGGTTCCGGTCCTTCTGAGAAGGGCCTTTATTTTCATAACAAGCAGTGATGGGGAGAAAGGCTTTACGAGATAATCATCTCCGCCGAACATATAACCGCGCATCTGGTCGGATTCGCTTTCCTTTGCAGTCAGGATGACGATCGGTATGTCGGAAATCTTCCTCAGCTCCTTGCAGATGGTGAGACCATCGGTGCCTGGCATCATGATGTCCAGGACGGCAAGGTCTGAAGGTTCTTTCTTAAAGCAGGAGAGCAGTTCGTCTCCGGTAGCAAAGGTTTTAACGTTGTAGCCTGCATTTGTGAGGAATTCCCGGAGTACATCAAGTATATCCGGTTCATCGTCAGCGGCGTAGATCAGCTTTTCCATATCTCCTCCACATGCGAAAGCCCTGCCCATTAGCTGGGCAGGCTTCGCCGGTTTGCATTCACATTATTTGGATAATACCTATTGTTCTTAATAATTAGTCTTCTTCTGCTCCGAACCCATCGAGGAAATCATTTATAAAGTTCTCGATATCTTCATCAGTGATCTTATCGAGCTCGTCCTTAACTTCGTCTACGAACTTGTCGATATCCTCTGAGGTGATTGAACTGATCTCATCAACGATATCGTCTGCAAGCTTCTCGATGTCTTCATCTGTGAAGCTGCCAAAATCAATATCAAGATCATCGCGAACGTCCTTTACAAACTTCTCAACGTCATCGTCTGAGATAGATTTAAGTTCGTCGATGATGTCGTCAGCGATCTTCTCGATAGCTTCATCTGTTACAGTATCGATGAAGGTTGAAGTCTTGCTGATCAGCTCTTCGTTGTCGATATTTGTGATGAATGAAACAACTGCGTCGCTGTCTGTCCATCCTGCCTTCTTCTCGAGCTCTGCTGAACGCTCGCCCAGCTTTTCAATCTCGTCCTCGAACTTCTCAAGCCTTGCTTCGATCTCATCCTCTGTGCAGTCTGAAAGATCCTCAGGGAAGATCTCAGCAAATATCTCCTCGACACGATCGTAGATCGCAAGGAGTTCCTTCTTTTCGTCCTCGGTCAGCTTGCTGTAGTCAACCTTGAAGTCATTCTCGAATGTAACCTTGAAATCCTTAAGATCTTCATCGTCGAAGGTGAAGGTATATTCCTCCTCACCGTCGTCGGTCTGGGTTGATTCAACTACGATCTTGTTACTTTCCTCAGTAGTATTTTCAGCGTTTACTGCTGAGTTGATGCGTGCAGCACCTGAAACTGTAAGTACTGCGATTGATCCTGTGAGCATAAGTCCTTTTAATTTTGTCATGGTAGTGACCTCCTATGATTGTATTCGGGTGTTTTCTGTTGCACCACTTGTGTTGGGTTGATCATAGAATATCATTACCACAGTTTTGTATCCCCGCAATTCTGTCAGAAAAATGTCACAAAACTGTCATAAGTAGAATACCACGTAATAATGTATATATCTATGGTAATTAAAATAAATATGATGTAAAATCGAAATGTAGCCGGCTGAACAGACCGGTTTACTCACAATACTGATAAATGCTGCGGGTGGTACAAGTCAGCGTAGCATGGAATGGATAATAAAATGACACTGCGGGAACTTCAGATAGGTAAAAGAGCGATAATAGAAAGCGTTGGGGGAGATGGTGCGCTGAGGCAGCATTTCCTTGATATGGGCGTTATTCCGGGAGCGGAGGTTAAGCTTATCAAATTCGCACCGATGGGCGATCCGATGGAGCTTCGTATCCACGGCTATGAGCTGACGCTCAGGCTTGATGACGCTGAAAAGATACAGATAACAGAGGATACTACGGACAGACCGGACACGGATGTGCTTCTGGCGTATCTTGGCAAGAAGGCTGAGCTGGAGGGCGCTGAGGCGAGGACGGATACAAGATCCTACAGGCATCATCCGGGACTCGGTGAAGGCGGTATTTTCCATGATAAATGTAAGGGGAAGGCACTTCCGGAGGGGACGGTGCTTACCTTTGCGCTTGCCGGAAACCAGAACAGCGGCAAGACGACTCTCTTCAATCAGCTGACCGGTTCGAACCAGCACGTCGGGAACTTCCCGGGTGTTACTGTGGACAGAAAGAGCGGTGAGATCAGAAATATACCGAATACCGAGGTGGTCGATCTGCCGGGTATTTACTCCCTGTCGCCTTATACCGACGAAGAGATAGTTTCACGTCAGTACATAATAGATGAAAAGCCGAAGGGCATAATAAATATAGTTGATGCGACAAATATTGAGAGGAATCTCTACCTCACGATGCAGCTGATGGAGCTGGATATTCCGATGGTGCTTGCTCTCAATATGATGGACGAAGTGCGCGGAAACGGCGGATCCATAAGGATCAATGATATGGAGGCACTGCTGGGGATACCGGTCATTCCAATCTCTGCGGCCAAGAACGAAGGTGTAGACGAGCTGATAAGTCACGCTGTTCATGTTGCAAAGTATCAGGAGAGTCCGGGCAAGAAGGACTTCTGCGATGAGAATGATCACGGCGGAGCGGTTCACAGATGCCTGCACGCCATCATGCACCTTATCGAGGATCATGCGAAGAGGGCGGAAATACCTGTAAGATTCGCCGCAAATAAGATAATCGAAGGCGATGAGCGTGTAATGAATGCACTGAATCTGTCTGATAACGAGAAGGAAATGATAGAGCATATCATCCTTCAGATGGAGGAGGAAAGAGGGCTCGACCGTTCGGCGGCCATAGCCGATATGCGTTTTTCGTTTATAGAAAAGCTTGTCCACGAGACTGTTGTTAAGCCGAGGGCAAGTAAGGAACGTGAGAGAAGTGAGAAGATCGACCGTATACTGACCGGTCGTTTCACGGCTATTCCGGCCTTTATCGGCATCATGGGGCTTATATTCTGGCTGACCTTTAATGTTATCGGAGCCTGGTTCCAGGAGCTTCTGGAGGGAGGCATCGAGGCACTGACAGGCAAGGTGGATAAGGCTCTGACCTCGATGAATGTAAACAGCGTAGTTCATTCGCTTATCATAAACGGTATCTTCAAGGGTGTGGGAAGTGTGCTTTCTTTTCTGCCTATCATTATAATACTTTTCTTCTTCCTGTCGCTTCTTGAGGACAGCGGATACATGGCGAGAATAGCCTTTGTTACAGATAAGATGCTGCGTAAGCTGGGACTTTCGGGACGAAGCATAGTGCCTCTTCTGATAGGCTTTGGCTGTTCGGTTCCGGGCGTTATGGCGAGCCGTACGCTTCCTTCCGAAAGAGACAGAAAGCTTACTATCATGCTGATACCGTTCATGAGCTGTACCGCGAAGCTGCCTATTTACGGCTTCTTCACATCAGCCTTCTTCCCGGGACACGGGGCGCTTATCATGATAGGGCTTTATCTGCTTGGTATCATTGTGGGTATAATTGCTGCGCTGATATCGAAGAGAACTGTATTTAAGGGCGAGGCGGTTCCTTTCGTTATGGAGCTTCCGAACTACCGCCTGCCGGGACTTAAGAATGTTATAAGGCTTCTCTGGGATAAGGCGAAGGATTTCCTGATGAGAGCTTTCACGGTTATATTTGTTGCGACGATAATTATCTGGGGACTTCAGAATTTTGATTTCAATTTCAGCCTTGTGAAGAGCTCGGAAGACAGTATGCTTTCAATCATTGCCGGCTTTATCGCACCGCTTTTCATACCGCTTGGGTTTGGAAGCTGGAAGGTTGCAACGGCGCTTATCAGCGGTTTTATGGCGAAGGAGAGCGTTGTTTCGACATTGACCATCCTTTTTGGAAATGATGCAGGCATCAGGGAAGCTCTTAGTCCGGCAGCGGCAGGCGCACTGCTTATCTTCTGCCTTCTCTACACTCCTTGTGTAGCGGCGATAGCATCGGTTAAGCGTGAGCTTGGAGGCAAATGGGCAGCTGCGATGGTTCTCCTGCAGTGCACCGTGGCGTGGATCGTATCCTTTGCGGCCTATAACATAATCGGGCTGTTCTGATACATAGGTGGATTGATAGGGATCGATTATTTACTGATCGGACATGAGGAATAGATTGTATTGTCGGAATTGTTTTGTGAGATTGATGGTATTTTGGGCTGTTGATAAATACGGGGTGATGTTTTATGGCGGTCTGCGAGGTATGTTTCAGACATTGTGATATAGCTGAGGGACAGAACGGTTTCTGCGGTATCAGACGGTGCGTGAACGGCAAGGTTGTGCCGGGGAATTACGGTCTTGTGACGGCTCTTGCGCTTGATCCAATAGAGAAGAAACCGCTTGCCAGGTTTTGTCCGGGAAGCAAAGTACTTTCTGTGGGAAGCTTCGGCTGTGACCTGAGATGTCCTTTCTGTCAGAATTATGAAATATCCTGGTCAGACGATGTGATGGAACGGGCGAATGAAGCGGAGTATATCGCTCCCGAGGAGCTGGCTGAGCTGGCGGAACGCTACAAAACCCGTGGAAATATAGGTGTTGCATTCACCTACAACGAGCCGCTGATAGGCTACGAATACGTAAGAGATACTGCTAAGCTTGTTGCAGGTAAGGGCATGAAGAATGTCCTGGTTTCCAATGGAATGGCGGATATTAAGGTGCTTCGGGAGATCGGACCTTATATTCATGCGATGAATATAGACCTGAAGGGCTTTACGGACCGCTTTTACAGGGATGTTCTAAAGGGTGACCGAAGGATGGTCATGGACTTTATCGAGGAGGCTGTGAAGCTTTGTCATGTGGAGCTGACGACTCTTATCATTCCGGGTGAGAATGACAGAGAGGAAGAGATGAGAGAGCTTAGCAGCTGGGTCAGCGGTCTTAGGAATAAGGACGGAAACGTGATCGGGCGTGATATAACACTTCATATATCCAGATTTTTTCCACGGTTTCATATGACCGACCGGGCGGCGACTGATGTGGGGCTTATCTATAGGTTAAAGAAGGTTGCCGAGGAGAATCTGAAATACGTATTTACAGGGAATTGTTAGTTGACTAACAAAATAGTTGATGTTCACAGTAAAGGGGACAGTGTTTCGAACCGATATATCGGGTTCAATCAACTGTGAACAGATGAAGGAGGGGTTGCATGTCGATATTAGCAGGATTCATGGTGCCGCATCCGCCGCTTATCGTTCCGGCGGTAGGCAGGGGAAGCGAGGAAGAAGTCAGAGAAACGATAGATGCTTACGACAGAGTTGCGGATGAGATCGCGGCTCTTAAGCCTGAGACGATAATAATCACCAGCCCGCATGCGACGATGTATTCGAATTATTTTCACATCTCGCCGGGGCAGGGGGCTAAGGGAAGCTTTGCGGACTTTGGGGCACCTCAGGTGAAGTTTGATGAGACCTATGATTCGGGGCTTTGGGACCTTATCGCAAGCCTTGCTGAGGCAGAGGATTTTCCGGCGGGAATAGAGGGCGAGAGGAAGGCTCAGCTGGATCACGGAACCATGGTACCGCTTTGGTTCATCCGTAAAAAATACAGCAACTTTAAGATAGTCCGAATAGGGCTTTCCGGGCTGCCTCTCACGGATCACTATCATCTGGGAGAACTTATCAAGGCGGCTGTGGAGAAGACAGACAGAAGAGCGGTATTTGTTGCAAGCGGCGATCTGTCACATAAGCTGCAGTATCACGGACCTTACGGCTTTGCACCGGAGGGACCGGTTTATGATGAGAGAATCATGGATGTCTGCGGTAGGGCAGCTTTCGGTGAACTTTTTGATTTTGATGAGGATTTCTGCGACAAGGCTGCGGAGTGCGGCCATAGGTCGTTTGTTATAATGGCAGGAGCCTTTGACGGACTTAAGATTAAGGCAACGAGATTTTCACATCAGGATGTCACGGGTGTGGGTTACGGTATCTGCTCCTTCTATCCTGAGGGACCGGACGAGACAAGACGCTTCAGGAAGCTTCGTATAGAAGAAGAGGAGAGAAAGCTGGCGGCACTGGCTGAGAATTCGGACGATTACGTGAAGCTTGCAAGAAGATCGCTGGAAAGCTACGTTTTAAGAAAAGAAACCATAGAGGTACCGAAGGGGCTTCCTGCAGAGATGTATTCGAAGCAGGCGGGAGCCTTCGTATCCATCCATAAACAAGGCAGTCTCAGGGGCTGTATAGGGACTATCCTTCCGACGGAGGATAATGTTGCGGCTGAGATAATACAGAATGCAATAAGTGCTTCATCCTTCGACCCAAGGTTTGATCCGATCACTGCGGATGAGCTGAAATATCTCGAGATAAATGTGGATGTTCTCGGGGAGCCGGAGGATATCGATTCGCCTTCACAGCTGGATGTTAAGCGTTACGGTGTTATAGTCAGCAGCGGCGGTAAGAGAGGACTTCTGCTGCCGGATCTTGAGGGCGTCGATACGGTCGAAGATCAGATAGATATAGCCAGAAGAAAGGCTGGAATACGTCCGGGAGAGAGGCTGAAACTGCAGAGATTTGAGGTTGTAAGGCATACTTAATTATCTAAATCGATGTCCCATCGGAGGGCGGTCGACAGGCGGTCTGATGATCATAAAAAATTAATAATTTTAATCGGTTTAAGTCAATTGCAAGGTTGTTAGAGAATTCAAACTGTGATATAATAAGTTCGGTTGTATTTACAATCTTTTATAAGGAGGTATTTGCATTATGGAGAACAAAGAACCAAAGCAGAATGTTGTGATCTTCGAGAATGATCAGTGGCTGATAGAGCTTAGGCCGCGCAGCACAAAGCACGAGAACGAGCCTGATATGAAGGTTTGGGTTGTGAGAGATGGCCAGGAAGTTGCTCAGTATACAGACAAATATCGTGGATATGGCCACTACCAGTATCATGAGGAATTACTTCCGCCGAAGATCAGTGATGTAGCAAAGAAAGCTTGGGAGAAGCTTAAGGAAGCTCCTTTAAATGATGATATGATCGCTGAAATGAAGAGTTTGATGGAAGAAGAATAGGGGTACGATAAAAAATCCGCAGCGTAGAGCTGCGGATTTTTTATGCGCGTTGATAATGAGTCGAGTGGATGCATATCATGCTTGCATGATAATACAGACATTCGACGAATATCCGACACCGAGTCGACAGACGAGGTGGCACGCGACGTAGTCGCATCAATGCAGTTGAAAAACACATTTGCAGTCGGGTTATTATAGTATTATAATGACTATGTATATGCTTTAATCAGGAAAAATCTGCCGGAGAAGATAGTCCGCCGGCCAAATAAAATAAAAGAGGCATAAAAAATGGACGAAAAACGTAAATCAAACAGAATGTGGACAGACAGCCGCTTTTATTTCTGCATGTTGATAATAATTCTCCTTATATACCTTATTCTGTCTTCGATACTGCATATAAACGGTGTGGAGAAGGAGGATCAGACCGAGGATTTCTCCAATGGCTGGACCTATCTGGACGGGGCGGCTGTAGACTTCGGAAACCTAAGAGAGGGTGAAGAGGTTGTTATCCACCGAAATGTTACCAGAGAAGAGATAAATAACCGTATGCTCTGCTTCCTAAGCAGAAATGTGTTTTTTTCAATATATCTTGATGAAGAACGGATATATAACTATCAGCCAAATGCGCCGAAACTGTTCGGTAAAGCCTACGGATCATATCCGCATTCCGTAAATATTCCGGTTTTATATCAGGACGGCGAGTTCCGTATTGTTATAAATAACATATATCCGAAGAATCCGGGAGTTTTCAAGGAATTCTGCCTTGACAACGGAAATCAGTTCCTTGTTGAAAGGATGCAGCAGTCTGCTTTGGACTTCCTGCTTTGTATAATCATATTTGTTTTTGGAATGGTTCTTTTTGTGGGCGGACTTTCAGGAAAATATTTCAAGGAGAAGAGAGGGGAGCTCCTCAGCGTCGGAACCTTTGCGATGGTTTCATCGGTGTGGATAGTCTGCGAAACCGAGATCTTCGCGATACTTCTCAGAGCGCCTGTTGCTGTTCATTTTATGGAATATCTCTCACTTGATATGATGGCGCTTGCGGGCGTGATGCTTGTTACATCGGTTGCAGATTACCGAAGGTTCCATATGGTGGAGGTGTTTGCGGCTCTTACAGCGACCAAGATAATCTATTCGTTCTACTCAGTATTATCGGGAGGAAAGGATTATCATCAGCTGCTTAAATACACCCATATTCTTCTGGCAACCGCTGTTGCTGCGATAATATTTATAGTTATCCGTGTGGTGCTGATCGGAGGGCTGAGAAACAGATTCAAGAGATCGCTTTTTATCGCACTCTTTATCTCTGTAATGATAGGCGCGGTTGATATCTTTGTTTATCTCACAACGCCGGACGTAAACAACAGACCACTGTATTTTAAATACGCTATGTTTTTATTTACCTTCATACTGGGCATCTATGAGTTCTACTCAATATCTGAGATGAGCAGGAAGAGCCAGTATGCAGAGATCATGGAGAGCCTTGCTTACAAGGATGCGCTGACGGGACTTCTGAACCGTCTGGCGTATAATCGCGAGATGGAAAAGGCAGAAAAGGGCGACAAGCCTGTTACCTTCATCATGCTGGATATGAACTACCTTAAGCGTGTAAATGACGAAATGGGACACGATGAGGGTGACGAATACATCAATAAGGTTGCTGAGATCATGAGGACTGTATTTGAAGGTGACGAGAAATGCTTCAGGATCGGTGGCGACGAGTTCTTTGTTATGGCCAATTATCCGAAGAACGATCCGAGACTGGCTGAAAACAGAAGAAGATTCAGAGATCTGGTGGATGAGTTTAACAGCGATGGGGAGCGCAATATTCCACTCAGTATTGCCTATGGATATTCGGTTTATGTTCCCGGGGAGAACGTAGCCGAGGAGTGCATCAGGGAAGCAGACAAGAAGATGTATGATATGAAGATTAAGATGAAGGCGGCAAGGATCTAACGCTGTCTTGGTAAGATGAAGGCGGCAAGGATCTAACGCTGTCTTGGTATGATAAATGCTGCAATGGTCAGCGCCGTCCGTAAACGTAAATAAAGAGGCGGTTCCGGGAGACTGGTAAAAATGGGGTTACGACAATTCATCTGCAAGGATGTTAATTTCAAAAACGAGACGAAAAGGAGCATAGTCGCTCTGCGCATCATTTATATCTTGATGCTGGCTGCGTATCTTCTTGATCTGGCATTTGCCGGGTTTGAAGTGATCAGAAAATATCCGTACAGGGTAGGTCTTATTTTCGCGGCCATGATAATCCTTTTTTCAAATACGTATTTTTCAAATACCAGGGTATCGCTGACGCTGTTCCTTCTTTTTACCTTTACCTACAGTCTGGCGATGATACCGTGCTTCGGCTGGAGCGCAGGCATGCAGAATTATTTCCTGATCATGCTTACCGTCAGCTTTTTTGCGGCGCACGGAAGCCTGGGCTTCAAGATCACGCTGACTCTGATCGTGCTGTGCGTCAGGATAGTTACGATATTTGTTTACAGCGGAACCCAGCCTGAGGTTGAGATAGGCGAGGTGTCAGGCAAGCTTATTCAGAGCACGAATATCACAGCTGTATTTCTCTCAATAGTGGTAATCTCCTACATCTACAGTCACAGGGAGAACGTGGAAGAAAGCAAGCTTATGAAATACAACGACAAGCTGGTCAGAGAGGCAAATACAGATCAGCTTACGGGACTCTGCAACAGACGTTATGCCAGGGATTTCCTGAACGGACTTGCAAAGGCGTACGATGTGGGAGCCATCAGCGTTTGTATGGCGGATATAGATTTCTTCAAGAAGGTCAACGACACCTACGGCCATGATGCCGGTGACGAGGTGCTTAAAGCGGTTGCTGAGACCTTCAAGACCTCCTGCGGCGAAAACTGCCTTGCTTCAAGGTGGGGCGGTGAGGAGTTTCTCCTTATATTTACGGGCGTGAACGGCGATGATGCTTTCGTGATCCTCGAGAATCTGAGGAGCATGATACAGAAGCATATCATTAAGATGGGCGAGCAGGAGATAAATGTTACGATGACCTTCGGGTTGACGGAATATGACTTCAGCGGAAATATGGATAAGGCCATCAAGGAGGCGGACGAGAAGCTCTACCTCGGCAAGACCGGCGGACGAAACCGCGTAATCTACTAGAAGATGGAAAACAGAAGCATGACAGACATAGAAAGAGACAGTAAAACAGAGAATACGGAAGCCGAAAGCGGCAGTGAAGAGAGAAAAAGGAAGCTGGATAAATATGGCCTATACATAATTATCCTTCTTCTTTTCTTTGTGGCGGCCATCGTCGTCATTTCTTTTTATATGCACAGCCAGCTGGATAAGATAAATCAGGAAGGCACGAAATATAAGTATCATTTTGCTTTCATCAGTAAGTCGGAGGATTCCTACACGGCGAATCATATTTATGAGGAAGCAAGGAATTACGGAAAGCAGCATGGAGTTTACGTCGAGAAGCTTAAGACCGGCTCGGGTGCAAGCTACAGTGATGACGATTATGTAAGGATAGCTCTGGATATGCAGGTGGACGGCATCATCCTTGAGGGCTCTGATGAGGACAGTATCAGGGAAGCAATCGATGAGGCGGCTGAAAGCGATATCCCGACCGTTACGCTTCTGTCGGACTGCCCGGGCAACAGGAAGTCATTTATAGAGATAGGCGATTACAATCTCGGAAGAGAATACGCCAGAACCATAATAAATATTACGAAGACCAGATCGCCGAAGGTGGTCCTGTTTGTTGATGAGAAGGCTGAAGGAACCGAGAGGCTTCTTGACGGTATCCGCCTTACATTGGCAAACGAAGGAAACCATCTGAGCGTGGATCTGAAGGTAGTTGACGTCGGAGATCTGCCGAACTTCAGACTCTCGGACCTGACGAAGGTGACTCTCTCTGACAAATACGACCGCCCGGATATACTTCTCTGCGTTAATGAGCATGATACAAAGATAGTATATCAGGCTGTAAGAGACTACAATCTGGCCGGCAATACCCAGATCATCGGCTACGGCATATCGGATTCGCTGCTGAAGGCCGTAAGGGACGAGGATATTGCGGCACTTATCGATGCAGACGCCAAGCAGCTGGGAATGGTATGTGTGGACGCGCTGGTGGGTTACAAGTCCAGTGGCAGCATAAATGACCACATAATAGTAGAAGATACAGTTGTTACGAAGGAAAATATAGCGAGGTATCTGGATGAAGATTAAGAGGAGAAAGTTCCGTACCCAGATCATCTACATATTCCTTCTGACGTTCATATCCGTATTGATCGTAAATATCTATATTTTCAGGAACATGCGGACCGTCGTGAGCAGTGTGGACAGTGCATACGAGGGCAACAGGAAGCTGACCGAGATGCGTGAATGGCTGGATACGATACATTCTGAGATGCGCGAATACCTTAACATGAAGGACGAGAGCGTATTAAATCAATACTATATTAATGAGGAAAAATACAAGGAATTCCTGAAAAAGTTTAAGCATACGGGCGAGATGACCGATGTGGAGACCGGGGAGAATTCTATCTATAACATCTCCACGAGATACGTACAGTCGGTCAGCAAGGCGGTGCTTGCGAAGAAGAACGGCGAGATCGACGCGTATCAGGAATACCAGGCTCAGGCGGAGAGGCAGTACGAGTATCTGACCACCTGTATGACTAACCTGAATAACCTGCTGTTCCACAACAATGCGGGAACCTACAATAAGATGAGCAATCTGGTGAGAACCTCGGAGAGGCTTTACAGCATCATCCTTGTTCTTACCGGCGGCGTTGATATCTGCATCCTCCTTCTTCTTATAAGAAGGCTGACCAATCCGCTCCAGAAGCTGGTGGAGACCGCTAAGGAGGTCGGAGAAGGAAATCTCGATGTGCAGCTGGTGGAGCCTCACGATTATAACGAGATAGGTATCGTGAACAACTCCTTCAACCAGATGGTCATAAGTCTTAAGGATTATATGGAGAAGGTGAGGATAAGTGTGGAGGCGGAGAGCGCCCTTCGCGAGAAGTCCATCCGTATGGAGGCTTCCTTCAAGGATGCCCAGCTGAAATACCTTCAGGCACAGATCAATCCGCACTTTCTTTTCAATACATTGAATGCTGGCGCACAGCTTGCTATGCTTGAGGATGCCGACCAGACCTACCGTTACATCCATAAGGTTGCGGACTTCTTCAGGTACAGGGTGAAGAGCGACGAGGGCATCTCCACCATAAGGGAAGAGCTGCAGATAGTTGACGATTATATTTATATCCTGAATGTGCGCTATGCAGGGGAGATCCACTATAGCACAAATATAGACGAACGGTATCTGAATGTCAGCGTGCCGAGCATGATACTTCAGCCGGTGGTTGAAAACTGTATTAAGCACGGCCTGCATGATGTCAGCTGGGAGAAGAAGATAGACGTATCTGTTGCCGGCGAGGGTGATGATATAGTGATCTCCGTCAGCGATAACGGTGTGGGAATTCCGCAGGATATCATAGAGAAGATAATAAATGTCAACCTTAAGGACGAGGAGTACATACAGAAGAAGGAAGGAATAGGGCTGGATAACGTTATCAAGCGCCTCAGAACCTTCTATGACCGTGAGAATGTTATCGAGATAACAAGTGTCGGACCGGATATGGGTGCCGAGATCGCGCTCTTTATTCCGAATGATAAGGAACCGCCGGCACTGTCCGACGAGCAGGGCGATAAATAAAAATGGTTGCGGCCGGGTAGGTGGTCGGAGCTGAAAAGGAGAACAGGATGTATAAGATCTTGATCGCGGACGATGAGAGCATCGTCATAAATGCATTAAAGTTCATAATAGAGAATAACTTCCCGGGGCAGTGCCTCATTGAAAGTGCAAATACGGGCAGGCGCGTTATCGAGCAGGCTGAGTATTTCAGGCCGGATATCGTATTTATGGATATACAGATGCCGGGAATCAACGGTATCGAGGCCATGAGGGAGATCAGAAGGAACAACGACGGCATCATATTTATAGTTGTCAGTGCCTATCTGAAGTTTGATTACGCGAAGGATGCCATAGATATCGGCGTCATGGACTATATCAATAAGCCTATCGACAAAGAGGTTATCGTGAAGATCCTCGAGAAGGCTATGAAGAAGGTTGACTTCACCAAGAGGAAGAGGAGCGAGGAGCTTTCCAATAAGGAGAAGCTTGAGATCGTAACGCCTATCATCGAGAGTGGTTTCATCTATTCGCTTATTTACAGGAATCACAGCGAGGAGGAGCTCAGCAATTTCAGGACGCTTCTCAGTATCGAGGAGGATGCGGGCTACATCATGTCCTTGCAGTTCGGTGACCTGGACAAGAAAGGCCAGATGGACAATACCATCGGTACGACCGTGCGTCTCCAGAAGGAGTATTCAAGGATCAAGGACGCTGTGAAGGCTTCCTTTAACTGCTGTGTTGGCGCCATGATGGGAAATATGATACTTGTATTTGTTCCGAGGGCTCTGCCGGACCCTGAGGAGGAATACGAGATAAGAATACAGATAATCAACGATGCGCGTAAGCTTTCGAGGGATCTGAGGCGACAGTTTGATGCCTGGTTCCGCGTGGGTATCGGAACGGTTCACAGCCTGGAGGATCTTGCGGAGTCCTACAACGAGGCTATGCGTTCACTTGCCTATAATAAGACGGATTCGGTCGTGCATGTTAACGACCTTTCACTTATGAAGAGCTACGAGGACGATTATCCGGTTGAGACGGAGAATGCGCTCTTCAAGAGTATAGAGGAAGGAAATGTGAACCGCTCGGCTTTCTATGCCAAGTCATTCTTTGACTGGATGATGGAGAGGCATGTCCAGAATGTGATGGATGTGAAGCTGAAGGTTCTGGAGTTTGTGCTCCGCGCCGAGAGGATAGGCTTCGAGAGCGGCGGGATGATCTACCGCTTCAATATGAGAAGCGAATACCTCGAGACCATCATGAACATGAACACCTACACTGAGCTTTCGGACTGGTTCATAGCGAAGATTGACAATGTCTGCCACAACATCCTCACGAAGAAGGAGGAAAATACGGTAGATATCATCAAGAACGCTCAGGACTATATCGCTTCAAACTATTCGAAGGATCTTATCCTTGATGATGTTTCGAAGGAGCTGCAGATAAGCCCTTACTATTTCAGTAAGCTTTTCAAGAAGCGTACAGGCAGCACCTTCATAGAATATCTGACCAATGTCCGCATCGAGCGGGCGAAGGAGCTGCTCCGAAATACCAATAAGAGTATGAAGGAGATATGCCTGGAGGTCGGCTACTCCGATGCAAACTATTTCAGCCGTACCTTTAAGAAAAACGTGGGCGTCACCCCATCCGAGTACAAGGAAGGTCGCGAATCGGAATAAGGACGCCAAATATACAACAATCTAAATAGGCCGGACGCATATATATACCAATCGAAACCGTGCGAGAGCAGAGTCGAGAGGGGTATATATATGTGGCCGGCCTATGATTATGCTAGTCTGTATATTCCGGATTAGCACTTTTTTGGTTAGGATAGCATATTGTCAGATTTGTGCTATAATCCGCAAAGCGCACAAAAAAGAGGGCAAAAATTGACAGAAAGAGACAAGTTATTCGTGTTGATTCGGTGATATATTCACTTCAGCAGAAAAAAATTACCGCTTTCCGGGTGCTGAGCAGAAAAAATAACTGCTAAATGGAGGCGGATGAGAAAATTTACGGAGGTAAGGTAAATGAGAAAATTAGGTAAGAAGATCTTAGGGCTTGCACTTGCAGCTACTATGGTCATGGGTGCCGTAACAGGTTGTGGAAAGAAGAATGACAAGTCAGACGCAAGTGGAAGCGGAAGCGGTTCTTCATCAGGTTCAGGAGTTCAGGTTGGTATCATCCTTCCGACAAAGGACGAGCCAAGATGGTTACAGGATCAGAAGCAGTTCGAGACTATCCTCGGAGATGCAGGATTCACAAATCAGGTTCTTTTCAGCCAGGGTTCACCGGCAACAGAGAAGACAAATGTTGAGACACTTATTTCTAAGGGCATCAAGGTCCTCATCATCTGCGCACAGGACGGTGCAGCAGCATCAGCAGCAGTTGAGGAAGCAAAGGAAGCAGGCGTTAAGGTCATCGCTTATGACCGTCTTATAACAGGAACAGATGCAGTTGATTATTACGTAACCTTCGACAGCTTTGCTGTAGGAGCTGCTCAGGGTCAGTATTTGATAGACAATGCACCTGACGGAAGTGGTATCCCTCTTTACCTCTACGCAGGTGCAGCAACTGATAACAACGCATTCATCTTCTTCGAAGGTGCTTGGAGCGTTCTTCAGCCAAAGATCGCTGACGGAACATTCGTTATAGCAAACTCTTCAGAAGCAGAGAAGCTTAAGGATAAGAACGACCTTGACAGAGATGAGATCGGTAAGATCATCGGCCAGATCACAACAGACTGGGATTTCAACGTAGCAAAGTCTAAGGCAGAAGCTAACCTTACAAAGGCTGGCAAGGATATGAAGGGTAACGTGCTTGTACTTGCACCAAATGATGGTACAGCTCGTTCAATAGCAGATGTATTTGCAACAGATAAGGATGTTACAAGCTATGTAATAACAGGACAGGATTCAGAGAAGGCATCAGTTCAGTACATCATCGATGGAAAGCAGTCAATGACAGTGTTCAAGGATACAAGAACACTTGCAGCAGATTCAGTAGCAATGGCAGTAAGCATTCTTGAGGACAAGGAGCCTGTAACAGATACAACATATGACAACGGCAAGAAGGAAGTTAAGGCAAAGCAGACTTCAATCGTAGTTGTAACAAGCAGCAACGTTAAGCAGGCACTCATCGATTCAGGATACTATGACGCTTCAGATTTCACAGGATTAGAGTAAGATTACAGGATCATAGTTAAACCATTCCCCTCTTCAGCATGGACCACTAAATGTGGTCCATGCGACTGAAGAGCCAAAAGAGGGGACGCAGTAACTTTAAGGAGGCTTCTATGAGCGATTATATACTGGAAATGAAGGGAATAGTTAAAGAGTTTCCGGGTGTAAAAGCACTTAATAATGTCAATTTCAAAGTAAAGCGCGGAGAGATTCATTGTCTCGTCGGGGAAAACGGAGCCGGAAAATCAACGCTTATGAAGGTACTGTCCGGTGTATATCCTCATGGAACGTATTCAGGCGACATCGTCTACAATGGCGAGGTTCAGAAGTTTAAAAAGATAGCAGACAGTGAAGAAAAGGGAATAGTTATCATATATCAGGAGCTTGCTCTTATTCCCGAACTCAGCATATACGAAAATATATTTTTCGGACACGAAATAGTTAAAGGTAAAGCGATCGACTGGAATGAAACGATCGTACAGGCATCGAAAATGCTTGAGAAGGTAGGCCTTAAGGCAGATCCTTCCATGAAAGTAAAGGAGCTTGGCGTCGGCAACCAGCAGCTGGTTGAGATAGCAAAGGCGCTCAGCAAGAATGTTAAGCTGCTCATCCTGGATGAGCCAACAGCTTCACTTAATGAAGACGACAGCCAGAATCTTCTGAGACTTATCAGAGAGCTTAAGGCACAGGGAGTAACCTGTATCATGATCTCACATAAGCTTAGAGAGATTACGGCAATAGCAGATACGATAACCGTACTCAGAGACGGCGCCACCATATGCTCAATGGATGCGACCGAGAGAAAGATCGAGGAAGCAGAGATCATCAAGCACATGGTTGGTCGTGAGATGGATAATATTTATCCAAAGAGAGAAAAACATGGATTCGGAGAAATAGCACTCGAGTTAAAGGACTGGACGGTATTTGATCCTTCAAAGAACCGTGAGATCCTGCATCATGTAAATATCAATGTCAGAAAGGGCGAGATCGTCGGAATACAGGGCCTTATGGGAGCCGGAAGAACAGAGCTTGCGCACAGTATCTTCGGTAATCCTTCAGGCTATAAGATAACCGGCGGCGAGTTTTACATGGAGGGCGAGAAGGTACGCTTCAAGCATCCGAGAGACGCGATCAAGAAAGGACTTGCTTACGTTTCCGAGGACCGCAAGGGTAACGGGCTCATCCTCATGCAGGACATCAGATACAACATATCTCTGGCAAATCTCGAGGAGCTTGTAGATAGAATCTCTATCAATGAAAATGAAGAGATAAATATAGCTAACGATTACAAAAACTCGATCAATATCAAGGCACCTTCGATAGAACAGAAGGTTGGTAACCTCAGTGGTGGAAATCAGCAGAAGGTTCAGATAGCAAAATGGATGTTTGCAAAGCCAAAGGTTCTCATCCTTGACGAGCCTACCAGAGGTATTGATGTCGGAGCGAAATTCGAGATCTACAGCCTGATGAACAAGCTTGTTGATCAGGGAATGAGTATCATCATGATCTCTTCTGAGCTTCCTGAGGTTCTCGGTATGAGTGACAGACTCTATGTCATGTCGGAAGGAACCATTACAGGTGAGCTTACCGCAGAGGAAGCTACGGAAGAAAAGGTTATGGCTATGGCCATTAATTCTGTGGCTGAGGCATCTTAATAACAGCGAGATAACACTGAAAAAACAGTCGGAGGGAAATAAATATGCAGTTGGTAAAAAATGCTGGATATGACCAGTTAACGGCCCGACATAATAAAGGGTCAAGGGATGATGAGAATAAGCCAAAGGGCGGCCTTGGTCGTGAAATTCTCACACTTGCGAAGACAAATATTCGCGATTATATGATGTATATAGCTTTGATAGTTATCATGGCTTTCTTTGCAATACAGACAGATGGCAGCTTCCTTGAAGCAAGAAACATCACCAATCTTATAAACCAGGCAGGTTACGTAGCTGTAATGGCTATCGGTATGACCATCATACTTATCATCTGCCATATCGATCTTTCGGTTGGATACGTTGCCGGCTTCTCAGGAGCAGTCGCAGCGATCCTTATGACAAAGTATCATGTAAACGAGTGGCTGGCTATCGTTATAGTTCTTGCACTTGGACTCCTTATAGGCTTCTATCAGGGCCTTCTCGTAACTAAAGTCGGTGTTCCGGCCTTCGTTACAACACTTGCCGGAATGTTCATATTCCGTGGACTTCTCAGCCTTTCACTTCAGGATACAGGTACTATCATTATTCCAAATGAAGGCTTCAAGTCACTTTCAAACGGTTTCATTCCTGACCTTACAAAGGGAGGAAACCTCCACGTACTGACACTTATAATCGGCGGACTTCTGGTCCTTGCAATGATCTACTCTGATACCAAGACCAGAAAGAACAAGGTTAAATACAACTTTGAGGTTCCATCGGTTCAGATATTCATCTTCAAGCAGATCGCAGTTTCAGCTGTTATCATGCTGGTTATGTACACACTTGCAAGCTACAATGGTATTCCTTGGACAGCAGTTATCGTAGGAGTTGTTCTTCTCATCTACAACTTCATGCTTAACAAGACAAAGCTCGGACGTGCCATCTACGGTATCGGCGGTAACGCTCAGGCAGCAGAGCTTTCAGGTATCAACGTTAAGAAGGTCACACTTTTCGCCTTCTGTTCAGTAAGCCTTATGGCTTCTCTCGGCGGTATCCTTTATACCTCAAGACTTCAGTCAGCAACACCGACAGCCGGTCTTGGCTTCGAGATGGATGCGATCGCATCTTGCTACATCGGTGGTGTAGCCGTTAGCGGTGGTGTAGGCCGTGTAACAAATACAATTATCGGTACACTCGTTATCATGTCTCTTACAAACGGAATGAACCTTATGGAGATAGACATTTCTTACCAGTACATCGTTAAGGGTCTGATCTTTATAGTAGCAGTTGCATTCGATGTAAGAAGCAGAAGAAAGAAATAATCAGATTCACAAAAAACCTTCCAAATATACCCCACGGCCGGATATGGACTCCTTCATATCCGGCTGTTTGTATTATCGGGGAAATACCTTACACATATCACTGAATAACCTTGTTGAATACAATTTTGATGTTGTTAAGCTGGATATGGTATTCCTCAGAAGCTTTGATTCGAATCCGAAGACCGCCAAGCTTATGAATTATATAGTTGAAGGCGCGGAGGGACTGGGCGTTCTTACTCTTTGTGAGGGCGTTGAGACGAAGGAACATTATGAGTTCCTTAAGTCCATAGGATGTGAAAAGGCACAGGGTTTCTATTTCGGAAAACCTATGCCTATGGATGAAACTAAAGCCTTTACGAAAGCTAAAGGTATGGAGTGGGAAGAGTTTTCAGTGTGACAGATTCCTGCCAGCGAGCCTCTGGGCTCTCTTGGCATCCTTAACCTGATACATCTCCTTATCAGCAACCTTTATAGCTTCGATGATATTGAAATTGTCGTTAAGAACAGTATTAAATGCGCCACTGCTGGTCATTACCTGATATGGCAGCTTGGTTTCTTTGTTGAATTCAACGAGCAGGTCGTCAATCTTCTTAATGATGGCAGGAGCGTCGCATTCGCCGATGATGACTGCAAACAGCTCGTCACCGCCGAATCGTGCCGAGAAAGCGTGATCCGGACAGGCCGCTACAAGTGCTGTGGCAACCTCCGAGATGGCTCTGTCGCCTTCGGCATGACCAAAATTATCATTTATGTATTTCAGCCCGTCAAGGTCAGACATAATGACCGTGGCGGGTTTTCCTTTATTCTCCTTTATGGCCTTCTCGAAGGTGACGTTGAAGCCGATACGGTTGTAGAGGCCGGTAAGCGGATCATGAGTATACATGGAATCCATCTTGTCGAGAAGGTAGCGCTGGTACTGCATGTTAACAAAGCCGCCGATACCCATATTGAGAGCGGTCGTTACGCTTGCAGCCTTCGAGTAGTTTGTGATCATGTAATCTCTGTAGAAGAAACAGGTGAAGCCCATAGGCTTGTTCATATAATCAAGAGCGATGAAGATGAGTGGAAAGCCTGTATTAAGGAGCTCTATCATACGTTCCCTATAGTTTCCTGCAAATACAGATTCCTTCTCATTCACGGTCTTATCATAGAAAAGTTTTCTCGGAAGAGGCTGCCTGTCGAAACGGTGTTCCTCCGCAAAGTCTGCATCGTTCAGGATGCGTAGATCCTTCTTCTCGGTTTCCGGTGTCGAAAAATAGTATTTTTCCGTATTGAACATCTTCCAGTCGACAACATTAAGTATATGCTTTGTCTTATGATTATGAATGCTCGTAGCCATATCCCAAGGGGTCAGGCTTGTTTCCATGCTTGATGAGATGTTGTAAAGAATCCTTATATCGTCCTGATGTCTGTAGAAGCTGTCATTGAAGCGTGAAAGGATAGTCTGACCGTGCCAGGTCTTGTCAGGACAGCCGCAGGACTCGTTCGGCATAAGATAAGGAACGATATACTCGTCGGAAGCTTCCTCGCCGTTTATGATCTTCTTTACTGCACGGGCGGTTGCCTCGGAAAGATGTACGGTGTCGCAGCTGACTGAAGATATCTTAGGCGTTGCAAAGAATATCTCATCAAAGCCGTCAAAGCCCGAAACTATAATATCCTTAGGGATTGAATAGCCGGCACTCTTCAGAACATCTGAAACGTTGAGAGCCATGATATCATTGGCACAGATGATTGCGTCCGGAAGGTGATCGCGCTTAAGAAGCTTGAGAGTCGCCTCGATAGTCGGGTCGGCCCAGAAATCGCCGTAGCTGATCCTGCTATCGTCGCAAGGTATATTATTCTCGGCAAGGACCTTCTTGAATATATCTATACGCTGGTCAGAAAAGTAGTTGTTCGGAAGACCGGCCATCATATGCGGATCCTTAGCGTGATGATCCTCGATGATATGTCTTACCATGGCTTCAAAGCCCTGTGCGTAATCAAAATTGATACAGGTGGTGCCCTCATAATGACCGTCGATAACGATCACCGGAACATCATATTCCCTGGATCTGTTTATGATATTCGTGGCGATAGTGTGGCTCTTGATCTTTTCGTCCATGATCATGACGCAGTCAAGCTCGTCATAAGGCAGGATGTCGTAGATGTAGGTCTCGGCCGGTTTAAGGCCCTCGTCCCAATATATGTCTGAATTAATGGTGAATACCAGAAGGGTGCAGTTTTCCTCCTTCAGATGCTCGTTAAGATTCTTGATGAATCCGTGAATCTGAGGGTCGTAAATCCTTGATGTACATAGTGCTGCAAGTTTTTTGCCGTTGATCATACTGCTTCCCCTAAAAATCAAACCAAATATACGCCCTCTCAAAAATAGAGTCCGGACGAATCAAAACACCCCAAATAATAAAGAATTACAAAGAAATTATATCACTTTAAAAAACATGAAACAAGAAAAAACTAAATAGTACAAAACTGCAAAAATGTATGATATAATACAGGAGCGATATTGTCATCGCAGACCGGTAATATCTAAAGAAGTTTTATTCATATACAGGGGTTGGTGATTATATGAAGATTATGGGGAACTACTTAAAGATGAGTCACGGGAGCAGAAGCATAAGGCGTACGTTATGCTTTGTTCTTGCGGCTTTTTTGTTTTTTGGGGGAATTATTACAGGAGTATTTGCGGCTTCTAAGGGCTCTTATGTAACAGCTGAAAGAACTATGGAGGAAGACGAGGAGATATCCGTTGACCCTACAAGTAAGGGCGAGGGCTATTCCGCTGTCCTGTACAACAACATGAACGGTCTGCCGACCTCTGAGGCGAATGCGATTGCCGAGACCGATGAAGGCTTTATCTGGATAGGAAGCTACAGTGGTCTTATCAGATATGATGGAAATACATTCGAGAGAATCGATTCGACAACAGGTATCACCAGTGTTGTTAGTCTCTGTGTTGACAG
The DNA here is from genome assembly GCA_000702245.1 of Lachnospiraceae bacterium C6A11. Classification (GTDB taxonomy): domain Bacteria; phylum Bacillota; class Clostridia; order Lachnospirales; family Lachnospiraceae; genus Eubacterium_Q. The sequence goes on along the minus strand of JNKY01000013.1, from coordinate 94,120 downwards.
CAAGAACAGGCTGTGGATAGGAACGAACGACAATGGTGTTGCCGTTATGGAGAAGGGTGAATACAAGCACTACAGCGACGTTGAGGGGCTGAAATCTTCCTCGATCCGTTCGATAGCTGAGGATCCTGAAGGAAATATTTTTATAGCTACTACCCACGGACTCGGAATGGTGGATGCTGATCTTGTGCTTCATCCACTGGATGAGCCTCAGATCAACGAGGAATATATCTGCGAGCTCCGCAGAGGTGTGGACGGTGTCATCTACGGCGAGACGATGGACGGAGACATCTTTACAATCGAGAACCAGAGGCTTACAGGCTTCTATGACAGCGAGAGACTTGGCATATACGGTGTTTATACCGTACTTCCGGACGAAGATAATCCGGGCTATGTTTATATCGGAACCAATGATTCGAAGGTTTATTACGGCAAGCTTAACGGTGGTATCGACCAGATGAATATGTATCAGGTTTCTCCGCTTACGGTTATCAAGTCTATGGAGAAGATAGGCGGTCAGGTTTGGATATGCTCGGATAACGGTATCGGAATCCTGGAGAACGGCACTCTGAAGATAGTAGAGAAGGTGCCGATGGATAACTCTATCGACCATATGATGGTTGATTACGAAGGCAATCTCTGGTTCACATCTTCAAGACAGGGCGTCATGAAGATTGTTCCAAACCAGTTTACGGACATATTCGAGTGGTATGAGCTGGATGCGAGAGTTGTAAATGCAACCTGCGTGGCAAACGGAATGCTCTTTATCGGAAGCGATAACGGTCTTGTTGTTCTCGGAAACAAGGATGTTATAGAATCACTTCCGATCACAAAGGTTTATTCAAAGCGAGATACCTTGAAAAATACAAATGATCTCATCGCCTTCTTGAACGGCGTGAGAATAAGATCGGTCATCAAGGGCAGTGACGGACATGTATGGTTCTCGACCTACAGTGACCGCGGACTTGTTGAGTATTTTGATAATACGATAAGATGCTACACTGTTGAGGACGGACTCCCTTCTGACCGTGTCAGGACGGTAAGCATGCGTCAGGATGGTACGGTCATGGCAGTCTGCAGCGGCGGTCTTGCATACATTAAGGACGGCAAGGTAACAGAGAAGTTCGACGCCAGCTCAGGACTTACAAATACAGAGCTTCTGACAGTTGTAGAAGCGAAAAACGGCGATGTTATCTTAGGCTCCGACGGAGACGGTATCTATATCATAAACGGTAACAGCATAAAGAATCTGGGCAAGGAAGACGGACTTGGCTCTGAGGTTGTTATGCGTGTCAAGAAGGACAAGACAAGGGATATTTACTGGATCATCACAAGCAACTCCATCGCTTATATGACTTCGGACTATAAGATAACTACTATCCAGAAGTTCCCTTATTCAAATAACTTTGATCTCTACGAGAACAGTATAGGCGAGATCTGGATCCTCAGTAGTAACGGTATCTATGTTACAACGGTTGATGAGCTTATCGCAAACGGCGAGATCAGCACTGTATTTTACAGTATGGACAATGGCCTTCCTTGTGTTTCAACAGCCAATTCCTACAGTGATATTACGGATGAAGGTGTGCTGTACATCTCAGGAACCACCGGTGTTGCAAAGGTAAATATCGAGACGCCGTTTGAAGACGTCAGCGAGCTGAAGATGGCGGTTCCGTACGTGGACATTGACGGTAAGACACTTTTTCCGGATGAGAAGGGACGATTCGTTATTCCGGCAGGAACCAGAAGACTTACTATTTACAGCTACGTTTATTCATATTCGCTGCTGAATCCAAAGGTTACCTACTATCTTGAAGGCTTTGATAACGACAAGGTTACAGTCAGCAGGAAGGCTCTTGAGCCGGTTGCCTACACAAATCTGGACGGTGGTACCTATACCTTTAAGATGCAGCTGCAGGATTCCATGGGGCACGGCTACAACGAGCTGAACATAACCATCATCAAGAAGAAGGCCTTCTACGAGAAGGTATGGTTCAAGACACTTGTTGTAATTTTGGGCTTCATACTTGTTACAGGAATCGTTATTTTCTTCGTTAAGCGTAAGACCAAGTCTCTCATGAAGAAACAGAGAGAACAGAAACTCTTCATCAGAGAGATGATAGAGGCTTTTGCGAAGACTATCGATATGAAGGACAAATACACCAATGGTCACTCCACGAGGGTTGCCGAATATACGGCGATGCTCACGAGGGAGCTTGGATATGATGAGGAGACGGTCGAGAATTATTACAACATCGCACTGCTCCACGATATCGGTAAGATATCCATACCGCCGGAGGTGCTTAATAAACCGGGCAAGCTGACTGATGAAGAGTTTAAGATCATCAAGTCGCATTCGCTGCAGGGCTACAGAGTTCTTAAGGACATCAGTATCATGCCTGAGCTTGCAATCGGTGCCGGAGCTCATCACGAGAGACCTGACGGTAAGGGATATCCTAAGGGACTTAAGGGTGACGAGGTTCCGCGAGTTGCGCAGATAATCGGTGTCGCAGATACATTTGACGCCATGTATTCAGATCGTCCTTATCGTAAGAGGATGAACTTCGATAAGGCAGTTTCCATCATCAAGGAGGTTTCGGGAACACAGCTTTACAGCGATGTTGTTGATGCATTCCTGAGACTTGTTGATAAGGGAGAGTTCAGAGCTCCTGACGACGACGGCGGCGGATCTACCGAGGATATCAATAATATCCACAAGAAATTTGACGGGGGAAGCAGTAAATGATGGATGATAAAAATGTATTAAGCAAAATAGCGCAGGCTCTTCTGGTCGATTACTCAAGTGTGTATTTTGTGGATGCAGTCACAAGGCATTATAAGTGGTACTCCATAGATACAGGCTACAAGGCTTTAAAGATCGAACCGGAGGGCGATGATTTCTTTAAGAATGTTTCAAGGGATGCCAGGGATGTCATTTATCCTGAAGATAAGGATCTGGTTGTCAGCTTCCTTAGCGAAGATAATCTGCTCCGGAGGATAAGAACCGGTGCAATGAACGATATCACTTACAGGCTTATCATGAACGGAAGGCCTGTATACCATAACATGAGACTCATTAAGGGCGTTGGCGAAGAAAATGATTATTTCGTTGTCGGTGTCCGCAATGTTGATGCACAGATCCAGGCGGAAAGGGAGAAGGCTGCCTATAACCAGATAGCAGAGAGTCTCGCAAACCACTATGATACTATTTACTATGTTGATATCGAGACGGATCATTATACCGAGTTTTCTTCTACCGACCGTTACAAGACTATGGGAATACCAATAAAGGGTGATGATTTCTTCGGTGAGGCCAGAAGAAATATTAACAGAGTTGTTCATCCGGAAGACAGGGATAGGGTTCTGGAGGTTCACACAAAAGAGAATGCTCTGAATATAATGAAAAATAAGAGCATCAATACCATGACATATAAGCTTATCGTAGGTGATGAGATAGTTAATGTCCGTAATTCGATGATTTGGGCAAAAGACAGGAAGCATCTTATCATCGGTATTGAAAGTATAGATGACGAGGTTGAGGCTGCCAGGATGCTTCGTGAAGCAGAACAGAAGAATCAGATATTCTCACAGGTTGCACAGAGTCTTGCGGAGCATTATGAGACTATTTTCTACGTGGACGTTGAGACTGACAGATATCAGGAATTCTCATCGGATGATATTTACAGTAAGCTTGATGTAAATCTTTCCGGTAATGATTTCTTTGAGGATACGAAGAGAAATACAGCTGCGATCGTACATCCGGATGACAGGGAGAAGATGCTGAAGTTCCTCAGTAAGGAAAGACTCGGAAAGGAGCTGAAGAAGGGCACGGTCCAGACAATAGATTACAGACTTGTCATGGAGGATGGAAGCGACAGATATACAAGACTTTCGATAGTTCTTTCAAATGACGGTACACACGCCATCTTCGGTGTTGAAAATATAGACGAAGAGGTGAAGAAGGAGCTTAAGCAGAAGGAGATAGAGAAGGAGAGACTTACCTATAACCAGATAGCTCTTTCGCTCGCGAACCGTTATATTGCGATCTACTATATCGACACGGAAACTCTTCATTACACGGAATTCTCTTGTGCAAATAACGACAGAGAACTGACAGTGCATGTTGAGGGCGACGACTTCTTTACGGATTTCGCCGAGGAGGTAAGAACCAAGGTTGTTCCTGAGGACAGAGGAATGTTTGATCTGTCTCTTGATATGAACAAGCTGAATGAGATCCGCGAAAATGATGACATCCTGCAGTTCACTTACAGAATATTCAGAAACAGTGCGCCTGTTTATATGAGCTATAAGGGTACGTGGGCTTCGGACAACAGACATTTCATAGTTGGTATCTCAAATATTGATTACCAGAAGAGGAAGGAAAAGGAGTTCATGCAGGCGCTCCTTTCTGCAAAGGAACAGGCAGAAAGGGACGGTCTGACGGGCGTTAAGAATATGACTGCGTACCAGAGGATGGAGGATAGCCTGCAGCAGTCCATGAATCATGGTGAGCAGGAGCCTTTCGCTATCGTTGTATGTGATGTGAACGGACTTAAGCAGATCAATGATACCTATGGACACAAGGCCGGTGATGATTACATCAGAGAGGCCTGCACCATTGTATGTTCGTCCTTCCAGCACAGTCCTGTGTTCCGTATTGGCGGCGACGAGTTCTGCGCCGTACTGAAGGGCGATGATTTCGATAACAGAAATATGCTCATGGACGGACTCAGGGAACGAATGCTCGTTAATAACAGCGGTGGCGGAATTGTGCTTGCGACGGGAATATCTGTATTTGATGCTAAGAGTGATAAGTTTGTTTCGCAGATATTCCAGAGGGCGGACGCTCTGATGTACGAAAATAAGAGGCAGCTTAAGGAACACTTATAAGATAATGGAAACTGAGAAGGCGGTTAATAAGGATAAAACCAATAAGAATACGGCAAAAGGCTCCGATTATGCCGGCTGGACTATGCTCAGCCGGGTGCGTCCGGAGCTTTTTGGCTGTGCAATGATAGGGATAGTGATATTTCATCTCTGCGAGGATATTTTGGTAAACGTTAAGAAGGGTGGCTCGGGCTACAAGTTTGCCAGATTGTACGAGATACTTATCGGCAGCTCGGGAGTGGAAATATTTGTTATCCTGTCAGGAGTCGGACTCTGCTTTGCGATGCATAAGAATGGAAATATTCGTCAGTTTTACAGAAAGAGGCTGATAAGGATAGTTCCGGGCTATATCATATGCGGCGGTGTTTTGGTTATAGGTCGGCATCTGGTGATAGGCAAGGGAAGCGTGTCTGATGCTTTGAGGGAATTCTTCTTTATTTCCTTCGTTAAGGAAGGCGTCAGAACATTATGGTTTGTGCTCTTTATCATCGCAATGTACCTTATATATCCGATGCTGTTCCGAGCGTTTAAATACGCGGATGGTAAGGAAAAAAGCCGCAGAGAGAGAAGAAATAAGGCAATTATTGCAGCAGCGATCATCATTGTGATGTACCTTCTGCTGTATTTGCTGAAGAAGAAGGCACCGGTGTTTTATGCGAATACAGAAATAGCGCTGACAAGAGTACCTATCTTTGTGTATGGTGCCTACCTTGGGGAGAAGGTCTACAGGAAGAAGATGATCTCGCTCTGGGATTTCCTGATACCGGTGGCCGGCGTGATACTGAAGATGATCAACTCGGTGGACAGAGCGGATGGACATACCGAAAAGAACTGGTGGTTTGATGGAAGACTGATCGTATTTCTGTATTCTGTTGCGATCATTCTTGTTCTTGCGATGGTGCTCGACATGCTGAGAGCCGGAGATCATATGAGATTCCTCCGCGGCTTCCTCAGACTTATCGGAAAATACTCACTTGAAATATATATGACGCATGTGGTCATCCGCGCGCTGATGCTGAAGAAGATTGGCTTTAAGGAATATATGTCAAAATACTGGATGTATCTCCTAACGGTTGTGGCTGCGGTAATCGTGGTGAGACTACTCACAGATGCAGTGGTGAGACTCGTTGGAGGAAGTAACAGAAAGGCCGTGAAGACCTCTGAAAAAGCTTCCGGCAAAGCTGCGCAAAAATAATCGTAATATTTTGGTGGTTGTTTGCCGGATATTATTGACATACGGAAAGCCGGAATGTATAATCGGGCTGAAATAAATAAAGCGGGAGCTTGCTAATGAGCGAGCTGAGAGGAGGCTTCCTTGCCTCGACCGGTAACCTGATTTGGGTAATGCCAACGTAGGGATGACATAAGATTTTTTTGTGGCGGAATCCCTTTGGGTTCCGCCTTTGTTGCGTTTCTACGAGCGGTGCATACAAACTGTGAAGCGGTTTATGAGTGCACCGCGATAAGACACTACCACAAGCGTAGTATGAAAGGAGATAATAATGAGACAGTATCTTGAAAATGTAAGAGCAAAATCACCACTGGTACATAACATCACTAATTATGTAACGGTGAATGATGTGGCAAATGTGATCCTCGCAATCGGAGCAAGTCCGATCATGTCGGATGATGAGGAGGATGCACCGGATATCACAGCTATCTGTGGAGGACTGAATATCAATATCGGTACTTTGAATAAGAGGACTATTCCGGGAATGTTCCTGGCAGGTAAGAGGGCAAATGAACTTGGACATGTAGTCCTTCTGGATCCGGTCGGAGCAGGCGCTTCAAAGCTTAGAACCGAGACAGCAAACAACCTCATCAAAGAAGTTAAGTTTGATGTCGTAAGAGGAAATATTTCCGAGATCAAAACTCTCTACTATGGCAGCGGAAGCACTAAGGGAGTTGATGCAGATGTTGCAGATAAGGTAACTGATGAGACTCTTGACAGTGCAGTAAGCTTTGTTAAGGCACTGGCTGAGAAGCTTGATACTATCATCGCTGTTACAGGTGCAATCGATCTTGTGGCTGATAAGGACAAGTGCTATGTGATCAGAAACGGACGCGCTGAAATGGGAAGTATCACAGGAACAGGCTGTCAGCTTTCAGGCCTTATGACTGCATTTCTTGTAGCAAATCCTGAGGACAAGCTGGGAGCTGCTGCAGCGGCTGTATGCACTATGGGTGCGGCAGGCGAGATCGCGTGGGAGAGAATGCAGCCGGGTGACGGCAACTCAACCTACCGCAACCGCATCATCGACGCAATCTACAATATGGACGGCGCTACGCTTGAGAAGTACGCAAAGTACGCAATTATCTAAGTAGTATTATTATACATTATAGGAGGGCGCGAAGATGTGTACTTTTGAGACCGTTTTGGGTCTCGGTGCTTAGCGATTCACAAGCATTGCGCAGTGAGAGCTTAGCATCCGCTAGGGGCGCCCAAACCGTGCGAGAGCAGAGTCGAAAAAGTATACATCTTCGCGCATAGAGGATAGAGGAAAAGAATATGAAAGATCAATTGAGAGAATCTATGCTGGTGTATGCGGTGACTGATCGCCACTGGCTGAAGGATGGCGAGACTCTCACAGAAAAAACAGAAGAGGCTCTGAAGGGTGGAGCAACCTTTGTGCAGCTTCGCGAGAAGGAAGCTGACAGAGATACGATACTCAGCCTGGGCAGAGAGCTGAAGGAGCTTTGTGAGAAATACAAGGTACCTTTCGTTCTGGATGACGATGTGGCACTTGCAGAGGAACTTGACGCAGACGGCGTTCATGTCGGACAGAGCGACAGACCGGCCAGCGAGGTGAGACGTCTCATCGGACCGGATAAAATACTCGGCGTTTCGGCGCAGACTGTTGAGCAGGCACTTCAGGCTGAGAAGGATGGCGCGGATTATCTGGGAGTCGGAGCTGTATTTGCAACAGGCTCGAAGGATGATGCGGACGACGTCAGCCACGATACCCTTGAGGCTATTTGCAGGGCAGTTAAAATACCGGTGGTTGCGATCGGCGGAATCTCAAAGAATAACATACTGCAGCTGAAGGGACGAGGACTTGCGGGAGTTGCTGTGATCAGTGCGATCTATGCGCAGGAGGACATCACAGCGGCGACAGCGGAGCTGAAGAAGCTGACGGAAGAAATTGTTGAGAAATAAACGATTAATCAGCATGATCCGTGATAAATGAACATGTTTGTTGATCTATTTAATGAGAACGCTAAAAACCGATGATAAATCGGATAATAGCAGCGGAACACCGGGGGCACCACCTTGTTTCGCTATACAAAATTAATGCGAAGGAGAAAAAGAAATGAGAACAGCATTAACAATCGCTGGAAGTGATTCCAGTGGAGGCGCCGGCATACAGGCAGATCTTAAGACAATGATAGCGAATAATGTTTATGGCATGAGCGCTATCACGGCTCTGACTGCGCAGAATACAACCGGCGTATCAGCAGTAATGGAGGTAACTCCGGATTTCCTCGAGCAGGAGATCGACATGGTATTTACGGATATATTTCCGGACAGTGTGAAGATCGGAATGGTTTCCGCAAGCAGCCTGATCAAGGTCATTGCGGCTAAGCTCGTGCAGTATAACGCTAAAAATATAGTCGTTGATACCGTGATGGTGGCAACCAGCGGCGCGAAGCTTATCAGTGATGATGCGATAGAAACACTGAAGGAGGAGCTGATCCCTCTTGCAACAGTGATCACGCCAAATATCCCTGAGGCTGAGGTTCTTTCGGGAATGAAGATAAATACAGAAGATGACATGATGAAGGCGGCTGAACTGATCGGCAGCAGCTTTAAGGTTTCAGTACTTCTTAAGGGCGGTCACAATGTAAATGACGCAACAGATATCTTATTTGAGGACGGTGAGTTCACTTTCTTCAGAGGCCGCAGGATCAACAATCCTAATACACATGGAACCGGCTGCACACTTTCAAGTGCGATAGCTTCAAATCTGGCGAAGGGCTATGAACTGAAGACTGCTGTGAGAAGAGCGAAGGAATATATCTCCGGCGCACTTGCGGCAGGACTTGATCTCGGCCATGGCAGCGGACCGCTTGATCACGGATTCAATATTCCGGAATTCACGGTTGACAGCGCAGTTCTGACAGACGGACAGAATGACGCGGCTGACAGTGCGGCTCTGGCTGGCGGACAGAATAACGCGGCTGCTGAAAATACAGCTCAGGAGGTCGGCCATGGAGAATAAGAAGACCGGTCTGTATGCAAACGGACTTGTATGGTTTGGAGCGGGCGTTTCGATCGCAGAGATACTTACAGGTATGGCGCTGGCTCCCCTTGGAATGGAAAAAGGAATATATGCAATACTTCTCGGACACGTTATAGGATGTGTGCTGCTGTTTCTTGCAGGCGTAATCGGCGGTAAGACCGGGAAGAGTTCGATGGAGACGGTTAAGATCTCCTTTGGAAAATACGGAAGTATATTTTTTGCGATACTCAACGTTATCCAGCTTGTGGGCTGGACAGGTATAATGATATACGACGGTGCACTTTCGGCAAACGGTATCAAGGATATCGGTGTCTGGATATGGTGCCTCGTTATCGGCGGCCTGATCCTTATCTGGATCCTTATAGGACTTACCAAGCTTGGAATAATAAATACAATAGCAATGCTGGCTCTCTTCGTACTGACGATCATTCTCTCGGTTATCATCTTTAAGGATAACGGCAGAAATATTTCTGCAGAGGATCTCAGCTTCGGAGCAGCGGTTGAGCTTTCGGTGGCAATGCCGCTTTCATGGCTGCCACTTATCTCTGACTACACAAGAAATGCAGAGAAGCCGGTCAAGGCTTCGGCAGTCAGCGCACTTGTCTACGGACTTGTCAGCTGCTGGATGTATGTGATCGGAATGGGTGCGTCACTCTTCACAGAAGAATCAGACATCGCAAATGTTATGGTGAAGGCAGGGCTCGGAATCGCCGGACTTCTGATAATCGTATTTTCAACTGTTACCACGACCTTCCTGGATGCGTATTCGGGTGGTGTTTCGGCAGGAACGATATTCAGCAAGCTTTCTGAGAAGTGGGCAGCTGTGGCTGTTGCAGTGATCGGTACGGCAGGTGCCATCATCTTCCCTATGGATGATATTACGGACTTCCTCTATCTGATCGGCTCTGTATTTGCGCCGATGATAGCTATTCAGATCGCGGACTATTTTGTGATGAAGAAGGACAGCACGGTGAAGGCTCTCGATGTAGTAAGCTTTGCAGTGTGGATCGTGGGTTTCATCATCTACAGAATTCTGATGAAGGTTGATATGCCTGTCGGAAATACATTTCCGTGCATGATCATCACGGCTGTGCTTGAACTGATCGTGATAAAAACAGCGCTTACGATACGTAAAAAATGACCGATTTTGGAAGGCCTGAAGGACTCGTTCAGCAGGCTCTAAAGCACCCGTGGTAAAAGTGCACAAGAACTAATATGACTATATGATAAAACTCACGAAATTGTATTTTCTGGCAATTTCGCTCTTACAAAAAAACGCCGAAAGTGTTATATTTTTAATGTAGGCGTTTGCAGTTCCCATTGACAACTATTGATTGTATTTTTTTGTAAGATGGGTGATAAAATGTTTGAAGTAGGAGACTACATTGTTTACGGAAGTAATGGTGTATGTGAGGTTAAAAGTGTAGGTCCTATTGATTGCCCGGGAGTTTCGAGTGACAAGCTTTATTACACGCTTCGTCCGTTATACATCAGAGACAGCAGCGTTTTTACTCCGGTAGACAACGAAAAAGTCATCATGAGAGGAGTAATGACAAAGGCTGAAGCAGAGGCATTTGTTGACGGTATCAATGACATCGATGCTCTTCCGATAAGTGATGAGAGGAAGAGAGAGCTGGAGTACAAGAAGACCGTAAATACATGTGACCCTGTCGAGCTTGTCAGGATCATCAAAACAATAAGTGGCAGAATGAACCAGAGGCAATCGGAAGGCAAGAAAATGACGGCTGCCGATATGAAATACATCCACATCGCAGAAGAGAGCCTATGCGGGGAACTTGCAATCTCTTTGGATATGGATAAAGATGAGGTAAAGAATTATATTGCAACCAGGGTGGATGACAATTTACACATCGCCTGAATCGAGTAGCTGGTAATTAAGAGAAGACGCGGAGCTTTGGCTTCGCGTTTTTCTTTTGATTTGATTGTGGGATGCGTGACGGTGTGGTAAAATATAATTGATGATTTGTGCAAAAATATGTAATGGCACATATGATGCAGCTGATCCGGATAATCTGGGAGGCTGTATCATGTTATTGAATAAACGATTGGAATAAATATGGTCGCAAAGAATGAAATATATGAAATAACAATTGAGGATATAGGAACTGAGGGGCAGGGAATCGGCCACGTGGACGGCGAGGCTGTATTTGTCAAGGATACTTTGCCGGGCGACAGGGCGCAGGTGAAGATCATCAAGGCGAAGAAGAATCTTGCGTACGGCAGACTGATGGAGGTTATAGAGCCATCAAAGAGCCGCAGGGAGCCGCTCTGCAGCGTGGCAAGAGCCTGTGGAGGCTGTACACTGCAGCATATGGATTATGAGGCACAGCTTGCATTTAAGTGGAATAAGGTGAAGGAGCTGCTGAAGAGAGTCGGCGGCGTTACTGAGCCGGAGAAGCTGATGGAATATGTCGGTACGGATGGAACGGTTCATACGGAGCCTGAAGACGACTGTGCAGGTGTTGAATGTGCGGAGGCGGATGATAACGGAGATGTAAATCAGCAGAAGCTGGCGTATGGTCTGGAATATCCGTACAATTACCGAAATAAGATGCAGTTTCCTGTGGGACTTGATAAGGAAGGAAAGGCTGTGCTTGGCTTCTATGCAGGCCGTACCCATTCGATCATTCCTCTGACGGACTGCGTGATCGGACATCCAGTAAATAAATACATCATCAAAGCAGTAAAAGAATATATTGATAAATATAAGATCAGTGTTTATGACGAGGAGAAGCATGCAGGGCTCATCAGGCATATTCTTACAAGAGTTGGCTTCCATACAAATGAACTGATGGTATGTCTTGTTATAAACGGTGAGAAGCTTCTGCACGCGGAAGAGCTGTATGAGGCGTTGTTTAAAGCGGTAGAGGAATATAATACTGATACAAAAAAGGATATCGTCTTCAGATCCTTCATGATAAATATCAACAAGGACAAGACCAACAGGATCCTCGGCTTTTCTTCTAAGGTATTGAAGGGAGAAGCCTTTATTTCCGACTATATCGGAGATATCAAGTTTAATATTTCACCGGAGTCCTTCTTCCAGGTGAATCCGGAGATGACGGAGAAGCTGTACGGAAAGGCTCTCGAATATGCAGGGCTTTCAGGTGGAGAGACCGTCTGGGATATGTACTGTGGTATCGGAACGATCTCACTGTTCCTGGCAAGGAAGGCGGCAAAGGTCTTCGGTGTGGAGATAGTTCCGCAGGCCATAGAAGATGCAGAGAAGAATGCAGAGCTTAACGAGCTTACAAATGCAGAATTTTTCGTTGGTAAAGCAGAGGAAATTGTGCCGGAGCTTTATGATAAGGATGCAGATACTTACCGCGCAGATGTGGTTGTTGTTGACCCGCCGAGAAAGGGCTGCGACGAGAAACTCCTTCAGACGATCGTGGAGATGGCTCCGAAGAGACTTGTATACGTTTCCTGTGACCCGGCAACTCTGGCACGAGATATAAAATATCTTGCTGAGAACGGTTTTACACTTGAGAAAGTGGCTGTATTTGACCAGTTTTCACATGGGGTTCATGTCGAGACGTGCGTCTTGTTGGGTTTGAAAGATGTCGACGATTATATGTATATTGATTATGAGCCGGATCATCATATAGTTGATGGTGGAAAGGCTACCTATCGTGAGATTACTGAATATGTGCAGGAACACTATGGCCTAAAAGTTACCAGCTTGGATATAGCGCAAGTGAAGGATAAATGTAATCTATCTAAACGAAAAAATTATTATACTGGAAAGGAAGGACATAAAGTTCCACAGGTAACAGAGGAAAAAGAGCAGGCAATAAGAGAGGCATTTAAACAATTAGGGCTCATATAATGACCATTTTGCTGAACATAGTATTTGCAAAAAAACACTTGACCGTCGGTCAGGTGTTTTTTTGATGGGATATTTTAAAAAGAAAGGAGAATTACATGCAGACACCAGGAATTTTCAAGGAAAAATCAAAGGGAGATATTTGCTACAGAATTGAAGACTATTTATTTTTAGATGGAGGTATATGGGTAGAAGGAGAATTCACAGCGGAAAAAGCAGACGAAATACTATCAATGATTAAGATATTAGAAAGCAGGTATGAGAAGGATACAAAGAATAATATGATAACACTTTTTATCAACAGTCATGGCGGAGATATGCTGGGAGGACTTAACGTTTATGAGGCTCTCAGAAATACAGAATTAAAAGTCAGAACTGTTGTTACTGGTTATGCATGCAGTATAGCGGGGATAATCTTTCTGGCTGGTGAAGAAAGATTAATGATGCCGTATACGCAATTTCATATGCATGAGCCACGTAACTTTGGGTGTGGTGAGGGAACTATAGAAGGAATGAGTAGAACACTTTCAGATCTGGTTTATTACAAAGATTTACTAAAGGACATTGTTTCCAGCCGAACAAAACTTGATAAGAAGACTATAGAGAAAATGATTACAAATAAAGATGCATTTTTCCATCCTGATGATGCAATAGATCGTGGAATTGCTACTGGAATTATTTCTAAACTGTAAGGAGGAAACATGGGAAAAGTTTTGTTAAAAGGTGTAGATGCCACGGAATCAAAATTGCTGAATGACAATATACTTGTGGTGGGTTCCAGTGGTTCAGGAAAAACGTCGCTTTTTGTTGATGCACAGATAATGAATGCCGGTGGGAGTATAGTAGTAGCTGATACTAAATCAAATCTTTATAAAAGGCATAAAGAAGCGCTTGAAGAAAAGGGCTATAAGGTAATCATGATAGATTTTATCGATTTGGATAAATCGACATACGGCTTTAATCCACTGGGTAAACTGGAAAAACAAGGCAAAGACTACAGTATTGAAGATGTAAGGGATCTGGCACTTACCATATGTGAAAGAAATCCTGATGACAGAGATCCGTTTTGGGTACAGTCTGCTCAAATGATGATTGAAGCTTATATTATGCTGACATTGGAAGTAGAGGTTAATCCCAAAGTTCCATCCAATCTGCGAATGGCTACTTCTTTCATGTCAGATTTTAGTGTTCAGTATTGTCAAGGTTTACTATCAGATATTGATGATGGTTCATCAAAAGCATTAAGTGCTTTCAACAGGTTAATTAAAGTTGCTGACGCGGAACGTACTTTAGCTTGTATCTATCAATTTGCGTTCAATGCAATGAAATCGTTTGATTCTGACAAAATGTATCGATTCTTTATCAAAGAAAAAAATATTGACTTTACAGAGTTATCTGAAAACAAAACGGCGGTATTTCTTAATATATCAGATACAGATAGAACAAATGATAAACTGGTAGATTTGTTTTACATGCAGCTATTTAAGGAGTTAATAAGGTATGCGGATTTACAAGAAAATAGCAGGTTAAGTGTGCCTGTAAATGTAATATTTGATGATTTTGCAACTAATACATTTATTGCAGATTTTGCTGATATTATTTCGGTAATCAGGAGTCGGGGGATATCGGTCAGTATCATATTACAAAGCTTAAGTCAACTTCAAAGCAAATACAGCAAAGCTGATGCGAAAACTATAATAAATAATTGCGATAGATGTATATATTTGGGAGCAAATGAATTTGAAACGATTGATTATTTTTCATCAATGGCAGATAAGCCGGTTTCATCTCTTATTAATATGCCATTAGATACGGCAGTGGTTTTCGAAAGGGGGTATGAGCCGCGAAAAGTAATCAAGAGTTTTGATTTTGAATAATAATTGATTAAGCGTTGCGGTGCAGCGCTTTTTTTGTGTATTTAAGAAGGGAGATAATAACTATGAACAAAGACTTTATGAATGTAAAAGAATTCGCAAATGAAATTAAGGTCAGATTAGAAGATATGTATCCGGGAACAGAATTTAATGTTGCTGAAGTCACAAAAAATAATGATGAGATAATGATTGGTCTTTCGGTGAAAAATTCAGCCAATGATTATACTCCTCAAGTATATATAAATGATTTCTATGAGAAGTTTAAATCAGGAAATAAGACAATTGAAGAAATAGCACTTATAGTTCAGCAGGTGTTCGACAGTCAGAATAGTGAACCCTGGACGGTAATCAATGTAAATACTCTGCGTGAATGGGAGACATTAAAATCCAAGCTGATTATTAAGCTTGTTGGATTGGAGAATAACAAAGAGTATTTGAAGGACGCTATTTACAAGAGAGTCTGTGATAACCTGGTGGCAGTTGTATTCATATTGTTTGACATAAGGGAAGATGGTGTTATTACATCCAAGCTTACAAAAGAACAGTTTGAGTCACTTGATATTCCGATGTCAGAAGTGATAGAAACGGCAATTAATAATACAGAAAAAATCTTTCCTGTAAAAATAAAGAAAATGAGTGAACTTTTATCAGAACAAATGGGATGTGATATCTTTAGTTTGCCACCAGAAGAGGACATTATGTATGTAATGTCTAACAGTATTATGGTTAATGGGGCTTCAACAGTGCTTTATAAAAATGCTCTTAGAGATTTCTGCGTAGAACATGGACTAGATCGGGTGATAATTCTTCCGTCTTCAATTCATGAAACTATCCTTGTATTCCCGAATACTATGATGGAAGACAAAGAATTGAAGTGTCTTGTAACGGAAGTTAACGAGGAAGTTGTTAAGAATCAAGATGTTTTAAGCAATGATGTTTATGTATATACAGTAGAAGATGACGAAATTCATATACTATGATTATAAAACGTAGTGATAAATATATTAAATTTAAGCGGTAGTGCTGGCAGAGCCAGTGCTACCGCTTTTTTTTTATTTAAATTGATCCGGCGGAAAGAATTTATTTTACATTAATATAAAAGTATCAGAATAGCTTAAGATAATAATAAAATAAATCAATCTAAATAAATGCAGATATAGTAAAAAATAATTGGATTTTGTGAAACTGTAGATGAATAGCTTACAGGTAAATAATAAATTTGCGATCATAAAGTTTGCTGTTGCATAAACATATATGAAGTGCTAATATGTAGTAGATATACTATATGGAGGTGTGAAATGCATATATCATACAAGAAATTGTGGAAATTATTAATAGATAGGGATCTTATGAAGAAAGATTTGTGTGAAATGGCTGGTATTAGTTCTGCTTCAATGGCGAAGTTAGGAAAGAATGAGAATGTTAATACTGATATTATTGTTAGAATTTGTCAGGCTTTGCAGTGTGATACAAGCGATATAATGGAAATTGAATACGATAAACAGTAGTGTTTTGACAATATACTTCCATGGTTTTGTGGCAGTCCTTTTTATGGGACATGACTTAATGTATAATTTCTCATGAGGTGATGAAAATGAAAAAATATAATTTTATCGATTTGTTTGCTGGATGTGGTGGGTTAAGTGAAGGCTTTTATCAACAGGGCTTCAATGCGCTTGCACATGTGGAGATTAATCCTATAGCATGTGAGACACTAAAGACAAGAATGAGGCATTATGGCTATTCTAACGTTGATGATGCCGTCCTTGAACTTGATATTACAAGAAATGATGTAATAGATAGACTGGATGAAGTCGTTAAGGGGCAGGATGTAGATATAATTATAGGTGGCCCACCATGTCAAGCGTATTCCAGTCTTGGAAGAGCAAAAGATGATAATGCGATGCAGGATGATCCTCGTAACTATCTCTTTGAGAGTTATGTAAAAGTTCTTAATCATTATCTTCCTAAGTTTTTTGTATTCGAAAATGTTACAGGTATGCTCACAGCTAAAATAAATGGTGAACATATCGTAAATAAAATAGTTGAAGCATTAGGAGAAAACTATAAAGTTAAGTTTGATCCGAAGACAATAGTATTGAATTCGGCAAACTACGGTGTTCCACAGATAAGAAAAAGAGTTATTATTATTGGCGTTCGTAAGGATATCAACATAGAAGCCGAAGAGGTGTATGCAGGAATTGTAAAAACACATTATGATCCTGAAATGTCTGAAGAAGAACGTGAAGGGCTTAAGAAATATGTTACTGTAAGAGATGCAATAGGCGAACTTCCTAAGCTTAAACCTGGAGATGGAAGCCCTATTATTGATTTTATTTCTGGAAGAGGTAATGAATTTTTAAAAAAAATCAGATCTGAGGACAATCATGAATTAATGGATCATGTGGCCAGAAATCATAATGATATGGATATAGAAAGATATAAGGCTATGAGTGAAAACCACTGGACATTTCAGGAACTTCTTGAAAACAGACCTGATTTGAGACATGAAAAACAGCGCGTTTTTGGAAATAGTTATACTGTACAGTGGTGGGATCTACCATCCAAAACTATAATTGCACACTTATACAAAGATGGTAATCAGTTTATTCATCCTGACAGCAGCCAGGGAAGAACTTTTACGGTAAGAGAAGCTGCTAGAATACAGTCTTTTCCTGATGATTTTGTTTTTGAAGGACCGAGAACTGAACAGTTTAAGCAGGTTGGAAATGCGGTTCCACCGTTGCTAGCTGAGGCTATCGCAAAGTGTATTAAAAGCAAATTGGATATTCTGGAGGAAGATGATGATTTTTACATCTGTGAGCAAATTGCTCAGTAAAACAGAAAAAAATTTTTATATAGAGCAAATTGATGTTTATATAAGACTTGTTGAAGTGTATTGCGAAAAGAATAATAAGAAGATTACTGAAGTTTCCGGTGTGAGTGATATGGTTGTTCAAGAACTGATAGATATGGGAGCGATTAAATCAGAGGCAGATATACCATTATTACAGACAATACTTAATGAAAAGTATTGTAGATTCATAAACGCTGTTAATTATGTTTGTGATAATGCAGGAGATATCAAAGAGGTACAGCCGTATCTTGATAAATTGTCAAATAAAAAACGGAAAGAACTTCAAGTTGAAGCAAATAACAAAAAAAATCTAACCCTTGTAGATTTCTTTTGCGGAGCAGGCGGTTTAAGTTTGGGCTTTTTGCAGGCTGGGTTTAATGTGAAACTGGCTAATGATATTGAGGATGTGTGTATTCAGACATATAAGTATAATCATCCGGAGTTACCAACTAATAAATTGATTCAGGGAGATATAAAACAGATTGTTGATAATATTGGGGACTATATAGAGGATGATATTGATGTAGTTGTTGGAGGCCCACCATGTCAGGGGTTTAGCGAGGCAAACAGACAGAGAGTCATAGATGACCCAAGAAACAAATTATATAAATACTTTGTAAAGGCTGTTGAAACGATAGTTCCCAAGATTGTTGTTATGGAAAATGTAAAAGGAATGCTCAAGGTGGCAAATCAGGTTGTTGAAGACTACGAGAGGCTTGATGCAGTAAAGAACGGAGTTCATTATAGTTATAAGGTTAGCTATCAGATATTAAACTCTCAAGATTTTTCGGTTGCACAAAGTAGAGAAAGACTTATATATATAGCTGTTCGAGATGATGTTATAAGAGAAAAGAATATAACTCCTTCACAGATATTTGAAAAAATACATTATAACTGCAAAGATAATCAGACGTTTATTCTTATGGATGCTTTGAGGGATATTAAGCCACTTGAAGCACCAAGGATAAAAAATATGAACGAGGTGGACAGTGAAATTACAGGTAAAAAAATAGATATTAATTCATATGATTCAAATAAAAATGATTATCTAAAGCTTATAAATAAAAACAGATATATCCCCTATGTGTTTAATCATAAGGCAAGATATCTGAGCGATGTTAATTATGAGATTTATAAGAAACTTAATCAGGGCGATGATGCTACTGATGACAAAATAAAGGATATAATGCCATATGCACATCGTAATCACTGTTTTAAAGACAAGTATTACAAACTAATAGCTGACAGACCGTGCAGAACAATAACGGCTCATTTGAGAATGGATTGTCATTCACATATTCACCCTTATCAGGTCAGAGCGCTTACTCCAAGAGAGGCCGCTAGAGTGCAGTCATTCCCGGATGATTATTTATTTTGGGGGGCATATCTGAAGACGTATATGCAGATAGGAAATGCAGTTCCAACTATGATGGCCAGAGGAATAGCAGAAGTAATTAAAGAGTATTTGCAATAATGTTATGGGGTAGTGTATGAAAATAGTACAGATTGTTAAAAAACTGAATAATACAGAATTAGGTAAGGGGGGAACTCATGATACGTATGTTTTGATTCCTAATGATCTTGATATATCAGATGTGTTTGAGCCTGAAATTGAAATGGAATTTACAGAGCGCTACACTGGAAACAAGGTAAAGGTAAGAAATACTGTGGGAAGAGAAAAAAGGATTGTTGGTCTGGGTCAATATTATCGAGAACAGGGGTTATGTGCTGGTGATGAAATAATATTTGAAAAAAGAACCTTTGAGAAAGGTGAGGAGTATTATATTTATAATCAGAAGTATTCAGATAACCTTGTAATTCAAAAATCAAAATATGGATTTGAAATATTGTCAAAAGATCGGCTTGACATCTTTAATAATATAGCTAAAACCAAATCTGTCGATATTAGTATTAACTTCCAGAAATCAGAAAGAAAAAGAACTGACTCTCCCAATGAAACTGATTTTTATGAAGTAAAAGTTAGTGGAGAGAATCTGATGGATAAATATTCAGGAAAAGACATTGTTGAACTGTCGTTTTCTGGAAACGAGGTTGTTATTTCTGAGTTTTATGGTTGGAAAAAATACATTTTTGAAGTTGAGGAGTAGAAGATGGCAAAATACTATTTATTATCAGTTTATTCTTTTCAGGATACATTTAGAATAATTGATGCAGGACAAAATGTAATCTTCAGATTGCAAAATCAAAATGGGACTAAAGAGTTTACCCAGTTGATGCCTGGAGATAATGTAATAGTTTATGTAAAAGACACAGTGGGAGGAAATATTATTCTTCAGGTTACAAGTAATAAAAATGATGCTGTTTCTTTTATAAAAAAATTAGAAGTGGACTATTTTGCTCAGATTAACATAGAAGGGGTTGATTTAGATAAAGAAGATTTAGTTGAAATATCTAAAACTCAATTTGAAGAAGTTTATAAGCAAATGTTCATAGGACTCTCTTTTGATGTCGATTGGCTTATGTTGGATACTTCAGATATTCCAAGAAAAATAGGAGCTGAAAATGTTTTATTATATGGGGTTCCTGGTGCTGGAAAGAGTTATACAATAAACAAAGAATACTGTGATAATCCTCGGTATATAGAACGAGTGGTTTTTCATCCGGATTATTCATATTCTGATTTTGTGGGCCAGATATTACCACATGTATACGGTGAGAGTGAATTAAAATATGAATTTACACCAGGACCTTTTACCAAAATATTGAAAAAAGCATGGGATGATCCGGCAAATTACTACTATCTTATTATTGAGGAAATAAATAGAGGTAATGCTCCGGCGATATTTGGTGAAATTTTCCAGTTGTTAGATAGGAAAGAACTGGATAAATATCCTAATAATGTTGTCGGTGAAAGTGAATATGGAATAGTAAATTATGATGTGGCCAAGGAAGTATTCGGTATGGAGGAACATCAGGTTATTATTCCATCCAATTTATATATATTGGCTACAATGAATACAGCTGATCAAAATGTATTCACATTAGATACCGCGTTTCAGCGTAGATGGAAAATGAAACACATTAAAAATGACGTGTTTGCAGCAAACCATGCTGATGAAACGATAGAAGGATCTGAGATATCTTGGGGAAGTTTTGCTTCAGTAGTGAACGAAAAGATTGTTGATGTGAACTCAGATTTGGCCAGCTCTGAAGATAAAAGATTAGGGGCGTATTTTGCAAAAGAACAAGATTTAAGAGTAGATGTATTCCCAGAAAAAGTCATAAAGTATTTGTGGGATGATGCATTTAAGTATGATAAAGAACAGCTGTTTTCTAAGGATTTCAAATCACTGGATAAAGTTATAGAGGCATATAGAAATTCAACAGACGATAAGCTTAAGACTATATTAAGACTGGATATGTATGCAAGGATGTTCAGTCAAATGAAAAATAGGCTTGCAGTAGATGAAAATCAGGAAGAGGGTTAATAAATGACAGAAAGCAGTATTAGAGATAAATGTATTATTAACACTAATAAAGACGAAGATACTTTTGTTGGGGTTATGTGCCAGAACGGCGATATAAGTATACATTTTCCTCTGGGATTCAACTTTTCTAAGGATGACAGAGAACTTAGAAATGAAATATTGCTTTTGCTTAATACTATAAAATCTACCACGGCCAGAGAAGATTCAGAGATAAGCGGTCTTGCAAAAAAAGCGGATAAAGTTGTGTTTCCTATTCAGGCATATTTATATGTAGTATATGATTTTCTGTCTCGAGGATACTATAGGGAAAGGGAGACCAGATATGCCAATGATAAAAAAGGGAAAATTAACTGGAATAAAACAATAAAGACTCGGGAACCGTGTGTGTATAATGGGAAGGTGTTCTATCTTGATTTTGTTGTTAAGAAAAACACAATCAAGGAAGATGAATTGATCTCTTTGATACATGAATATCTTGTATATGACAGTTTTGAAAAAATAGGATGGCTTTTTACTGGGAAACATGTTAAGAAACCAGCTGTAAAATATAATGAAAAGATGTTCAGATCGGTATTAAAAGATAAAATTAGCAGTACATTTAATGATACCAATAAAAAACTGTTTATCAATATGCTAAATATCGTAGATTATATTGGTGATGATGATTCTGAAAGCAATTTTAAGTATGGGACATATCGTTTTGAATATGTATGGGAGCAGCTTATAGATAGGGTATTTGGTATATCTGGAAAGGAATACTATTTTCCCAAGACTACATGGGTTATTGATGGGAAAAACCATAATAATGCTTGCCTGGAACCAGATACTATTATGTTGTATAAAAATAATGTTTATGTTCTGGATGCCAAGTATTACAAGTATGGTGATACAAGAAATCCGAGAGATTTGCCGGAATCAACCTCTATCAATAAACAGATAACATATGGCGAATATATTGCTGAACAGAAAAAGTTTAAAGATAAACATGGATCTTCTTACAATGTTTATAATGCTTTCCTAATGCCTTATGATAAGGGTGAGGACCATAATATTATAAAAATTGGAGAGGCTGTTAGTGACTGGAAAGATAATTATAAGAAATATGAAAGAGTGCAGGGAATTCTTGTGGATATAAAGTTTTTAATGCAAAAGTGCGTTCCGCAGGATGAAAAGCTTATAGAAAAACTTGCGAAGGTTATAATGGAGGACAATTACGAATGAGAATAATTGTTTCAAAGATACTTAACAGAACCGATCTTGCCGAGTCAGAATCACATGGTGGATTGGTAGTAACAAAAGGAATCCAAGGGACATTAAAAGAAGTATTTGAAGAGCCTAAAAAATATAGAGATTTTAAGGATAAAAATGATGGCGAAGTGTTTAAGATACGATATGCTGATTATACATCAAATAAAAAAACGCCTAATGATAGAATTACGCCTATAGGGACATACAAAACCAAGTATGAATTAATGCCTGGAGATGTTTTATATTTTGAGAAAGATATTACTGAAGATAAGAAAGAGTATTTTATTGAATATTCAAGAAAACTAAACTCAGTTTTCTTTGTTGGAAAATCTGGAACAATTGCAGAGGCTTTGAATTATTATCAGATGGAGAATATTCTGAAGCAGAATGTTGAATCAAATAAAATTAGTATTACGGATAATAATGAGATTGAAATAAAGACAAGGTACCTTGGAAGAGATGGCCTTCTTAGAATAATAAAAAATGAAGACAGATTTGAACTGTTTTTTAATGAAGAACACATAGAAGAAAATAATAAATATTATGAGCTTGATACTACAACAGATCCATTTGAACTTAGAAAAACTGAAACATGGAGAGCGGATATTATCCTTGATAAGGATATTATGGTTGCAAATGAGGAAGCAGAGAATCAGATGATAAGAGAAGTATCTTCTGAAATGGTAAATCCTGATGATATTTCCTATTTGCCCATTCCTGAAATGAAAGCAGAACCAATTATTACAAAAGGCAGAAGCGTTCCCAAAAGAGACAGTAAAAAGGCAAAGAAGGCTCTTGCGAGAGCTGCATTCCTATGTGAGTATGATAGAGAACATAAGCTTTTCAAACGAAGAAGTCAAGATGTGAATTATACAGAACCACATCACTTGATTCCTTTGCAGTTCGATTCTTTGTTTGAAAACTCACTTGATGTAGAGGCTAATATTGTTTCTTTATGTAGCTACTGTCATGATTTGATCCATTATGGAGATGGGGCTGAGGTTCTTATAAGAGCTTTGTGGGAGCAACGCAGAGATGAATTAATTGCTGCTGGTCTTGGGACAATAAAGAATGGTGATAAACTTGATATAGATATGCTTCTTGATTTTTACGGTATTCATTAATTTGTATTTTGAGGATTTAATATGGATGTAATGACAAAAGAACAACGTAGGAAAAATATGCAGCATATTAAATCAAAGGACACAAAGATTGAAATTATTCTCAGAAAGGCTTTGTGGGCAAAAGGATTTCGATATAGAAAGAATTATAAGAAATTACCTGGACACCCGGATATTGCATTGACGAAATATAAAATAGCAATATTCTGCGATGGGGAGTTCTTTCATGGAAAGGATTGGGATAAACTCCGGAAAAAACTTGAAAATAGCGATAATGGAGAGTTTTGGATAAAAAAAATATCTCGTACAATAGATAGAGATGATGAGATAGATAAGCAACTAATTGCTATGGGATGGACTGTGCTTCATTTCTGGGGCGAAGATATAAAAAAACACGTGGATGATTGCGTGATAGCAGTTGAAGAGACTATATTTGAATTAAATTATGGAGTATTAATAGATGAAAGTTAATACTGGTATAGATGTTTCTGGGGGAAAACGGTATGGGTAAAATTTGTAAAATTGTATGTTTTGACGAAGAATCAGTTACGGATTATGTTCAAATAGTAGCCGGCGGTGAATTAGAAAAAACTACTGAATTATTAAATACCCGTAATACTAATGCAAACCAAGAGGGTGAATTAGGGGCAAAGGCAGGCCTTGGTGGTGTTTTTAAGGCACTTATTGGATGGGATGTTCACGGTTCGACCAAGATATCTGAAGATTTAGAATTTAGTCATAATAAAATGGTTAAAAACATTTTAAAAAATACAATTCTATGCGATTTTCTTAATTTGATTGAAGGCGAAGAAGATAATAAGAAAAATTCAAAATTTACAAAGGGTACCATTAGATGTTTTAAAGGATATAAAATATATGCCGAAGAGAATTCTTTGTCATACATTGTTATGGTGTCGCCATATTTATCTATGCTTAAAAACGGATCATCTATTCCGGCAGGGGATTTTAGTATTGCAGTTGATAAAATGGATGATGCGCTGAGACAAGCAAAGGGATACTACGAGCTAGTAGGTATAAAAGGGAAGAGTAGAACTATATTAAGATTTAATATTAATTCTTTTAGGAATAGTTATACAATAAGCGACTTGTTAAAAATGGATTTAATTATATATGGTATAAAGGTTGGCCGTACAGCACTGGAAAATCTCAATGTGAGTAAAGAATTGGGGATGAATATTTCGATTATAACCAAGGATAATCCCTCGTATGAAGATTCAGATGATAATGAAGAAAAAACAATAGATAATCCAATGCTTGATGTTTATGATGTTTTATTGGCGGGAGTAGAGGCGGAATGACCGATAATATAATTGTCTTTAATGGTTCAAAAAAAGATTTTGAAGAAATGATTTCTCAAAAGATAAAAAATACTGAACTGACAATTCCTTTTATGGAATTAATTCAGCATTATAATGCACGTCTACGGCCAAATGAATCTGGCGTTAGAGAGGCGGAATTACATAAAAATATTAAAGTTGATAATTGTATTGTTAGGGCAGATGATTATGGATCTGTTTTAGAACATGTGTTATCAAATTTTGTTACGATAGTAACCCTAAACTATGATATAGGAACATTGTATGTTCATAATCCACCTAGAAAAGTGATGAATTCTCTTAGTGTTGGATGTGCTGGTAAAATAAAGATAATGAATTCCGAGTATTCTTTCATTTCGAGAAGTTCTTTGTTAGAAATATATAAGAATCTAAATAATGATATTCTGGGACAGAATATTTGCAAAAAACAAATTATTGGTGGGTTGTATAAACTGATTTCAAGACCTGATATTAAAAAACCTATTGTATTAATGCTTTATGGACCTTCTGGTGTTGGAAAGACTGAGACTGCTAAAAGTATTAGTCGAAGCATGGGAGGGAATCTTTTGAGAATACAGTTTTCTATGATGCAAACAACTGAAGCGTATAACTATATATTTGGTGCAGAACATTCTAAGGCAAGTTTTGCAAGAGATATGTTGGCAAGAGAAACAAATGTTATTCTGATAGATGAATTTGATAAGGTTAATCCTGCATTTTATAACGCTTTTTACGAGCTGTTTGATGAAGGTAAATATGTTGATACAAATTATGATGTGGTTTTGAATCGCGTTGTTTTTTTGTTGACTTGTAATTATACAAACGAAAATGAAATAAAACAAGCACTCGGACCTGCTATGTTTTCAAGAATAGGTTGTTGTATTGAATATGAAGAATTATTAGAAGAACAAAAGAAAAGAATAATATCATTATGGTATGAAGAAATACTGAATTCCTTGATAGAAGATGAGAAAGAAGTTATTGAGGCGACTGATATTAAGGATTGGTTTTTAAATCATTCTGATCGATATGATAATATTAGATTATTAAAAGAAAAACTGGAAAATGCTATTTTTGAGAAACTGGCACAAGAATTCGTTATTAGTAAATTATAATATAAATCTATAGTATATGATAAAGAAAAATATACAGAAGGAGATTAAGATGGGGAATTTTACACCTGTAGCAAGAAAACTATCTGATCTATTATCCGAAATAGATTGTGGTAAATTGAGATTACCTTCGTTTCAAAGAGATTATAAGTGGACGGCTCCGAAGGTAAAAAAATTAATAGATTCTATTCAATGTGATCATCCAGCAGGGTCGTTGCTTTTTCTTAATGTTGATTATAATAATCTATTGATATCTGATATGCCATTTAGTTTCACTGATAGTTCTAAACAAACTGAAAATGTTAAATTTTTGGTATTAGATGGACAACAAAGATTAACTTCTTGTTATGCTGCTTTTTATAATTTGGGGAATAAAACTTATTTCCTGGATTATAAAAGATTAATGGAATTAGATAAAACTACAGATGGGAAAACGATAGAATTCGAGGAGCTAATTATTGATAAAAGACATATAGATTTTCCAGCATCAAAACTGGACGAGGGGTTGCTTCCGTTATCGTTTATAAAAGATAAAAAAACATTTAGAGATAGTTTAAAGGATTATAAAGATAGTATAAGAGCTAATCACGAAAAAGATGAGGTGTACGATTTTTTAGATACACGGTTGAGTGATTTCCTGGATCCTATATTTGATTATGAGTTTCCTGTAGTTGAATTACCAGAAGAACTATCACTGGATGCAGTATGTAAAGTGTTTCAGACTATTAATTCAACTGGATTAAAGCTTTCAGCGTTTGATATATGCGTTGCCAAGTTTATGCGACATGGTCTTAACCTGAAAAAAATGGTTGATGATGCTAAGGAAAAAAATGAATACTTAAAAATGGTTGCAGACAGTGATGAAACAATGATTCTGCAAGCAGTCGCCTTGTTAGCAGGAAAAGCTCCAAAGAAAAATGCACTTGCGGATACTTTGGCAAGCGCTGATATCAATCAGCATTGGGATGGGGCTATTGATGGAATAGCATTAGCCATAGAACTTTTAGATGGATTCGGTGCAGGTACTACTGAGAATTTTACTATTCTTCCATATAAACCAATTATACCTCTATATGCAGCAATACTGACTAATAGAGATTATAAAAACCTTAGCGTGGACGCAAGAGGGAATATTACCAATAAACTAAAAGTGTTCTTTTTTTGCTCGGCATTAAACTCTAGATATACAGAAGGGACTGATAATAAGATAAATGATGATTATACTTCTATTTTATCATGGATATCTGGAGGGTGTGCTCCTGCAGTTGTGAAAAATGGTGTGATGTGGAACACGAGTAAATATATAGCGGCAACAAAACAAAGCGCTTTTGGTAAAGCTATTCTGTGCTTGATTAATAGTCAAAGACCAAATGATTTTTATGAAGATAAGGTTGTAGGATTTGGAAAAAATACTGTATCAACTCAAATACATCATATTTTCCCTGAGGCAAAATATAAGAATAAAGTCTCTGATATTAATTCTGTTTTTAATTTCACGTTTCTTACTGGAGATGCAAATAATTTCATTAGTGATAAAAACACAAAGGAATATATTGATGAAATAATAGAAACGAAAGGTATTAGTAAAGAGAGTATTAAAGATGTCCTGGTAAAACATCTTATAGATGAGGATTGTTTTAATTTTCTTTATTCTGGAAAATTTGATGATTTTATTGAGAAAAGATGTGAGTTGGTTTGTGCTAAATTAAAGCTGCTTGATATAAATATTAAGTCTGTAGAAAAAGAACAAATAGATGAACAATTTGATGATGATGATCTGATTGATGAAACAGAATAAAAGGGTAGTTAAGTATGAAAAAATTAAGAATTAAAAATATAAAATCTTTTAAAGATTCTGGAGATTTAAATATAAAACCATTGACAGTGTTTGTGGGAAGAAATAGCTGTGGAAAAAGTAGCCTTCTTAGATTTCCTGTAGTTTTAGCTCAAACGAGAAATACAAATACAGATAGTCCGCTAACTTTTTACGGTAATATGCTTGACTATGGTAATTATGAGGATGTTATTCATTCCGGGTGTAATGATGGGATGGAGTTTGAAATTCATTATGATATAGATATTAATGATACACAAGATTACCGTTATATAATGGTGGGTGAAGAAGTAAATAATAGAGAAAATACGAATAGTGATATCAGAGATGTTAGTTTAAAGATAGTTATAGATAAGGAAAATAAACGCACCTTTGTTAAGAGTGTACAATTATTTATAGATGATAATTGTTTGACGGGTTTTTTTGAAAAAGACGGCCATTACATCATCTCACTTAGTAAGTTAAGAGTTAATGAACAATTGATTTCTGCTGACTACGAATTTCAGTTAAAGGAATTATTTTTTGATGATTTCTTTCCATTATATGAAGAGAGAGAACTGTTTCCGTCTATAGTTGACAGTGTTAGGAAGAAGAATAATTCCAATGAAAACTGCAGTAGTCAGGATTTATATAATAAACTATTTGTAAATGCTAGCCCATATGGCGATGACAGTTTAACTCCTGAAGAGGATGAAATAAAAACAATTAAGAAAAGCTTGGATTATGCATCAACTATTATGAGCCATGTGTATAATAGGCTGGATTTTGAATCAAAGATACTTACTTATATTGGACCATTTAGAGCTAATCCCGAACGTACATACAGAGATTCTGAGAGAAGGAGTATAAATGTTGGTGTTAAGGGGGAAAATACCAGTACGGTCTTGATTAGAGATTATCAGAATGATAAAAGATTAATTGATAAGATCTCGGAATGGCTACATAATACGATGAATTACAGACTGAGCATTAATGAAATAGGAAGTAGTTTATATCAAATAGTTTTAGAAGATGATAAAGGTAATATATCCAACATTATTGATGTTGGTTATGGTGTTTCTCAAGTTTTGCCGATTATAACACAAGTCATTCGGTCTGCATATGTAACAAAGAAAAGTCTAAAGAACTCCTCTATGGAGAATGATGAGATGATTCTTATAGAACAACCGGAATTGCATCTTCATCCTGCTGCACAAGCAGACTTGGCTGACTTGTTTGTCGATTGTATAAAAAAGAAATCAAACAAAAAAATAATAATTGAAACACATAGTGAACATATTATTAGAAAACTTCAAGTTCTTATTGCCGATAAGAATAATTCGTTTACAAATAAGGATATATGTATTTATTACGTTGACAAAGATCAAAATGGTGTAGCAACTGTTGAAGAAATGCGCTTATTAGAAAATGGTAAATTTGAAAAGCCATGGCCGAGCGGATTCTTTGATAAAGCGCATCAGCTGTCAATGGAATTATTAAGAAATTCATCTATAGGATAGATTAGCATATGTATAAATTAAATATTGGTGTTGGAGCTTCAGTTATAAGACAAAACTATATACCACATAATTCGAAAAGTTTTATTATGGATATAGTACAACAGCATAAAATAATTCTTTCGGAAAAAATAATACATTATTATGAGATTCTTGAAGAAAACGATTTTTATAAAGAGGCTCTGGTTACATATATAGATACAATTTCAAATGTAGATTCAACACATGTCTTTTATGAATCTTTAGGTGATAACGTTTCGCCTAAAGAGGAATTGATTTACTATGTAAAAAGGAATCCGATGAGTGTTTTATTAAGTGAACAAGAGGAGTTTTCAGATATAGATATTAAAGGGATTAATTTGGTTACTCCTCAAAATATGATTGACTGTAAAATGACTCCATTATTTAAGTATTCATTTCCTATAAGTAATCTTGTTGTAGAAAAAGGAGAAAACTGCATAGAATATGCAAAATGGTTTGGCCATCTTATGGAAGAAGAAGACCAAATAGAAATACAGGATAAATATGTATTAAGTCATAAAGGTGTGAGAAGCTTAAAAAAATACTATTTTCCTTTTATTAAAAAGGGCACTACTGTAAACATTTTTTGTGAACTGGTCAATAATGATAGCATTAATGAGATTGTAGGTAGAGCAAATGATCCATTTTTTGATGATTGGGATTTGCATGTTTTTTTGTGTGAAGAAATGCATGATAGAATTATTCAATTTGGAGATTTACAGATTTCAATCGGAGTCGGATTAGATTTTTTGGCTCCATCGGGAAGAACAAGAAAAAGATGTATCATTACTATCACAAATAGAAAGAGCAGGATAAAGAAACCAAAAGTTAAGTGCTGTATAAAGTAAATGATTAAAGTAGTATAGTTATGGAATTGTTCTTTTATAATTCTCATTTTTGAGCAGCAGGTTATAAGGTTCTTTCTGACTGCTTAATTATTCCTGAGGAAATGATTGTTATACTAAAACATACTATATCTAGTATTTGACCACAATTGGATTATTATGTTATACTTCCCTTGTATTATTAATAACCTCTGGACTTTCATTTAGGGATTGTTTATAAGTGATTATTACATTTTGTTGAATTATAATTGATAAATACATTTTATAGAATTTGAACGGGAAGCTAGACAGCGTAAATTGATTTTTTGTTTTTTATAAGTCAAGAGGCTGTCGTTTTTTTATCTATAATTTGGATAAAATCTTGTTGATGGCCTGCTTGGTTTAAAGCAGGCCTATATTATTGTTTAGAAAGGAGTGATCAAAATGAGCACTTTATTGAAAGTTAATTCTGAAGTTCCGGTATGTAATAAAAAAGCGGTAACGCTTACTGTTGATAAACAGGATATTATTATTAATGCAGATTTAAACGAAGAAACTTGCTTTAATGTCTTGACGGATCTTAATTGTCTTGAAGAAAAATATAAAAATGGAGAGATTAAAGAATCCATAAACGTAATAATTAACAGCAGCAGTGGTAATCTCAGATCCGCCTTAAGTATAGCATTGGCATTTAATTGTTCATGTTTGGATTTTCAGACCATAATAGATGGCTATGCATCCGGAACTTCATTTCTTGTTTTTTTAGCAGGGAAAGATAGATTAATGACAGTTGGTTCAGAAATTCAGTTGTATGATAATGGTTTCTTTGATAACGATATAATTACTTATGATAAATTTGAATCTACTATTGGGAGTATAGAAAATTATGTTTTGTTAATGAAAATGTATATTGCAAACAAAACAAAAATGAATTACGAAGAAATCGAAAGATTAATGAATGATAAGCATTCAACTATTGGTTATAACAAAGCACTTGAAAAAGAAATCATTACAGGTGAATTAATTAAGCTGGACAAGTCAAACTGTTATATTCGTGGTTGATTATTGTTAAGATTTTTATTCAATAACAAGATAAAGAAATGAATAATACTATTAAACGGTAGCTAAGGCGTCGATTGATGTCGTAACTACCGTTTTTTATTACGCTATATATCTTTATTTATATTTTTTGCTATATCATTTTTGAAATTGAGTTCGCATATGTGGCGGTAATTACAAACATTAATAACAGCGCAACCCTTTAAATGGGATTTTAAAATTGTTGAAAAGTGTGTTATCAATGTATGAGATTTTTGAAATCAAACGGTGTATGTTATATGGCATTTCAACTAAAATTTCAAAAATTGAAAAAATTTCAATAGCTTCTACGCTGAAAATTTCAAGGGCTATTTTCTTTATACCATAAGGGTTTTAGCCTATTTATTTTTTCTATGTAAGAATAATAGACAATAATAGTAAAAGGGCATAAGGGGTCGTGGCACACCTGCTGCGCAGGTGTGGTCGGCACAGCCGACGCGACTTGCTGCGGGCTGACGCCCTTGCAACTTTTTTGAGGACGCCTTCGGCGGCCTCAAAAAAGCCCTTACTTCGCCTCGGTGCTTTGCACGGAGGCTCGCTCCTGCCGCTGCGCGGCAGGAGTGCCCTCTCCTATAATCTTTTTTCTGTAAGGTGCTGCTTTCGCAGCCTTTAAATAAAATGAGGGAAGGAACTGGAAAAACGCTGTTGCGGAACAAAAACCAAAATGGAAAGGAGATATTATTATGATTGCGATTATTATTTGTGTAGTGTTCGTTTTAGGATATAGATATATGGATAAACATGTCCCGAAATAATTTGCAAACGAATGTTGGTATGATATGATTGAGTGTAACGTGATATCGTGACTTAAAAGATAATCATAACCTGGAAATGGAGAGATTGAATTATGGAATCTCGAATTAAAAAACAGAAGACTTGTTATATCTATACAAGAGTTTCTACGGCTATTCAGATTGATGGATATAGTCTGGAAGCTCAAAAGGAAAAACTATATAAAGAGGCAGAACATCGAGGCTATAAGGTTATCGGAGAGTATTCGGATGAGGGCCACAGTGGAAAGAACATTAAGGGCAGACCTGATTTTCAGAGGATGCTTGACGATATTCGGACATCAAAGGAAAAACCTGATTATGTTTACGTATTCAAACTTAGTAGATTCGGTCGTAATGCTGCGGATACACTGAGCGCACTTCAATATTTAGAGGATTATGGTGTCAGTTTGCTTTGCGTCGAAGATAGTATTGATAGTGCAGGAGCTGCTGGGAAACTGCTAATTGCGGTATATGCTGCAGTTGCAGAAGCAGAAAGAGAAAACATTCATACACAAACAATGGCTGGCAGGTGGCAGAAGGCTAAAGAAGGCGGGTGGAACGGTGGATTCGCACCGTATGGATATAAGCTTGAAAACGGCGAATTAAAGATAGCTGACGATGAAGCTGAATTAATCCGCACAATCTATGAAATGTATTTAAATAATAATTATGGAATGAACGGAATAGCAAAAAGGCTAAATGAGAGAGGTTTTAAGAAAAAAATACGAAACAATGCAAATACGGATAGAATAGGAAACTCATTTGTAAAGGCGGTATTAGATAATCCGGTATACGCAGGATATCTACCATATGGGAGGAGACGAAACGAAAAAATAGTCGGGACACGAAACGAATATCATATAGTTAAACAAGACAGCTATGAAATGTACGAAGGAAAACATGAAGCTATTGTTTCAAAAGAGCAATGGGAGCAAGTTCGGAAAAAAAGGGAGAAGACGGGACGTGCTAACGAAAAAAGGTTTTCTTTAGAGCATTCGCATATTTTGTCTGGAATTCTAAAATGTCCGGTGTGCGGATCTTCGATGTATGGGAATGTAAATCGGAAAAAAAGGCAAGACGGATCGGGGTACTATCCGGACATATGGTATTATGTATGCAAGAACCGAATAAAGGTATCTGGAGTTCAGTGCTATTTTACAAAGTATGTACGTCAGGATGATGTTAACTCTGAAATAATCGGTATTGTAAGAGAATTATTCAATACGGACAATGTAAATGAATTATTTGCAAAGGATTTTTTATCAGAAAATCTGGATATTAAAAAGCTTCAAGATGAAATGGATGAACTCTCGGATCGAAGAAGAAAGATAAATGGCAAGAAAACAAAACTGCTCAATAAGATTGCTGATATGGATGCTGACGATCCGCTTTATGATCAGATGTATGATAATTATAATGGGTTAATCAAAGGCTTCATGAATGAAATTGCAGATTTGGATGGTCAGATAGAAGAAGTCAAGACCAACATAGAGTGTAATGGGGCTAGAAGGGAGTCGGTTGAAAATCTCAAAAATCTCATATCGGATATGTGGGCGCATTTCGAAGGATTATCTGAAGAAAATGTAAAAGCATTTCTTAATTCGTTTATTGATGAAGTACATATTCTTGAGGAACCGGAAGTAATAAACGGAAGAAACTATTGGGTGAAAAGTATACGGTTTAAAGTTCCGTTATCTATGCCGAATAATGAAAAGGCGGATACATTTGAGGTTGAACACCGTTTCCAACCCAAAGAAGGACACGTTGAGACTGTAGTATTGATGTCACGCTAAGCTATTTCTATACCTGATAAGATTGATAAAAACTCGAAAAAATGATAGAATATTTAATGTATACGCTGACTGATTTTGAGGGTAAAAAGTATGGGAATTGCCGATTATTTCTTGAATAATTATGTGATGATCTACGAGCTGCTGGGACTTCTCATCATGCTCGAGATTAGTGTGCACATTTCCGACAGAGACAGGAGACTGTCTCTTCTTATCATTCTCCTGCTGACGCTCGAATCAGCCATTTTTTATATTGAAAAGTACACCCAGACCTTTACAAGACTGAGCATAGCCAGGCCGATGCTGACGGCAAGCTTATATACGATATATCCGATCATACTGATCATCGAGATGATGATATTCAGCCCGAGAAAGATTTCCGGAAGCAAGCTTGCTTTGATCCTTTTGCCTGAGATATTCAGTGTTCCGATATATTTTTCATCACACTGGACACATACGGTATGCTGGTACTCCCAGAACAATCATTATCAGGGCGGATTCCTGCCTGATTGGCCGTATATCGTATTTGCGTTCTACCTTGTTGTATTTGTTATAAATACCCTTGTGCTGGCCAAGGATTACTCAAAAACGAATAAGTTCATAGTACTGTTCCTGACCATTGGGTCGGTTATGGGTGTTGTTTATTATATTCATTTTGAATATGAGAGGGATTACAGTGAGCTGTTTGCGACAGCCATACTTTTGTTCTTCATCTATAAATACATCAATATGGCCAGAATAGATCCACTGACCTCGCTTCTTAACAGACAGAGCTATTATAGGGATATAAGATTAAAAAAATCAGTGATAACCGGTGTGGTATCAGCTGATATGAATGAATTGAAATATATAAATGATCATCAGGGACATGAGGTCGGAGATAAGGCGCTTAAACTCATTTCCGATATCATTGCATCAAACTGCGGTAAAAAGGGAGTTGTTTACAGGGTTGGCGGAGATGAGTTCATCATACTGTTCTTTGATTCTGATAATGATGAGGCTATGAAGCGTATCAGTATGATACGTCAGAAGCTGGCAGAGACGCCGTATACTGTAGCTTTTGGCTATGCTGAAAAGAAACTGATCGATTCGGTTGATGAAGCTCTTGTTGTAGCTGATAAGAGAATGTTCGAAGATAAGATCGCTATTAAAAAGGCAAAGCAGGCGCAGGGCGTTGAGGTTCATATGAGAGAGTGATCCGGCTCCTGCTCCTGATTTACAAGGTCTGCAAGCTTCTTTGAATAGAAGAAGTCGTGTATCATCTGGTCGTATTCAACCCACATAGGAAGGGTCTTGCAGAAATCCTTCCTGTCACAATCATAATTCTTATTGGAAAGACAAGCTACAGGAGACATGGAACCTTCCATGTCTTCTATTATTTCACCGACTGTATATTCGGTGACCGGACGGGTGAGCTTGTAGCCGCCACCCTTGCCGCTGGCACCTGTCACAAGGCCTGCAGCAACCATATCCTTCATAATGATCTCCAGATATTTCTTGGAAATATCCTGTCTTGCAGCGATATCCTTAAGCGGGATATAGCTGCCGGTTTCATGCTCAGCCAGGTCGATCATAACTCTGATCGCATATCTTCCTCTCGTTGATATCATATTTATTCTCCTGTTTTATCGTTCTTAGTCTGAGGGCTGTGGTATTTGCCGTCAAACATCTTTTCCATCAGCTTGGAACCTCTGTTAAACATGGTCTTGACCTTCTTATAGCCGTACTGTTCTATCAAGGTCTGCGTCTCTGAGTAGAGATTGGTTCCAAGACCGAGCTTGTCGCCCTCGATAGTGCCTCCCAGGGCAGCCACTACTGTAGGGAACAGATCGATGGTAGAATACTTTCTTACGGCATTTGCATCCGCAGGTGTTGCAGCGGAATTGATGATGCAGGTAAATACCTTCTGATGATATTTCTTAGGTACCTTGTCACAGAAATCGGTGTCCATGGTAGGGTGGTCACCGGTGATGACGATGGTTGTATTTTCGTAGAAATCCTGCTCCTGAACCCATTCTACAAAGCTTGCGACTGTTTCGGAAGAACAGTGCAGAACGTTTGCGTACTGGTTCTTGCCGAAGGTGTCCTTGCACTTTGAGCAGACATAACCGTCTTCACAGTGAGTATCCATGGTCTGGATGACAAGCTGGAACGGCTGATCCCCTGCAGAAAGCTCTGTAAGCTCGGCTCTTGCGAACTCGAAAAGCTTATCGTCCTCGAAGCCCCACCATTCATGGTAGTCCTCCGGAATAAGTCCGGCCTTCTTCGCATATGGATAATCATGGATCTCAAAATTGCCGTGAGATTTATAATACAGGTCGCATCCGCCGAATTCAGCGTTTGAACCCATAAGAAGTACGTTTTTATAGCCTTCGGCTTCGAGCATATCACCAAGGGTTATGACTCCCGGGAAGAAGTCTTTCTTGGCGATCATACCATTGTGACCGAGAGGCGTCTTAAGCGGAAGTCCACTGGTAGTTCCGAAAATGGCGCCCATGGTCCATTCCGTACAAGGAAGGGCTGTTCCGCCATTTGCGATACCGCTGTTTCCGGAGAAGTCTTCATATTCTTTGCCGAGAGCTGTGAGCTCCGGAATATAGTTTTCTTTAAAAGCACCACCGTTTTCTTTATCCATGAAGGTCATTTCCATGGATTCCATATAAATATAGATAAGATTACGTTTCTGTTCCGGGAAGGTTACGGTAACTGTGCCCGGATCGACGTATTCATCTTTAATAAATGATGTATATACGAAGTGGCTCTGTATCATTTCTTTAACATGGAAGCCAAAGTAAGCAAGGACAATGCCTGTAACAAGTATAAGAGATGTTGCTATCTGGTAGGTGCGATATACGACCCTTCCGGTCTTGCCGCGCTTTCTTGTCTTCATAAAGAGGATGACCGATGGAACCAGTATGATTATGGCACTGCCGGCGCCGACAAGTATTGCGCTGCGGATAACCTCTGCGTTCGTTCCTTTCAGTGAGGTCTTCAGGTGCCAGAGTATTTCGTCCATGAATACTCTCTTAAAGCTTGAGAGTGCCCAGATGACAAGGGCGGTCAGGATGATGGATATAATAAAGAAGAAGAGCAGAAGTGCTATCTTCCAGATTGGAATGACCTGTGGTTTCTCGCGCTTTGCCTTTTTCTTCTTAGGATTTTCTATTGTTAATTCAGACATGATATGTATATTCCTTTGTGTGATTGTTTTAAGTGTTAGGACCGGTAATGCATGGATGCCTGACACAGCGTTTACAATTGCCTATTATACTGTAGATTTATAGGTTAATCAATGGATATAGTATTAAGGTCTTATTAAAATGATATTAGAGGCGGACACTATACCAATGAGGTGGTATAAGCAAAAACTATAGAAGAGAGGTTTCGGTTATAGCCAGTTATTGATAACAGCTATAACTGTTATAATCATAACCTATTGACATGGTAGGTTGATGATGTTATCATGGCACCATGATAAACGAAGGGAGGACAAATACATGAAGAACAGATTATCCTACGAAGCATATATGTGTATGTGTTGCAATCGAATGTATAACTCCCGGACATTAAATATGGCGGGCGCGAAAGAAGATCTCATGCGCTTTAAAACTGATCGATGTTGTCAGTAGTTGATATTTAACATATGCCATTTGTCCGGGAGCTGAAAAGAGAAAGGCTCCATTTTTTATGCTTACGGCTGAAGACGAGCAGGACCGGAGCAGAGAAGCCGGGCAGAGATCATATAAATAGTTTTGATAAAAGATTTGAAAAAGAAAGGAATCCCACAGGGATAAAAAAGGTGAAAAATATGAGCGATTTAAGATTTGAAACATTACAGTTACACGTTGGACAGGAGCAGGCAGACCCGGCAACAGACAGCCGCGCAGTTCCTATTTATCAGACAACTTCTTACGTTTTCCATAACAGCAAGCATGCAGCAGATCGTTTCGGACTCGCTGATGCAGGAAATATCTACGGAAGACTTACAAACTCAACACAGGACGTTCTCGAGAAGAGAATAGCAGCTCTTGAAGGCGGAAGCGCAGCACTTGCACTTGCATCCGGAGCAGCAGCTATTACTTATACTATAGAAGCACTTGCAGCAAACGGCGGACACATCGTAGCACAGAAGACTATCTACGGCGGAAGCTACAACCTTCTGGCTCACACACTTCCACAGTACGGAATCGAGACAACCTTCGTTGACGCACATAACCTTGCAGAGGTTGAGGGAGCTATCAAGGAAAATACAAGAGCCATCTACCTTGAGACTCTTGGCAATCCAAACAGTGATATCCCTGATATCGATGCAATCGCTGATATTGCTCATAAGCACGGACTTCCACTTGTTATCGACAATACCTTTGGTACACCATATCTCATCAGACCGATCGAGCACGGCGCAGACATCGTAGTTCATTCAGCAACAAAGTTCATCGGCGGTCATGGTACAACACTCGGCGGTATCATCGTTGAGGCAGGTAAGTTTGACTGGAAGGCAAGCGGCAAATATCCTAACATCGCAGCTCCAAACCCAAGCTATCACGGCGTTTCATTCTACGATGTAGTGGGTCCTGCAGCATTTGTTACATATATCCGTGCAATCCTCCTTCGTGATACAGGAGCTACAATATCTCCATTCAATGCATTTCTGCTCCTTCAGGGCGTTGAGACACTTTCTCTCCGTCTTGAGAGACATGCAGAAAACACAAAGAAGGTCGTTGAATTCCTTAAGAATCATCCACAGGTAGAGAAGGTTAACCATCCTTCACTTCCGGATCATCCGGATCATGCGCTTTATGAGAAGTATTTCCCAAATGGCGGAGCTTCAATCTTTACATTCGATGTTAAGGGTGGAAAGGAAGAAGCCTGGAGATTCATCGATGGCCTGAAGATCTTCTCCCTCCTTGCAAACGTAGCTGATGTTAAGAGCCTGGTAATTCATCCGGCTTCAACAACCCATTCACAGCTTTCAGACGCAGAGCTTGCTGATCAGGGTATCAACCAGAATACTATCCGTCTCTCAATCGGAACAGAGCATATAGATGATATCATTGCAGACCTTGAAGCAGGTTTCGCAGCTATCTAATAAATAAAAAACAGCCGAGGCTGCTCATTCGCAGCCGGCGGCGGATCATACATACTTGGTAATTATAAAATCATATTTAGAAGGAATAAAAAAGAAAGAAGGTAATTATTATGTCTAACATTTACAAAGGAACACTTGGTCTTATAGGAAATACACCACTCGTTGAAGTGACAAATATTGAGAAGGAGCTTGGCCTTGAGGCTACAGTTCTTGTTAAGCTTGAGTATTTTAACCCAGCAGGAAGCGTTAAGGATCGTATCGCGAAGGCGATGATCGAGGACGCTGAGGCAAAGGGACTTCTTAAGGAAGGCTCAGTTATCATCGAGCCTACATCAGGAAATACAGGTATCGGTCTTGCTTCTATCGCAGCAGCCAAGGGCTATCGTATAATCCTCACAATGCCTGAGACCATGAGCGTTGAGAGAAGAAACATCCTCAAGGCTTACGGTGCAGAGCTTGTTCTTACAGAGGGCCCTAAGGGTATGAAGGGCGCCATCGCCAAGGCTGAGGAGCTTGCTAAGGAGATCCCTAACAGCTTCATTCCTGGACAGTTCGTTAACCCTGCAAACCCTGCAGTTCACAAGGCTACAACTGGTCCTGAGATCTGGAAGGATACAGACGGAAAAGTTGATATCTTCATCGCAGGCGTTGGTACAGGCGGAACTGTAACAGGTACAGGCGAGTATCTTAAGGAGCAGAATCCGAATGTCAAGGTTGTTGCTCTTGAGCCAGAGGATTCTCCGGTTCTTTCAGAGGGCAGAGCCGGTGCTCACAAGATTCAGGGAATAGGCGCAGGTTTCGTTCCTGACGTTCTGAATACAGGTGTATTTGATGAGGTATTTAAGGCTCCTAACCAGGCTGCTTTTGAGACAGCTAAGCTTCTTGCCAAGAAGGAAGGTATCTCAGTTGGTATTTCTTCCGGAGCAGCTCTCTACGGCGCTATCG
The DNA here is from genome assembly GCA_000702245.1 of Lachnospiraceae bacterium C6A11. Lineage (GTDB taxonomy): Bacteria > Bacillota > Clostridia > Lachnospirales > Lachnospiraceae > Eubacterium_Q. The sequence goes on along the minus strand of JNKY01000013.1, from coordinate 54,280 downwards.
AGCTTGCCAAGAGACCTGAGAATAAGGGTAAGGTTATCGTTGCACTTCTTCCTGACAGCGGTGACAGATATTACTCAACTGCACTCTTCACAGAGTAATTACAGAGTGACAGGACATTCTTTACAGTAAAATATATCTTTGATCTTTTCAAAAATAAGAAAAAACTTGCATGTCAGCATGAAATGCAATATACTACCGAATGTTTATTACATAATAATATGCAGCTCCATATGATGCTGCGGGACATCACATGAAAGAGGTAAGATGTAAAAATGGAAAAGATCAAAGCATTTCTAAAGAGGAAAAACATTGAGTTCTCCCTCAAAAGGTACGGTATTGACGCTCTTGGAGCTATGGCACAGGGACTTTTCTGCTCGCTCCTTATCGGAACGATCATCAATACTATCGGAAGCCAGTTTGAGATTGACTGTCTGACCAAGCCTGTTGCGACTATATCGGGCGTGGACTACACAGTCGGTGGACTTGCAATGGCAATGAGCGGTGCTGCAATGGCGCTTGCAATAGCTTATGCACTTAAGTGCCCGCCACTTGTTATGTTCTCGATGATCACAGTCGGTTTTGCCGCAAATACTCTGGGTGGAGCCGGTGGACCTTTAGCAGTGCTTTTCATCGCTATAATCACAGCTGAGATCGGTAAGGCAGTTTCTAAGGAGACAAAGATAGATATCCTTGTTACTCCGCTTGTAACTATAGGTGTGGGCGTATTTCTCTCATGGCTTATCGCTCCTCCGATCGGTAAGGGCGCAAATGCAGTAGGCGACCTTATCATGTGGGCTACAGACCTTCAGCCACTTCTTATGGGTATCTGTGTATCAGTTATCGTTGGTATGGCTCTTACACTTCCTATCTCATCTGCAGCTATCTGTGCGGCTCTCGGCCTTACAGGACTTGCAGGCGGCGCTGCTGTTGCAGGCTGCTCAGCTCAGATGATCGGCTTCGCTGTTATTTCCTTCAAGGAAAATAAGTGGGGCGGACTTGTTTCACAGGGTATCGGAACTTCTATGCTTCAGATGCCAAATATCGTTAAGAATCCACGTATCTGGATAGCTCCTACACTCGCTTCTGCGATCACAGGACCTATCGCAACGTGTATCTTCCATCTTAAGATGAACGGTGCCGCTATTTCTTCAGGAATGGGTACCTGCGGACTTGTTGGACAGATCGGTGTTTATACAGGATGGTCAAATGACGTAAATGCAGGCCTTAAGAGCTCTATCACTGCATTTGACTGGACAGGACTTATACTTATTTCCTTCGTCCTTCCTGCAATCCTTTCACTTCTTATCCACTTCGGTGTTAAGAAGATCGGATGGGTTAAGGATGGCGATATGAAGCTTGACTAATTGACAGCCGGAGCGGATGAATGACTAAGGAGTCAGGGTTGTGCTGATTACAGAGGTATGATAAGTGGCTGCTAAACGTAAAAACGATCATAAAAGGCTTATAATAATACTGATCATAATAACGCTGGTATTTATCTGGGGCAACTCAATGATACCCGGGAAGCTGTCATCGGATATGACGGACTGGCTGAAGGGCGTGCTTTCCAAGCTGTTTCCTTTCATGAAGGGCGAGGAACAGGCCTCAAGCGGGCATCTTCTCAGAAAATGCATGCATTTCACGGAATATATGATCCTCGGCACAGAGATGACGTGCCTGAAGAATGCGAGTCGAAAGCTTGATAACCACGGAGTGCTTCTGATGGGACTTCTGGCAGCCATGATAGATGAGACAATTCAGCTGTTTACGCCGGGAAGAGCGGGCATGTTACAGGATGTCTGGCTTGATTCAGCAGGCTTTTTAACCGGATTCGTGATCGTGACCTTTATTCGTAAAATACGGGCATGAAAAAGGCCGAAAAATGACGGAAATTAGCCAAAAAATCAAAGTTTTACTTGACAAAATGACCTTTTTTCATTATAAATGTATATGGACGTTGGTTCATTTATCAACTTGGGGTTCCAAGTATTTTATATTGAGGAGGATATTTAAATGAACAAGACAGAATTAGTTGCAGCAATCGCTGAAAAGGCTGAAATTAAGAAGGTAGATGCAGAGAAGGCACTTAAGGCTTTCACAGATGTAGTAGCTGCAGAGCTTAAGAAGGGTGAGAAGGTTCAGTTAGTTGGCTTCGGTACATTCGATGTACTTAAGAGACCTGCTAGACAGGGACGTAACCCAAGAACAGGTAAGTCTATGAAGATTAAGGCTTCTAAGGCTCCTAAGTTCAAAGCTGGTAAGGCATTAAAGGATGCTATCAACTAATCATAGATAACACGCTTTATGAAGGATGCAGCATGCGAATGCTGCATCCTTTGTTATATACACGTCCGCCGAAAGGAAGATACTGCCTGACGGACGGAAGATAAGAGGTCGGGCGTTGTGCCCGGACAGAAAGGATAATTATGAGACTGGACAAGTATTTAAAGGTTTCGCGCCTTATTAAGAGAAGAACCATCGCGAACGAGGCCTGCGATGCAGGAAGAGTAAGTGTGAACGGCAAGGTGGTAAGAGCTTCCTATGACGTTAAGGTCGGCGATGTGATAGAGATAGGCTTCGGCGACAAGTCAGTTAAGGCTGAGGTAACAGCCATTATGGACACCACAAAGAAGGAAAATGCCGCAGAAATGTTCAAATACCTGTAGAAATATGACTTTTCCGGCGAGAAATCGCAAAAATATAAGCTAAAATACATAAATTGGTATTGAAAATATTATGTAAAGTTGGTATTATGGATTTGTGTTCATTTCTAAAAAACTATGGTTGTGGGGTCGTATGAGCAGACAGAGAGTTATTTCACAGGCAAAAAGAGATAGAATAAGACATAAGCAGCAGACCAGAAGTATTCAGGCGCAGCACAGGGAATACCGCAATATGAGAAGGGGTAAGAAGCAGTCTAAGCTTGGACTCCTGCTTGTTATCGCGGCGCTTTTGGTTGTCACAACCGTTACGACCATCAGAGCTTATGATCTTCATGTTAAGTCGCAGGAGCTGACGATAACAGAGAAGCAGCTTGAGACCGAGCTTACGAATGTTAAGCAGAAGAAGACAGATCTTGAGCAGCAGCAGAAGTACATGAAGACCAGGAAATATATTGAGGATGAAGCAAAAGATAAACTTGGACTTGTTTATCCGGACGAGATAGTGATAAAACCACGTGAAGATTAAGAGCGGTTAACAAACTTGGGTTAACTGCTCTTTTTTGCGTAGATAATGAGCCGATAGGCGAGGGGTGGCGTGCGACGTAAGTCACACCTACGCAGTAAAGATAATAATTAGAGCGGATCATATGGAATACAGCAGATTTGTAGAAAAGGCAAGAAAATACATGATTGAGAACGATCTTATCGCCAGGGGCGACGGAATAGTCGTAGGACTTTCCGGCGGTGCTGATTCGATGAGCCTTCTTCTGATGCTTAACAGCCTTAAGAAGGAGTTTGATCTTAAGCTCGTGGCTGTACACCTTAATCATATGATAAGAGGCGCTGAAGCGGACAGGGACGAAAGCTTCGTAAGAGAGAGCTGCGAGAGGCTTGGTGTCGAGCTTGTGACCTTCAGGAAGGACATCCCTGCGCTCGCGAAGGAAAAAGGACTGACTGAGGAAGAAGCCGGCCGCCTTATGCGTTATGAGCTCTTTGAAGAGGTAAGGCAGGACAGGCAGTTCACGAAGATAGCTGTTGCTCATAACAGTGACGATCTTGCGGAGACGGTTGTATTTAATATGGCCAGAGGAAGCAGTATAAGGGGCCTTGCGGGGATCCAGGCTAGAAGAGGCTGTATCATAAGGCCGCTTCTTGGAACGAGCAGGCGTGAGATCGAGGCCTATCTTGCAGAGCTTGGGCAGGACTATGTGACCGATTCGACAAATAACGAGACCGAATATTCGAGAAACCTCATCAGGCATGAAATACTTCCGAGGATGGCTGAGCTGAATGCCGGCGCGAAGGAGCATATGATCGAGGCGGCTGAGGATCTGAGTGAGCTGTATGGATATATTGCAGCTGAGGCAGTGAGGGTGGAACTTCGATGTGAGAAGGTTGATAGATCGAAAAACAGCTGCAACTCAGTGACAGTGGATGATAATGCTAATGCTGAAAAGAAGTGTGATATATATTTGGGGACTTCGGAAAATGGTAGTATTGATACAGCTGTCAGTAGTGTAAGACTAAAAATAGATGATCTTGAGGGTAAGCTCCGTCTGGTGCGGTATGAGGTGTATTTACGGGCGCTGGAGAAGCTTGCGGGCAGGCGTAAGGACATCACGAGGCAGCATTTAAGCCTGATCGACGGGCTGAGAAGCCTCGAGAGCGGTAAGCAGCTTGATATGCCTTACGACATATGCGTCAGGAGAAGCTACGGCGAGCTTGTATTTGAGAAGAAAGCTGACGGCACGGAGGCTGTTAGGGTATTTGTGGACGGTGAAGGTGATTACAGCTTCGGCGCGGGCGTATTTTCCATAAGGATCTGTGAATATACAGAAAATACAGCTATTCCGCGGGAAGATTTCATAAAAATGTTTGATTATGACAGGATTTGTGGTAAGCTTTGTTTCAGGTATCCTGAGCAGGGAGACTATATCAGAGTGACTGCGGACGGCAGCAAGAAGCTGTCGAGGCTGTTTACGGATATGAAGATGGACCGAGAGGAGAGAAAGAGGGTTCCGGTGCTTTCCTCCGAGAATGAGGTCATCTGGGCTGTCGGATGCAGGATAAGCGAGGCCTTCAAAGTGAAGGAGTCGACGAAAAAGGTTATGATCGTAGAATATAAAGAACAACCGGAGGGAAAAAGATGAATAATAAATTCGAAGTAATGATAAGCCAGGAAGAACTTGAAGTACGCATAAAGGAGATGGCCGCAGAGCTTGATAAGCAATATGAAGGCAAGACGGTGCATCTCATAGGCATCCTTAAGGGAAGCGTTATGTTTCTGAGCGAGCTCGCAAAGAACATGAAGTCTGAGGTGACTATGGATTTTATCTCCGTTTCAAGCTATGGAGACGGTACGAGCTCTTCGGGAATAGTACGACTCAACAAGGATCTTGATGAGTCAATTGAAGGCAGGGATGTTGTGATAGTAGAGGATATCGTTGATTCGGGAAGGACACTTTCTTATGTTAGAAGGCTGTTTGAGGACAGAAAGCCGAAGAGCCTTAAGATCATCACACTGCTCGATAAGCCGGACAGAAGGGTTGTTGAGTGTAAGGTTGAGATGTCCGGGTTCGTTATTCCTGACAAATATATAGTAGGTTTCGGACTTGATTATGCTCAGAAATACCGCAATCTGCCTTATATTGCGGTGATTGAATAATGAAATAGATTACACATAAATATGCTCGCGAAGGTGTATTTTGCTACAACTGAGTAAGTATAATTATGCGTATATATGAGTATATATATACAGAAAAAAGGAGTACATCGATAAATGAAGAAAGGCGCATACAGAGGACTTGGCATATATTTCGTCCTTCTGCTGATCGGAATAGTGCTTTACTACGTTATTTCCAACAGTGGGGCGGATATTTACACGGCCTATACAAATGATAATCTGAAGGCGGAGCTGAAGAAGGGAATGATCGACGAGGTTGAGATCGCCCAGAACAGCGAGATACCGACCGGTAAGGTATATGTAACGTATACCGACGGTTCGCAGATAGTTTTCTACACGTCGGATGTCAAGGACACGCAGAAGGTCTGCAAGGACTACGAGGATTCGATCACAATAAAACTTGATGATGTTGAGAGGCCGACGCTTTTCCAGAGGCTGGCACCGTATATATTTGCGGTGATCCTGGCACTGATCATCCTGATGGTGATCATGGGACAGAGCGTTTCCGGCGGTGGCAACCAGAAGCTGATGAACTTCGGCAACAGCCGTGCCAAGAAGGATGTTCACACAGGCATCAAGTTCAAGGATGTTGCGGGACTTGTGGAGGAGAAGGAGGATCTTGCGGAGGTCGTTGATTTCCTGAAGCATCCTGCAAAATACAACGATATGGGCGCGCGCATCCCTAAGGGTATACTTCTCGTAGGCCCTCCGGGAACAGGTAAGACACTTCTCGCGAAGGCAGTTTCGGGCGAGGCGGACGTTCCGTTCTTCTCTATTTCCGGTTCTGATTTCGTTGAGATGTTTGTCGGTGTCGGTGCGAGCCGTGTAAGAGACCTCTTCAATGAGGCGAAGAAGAACGCACCATGTATGGTATTTATTGATGAGATCGATGCTGTTGCGAGAAGAAGAGGTACAGGTCTCGGCGGCGGCCACGACGAGAGAGAGCAGACACTTAACCAGCTCCTCGTTGAGATGGATGGTTTCGGCGTGAACCAGGGCATCATCGTGCTTGCAGCAACAAACCGAGTTGATATACTTGACCCTGCAATCCTTCGTCCGGGACGTTTCGACCGTAAGGTTACTGTTCACAGACCTGACGTTAAGGGGCGTGAGGAGATCCTCAAGGTTCATACAAGAAATAAGAGGCTTGGCGATGACGTGGATCTTCACGAGATCGCAAGGACAACCTCAGGCTTCGCTGGAGCGGATCTGGAGAACCTTATGAACGAGTCTGCGATCGCGGCGGCTAAGGATAACAGACAGTTCATCACGAAGAGTGATGTTGATAAATCATTTATCAAGGTTGGTATCGGTACAGAGAAGCGTTCAAGGCTTGTTCCTGAGAAGGAAAGAAAGATCACGGCTTATCATGAGACAGGCCATGCGATACTTTTCCATGAGCTTTCAGAGGTTGGACCGGTGCATACGGTTTCGATCATCCCAACCGGTGTCGGAGCTGCGGGCTACACCATGCCGCTTCCGGAAAATGATAACGTATTTAATACAAGAAAGAAGATGCTTCAGACTATCATGGTTGATTTCGGCGGAAGAATAGCCGAGGAGCTGATATTTGATGATATTACCACCGGCGCGTCGCAGGATATCAAGCAGGCTTCCCAGACAGCCAGAGAGATGGTCATCAAATACGGTTTCTCTGAGAAGGTCGGACCTATCAATTATGAAACAAATGAAGATGACGAGGTATTCCTTGGAAGAGACCTCGGACACGCCAGAAGCTACGGAGAGGCTGTTGCAGCCGATATCGATGCTGAGGTGAAGAGAATCATCGATGAGTGCTATAAGGCGGCTAAGGCCATTATAGTGAAGAATATGAACGTGCTTCATAAGTGTTCAGAGCTCCTGCTTGAGAAGGAGAAGATAACGGGCAGTGAATTTGAAGCGCTGTTTGCGGAATAAAATGTTCATGTTTCGCCGGACAATACTTTATGGAAGTAATGTCCGGCGATGCTATTTTTGGATGAATGGAAAAAATTAAGACTTTATGAAGTCTGCACAATTTCGTTCTGATTTAAAATTTTATTTGAGGGGACTTTTGTGCATATTTTCTATTACAGAGCTATAAAGTGAACAATATGCACAAGAAATTGTGCACTTTTCTTTACATAAAACACCCTCTTCGTCATGTTGCACAAAAAAGAGGGTAAAAAAAACTGTTTTTTGTGAACACTTTTGCACCGTTTTGAATATAATAACACTTGTAACCCCCCAATACATTATATAGTTTTTTGCTACACCCCATAAGTAACAAAATACCTTCTCCAAAAGAGCTTGCCGCAAGAACGGCAGGCTCTTTTACCGTTTAGGGGACCGTTTGTACGTTTTAGAGGTAAAAGGAAATGTCGATGTTTACGGAGCTTAAGGCGATTGAAGAGGAAATAAATAGAGCAGGCTATGCGGAAAGTCAGATCACTTTCAGCCTTTGGTGTGAATCTGTTCCGATGAATATGTCAGATCAGAAACCGTTGAAAGGCATTCTTGTTAAGAATAAGGTTATAGGGGCGGACGATAATATTACGCTGACAAAGGTGGATGAGTTGGCTGCAGATATGGAAGCGATTTGCCGGGAGTGGTATTTTGAGGATGAGATTACCTCAAAACTTGTTAATATCGCGCAGAGCGCGGATGGATACTATAATGTGTGGGCGGACGGCTCTTACGCTGCGTATGGTTATCTGTGGAGTACTTGCCGCTTATTACAAAAGGGAAATGAATTCGTCATTCTTGAATTCTATATTTGTGACTAGAGATATGTAAGTCAAATCCGTAAATTACCCATAATAATTGATTGACAGATTAGAACGCTGGAACCGATTATACAGAGCTTGTAGTAGGTAACGAGGAGAGTTTTAGATGGATAAACTGCAGTTTATAGAAGATAGATCGACCGGAATAGAAGTGGTTAGGGGCCTGTTGCCGGAAGGCAGCGGGCTCTTTTAAATTGGTAGAAGTTAAAAATTCACATTACGGGTCCTTTTAAATTCCTACTTGACAGCTAATTCAAATTAGCCTATAATAAAGCTAATTCAAATTAGCCAGACGACAACTTATAAGAATAAGCCATAGGAGGCGGGCATGGATACTAAGAAAAAAATACTGGATGTGGCGTTAACGCTGTTTTCAGAAAAAGGATATGGAAATGTATTTGTCGGACAGATCGCAGAGGGCGTTGGGATCAAGGCACCGTCCTTGTATAAACATTACAAAAGTAAGCAGGATATATTTGATGCTATTCTGCAGGAGATGCGAAATAGATATGATAAAGAAGCGGCCAATCTGAATGTTAACGGCGCTGATTTTCAGATTGATTCTGAAGTTTACAAGAATATTTCTGATGATGAGCTTGTTAAGATAGGTATAGGGCTATTTTCCTTCTTTATTCATGACGAATATGAATGTAAATTCAGAAAGATGCTCACTTTGGAGCAGTTTTCTGACAAGGAGCTTGCAAAGATGCTTTCGGATCAGTATTTTAACGAGCCTTTAAAATACCAGAGCGGACTGTTCAGCCTTCTCATCATGCAGGGATGTATGAAAAGTGAGGATGCGGATACTATGGCGTTGCAGTTCTTTTCGCCGATATATCTGCTGATGACGGTGTGCGACAGGGAGCCGGAGAGAGAGGCAGAGGCGCTGCAGATGCTAGATAAGCATATCCGCCAGTTCTGCAGATTGTACAAGGGAGAAAATACATCCACCGGTTTGCCGGATTATGCAAAGGAGTAAACGTATGAAGATAGTTGTGATAAATGGACAGAATCATAAGGGTAGCACCTATAACGTTGGAAAGATGCTGGCAGAAAAGATCGGCAGGCCGGAGGATATAGTAGAATTCTTCCTGCCGAGGGACCTGAATCATTTTTGCGCAGGATGTTTTACATGTGTAGAGGATGATACAAAATGCCCGTATTTTGAGGAGAAGAGCAGGATAATGACAGCGGTTGAGGCGGCAGATGTACTTGTATTTACGACGCCGACCTACTGTATGAGGGCGTCTGCGCCTATGAAGAGCTTTATCGATCTGACCTTTAATTACTGGATGTCGCACAAGCCGAGAAAATGCATGTTCAGTAAAAAGGCTGTAGTTGTATCGACTGCTGCGGGAAGCGGTTCAAAGAAGGCGGTTAAGGACGTAAAGACCGCCATGTTTTACTGGGGTGTCCCGTACACTCTGACCTACGGCGTGAACGTCCAGGCTAAGAACTGGAACGGCGTCAAGGACAAGAAGAAAGCGAAGATCGAGAAAGCAACCACAAGACTTGCAAATAAAGTATTGAGGAAAAAGCGAGTGAAGCCGGGCTTCAAAACTAAAGCGATGTTTGGGTTGATGAGGATGCTTCAGAAGGCTAATCTTGGCTCGGGCGAAGCTGAAAAAGCTTATTGGGAGAAGAACGGCTGGCTGGAGAAGGGACGACCTTGGAGATAGAGTAGACTTTGGAGGTCGGAAAGATCTGAGGGATAGGAATGATCTTGGAGATTAGTCCGGACCTTGGAGATAGGAGACACGGAATGAAGGAACAATTTGACATTCAGACATATATGACAAATGGCGTGGAGAGGATCGTCGGAGATGCTCTGAAGGCCACGTTCAGGAATCCTAAAGAGAGTGCTTTCATGATGAGGTTTGCCAAGGCGAGTAAGAAGGCATCAAGAAAGAGAGCGGCAATGGAGAAGGCCGGAGAGCATATTCCTCCATTTCTTATCGCCAGCATAACCAGCAGCTGCAACCTTCACTGCGCCGGCTGTTATTCAAGAAACAGTCACGCTACGACGGACGGAAGTCCGATTGAGCAGCTTAGTGACGAGGAGTGGCTCGGGCTCTTTAGGGAAGCCGATGAATTGGGCGTGAGCTTCATCCTTCTGGCAGGTGGTGAGCCGATGCTCCGAAGAGGTGTGATAGAAGCTGCCGGTCGTATGACAAATATTGTATTTCCGATATTTACAAATGGGACCTATATGGATCAGCGGTATTTTGACCTTTTTGACAGGTGCCGCAATCTGATTCCGGTAATGAGCATCGAAGGCGGTAAGGATACGACTGATTACCGCCGAGGCGAGGGAGTTTATGATAAGCTGATCGCAAATATGGATGCGTGCAGGTCGCGCGGACTGATATTTGGGGCGTCGGTTACGGTAACAACCGAGAATATAAAGGAAGTGACATCGGATGAGTTTGTTGCTTCGCTTGCGGACCGTGGCTGCAAGCTCGTGATTTATGTGGAATATGTACCGGTGACCGAGGAAACGGCCAACCTTGCGCCGGGAGATAAGGAGAGGGAATACCTTCACAGCGGGATTGAACGGCTTAGGCGCGAAAGGGAGGAGATTGTCTTTGTATCATTTCCGGGTGATGAAAAAAGCTCGGGTGGCTGCATAGCGGCAGGCCGTGGCTTCTTCCACATCAATTCACACGGCGGAGCAGAGCCTTGTCCTTTTTCGCCATATTCTGATATCAACGTTAAAGATACGTCACTTAGAGAGGCGGTCAACTCTCCTCTGTTCAGAGAACTGAGAGACGGCGGATATCTGCTCGAGGACCATGCAGGGGGATGCGTCCTGTTCGAAAAGCGCGAGCAGGTGGAGAAGATCGTAAGCTGAAGGTAATCTTATTCAAAAAGAGAAAGTGAACGAATGACCGATAGCTGCTTGTATGCTCTACAGATGATAATATCCCTGCGTCGAAGGTTCTGAAGGATTTTAAACATCCGGTAATTGATTTTGAGCGAAATGATACTTTCATCCAGAGCGAGGGGATCAATCAGGATTTCGGAGTATATGACAGTCCGGATGAGCTGCTGAAGGAGCATGGACAGGAAATCGGGCTGATCAGAAAGCTGGCCTTCAGGTTTTATGGCAGACATATGATGAACCGTAATGTCAGAAAGGTCAGAGGCGGATTATGAGCAGAGCGTTTTCATTTACAAATAGTATACTTACGAACAGCGGATATATGCTTATAGCGTATCCGGTATTCTTTGTTTTTGCTGTTCTGATCTGGCGTAAAACCCGGGCGGAGGGACGAAAGATCGGAAATACTATGCTGCTTGCATCAATTCCGGGAATGATATTCGCCGTAACCGCAATTGTGTGCTGGGCGGTGGCTTTCGGAAAATGCTACAGCCTCATAAAAGACGGCAGTTTCGTATACACAGAGTTCCATTCGAAAAATAAGATTTTCTATAATATCCCGTCAAATCTTGCGGTTATATCCACGATAATCTGCCCGATACTTTGCGTGATGCTATTTATTTCCGGCAGAATGTTGATGAAAAAAGAAATCGATAAGAAGTTCGGCAAGATAGCTGCCGTTGTTGGTGGCATCTCAGCGGCATTCTTCATCTTGATGCTGCTTATACTGCTGGCTTTGGGCGGGCTTATATGATAATGGGAAAACTATTGCTTGAATATATTGTTGTTTTTGCCTCGCAGGCAATCTGCGGGGCTTTTTTTATGTGCCATGCTTCATTTCGTGGATTTTATAACGATAAAACCGTTTGCCTATATGATGTGTCTTATCTGTAGAAAGGAAAGGTGGAGATTAAAAATGAGTCAATATCAGGTTGTGTATTGTGGACAAATCCGCAATGAATTGATAATATAATACCCGAAACTGCTCTCTTGTAATAGCATTGCGGAGAGGAGGTGGCCAGCATAGATTTGCAAAAGAATAAAACAGATATAATGGATATATTTTCGGCACTTGTTCTTAATGAAAGGGAAAGGGGAAAGCTGGATGTATATCAGAAAGAAAAGCTATACAGTCGTATTAATCTGTATATACAGAAAAATGATCAGATAAGTCTTCATATTTTTGAATAGTTAGAATCAATGATGACAAAACGGACGGTTAGTTAGACTAAATCGTCCGTTTTATTATTCATCATAATCAAAGCTAACAATATCATTAGGTGTGCAGTTCAGGATATAACAAAGCTTCTCAACAGTATTTAAGGTTATATTTTTGCCTTTCTTCAGGCTATCGAGGGTTTTATTATCGATACCGGACTTTAAAAGCTTATATTGAGTTATATTTTTGTCCTTCATGGTCTGCCAAAGCGGCGTATAACTGATAATAAAAACACCCCCCAAAGGAAAAAGCACAGGTTGAAATGTTTCTTCATAAGTATATGGGAATGGTTTAAAAATAAACATTGTGTAGATATTCACAATAAGCATGCCTAGTTATTACGTTGAGGCTTCTGCAAGTATGAGGAAAACTGAAGAAGCAAATATGTATTTTATGTTTTTATAGCTTTTGTTTTTGTTGACATTACTTATGATGTTGTATATTATGACTTTAAAGATGAGATTACACATCTATTGGAGTTTCGCCTCCACAAGAGCGAGCGATGTTATTGGAGTTTCGCCTCCATAAGAGCGAACGATGTTATTGGAGTTTCGCCTCCATAAGAGCGAACGAGTGTAATCAATTACAAAGGGTCTGGTGATATCAGATCCTTTGTTTTGCGTTAAGGGGGATAACTTGAAGATATCATTCTATTATGTAAATGGTGATTATATTGAATATCTTAAAAATATAGAAGTTCAGAAACGTGGATTTACAACGGTTCCTAATGTATCATATGGCAATAGAAGGAAATTTGTATATGGCGCTGTGTTGGAAATATCAGGTAGATGTTATTATGTACCGGTTTCTTCATATACAAAGGCACAAAGGGATAATCTGATTATAAAGGTTAAGGATCATAATAAACTAATATCTGTTGGATCATTAAGGTTTAACTATATGATTCCTGTACCTAAAGATTGTCTGCTACCGCTTGATTTTAAATCTGAAGAATTTTCTCAGGAATACAAGATTCTGTTAGAGAAAGAGTATAAATTCTGTAAAACTAACAGATCGCGTATTCAAAAGCTGGCTAAAAAGACCTACGAAAGAATCATATCAGCGGAGGATGAAGAATTGGTAAGAAATAGTTGTATGATTAAAACGCTTGAAGAGGCACATGAAGTCTGGGAAGGTGAATCATTGCATTGACTTGGTGATGATCGCGTATTTCCCCGGAGTTACGCCGTACTTTGCCTTGAAGCTTCGGATGAAGTAAGACAGGTTGTCGAAACCTACATTTTCACATATCTCAAGAACACTGCCGTCTGACTGGGTCAGCATTCTCGCTGCGATGGTCAGGCGGTAATTTTTTAGATAATCGATGAAGGACGAGTGGAAGGTCTTCTTAAAGCACTTCATAAAATAAGAAGGTGAGCAGGAAGCTATCTCTGCTGCGTCCTCAATTGTTATATGCTCCGCGTAGTGGAGCTCGACGTATTTGATGACGTTCTTCATGGACTCCAGAGACTTCATGCTTTTGATTGCCGGCTCGCTGAGCTGGCATTTGTTTTCTAAGACGAAGAGCAGCATGAAGAGCTGGGCCTTCAGATACAGGGCTTCGCCGTAAGGCTTCTGCTCGCCGGCACGGTCGCAGTTGTCCAGTATTTCCGCAATCTCATTATAATGTGGGACGCCCGAGTGAAAATGCACCGGAACAGAGATGTCCCCCGAGAAGAGCGGCAATAGATAGTCCTTGGAGCAGGTGTCGGCCTGCTTGGACAGAAGGATGCCTGGGTTAAATATGATATTTTCGTATTCCATACGCTCGGTGTCGTCGGAGGTGTAGATCGAATGCAGCTGGCCCGGCAGAACGATGATGACAGAACCCTCCGCCACGCTGAACTCGTTCAGATTCACCGAGATGCAGCCGGTGCCCTTCTTTATATAAATGATCTCCATCTCCTCGTGCCAGTGCAGAGGCACGGTCTTGAAATCGAGCGGTATTGTACAAATATATGTAACAAACGGAAAGTTGATCTCACCGTGAGTCTTTTTCTCCTGATAATTCTCGTATTGTGTTATATTCATGCGGTTTCTCCCTGAAAATATAGTGAAACAAATGTAACTATATTATCCATGTGTACCAGGATTATGCATAGCATAATCCTGCACGGATATAAGAGGATTATATCATTCGATATCGCATATTTCAAAGGAAAATCCAAAAGTTTCGTAAAATAAGGATAGGATTGTGTTAAAAAATGGTTTGATAAAACAAGACTTAATTTGTGCCCTGCGCTATATTATGCATGTAAGGCGGTGCTTCGGCATCGACCGAAACAAAACTAAGGCGGTGCGCAGGTACCGACTGATGAAAAATGAAACTAATGAGGCGCTGAAGCGCTCGCGAAAAACATAAAACATTATAGTAATTCAAAAGAGAGAAATCGGGAGGAAACAAAAATGTCACTTAAGGAAACACTTGAAGCAAAGCTTCAGAAGACGATCAAGGAAAGTACAGATGAAGAGCTTTACATCGCTCTCCTTAATCTTGTAAAGGAAAAGGCGAAGGCTAAGGAATCAAATGACGGAAAGAAGAAGCTCTACTACATCTCAGCAGAGTTCCTTATCGGAAAGCTTCTTTCAAACAATCTGATCAACCTTAAAATATATGATGATGTTAAGAAGGTTCTCGCTGACGAGGGCAAGGATCTTGCAAAGCTTGAGGAGCTCGAGCTTGAGCCATCACTTGGAAACGGCGGTCTCGGAAGACTTGCAGCCTGCTTCCTTGACTCGATCGCAACACTCGGCCTCAATGGCGACGGAGTAGGACTTAACTATCACTATGGTCTGTTCAAGCAGGTATTTGAAAATAATCTTCAGAGAGAGACTCCAAACCCATGGATCACAGAGAACAGCTGGCTTAACAGAACTGAGACCTCTTACAGAGTACATTTTGGCGGCTTTGACGTTCAGTCACGCCTCTATGATATCGACGTTCTCGGTTATGAGAACCGTACAACAAAGCTTCACCTGTTCGACATCGAAAGCGTAGATGAGAGCATCGTTGGTGAGACAATTGATTTCGATAAGGAAGACATCATGAAGAACCTGACACTTTTCCTTTATCCGGACGATTCAGATGATAAGGGAAGAATCCTCAGAGTTTATCAGCAGTATTTCATGGTTGCAAATGCAGCTTACCTTATCCTTGACGAAGCAGTTATGCGCGGAAGTGACCTTCACGACCTTGCTGATTATGTTGCAGTTCAGATCAATGACACACATCCTTCAATGGTAATCCCTGAACTGATCCGTCAGCTTCAGGAGAGGGGCATCCTTCTCGACGAGGCTATCGACATCGTTTCGAAGGTCTGCGCATATACTAACCATACAATCCTTGCAGAGGCGCTTGAGAAGTGGCCTATCCACTTCCTTGAGAAGGCTGTTCCACAGCTTATGCCTATCATTCGCGAGCTTGACAACCGTATCAAGAAGACCGTTAAGGACGAGAGCACATACATCATTAAGGACGGACTTGTTCACATGGCTCACATGGACATCCACTACGGCTACAGCGTAAACGGCGTTGCCTTCCTTCATACGGAAATACTGAAGAATGAAGAGCTGAATAACTTCTACAAGCTCTATCCTGAGAAGTTCAACAACAAGACAAATGGTATCACCTTCCGTCGTTGGCTCATGTCATGCAATCCTGAACTTTCAGAGCTGATCACAGAGCTTATCGGTGAGGGCTGGAAGAAGGATGCTTCAGAGCTTGAGAAGCTTCTTGCATATAAGGATGATGAGCTCGTTCTTGGAAAGATCCTCACAGTTAAGGACGAGAAGAAGGCTATGCTTGCTCAGTACCTTAAGGAGACACAGGGACTTGTTGTAAATCCTGCATCTATCTTCGACATCCAGGTTAAGAGACTTCATGAGTACAAGCGTCAGCAGCTCAATATGCTCTATGTAATTGACAAATATTTTGAAATAAAGGCGGGATTAAAGCCGTCTATGCCTATAACTGTATTTTTCGGTGCGAAGGCTGCGCCTGCATATACTATCGCCAAAGATATCATTCATCTGATCCTCTGTATGCAGCAGATCATCGCAGCTGATCCGGAAGTTTCTCCGTACCTCAGCGTAGTTATGGTTGAGAACTATAACGTTACACTTGCTGAGAAACTCATCCCTTCCTGCGACATTTCGGAGCAGATTTCGCTTGCTTCCAAGGAGGCTTCCGGAACCGGAAACATGAAGTTCATGCTTAACGGTGCTGTTACTCTTGGTACAATGGATGGCGCAAATGTTGAGATCTGTGAGCTTGTTGGCGAAGATAACATCTACACCTTCGGTGAGTCTTCAGATGATGTAATCGCTCGTTACGCAAGAGGCGATTACTCTGCAAGATCATATTATGAAGGAAATGCATCAATCAAGCGTGCGATCGATTTCATCGTAAGCGACACAATGCTTGCAGTTGGCTGTGAGGAGAACCTCAGAAGACTCTACGGCGAGCTCATCAACAAGGACTGGTTCATGACCCTCCCTGATTTTGAGGCTTACAAGACTGCAAGAGAAAAGGCATACAGCGATTACGAGGACCGTACGGCGTGGGCTAAGAAGATGCTCGTAAATATCGCTAAGGCCGGATTCTTCTCATCAGACAGAACAATCGACCAGTACAACAAGGAGATCTGGAAGCTTGATCTGGAAGAGACAGAGGATGAAATACAGAAAAAGATAGCTTAATTTCATTAAACTATATCCCTTCCCTTACGCAGGTGGCGAGAGCTACCTGCGTTTTTTCTTTTTAAAATGGTGTTTTCTGCATTGATGGTTTATTACTTGATTGTTTTCGGACTGCTCATGTGATAAGATTTAAATATCAACTGTTTTTTTAAATACCAGAGGGCATGACTGGTATTGTTTTGTTATGAAAAGAGGGATTGTTATGAAGAATATCAGGAAACTATTGTTGGTGATGGCCGCTTTCGTATTTGTACTGACCGGTATGGTTTCAGTGGCCGAAGCGGCAGAATTGAGAGAGCCGAATAACGATCCGGCAGTCGGAGCGGGGAGCGAGGAAGGTGGTTCGGAGGATAATCCGTGGATCATTGAGTCCTGGGAGGACCTTGTAAAAAGAGTCGGTGAATCGGAGGGCTTTTTCCAATTAAGCTGCGATATTAACGGCGGGGAGGATAGTGTGCTCGAGATCACTGCCGGCAAATCGATAACCATTGATCTGAACGGAAAAACACTTGCAGGAAACTATATCAATGTTGGTGAATACGACGAAGCCGGTGCGAAGAATGCTGCGGTGAGCATAGTCTCTTCCGAGGATGGAGGAGCAATTAAGGCTGGTTCAATCTCTGTCTATGGTGATCTTAGCTTTGAAAACTGCTCAGCTGTGATAACTTCGACTATATCCGGTGAAGGACAGTTTGCTCTTGCCGGAGCATCGGTTACATGTGAAGGAATAGAAAGTGACGGTTTATTGGGATGGTACGGAGGTAATATTATCCTTGCCGGAGGATCAACTCTGAATATCAGCGATATGTATCTCTACATAATGAATGATGTTGGTATTGAAATCGGATACGGCTGTGCGATCACTAATATTTCCTATATTGAGATTGATACAGAAAAACCTGAAGAGTATATTTCCATTGTTGAGAAATATGCGACTGCAGCAGGGTTTGGGCTGAAATATGATAAGGATGACAACGGTTACTATTTCACAGAAGATGGCAAGGTGCTTCAAAGGGGCGAGCTTGATTCTGATGAAGCTGATCCTGATCAGATGAAAGATCTCACGGAGGATATGGTTGTTGAGATTTCGCCTGTGACCTACAATGGCGAAGAGCAAACACCAAAGGTGACCGTTATCGATGGAGAGACTGTACTGACACCGGAGACGGACTATACGGTATCCTACTCAAACAATATGGATGTCACCTGTGACAAGGATGGAAAAGTCATAGCGGGGGCTAAAGTCACAATTACCGGTATGGGTAATTACTCAGGCACAGTTGAAAAAACTTTCACCATCAATCCGAAGGATGTCATAATCACGGCAAAAAGCAAAAGATTCATTTATGATGGTACAGAGCACAGCGATGCGGATTACATAGTTGAAGGACTTGTCAACGACGACAAGATCGAAGCTGTAGTAAAAGGGTCGATCAAGTTTCCGAGTGAATCAAGAGTCGCTAATGAAGTATACAGCTACCAATTTATGAAGGGAAAGTCAGAGAACTATAATGTGACGACAAAAAATGGAATTCTCACGGTTATTAAGGCAAAGGTCATCGTCAAAGTAGACGACAAGTCCAAGGAACAGGGTGAAGATGATCCGAAATTGACCGCTACAGTCAGGGGCTTGGTCGGGAAAGACAAACTGATTTATACTCTCTCCCGTTCGAAAGGGGAAAATATCGGCGAGTATGATATCAAAGTTTTGCTGGGGGATAATCCAAATTATGAAGTGGTTGTGATGGGCGGGAAGCTCAATATTACGGATTATTCTCCTGAAAAAGCTCAAAATGCGGAGAAATCCGGCTATGGCGAGACTTCAATAGCAAAGGTTACACCGAGCGGAGCGACGACTGCGGAAATCACGACAAATGAAATGATCATCATGAAAGTAGGGGATACGTGGACTGCAATCGACAATGGCGAAGGGGTTTTTAAAAATGGAGATACTTTTAGTGTGACGCTTCTTAACAGTACAAATAACAGGGAGGAATGGGATAAGTATGTAGAAAAACTGGATGATGATCTGAGAGAATACGCCGAAAACGATAAGTTATGGGTATTCTTGATTGATGTTATAAAACCTAATGGTGAGAAATACACTACGCTTCCTCAATCGATTGATTGGTACATTCAGCTCGGAAACGACTGGGGGAAAGACGATATCCATGCAGTATTTATCTCTGAATCTACTGATGCAACAGAGCAGCTGAAGGTAGAAACCATACCTGACTATGTTCTTCCGGACGGAACTTTAACAACTATGGCAAAAGTGACATTGAATCATTTTTCGACGTATGCCATCTATCAGGGGGCTGAAGCCTCAGTGGAAACAGATAATACAGATAATTCACCTGCCACGGGAGACACCTCTAATCTGCAGATCTGGACGCTGCTTGCCGTGGTTTCCTGCGGAGCAATGTGCCTGACTATGGCATATGAAAGAAAAATGAGAAAAGAGCTGAAGTCACGCAAAGATCGCAAGTGAGATAAGCAATACATCAATTAAAGATCAAACTGATCAGTCAAGAAGGGCCTTTGGGCCCTTCTTACGATATTATAAAAAAGATAGGAGAGGGAAAAATGAAAAGAATATATCTGGCGAGTCCATTTTTTAATGATACGGAAATTGAGAACCTTTCAAAAGCAGAGAAGCTTCTGAGAGACAGGGGATTCTATGTTTTCAGTCCGAGAGAGCATGAGGTGCGTGAAGGGAATGTTGGTGATCCGGCATGGAGTCTTGCAACATTTACAAATGATATACGAGGCATAGATGCCTGCGATTATGTTGTTGCATTATACTATGGCAATTATAGCGATAGCGGCACGTCCTGGGAGATCGGTTATGCTTTTGCATCCCATAAGCCGGTTATCGTAGTGCATTTTGGGGATAGTTCCAACCTGATGATCCATGAAGGCTGCCACAGCAATCTTATGAGTCTGGAAGAGCTTGGTGAGTATGATTTCGAAGAACTTGAGCGTAACAGATATTCAGGAAAAATGTTTTGAGATTTTACTTGAAAATAATTTTTAATTCGTTTAGCCTTTTCTTAGGACGTCCAAATCTTTCCTAAGAGGAGGCTAAATTTATGAACAGAGAACAACTTCACAGATTCATTTCCGAGAGTAAGGGGAATGAGAGCAACATATGCCAGATTGTAGTTGTGAAAGGCGAGGATACAGTATATGAGGACAGCTGGCGAGGCTTTAAGCAGGAGGATGCTGTCAATGTCAACTCAGTGACTAAAGGTGTCATGGCTATCCTGGCGGGGATTGCTTTTGATATGGGAGCAATCAGGAACATCGATGAAAAGGTTATGACCTATTTCCCTGACTATCAGGTTAAAAGAGGTGAAAAGACGATATACGATGTTACCATACGTCATCTGCTTACCATGACCGCACCTTACAAAGGAAAGTCAGAGCCTTGGAAGAAGGTCTGCACTTCAGAGGACTGGACCAAAGCTATGTTGGATCATCTGGGAGGCCGCAGCGGAATAACAGGAGAATTCAGATATGCAACTCTTGGAATCCAGATACTTGCGGGAATAATTGAGAGAGCGACCGGTGAGAAATGTATTGATATTGCGAACAGAAAGCTTTTCATTCCTTTGGGGATTCCGGAGCATACTATTCATGGCGACAGCAGTAAAGAGGACCAGTTTGATTTCTTTATGAATAAGGGACCGAGAAAGAATGAGTGGTATTCGGATCCGCAGGATGCGGTTACTGCCGGCTGGGGACTTTGTGCTTCTGCGAGAGACCTTGCAAAGATCGGTGCTATGGTCCTCAACGATGGAAAATACAACGGAAAGCAGATAGTTTCAGCAGGGTGGATAAAGCAGATGATCACACCGTATCAGAAGCTGGGCGAGAGATTTGGCTTTATGGAGTACGGATATCTGTGGTATAAACCATACACGGATAGAGAGGTCTATGCAGCGATAGGTGACAGCGGGAATATCATCTACGTAAATAAAGAGATGGATATTGCTGTTGGAGTGACCGGTACATTCAAGCCAAGGATATTTGACAGGGTTGAATTTATAGAGAAGAAGGTTATACCGGCGGTGATATAAAATATTCAAGGCGGGAAATATTCATTGCTGCAGAATAAGAGAGCTGTTGATGCGTAAAAGCATCGACGGCTCTTTATTGGTTTGTACCAGTCTTCTGCTACGCAGAATCCTGCATGGCTTGTTATTTTGCTTTGTTGCGCTTTTGTTGCCTATATTGAGCTATATTTAGAAAAGATGAATATGATAGCATAGAAGCCGTGTGGCGCGAGGGTTGCGGAGGATAAAGTTATGCCGAGAAATTCAAATACATTTTTACGATAAAATAATAAAGAAGGATAAGACCTATCGTTCGGAAATGCCGGAGGTGGCAGCATATCTCAGGTCGCTTATGAGGTCTGATGAATTCAAAATGGCTTTTGGCGAGAGAGGCGCTTATGAATGCGGCGATAGCGCGTGATAAGTCGCCTGACAGGCTGTGCGAAAGCTTATATTATATGAATGAAAAGCTTGCTAAGAATAAGGTATTTAAGAAGTTCTGCGAGAATCGTACCCAGATGGATAAATTCGTCCATAATATGAGTAAGAAAGCCTTCACAGTGTAGATCACGAGCTTCTGCGTAATCAGCCTGCAGAGATAAAGCAGGAGATGGAACAGGAAAAGAAGCAGGAAAAGAAGAAGCCTGTAAAGGGAAAGTAGCATTGTTTTATTTGTAGGAAGAGGCAGACATGAAAGAGAAAGAAGAAATAAATGAGATTAATGAGAATGAGATAAATGTTAAAAAGGCGCCGACCGGCAGAAGCAAAAAGGTTCCTATAAACGGAGATACTGCGCTGTTTATGGATCATTTCTATAGGCGTGCAGGTGCTGCAAGAGGAGCAACGGACTCTCCGGAGTATGTGCATTTTTATCATACCCTTGGCATGCTGCTGGAAATAACGGATAATATCGTTAATAACCGCAAGGCCAAGAGAATATTTGATGAGGAAGCTGCTTACAAGCGTTATGTTAAGATTGTAAATCAGCTGAAGAAGGATGCGAAGGCCTACGAGACCTATAAGCTGAGTGCCAAGACCGAGAATCCTAAGGGTGAGCCGGGAAAGAAGAAGGTTAACAGCAATGACAAGGAGAAGCTCAGTATAGTTCGTGCTGTTATGAATAATACATATCCTTACTTCAAGGTCCCTGTGCCGGCCAAGACGGAGGGCCAGAAGATCAGGGAAGAGCTTCGTAAGGCTGAAGAGGCTCTTACACGCCTGAAGGAAGGGAAATACGAGAACGATCCTGACAAAAAGAGGCTGCTTGCCGATGCGTCTGCTGCACTTGTGGCCCAGATGGTACGTCATTCCGGAGGAGCTGTTCTTATCGACAGAAATACAGGAAAGAAGATCAGTTATGCGACCTTCAAGAACAGGTGCATCAAGGATAATATCGTAACTGTACTTAAAAATAAGAAAACCAATGATTATTATATGCCGATGCAGATCTATAATGCCTGCGTAATGCCTAGATTTTTGCAGGACGTAGTTAAGGCCAGCATGAGTCCTGATAAGGGGAAGAAACGTCCTGAGGATGCGCTGCCTAAGAATGCTGAGGCAAAAACTGTCATGCTGCATAGTCTGGCAGATGATATGGAAAAGCTGATGCTTGATATTTCCGGCACCTATGGTAAGGGTAAAAGTGATTCTTCACCATCGAAGGTGATGATGAATGTACTTAAGGCCATGCGCAAACTTTCGGCAGTAAATGGCAAGACAGCCGATACGCCTGAAGGAAGAAGGAAGGACATGGCGAAGCTCAGTCCTGAAGATTTCAAAACCAGGATCACACAGCTGGAAAACTATATAGATACTTATCTGGATAAAAGACCGTTCCCGGCCAAGGGTGACAGGATCGAAAGGCAGATACATCTTAACAGACTGAGGCATAAACTGGCGATCTATAAGAGAGAATTTAAGGATATAGAGTCCGGAAAAGCCGGATATATACATAAGCCGAAGATCGGACTTGAGAGGAAGGGAGAGAGTATTCCTTATGCTGATCTGAAGAAGGAACTGCTTTTATTCACATTTGATATGGCAGGAAAAAGTCAGGAAGGAAAATCCGTACTTACTGCATTTGATCCGGAAAGCTATAGGATAGTATATCCGACAGGAAATGATGTTCCACCTGAACCGGATCCTAAGCTGGCAGCGCTTTTTACAGCGATGAAGGATTTCAAGAAAATCTTTATGACGGACGCCGATGATAATGTTCCAAAGGTCAGCTTTGATATCATAAAGGAAAAGGTGGAAAATATCTACAAACTGGGTATGATCTACAGGGCTTCTATAAAGGGCAAGTCTGAAAATAATGCTTTGAATGTTTGTCTTAAAGGATTGATGGATGTATGGCATGATATGCTTGATAATATTGAAAAGCTGCAGCCATATATGGATATGGAAACGGTAGAGGGCAGAATAGGAAGTAAAAATATTTATGATGTGACGAAAACTATGGGAAGACCATACGACCAGCTCCTTCTGATAGGAAGCGAAGGCGATATGATGACCCCTAAGTTTAATACCCAGAAGCTGAGTCTCCAGGCTCGTAATTCATGGGTGGAATCAAAGGAAGCGCTAAGTCATGAGAAGCTTTTACAGAAGAGACTTGCTAAAAAGTGGACTGTAAGAGACGGTTTATTATTGACTTATTTTAAATATGCGGGAGATAATCTCTATATCCATCCTGCAGGAGCGGATCTGCTTCCGGAAAAACGTGAGGAACGTAAGGTCGGAATGATGAGGGCTGTAGCGACACATGTCTTCTGCATGATGGCTGACAAAGAAGATCTGTGGTCAGAGATCGGTCAGATCGATAAAGGCGAAAGGGTATATGATCATCTGTTAGAGGTATTGGCCGGTCAGGTCCTTAGAGAAAACAGGGCATTTCTGAACATACATGAATCTGCGACCTATCAGGATATAGGAGAAAAGTTTGTTGCGGAAGCAAAGCGCCTCGGTACCTTTGACCAGGTAAAGGAGGCCTTCAATCCTTATAAGATAGTAGAACATGTGGCTAAAGTTGAGGCTGAGAAGAATAAGAAGGTTGAGGTTAAGGCTGACAATAGGACTATTTAATGTTATAATCAGATAGTCTTATTATGTAATAAAAGAATACTTAATGGGAGAAATTATCATATGAGACTTACCATTGCAAAGGCTCCATGCAGAGCTTGAGGAGACTGTATGGAGGATAAATGATATCCTCAAGCTTTGCTCTTTTTGAAAATATAAAAGATTAAGGAGCAAAGAAATGAAAGAGAAAAAGAATAGTTTAAGATTGTTTTATATATTATGGAGCACCCAGAGCTTGTCACAGCTCGGGAGTGCGATTACCAGCTTTGCGCTGACACTCTGGCTTTATGAGAAGACCGGTTCGGCGCTCAGCACGGCGGGACTTACGATATGCACGTATGCGCCGTACGTAGTGATGAGTATTTTCGCAGGTGCGATAACGGACAAGTTTGATAAGAAAAGGACCATGCTTGTCTGTGATACACTGGCGGCACTCAGCACGGTTACTGTATTTATCCTGTACAAGACGGATGCCCTGTGTGTATGGCATCTGTACCTGATAAATATGATCTCAGGCCTGATGAATACAGTTCAGCAGCCGGCGTCGGAGGTGGCCTACACGATGGTCATCCCGAAAGAATACTATCAGAAGACCGGCGGGCTTCAGTCACTGTCCAGGTCACTCGTATCGATCGGCAACCCGATCATCGCAGCAGCTCTTTACGGAATTGCTGGGCTTGATGCGGCAATAATGGTTGACCTCTTCACATTTGCAGTTGCCTTTGTGGCACTTGCAGCCTTTATCAGGATTCCGAAAATCGAGAAGGATGCTGAGGAAGAGGCAGGCGTATTTCAACTTGCAAAAGAAGGCCTTGCTTATCTGAAGCAGAACCCGCTGATTTTTTATGTGATGCTTTTTATGTCGGGGGTGAATTTTATCGCTTCCGCATTTGATGCGGTGCTTCCTGCACTTATCATACCGAGTCCGCGAGGCGGAAATAACGTTCTGGGACTGGTTTCATCCTGCTCGGGCGTGGCTATGGTAATCGGAAGCTTGATCGCTACGGTTATGCCAAAGCCGAAGGACAGAGTCAGGGTCATATATCTGACCATGTTCTTTTCACTGGGAAGCGAAAACTTCCTGCTGGCTTTTTCAAGAAGCCCGATACTCTGGTGCTTAGGTCAGATCATCGGCTGGATGCTTGTTCCGGTCATGAGTACAAACCAGAATGTAATAATGAGAAATACAATTCCTGCTAAGCTTCAGGGAAGGGTTTACGCCTGCAGAAATACATTCCAGTTCTTCACGATACCGCTCGGACTCTTATTTGGCGGCTTCATGGTGGACAATGTGTGCGAGCCTTTCATGAAAAACAGAAGCGGAGTATGGACAACGCTCTTCGGCAGCGGAAAGGGCTCAGGCGCAGCGCTTATGATGTTTATACTTGGTGCAGCGGGCGTCATAATGTGCCTTGTTTTCGGACGAAAGCTGAAGCAGTATAAATATGAAGACTGATCGGATCATAGATCAGAAAAATCTGATGTTAATAAATAATTAAAAAAATTATACTACCGGTATAATGACAAATCTAAACTGATGTGTTATTATAGCCAGTGGAATTAAGAAAAATACGGGTTCGTCCCGGGAAAGGAAAGAATTATGAGATCAACAGTAAATAACAAACTTAATAGTATCTCGCTGAACATAGCGCTTCCTGAATATGAAGGTAAGTGTTTTGATTTCATATGTCCGAATAGGATAAGTAGATGTCGGTCTCATAATGCCAGCATTAGCTGACTTTCCGAGAAATAAAGATATCATTTAGGCCGCTTATCCTGGGCAAAGGATGAGCGGCTTTTTCATTTGAAATACGATGGATGGCACGGCGCAGCTGTGATCTACACGTAGTGTGAAAATTCACGAAAGAGAGGTGCGATATGTTCGAGATCAAAGGAAAAGTAAATACAGCTATATGCTACGCGACTGTTGTAGAGGATGCAGCTATCGAACAGATCCGCCGTATGTGTGATTATGATCTTACGGAGGGCAGCAGGATCAGGATCATGCCTGACGTTCACGCCGGAAAGGGCTGCACCATCGGGACAACCATGACCGTTATTGACAGAGCGGTTCCGAATATAGTCGGTGTAGATATCGGCTGTGGAATGTACACAGTAAATATTGGTAAGGCGGATATTGACCTTGAGAAGTTTGATGACGCCTGCCACAGCATCCCTTCGGGAATGCATGTATGGGAGGGCCGCAAGGAGAGATTTGACCTCACAGAGCTGAAATGCTACAGAGCATTACAGGATACAAGATATATCGAGAGAAGTATTGGTACGCTTGGTGGCGGAAACCATTTCATCGAGATCGATGAGGCTGCTGATGGAACAAAATATCTTGTTATACATTCAGGAAGCAGAAGCCTCGGCAAGCAGGTGGCTGAGTATTATCAGAAGCTTGCAGTTGAGATTCACAGCGGAAAGGATGAGTACTACGCGGCAAGGGATGCCCTTATCGCTGAGTACAAGGCAGCAGGCCGCAGGGCGGAAATACAGGACGCTCTCAAGGAACTTAAATGGGAGAAGAGAGAATGTCTGATACCTGATGACCTCTGCTATCTCTATGGAACGTATTTTGAAGATTATCTTCACGATGTGGAAATATGCCAGACCTTCGCGAGAAGAAACAGAGAGAAGATGGCAGAAACAATCCTCGAGATGACCGGAATCACACCGGGCGAGGCGTTCCACACGGTACATAACTATATTGATACCGATGAGATGATCCTTCGTAAGGGATCGATTGCGGCCCACAAAGGCGAGAAGGTTCTCATCCCGATCAATATGCGCGACGGAAGCGTGCTTGCGGTTGGTAAAGGCAATCCGGAGTGGAACTTCTCGGCGCCACACGGAGCCGGAAGGCTTATGTCGCGTACAGTAGCGAAAAATACTCTCTCAATGGATGAGTATAAGGAAATGATGAATGGAATTTACACAACTTCCATTAACGAAAATACATTGGATGAGGCTCCTATGGCATACAAGTCTCTCGGCGACATCATAGATGTTATCAGAGAGTCGGTTGATGTTATAGAGGTGCTTAAACCAATTTACAACTTTAAAGCTTCTGAGTAGGACTTCTGTCCTCCTCAGAGGTAGAACAGGAGGACAGAATGAATATGATACCGGTAATTGACATGGCAGGAACCGGCAGAAATATAGCCGTACTGCGTAGAAACGCAGGCCTTACAGTAAAAGATCTGCAGATGATCTTTGGTTTTGGCACACCTCAGGCCATTTACAAGTGGCAGCAGGGTGCAGCTATGCCGACCATCGACAACCTGGTAGTTCTTTCAGCCGTATTTGGCGTATCAATCGAGGATATTCTGAAGTTTCAGAATGACTCGGTCGCTCACGGAGCGGCATAATAAAACCATGATATGCGAACCAGAAATGTGGTATAATATAGTCATGATCTGCGAAGCAGAAATGTGGCACAATATAGTCATGATCTGCGAAGCAGAACATGATCCTGTGCGAAGCACAGGATGCACGACGCGAAGCGCGTCATGAGCGAAGCTCATGCACAATTATGCGAAGCAGAAATGTGGCACAATATAGTCATGATCTGCGAAGCATAATTGTGGCACATAATATAGTCATGATTTGGCAGCTAGGTATGTTTACTTCTTCGCCTATCACGCCGGATGTCGCGGGTTCGAATCCCGCCAGCTCCATTACGTGGGGCTGTAGCTCAGGGGTAGAGCGCCGTAAATAACATGCCAATAACGCTAAACTCATATAAAACCTTTCCATAGCTAATGCCGCTTACTTCGGGACTAATGGCAGACCGGTTCGAATCCGGAAACAGCGGCATGATCACATGAAAAAAACAGCTAGTCGGATTTACTTCCTTGCGGATATGAGTCTCGGGCAGAAATGCTTCGAGCGGATATCATTTTAATCCGGCAATATCAGTTTGAAAGGCAGGTAAAAAATGAAAAGTATTTATAAGGATTATTTATTTGAAAAGCATATCCTTGTTAGCGAAGGAAGTGCTGAAACAACTGAAAATCAATTTGAAACACTCTTTGCGCTGGCAAACCTTTTTAACATCAGAATAGTCAGCGGCGAAAAGCTTGTAGACAGCAGCATGATCGAATATGCTTCAGTACAGCTCGGTGAGAATGTTCCTGAACCTTTCTACAGAGGCTTCCCACAGAGTGTCAGAGAACTGTCGCCTGATCAGCTCTTTTTTGATCAGATGGTTCATTACACAATTACATACGGCTTTGGCGATTTTTCCGAAGCAGGTCATTCTCTCTTCGAGAAGAATTTTGAGAGACTTGCGTTTAAGGAAGGGGCAGAGATCAAGGATTTCAGCGTAGTTACAGAGAACGAAGCAGTTAGTAAGCTCTCTGAGATGGTCGATAATTTATTGACAGGCACAAGACCACTCAGCGACGAGCAGTACGAGCTTGTGAAGTCATTTATTACTGAATATAACTACACTGTAAGTGATATTGCGTCTAAAAATACAGCGGTTAAGCTTCTTATGGATATCCGCGATGTTAGTCTTGCTCAGTATCTGTCGCTTTCTGATATTATCAGATTTGTGGATGAACTGAACTATGCAAAATATAATAACAAAAATATTTACAAGCTTAATCTGAAGAATCAGGACAGAAAGTTCATCATTGCACTGATCGATTCATTCTTTGAGTCGGGCAGATGCGATATCAGAACCTGCTTCGAGAAGAAGAAGGCATGGAACGGTCTGCTCCATCACATCCATTATCAGGCAAAGACTCCGGAAAGCCAGAGCTTTGTTGATGCCATGAGAGGTGATAGAAACGAATCTGTATTTTCTGAGTTTGAAAGAGCTATGGCTGCAAAGAATATCAGAGCGGCTGTTGATGCTCTGAAGAGCGGAAAGGGTTCTGCAGCTGTGCTCAGAAACCTCAACTATATCCTCAGCAGATGCGAGTCTGTTGCGGATATGAACTACATCCTGAGCGCTATAGACACAAAGAATGTGATCGTTCTGATCCAGCTTCTGATCCAGTACGCTAACTATTCGAAGAACAGGGACGGACGTACCTTCAGGTTCACAAAGTACAATCAGATGCGTGTTCACGTTGAAACAAATGTCGAAACGAGAAAGAGAAAGTCATATATCACCGAGGGTCAGGCAAATATGCTCAGCAGCAGACTTAAGGAGAACCTGCAGGTTGTTCTTAAAGGCAGACTTGGCAAGGTTTATATCGATGAAAATATGAAGAACTATGCCCTTCCGATTCAGGAAAATACATCTCAGGGCGGTTTTGGAGTCCTCACAAGAGGCTCTAAGATCAATATCGGCGAAACAAAGAAGCTTCGTGCCTTCACCTATTGGGAGAAGGTTAATGATATTGACCTTTCTGTATTTGGAATTGAGGAAAACGGCAGACGTACTGAGTTCTCATGGAGAACTATGGCGGGAAGCCAGTCTGAGGCTATCACTTATTCCGGTGATGAGACCAGCGGCTATAACGGCGGATCTGAGTATTTTGACCTCGATATGGATAAATTCAGAGAGAAATATCCGGCTATGAGATATCTCATATTCTGCGATAATGTATATTCGGGACTGACCTTCGAGAAGTGCTTCTGTAAGGCCGGTTATATGCTTCGTGACCTGGAGGATTCCGGTCAGGTTTATGAGCCTAAGACAGTTAAGTCATCATTTGCGATCGACTGCGACAGCACTTTTGCATACCTCTTCGGAGTTGATCTGAAGACCAATGATTTTATCTGGCTGAATATGGCCAGGGAAAGTAATGCTGCCGTTGCCGGCACTACAAGCATGGATTTCCTTACGGATTATTTCCACGTGACAGATATCATCAACGTTGCTTCTTTCTTCGAGATGATGGCAGCGGAAGTGGTCAGCGATATGTCCGAAGCAGAAGTGATCGTCACCGATAAGACGGTTGACGCATCCCTTGTACCGGAAGGTGCAGATGTGATCCGTGAATACGATCTTGAGAAGATGATCGCGTTGATGAATAAATAACTACAAGCATAGAGTGAGAGTTGACAGGTGCTTCTCTCACTCTATTTTATGTGAGCTGAGTGCGTTGCCTGAGCTGAGCAGTTTGATTGAGGTATAAGAATATGAAAGATAGAACACAGCCCTGCATATACTATGTCTGCAAGGATGCGGACTGCAGGAAGGGATACGTAAAGGTGGATATGAAGAAGTGCAAGAACTGTCCGAAATACCAGCCGAGGAAGGTGACGAAGAAGCCTGAGTCGGTGAGGGCGAAGAGGCAGAAGGATAAGGACAGGCACGACAAGTGGAGTTAGTATATTGGTTGCGTATTAATCGAACCGATATACCGATAGACTGATTTCATCACCTGATTTACTTAGAAAATGAGGGATAAATATGGTTACAACAATATATGGAAAATACACGAACGCTATCGTTTATACGGTAGAGAATGAGCAATTTGCTCTGGATGAATACGCCAGAAAACAGCTTCAGATGATCTGCAATCATCCGAGTGCGGAGGGTAGTATCATAAGAGTCATGCCTGACGTGCATCCCGGAAAGGTTGGAACGATAGGACTCACTATGACTGTGGGTGATTCGATCCTGCCGAGTCTGGTTGGAGTTGATATTGGCTGCGGCATGACTATGGCGAGGGTGAAGACCAAGGGCTTACAGTTCCAGCAGCTTGACAGCGTGATCCGTGATGAGGTTCCGGTGGGGCCGAGGATCCGCAACAAGGAACATAAATACGCTGAGAAGATTGACCTTTCGGAGCTTAGATGCGCAAAGGCGATAAATGCCAGAAAGGCCAGCCTCAGCATCGGAACTCTCGGCGGAGGAAATCATTTTATTGAGGTCGATAAGGATGAGGACGGAGATATCTATCTGGTGGTTCATTCCGGCAGCAGACACCTGGGAATGGAGGTTGCGGAATACTATCTCAGAACCGGCCAGAAGGAAATGCAGATGAAGAAGCAGGGCTTCGCATCTTACGAGATGACCTGCCTCTCCGGTGAGCTGATGGAGGACTACCTTCATGACATTAAGATCATGCAGGAGTTCGCACGTCTCAACAGAGAAGCGATAATCGAGAGCATAGTTAAGGGCATGAAGTGGAAGTTGGAGGATTCCTTCACCTGTATTCACAACTATGTGGATTTTACGACCGGTGACAAGCCTATCCTCAGAAAGGGCGCGATAAGTGCGAAGGAAGATGAGAAGGTTATCATTCCGATCAATATGCGTGATGGAATAATCATCGGAACAGGACTCGGAAATACAGATTGGAATTGCTCGGCACCTCACGGCGCAGGCAGGATTTACAAGCGTTCCGAGGTTGCGGAGCATCATACTGTTTCGGATTTCAAGAAGGCGATGGACGGCATATATTCAATATGCATCAACAAGGATACTCTTGACGAAAGCCCTTTCGCATACAGAAGGATAGAAGAGATAGCCGAGGTTATCGGAGAGACGGTGCGAATCGATAAGATCATTAAACCAATCTACAACTACAAAGCCGGAGGACAGAACTGATAATTATAATGATCATAACACACCGAAGCAGTGCAAAACCGATGAAATAAATATCCGACTGCACTGGTACGTTGTAGAATTGACAGCCTAAAAATCAACGAGGGCAGCCTGCGTGATATCACGCGGGTCTGCCCTCATCTTCATTTCCCCTCTTTTTGTTTTAAAGACAACCATTATTTCCTTGGAAGCTCGTATCTCTTAACTCCGTTTTCCTCGATTGAGGCATTGGAGTTTCTACGGGATTCATTGGCGTTCTTTGCTTCATTGTTTGCCTGGGCAGGTGCGCCTTCAGGTGCTACGTAGCCCGGCTTAAGCTCTGGATGAACCTCAGCCATATTCTTAATGATAGCATCGGTAGTCTTTGAAAGCCTCTCAGCTGCCGAAAGACGTGACTTACCACCATCGGTGTGCGGATCAGAGAAGGTTCCCTGACGCTTGTCATAATACTTAAGAGTATATCTGTTCAAACTGCTGAGCTTGTCCATATGTACCTCTCTCTTGCTATCCGGAGCGTCAAGCTCGGTGACAACATCCTTAAGAGACTTCATGAACTTCTTCATCAGATCGCTCGGACTCTTGCCCTTGTTGTACTCAAGAAGATTCTCATAAGCAGTCTTGATCTCCTTAGCCTGCTCAGCGGTCAGTTTATGAGTGTTCTCACTCATAAATGTATTTATGCGTTCCTTCTCGGAACGTGTCTTATTTATAGCCTTTCTTCTCACAAGATCATCGGCTCTCTTCTTATTAACGTCTATGTTTATAGCCTTCCTGTATTCTTCGTAGAATTCAGAAGCCGGTACACGTTTTGCAAGAATGTTCTTGAAAAGCGGATTCGCGATGATCTCAGCTCTCATCTGAGTTACGGTTTCCTTGAATTTCTTCTGGTCAAGGACGTTATCCTCGTTACCAACGATATTGAGCTTGTTAAATACAGCTGCATCAGCTGCCTTCGCCGTAAGAGTTTTGGCGATGATAAGATCGGCGGCATCCATGATCTGTGCTCTGCCGAATGGCTGTTTTCTCTTGGCGGTGTTCTGAATGTAAGTCTTGCAGCCGCGCTGGATCTCAGCTTTGCTGATAACAAGATAATCATTCATGCCAAAGGTATTTTCAAACTTATCTGTTGCGGCATCGGCCTGAAGAGCAGCTTTATTAAACTCTGTATATCCGCTCTTAAACTCTTCAACGGACATGGCAGGAATAGCATCCTTGTTTTCCTGGATGAACATTATAAAGTTAAGTTCGTTGGCAAGTTCTTCTGATTTTTTGGCAAGCTGGTTGTTTCTTTCTCCAAACTGAAACGCGGTATCTTTGTCTTCATACAGAAATGGTCGCTTAGCTTCTGATCTTATGATGATGTCTGCAGCCTTTCTGTAATCAACCTTTGGCCTCTTTGAGTAGCTGACATCCGTATACACATGCTTTCCGCGTCTGAGATCTTCCTGAAGAAGAGAGAATTCAGCTGCAATGGTTGTCTGATCCTTGGCAGCCTCTTTCTTCTCAGATTTGATCATTTGCTGCTTGGAGCTCTTAATAGTTCTCAGCTTGCTTGCCATCTGTTGTTCAGCACGATTTATTGCTTTAACTGATGCTCCGCCCGGTACATCTTCGTCATATGTGGCAGCTCTTTTTTCTTCGAACTCACTTATCTGGCGTGGTTCGTAATACTTTGAGTGGTATATATATTCCACCATAAGATCTCTGTTACCCCAGAAATCCAAGCCATAGCCATATTCAACCATGGCTTCAACATTCTTGGCAAAGGATGGATCATTTTCATATCTCTCAGCAAGGAAATTCAGATCTTCGTCTGTCAGATATATGGCGTCATAATCCTGCTGAGGTTTCCAGTAAGCATTGATGAGAATAAGAGAAAATACAAGATTCTTGTCCTTTTCCTCGCTTGGGACCTTATCAAGTTCGGTAAGCTTTTTAAGAGCCGTAGCTAAGGTCTCGCCGTTATTGTAGAGCTTATACTTACACTTAGGAGAGATGCGGATTCCGTCATCTTCGTACTTGATGTCAGGCTCGAAAACATCGTTTTCGTCCTCCCACATAAATACGCCTTTGTTATCTTCTATGATCGGATCCTTTTCTTTCGGCTGCTGAACCTCCGGCTGTTTTTGCGGAGCAGGCTGAACAGGGACGCTGACCTTCGGGGCCTTGACAGATTCCGGCTGTTTAACCTCCGGCTGTTTAGGAGCCTTCACAGGCTCAGGTTTTTTAACCTCAGGCTGCTTAGGTGCGTTCACCTTATTTACAGGTGCCTTGTTTGAAGCAGCCTTCTTTTCTTCGGCAGCCTTCTTTTTGGCAAACGTCACATTGATGGTAAGGTTATTCTTTATATCTTCTGTACGTACCGCGCCGTCCGGAGCGATAAAGCTGTCGATGTCAACAGCACCGGCGGAAAGGTTCGGGTTGTATTTTTCAATTGCAGAAAGAGCTTTGATGTAGCTCTGGATGTATTTCACAGAAGCTGTAACTTCGGGTTTAAGATTTCGCTTCTTTTTGATGCCATTAAGTTTAACCTGGTTACCGAAGTCATTATAAAAAGTATTGCCGTTCTGTATCGAATTTAAATACTCGGTAAGTGTAGCTTTTAATTCTCTGACGGTTCCCGGATATTCCTTGTCGCCAAAGAAGCTGTTGGTATAGAGAATATCCATAGCCTGCTTCTGAGGAGAGCCCTCCGGTACCGGAAGAGCATCATAAAGGTTCGAAAATGCTCCGAGAAGTGTTTCGAATTTATTCTTATCCCAGCCCATTCCGCTGAGAGTATTCTTGAAATCAACAAAGGAACCACCGCCGAAATTCGGCTTGCCGGTAAACTGTACAGGGATAACAAAACGCGGAATCTGAGGAGCGGCCTCTTCCTCAATGATATTAATTCCGTTCGCGTTATTAAGTGCTATGCTGTCCTGAATGGCCTTCTGGGCAGCAAGCTTCTTATTACGGTCCGCCTTAAGAAGAGCTTCCTCTTCATTCGATCTGCCGGTGGCCTTCTGTCTGAGGGTGGTCATGTTAAGCTTCTTCGGCAGATATGCTTTATCAACCTTAAAGAAACCGTCAGTGAGATGTCTGCGGTGCTGTGAATCAGCATCAGCTATATCAATACCGCCGGTTGTTCCTATAACCAGACCGTCCTGATGGCGGTCATCAGAAAACATATTCTGGGATTCCTTGGCATTTACCTGAAGTGTTCCGTCTTCGGCAACTGTCAGGTTTGGAAGGGAGGTACCGTAGATCGTATTTCCTTCCTTGGAGAGCTTGATGTCTTCAAGCCATGTAAGAGTAAGGGCATCGGCATTTTCACCATTAAGTGCGCTATCAAGGAAGCTGGAAAGATCCTCCTGATAAACATACTCGGCATTTCTGTTAGGGTCGCTGTTTGGCATAGAATTATAGTAGGAGATGGTGTCACCCTCTATTCCGGTGATCGTAACATAATGTCCGTTCATCATCAGACCTACAGGAGAGCGGTGATCTCTTATAGAAGTGATTATCTGCTCCTTGATAGCTTTGATGGCAGCGGCTGAGTAGGCAAGCTTAGCCTCAGGTGTCTGCGGTGCGTTGCCCATATATTTATTATATGAATAGATCTCGATACTTTTCACCATAGTATCCGGTATGAGATTTATAGCAAGGTCAGCCATATCTATTGCGTTGAGAGGAACGTCTTCGTTGAACTCTCTGTCGGAATCAATATTATATGGATCGTGACCGTTCTTCTTCGGTCTGTAGGCGCGGATATCCTCCTGAGTCAGATTTCTGACAGACCTGCTTTCAAGAAGAAAGTTGTAGAAGCACGACCAGCAGCCGAAATCACCGGTCTGGAACACTGGATTGAAGGAGTATCCGGAAAGAGAATAAAGCTCAAGGTCATCAAGTGCCATTACGTCCGGCTTGTAATTCTTAAAGGTTCCTTTTGCAACCTCGTTCTTAACCTCCTGAATCTTAGTGTTGATCTTGTTAAGGCTCTGCATATGGTGGTTAAGATACTCACGCTCTTTGTCGGAGAGAGCACCCCCGTCAGTTTTAAGATAATCTTCGATCACCTTCGGGTCAGAGGTATTACGTATATTTTCAGGTATCTTTGTGGTTTTCAGATCCAGGTATTCCCAGGTGTTCTTTTTGATTCCAGGCATATTATTTTCCTCCCTGTAGTAATGCTTATATTTCTTTTCGTTCTTGTCTACTGCAACGGGGATAGCATGTAATTGTTATAAAACAGAACATGGCTTCCCTCTGGCGTGTGTTCATGAGCTGAGTTTAGCATGTAAGGCATAACAAAACCGCAACACGCTAAAAAATTCATAACAAAAAAATACATAAAATACGCAGAAAAATACGCCAAAATAAGAAAACGGCTGTATTTTTGGCCGGAATTTTGGTATAGTAGGTATGTTGTTAAAGAGGATGATTCAGGCTGTATTTTTAAGGGATGCAGCTTGTTTGACTAAGATCAGCATGAGGATGTATTCATGCGGGACAAGGAGGACAGGATGGTCAAGCATATTATTTTATGGCAGTTAAAGGACGAGCTTACAGATGCAGGAAGATCGGCAGTTAAGCTGGAGATTAAAAAGGGCCTTGAGGGACTTGCAGGTCAGATTCCGGGACTTATAGATATCAAGGTTATCACAGAGGGACTTGCATCATCAAATGCAGATCTTATGCTTGATTCAAGCTTCGAGGACGAGGCTTCCCTTAAGGGTTATGCCGTTCATCCGGCTCATGTTGCGGTAGCTGACGGTATTGTCAGACCTAACGCAAAGCTTAGAGTCTGCATGGATTACGAGGCGTGAATTAACCCTTGAAAATGGCGGGAGTTTGAAGGATAATAGGCTAAAGCTTAGTGGGAGATATTCGGAACATGTACAGTAGTTCACAGAGTGTTATCAATTACATCTATAATTATAAGCCTATAATTAATTACGGGGCTCTTTTTAGTGACGGCACAGAGCGCTTCAGGAGTCCGGCGGAGCCGAAGAGCGGAGACTGCGTAACCCTCAGGTTCAGGACCGCGAGGGATAACGTGGATTATGTCTATGTCATCTACAACGGCCAGAGGCTTCCTATGGTGAAGACCGGTCATGACAAGCTCTTCGATCGTTATGAGATAACGCTTCCTCCTCTTTTCGAGAGGGGCTACTATTATTATGAGATTGGCTCCGGAAATGTAACCATTTATTACAATAAGCTTGGTATCGTCAGGGAGCCGGAGGAGCAGTACAGCTTCACACTTATCCCTGATTTCTATGTGCCTGAGTGGGCAAAGGGTGCTGTATTTTACCAGATCTATGTGGATCGTTTCTGCAACGGTGACCCGACCAATGATGTGCTTACGAATGAATACAAATACATCACAGGACCGGTTCAGCATGTCGATGACTGGAACAAGATACCTGACGCGATGGACGTAGGAAACTTCTACGGCGGCGACCTTCAGGGTGTTATGAATAAACTTGATTATCTGCGTGATCTGGGCATAGATGCGATATATTTCAACCCGCTTTTCGTATCGCCTTCAAATCACAAATACGATATTCAGGACTACGATTATATCGATCCGCATTTCGGAAAGATCGTTTCGGATAACGGTAATCTGATAGGCGAGGATGGTGCCGACAGCAATCAAGAGGCCGGTAGATATATAGACAGGGTTACCAACAAGGAGAACCTCAGGGCTTCCAACCGCCTGTTCATCAAGTTGGTTGAGGAGGCTCATAAGAGAGGTATCAAGGTCATCCTTGATGGTGTATTTAACCATTGCGGTTCCTTCAACAAATGGATAGACCGCGAGAGGATATATGAGGGACGCGAGGGCTACGAGAAGGGCGCGTATGTTTCGAAGGATAGCCCGTACAGCAGCTTCTTTAAGTTCCACGATCACAATGCATGGCCATATAACGGCAGCTATGACGGCTGGTGGGGTCATGATACGCTTCCGAAGCTTAATTATGAGGAGTCTGAAAAGCTCCATGATTATATAATGGAAATAGGCAAGAAATGGGTTTCGCCACCGTATAACTGCGATGGCTGGAGACTTGACGTTGCCGCGGATCTCGGTTCGTCCGAGGAGTATAACCACAGGTTCTGGCGCGATTTCAGGAATGCGGTCAGAAGTGCAAATCCGAATGCAATCATTCTTGCGGAGCACTATGGAAATCCGAAGCCGTGGCTGGAGGGTGACCAGTGGGATACTATTATGAATTACGGTGCCTTTATGGAGCCTATTACCTGGTTCCTTACGGGCGTTGAGAAGCACAGCGACGAGTTCAGGGGAGACTTTCTGGGCAATCCGGACTTCTTCTGGCAGAGCATGAAATACTATATGGCCTTCTTCAACCAGAACTCGATTGAGGTTGCGATGAATGAGTTGTCGAACCATGATCATTCGAGGTTCCTGACAAGGACCAACAGGCGTGTCGGCAGAACGCATACTCTCGGAGCTGCTGCGGCGGACGAAAATGTGAATAAGGACATATTCCGTCAGGCGGTTGTATTTCAGATGACCTGGCCGGGTGCACCGACCATCTATTACGGCGATGAGGCGGGTGTCTGCGGCTGGACCGATCCGGATTCGAGAAGAACCTATCCTTGGGGACATGAGGACAAGGCACTTATAGCCTTCCACAGGGATGTTATCACAATACATAAGGAGAGTGAGGCTCTGATGAAGGGCTCGCTCATCAGACTGCACGGCAGCAATAAATGTATAGCCTTCGGCCGTTTTACCGATGATGAGGCAGCGGCTGTGATCCTTAACTGTGATTACGAGGATAAGCGACTCAACCTTCACGTAAGGCAGATGGGCGTTCCGAATAACAGAGTTATGACAAGAGTGCTGCTGACGCATGAGGGCGGCTACGATCTCGAGGATAACAAATACATGGTGCAGAATAATACACTGACTGTTATCATTCCGAGGATGTCGGCGGCGATATATATTTACAAAAAGTCAGAGTAGAATAATGAACGATTATCGGCAGCAGAGCAGTCTGCTGCCGAAGCAGTCTTACGGAGAATTACAGTAGGAAGAGCCGGCGGGACAGAGAGCTGTCGGTGTTGGCAGATGAACAGCAGGAATGGAGGAGTAGATGGCAGAATTCAAGTTAGTATCGGAATTTGAACCGACCGGTGATCAGCCGGAAGCAATCAAGGCGCTTGTCGACGGTTTTAATAGCGGCAAGAAGGAGCAGACCCTTCTTGGTGTTACCGGTTCGGGCAAGACCTTCACAATGGCAAATGTCATCAAGGCTCTCGGCAAGAAGACGCTGATCATTTCCCACAACAAGACGCTGGCGGCCCAGCTCTACGGCGAGATGAAGAACTTCTTCCCGGAAAATGCGGTTGAATATTTTGTTTCATATTATGATTATTATCAGCCTGAGGCGTATGTTCCATCGACAGACACATACATCGCCAAGGATTCTTCGATAAATGATGAGATAGATAAGTTAAGACACAGTGCGACAGCCGCTCTTATCGAGAGAGAGGATGTTATTGTTGTGGCTTCCGTTTCCTGCATATATGGAATCGGTAATCCTGAGGATTACAAGTCCATGATGCTTTCACTGCGTCCGGGCATGACTCTCG
Source organism: Lachnospiraceae bacterium C6A11 (assembly GCA_000702245.1). Lineage (GTDB taxonomy): Bacteria > Bacillota > Clostridia > Lachnospirales > Lachnospiraceae > Eubacterium_Q. The sequence goes on along the minus strand of JNKY01000013.1, from coordinate 15,117 downwards.
ACAGGGACGAGCTTATCGGACGTCTCGTTGATATGCAGTATTCCAGAAATGATATGGATTTCAGGCGAAGCACCTTCAGAGTTAAGGGCGATGTGGTTGACATAATACCGTCAAATACAAATGAGGCGGCTATTCGCTGCGAGTTCTTCGGAGACGAGATAGACAGGCTTTCCGAGTTTGATCCGCTTACCGGAGTGATCAAGAGAGATGTTAATTTTTCATGCATCTTCCCTGCTTCCCACTATGTTATCGAGCCGGGCAAGATGGAAGGCGCTCTGAAGGAGATAGAGGAAGAACTGACCGAGAGAGTGGCGTATTTTAAAGCAAATGACAAGCTGCTTGAGGCCCAGAGGATCAGGGAGAGGACCGAGTTTGATATCGAGATGCTCCGCGAGACCGGCTTCTGTTCGGGAATAGAGAACTACACGAGGATACTTGCGGGTGGCAAGGAGGGCGAGGCGCCAAGTACGCTGATGGACTTCTTCGGGGACGACTATCTTCTGATCGTCGACGAGTCGCACATCTCGCTTCCGCAGGTCAGAGGTATGTTCGGCGGAAATAAATCACGCAAGCAGGTGCTGATCGATTACGGTTTCAGACTGCCTTCCGCTATGGACAACAGACCGCTTAACTTCGAGGAGTTTGAGGAGAGGATAGATAAGGCTCTCTTCGTTTCTGCAACGCCCGGCGAATACGAGGCGGAGCATGAGGACGGCAGGGCTGAGCAGGTTATCAGGCCTACAGGTCTTCTGGACCCACAGATCAGTGTGCGTCCTGTTGAAGGGCAGGTTGACGACCTCTATAAAGAGATCAAGATAGAGACCGAGAAGGGGAATAAGGTGCTCGTGACCACACTTACCAAGAGGATGGCCGAGGAGCTGACGGATTACCTTAAAGAGCTGGATGTCAGAGTCAAATATCTGCATTCGGATATTGATACCATGGAGAGAATGGAAATAGTCAGAGACCTTAGAATGGGTGTATTTGACGTGCTTGTAGGAATCAATCTTCTACGCGAGGGACTTGATATTCCGGAGATCACGCTGGTGGCAATACTCGATGCGGATAAGGAGGGCTTCCTGCGTTCTGAAACTTCGCTCATTCAGACCATCGGCCGTGCGGCGAGAAATGTGGACGGCCACGTTATCATGTATGCCGACGCCATGACTGACTCGATGAAGCATGCTATCGACGAAACTGAGAGAAGGCGCGCAATCCAGCAGAAATACAACGAAGATCACGGAATCACGCCTGAGACCATAAAAAAGGCTGTGCGTGATCTTATTTCCACGGAGATAGGTGCAGATGCCGGTTCGAGAAGAGGAAAGGACAGCGAATCCTATGATAAGATGAGCAAGAAGGATCTGAAGAAGGAGATCGAGAAGCTCACCAAGAAGATGAACAAGGCTGCCGTTGAGCTTGAGTTTGAGAGGGCTGCCGACCTTAGAGATGAGATTAAGGAGCTGAAGAAGCTGCTTGAGGATATTTCGTAGTTTAAAATATGGTTTTGAATGATCCGTCCGGAGGGGCGGATCTTTTTTGATATGGCGGCTAAAATTAGACTTGAATTTTAAGGGGGATGGATATATAATGCATTTACACGCAGCGCGGTGCATAGTATTTCTGCGTATTTTCTGATGATTTCTTTCCTGACCGCAGGTGATGGAAGGAGATTCGATATGATAAAGATCAAGAGGATCATTGCGCTCATTTTGACGGCGGCAATGATCGGTTCGCATATATCTATTCCGGTAGTATACGCAAAAGAAGACGAAACAAGTGAATATGCTGGATTTGATTTTTCCGGGAGGGAGCTTCTTGTTGGAAGCAGCGACCCGGCTGTTTTTGATGGAATGAATGTGGTTTCAAGCTATAACGGGATCTATCTTGTTAGCTTTGAAACGGTGGAAGAGACGGCAGCGGCTTATGCTTACTTCAGTAGCTGTGCCGACTTCGTTGATATAAATGTGGAGTTTACGGTTTCTGATTCCGGTGTTGTAGATAATTATGCTGAGAATACGGGATTCGAGATCCGCGGAGAAGGAGATGGTAGTCTTGGCAGGCTGGGACAGCTTGTGGAGGACGAGGCTACAACCGTGCCTGCAGGAACGGTTGCGGTCATCGATACAGGCATCAATGCAGATGATCTGGTTGGCAGAGTCAGCGTGATCGATGACGGTGACGGCTCGGACGATAACGGCCATGGTACGAGAGTCTATGAGTTCATAAAGGACGAATATCCTGAGGCAAAGGTGCTTTCGATAAAGGCTCTTGGCAGTGATGGAAAGGGTAGTGCTGCGGATATCTATGCAGCTATCCGTTATGCGGTAGAATGTAAGGTGGATATCATTAACCTATCGGTTTCTGCATTTGCTGCGGCTGAAAACGAACTGATAAGGGATGCGGTCGATATGGCCTTCGCCATGGGTATCCTTGTTGTCGGCGCGGCCGGAAATTATGGTAGAAACGCGGGCTATTACATACCCGGAAATATAGAAAGTGCTGTGATAGCGGGAGCCTGCGACAACAACGGCTTAAGGTTAAGCAAGTCGAATTACGGCGCTACGGTTGATTATAACGTTGTGTCCGGTTCGACTTCTGAGGCGGCTGCAAGGCTTTCGGGCATACTTGCCTCATGCATGGAGGTCGGTTATGACGGGCTGTCAAAGTGCGGCAAGGTATTTCCGGCGGACTATGTTCCGGAGGATTCTGCAGTTGCAGAGGAGCATGGATATGGTGACGATTCCGGGATGAATGGTGGTGCAGGAGAATCTACCGGTCAGAATGATTACGCAGGTGGTGGTGCCGAATGTGATCCGTGGTTTACGGTTGCGTTGACGGAGAAGCCGGCGGAGGGACCGTATATAGTGAATGAAGGAACCGGAGATTCCTATGATCCGCCGTATTATCATTTCTACAGATATACCGCGGATAACGGTAATGAGGCAATCTGCGTCGATAATGATTATAACGGCTTTGACGACGAGACCTTCGACGATGAGGAGGGACTTTACTGCTATCTTCCGATGACAAGGACTGAAATCTATGCGGATAAGCAGGGCAGCGAGGCTGAGCGTACGGGCTACTATCTGCTGTATTATCTGTTGACGCATAAGATCAGGCTGGGTGACGAGGAGTATACCATCTTTTCTTCTCACTACGGCCATCTTGCAATGTGTTACTGGAATTGGAAATACAATGGCGCGGCCGATTCAAATTCAACGCTTCCGGACAGCTTTGAGTATGACGAGGATATGTTGAAGGGCTGGATAATCGAGGCACTGAAGGAGGAAAATATTGCTGATTGCGGCAGGTATGATTTCCATGTTTACAGATACATCTACACCGGACCGAGCGGCCTGGTGCAGAGCTATGTGTCGTATGAGCTTGAAGATAAGCCTCATAAGCTGAAGCTGAAGAAGACGGCCAAAGCTACGGGTCTTTCGGAGATAACAGAAAACTCCCCAAACTACAGCCTTGCGGGGGCGGCCTACGAGGTGCGTAAGGGCGCGGAGAATGGTGAGCTTGTTGCGAGTCTTACAACTGATTCATACGGAAATACAGGCGAGATCACTGTGATGCCGGGAACCTACTGCGTTAAGGAGAAGACTGCGTCACCGGGCTATAAGCTGGACAGCAGGGTTTACAGTGTTGTCGTCAGTCCTGAGTCGGAAGAGGTGATAACGGTCAGCTCTGTTGAGGAGCCGGACTATGCCCTGCTGGATCTTTCTATACTTAAAACGGACAGGGAAGGTGCACGTATTGACGGCGCAGATATTTCGGGATCGGAATTCACGGTCAGTTTCTATAAGGGAACTGCCGCGAGACCTTATTATGAAAGTGCCGATCAGCTTGTGGGAGTGAATCCTGACAGAAGCTGGAAGTTTAAGACGGATAGTAACGGAAGGATAAGCTTTTCAAACAGCGAGGCTGAGGGGAGTAGCTTTTATCTTGACGGCAGCGGCAGGAGGATTCTGCCTTTCGGAACGATAGTGATTGAAGAGACGAAGTCGCCGAGGGACTATTCCGAGAAGGGCGGCAGCTATAATTTCAGAAGTAAGAGTGGCGAGGCTGTAAATATCTCCGGCAGGAAGCTGATAGTTCAGTATACGGCGGAGGGAATACTTGCAGCGTCGAAGTTACTTTCTCCGGGTACGGAGCTTACAGTTAAGAATCAGGTGCTCAGGGGAGATATTTCGCTGCAGAAGAACGACCGCGTTACCGGGAGAGGTATGCAGGGAGTGCATTTCGTGATCAAAAGTATGGCCAGTGGTGAGTCGGTGGAGGTTGTGACGGACGAGAACGGATACTGGAGCAGCGCGTCTACCTACGCGCTTCATACAAAGGAGACAAATAGTGTTAAGGCCAGAGTCGGAACCTGGGTGTTCGGCACCGAAAGTAAAGCAGCGTCGGAGATAGATAATACAGTCGGGGCGTTTCCGACAGGTATTTACGAAGTGAGAGAGATTGTGCCGGAGGGCTATTATAGTGCGGATATTGAGCCTTTTACTGTCGAGGTGAAGGCCGGTGATGAGGGGAAGGTGATCAGCAGGACGATTACGAACGACCGGATGATCACGGTCAGTACCCGCGCGCACGATTCTGCGACGCTGACTCAGGAGGCGCTTGCTTCAGAAAATGCAAGGCTTATCGATGTTGTGGATTACAGTGATGCAGTCAGAGGACAAACATATACTGTATTTACGAAGCTTGTTACTAAGGAGAGTGGCAAGGTAATAGCGTCGGGGAGAAAGAGCTTTTCGGCGGCAGGCAGCAACGGAAGTCTTGAGATTGCTGTGGACTGCGATCTATTGAAATTGGCCGGGAAGGATGTTGTATTTTTTGAATACATCTACAAGGGGAATCTTACTGAGATGACCGGCGAGGCCATCGGAAGTCATGAAAATATAAATGATGAAGGGCAGACGATACATATCCCTGAGGCGTCCACAACGGCGAGAACCGGGGACGGGCTGCAGGAGGCGTTTGCCGGGAAGAATGCCCAGATCATCGATGAGTTTAAATATAAGAATCTGCCGACCGGAATATACAGGGTTTCGGGAAGGCTTGTATTTGCTGACGGTACAGCCGTTAAGGATGATAATGGGCGTGAGGTGACCTGCGAGAAGGTGTTCAGCAATTCTGAGATGAACGGCAGTACGTCGCTAACCTTCAGTTTTGATGCTGAGACGCTTGAAGGAAAGTCGGTGGTAGTATTTGAGAGGCTTTATGATGAAGAAGGACATCTTCTTATCATTCATGAGGATGTTAGTGATGCTGAGCAGACCATAAGCTTCCCGAAGGTCAGGACACTTGCGTCCGGGCGGCTTGCCGGATATGGTGAAACGAGTGAAAAGAGGACAAATGTCGTTACCGCCGGAGAAGACTGCAGTATAGTTGATTTTATTGTTTATGAAAATCTGAAGCATGGAAACAGTTATCTGGTGAAGGGATGCCTACGCTATATGGACGGTCAGCCGGTTGTGACGGAAGATGGCGAGCCTGTTACAGCGGAAGCTGAGTTCAGTCCGGAGGAGAGAAACGGCGAGGCGGCGGTCGTATTTAACTTTGACAGCAGTTTTCTTGCCGGAGAGACTGTATATATTTCCGAGGAGCTTTTTGCTGAGAATGTGTTGATCGGAAAACATGATGACAGCAGTGATACTGAGCAGATCGTGTATTTTCCGCAGCTTTCGACGCATGCGAGGGATGATTACAGCGGTATCAAGACCGGTGAGTGGCGCGAAACGATCGAGATAACGGATGTTGTCACGTATTCAAATATTATGGTTGGTCAGGAGTTTGTTGTAAGGGGACGGCTCATGAACCGACTTACCGGCGAGCCTTACAGGGACAAATACGGCGAAGAGGTCATTGCTTATTCTGAAGTTTTTATTCCTGAGAAGAGCAGTGGAAAGATTGAGGTGAAATTTTCTTTTGATGTTGATGTGACTGGAATTGGTGATGGTAGTTCGGAAGTAACGCCTGATGATGAAATTATAAGTGGCGATGGTGTGGATGGATCTGATAACAGTAACAGTGTGGATGAATCTGTAAGTGGAGAGAACGTGGATGAATCTCAGAATAGTGATAGTGTGGATGAATCGGTGAGTGACGCTTCTCAGAGAGGAGTTTCGTTAGTCGTGTTCGAGGAACTTCTTATCTGCAATGGAGAAGAAAGAGGTGTTGCTGCAAGACATGAGGATCTTGATGACGAGGGGCAGACTATTTATTATCCGAGAGGCACTAAGGAGAAGATAATCGAGAAGATTGAAGAACATTACGAGAAGATAATTGAAAATAATACCGAAACGACAATCGAGCGTATCATAGAAAGACTGACCGAGAAGGAAACTGAGAAGGTGATCGAGCATCTGAAGGAGGGAGATAATTATCATATTTATCTATACTACCTTGAGATGCTGGGAATCCTGAATATCAATCTGCTGACGGACGGCGATACGAGAGAGGACTTTCCTATACTTGCCGAAACTTCTGAAGAGAAAACTTCGGAAGCTGTAACAGAGATAGTTCAGACTGAGAAGAAGGTTGAGGATAAGCCTATAATTAATGATATTCAGCCTAAAACCGGTGATGAAAGTCCTGTTTTATTTATGGTTGTTATGTTGATAGTTTCAGCAGCGGCGATGCTTGCATTTATGAGAATTAAGAATAGAAATAAAGCACAGATGAAAAATCTGGAAACTAGATGAAGAAAATATACGGCGAAATGAAAAAAAGACTGCCCGACAGTAATCGGACAGCCTGAATGATCATATATTCTCTATCTGCCAGTCAATCGGTTCGATGCCGTGTGACTCCAGGAATTCATTTGTTTTGCTGAAGTGCCTGCATCCGAAGAAGCCTCTGTAGCTTGAGAGCGGACTCGGGTGCGGCGCTTCCAGAACAAGATGATTCGGGTTGGTCAGCATGGCTTTCTTTCCGCGGGCAAAACCGCCCCAAAGAAGAAATACTATCGGTCTGTCAACCTCGTTCAGTATTCTTATTACTGCGTCAGTGAAGTTCTCCCAGCCTTTATTCTGGTGAGAGGCAGCAGCGTGGGCGCGGACTGTAAGTACGGCGTTGAGGAGAAGGACTCCCTGCTCAGCCCATTTTACGAGATATCCGTTATTTGGTATGTAGCAGCCAAGATCGGTATTTAATTCTTTATAGATATTCACAAGTGAAGGCGGGATGTCGACGCCTGGTTTTACCGAGAAAGAAAGACCATGAGCCTGCCCTTCTTCGTGGTAAGGATCCTGTCCGATTATAACAACCTTAACCTTCGACAGAGGGGTAAGGTGGAAGGCGTTGAAAATATCGTCTCCCGGCGGATAAACGGTGTGGCTGCTGTATTCGGCACCGACAAATTCGAAGAGTTTGCGGTAGTAATCTTTTTTATATTCGTCCTTCAGCTTTTCGGACCAGTCATTTGTGATAGGTGGCATGGTGCTCCTCCTGTATTTTATATGATCTTACGCTACCCTGTTCCGGGGCACAGATTGGTTAAATAGATGTATTTGTCATGGGTTCTGTAGAATATTATGCATAAATATGTTATACTATTTTTTTAGTGTATGTAAAGAAATATTTTACCGGTTCCGAGCAGTCTTAATGTAAGAGGTTTTGGCGTTGCTGAGGCTGATCTGTCCGGGAAGGAGCAGATGATGTTTAGAAGGTTTAATAGGTCTTTATTTCTGAAGAAAATGACGGTTACTGCAGGGCTTGCAGTCGGAGCTTTTTTGCCGGGCTTTTGTATGGGAGCCGGCAAAGGGGAACACATTGTCCAAACTGCCTACGAAGAAAAGATGGCAGGTAACGCGTATTATGATACGGCAGTTTACAGGCTGAACGATACCGATGTCGATGCGGGCGGGGAGTCTGTGGACGGTGATGATAGTGATGAGTCTGTCAAAGGCGAGGTTGGAACCAAAGGGGAGCCTGCAGATGCTGGAGCAGATGATGGCAGTGAGCCCGCCGATGTTGAAGAGGATAACGACGGCAGATGCAAGGTGACTATCAAGGGCGGAAAGATTGAGGATAATCTTTCTGAGAATACCTACGATGCCGGCGATACAATTAAGATAACCGCTGATCCTGCACCGAAGGGGATGAGGTTCAAATGCTGGCATATTTCACCGGCTGACGGCAGCGAAAATGAAGAGATCATATACAGTGATCCGACGGATACAGCGTCACAATTCTACGGCAGGACTTTTATCTTTATCGGCGACAGCTATCAGAATGGATACACAGATGGTGGAAATGCATTTTCGTGGCTTGATTATCTGCTGCTCAGGCACAGCTCTGACATGAAAATGTATTACAGAAATGATGTTGGAGGATATGGCTTCGCACATGAGGGTAAGCTTTTTATTTCTCTTCTGAAGGATGTTGAGGACAGCGTCAGAGATAAAAAAAGTGTAACTGATGTAGTAACAGTTGGAAGCTTTAATGATAAAAACTATGTGGATGGGATTGATTCTGGAATAGAGGAATACGTTTCTTATATTCGAGCAACCTATCCGAATGCAAGGATATGGATACTTCCGGCAGACTGGACCACAAACGTGGGGTGGCGGATAAATACACTTAAGGCCTGTGAACAGTATGCGGCTTCAGCGGAGAAATACGGAGCGATCACGAGTCATGATCTGTGGCATGTAATGATGAATGATGATCTGATGAGTACCGATACGGTTCATCCGAGCGTAAACGGATACAAAGCGATGAGCTATCAGATAGAGAATATCCTTGCTTTCGGGGAGACGAATGAAAGCTACAATACTGTTGGCTTTACATCCGGAACAATGGCTGAAAGTGAGGAGGCTTATATAATTCTTCCGGAAGAGGATGTTACAGTATTTGCAGAATATGAAAACAATGATACGGCAGTTGATGACAGTATCACAGGTCTTTATGCATTAAATTTCTATAACAAAAAGATATGGTGTCTGTTCGAAGACGGCTTGTTGGTCAAATCCTTTGTTGGTTTTTATGAAGGAACTGTTGACGGGGAAACCGATCATTGGTTTGTAAATCATGGTATGGTAGATTTCGGGTACAAGGGTCTTGCAGAAAATGACGAGGGCTGCTGGTACATATCCGATGGAAGGATAGACAGGTCTGCCACAACAGTTGTTCGCGGAAAGGTGAACGAGGAGACCGCCTGGTGGTATGTTAAGAATGGAAAGGTTGACACCTCCTATACCGGTTTTGCTGAGAATGAAAACGGCTGGTGGTATATCGAAAACGGTAAGGTTAATTTCAACAAAAGCGATGTCATTAAGGGTACCGTGAAGGGTGAGAATGCCTGGTGGTATATTAAGGGCGGTAAGGTGACCTTCACAAATACAGTTGCGAAGAACAGTAATGGCTGGTGGAAGATCACAAACGGTAAGGTTGATTTTAACTACACCGGTATTGCCAAGAATGAAAATGGCTGGTGGTGTATAGTAAACGGCAAGGTTGACTTCAACTGCAATTCCATCGAAAAGAATGAATATGGCTGGTGGAAGCTGAAGGGCGGCAAAGTCGATTTCAATTATAACGGTATTGCCAAGAATGAAAACGGCTGGTGGAAATGTAAAGGCGGTAAGGTCGATTTCAATTATAACGGTATTGCCAAGAACGAATACGGCTGGTGGAAATGTAGTGGCGGCAAAGTTGATTTTAACTTCAATGGACTTGGCAAGAACGAAAATGGCTGGTGGAAGTGTAAAGGCGGTAAGGTCGATTTCAACTACAGAGGCTTTGCCAAGAATCAGTACGGCTGGTGGTATTGCGAAGGTGGTCAGGTGAATTTCCGCGTACGGGCTTCCATCAAGGGAACCATTGATGGTGAAACCCGTTGGTGGAATGTTATAGACGGCAAGGTTCAGACGGCCGACGGTCAATAAATAGGTTGACATATCCTAACACTTGTGTTAGATTCTCATCATAAAGCTAAATGCGATGAAGAGGAATAGTAAGGATCATGAGGTTCTTCAGAGAGCTGCCGGTTGGTGCGAGGCAGTGGACAAGGGATTCTGAACTCGCCTTGGAGCAGCCGGATGAAGGGCAGTGATGCAGGTAGTCCAGGACGGAGCCTTACCGTTAAAGAAGGAGGATATAAGATTTACATCCGTATCCGTATTGAGTGCGTATGATTAAGAGGCGATAGTCTCAGACTTATACGAATTAGAGTGGTACCGCGTTTAACAGCGTCTCTAGATTATCTAGGGGCGCTTTTCTTTACGTCTTAACCATCATGGATGGAAAATCAAAGCAGTTTATATAGTATTTTTAAGGAGGAAAAAGAGATGAAGAATTACAACCACTACAAAAGAGGCTATTACATGCCGCCGGTTCAGTCAACAAACTGGGTAAATAAGGAATATATCGACAAGGCGCCAATATGGTGCAGCGTTGATCTTCGCGATGGAAATCAGGCACTTGTCACACCGATGAATCTTGAAGAGAAGCTTGAGTTCTACAAGGAGCTTATCAGAGTAGGATTTAAGGAGATCGAGATCGGTTTCCCTGCAGCAAGTGATACAGAGTATGACTTCTGCAGAAGACTTATCGAGGATGACCTTATCCCTGACGATGTAACTATTCAGGTGCTTACTCAGGCAAGAGAGCATATCATAAAGAAGACCTTTGATGCAGTTAGAGGAGCAAACCCGAAGAATGTCATCGTTCATCTCTACAACTCTACCTCTTACGCTCAGCGTACACAGGTGTTTAAGATGAGCAAGGAGGAGATCCTTAAGATCGCTATAGACGGTGCTGAGCTTCTCAAGAAGCTTGCTGATGAGGACGGTGCTCCATACAGATTCGAGTATTCTCCGGAAAGCTTTACAGGAACAGAACCTGAATATGCTCTTGAGGTCTGCAATGCTGTTATCAATGTATGGCAGCCTACTCCTGACAGAAAGGTTATCATCAACCTTCCTGCAACAGTTGAGATGTCACTTCCTCATGTATATGCGAGCCAGATCGAATACATGAGCACAAATATGGTTCATAGAGAGAATGTTATCCTTTCACTTCACCCTCACAACGACAGAGGCTGTGGAGTTGCAGATGCCGAGCTTGGACTTCTTGCAGGTGCAGACCGTATCGAGGGAACCCTCTTTGGTAACGGTGAGAGAACAGGTAATGTTGACGTTATCACTCTTGCAATGAACATGTTTACACATGGCGTTGATCCATGTCTTGACTTTACTGATATGCCTCGTATCCAGGGGGTTTATGAGAGACTTACAGGTATGGAGATCTATCCGAGAGAGCCATACTGCGGCAAGCTTGTATTTGCTGCATTTTCGGGCTCACACCAGGATGCTATCGCGAAGGGCATGAAGTATAGAGAGAACGACCCAGATCAGATGTGGACGGTTCCTTATCTTCCGCTTAATCCGGAGGATATCGGAAGAACCTACGACGGCGATGTTATCCGTATCAACAGCCAGTCCGGTAAGGGCGGTATCGGCTTCATCCTTGAGACAAAATACGGCTACGATATCCCTAAGAAGATGAAGGAGGATGTCGGCTATGCAGTTAAGGGCGTTTCCGACAGATCACACAAGGAGCTTAAGCCGGAAGAGGTTTATGATGTATTTATTTCTCAGTACGTAAATATCGAGGATCCTATCAGATTTATCGAATGTCACTTCCAGCAGATCGACGGTATCAAGTGCGAACTTACCATATTTGCGGCTAACAAGGGCGATAACGGAGCTACCAAGGTTTACCACGGTCAGGGCAACGGAAGACTTGACGCTGTCAGAAATGCGATCATGAAGCACTTTGATGTTGCATTTGATATAGCTGATTACGAGGAACATGCACTCTCTGTCGGTTCCAACAGCAAGGCCTGCGCATATGTGGGAATAAAGGTTGATGGAATTGAAAAAATTGTTTGGGGTGCAGGCATAAAGGATGATATAATAGATGCATCGGTTTATGCACTTATAAGCGCTGTAAATAAGGCTTTAAAATAATGAATGAAAAAGATATGGAGAAGGAACTGAAAAAGTATTTTAAAGAGAATGGCGTACCAACCATCTGCAGCAGTGAATTCTATTATATAATGTTCATGCCGCGAGGTCCGCGAGAGGTGATGAAAAAGCTTTTCTTTCTGGTACTTATTGCGCTCGTAGTTCCGGCAGTTTTGCTGCTCCTGCTCTGGAATACAATATTTCTGGGCTTCAACTACGATAAGAAGGTTCTGCTCTCCATAGTGCTGAGCGCGGTGTGGATAGTCCTTTTCATAGTCATATATTTCCTGATCTACGTAAACACGAAGATCAGGTTCCTTGAGCATATCAGGGAAGGCAGAAAATACCGCGACCAGATTAAGAGAAACACCGATAAGACAAATAAGAAGGTGCGAAGATGAAAAAACGTGGCAAACAGAAGAAAAATGTAAGCCAGAAAAATAGAAGACCGGAAACAGAGACTCTCCACAGTGGAGAAAGACGTGATACGGAAAACCTGAGAAGCTCACGTGATACGGAAACCCTGAAACGTGGGACAGAGATTCTAAGAAGTTCTCGAAATACAGAGACTCTCCGCGGTGACAGGCTGCGTGAACGCGAGGAAAATGAGCGTGAGTCGCGTGAGGTCAATGTTGCCGAGAAGCGTAAGGGCAGAAAGAAGGACAACGACAGGGGCAAAGTCATCCATGTAAGGGGCAGTGAAGAGGCCGGCAGGGCCAACCTTGCCAGACGCAGAAAAAGCATCATCAAGAGGATAGTCATTATTTCTATTGTAGTAATAGCTTTTGGCGTTGCAGCCTGGATCACCTACTATAACAGTATCCGTCAGTATCACGGCTATACGGTGGTGAAGACTTCGGAGACCTCCTACGAGACAAATGCTTCTTATATAAAATTTGGCACGAATCTGCTCAAATACACGCCGGAGGGCGCTTCCTATATCAACTCCAACGGAGATATAGTATGGACTGCCGGCACCGACATCAAGGCTCCGATTGCAGCTTCTAACGGAAACTACGCTGTTATTGCGGATAAGGGCGGAAACAAGGTGGTTGTATTTAATACTGATGGTCAGGTCAGCGAAAATACCATGCCTTATGCTATCTGTGACATCGATATTTCCGAGCATGGCGCTTACGTTGTGGTTCTTGAAAGCGACAAAACTAACTATATTAATATGTACAGCAACAACGGTTCTATCATTTACGAGATACAGACCTCTCTGGATAAGAGCGGCTATCCGGTTGATATTACAGTGTCAGACAACGGCGAGAAGCTCTTCACGAGCTATTTCCTCGTTGACGGGCTGACCACAAATATAAGTCTGACCGCTTACAACTTCGGCGAGGTCGGACAGAACATGAACGCAGACCGTATGGTAGGCGGCTTCAAATTTAAGGACGAGCTGATCCCGAAGGTTGAATTCGTGACAAATAACACGATTGCGGCGTTTTCAGACCAGCATATCTACATATACAAGATGAAGGAGAAGCCTTCTCTCAAGGCAATCATCAATCTTGAAGGTGAGATTAAGAGTATTTTCTACAGCAGCAGTTTTCTGGGCACAGTTCAGAAGGCTGAGAGCGGTGAGGGCTATGTTATGAAGGTTTACAACCTCGCCGGCGAGCTGGAGTTTACTCATGATATTGGATTTGAATATGAAAATATCAATGCGTCGGACGACGAGATAATAGTAACAGGAGGCCAGGAGTGCCTCATACTTACAAAGAGCGGCAGAACCAGGTTCCGCTATACTTTTGATAAGCCGATCAAAAATATGATAGCAACATCGGGAACCCGCCAGTATATCGTAACCTTTGATGATCATACCGACACTATCAAACTGACGGTTAATGACGATAAGTAGTATAGGAGGTTTTTTATGAATATACTGACCATTATCGTACTTGTTGTGATCCTGTTCTTTGGATTTCTGGGCGCGTACAGGGGACTTATCCGTACTGCACTCAGCCTTGTTTCTATAGTTATATCCATCCTTCTGGTGTATATTCTGTCGCCGGTCATCAGTGACTACGTGATCGAGCATACCAAGATAGATGATAAGATATATGACAAAATGTACGATGTGATCCAGACGAGGATCGAGGAAAATGCTGACAAGCTTGTTGACTCACTCAGTATAGATCTTTCGAGCGTACCATATCTGGATAAGGCGGAAACTACTGTTCAGAGGGATAAGCTTATTGCCGAATACATCATGAGCGAAACCTATAATAAGGCAAGTCAGCTGGATATTCTGGACAAGATCGATCTGCCGGGTTTTATTAATAAGGCCATAGTTGCAAATAATAATAAAGAAACCTACAGCGAGGTCGGCGCAGACAATTTCTTCCAGTATGTGGCAAGATGTATGTCGAGGGCGGCAGTTAAGACTATCGTTATTATCGTGATGTACATCCTGTGCAGGATAATTCTGTTCGTTATCATTTACTTTGCAACTGCAGCGGTAAGAAGTATCGTTATCATAAATATAGCTGATAAGATAGGAGGCGGCGCGGCAGGTCTTGCTATGGGCGTTGCGGCAGCGTGGCTGATCCTTACGGTAGCGTCTGTCATCATGAGTGGAAGCTATAATGATATGGTAGATGCGAATCCAATCCTTCAGCTTCTCGACACGACAAATATTCTGGCAAAGAGAATAAAATAATTTTTTAAAATTTTTTTCGGATTTTGACATATCAGGTCAAAAATCACAAAATCATCAGGTCGGGAAAACCACGTAAAATCAAGCAAAATCAAGGGTTTTTCCGACCTGAAAAAATTATTTGAAAAATTTTCAAAAAACCTGTTGACAAATCCATATTCAGGTGATAATCTATAAAAGCTGTCGCTGATGCAGACACGAAAACATGAGACTTAAGAGATAAGCAGAAGCGGCTTTTATAATGCACATTAACAACTTAACAACATGACAACCCCGAAAATTCTTTAAAGACATTTTCGGATTTGAACGAAATCCAAACACAGTAAGTTTTAGGACAGGATTTAAAAAGCTAAGCGATTAAATCTGGACTAAGGACGAACAAACTTTTTTATGAGAGTTCGATCCTGGCTCAGGATGAACGCTGGCGGCGTGCTTAACACATGCAAGTCGAACGGAGTATCTCTCCCGAGA